>CAZVOK010000013.1:0-8415 GCA_964628805.1 uncultured Candidatus Peribacteria bacterium | reverse complement strand
CACAGACGAAGGAGGGTGGTTTTGGGTTGTTCCCGTAAGCTGTTCCCTCCACGCGGGTAGTAGGATCTGGTTTGGACAAGAGGGAGACATTGGCAAAGACGACAATCCTAGTCCCCAGTTCCTAGTACACTAGTTCCTAATCCCCAGCCAACTCCGCGTACACCACCACCCTCTCCTCATACTTCCCAGTACTCTTATTCCACGTCCCTCCGCACGTGATGAGATTCAAATGCACGCCATCGGTCTTCCCGAAAATTTCTTCTATGGGTGCGCTGTCTGCGTCATACGTTTCGATCCTCTGTACCTGAAAGTGATGTGTGACTCCTTCTGCATCTTCCACAAAAATATCTTCTCCTGCTTTCACTTTTTTCAAATTCCAGAAAGCCGCTGCGTCTGTTTTGGAGTCTAAGTGCCCGGCGATGACGGAGTTTCCTTGTTCGCCTGGCTTTGTTCCAGGCTCAAACCATCCGGCGTTATCATAATTTTTGGGTACATCCATTTCACCGGTTTTCGTGAGGCCTACTTTCTCAATGGGTGCGTCGATCTTCACGCTGGGAACCGTCAAACGCACAGGTTCTGCTGCATGAGGTTTGGGACTTGAGAAAGGATCTATCTTCGTGATGATTCTCCCAGGCAAAGACGACAATGCCGAAGTAGGGGAGGCAAGCTGAAGCTGCAGCCCCAGAAACAGTACTGCAAAAACGCAGAGTCCCGCAGTGGTGGCTGCGAGACTCCGGTAGTGCTTTCGTGTGAAGAGCGATCTCATCTGGTAAAAGTGGAGAAATTACTCAGCCATTCCTCCTGCTCCTGTGTTTGGAAGACCTGTTGGGATGGTGTCTTCCTCATCTGCAGATCCGGATATATCGGACTCTGTGGAGAGAACCTCGTTATCTTCTTCCACTACTGCGGCGGATGAAGATTCATATGTTTGAAAAACAGATGAATCGGACTCAATCAGTACGGAGACAGATGAGGCAGCAGAGCTAGCCTGGCTGCTCCTGGAAGAGGATGACATCATGCTGCTCATGGCGGAACTTGCAGCGGAAGAGACAACGGCAGCATCTACGCTAGAAGCGGCGGAGCTTGCATCAGAGGAACTGCTCACTTGAGCGAGTACTGGCAAGGCGAAGAGTGAACTTGTCACAAGCGCCGTTGCGGTAAGATATTTTTTCATAACAATGAAAAGGAAAAGAAATAGAGACACCTGTATGACGCATATCCTTGTCAGATCTTTCTTTTTGATCAAAAAATGTGTTCATTACTCTAGTTTTACCGCAGCCCGAAAGCGTTCATAGGCCGTTTATAAATGATCCGTAAGACTGCAGACCCCCGTGCGTCTCACATCCCGTACTTCTCCTCCGCCTACCGTATGAAGCTCAAAGAGATATTTAAGCGCTGCATAGAGACAGGAATGGATTTTGACATTCGCACGCGAGAAGAATTGGAACGACTTCTGGAAGAGAAGAAAAAAGAATGGAAAGAAGCGAAAGGTCGGGAGAAAGAACTCTTGGATGAAGAGCGAACGTGGAACCCTTTTCATGATTCCAGAATCCTCACGGGAAAAGGAAACGAAGAAGTGAAGACGATGTTTGTGGGGATTGATGTGGATGTAGAGCAGATTTTGGTAGCGGACCGTCTGCGTGAGCGCGGGAAAAAGATCGATGCGCTGTTTCTTCATCACCCACAAGGGCGAGCGTCCTTTGAAATGCCGAATGACATGTACTTACAGGTGGAGATGTATCGCAAGTACGGTGTTCCCGTGGTACAAGCGGAGCAGGAGATAGAAGGAACCATAGAAGAGACGCGCATTAAATCTCATGGAGATAATATTTTTGAGTGGCAGCGCACGGCGGAGCTTCTGAAGTTCCCGGGCTTCTGTTGCCACACTCCGGGAGACAACATGGTGTATCAATTTTTAGAGAAAGGCGTGTGTCAGGGAAGTTATGAAAATATCGGCGAGCTTCGAAGTGCCCTCCTGGATATCCCTGAATTTTTTCACTACGCGAAAAACGGTCTGCCACCACTGCTCATTAACTGCTCGGAGAAAAACAGAACCGGTAGGCTGGCTCCTACGGGCATTACGGGCGGTACCGATGGGCCTGCGGACTTCATAGAAGAGCAAGCGGCTGCAGGAGTGGGAACGATCCTCGTGATGCATTCCACCAAAGAATGGACGGACGCGGCTAAAAAGCATCACATCAATATCATCCAGCTGAATCACTACGCAGCGGATGACCTGGGAGTGAATCTTTTGTGGGATATGGCCTTGGGGGATGCCGACGTGGAGTTTTTCCCTGGGTGCGGGTTTTATAGAGTAGAACGTTCCGCGAAAGAACTGAAATTTCTGAAAGACGCTGCGAAGGAAATCAATAGCACAAAATCAAAGTAAGCAGAAGGGTACTCTTATTTTCGTCCCACGGTCGTGCTCAAGAGGAACAATCCCAAGGCAATGAGCACAATCGTTCCGCCACTTGCGGTTCCCACGTAGTAGGACGTGAACAGTCCTGCGATGACTGAGAGAAGAGAGAATGTGAGCGCCAGCAGCAATGTAGAAAGAAAACTCAGCCGAAACTGCATGGCTGCCAGTACGGGGATCACCATCAGTGCACCTACGAGGAGCACTCCCACAATTCTCATAGTCAGTGCCACAGTCACTGCCGCCATGATGACGATGATTCTATTCACGGCCGTCACATGCAGGCCGCTGGCCTTGGCGAGCTCTTCATCGATGGAAATAGAGACGAGCTGCCTGTAGAGCAGGGCGATGATGAAGAGTACGACGAATCCAAGCGTGCAGATGTACCAGAGGTCTGAGATAGTAACAGTGGTGATGCTTCCAAAAAGAATGCTGCTCACAGAGGGGCCGGCATTTTTGGACAGTCCCAGGAGGACAGCCGAGAGCGCCAATCCTCCGGATAAAAAGAGCGCCAAGGCCGATTCGCCGAGCGCTTTTTTCCTGGAACGAAGTTCTTCTACGCAGAGCGCCGCGATCACCGTGGTAATCACCGCAATCAGAATCGGCTGCGTGTTTGTGAGGTAGCCGATGGCCACTCCTGCCAAAGACACGTGCGAGAGTGCATCGGCCATAAAGGAGTACCGACGTGTCACAAGAAAGATGCCGATCGCCGGTGCCACCAGCGCCGCCACGGTGCCTGCGATGAAGGCCCGGACCATGAAGTCGTACTGGAAAATCTCGAACATGATCAGTGATGGTGATGAACAAGGGAGACTTCTTTGCCGTAGAGCGCCTCGATGGTTTCTTTATTCAGCACCCCGTGCGACGTTCTATCGCACACAACAGTTCTATTCACACACAGAACTTCTTTCACTTCTTTGGAGAGTATTTCCATGTCGTGTGACACCAGCAGAATCGTGAGGCCCATCGATGTATTGAGTTCTTTCAAGAGGGCATAAAATCGTTCCTGCGACGCGATGTCTACTCCAGTGGTCGGTTCATCCAAGATCAGCATCTTGGGATTGGAGACAAGTGCTCGTGCAATAAATACTTTCTGGCGTTCGCCTCCGGATAGTTCACCAATGAGACGGGACTGAAGTGACGTGATATCTGTGGTACGAATTGCTTCCGCAATCGCCTTGCGGTCTTCGGCATCGGAAAAAAGCCCGAACGTGTGCCGTGACGTAAGGCCGCTTTTCACGACCTCTTCAACGGTAATGGGAAACGAATAGTCCGCCTGTACCACTCTCTGCGGCACGTACCCGATGCGGCCGTTTTTGCGTGCCTGCACTGGCGTTTTGCCAAAGACAGTGATGCTTCCGGAAACGGGTTGCAGAAGCCCTAAAATGAGCTTCATGAGCGTGGTTTTGCCGCCTCCGTTTGGTCCCAAAATTCCCGCATACGTTCCCACGGCCAAGTCAAACGACACATGTTCCAATACGGAATCTCCTTCGTAATGGAAGTTCACATCGTGCGCGTCGATGGCAGGGGTACTTACTGACATTGCATGGCGGTGCGAAGGTTTTTCAGATTTTGTTCCATCACTGAAAAATATGTTGCCCCTTTTTCTACTTCTTCGCTACTCAAACCTTCCAGGGGATGCAGCACCAGTGTCTGTGCTCCTGTTTCCTGCGCGATGGTGTCGGAGAGCTTGGGATCCATGAGGCTCTCGAAGAAAATATACTGAATGTTTTTTTCCTTCACGATGTCGGCAATTTCAGCCAAACGTTTTGCGGAAGGTTCCTCTTCAGGTGATAACCCTGCGATGGCGACAGTTTTGAATCCGTATCGAGCGGACAAGTACTGAAATGCATTATGAGACACGACGATTTCTTTCAAGGCGCAGGATTGTAATCCGTTTGTGAACGATGCATCGAGTGCGGCAAATTTTTGTGTGAGGGACATAGCATTGCTTGTGTACACCTGAGTATTCGATGGATCCGCTTGAATAAACGCATCGCGGATAACGGCCGTTTGTGTTTGCATCAGCACAGGGTCCAGCCAGATGTGTGGATCTACGGTGCCGTGATCTTCGTGGTCCGCATATTCTTCTTCCTGAGGCTCTTCTTCCAAATGAAGCAGGGGAACATGATCCATCATACGAATGGCGAGGATATTTTTTTCTGATGCATTTGCAGCAATCTCCTCGGCCCATGCGTCCACACTGCCATTGAAGAGCAGTATCTTTGAAGCACGGATGGCGGCGATATCTGCCGGTGTCGGTTCAAAATCATGCGGTTCCAGTCCGGCAGCAGTGATCTGCCTCACATTCGTAGCACCTTTTCCAACTTCTTGTGCCAGGAATGCAAGCGGATAAATGGACGCACTGACAGACACAATGTCTGACTCCGGAGGAGTAACAGTGCAGCCGGCACAGAGTGCAGAAAGAGCCAGTGCGGCAATGATGCGTAGATTCATGTATATAAAGAGAAAAGAAGAGAACCGAACGGCGACATGTTCGAACGCCCCGCCGTGCAAAGAGATCTTAATGCAAGTGAATTGCAAATACAAGATCAATCTTTGTACTCAAAAAATATGTCATATTTCCGCGGTATAGGCGTCTCATAATTAGCTTATTCTCTTCCTCTTCATGTCTTCTCATCCAACCGTAGTCGTAGTGGAGCAAGACCCGCTCCTTCGAAAGATGATCTGCGAAGAACTGGAGGAACATCAGATACATGCCGAACATGTAGCCTTGGCGCAGGATGCACTATCACTACTGGCGAAAAAGACTCCTGATGGCATTTTACTGGAGTTTCCCTATCCTATTGATGGAGCATTTGATGTACTGGAATTCATGAAGGAACAGAAAAAAAAGATACCGGTGATTGTCATGACCAATCTGAATTTGGAAGAAGAGGAAGTGAGACAACTCGGGGCATGCAAGCTGCTAGTAAAAAGCGATATTGACTGTACGGGAATCTACCATGCGCTTAAAAATCACTTATGAGCGCAAAATAATCACTCTGGCAAAAGCAAATGACTTGCAGTATCATGTGGCTATATGACCAGTCTCTACGATGATATGATCGATACCCTGAAGAGCAGGGGATTTCGCATGACGAACGCCCGCAAGCACATCGTGGGAATGTTTGATGATGATTGTGAACCGATGTCCGCTCTGGATGTGTCGAAGCGCCTGAAGAAAAAGAAAATCGATGCCAATCAAACCACGGTCTACCGTGAATTAGCTTTCCTCGAGGAACAGGGACTATTGCAATCGGTATCGTTCCAAGACGGAGTCCAGCGCTACGAGCTGGCTTCTTTGCCGCATCATCATCACTTGGTGTGCGTGAAGTGCAAGGCAGTGGAAGATGTGACGATGGAAGATGAACTGCATGCCATCGAGAAGAAGATTACGAAGAATAATCGGTTCACGGTACTGCGACATTCTTTGGAGTTTTATGGGTATTGTGGGAAGTGTGTGGTGTAGGGATTGGGGGTTGGGGATTTGGGATTAGGAATAAGGAAGTTTTTTTTATTTAAAAAGCCCCATTGCTGGGGCTTTTTGATGGAGAACTTTTATCCTCTTGGCGCTACTTCCGTATCCAAAGGAACTGCCACGCCTGGATCCGGCATTTCCAATAATTCTTTCAGGAGTGGAACTACAATCTGTCTGCGGTAGAGGTAGGGGAGATTGGTCGTGTCGTTGATGGGGAAGATGAGAGAGGGGACCACGAGTTCCTCGCTCGTGTTATTTTGGTACCGGTAATAGATGGAGTGAGCCAGGACAGGATTGCCCAGAGTCAAAGATGTCACAGTCACCTTCTCGCCTGCAGGGGTGGTCATCACGGTATCGCCGGGATAATCCTTCTGCTTGCTGAGGTACTCTTTGATGTCTGCTTCCGTGGGCACTGTATCGTATGAAGAAGCAAGGAAGGTGCGGTTCATAATGCCGTAGAGATCGGCCACTTTTTTCTCGCGGACGTGGACGCCTACGGAGAGACCGGTTTTGTTTCCGCTGGTATCGAATACGGGCTTTCCATCTACCAGGAGTGGGTACACCACGCGCTGTGTTTCGGGCACGTAAGCGTAGGTTTTATCTACCATTCTCTCGTAATCGCGCCTCCAGTTATTGTCCACTTCCGGTGCGCCGTATTCGGACAAGTCTACACTGTGTTCTTTCATGAAATCCTGAGCAATCTTGATGAGCACGTCATCCGCAGGAATGTCCGATGGGGACAGAGCGAAGCTGCGGAAGCAGGCTTCTGTTTGGCAGGAATTTTCCGGGTGAGGCCATTGTTCCCAGTTCTGGCTGAGGCTGAATGTTCCATCGCGCAGCTGGAGGCTCAACATGTAGCCGTACTTTTTCTGCTGCACAAAGGACACGGAGTCCACGGTGCTTCCTTCAAAGGAGCGGATGTTGATACCTTGCACATTCAAGGACTTTGCGAATGTTTCCAGAGGAATGGTGGAATTCTGCGGCTGTTTTTTCAGTACAGAGACACTGCTTGGAAGAGCGGGAATGGATCCGTCAAATGTGTAACCAATACTACTATTGGGATACGGCATACCCGGCGCGATCATCTTTTCGTTCGAGACCGCGGCGTCTCCTGCCATCATGGCATCGCCTCCACCTCCACCTCCACCTCCACCCATGCCTCCGCGCCCGCCTTCTGCTCCGGAACCTGGCGTAAATCCGCTGAATGATCCGAATGCTTTATCTTTTGTCTGCGATACATCGTATCCAAAGAGCGTGAGCGCTGGTGCGTTTTCCGCGTTGTTCGATACTTGGAGTGTCGTAGGAGTTCCAGACTGTGATGCTGCCCAGTAGGTGACAGGGACTGCAATCAAAAGAGTGGCGAGTGATCCCAGGAAAACGGGAAGTGGGAAATTCCATGCGGATTTTTTCTCGGAAGACAACTGATGCGCGCGCTCGCGAAGACGCGTGCGAAGTTCGCTCACAAACTGCTCGTCCGGAGTACGAGAAGGATCATGCTTGAGGAGTGTTTGGATGAGAGGAATGAGTTCTTTCTCGTGGGCCTGCAGCTCTGGATCGATCTCGTAGAGATCAGCCAGAATGCCGGCGATTTCTTTTTTGGTCATGGGTGGAGAGGGGAAAGGGGAGGAGGACAGAGGAGGAACAGCAGGAATGCCATCAGAGGCATTTTGGTGCGAAGTTCCGCGATGGTGCGGGAGAAAATCACTTTGCAGTTACTCTCGGTTTTGCCCGTAATCTCGGAAATTTCTTTATAGGAGAGTCCGTCCCACAGACGCATCAGAATAATCTCGCGCTTTTCCGGGTCGATGTGCTGGAGTGCCTCGCGAACGACTTCCACGTTCTCGCGGTCTTTGAGCTTTTGCGTGGCGTCGTCATCGGATGCCAAGTCCCACACGTCTTCTATGTCTTGATTGGGACGGAAGGACCGGAAGTGGTCCATCAGGGAATTGCGTGCGATGCGGTAGAGCCAGGCAGCAAAGACTCCGCGGGAGGGATTGTAGGAGGAGATTTTCTCGAGTGCCTTGATGAAGGTGACACTCGTCAGATCTTCCGCCGTATTTTTATCCAGCGTGCGTCTATAGAGGTAGGAGTAGATACGTGTGACGTACTCCTGATATAAAGGATCAAAGGCATCCAGATCGCCGTTTCGGCAGCGCTCGAGGAGCGAGTGTTCGTCGATGGGCATGAGAGGAGAAAGAAAGCGTACGCAAGGCAGTCTAGCCTTTCTGCACTGAGTACTACGAGCAGAATGACTGTTGGTTACAGGGAAATTTTGTCTTCCATAATTTCACCCTTAGACCGGGCGTTCCGCCCGCATTCCTTTGCAATTATTTCTACTTAATTTCACTCTGGGAGCGGGTGTCCCACCCGCGGTTGTTCAGGGAGAATGTCATTATCGTCTACCAAAGGTCGGTACTTTCTTTTGGCTATCCACCTCCGCCTCTGGGCTACGGTGGATAGGCTCGCTCTCTGTCTTTATTGGTATTGGGAGGAGGGGGAAGGTGACCGCCTGCCCTCC
>CAZVOK010000012.1:0-17057 GCA_964628805.1 uncultured Candidatus Peribacteria bacterium | reverse complement strand
TTGCCTTGGGAGCTTCCTTTGTAGTTTTAGCGGCAGTCGGCTTGGAAGCCTTTTTGGTTACCACTTTTTTGGACGCCTTCGCGGCGACGGTTTTCTTTTTCGGAGCGGCTTTCGCCTTCTTTTTCGTAGCCATAACGGAGAAGAGAAGAAAGAAATTGGATGTGCCCGGCGAAGCCACACAGCGAGCATTGCAGACACTTTCCCAAATACGGAAAGCAGCAACAAAGTGGCAAAGACGGAACACAGCACTCGAAACACAATCAGAAGGGCCGCTGTGAGTATGCGTATAGTAAAGCCTACATGGGTAGAGTCAACAGATTTAAGCCAAAAAAATGGGTCTTACTTCATCTTTTCTGCTTCATCCCAAAGTTCTGTGACTACGGCATCTGCTAAAAGCAGTGCATTGGTGAATCTATTTCTGCACGCAGCCTCAATTTCATGAAGTGCCCGAGGCGTATCTCCCTCGATAATCTCTATAGAACCATTCAGACGAACTCTTTCATTTGGATCTCTTACCGATTGAGCTTCTACATGAGTACCTTCAGGAAACAGAGTAAATACCCTTTTACTTGTATGACGACGAATAGGCTCCGCTCCTGCGGGAGGAAAGCGATTATTACTCTTTAGTAGTTTTATTGCTGTATCAGATTTCAACTGCAATCCTTTTTCTCCTTTTACAAAAGTTCTCTCTGGTTGAAGTGGCTCAGTCGGTATATCAGGAGCGTCATCGCGGGTTTCGGGTGTCATAAAGGCAAAGGAAAGGGGCTGAATGCCGGGAAATGTAGTCCCCTCAGTTTCAATGTCAATAAATTTTTTTGGAGTCTTCCTC
Organism: uncultured Candidatus Peribacteria bacterium; assembly: GCA_964628805.1. Classification (GTDB taxonomy): domain Bacteria; phylum Patescibacteriota; class Gracilibacteria; order Peribacterales; family Peribacteraceae; genus CAZVOK01. The sequence continues at coordinate 16,228 of CAZVOK010000012.1, read as the reverse complement.
AGGCCCTAGCGGAAATTCAGGGGTCGGATGCGAGCACTATCGAAAGGAAATCCGATGCACGCATCAAAAAATCCGCTTCTGGAAGCGGATTTTGTAAAATCAAGAGTGACGAATTACAAAGCAGCTGCGTAGCGCTTTTCTACTTCTGCCCAGTTTACGACGCTCCAAAACGCCTTGATGTAATCCGGACGCTTGTTCTGATACTTCAAGTAGTACGCGTGTTCCCACACATCCAAGCCAAGGATAGGAGTCTTCCCTTGGGTGAGTGGAGAATCCTGATTCGGCGTGCTCATAATTTCCAATTTTCCACCGGAGACAACCAGCCATCCCCAACCGGAGCCGAATTGATTGGTGGCTGCGGCATTGAATTTCTCCTGCATCGCCTCGAAACTGCCAAAGGCTTCATCGATGGCTTTTGCCAAGTCTGCAGAGGGCTTTCCGCCGGCATTGGGACCCAGGATCGTCCAAAAAAAACTGTGATTTGAGTGTCCCCCACCGTGGTTTCGCACGGCACCTTTTTTGTCCTCGGGTACCTGATCGAGCTTCGAGACCAATTCCTCCACAGGCATAGTCTCCCATTCTGTCCCTGCTACAGCCGCATTCAGTTTATCGATGTACGTCTGGTGGTGCTTGGTATGGTGGATCTGCATCGTTTGGGCATCAATATGCGGTTCCAGGGCGTCGTAGGCGTAGGGGAGTTCGGGGAGTGTGAAGGGCATGGAGCTTGGAGGAATGAAGTAAGTGATGGTTGAGCGTATCACTGATGAGATTAAATATCGAGCTTTATATGAGGGATTGGCGGTTTGGGATTAGGGATTGGGAAATGACCAATTCCCAATTACCAAAAGCCACTGCATACTGTCTTCCATGTTCTTCCAAGAACTTTCAGAGGCTACCCAAGAGTACCGTACATGGGTGGAGAATCATCCGCAGGGAACCCTGTGGCAATCCAGCGAATGGAAGGAATACCAGGAAGCCCTGGGCAGACAGACGAAAATTTTTCTCATGAGAGATTCCAAAGAAAGCCCGATCCTGGTCTCTGCATTGATCATTATCGACCAAGGCTCGTACGGACTTTCTACGTGGGATGCGCCTAGAGGTCCTCTGTTTTCCGATGGCTTAGATGATGCACGGAAAAATAGTTTCTTGAAACACCTGAAAGCTGAATGCAAAAAATCCAAGGCACTCTCCTTGTTCCTCTCTCCACTTCAGGAAATTGCTTTTGGAAAAAAGTCCGGCAGACACATCCAGCCGGAGGCCACACGTATCATCAATTTATCGCATCCAGAAGCGGAAATTTTGGCTCAGATGAAACAGAAAGGACGCTACAACATCAAAGTAGCAGAGAAGAGCGACATCAAGATGGAACAATCCGGCTACGCCGCGCTCTTCCATCAGCTCCTTGTTAAAACTGCAGAGCGGGATGGATTTACGATACTTCCGCGCAAGCACTACGAAATATTTCTGCAAAAACTTCCGGGTAGTTTTCTACTGCTCGCCTACCGCAATGGCGAGGCAGTCGCAGGATTGATGGGGGCTACCTGGGGGAAAACCGGCATCTACTACTACGGCGCATCGTCTTACGAGCATAGGTCTCTGATGGCTCCGTACCTGCTGCAATGGGAAGCTATGACGTTCTGCAAACGCCTGGGCTGTACATCGTATGATCTCCTGGGAGTGGCCCCTGCAGATGCCACAGAGAATCATCCATGGAAGAAGATTTCGGAGTTTAAGGAGAAGTTTGGAGGAGAAGTAGTGACGTATCCGGCAGAGAGAATGGTAGTGATGAGGCCAATGACTGCACTGGGATTGTGGATGAAGAGGAAGATTCTTGGATAAAAATCCGAATATCGAAATCCGAAGGAAATACTAAAGATAAGGAAATATTTTTTAAAAATTAAAAAATTTTTTCCATTATTCGAGCTTCCTTCGGATTTCGGATTTCGATATTCGGATTTAAGCGTGAGGAGGCAAAAAGAATTATAACGCAAAAGACCCCTCGCTTTCGCGAGGGGCCTTTGCTGAGACTCTATCTCATCTAGGAGATCTGAGAGCGATTAGCTCTGGTAGCTCGTAGACTTGATGGTTGTCTCTGGATACTCAACCCAGAGGAACGTAGCTGTCGTCGCAGCTGCATTGTCCTTGTCCACCCACTCGAAGTGGCTGGAAGAGGCGCTGTATGCGTTGCGAGTCGGCGAATCGAAGTTCTGGAGAGATACCTGCAAGGTGGACGTAGCAGAGGATGAAACCTGTGGGTTCGACACCGTTGCGCGGAGGACGAATGTAGCGTCCGTACCCTGGTCGATCGTGGTGTTGACTCCGCTGTTCTGCAGCTGAGGACAGTTCACCAAGAAGGAACCGGAAGCGGCAAATCCGATTGTTACACCTGCTGTTGTCGTAGCTGTGCAGGTCTTTGTTACCGTGGAGTTTGCCTTGTTGTAGAAGTAGAACGTAGCAGGATCGATGATCACGTTCGTAGCTGTAACGTTGAACATCACTCCGGACAGAACGACTTTGTTCAAACCGTTCTTAGAGTTGCTGTTCGCAGCAGCTGCGACTTTGAACTGACCGATATCGGCAACACCAGTAGGTACCTGAGTACCGTTGGCGTCTGGATTGGCGTTCGTGATAGACGTGATCTTAGAAAGAACGGATGTGCTCTTCTCGCCCTTTACCAGAGCGTTGGAAGCAGCAGCCGAACCGATTCCGATGAACACTTCTCCACCAGCTGCGGAATCTCCGGAGTTGGCTGTGAGGTTGTTGCTGGAATCCTTACCACGAGCGCGGACTGCTCCGGAACCCGTAGCGTTGTTCGATACGGCCATTGGGTCAAGGAAGAACTGGAGAGTGTCGTTTGGTGTAGCACCATCGACATCCGTCTTCATGCGAGGCCTGACGAGAACTTTCACGTCAGCACCCTTAGCAATTACGAGCTGCTGGCTCTGCATTTTGGCGCAGAACGTGGAAGCTGTAGATGTGCCCGTTGTACCGTTCGTGTGGTAGTAGTTGCGGACGTCATCACTTCCGCAGCCTCCGACCGTAGCCGTAGCGAATGCGGTTGTGGAACCGTCCTTGTAGAGTTCCAAGCGATCAACGGAACCTGCTGTGCCTCCGGAGGAAGTCAGCTGAAGGTCCGTGACGTCGATGGCCTCGTTCTCAGCGTGGAACTGCAAGCGCAGAACTGGATCGCAGAGCGTGCCACCCAAACACTGGTGAGCGCGAACGGCCACCGTGTCCTTGGTCACGTACAGATCTCCCTGGCTTACAAGCTTGTAAGGCTGGGAACCGACAGTCGTTACGACGATATCGCAGGTAGTAACGCTGCATGTACCGTTCGTCTTGATGCCGGAAAGGCTGCTTCCGCGAACGACATCTTCAGCTTCGATGTAAGAGCTGCTGGATGTTTCGAATGCGAGCTGCAACCAGTTGTTTGTCAGAGAAGCAGAGATGTCTGCGTGTACTTCGAAGGCAACTGTCTTTTCCTTCGGAATAACGAATCCACCGCCTGTCATCTTGCTGAAGGTGATAGCGGAACCAACAGCTGTCACACCCTTCTCTACGATGGTGTCGACCGTACCGTTGTAGTCCGTGTCAGCCCAGAGCGTGTAGTTCTGACCGTTGTTCAAGGAACCGGAAGCGGATGCGAAGGAAGCCTTCGTGAGAAGTACATCCTTAGCCTCGCCTGCGCGGGCCTCGAAGCGGAAGAGGTTCACGTTCTTTGTGTTCTTAACAGCAGTGTCCAAGGAACCGATGCTCTTCACAGCAACCGTGAGGTTAGCTGTAGCAATGCGCTGAGCTGTTCCCGTGACAACACCGCGAGGACGTACGTCCGTCACAGCATCGCCTGTGGACAGTCCTTCAACCTGCATCTGGTAAGACTTCGCAGTGTCGCTAGTTACAGCAACGTTTACGAGTCCACCGAACGTACAACCAGTGGTGTTCGTACCCGTGGAGACTTCCTGTGGCTCTCCGCAGATGTGAACCTTGAACTGATCGCCGTTGTCAGGAGAATTGCCATTTCCGTTGTCGATGAAGTCGACAAGGAGCTGCCAATCTTCGTTACCCTTGAGGGTGAAGTCATCGAAGCGGTACACCTGGTACGTACCAACGCCGGTAGTGCTACCGAAGTCGGAAGAACCTGTGAGGCGGACGCCATCGATAGAACGACCCGTCTTCGTGTTCTTGAGGGTGACGTTCTCGAGTACTTCGTGAATGTTGTCGTAAGAGGTGCCGTTTGTAACGTTGAGTGCAGCACCTGTGTTGGAGTTACCCTGGACTGCAAGGAAGATCTTGCGGACATCCAAGTCATCAGCCGTACCTGTGTCGAACTCGATGTTTGCCAAAAGGGCATCATCTTGATCGCGTGTGTACGTCTGCTGAGCAGGTCCATCGATGGAGATCGTGAACTGACCAGCGTTGATGGTTACTCCGTTCGTGTTCGTTGTAGAAGCAAGAGAAACCTGAGCTCCGTAGAGCTGACCGTTTACACCGTAACCGTACAGGGAACCGACGGAGAAGATATCAGCCGTCTCTTCGAACTGGACGCGAACAGTGTCGCCTGCACCGCCGGAGACATCTCCGACAACGCTCAGCGTGAGCCTATCACCCTGCTTTACGATGAAAGGAGGATTGAAGACAAATGTAGCGTAATCACCGTCGAACTCGGTGACAGTGTTCGTGAGAACAGTGCCATCGCTGCGGCGGATCTTCAGGTTTGTAACATCTCCTTCAGCGGCCGTACCGTTCTGCTGGAGTGTCATGGAGTAGATCGTCTGATCTTCTACGCTGTTTACAGATACTTCGAACTTACCAAGAAGTACTTCTTTGTCGCCTACTTTTACTTCATTTGGAGACACGCTCAGGTAAGAAACGGAGAGCGTACCTGCTGTGACTGCAGCAACGCGGAAAGTGTTTCCCTTCAATGGGAAGTTACCCTTTACCTGCTTTGCATTGGATACAACATCGGAAGGAAGCTCAACAACGAGGTTGTGCTCAGCCGATACCGTAGCCGTTGTGCTCATGTCAGCAACAAGGTCCAAAGTTACAGACTTACAAGCAGCAACCGTCAAAGGAGACGAGAAGTGCAGCGTTGCAGACTGATCCTTGGAGTCGATGGTGCGCTTGCGGGATACGCGTGCACCGTCTACCACAGCGTATACGCCGGTGATATCGGATGTAGCGCCGAATCCTTCATGGAGAACGGTGAGGTCCTCGATGACAACGGAATCTTCGCAAGAAGCGGTCAAATCAACAGACAACATGGATACTCCGATGGCTCCGCGTGGAACTGCATCACCGGTTGGGTTCTTGGAGGAGGAAGAAACTTCCAACACTCCATCGCCCATTGGTACTGCGGAGTAACCCTTGAATGTAGCTGTGTCATTGATTTCCTCTTCCTGAGCCATGTCCCAAACACCGGACACTTCAACAGTGTAGGTCTTGGAAGCATCGAGATCAGAAGCGAGGGTGAGTTCCACAGAGTTGTCGCCCGTCAATTCAACGGAGGACACCTCTACAGTGGTCGTTCCGGAAGTTACTGTGTAGTTTGCAGCATCTTCAGCGGAATCCTGATCTACAGCAACAGTGAAGTCGACTGCAACCAAGTCGGAATCTACAGCCTCAGCGCTGCTGATAGCAGCACCTTCCACTGGAGTTCCGGATTCGCAGTCCACACCGTACTGCAGACCCTGGTCGACGCGGTGAAGCATCACAACCATTTCTGCACGGTTCATGCTGTCCGAAGGACGAACACGACCTGTGGAGTCATCGCCTTGCAGCACGCAGCTATCTGCAGCTGTCTGGATAGCATCGGTGTACCACTGGCCCGTAGGATTATCTACGAACTGTGGAGCATCACCGGTAGCCTCCAAGGAGAAGGCGCGGACGATGAGAGCAGCAGCCTCAGCGCGGTTGATGTTTGCGCCTGGGCGAGCGTTACAAGGCTTGGTGCCGTAGCAGTCTTTGTCGCCACGTACCCAGCCTTCCTTGGCTGCCTCTTCCATGTAACCGTAGTACCAAGCGGATGTAGCGACATCGCTAAAGCTTGGAACGGCTGGAGGCGTGGAAAGAATACCTCCATTGAGCTCAACGATGAGCTTTACGAATTCAGCACGGTTAGCTTGATCGCCACCGCGGAATTTCGTTTGGCTGGCATCAAGGTAGCCTGCATCCGTAAATGCATCGACTGCCTCTTCGTACCAGACGCCTGCAGAGACATCGCTGTACGCAGCAATAGCGCTTCCCATCTGGGAGAGCGACACAGCGGCAACAGAGACTCCTGCAAGGACTTTCTTCAAACGAGAAACGTCCATAAAAGAGAAATAAAAAGAAATAAAAAGAAGAACAGGAATTAACAAAGTGGGGTTAGTTCGCAATGTTATGGAACACTCGACTCACGTGATGGGAATGAGCTCCGCTTCCAGAGAGTAGGAAGGGACTCTCCTCCTTAAATATAAAGAGAACACACCGTGAGAGAGACACCTTATATATAGGCGGTACACAAAAGGTACCGAAGGTGAGGAACATTGCAGTAAAGAACAAGCACGATCCCCCGTGAGCAGGAGGAAATCCCCTGCGAAGGATGTGAATACTTGTCCCTGAAAAGGGGCAAGGTGCCGAATTGTCAATGAACGTCAGGACCACGCTCTCCAAGAGCGGATCTGGGTGATCCTAGCGAAGGGCGTCTCTCTGAAGCAAGCGCCCTCGGGAGAGGTAGCAAGGGCATAAACGGGGGACCCTTCAGTGTGTTACACATCATCTGAAGGGAAAAGGACTCATTTTTTGCGGCCAAAATGACGATTTAGGAAGAATCCCTAGCCAAAAAGCCGAAATAGATGTCATTTTTTGACCATTTTAAGGACAAAAAATGCAGTTGCGGAGATCCCAGGTTCCTGACGTGGATATGTCTAGGGGTGGGTATCCGGAGGTTTTTGAAGTCTTTGTATTATTGAGATTTGGTACGGAAGGTAAGGAAAGTACGGAGCGTAAGGAGGGTATTTTTTTATTTTACCTTACCTTCCGTACCCTCCTTACCTTCCTTACTTTTCGATCACCTCTTCGTTACTTTTTGCCCGTCCCCCGTATCCTTCACCACAAATCCCCTCTCAAAAATTTTGTCTCGGAGTTCATCGGAGAGTGAGAAATTTTTATCTGCTCTTGCTTGAGCACGCTGCGTCACAAGCTCCTGAACATCTGCCGGGATAGATTCTTCTGCAACGGAATCAAAACATCCGAATGTGTGACGAATTGTTTGGATGAAATCTTGGAGTGATGCGAGTGACTTCTGATTCCATGCAGAAATATTTCTACTCCAAGACATCGCATCGAAAATAGAGGCGAGTGCGGCAGACGTATTCAAGTCATCATCCATGGCATCGCTGAATTTTTTCTTCCAGGAATCGACATCGGAATCCTGTGCATCCATGGCAGTCCATTTTTCAGTTTCACCAATCCATTCCATGATTTTTTTCCGCGCCTTCTTCGCATCGTCCATGCTCTTCCAGGAAAATTTTAGGCGCGTGCGGTAGTGGGCGCTGAGAAGAAAATAACGAAGGTCGAGCGAGTCGTATCCGCGACTCATGATGTCTGACACAGTGAGAATATTTCCAAGACTCTTGGACATTTTTACGCCCTCTTCAGCATCTTTTTCTGGTGCAATCTCGATACGTCTTTTGTGCAGCCAGAAGCGAGAAAATGGATGCTCACCACTGCACTCACTCTGCGCGATTTCACATTCGTGATGCGGGAAAATATTATCTTCACCGCCGGTGTGGATATCGATTTTTTCTCCCAGAAGTGAGCGCGACATCGCACTACATTCGATGTGCCAACCGGGGAATCCTTCGCCCCATGGCGATGGCCACTTCAAGATGTGATGCGCATTGCTTCCCACAGTTTTTTTCCAGAGTGCGAAGTCCGCCGGGTGTTTCTTTTTTTCGTCTACTTCAATGCGCGCACCGGCTTCGATAGCATCCAATGTGTTGCCGGATAATTTTCCGTACTCCGGAAATGTTTCCACACTGAAGTACACTCCGTCATCCGTCTCATACGCGTGACCACTCGCAACGAGTGACTCGATGATCGTGATCATCTGACTGACAAACTCCGTGGCGCGCGGACGATGTGCCGGTTCCAAAAGATTCAATACTTTTTCATCGTCCAAATACTGCTCCGTATATTTTTTTGCGATGGCGAGCGGATCACTTTTTTCTGCGCGCGCTTGTTTCTCCAATTTATCTTCCCCTTCGTCTGCATCAGCCACCAAGTGACCCACATCCGTAATATTTTTCACGTGCGTGACTGTGTAGCCTGATACCTCCAACCAACGACGCAACAGATCCGCCATGAGGAACGACGAATAATTCCCGATGTGCGGACGCCCGTACACAGTAGGACCGCAGGTATACATGCTCACGTGGCCGGGCTTCAGCGACACGAAGTCTTCCTCGGTTTTGGCCAGGGAGTTGTAAAGGCGGAGGGACATGCCGGAAGAATACCGTGTCACGAGACACAGTACCAATACCTAAAGATATGGGGTCTAAGGGCTTGCGCCTTCAGACCCCGGAATTGAATGACCCGGTGGGAAAGGAGAGGGTGGGTCGGGCGACTCTCCTGTGTTGGCAGTGCCCGCTTGCGCGGAACACGAGTAGCGTCTCCGAAGAGAAGCATTTGTGCAGCCTAAACCTTTTGAATCGTTGTGCGAGAATATTATGAATCGAATCTCGTTAAATGGCTTTCAGATGCGAAAATTGGGCATACATAAGACCAAGGCCAGCCGGTTCACGGCTGGCCCTGAGTGTGAGGCGTGAGCCTCACGACGCGGACGGGAGCTTGTGCGGGACGGCCCCAGATGGGGCGTCCTGCGGCAGTAACTCCTGCCGGTAGATGGCGACCTCCCTGGGGGCTTCGATCCCCAGTCTGATCTTCCCGCGGTCGATGTCGACTACGGTAATGGTGATGGTCCTATCACCCTCACCAATGATGATCTTCTCGCCCAACTTCCGGCTCAGGACCAACATGGTCAACTCCTGGGATGGGGACTAGAGGCGATACCGCCCGGCTATCCTAGCCGGGAAAAACGGATAGATGCATTTTAAACTATCTTTTATATAAAGTAAATATTACGCACTATAATCCCGGCATTGTCTACACAACACCGGGAAAGAGCTCGCGAGCATCAGTTGGTGCTCGCCTTGTAGGAACGTGCATCTGAGGCGGAGGGCACGATGTACGCTGTTTCATAGGCGATCTGCAGCAGTTTCCTGCACAACATCGCGCGCTGGACGTAGTCGGGGAGGCCCGCTTCGTGGACAGGCTGCATGGCCTTATCGACGTCGCGGAGGAGAGCCAGTAATCCTTCCGGCACGGTCCACTTCCTTTCCTTGAAGCACTCCATCACGCCTCTTGCTCCATGCAAAAAGGCGCTTTGGTGCGCGGAGTATACGAAAAAAGATTGGGAAGGCAATTTATAAATATTTTTATATTTCGAAGATTATTATGGCTTATACCCTATAATACTGCCTTTATTCGTCAGTACTCCATTTTCTTTTACAGCAATATGTTTATTAAAAAGATAGATACCTCCTTCCTTCAATAATCGCTCAACTTCGGCACGCAGCTCTGCTTCTATGGCAAGAATCTCAGCATCAGTTTTGGTACGCACAAGTTCTTTGGAAGCTTGTGGAAGATTTTGGGAATCAATAAAGGCATCTGTATTCACCAGATCAAACTCTTCAGGAGGGAATTGGGCTAATACCGCCCTAGGATGCGATAAATCTGCCCGAATTCCGTGAAATTTTTCTCCCTGTAAATCCCCTATATCAATTCCTGTGACCGTAGCTCCCGCTTCATGTGCAATGCGCGCAAACCAAGGCTCATACATTCGCCCTTGCTGCTCGGGACTTGTGACGGATCCACAGGCAATATCTAGAATTCTTTTCTTTCCCATCTGTACCAAATCCCCCAGGACATGACTCAATTCAACAGCACGAAATCTTATAAGGCCCGGGAAGTTATCCTGTGTTGCATATTCTGTCTGAACGCGCTGCAATAATTCAGCATCGTCCTTTGGTAATTGAGGCGCATTCATATTGTTATATTATAATATTTTTAATAAAAAGCAAGTATGAAGGGAGATTTTCATTTCGTCAAAAGAAGGTATTCTGCTGGCGTATTGCTTCTTCCTCCCCTTCCATGAACTACGCCGATATCTCCGCTCTTCTGGGCGATAAAGCAGATTCTTTGCTGAATTTTGAATCAAAGACGATTCCCAAAGAAAAGCTGCATCTGCCGAGCATCAAAAATGTAGAAGAGGTGTTTGCCGCATCGGATAGATCAAAAGAGGTACAGAAAAATCTTTTGGAACTCTACAAACACGGTCGCTTGGGTGGCACAGGATATCTGTCTATTTTGCCTGTGGATCAGGGAATCGAGCACTCGGCGGGAGCATCTTTTGCCAAGAATCCGGATTATTTTGATCCGGAGAACATCGTGAAATTGGCCACCGATGGCGGCTGCAACGCTGTTGCTTCCACTATTGGAGGACTGGGAATTGTCGCCAAGAAATATGCGGACAAGATCCCGTTCATTGTGAAGATCAATCACAACGAGCTTCTGACGTACCCAAACAAGTTTGATCAGATCATGTTCGGTTCCGTGGAGCAGGCCAAAAATATGGGTGCCCTGGGAGTGGGAGCCACCATCTACTTCGGCTCGCCGGAGTCTGGTAGGCAGATTGTGGAAGTAAGCAAAGCCTTTGAGCGTGCGCATGAGCTGGGGATGTTCACCGTGCTCTGGTGCTACCTCCGCAGTAGCAGCTTTAAAAAAGACGGTGTGGACTATCACTTGGCTGCAGACCTCACAGGCCAAGCCAATCACCTGGGCGTCACTCTGGGCGCCGACATCATCAAGCAGAAGCTTCCGGAGGTAAACGGTGGCTTCACGGCCCTCAACACCGGCGATAGCTCCTACGGAAAGCTGGATAAGCGCATGTACAGCGAGCTTAGTACCGATCATCCCATCGACCTCTGCCGCTACCAGGTAGCCAACTGCTACATGGGGCGCATTGGGCTCATCAACTCTGGTGGTGCTTCTGGAGAAAACGATCTGCAGCAGGCAGTGATGACAGCAGTTATCAATAAGCGCGCAGGTGGAGCAGGATTGATCTCTGGACGCAAAGCTTTCCAGAAGCCTCTGGAGCAGGGCATAGAGATCCTCAATGCTATCCAGGATGTGTACCTGTGCAAGGAAGTGACGGTAGCCTAATGGGTGACTAAAAAAGCCTTTAAAAGCCCTTCCAGAAGGGCTTTTTTGTAATCCAATTATAGGCATTTAATGGTTGACTTATATAAAGTAATGTTTTATATTGCAAAATATGCACAAACCATTAGAAAGTGCCGAACATGGCAAATTACCTCATTGGAATGCGGATATTGTATTCTGCGCAAAGCAGAACCTTCCCATGATGGGTGATAAAGCCAAAGAAATTGCAAGAGAGGCTATCAAGAGAATACAAAATAGATTTGAGTGGTTTACCGACGAACTAGCGTACAACCCAAAGACCGGCATCATTATCATTCATACAGACTTCGCGTGTGCGCCCTCTGCAGAAGAAGTGTGGCACTTTGTCCGCGCAGTGTACGGGCATTTTCATGACGTATTTAAAGAAAAGAAACAAGATTTAATCATCAACGGTGAATTCGATCACTTTCCTGAAAAGCCTGTACGCACAGACGGAGTGATTGAGCATCACTTACAGCAAACAGGCAGAGCGCTTGAAAAAATCGGAGTACTGCAACTCTCAGGCAGAGACGCAACACGGAAGCGCAATGAGGATCTAAAAAATAAAGCTTATGATGAATTGCTCTTGCAGCAAGTTCGTGCCCATACCATTCAGTTCACAGAAGATAAACTCAGAGAATGGGGCGCACGATTTGCTATTCCTACCTTAAAAACGCCCATACGTAGAACGCATGAGGGAAAAAAGGATTTAGTAGAAAAGAATGCAATTGAGTGCCCGCCGGGACGGGAAGTGATTTTCTATCACATCAGTACAGACAAAGACGCATCTGGCCTCAAAAAAGTGAGAGTCGTAAGCCAAAAAGGGAAAGTAACCATCAGCATCACACTACGCACTATTTATGAGCAGACAGTGAAGCTGGAGGGAGGACTGAATTCTCTGTCGGGAGCTCACATAGGACTTCCTGGAATCATACTAGAAATTTCTCCCGAAGGCTTTGTGACACTTACGAAAGAGAGTCCCACAACTACTCTAAAAATCTAAGGCAGACCTACACTTTCAGGTGCTCCCTATTCACAATCAGCTGCTGCCCGATGCCAAAGATAGTAGAGATTCCCCAATAGAGGGCTACAGCGGCGGGAAACTGGAACGCGAAGACGCCAATGAGAAGCGGCAGTGCGTAGAGCATGATCTTTTGCTGTAGCTCCTGTGGAGACAGAGGCTCTTTGGGCTTGTCCTTGGAGATATCCACCACCGCTTTTCCAGCGTCGGTCTTGCGCTTGGCAATAGCAAAGGCGAGTTTCATTTGAATGTACTGCAACACTACGAGTGCAATGGGGAAGATATACCACTCCGGCTTCAAGAGATTCAGTCCCAAGAAATTCGTATCGAAGTGCCAGGGGAGATTTTGGTGGAAGGAATAGAGCAAGTGGCGTGAGAGCTCAATGTGTGCACCCTCCTGGATGGCGTAGAAGAGGCCGATGAGAATGGGGAATTGCAGAAGAGTGGGAAGGCAGGCGGAGAACGGATTGATGTTGTGCTCCTTCCAGAGCTTCATGGTTTCCTCCTGCTGACGCTTGGGGTCATTGGGGTACTGCTTCTTCAGTGCCTCGATTTTCGGCTGCAGGATCTGCATTTTCTTCTGTCCTTCCAAAGATTTCTGCGTAGGCCAGAAGAGCAGAAGTTTCACGAGAATCGTCAGGATAATGATGGCAATGCCGAGATTGTGGCCCGGCACTAAGCCTGCAATGAATACGAGTGAGTTCAACAGAGGCTTCATCACAAAGGTGCGGAAGGTCTTGATGAACACTCCCGGCTCGTGCACGGCGAACCTGGCTGTGAGCTCAGAAGGAATGCTGGATCCCGTCCCCTGCTGCACGCTGCCCGTACCAGTGTTTTCCTGTGATGCCACGCTAATACGACTGCCTGGTAATCGCAGCTCATAGAGGCCATTTGTTTCGAAGAGTGAGTACTTCCAAGGAGCCAAGCTGATGACTGCCTCTTCTCCTGCGGGAATGTTTTCAATTTCTTCACAAGGAACAGTGGTGCCGGAGCTACTGAGAGGCACTGCAGATTCACTGCCATTCACTGTGTCTATGCGGAATACATCTACCGGAGGAAGTGGGCAGCGGGAGGCGATGCGAAGAAGTGACGGCGTTTTGTTTTCCAAAACTAACTCCGGATTGGTTCCCTGACGTACAGAGGAGTGCACTGGACGAAGAAATACGCCTGTTTGCGCAGGCTCCTGCGGAAAGAAGTACCTGAGCCCGATCTGGCTCAAGGCGTACGCAGCAACAAAAAGTAGTGTAAAACGCAGAAGACTATTCGTTTTTGAGGTGGGAGCCATGGAAGATGGAAAGGAATCGGGCAATATCTTCTTGGATATCGCCGAAGGGGGCCTCCAGACTAGAGGACCGCGGGATAATCAACAACTGTACGGGAGCGATATTTGGAGTGGTCTGCACTGCCACCCGGAGTGCTTCGCGGCAGCGCCTGCGCATGCGATTGCGGCGCACGGCAGACTTATCGAGCTTTGTGGATGCTACGGCGCCCACGTACAGCGCAGGAGTCTCTGGATCTACTGATGGATGACGAGGAGCTCCCGGGATGTACCGAATCATCAGATTCTTCCCCTTCCACAGCAAACCCTGACGCTGGACGCGTTCACAAATCTTTCGCCCACGGAGACGGAGGAGCTGCATGTGGGATAGTGTGACGGAGGACGCCTTGGGAATGAAGAGCATCTGGTTGTCTTGAGTGCCTGGGAAGAATTAGTAACGGTATGGATTTCGTGTATCCGTGTACTCTTATAATCGTATACTCGGCCGAGTACACGAGTAGACGGATACACGGTTATACGAACACAAAAACTATGAAAACCTCACAAGTTCGCCCAAAGAGGACAATCCTTGATTCTCCAAAGATTTTCCCTATCCTGCCTACACTCATGGCAAACCTCACCCCAGACGACGTCCGGCACATTGCAAAGCTTGCCCGTTTGCGGCTCACAGATGAGGAAGTGACTAAGCTCACACCGCAGCTGACGTCTATTTTGCAGTATGTGGATATGCTTCAGGAGGTGGATACCACGGGAGTAGAACCTGCAGCTCAGGCCACCGGCTTAACAACTGTGCTTCGTGAGGATGAAATTCGCTCTTCCATCGATGGAGAAACTTTAGTGAAGACTTCAGGTTTGCAGGTGACTGAAAGACAAATTGTGACCCCATCCGCACACGACTAATGGAACTTTCCGCACTTACCATCGGCGAGGCGCATAAGCTTTTGAAGAGTAAAGAAGTATCAAGTGCCAACTTAGTGCAGGCATGCATTGATAGGATTGAAAAAGTGGATGGAAAGCTCAATGCAGTCGTCTATAAAAATTTCGATTCAGCCCTAGAGGAAGCCAAAAAGTTAGATTCCTCTGGTTCCTTTGAACATCCCCTCTCAGGTATCCCCTTCCTCACTAAAGACGTGTATTGCGAGGAAGGCGTGCCAACAACTGCCTGTTCCAACATCCTCCGGAACAAAGATTACCGACCCCCCTTTAATTCGACTACAACCCTAAGGTTAAAGGAAAAAGGGGCCATTAGCATTGCGAAGGTGAACACTGATGAATTCACCATGGGTGCCAGTACGGAGACCTCTTGTTACGGCGTGACTAGGAACCCTTGGGATACAAATAGAGTAGCTGGAGGGTCCTCAGGAGGATCAGCAGGAGGACTTGCTGCCGATGAAGGCATTTTTGCTCTAGGAACAGACACCGGAGGTTCCATTCGTCAGCCTGCGGGGTACTGCAACATGACGGGTCTTCGCCCCACCTACGGCCGCACCAGCCGTTACGGAGTACTGAGCATGGCGAGCTCGCTCGATACTATTGGGCCAATCTGTAAAAACGTAGAGGACTTGGCCATTGTGATGGAGGCCATTGCCGGAAAGGATCCTCTGGATGGGACAACGGTAGATGTGCCAGTTCCCTCCTACACCAAGGCGCTGACTGGAGATATGAAAGGATTGAGAGTCGGAATCCCAAAAGAGTATTTCATTGATGGAATGAACCAGGAAGTAGAAGGCGCCGTGCGTGAGGCAGCGAAAGTCCTGGAAAGCCTGGGCGCCACCCTCACCGATATTTCCCTGCCCTACAGCAAGTACGCTACAGCCACGTACTACATTCTGTGCCCCTGCGAAGTGAGCTCCAACATGGCCCGCTACGACGGCATTCGCTACGGCCACACGGTGACTGACCCAAAGAATCTCTTGGACTACTACGAACGTGTCCGCAGCGAAGGCTTCGGCCCTGAGGTGAAGCGTCGTATCATGATCGGTACGTATGCTCTGAGCGCCGGCTACTACGATGCCTACTACCGTCAGGCCCAAAAAGTCCGCACACTCATCAAGCAGGATTTTGAAAAGGCATTTGAGAAAGTGGATGTGATTATTTCTCCTGTGTCCCCTACTCCAGCGTTTGAAGTAGGTGCTCACACCAATGACCCCGTGGCCATGTACCTGGAAGATATTTTCTTGGACGGTCAGGTGATGGCGGGAATCCCCTGCCTTTCTGTGCCCTGTGGATTTTCCAAAAATAATCTGCCGATTGGATTGCAGATGATGGGCGCTCAGTGGCAGGAAGAGACGATCTTAAAAGCTGCCCATGCGTATGAGCAGGCGACGGAGTGGCATAAGAGAAAACCAAATTTATAAAGTAGCCACGTCAGCTTAAGCTGACGTGGCGAGGACTCAATGGCAGCTACCGCCTAAGCTGGCTAGGTAGCTGGTGGCGACACCAGCGATGGCGAGAGCCACGAGCCCTAGAGCTTTGACCCAGAGTGGGTCGTTTTGCGGCGGCTTCTGGCCGGCCTTGGGCGCGCACTTGAGGCACTCCTTGGGCCGTACGTCCGTTGCGGTCATGACAGCTCCCGAGAGAGGTGAGAACCGGTCCTGCTGAAGCAGGAGGCAAAATTTACGCTTTAGGCTACACAATGCAATCTAGAAATC
>CAZVOK010000011.1:0-20822 GCA_964628805.1 uncultured Candidatus Peribacteria bacterium | reverse complement strand
CCGTCATAGGCTTGGTAAGCCGTTACCTTACCAACTACCTGATAGGCCGCAGGCCCCTCTCGAACCGCCGAAGCTTTACCCTTACGGGACCATCCGGTATTAGCTGTCCTTTCGGACAGTTATCCCTGAGTTCGAGGCAGGTACCAACGTGTTACGCAGCCGTTCGCCGCTCCTCTTGCGAGGCGCGCGACTTGCATGTGTTAGGCGCACCGCCAGCGTTCACTCTGAGCTAGGATCAAACTCTTCTAAAAGAAGAATTCATCCAGCAATCAAAGATTGACTGGTGATATTTCTGCTTGCATGTGGCACTAAGGCCGACATGACTGATTACTTATATTTATATCGAGTAATCACAACGATAATAATTCCAAAGGAATTGGGTGATCTATCCCTCGCGGCCGAAGCCGGAGAGGATAAACACAAACTTCTCTACTACACGATGCTGTGAATGAGCATGCGCTGGACCCAAAAGACTGATCTTAGGGGGCCAAAAAGCCAGCCACCGTTGCAAAAACGGTCGCAAAGCCGAGTCATCTTACTCGATAAATATAGAGGGTCAAGGAGTTTATGGGACTTTTTTTATGAGGCTTCCGAGGAAGCCGACGAGTCCGATGAAGCCGAGGAAAAGATCGGCGAAAATGTGCTTCCAACTCTTCGGACTCGTCGGAATCCTCTGTTTCTTCGGCTTCTTTTCCAAGTTCCTTTCTTGACCAAATCCCCAGACTTCACTACAGTCTGCTCTCAATGACTTCCTAATGCCGCCTTTTAGAGCATTAGGTTTACCCACAAGTCACTATGCCATCTCTCGTGCCTTCGTCAGAAGACGTCCGTATCTATGAACTCTGTTTGCTGTATCCGTATCCTTTTGGTCAGAAAGAGGAGAATGACCTTCTGAAAGAAGTAGAAGGCCTCTTTACTGAAGTAGGAGGAAAGCAGGTAGCCAAAGACAAGTGGGGCCGCCGCGGTTTGGCCTACGACATCAAAGGATTCACCGAAGGAAACTTCGTCATTTACTACTACGAGCTGGACCCTGCCAAGGTGAAGGAGATCGATCAGCAGCTGCGCATCATGAAAGGAGTGCTCCGTCACATGTTTGTGAAGCCCCCAAAGAACTACCAGATCCTCAAGTACTCCGATGTGTACGAGGACTGGCTCAAGAATCGCGAAAGTGTCGATGAAGTGCGCGCTCGCCAGAAAGAGGAGAAGGTAAAGGAGCAGGTAGCTAAGAAAGCCAAGCGCCAGGTGCAGAAAGCTGCCGATGAAAAGAAGTCCGCTCCTGCGCCAAAGATGCAGGAAGATGTTCTTACGGAGAAATTGGAAAAATTGATCTCTGATGACAATATTGACCTTTAACCCACTGTTTCGATTGTTATATTGCTATATTGTTCGCAAGCGATTCACAACCTCCCAGCAATATAACAATATAGCAATCTAACAATCGTCCTATCCTTATCTCCCCCAAACTCCACCATGCCACCATCCAATAATAAGCAACAGCAGCAACGCCGCCCGGACCCACGCCTCAAGCAGTGTCCGTTCTGCGAGAAAAATGCCAAGTACATCGACTACAAGGATTACCCTACTCTGAAGCCTCACACCGATTACTTCGGAAACATCCAGAAGCGGTACTACTCCGGTGTGTGCTTGAAGCACCAGAAGATGCTCCGTGGAGCTATTGAGCTCGCACGATTTATGGGAATGATCTCCTACCGCAAATAATTGAGAATTGAAAATTGAGAATGGAGAATTGGGGTACAATTCGTATCATCAATTCTCCATTTTTAATTCTGGATTTCCATTTTTCTTTTTATGTCTGGGCACTCTAAGTGGGCGAATATTCGTGTAAAAAAAACAGCTGAGGATGCAAAAAGAGGAAAAGTATTTACGAAGCATGCCCGATTGATCGAAATTGCTGCGAGGTCCGGCAGTCCTGATCCTGCGACCAATGCTTCTTTGCGAACGGCGATCGAAAATGCTCGTGAGGATAATGTGCCGAATGCGAATATTGAACGTGCTATCAAGAAAGGCTCTGGAGACTTGAAAGGCGAGCAGATGGCGGAGGAAGTGTATGCGGCGTATGGCCCGGGAGGCGCTGCGTTTCTCATTGAATGCCTGACGGATAATAAAAATAGAACGTTGAGTAACGTGCGCAACATTGCGACCAAGAACGGCGGGAACTTTGCCGATAGTAGTTCTGTGGTATGGATGTTCGATAGAAAAGGCGTGATTACCGCCACCGTCCCTGCAGGAAAAAATGTGGAAGAGATGGAGCTGGAGTTAATCGACTTTGGTGCGGAGGACGTGGATGTATCGGGTGACACGTTATCGGTTACCACAGGTGCTGCGGACTGGACGAAGGTTCGGGATTTTTTGAAGGGGAATGGATTTGAAGTGAAAGATGCCGGGATGAAGTTTCTGCCGAATCAGAAGACGGATATCAAGGACTTGGAAACCGCCCAGAAAGTAATGGCTTTCATGGAGGCGATTGAAGAGGATGACGATGTATCCGAGGTACACACGAACGCAGATATTCCGGAGAGTATTGCAGCACAATTGTAAGCGCAGGCCTGCGGTCAATAGTCAATATTAGCGCTTAATGAAGCGGCATTTTGATAATTGACATGTCAAATAATTGATTGTTTTAAGTTAATTCTTAGAATGAGGGCATCTTTCCCCTTCAATTCTATGGCACTCGAATCTTCATGGGAAAATGAACTATACGGTCAGAGGGATGCTGCAGAAGAGCGTAAGGCTCAAGAAGCTGCTCCTCTCAAACGTCGAGCAGGAGGAAAGCGTCCGTATTTCAATCAGCCTGCGCCAGCAGTGTATAGAGACGCAGTTCGTAATTCGAAGGCTGCACACTACTTAACTCGTCTAGAAAAAGCTGAGTACGCAGATGCTCATGGAGAGCCCGGTGAGGATGTGGTTGTAGTGATGGATGAAATCCATCGTCATTGCAGTCACCTTTTGGAAAAGCCTGAAGATCAAATGCCTCCTGAAGAAATTGAATTAGTAGCAAAAATGCTTCGTCAATAATTATTAAAACGGGCGCAGTATCTGCGCCCGTTTTTTTTATTTTCATTATTCTTCCACTGCTACTTCCACACTATCTTCCCCTGTCAGCCCCGATGCATCGGTGGCTACCACGCGAATGGTGTGCGGTCCTGGTGACACAGAGGACAGGGAATAATTGAACGTGAATGGCTCCTGGGGTTTGCGCGAGAGGAGTGTGTCATCCAAGTAGAACTCTACGTACTTGATGCCTCCTTGGGTGTCTTCCGCCATGGCTTCGATAGTGACGTCTCCACTCACGGAGTCGCCGAAGTCTGGGGAGAGAATTTCTACGGAAGGAGCGTTGGTATCTTCTCCGAAGGTGAAGGAGGACTTGGCTGTCGCTTGATTGAAGTAGCTATCGATGACTACTACTTCCAGTGTGTGGGTGCCGCTGGACTTGATGGATGCAGGCACACGCACGCGTGGCTTAAACGGTGCGGAAGTTTCCTTCGCGATGGTCTTTCCATCGATCTTGATGTGTACTTCTCTGATGGTGTCTCCCACGCTGGCGCTGAACTGTGGCTGGAACGCTGGGTACGGAACGCTGTCTCCGTTCTGCGGATAGGTGAGTGAGACTGTGGGTTTGATGAGACGCCCGGGAGTGAGTGATGCATCGCACTGCTTGGTGGGTACGGCACTCAAAACAAACGTCGTGGCACCGGTGGAGCTTGCTTTGAGACCTGCAGCCCATGCTTGTACTCCCTGTTCCCACGTAGGCCACCTTTCAGCCAAAATACTTTTTGGAACCAGGAAGCTTCTCATTTCACGAGCTTCCGCAGGACAGCTATTGGAAGCCAAGAGTCCTGTGACTTTATCTACTTCCACGGTAGTACACGCAGGATCCGGTTGAGTGGGAGCGCGCTCACGAAGGAACACATCCGATGCACGCATGGAAATAGGGGTGCACTCTGTGGGAAGTTCTCCGGAGAGAAGGGAAATCTGCGGTGTTACAATTCCCTCGGGAACTGTAAATGTCTTTTGGGGGTTCTTCATCTGCTTCATGGCGTTGATCATGAAGTCTTTCCAAATAGGCGCTGCTACATTGAGACCATCGGCCTTGGGCGAGAGCGGTTCGCTCGTGGCATTCCCTACCCATACACCTGTCACAAGGTCCGGTGTGTAGCCCATGGTCCACACGTTGTCTGGCAGACGTTTCTGGCAAGGCTTTCCCTCGCCGGCGTTTCTTTCCAGGCATTTGTTGCTGGTACCGGTTTTGGCAGCGGCTTGAAAGCCTGGAACAGACAATGCTGCTTGCCAGAATTCTCCTGGGCGCACAGAAACGTCGCTGAGGATAGACGTTACTTGATAGGCGATACGCGGATCCATGACTTCTTCGTTGTTCTTGGGCTTCTCGGCCTCAAACAAAATCACACCTTTGCCATTGGTGATTTTTTTGATGCTCACCACAGGCTTGTAGAGGCCCGCGTCTGCAAATGTACTGTAGCCTTCCACCATTTCTATGAGTGGCGTTTCTCCGGCGCCCAGTGCCAGAGGCCATCCATAATCAAACGTCGTTCCTCTTGCATTGATTTCATCTTTCCTTGAGCGAGGAGTGGTAACTCCCATTTTTTCTACCAAGTTCAACACGTTATCCTCTCCTCCTGCCATGAAGAATGCTTTAATGGCGGGAATGTTTCTGGAGCCGCCGAGTGCTTTACGAATATTGGTGAGCCCCCAGAAGGATCCATCATAGTTTTGCGGCTGATCGGCACCGAACTTGGTGGGGACATCATACACAACAGTGGCAGGCGCGTAGCCTTCGGTGAAAGCAGCGGCGTATACAAACGGCTTGAAGCTGGAACCGGGCTGACGTGCGGCTTGGGCCATGTCGATCTTTCCGCTATTTTCGGTGTCGGCATAATCCTTGTTTCCCACGTACGCCAATACTTCACGAGTCTTCGGATCCATGGAAACCAGTGCAATATTATGTGCGCCATACTGCGTGAGAGATGCCTCTGCGCGTTTGGCGACCGCCTTTTCCGCTTCCTGCTGAAGCTTCCAGTCGAGTGTCGTTTCAATAATCAGCCCCCCCTGTTCCAGGAGACGGCTTTCGCCGGTGCTTTCATACATCTGCTCCACTTGATCGCGCACCCACAGCACGAAGTGCGCGGCGCGAATGGACTCACGGGACGCTTGGAAGGTCATAGTCTTCAAGTCTGCAATGGCGTTGGTGTGCTCCTCCTCTGTGATGTAGCCCTGGTCTTTCATATTGAAGAGCACTTGATCGGCACGGCCTCCTACGTAAATAGCTTTGCTTCCTGTGCCGGACATGGCACCCAGGAGCCCGATATTCACTTCGTCATCGGAAATCTGTGAAGACTTTGTGATTTTCCCGGAGGCGATATCTTCCAGTGCGGCATCGGAGACCTTGGTGCGTATGTGCCTGCCGTAGGGACTGTAATAGCTCGGAAGCTGCGGCAAGCTTGCAAGCACTGCAGACTGCGCTACCGATAAATCTTTGGCGGGGATTCCAAAAAATCTCTTACTCGCCTGCTCGATGCCGTAGGCGTTTTGTCCAAAGGGAATCCAGTTGAGGTAGAGCGCCAAAAGATCATCTTTGCTGAACTGTGATTCCATCTGACAGCCGAGGATCACTTCTTTCAGTTTACGATTCACGATGTTCTCGTGCTGAAGGTTCAGGGCATTGCGTGCCAACTGACGCGTGAGAGTAGAGGCACCTCCGCGTTTTCCAAGCAAAAACACCACACGTGCCAAGGCGCGGACGTCCAGGCACCCGCGGTCGTAGAAGCGAGAGTCTTCTATGGCCACAATCGCCTCCTTCATGTGAGGAGAGATCTGATCTTTCGGTACGATGGTTCGATCCTGTTCTCCGTGCACGCGGTAGAGCTCTATGCCATTGCGGTCGGTGATTACCGTACTCTGTGCGGCAAAGAGGCTGCTGGGATCTTCCAGGTTTGGGAGTGTGATCCATAGGAACCCTAAGTAGAGCATGAGCAGTACTCCTCCTACGACTACTCCTCTTCCTATAAAGCGTTTCCATCCGAGTCTCTGCTGCAAGGCTACGAGCCATGCCCACATCCCCAGGATCCATCCACGCACTCGCTCTACGAGTGAGCCGGAATTCCTGCGAGGGGTGTTTGTCAGATACGAAGAGTAGGAACGTTTGGTGCGTCCGTTGAGAGGCCTCCTGCTGCTCTGCTCATTCACAAAGCGCTTTTCAAAATCGGGTGGATTCATAGGGCAGAATTGTAGGCGCAGGTGCTCTGTATCGCAATTCCCTGGAGCCAGTTTGTCCATGGTTTTATGCTCTATTTTTTGCTATACTGAAACGAATGAAGCCCTTCCTTTCCTCTGCTCTCGCAGCATCTTTTACGGCAGTACTTCTACCGCAGCTTGCGGCAGCGCAGCGATTTATGACGGTGAATACCGGTGTTCGCGCCAGCTTTCCGGAGATTATGACGAAAATCGTGTCCTTTTTAGCGGTCACGAGCGTGATGTTCACTATCACACTCTTCCTTATAGGAGCGTTCAAGATGGTGATGTACGGATACAATGAGAACAAATTAAAAGAAGGGAAGGATTTGATGATCGGGTCACTGATTGGACTGTGTGTGATATTGGGATCGTACGGAATCATTCGGACGGTGTTGTTTTTGGTGTATTAATCCCGTCATCCCCGGTAGGGGCACGGCCTGCCGTGCTCGGTCGGGGTGGGGATTTTCAAAATTTGCAAATCGGGTTCATTTTTGAGGAATGATATTCGTGCCAATTCTGGTACGGGCAGGGCGAGCCCTGCCCGTACGGCTTAAAAAGAGGAGTATGAAATTGATGGAAATTGAGGGAGGCAAACCATATAATAGCCCCATGATCCCCGATGATACCGATACCGTGGAACGGCTGGAGAGGGCGGAGCAGCTGAAGCTGGAGGGAAAGCATGCGGAGGCATTGGTTATTTTGGAAGAGCTGATGCTAGAGGATCCCGAGAATGTTCCTGCTTTGGAGGAAATTGCCGATAATGAATTGAGTTTGAATAGATACGACCGTGCGGAGGCTGCCGCCTTGCAGGCCATCGCCCTGGATCACGATAGCTACACCGGGTACTACATTTTGGGCTTTCTATCTTCTCGTCGCGAAGAATGGAAGCAGGCTATCTCCCACTTGCGCACATCGAATACATTGAAACCAAATAATGCGGAGATTTTGCGATGCCTCGGCTGGGCGCTTTTCAATGCCACAGAGCGTTCACAGGGAATTGTAACACTGGAGCGTGCGTTGAACTTGGATCCGGAAAGCACACTCACGCTGTGCGACTTAGGTGTGGCGTATCTGCAGGTACGCGATTTTCAGAAGGCAAAAACACTGTTCGAGAGATCTTTGGATTTGGATCCGGAGAATGTACGAGCAAAAGAATGCTTGTCTGCTGTGGAGAAGTTGATTGCATTGCTGCCGAAAGAAACTAGAGAATTGAAAATTGAGAATTGAAAATTGAGAATTATTTTTTTGGTTCGGATACTGAATATCGACTACAAGGGGCTTTTCTGCAATTCGTCTTTCTGGCTCACCGCTGCAGTGGCCGTATACTGACCGCATGGCCAAGACCGCATCCATGACCGCATCTCAGCTTCTGCAGCCGAGTGTGTCCTTGCAGTGGAGGCGCGGGATTGCGCGGGGGATGCTCTCGCTCAAGCGAGATAGAACCTGGGGGGCGATGCTGGCGGTGCTGGCGGGAGTGGCATTTTTGGCACAGCTCTTTGTGTTTATGGCTGCCGGCGTACAGGCTGGGGATTCGCTCTTGCGTGCGCAAACGGACGTGCGTCTGAAGATCAAGCCCGATGCGTCGGACCAGGGTGTGCAGGAATTTTTCATCGCCGTGCAGAGTTTGCCATCGGTGGAAGAGGCCACGCTTATCACTAAAGAACAAGCCTATGAGCAGGAGAAGAGAATTAATCCTACGTTCGTGTCGTTCATTGAGCAGTATAATTTGCAGAATCCTTTTCCAGATACCATCGCAGTGCGCTTGAAATCCCTCCAGAGTTACGATGTCTTTGCGGAATTCACCAAGCAAACCCAGTGGCAGGCGGTCATCGACCCGGATTTCTTGGCAAGCGCCACCAATCAAGAAGAACAGGTGCGTGAACTTCTCACTATCACGAAAGCTGCATCAGTCCTCGCCTACGTGCTTGTGGGCATCATTATACTGGTTCTCATTTTTGTCCTCGCAGAAATTGTTCGCACGCGGTCCATCGAACGGGAAGATGAGATACTGGTAGAGCGCTACATGGGGGCGTATGACTTTTCCATTCTGCTCCCATTCATCGTGGAGTCCTGCGTGCTGCTCTTTTTCGCCCTTGTCATTGGAGCCATCGGCATCGCCGCCCTCGCGCTCGTTCTTCCTGTGATGATTCCGTCCCTGGGCCTTGGAGGAGTGTTCTACGAGCTTCATGAAGCCACAAAGAATGTGCTCGTCTTCTGGTCGCCGTACCTTCTGGGCTTTGAGCTCCTCATGATTCCGGTACTGGCGTATGTGGGAGCTGCTATGGGGATTAGGAATTAGGGGTTGGGGATTGGGACAAATGATTTTTTATTATTCCAAATGTACCCCTCCTGCTTTTAGGGGGATTGTCAGTTGTCCTTCTAGAAGTCTTCTACAAAGCCTCTGCAGGCGTTCGGGTGATGATAGATCGGGGAGATGTTCTAAGGATGATAATGCACTGCGTAGAAAGGCACTGTCTTCCGGTTGTAGTGCTACCAGCGTCTCCAAATCCTCTTCTGCAGGGAGAAGTCCCAAGTAGTGCAGGACGCAGAGTGTGTATCCCAAGACCAAATGCGGCGAAGCATTCCCTACAAGCGTTAAGAATTCCAATGTGAGCCGATAAATTTCTGGAAGAGGCTCATCGGACTGCAGAAGTGAGAGAAGTAACTCTGTTCCCTGATGAGCCTGTGAGAACGCGTCCATATCAGTGAAGTTTCGTGGCTCGAGCGAATAATGCATGGCACCTGCCAACATGAAACCCGCAGAAGATTCTTTGAGTTCCACTTTCACGTGTTGCATAGGGAGCATGCAACCACCCATGCGGCTCGTCATTTTCCGAACTGCGCGTGCTCGTACGGCGAGCCGCCCTCGCTCACGTGTAAATAAAATGCAGTACCGGTCAGCCTCACCTACATCGTAGGTGCGCAGTACGATTGCCTCGCAGGAAAAAGAATGTGGCACTGAGGGATTGTACTAGGGATTGGGTTTTTTTATTCAAAAAAGAACACCGCCCTCCTAATCCCTAATCACTAATCCCCAATCCCTAATTCAAAAGAGTCTCTTCCCCACCCGGCACCACTTCATCCGCCGCCGGTTCCGCTGCCACTCCTACGAGTAAGTACAACGGACGTGCCTGGTAGTGTGAGTAGAAGCCTTCTACTGTGGTGGCTCCTGTGGATGTAGTCTTGGTACGGAACCAGGCCGCCTTCAGACCCGGCACACGTTCGCCGAGCTTTTTGGTTACACCTGGGGCAAGAGAGGTAGTTCTTTCGATGCGATCTCCGGGGGAGCTGACTCTGTCCCAGATGTAGGGGCCTACGACCTGAGACTTTCTTCCGTCATCGGTGCCGTAGTAAATGAAGTAGGCGTTGTCCCCTTCGCGGTGTGTCTGCATGAGGAGTGCGCCTGGCGTGTCGTTCTTGAACTTCATGTCTACGGCTGGCGGGTACACCGTGGCGTCTGTTCCGTATGGTGCGTAGTGGTTCACGCTGTAACTGTGGTTCCTGCGTGCCACGATGGGTAGCCCATATTCCCAAATTCCTCGGTAGGCGGTGCTACTTACCTGACAAAGCCCGCCGCCGTAGTCCGGCTCCGTGCGGTCTCCCTTGATGACGAGCTCCAGCTTGTAGCCCGTGGCTCCATTCACAGGACCGAGCCGTTCACCGAAAGAAAATGTTTTTCCCTGGGGCACGATGTATCCGTTGAATCTGTCCATTCCTGTTTTGATGTTGTGACGTCTGTTGGCCGGGGAATTACTGAAGTCCGACTCGCCTACCGCCAGCACCTGCGTGATTCCCTGCTCTTTTAGTGCAGGGTCGATGGTCATCTCCGGTTGCGTGCGAGTGACGGGGATTTCAATATCGGTGATCCCTCTTTCCATGGCGGCGATGGTGAGCGTGACGGCTTCATCCAAGTTCACATCTCTGCCCAGCATTCCCACTCCTTCAAACGTGGCGATTCCGTCTGCTCCTTTATTGATCGTCACTTTTCCGGGAGCCAAGTACAGCGGAGCGCCAATCTTTGTAGCGATAGTCTCGCGGATGGCTGCTTTGTTCCAGGCATTCACGGAAGACTTGGTGACTCCTTCGGGCAGGGCCGGGATAGAGTCTCCATCTACTAGGAGGCTCGCAGGAGGATCGAAGGGTTGGCCCTTGTACAACCAAATCTCTTTCGGCGCATACCACTGCGGAAAACTGCTGGGAGTCAGCGTGAAAATGTGATGCAGATGGCGGTAGGTGATAGGCGTACTGGGCGTGGCTGCGTGAGTGGTTTCCATAAATCCGACAAAACTGAGGGACAGAGCGAAACCCAGGAAGCCTATGCGAGAAAATGCGTGGGGCACGGCGGGAGTATAAAGTAGAAATTTGTGGATCCAAGGGGGAAATGTGGGATTTTGTTTAAATTTATCGACCGCAGGTGCATCCCTCCGAGGGTGCACATTCAATTATTTCACCCCTCAGAGCGGGCGTTCCGCCCGCATTTCTTTGGAATTATTTCATATCCGAGAGCGCGTTTTCTACGCGCGGTTGTTTTCCATGAATCACACCGGAGGTAGTACCCCGTGGTACTTTCTTTTGTCTATCCGACTTCGCCCTACATAGAAAGTAGACACGAACAAGGCTACGCCGGAGAGGCCCGGACAAAAGAAAGTACCCAACCCTTCGGTCCGACTCAGGGTAAAATCCAAACCCACCCACGGCCAAACCGCGCGCCTGCAGCGGAAAAAGAATGATCACCCCGTTGCCCAATTCCTGTCTTATGACGCTACGGCGCCAACCGCTGTCCCACCTGTGGCCGCGGGTTTGCCTCGTGAGCTGTTCCCTCCACGCGGGTAGTAGGATTTGGTTGATGCACAATTGAGAATTTGCAAAGACGACACCTGAAAAAATCCTAGTTCCCAGTTCCTAGTACACTAGTTCCTAACCTCAATACTTCCACTGCCCCGCCTGCATCGGTGGCCTCACATAGGGTCGTGATCCTCCTGCGTCCAGGGCTTTATTTACCAGTGCATCCGCCCGGTGATTATCGCTCCGGGGGATGTGTTTGAAGAAAATTGCCGGGAACTGGGAGGCCAAGTGCTTCACTTCATCGTTGAGTGTCTGCATCGTGGGCATCTTCACTTGGTACTGGCCGTTTAGCTGGCGCACGATGAGCTCGGAATCCATGTGGCAGATGAGGCGGTTTGGGTGGAAGTTTTGGGCCATGCGCAGGCCTTCTATAAGCGCGCGGTACTCGGCCACGTTGTTTGTTTCGATGCCGATGCGTTCGCCGTGTTCCTTGAGTGTCACTCCTCTCCCTGCATCTTCTATTACGTACGCAATAGCCGCTTCACCTGGGTTTCCACGTGAGCCTCCATCGGTGAACAGATGCAGCGTACCGCCCACCGATTGTGCTACAGGTACATCAAATGATGACTGTTGCATGGGAATGTAGGAATCGTACTGGGCGCCGCTTGGTTCGGGTGGAGGAGGCAAGTCACTCAATGCCTGTTCCAGTGTATCTGCCACAAATTGTTCCCGTTCGCGGATGCGCGGGAAAAGTTCTGCCAGCCGACGCTCGAGCGAGGAAGAGAGGCGAACCATGTGGTCTAGTATAGACGTGTCTCTGCAATCTGTAACTTGCGTTTGGAGGAAGAACGCATTTTAAGTTCCAAGTGCCAAGTTCGAAGTTCCAAGTTTATTTTTGGGATTCTAGTTTTCGAATCGCAGCGGTAAATATTTTGATTAGTTGATCAGCTTCATTTTTAGGTCATTAAAGCCCTCCTTTTCTATGTCAGGAACAGTTTCCAAAATTAGGCCAATCCAGTAAGCGCTTTCGCTGGCCTCTTTTCTGCAAACTCTTAAACGAAAAACAAAATCCTTATGACTGATTGCTTCACGGGCTTCTCGATAATTTGCACCCACTGATCCAGATGATCGTAGAAGCTGCTTACAATCTTCCATGTTTATTATTGTTTTCCGTAACTGAAAAATGAACTTTCGTGTGTTACGAGCAAATTCAAAAGTTCGCTCCAGGAGGTCATAGGGTCTTTCAGTCATATATGTATAATCACAGGTATACGAATCATATAAACAGTAGATCAATTATTTTCTTTTTTTGGCCAGTAGTTTTTAGCTAAAGAAAGCTCAAAAACAAGTTCCATACACAAAAAGAACATCCATACTTGGAACTTAGAACTTGGCACTTGGAACTTTACTTCCCACACTTACAGCTCCCCCCACACCCACACCCCACCGGCTTTTCATCGAGCAAATCCAACTTAAATCTCTCCTCCCGGAAATCGATGGTCGCGCCTCCGATTCTTTTGAGTGTCAGAGACGTTGCGAAGATGCGGACGTCGGGCATGTCCGGGTGAAAAAATACTTTTTCGTCGTGACCTTGGTCTTTTTGAAATTCCATGCAGAATCCGCCGTGGCCATCGACCGTCACCAGAAGCCCCTCGCCTGCTTTGTTCGATTGCTCTGCTACTTGCCGGATAGCCTCTGCTGCTGAAAGTGTGACCGTGAGAGTTGTGGGCTTTTCGGGCATCTCGCGGATCATCGTATTCAAGTCATCTACCAGTTCATTGATCTCGCTATCCTCAAACCCGTGACCCAGGCACCCTTGCCCCAAGGTCTCATACGCACTTCCCTCGCATCCAAAGCAGTGCAATCCGTACTCTGCCAATACTCCCTGCGCTTCCGGGCACAGCGCCACAATATCTGCTACAAGCATGTCTTTATGAATAGTGCCGGTGGAAGAAGCGGGGGAATTCATGGAAGTCTTGTACGGATAGTATAAAGTGTTGATGAGTAACTCGTAAGGGATCCGGACAGGATTTTTTCTGATAATCCTAACCCTATCCCTAACCCCAATCCTCATTATCCATGTCCATAAACAGATCCATCACCTTCTGGCTCCCTCTCATCGCCGCCCTCCTCATTGGCTGGCAGCTGGGGCGTGGATATGAAACGGCGAAACTGAGCAGTAAGGTGGATCAATTGAACACTATGCTTCCCGCGGGACTTTCCGGATCTTTGATGAGTGATTCCAAGGCAGATGTGTCGGTGATTTGGGAAGCGTGGAATTTGCTGCAGAGGCAATACATTGCTCCGGATGAACTGGAAGGAAAGAAGCTTGTGTACGGTGCGGCCGAGGGACTGGTACGTGCTGTGGGAGATCCATACACGGTCTTTATGCCGCCCACAGAAACAGTAGCTTTTCGTCAGTCGCTCAATGGAAGCTTGGAAGGAATTGGAGCGGAGCTCAAAGATAAAGATCATCTGATTACCGTTGTGAACGCCATTGAAGGATCACCTGCGGAGAAAGCAGGACTTTTACCTGAAGATATTATTGCGGAAGTAAACGGTGAATCGATGGAGGGGAAATCGCTCTCTCAGGCTGTAGAGAAAATCCGTGGGCCGAAGGGCACGAAAGTGACTCTCCTTATTTATCGTGCCAGCTCTACTACACCTGTAGCTATCACCATCACCCGTGCAGCTATTTTGCTTCCGAGTGTGACCTCTAAAATTATCGATACTCCGCAAGGACCTATTGGATACGTAGATCTCACGCAGTTTGGTGACAGGAGCATGGAGGAAGTGCGCACTGCACTCGATACGTTTAAGTTACGCACACTCAAAGGAATTGTATTGGACTTGCGCTACAACGGAGGCGGATACCTGGGTGGCGCCATAGAACTGACATCGATGTTCCTGAAAGAAGGAAAAGTAGTCTCCGTAGAGCGCCGTGATGTGCCTTTGGAAACACAGTCGGTGTCCGGAGATACTATTTATCCGGATATTCCTTTGGTCGTACTGGTCAATGAAGGATCCGCCAGCGCCTCAGAAATTGTGGCGGGAGCACTCCAGGATAATAAACGCGCTACCGTTATAGGCGTGAAGAGCTTTGGAAAAGGAACCGTGCAGGAAGTATTGGAAATGCAAGACGGCAGCAGTCTCCGTGTGACCGTGGCTCGCTGGCTTACGCCCAACGGAAAGAACTTGGGCAAAGAAGGAGTGACACCGGATTACGTGGTGGAAAGAACCATCGAGCAGTACCAGGCCAATGAAGACCCTCAGCTGGACGCTGCCACTGCATTCTTGGCGACGGGGAAGGTGCCTGTGAAAAGTGGAACCGGGGCGACGAGTAATTGAGAATTGAAAATTGAGAATTTTTCCCTACATTCTCCATTCTCAATTTTCAATTCTCAATTTGTCACACATTCAACGTCTCACAACTCTGTCGCATTTGTAATAGTTGAACCCCCCGTCCGTCATCATCCCTGACCGCACAGGTATTTCTTTCCATTTTCTTATGATTCATAAAGCAACCTCCGTGTTTCTGGCCGGCAGCCTGGCATTCGTATCGCTTTCTACGGCGTTGGCGCAGAGCACGGGCAGTTCATCCAGCTCCTCGGGGATGAGTTCTTCTATGAGCTCTTGGAGCAGCTTCTCTTCCACAAGCAGCCTTTCTTCCAGTATGAGCAGTGGCTCTTCACAGTCTTCTGTAGGCAGCAGTGACATGTGGTGGCTGCCGGGATGGTTCAGAAATAGTTCTTCGTCCATGTCTTCCCGTTCCAGGAGCAGTGTGTCCTCTACTTCTACGTCTACGCTCAAGCCTTCTACATTTAGCATTCGCTTCTTCTCTCGTATGCTCTGCAAGAACGAACGGGGACTGGAGCGTGCACAGTGCATTCGTGAGTACCGCACGGGTGCGATGAACGATCAAAATCCGGAAGAACTCGTGAAAACACTCATGAATAACCTCGATGATCATTTCTTCCGCACGCATTCCCAAGGCTGGTGGAAGGCTCACTGCAAGGATTTCTTCACGGGTATGACCACAAGTCAGTGTGAAACCATGATGCAGCCGGCAACCATGCAACATTCATCCATGAATAGCTGGATGCAGGATTGGATGAAAGACTTCCAAAAGAAGATGCCGAGCGCGAAAGAGTGGTCCTCCATGGGAAACAGTATGTTTGCAGGAAACATGGAGTGGAGTTCTGTGAGCCCGGATGGCTCCATGAAACAGTATTACAAGTACCAGGGAACGCAGAACGGAGGCAATTCCACCGTGAATATCAGTACGTCGACATCGGTGAAGACGGGAAATTATTCTTCCAACTAGCATTTTGCAGCATGGGGAAGGGCGAGGGGTGGGGGTATCGGAGAGTGAGGAACGAAGGAATGACGAGGCGAACAGCGGGTGGGGTGGGGGCGGGACTCAAGGAGTCTCTCCCCCATTGTTTGTGCCTCTGGAATGTAGAATGAAGAATGTACAATGTAGAATTGGATGGAAGTACATTTTGATTCATATCTTTAGAATTTTGTCTCTCATTCTACATTCTGCATTCTACATTCTTCATTAAACGCCAGTAAAAACGAGTATTGATCTCTCGCCCCAGAACAAGGTAGTATAGCGTCATGCAACAAACCCTCGTCCTCCTCAAGCCCGATGCCGTTGAAAAGCGCATTTGCGGCAAAGTCATTGCTCGGTTCGAAGAAGCAGGCCTCGCCATCCGCGGCTGCAAGATGATTCAGCTTCATCCTTCGTTGCTCCGTGAGCACTATGCACACATCGCCGATAAGCCTTTCTACCCTGAAGTAGAACAGTTCATGTCCTCCGCTCCAGTCATCGGTTTGGTGTTGGAAGGAAAGGACGCTGTAGCCAAAGTTCGCGAAATGCTCGGAGTCACCGATAGCCGCAAGGCAGAACCAGGCACACTCCGTGCAGAATTTGGAGTGGATCAAATGGTCAACGTAGCTCATGCATCGGATAGTGAAGAGACTGCGGTGCAGGAGGTGAAGAGATTCTTTGGAGTGGATGAGCTGTTTGAGTACTGAGACTTGAGACTAGAGATTTGAGTGCGGCCTTGTGGCCGCACTTTTTGTTTGTCTTTATATTATTGGTTTCTGCCATCACACAAACCTCCATCCCCCGGCCCTTTCCTCCAGAGGAGGAAGGGGAGGAGAGACAAAAGAAAAATTAAAACAACAAACATCACACACATACATCCCTCTCCCCAGGGGAGAGGTTAGGTGAGGGGGATGTGGGCAAGGAAAGAAGTGCAGAAACCTAAAACACAAACAAACATTCCCTTCCCCCGTGGGGGAAGGGTTAGAGATGGGGGTTTGCGCAGTGGCCGAAATCTACAAAACACCAAATAGATTCGGTTCATTTACCAATTTCCACATCGCGGCCACGTATGGCCACGCTGAGGGTTAATTTCCAGAGGTTGGCACCGGAGGCATCCCTGGCTGTGGGCCCATCATTCCCATAGGAGCTGGAGCAGTGACTTCTGGTTCTGGAGTTGGTTCAGGTTCTACTACTGAAGCCGGAGCTTCTGAGGAAGAAGACGAGGAAGTCGAGGAAGACGAAGAAACGGAGGAGCTGCTTGCTTCTGAGCTTACAGAGGAGCTTGAGGTTTCAGAAGAAAATGAGCTGTTCACTGAGGATTCAGAAGAGGAGGATACTTCGGACAATGTGGATGATTCAGAGCTAGAAGAGGAAGAGCTGCTCACGGTCTCCGTTATCGTAGCTGTGTACCCTTCAGGCAACTGGAGCAATGCTGGAGTAAGAGTGGTGTTCCACACGAACTTGATCATGAGATCTGGGTGTTCCCATTCGTTGCCGTTTACATAACGGCTGCAGGAGAGAGGCTGACCGTCTTCGGCGAAGGTTGGGATGCTGCGGATGCAGTTATTCCACACGGTATTTGTAGAGAGAGGTACTCCGAGTGAATCAATGGGGAATGGAATGGTAGGCACTACTTCTGCATCACCTGCTGCGGACTGCAGATTGAATGTTCCGAGTGCATGCCAGTCGAAGGTGATGTCGTGATCCAGAGGAGCCTGCACTTCTAAGGTGAATCCTGTCTGAGACTTGTGGGTCATTCTCCAAGGAGCGAAGTCATTGGATGTTGCTGTAATGACAGGGCTGGAGACGAATCCACCGCTCTGGAAGAGGACTGTTACGGAAGTGCTTCCAGCGGCGATCTTTGCGGAGCCTGCTTGTTTGGCACTCACGATCAGCTCACCGTGGATTTCCACGTTTCCAAAGAACTTGGCGATACCCCGGATGGTGATGTCGCCGAGTACTTCCATGGCGCCTTTTACAAAGAGTTGATCAGCGGTGAGGGCTGCGCCGGAACTGCTCAAGATTGCGTCATTAATCTTCAGGAGACCTGTAATCTGCGAACCGGAACCGGCGATAATCTTGTCTGCGGTGAGAGTGCCTCCTACTTCCATTCCCCCATCCACACGCATGCCGCCTGGGACGAAGATGGAGTTCACTTTCAGTGCGCCTTCCAGGTAGAGGT
This sequence comes from uncultured Candidatus Peribacteria bacterium, assembly GCA_964628805.1. GTDB lineage: Bacteria > Patescibacteriota > Gracilibacteria > Peribacterales > Peribacteraceae > CAZVOK01. The sequence continues at coordinate 3,252 of CAZVOK010000011.1, read as the reverse complement.
CTCCACCGATGCGAGTGTGGGAGACGACTGTGAGGGTGGAGTTTGCAGTGAGAGAATCTACCACAGCGGTGCCGGACATTGCGTTATTCCAGGTATTTGTAGAATTTGCCTGGATAATGGATCCAGAGAGAGAAGTGATTTGAGCTTTTAGAGTATTGATAGTCTCTTCCAGGCGAACAATGTCTTCATCTGTCAGATCCTTTACCGTCTGTTCCAGGTTCAAGCCTTCCAATTCTTTCTGGAGAGACAGAGCAATCTCATCATCGATCTTCAGGGCGGCAATATTCTGACGCACTTTCTCTTCCATAACTTCCGTAGTGATGGACTTGTTGCTACGCGCGATGAGGACTTTGATGGTGCCCTCGCCTGTCAGCAGTCCTTCCAAAGCAACTCCCACGGTAGATTCCCCGGCACGAGCGCGGCGGACGGTTCCGGGTGTAGATCCTGCTGCCAAACTGTCTCCTGGGCGGATGCTTTCGATGGCAGCACCGGAGGCTGTGTTGATAGTATCTACTTTTGCCTTGGCAGGAATCTGACCGATGAGTCCTACGAGTGCGTATCCAGGGCGACCAAAGCCTTCTGCTGTAATAGTCTTTCCCTTTACTGCGTTACCAATCACAGAAGGATTCGTGGAGATAATTCCCATGACGTTTGTGTCTCCATCCGAAGAACACTTCTTTACGCTATTACTGCGAGTGACATCGATACACACGATGTCTCCAGGCTTCAAAGTTGTTTCCGTTGTCTCGAACCATTCGGCGTAGTCGGCGCCGGCGGTAGAGTGTGCATTGTCGGAGAAGCTGGAACCGTCCGCCTGAATGCGGAAGACCAAGTTATTGGTGGATCCTGCGTTGGAGGTGATGCTGAAGAGGTTTGAAGAGGCATTGGTTTGGTCTGCGTCAATTCCAATGGCACCGGAAGCCGTAAGACGCTCTGTTGGAGCAGTGGTACCAATTCCCACATTTCCCGCAGAATTAATGCGCATTCTTTCTGTAGAAGTAGTTGCCAGAGGATTTGCCGTTCCAAAGGTCAGGAAGCCGTACCCTGCACTGGCCAGGTCACCGTTTTGTCCTCCAGTCACTTGTGCGACAATACCGCGGTTGATGCTGTTGCCGTTATCGTAGCTTTTGAAATTGATATTTAAAGATCCTCCGGCGTGTGCACCGGTCTTAGAATGAATAAGATCCAATGCATCCAAGTTTATATTGGCAGAGCTTTGTGCGGCTGGAGAGAAGATAACTTTCCCCTCATACACCGCAAACTTTCCGGTATTGGACATGTATTGATTTATGTAAGGCGCCGAGATCTGCAGTGTGCTTTGAGGAGAGCTAGCGCCGATTCCCAGGGTTCCCATAAGGTAATTTGTTCCCGAAGGATTGCTGATGGTGAGCGCGGAACCGGAAATGGTGCCTACAACATCCAACTGCGCTTTGGCAGCTCTGGAATCGATATTGTTTCCAATGACCACGGATCCGGATACAGAAAGCTTTGCTCCGGGAGATTGGGTCTTGCCGATACCAATATTTCCAGTGGTAGCCTTTACCGTCATGTACACCACCGTGGCAGGGTTATTACGGAAGAAGAAGTCTCCCACGGCATCCACGGAACCGATACCATTGAATTGCATGGATCCATTGGATCCACCGGTATCATTCAAAGTCAGCCACCCTGTAGCTCCTGCTCCGCGGTACCCGAAGGAAGCATTTCCATTGATGCGAAGAGCGGAGCCGGAGATAGTCCCCTGCACCTCCAACGCCGTCTTTGCCTTTCCTGTCCTATTCAACGCCAACCAGCCGGACTGGGACATGGAAGCCATAACCGCACTCGAGGAGTTCTTCCATTCCTGCACGTTTGCCGTTTGGTTCGCCGATGCAAAGACAACGATGCCAGGAACGGTCGTAATATTGTTGGCCACAGAATTGGCGTAGAACGTTCCATTGCTATCAATGCGTACTCTTTCCCCATAGCCGTTGCCAATACCTGTCCCGTTTGTGTAAATAGCGAGGTATCCTCTGTCTCCGGAGGTTGATTCGTTGGCACCCAGAAGAGTGGCAGCATTGCGATTCGCATTGGCGGCATTGCCTCCCAAGGAAAGCGAGCCTCCCACTCCTGCGGTGCCGGCAGCATCCGTACTAAGGATACGAAGATTCCCCGCAACGGCCGATGTAGGTGCTGTGTATGCTCCACGAATATCCAAGTTGGATGTAGGCGAGCTTGTGCCCATACCGACAAATCCGCTGGAGAGAATGCGCATTTTTTCCGTGACCACTTCGGACGTTCTAGTTCCAAAGGCCAGGTACCCATTGGTGAACGTTCCATTGGTTTGATTACTTGCCACCACCTCTCCCATCACATGCCCCGCCGACCTGCCGAGCGTGAGAGCCACGGAGGCAGAGGCATTGGTTCCCGAAGGGTTGATGAGGCTCAGTGCATTGATTTTAGAGCCGGAGCCTGTGTTGATGAATGACGTTCCATTAATGACAAGAGCGGAACCGGAGATGGTGCCGACAACATCGAGCTTCGCGGAAGGAGCACTCTTCCCAATGCCCACATCTCCCGCCGAATCCACCGTGAGACGGATGGAGTTATCGGTCACGAAATTCAGGGGGCCGGCGACACTGACGCCGACGTCCATCCCCACGATGCTGCTGCTGAGCATCGTCGCCCGTGCTCCCCCACCGGTTGGGGGAGTGAAGGTGATGTAACGGCCCGTCTGTCCCGTTTCCTCCACCCTCAATCCGCTGTCGCCGGCAACATGCAACGGCACCGACGGGCTTGAGGTGCCGATCCCCACATTCCCCGCAGAAGTGATCCTCATGGCCTCCGTGTCATTTGCCTGGAAGATGATCGGCCTGGCTCCCCCTGTGGCCAACACCATTCCGGAGAGCGTTGTGTCCGTGCGGAGCACGCCCATGTTCGCCAAGGATGGAGCATCCGTGTAGCTCTGGGAGCGAACGGTGATGCCTAAGATCCCGGCTCCGTTATTGGCCAAGATGCCCGCGAATGCCGAGCCGCCCGTGCTGGAGTTGGTCACCTGGATACTCGTGCCATCGTTCTGGGACTTGCTCACTTCCAGCAGCTGGCTTGGGGAGGAGGTGCCGATGCCGAGAGAGCCCATCATGTAGTTTGTTCCCGAAGGATTGCTGGTAGTGAGTGCGGAACCGGAGATGGTGCCCACCACATCCAGTTTCGTTGCAGGAGCCGTCTTCCCAATTCCCACATTTCCCCCACTCGGCTGGAACACCAACGGAT
>CAZVOK010000010.1:0-22637 GCA_964628805.1 uncultured Candidatus Peribacteria bacterium | reverse complement strand
CCCTCCGTAGTCCGCAGACGAAGGAGGGTGGTTTTGGGTTGCTCCGGTAAGCTGTCCCCTCGACGCTGGTAGTAGGATTTGGTTGAGAGACAACAAAAAATAAACACATGCACAAACAAAACTTCTTTTAAATCCTTTCAATCTTTTATTTCCTTTAAATCCTCATCACATCGTTCCTCCCACCACGTCCGTCGCCTCCTGCCCATCCGTCCTATTCCCATCCCCAGCCACCACATCCGGCTTTTCAGGGCGTCCTACATCGGAGCTCAGAGGATCTGGAAGTGTGCCGCCTTTGGTGTCATTGTCGAAAAAGTTGGTAGTCATACTACTAAGACGCAGAGCTTCTGGAAGTCTTACTTGTATTCAATCATCTCCGTGAACACCACCAATCGCTGATCGTAGTGATCCAGATCTTTTCTCCATTTTCCGGCACACGTGATGAGGTTGAGGTTTTTGCCGTCGTGGTGTTTACCGAAGATTTCTCTCATGGGAGCGTCTTCTACGTCGTACACTTCTGTGCGTGTGACTTTGAAGGAGCGGGTGACACCTTGATCATCTGTCACGCCGATCATATCGCCCTCTTTCATTTTCTTCAGATCCCAGAAGATCGCCGGTTTGCCTTTGAGGTCTAGGTGTCCATCGATGACAGCATTTCCTTTTTCACCGGGCTTGGGTCCCGCTTTAAACCATCCGGCATCAAAGGGTTCTTCGGGCGCATCGAGCTTTCCATTTTCTATGAGTCCCATTTCTTCGATGGGCGCATCAATCTTCAGTGACGGGATCATCAAGCGCACGGGAGTTCCCACTTCTACCTCACCTGCTTCAGCTTGTTCGATATCGAATACTTGGATATCCGGAAGCGGTGCTGGTTTCGGAGTATCTTCTGCGGGGGCAGGTGTTGCGGATGAAAATTCAGAAGATGCAGCTGCAGCATCAGTAGAAATGTCTGTGGGGATAGTTTCAGTTTCGGCAAATAACTCTGTCGTGTCGTTGAAGACCACAGGTGAATCTGCTTCTTCTGGGCTGCAGGCTGCAAGAAAAGGCAGTAGCAGGAGGGCCAAAGAAAAAACGTGAGTTTGCGCGGAAGGCATCGGCAAAATCGTGGGGCGAGATGGTTATACGTGCAGGGCCTTTTGTCTGCAAAGAAAAAGATGACTTTTTGTGAAGGGATTTACAGTACTTTTTCTACGATCAGAATAATGACGTACGTTGTGGTAATGAGAATGCATAAGAAGAGCATCACGCACAGTGCGATGAAGAATCCTATCGCAATGCCGATTTTGTGCAGCACTTCTTCGCCTTTTTTCAAAATAGGAAGTGTCTTCAGGCTGCTCATCATGCTTTTTTGAAGGCCTACGGCTCCAAGGAGTGAGAGAATAGACATATGCCTGTAAGACGCAGGAAGAATGACGGTCTTACTTTGTTTTTCTGCGCAGATTGTCAATATAGTCTTCAATTATGTTTATCTGCGTTTATAAGGAATTTCAGACAATTCTTTTTTTTCCGCACATTTCCGATTTTTCATTTTCCGTAAGGATTCGTGATGCTCTGCGTCATGGATAGTGTTCTTTTCCCCTTACATAGTATGGATATTCTTTGGTTCCTCATCATCGGCTTGGTAGCCGGCTGGATCGCCGGTGAAATTATGCGCGGCGACGGTTTCGGCCTTGTAGGCAACATCGTCGTAGGCATCGTGGGCGCCCTTGTGGGCGGATTTCTCTTCCAGCTCTTTGGAGTGGAAGCATACGGAACCATCGGCAACCTGGTAATGGCTGTCATTGGTGCCGTGGTTCTTCTCTTCCTCATTGGTCTTGTGCGAGGAAGTGGACGAGCATCACATCTGTAAGATCTGATAGAAACGCGTCACTCTGAAAAGAGTGGCGCGTTTTTTGTGTTTCATTATTTTATAAATCAGAGCGGGTCTCACACCCGCGGTCGTTTGAGGTGTATTGCCTCCATCCCTCGGCCCCTTCCTCCTGAGGAGGAAGGGGAAAAGAGACACAATTTAAAATTAAAAAACAAATAGGTCCCCTCCTCCCTCGGAGGAGGGGGTAGGGGTGGAGGCTTCGGAGGAATTATTTCTACCATCGGCGTAGCACCGCGGGTGTGAGACCCGCTCTGTGGATGATGATTGGTGTATCGCGTGAGGCGCAAAAATCTCAAAGTGCCCCCAAATCCAATTCCTCACTCATCTCCACCTGATTCACGAAGTCTTGATCGTGGCTCACAAGGATCATTCCTCCTTCATAGTTATTTAGGGCTTCGGCAATCACAGGCAGGTGACGGAAGTTAATGTGATTAGTCGGTTCATCCAGGATTAAGAGCGTTGGTTTCTGGAGCATGAACCTGGCAAAGCACAGAAGACCCTTTTGCCCTTCGGAGAGTGCTCCCACTTTTGTTTGTACTTTGTCTCCAGGGAGTAAGAACCTTGCAGCCATTGAGTAGATTTCTTGGTGGATGGCCATGTCCATGGCGTCGCCGAGTACTTCGTAGACGGTTTTATCGAATGGCAGGCCGGAGAAATCTTGGCGGTAGTAGCCTACTTTTACGCCGGGGGAGATGACCGCTCCTTTTTCTGTTCCATGTGCCATGGACTCCAAAAGCGTGCTTTTGCCAATTCCATTTGGTCCGGTGATGCGAAGGCGGTGACGCTTGCGGACAGTCACCTGCACGTTTTTCTTCACGGGCTTGTGATCCAGAATGACGGTGACGGAAGAAATCTCCACTAAAGGCTTCGTGTACTCGCTGATGGGGATGAGGAATGGCGGAATGGTTTTGTCTTCACGCCGTACATCCACTTTGTTTTCCTCTGCTTCCTCTACGGCATCACGCATCTTGCTGGCGAGCTTGCGCATTTTTCCTCCTTTGTGGGAGAAGAAGTTGATCTTCTCTTTTTGGTCCAAGATATCTTTCTCCATGCGGGCGTTCAGCCGCTGCTCGCGCTCGATCTGTTCCTGGATTTTCTCCACTACATCAAAGTAATCGCCCACGTACTGGTCTACCTTGTGGCTGTGGGAATCCAAATGCAGCACTCCGTGCGTGAAGCAGTTGAGGAAGTTCGCATCGTGTGAAATCACCAGACACGTTTTTTCGTAGTCGATGAGGAACTGTGTGAGGTGATCAATTCCTGCGCTGTCCAGATTGTTTGTGGGTTCATCCAAGAGCAGAATATCCGGTTCCTGAATGAGTGCGAAAGCCAAGAGAAGACGTGCTTTTTGCCCTCCGGAAAATTCCTTCAGTTTTTTGGTGAGTGGAGCGTGTACGTGCACAACATCAATCACCTTGGCGATGTGTTTATCGAGATCATTCTTCTTTTCCGCAAATGCGCCCTGGAAAAATTCTTTTACGGTTTTATCCAGGTCCGCGTGCGGGATCACCTGCTTGGCGATGCCGATGGTGGTTCCTTTTTTGCGGTGAATACTTCCTTCCTGTGGTTTCAGTTCTCCTGTGATCATCTTAAAAATAGTGCTTTTGCCGGCACCGTTCTGTCCCATGATGGTGATCTTCGCATTTTCTCGTACAGAGAAACTCGCTTCCTCTAGGATCGGCTTTTTGTGATCGTAGTGAAACGACACGTTATCGAACCGGAGGATGACATCACCATGTTCCATGAAAATAGAAGAGAAAGAGCGAAGAGTGTAGGAGAAAAAGGCTGAGGAGAATAGAGAATTTTTGGCTTAAAGAGGGCAGATATGGCTTATTGCTTGTATCCCCATTCCTCCATCCATGCCTGCATTTCATCTATTTCATTCTGCTGAGCCGTGATGATGTCCCCGGCCAGGCGCTTGATCTCCGCATGCTTCGCGGAGCTTTGAGCCATGCGTGCCATTTCCACCGCGCCTTCGTGATGGATGATCATCTGTTCCAAAAATTCCTTGTCGAATGCATCACCGGTTTTCCCTTTGAGGCTTTCAGTCATGCCTGCCATAGACATTCCCATGCCATCGCCAGAGTCATTCATTTCGTGCATGGAGTGTGTGCCGAGCATTTTTCCATCTTTTACTTTCATGTGAACTTTTCCTCCGATACCAAAGCTGATGATGCTGAGAAAAATTCCCACTGCTACCAGAATCCATCCCCACTTTTTTAGGTCCGCTTCATTCATCCGCTTGAATGCCCAAATAAACAGCAGAATCATGCCTGCAACAAACGCAAGAGTGGCAAGCACATGCAGGCCCCATGCAAAAGGAAGGAAGAGCATGCCGGACATGGAGTGGTGGGTCATCATACAAAGAAGAAGAAAGAGAAATACTCTGAGCGTGCAGTGTAGTCTCTTTTAAATGAAGGCAAAAGTGCTCTCATACAGTGTGATCGTGTACACTGATGTTGTATGACAGTTCCAGAAAAAATCACCAAAACCGACGCCGAGTGGCAGGCGATTCTCACTCCTGAAGAATATGAGGTCACTCGTCGCAAAGGAACGGAGGCGCCATTCTGCGGATTACTTCTGACCAACAAAGAAGAGGGGATGTACCTGTGTGTCTGCTGCGATCTCCCTCTCTTTGAATCCGGAACCAAGTTTGAGTCCGGCACTGGCTGGCCGAGCTTCACGCAGCCGGTTGCAGATCACATCGAAGAACACTCGGATAACGCCTACGGCATGCGGCGTACAGAGATCGTGTGCGCTCGTTGTGATGCGCACTTGGGACACGTGTTTGATGACGGTCCTCCGCCCACAGGAAAGAGATACTGTTTGAATTCCGTGTCGCTCAAGTTCCAAAAGAACTAACTACGGCAGAACTTTTTTCAAGTCCGTCGTATCCGTCATCATGATTCTGGGGAGCTTGTAGAAATCATCTGCCGGGGTGGCGTTACGCGGATCCATGATGCTTCCTGTCACGTAGCCTGCTTTGGCGGCAGCCTCACGCACGGTTTTATTGTGAGCGGTTCCGGGATAGGCCACATGAAGTACGGGCTTTCCGGTAATGCCTTCAATCCTCTTTTTACTATCCGCAAGCTCCGATGCGAGCCTGGCGGCATTCACCTGAGTCAGCACCGGGTGACCGATAGTGTGTGACTGCATGTCCATGCCTCTATCGGACATAATCTTTGCGATGTCTGCATTGATGACACCATCTTTCTGATCCAACTTACTCGTGATCAAATAAAACACTGCTACCTGTCCGTGTTTTTCCAGAACAGGAAGACCGAGCTCGTACTGCGACAAATTATTGTCATCGAAGGTAATCACCACAGGCTTTTCCGGAGGAGCCTGCTTACTCTGCATGATGGCTGCGTACGTATCTAAATTGATAGTCGTGTATCCCTTGTCCACTAGCCACTGCATGTGCGCTTCAAACACTTTGGGCGATACAGACATCTTCCAGCTCCATGTAGAAGAAGGGTACGGTTTGGTATCGCGGATGTGGTGGTAGACCAAAATAGGAATGCGAAGTGATTGCGATACTGGAGTGGAGTAAGCCACTGAAGAAGCCGAAGACTTCGCTTTCGAAGATACCTCTGCACGGCAGATCCACTTTCCTTTCACGCACACCGGTTTCTTTGTGGGAGAACACAGGATAGTAGAAGCAGAGCAGCCATTGGAGGAGGCATTGCCGTACGAGCCGAGTACCAGTGCTTTGCTTTCGCCTTGAGACACGCACGCTTGCAGGGTGAGTGTTGCAACACAGACGACTGAAAAAAGAAGGAGGGAAGAACGCATGGCGCAAGCATCATCCTGTAGAGGGTTTAGAGGCAATAAAAAACGGCGGACAGGCCGCCGTTTTTTCTGTGAGACGCCACTTAGTGGACTTCTAGAGCTTCCTGGACTTCCTCCAGACGGTCCTTTTTCCTATCCAACTCCATTTCCATAGCGTCCAGTGCATCCTGCACACGCAGGTGCATTTCATCTACCCATACTTCATAGTTACCACGCAGCTCTGCAATGGCTTCTGTGTACTCTGCTTTTACATTGGCATCCTTTGTGAGAGCGGATTTCTTTTCCAAAATCTTCACCTGAGATTCCAGGCGTACAAAAGCCTTGGTCTCATTCTTCTGAGCCGCTACTTCCAGCTTCGCCATCTGCTTTTCCAGCTTCTGGATTTCTTTGGTGAGCTTTGTGCTTTCCTGAGCGGATGCACTGTCAGTAGCTGCCGAAGAATGCATGCTCGAACTTCCACGTGCAGAATTTGTATTTCCTTCTGAACGAGATAGAGAACTGCTGCCAAATGTGCGTGGTTCTGGCATAGGGCGGAATTGCATGCCGGATGAAGCATGACCTTGAGGAGGCATGGAATCGCCAGGCCTCATACCGGAACTACTTCTTGGAGGATTCGTTACTCCGTAATCACGGAACTGTGTGCTGGAGGAATACCCTTGAGTAGACGAAGAATAATCTCTCATTCCGGAGCTACTTCTAGGAGGAGGATTCATTCCATAATCGCGCGTTTGAGTACTGGATGAGTACCCTTGATTGGATTCTGAAGAATAATCTCTCATGCCGGAGCTACTGCGTGGAGGTGGAGGAGTACCGTAGTCGCGATTCATGGAGCTACTCATATACCCCTGAGCTTCCGGTGCCGGGCGACCCTGCATACCTGAGGAGTACTGTCCTCTAGTATCTTCGTATCGAGGAGCTGCTTCATGACCTCCGGATGACGGCATTCGCATGGAAGGATCCGGCATCGCAGGACGGCCGTACGCGGGGTTGTACATCATGGTGGCACCGGTGAACGCACCCGTGGAGTTCACAGCGACAGATGCGGTGACAGCCACGAGTCCGCTGAGGACCAGATGATGAAGGGGCACTGAGTGTTTCATATGTTTGTGTGAATGGAGTAAACTTTAACTACTATTATACAATATTAATGTTGTTAACACAACAATGAAGAATCAGTGCCTGAACAAAGAAAGATAGCCAATTCGTGGCATTGTACGCGTATCTGTGTATTCTAGAGTGGATCTTTACCACTACTTCCATGACCGCACAGACGCCGTACGAACGATTTCAGACACTGCTGCTTCACACAATAGATAGGATGACTCTGAGCGAGGAAGCGCGAAAAATGTTTCTGGAGCCGCAGAATATTTTGAAAAAAGATCTCCGCATCAAAAAAGATGATGGAACGGAAGAAACTTTTCCTGCATTTCGCGTGCAGTACAACAATGCCCGAGGTCCTTATAAAGGAGGGATCCGTTTTCATCCTCTGGCGGATGAATCGGAAGTGAAAGCACTGGCCGCACTCATGGCATTCAAGACTGCGGTTGTAGGTATTCCATTCGGAGGCGCAAAAGGCGGTATCCAATGTGATCCAAAGAAACTCTCGACTCGAGAACTGCAGGAACTTTCCCGCGCCTACGTGCGTGCATTCGTAGATCACCTGGGTCCGGATATCGATTGCCCCGCGCCGGATGTGAATACCACTCCAGACATCATGGCGTGGATGCGCGATGAGTATGAGAACATTACCAAGACGTACGCTCCTGCCATGATCACGGGAAAGCCCTTGAGTTTTAATGGATCACTCGGCCGCGATACGGCTACGGCTCGCGGAGGATTTTTTATTCTTCAGGAATTATTGGAGCTCGAAGGAAAACAGGCGAAGGATTTGCGCATCGTCATTCAGGGCTTTGGCAACGCAGGTGCCACTATGGCGCACTTCTTGCACGGAGCCGGCTTTACCATCGTCGGCCTCTCCGATTCCCAGGGCGGCATCTATGCTCCGGAAGGATTGGATCCTGTGCGGATTGAGAAATATAAAAAGCAAACGGGATCGGTACTGGGCGAATACTGTGAAGGCTCTGTGTGCGACTTGGAAAAGATGAAGATGGATAACGTGCAGCGCGTGAGTAACGACGAGCTCCTCACTCTTCCGTGTGACATCTTGGTTCCCGCGGCGCTGGATAATGTAGTCACCGAAAGCAATGCCGATGCCATTCAGGCGAAGTACATTCTGGAGCTGGCCAATGGACCTGTCACTCCGGAGGCAGATGAGATTCTCCACAAAAAAGGAATCGTAGTCATTCCGGATATTTTAGCCAACGCCGGAGGAGTGACGGTGAGCTACTTTGAGTGGGTGCAGGGGAGATCGGGTGAGCAGTGGACGGAAGAGAAAGTGGATAGCGACCTCAAGAGGATCATGATGACGGCCTTCCGCGCCGTGCGCTCGGAGGCATCGCAAGGTTCTTTCACGTACCGTGAAGCGGCGTTCTCCTTGGCGCTCAAGCGCATGCTGGAAACTATGCAGGCGAGGGGATGGATCCAGAAGTAAGAGCGATGATGTGGGTACGTCTCACATGTGGTTCTTCTGCTCACAATGGCTTTCGTCCGTTTCAATTACGACCGGGACTTCGCATCTATCGATTTCCGTAAGCATCCGGAGCTCTATCAAGTGGGAATCGGGGAGCAAGGGGTGCTTTCGGTGGAGCCGTACAAATCCGAAATTCTTCCTCACTGGAGATTTAAGACCCCGAAGATTGCCGCAGAGTCTGCGCGGAGAATTTTCCAGATGTTTCACGAGTACAAGAAACGGGAAGATTTTGTGGGGATGGACATGGCCAGGAAATTTTTGCAGATGGGATTCACCAGAGCGCGACGGTATGCGAATCATCCCGGCGGCAGAAAATATGATGAAAAAGGAGAAGTTCTCCCGCAGATTATTGACCCTGAAAAAGCGGAGGCAGCAACAATATTCTATGACATGTACCTGCGCGCCAAGAATGATCCGTACTACATTGTCTTAAAAGGACAGCACAGACATTTGTACGAAAGTGCGTCCAGCTCTACGGGGAAACGCTAACAATCGAGTGTGCTTGATTACATGCACTTGATGTTGCCTTCCTCACACACGGCATCCAGTACCAAGTGTTGAGACGCCAGCGACACATCGGCGGCCCGGAAGGCGGTCTGTTCATCGATCACCGTGCTGCGCCAGACTTTCAGGTGTTCCTCTTCCAGAAGGTGTTCATCGAAGTAAGCGTGCGCATCGGAGCTGCTGAGACCATAAAATGCGAGCAGTCCCTCTTTCTTCGTCTGTGCAATTTTGGGAAGCTCTGCTTCCAGTGCGTACATCACGGCGATGCCTGCATCGAGGCTCTTCTGCGCCTCCTCTTCCATCTTGCTCACGGCATTCAGCACTTTCTGCGAAGGCTTGTAGCTCTGCAGTTCTGCCGTACTGATGCCCAGACTCAAGGCAAACTTCTCCCAGAGCACGATGTGTTCCTGCTCTTCCGCTTTATTGCGACGTACCCGTGCCAGGAGTGTCTCATCATTTGCTTGTGACGCGATGATCTCCACAATCTCCGGCACACGCTGCACGAGCCAGTAGTACTCCTTGGCGTACACTTTCAAGTCTTCCAGCGTGAGTGCGCCCTTGGACCATGCCACGTAAAAAGGATGCTGCAGGAGCGTGCGGCTTTGGATAACGGGGTCAAGCTGGGAGAGAGTAAACATCGGCAGGGCGGGAAAAGTAGGTGAAACTATGCTAGGAGAGAGCTGCAAAAATCTCCAATACTTTTGGGCAATTTCTTCCTCTGTCAGAGGAATGGCATCGATCTTCTGAAAATGACACACGCTTGCAGAAAAATGCATAAAACTCTTCAAAATTCGGGCGAAAAAATGTGTTCTCTGTATACTTGGCTTCTATGACTACTCGACTATTCACAGCGCTAGGATTCACGGTTTTTTTGGTCTTGGGAGGATGCGCCTCCATATCGAACACTATGGAAACGGAAGTGAGCCTTACTTTTTACAGTAGCAACGATTTCCAGAACGCTACATTCGATACGCCTGTCACGGTCACACGTGTAGTGAGTATCGATCCTCAGGCACCTGCAATGGATACCATCTTGCGAGAACTCTTCGAAGGTCCTACGGCAGCGGAGCAGCAAGCGGGTGCAGTCACTTCCGAGGACTTACGTGCACTGGGGCCACTGTTCCTGGGAACAAGTATCGATGCGGCAGGAGTAGTGACAGTGAACTTTTCCCAGGATGCGCTACCCATTTTAAACTCCGCTGCAGCCAGGCAATTTATGGTGAAGTCTCCCATAGAGGCTACGCTCCGCCTGCTTCCCGCAGTGAAGGAAGTGAAGTATGCGTTTGATGGAGTGCCGTTTGAGGAATGGGATGCCTGAGAAACTTTGGAACTCCTCTCCTTTTTCTTCATGCAATCCTTCTCTGAATCAACGCTCACAGAGCCTCGCGTACGCGTGTGTATTCTCATGAATCGATTTCACATCGGGGGAAATGTGCTCATGAATGGAATCATCGATAATCCGGACATGGACATAGTGGGCATTGTGCAGGCGAACTTGTGGGATATGCCAAAGCTTGGAGTGCGTAATGGATTTTTTGGCAGATGGTTGCGGTGGACGCAAACAGTGGGAGTGTTTTTTCAGTTGGCTCTCATAGCAGTCACACTCATCCACTTTGGATTCATCTTGCTCTCGCGAGTCTCAACATTGTTTCTCTCCAAGCATCCCAAAGCTCTGCGCTCCACTCACGAGCTAGCCAGAGAGCATGGCATTCCCATTGTACAGACGCGGAATATCAATAGTCCGGAGACCATCAAAGTTTTACAGAGCTTTCATCCGGACATCATCGTCTCCAATAATTTCCAGCAGATTATCCGCACAGAAGTACTGAGCATCCCCGCCATGGGTTGCGTGAACATGCACCCGGGGTTGCTCCCGGCTTACCGCGGCATGATGCCGTTTTTCTGGAAAATGCTGCATCGAAAAAGGCAGGGCGGTATCACGCTGCACTTCATGGACGAAGGCATCGATACCGGAGACATTATTGTGCAGAAACATTTTTCCATCCGTTCAAAAGATTCCCTCTACGGCATATGGCGAAAGACGGCGGAGGCGGGAGCGGAGGCCGTGCGTGAATTCATGCATACACTCAGGTGGAAAGGTATAGCTGAAATACATCGCTTGTCGCAGCAGAAGATGAAAAACCAGGTAGGGTATTTTTCATCCCCTACAAAAGAGACCGCACAGATATTTTGGAAACGCGGGAACGTAGTGTGGAAATGGCCCGATGTATGGGCCGCCTGGAACATGGCTTTCAGAAAAGTATGATGCCTACCACTGTGTGGGTAATTGTACGGTGAATACCGTACCTTTGCCTTCCTCGGATTCGAAAGACATCTGCGCATCCAGAAGTTTTGCGATGAGCGATGCCAGGTACAACCCAAGCCCCGTACCTTCCGTATCTTCCTCAACAATATTTTGTCCGCGGAAGAATTTACTGAAGACTCTCGTCTGCTGTTCCAGAGGAATACCGTACCCTGAGTCACTCACGTCTATCTGTACGTACCCGCTGCTCGCAGTGCACCGGATGTGAATGGCTCCTCCTGCGGGAGTGTACTTGATGGCATTGGTCAGAAGATTATTCAAAAGTTCGCTGAGGCATTTTTCATCCGTTGTGAGATGAATAGTCTCCGGGCAATCCACAGTGACCGCATGATTTTTTCGTGCGATGGACTCCTGATGCGATTTTAGAATTCCCTGCAAAAAATTCTGCAAGTGGACGCTCTGTTTTTTCAGCTGAATATTTCCGGATTCCAGCCGGGAAATCATGAGCATGGTATTGATGGTTTCCGCCATGCGCAGAGCCGCATCTTTTCCATCGCGTACGAGCTTCAAATCTTTCTCGTCCGCTTTGCCTTGCAAGTATTTTTCCAAACGTCCAAACGTCCACCGGATGGCTGTGAGAGGTGTACGAAGCTGGTGGCTTGCGAGGGACATGAATTCGGATTTGGATTTATCGATTCTTTTTTCCTGCGTGACATCTCGGTACAGGAACAAGTATCCGCGGAGCGTCTCTCCATCTAGGACTATAGGGACAAAGTCCTGCATGAGAATGCGACCATCTGTTAAATGCAGTTCGTGTCCAAGCAGCTGCTTTTTCTGCCGCAACGCAGTTATAATAATCTCCATTTCCCTTTCCGGATTTTGGATGAGGGTATGCCATATATCATTCATCTTTTCTCCTTTTGTTCCAATGATGTCTTTAGGAGTGGCAGGGAAAGGAAGCATGTCGCAGAAGAGCTGGTTCACTTCCAGGATGGTATCATTTTCATCCATGGCGATAGCTGCCACAGAGAGGTGAGAGATCATGGATTTCACACGTTCAAGTGCCGCCTGCAGTTCCTGCGTTCGTTCTTCCACTTTCTTTTCTAGGTCAGTGTTGAGCTTCATGACTACTTCTTCCGCTTTCAGACGCTCCTGAAGTTCCAGCTGCACTTTTTCATAGAGCTGAGTATTTTCGATGGCAAGTCCCACTCTGCGTCCAAAGTCTTCTGCAAAAGCCAAATCAGTCTTGCTGAATTGCCTGTTGGACTCTGCGGATATAAAGGCGACGGCACCTAGGGTTGCTTCACGACCTTTCAGAGGAATGATCATGACGGATTTGAAACCGATGGACTGGAGGATTTCCAGGTGCCTCGCATCCTTCGCGGCATGCTGCACCATTTCGGGGGCAACATCCTGCACCCATTCCGATTTTCCGGTGCGTATGACACCTGCCACTCCTCGTTCTGCATGGGGATCTGTGGGATATTCTTTCTGCATTTCTTTTGCCAGTGCTATTTTTTCCGGATCTTTATGTGCCACCGCCACACAGGTGAATGGCGTGTGATCATTCTTCAAATAAAAAGCACACCAGTCTGCCAGGTGAGGCACTGCCAGGGACGCAATACTTTCAAGCATTTTATGTGTGTCCAACGCGGAAATGAGAAGAGTACTCGCCTCTGTGAGAAATTTGGACTGAAACTCTTCTTGTTTTTGTTCGGTGACATCATGGAAGAAATTTATCACTCCTCGTACGTGTCCTTCTTCATCAAAGAGTGGTGATGCACTTACAAGGGACCATCGTTCTTCACCTGTTTTACGAATACGGAAGCGAAGAAGCATCTTTTCAGTTTCCTCTCCCTGTAGTGCTCTGCGGCTGGGAAGAGCGCTTAAAGGGAAGTCCTGCCCATTGGCATCCATCATGTAGAAACTATTCATAATTGCGGAGACATCTGCCTTCAGTAGTTCTTCTGCAGAAGAAAAACCGATGAGCTTTGCTCCGTGCTCATTGGCGTACACGATGCGTCCTTCTTTATTTAAAATTGTGACACCGTCGGTAGTGCTGCGCATGAAGGTTTCTATGTCGCTGGGGTTCCAAACTCGGTGTTTATGAACATCAGACACGGCTTTCTCCACGGCAGCTTGCAGTAGGGTCTCAGTACCATCCCTTTGATGTGCTTTTTGGGATGTTTGGTCCATGGTGGTGAACAATAGCAGAAATTGCGGTCTATGAGAACAAGCTTTTGTCATCTAAGTGCCAAGTTCTAAGTATGGTGTTTCCTTTTTATAGCAGAATTCCTTCAATGGAACTTAGAACTTGGCACTTGGAACTTCCCCGGCATATTTCTTAATGTCACCTTAATCTCTATCATCTATGGTACCCTCGATGCACATCCTCCTTATAGAAGATCAGGAAAAACTGGCAGACAACGTGCGGCAATTTTTGGAGCTGGAACACTACGTGGTGACAGTCGCTCACGACGGAAAAGAAGGCTTTGAAAAAGCTATGACGCAAGATGTCGATCTCTTGATCTTGGATATCAACTTGCCCGGCATGGATGGCTACGTCATCTGTTCCATGCTCAGGCAAAACAAGAAAAATATGCCGATCCTGATGCTCACAGCGCGCACCAAGCAGCAGGAAGTGGTGCACGGGCTGAACATCGGTGCCGATGATTACCTGACAAAACCGTTTGATCTGGAAGAACTCCTCGCTCGCGTGCGCGCACTGCTGCGACGGCAAGGAGAAAAACAGCCGACCCTCACGGTGGGAAATATTACGGTGGATACAAATACGCAGGATGTGTTCAAGAAAGGAAAGAAGGTAGCACTCTCGCCCAAAGAGTATGCACTCGTGGAATTTTTGATGCGTCACAAAGGCATAGTCCAAGATCGCCCGCGCATCATCGAGCACGTGTGGGGCGGCCGCGATGAACTCATGTTTTCGCAGACAGTAGACGTGCACATCGCCTACATCCGGCGTAAGCTTGGCAAGGATCTCATCCGCACGGTGCCTGGCAAAGGCTACCTTATTCCTTCCGAGTAGTACGATGTTCAAACGCGTCAGTATTCTCATCGCTCTGCAGTTCACAGCGTTCGTCTTTGTGTTGCTGCTCATCACAGGCCTCATTTTTTTATCTGCAGACATCGCCAATGAAAAACGCATGCAAGACAGCCGCATGGTGCAGGACTTGCAGTTTGTACTGAAAAGCTCCGTATTCCGCAGCGACGGCGCTCCTTTGGCTCTTCCGGCAACGATGCGTGAGCGCGTGAGGGTCGTGGATTTTAAAGGACAAACATTGTATTCCGGCACACTCTTTTCAGAGATTCCATTTTCCAATGAAGAAGGAGTGTCTACCCGGATGATCGACGATGAAAATTTTGCGATTTTAACGGCACCCATAAAAGCTGATGGAAATCTGAGTGGATACATTCAGATCGCCAGGCAGGAACGCGGCCGCCCCAATGACTTGTCTATGCGCGCACGCACCTACGCCATCATCAGCGTGGCTATTTCCGCTCTCACGTTTTTCGTGGGGCTATTCTTCGCACGTAGAAGCCTAAAACCCGCAGAGCAGATGGTAGAGAGGCTCGAACAATTTACACAAGATGCAAGCCATGAATTGCGTACGCCATTAGCTACATTAAATTCCTCTTTGGACCTCGCACTGAAAACCGGAAAACATAAAGAAGGGATTGAGTCCGCCAAAGAGGATGTGAAGAAGATCGAAGAACTTACGTCTCGCCTCCTAGAACTCGCGCGGCTGGATCGGTTTGTATTGCCGATGGAAAAAATTGATTTTTCATCGCTCGTGAATGAGGCGGTAGAGAAGCATCAGTTGTTGGCGGAAAAACAAAACATGAAGATCGAGAGTTCCATTGCGTCTCCTATTTATGTACAAGGCGATGCAGCACTCCTGCGTCAGGTACTGAATAATCTTTTGGGGAATGCACTGAAGTTTAAAAGACTTGATAGCAAGGCTATTCATGTACGACTTACAAAGCATCATCTGGTGATTGAGGATGAAGGAGTGGGGATTACAGCGAATGCCCTTCCGCATATTTTCGATCGTTTTTATCGTGCGGATAATTCCCGTAGCACCGGAGGATTTGGTCTTGGACTCGCACTAGTGAAACGGATTATGGATCTACATTCGTGGACGCTCACCGTAAAGAGTAAAGAAGGCCAGGGAACTACGTTTACTATTGGATTTCCGCATGCCAAGCGTGCGTAGCGCGTCTTAATCTTCTCTTAAATTCTCTCTAGTATAGTGAGTCTGTCACACAAAGACGCACGCACATCATTAGAAGGAAGGAACCAGAGAAGCCGCGGATGCGGCTTTCTTTGGAGGCTTATATGAATGCTAGCAATCTCTTCTTTAGTTCGGGTCTTTGCAGCTTTAGTATTGCCATATTTTGAATCTGTCTGACCCGTTCTCTGGTGATTTTCATTGCTTTTCCGGTTTCTTCCAGTGTGAGCTGCTCTTTTCCATTCAAGCCGAATCGGTATTCGAGCACGGCTCTTTCTCTGTAGGTTAGAAATCTCATTCCATCTTTCAGTATTGCAATAAGTTCAGGATCAGTGGATTTTTCTTTCGTACGATAATCCTGCTGCAGATCTCCTATAGCATCATCTTTTGTGTCGCCCATAGGTGCATCAAGGCTTACACAAGCATGTCTCTTGCTTGGAAGGTCTTTTATAGATACTCCTAATCTTTCCGCAAGGATTGTAGGGACATGTGCAGGGTTCACCCCTTCGTGCAAGAGCCTTTCGGTCCTTCTGAAAAACATCGCGTGTTTCTCTCTTTCCTTAGAAGGAACATGCACTACTTCGTTTATATTCTTCAATGCAGCTTGAATGGCCTGCCGGATCCACCATGTGGCATAGGTGGCAAACCTAAATCCGCGCTGTATATCGTATTTTTCTATGGCTCGCATGAGTCCTACATTTCCTTCTTCTATCAGATCCTGAAAAGGTAATCCTCTCTTTGTATAACGTTTCGCTATAGAGACGACAAGCCGAAGATTTCTTTGTGCCATTTCATGTTTTGTTGCAGACATTGCTACATGCGCCGTAGCAATACCATCGAGCGCTTTTTTCAGCGCTGCCATTGGCATGCCGTATAGTTCAATGAGATCTTCATGGTCAGGCTCCTGAGCAATATGCAGCAGATCTTTCTTCTGTTTTTCCAATTGCTTTTCCAATATCCATAATTTTACGGGCGTTTCTTCCAATAATATGACAATTTTTTCTCGCAATCTTATCACTTGGCTTTCGATCTCTTTTGCATGAGGAGAATTCGATTGCAACAACCCTTCATATGTTTGAATCAAATGTCTTGTTGTTCTTACGGTGTGAGGAAGACGATTACGAATGGATGTTTCATGAAAAGGATGGTGCCCTTCGCTCATAGTAAAAAATGTTTTTTGAAAAGATGCTCCATCCTCAACGGCTGCAATCTTTCCATGCACGACTTTCATGACTGGAAGCAGTCCTACAATTTTTCTACGAAAGGCAGTTCGTGTGCCTAAAATCATTTGAGCCAATGCCTTCTCTTCCTCCGGGGACAAAAGTCTATATGCACCCATTTGCTTGAGGTACATACCCATATAATCTTCTCCTCCGCCTATATAAGCGCTTTCATGCTCCTCCTCAGCATTGTCGATGTCATCTATAGGTAATTCTTCGTTCACAGAAATAAAAGGAAGGGCGCATTTTATGCCTTAGGGAAATTTTATCAAAGCATTTTTGCTCGTATCTAAGAAATTCACCTATTTTAAGTCTCCAAACAAATTTCTGCAAGAAGATAGATTCTTAACCGTCCTACAAACATACTGATTTCCCCTTTCATGTATGAAAGCCCTTCGCTGGTACGGTAAAGAAGACATGCGCGTGGAAGAAGTGCCCGACCCGACCATTAAAGACCCACGTGATGTCATCATCAAAATAACCTCTACCGCCATCTGCGGATCGGATTTGCACTTGTACGATGCGTACATGCCGACCATGGAAAAAGGGGACATAGTAGGACACGAGCCGATGGGCGAAGTGGTGGAGGTGGGAAAAGAGGTGAAGAATTTGAAAAAAGGAGATCGAGTGGTAGTGCCATTCACCATTTCTTGCGGCGAGTGTTTCTTCTGCAAGAATGAGATGTATTCGCTCTGCGATAACTCGAATCCCAATGCGAAGATTGCTCGTGAGGCAATGGGGCAGTCTCCCGCAGGACTCTTTGGATACTCGCACATGCTCGGCGGATATGCAGGAGGCCAAGCGGAGTATTTGCGAGTGCCGTACGCAGACATCGGCCCTATCAAAATTCCGGAAAAACTTTCCGATGAACAAGTGCTCTTCCTCTCGGATATTTTTCCCACGGGCTACATGGCGGCGGAAAACTGCAATATTCAGAAAGGCGATACGGTGGCGGTGTGGGGCTGCGGTCCCGTAGGGCAATTTGCCATCAAGAGCGCGTGGATGCTTGGTGCCGAGCGAGTGATTGCCATCGATACCGTGCCGGAGAGACTCGCGATGGCGAAGAAAGAAGGGAAGGCAGAAGTGATCGATTTCAAGGATGTGAAAGAGAGCGTGTACGAAACGCTCATGGAAATGACTAAAGGCCGCGGGCCGGATAGTTGCATCGATGCCGTGGGCGCAGAGGCGCATGCATCAGGGGCCACCGATGCGATGATTGATAAAGTGAAGACACTCACGTTCCTGGGGACGGATCGTCCGCATGTATTACGTGAAGCCATCATGTGCTGCAGAAAAGGAGGAACAGTTTCTATCCCAGGAGTCTACATCGGCATGCTGGATAAAATTCCTTTCGGCGCCGCTATGAACAAAGGCCTCACGATGAAGATGGGACAGACGCACGTGCAGAAGTACTTGAAACCGCTCCTGAAGAAAATCTCCGACGGAGAAATCGATCCATCATTTGTCATCACCCATAAGATCAAGCTGGAAGAAGGACCGGAGATGTATAAGAAATTCCGTGATAAAGAGGATGGGTGCATCAAGGTGGTGATTCAGCCGTAAGCAGCGTCATCCCTGAAAACAGCAGTTCGACAATTGCTGTTTTCGGCTAGCACTGCCACTCTTTCCACCATGGACCTCGGAAACCCGCTCTACTTCATCACGCTCTGGTTTTTCCTGCTGATGATCGCCGCTTCCACGGCGCTTATGGAGATCCAAATAGAAGGAGCAAACGGCTGGGCGAAATTTTTACCCACGTGGCGTGCGTCGCCTGCGTGGCTGAAAAGATTTTTGAACGGGAAAGAAATCACGGGGTATCACTTGCACTTAAATATCCACCTGTATCTGCTCTTTCATTTGCCGCTCCTCTTTTCCGGATGGTCGTGGATGGCGGAGTTCACCATTCTCTCGTTGCTCTTCGCTTTCATGGCATTTGAGGATTTTCTGTGGTTTATCTTCAATCCCCACTTCAGCTGGTCTTCATTTCACATAAAAAAAATTCCTTGGTACACCAAGTGGTGGGGGCCTTTTCCGGTGGAGTACTACGTGTGGCTTACTATCAGCTGTTTCTTTGCGTGCTTACGAGGCTACACGCCCGAGGTAATAGATGAGCCGCTGCTGGAAGGCTTCACACTTCCCGCACAGCAAGGCATGGGCTGGGCGATGGGATTTCTTCTATGCTGCATGATGATTGCCATCGTCATCGCAAGCTTGGCACCCGGAATGAAAAAATTTTTGAAGGAAGATACCAAACCGCACCCGGGGCATCCGGGAGTAAATATGACGTATGGCATACCTACGGTATTGCCTATGGTAGGACGGAAGAAAAAAGTACTGAAGAAAGTGTTGCCCATCACAAAAAAATCACGAGCAAAAAAGCCTGTGCGATCAAAGACAAAGAAAAAGTAATGGAAGGAATAAAAAACATCTTCTTAATCCATTCTTAACCTCTCTTTTTCTATGATTTGACGAGTCATGACAGGCAGTGTCTTGTTAGGATTTTTTTCTTGCTGAGCCGCTCATCGTCATTACACTGTCTCCGTTCTGCTTTTTTCTCTCCTCATTATGAATTCTCCTAAGCCTCTGAATGTTTTAGCTTCCCCGTCACGTTCGAGCTCCATGCTCACTATCGCCGCAGTCAGTCTTCTCATGGTGGGATGCGCCACAACCACTGATACGACTGTCGATGGCACGTCATCGTCCTCCATGGACAGCATGACCATGTCTTCCGAGGCTATGGCTTCGTCCGCTGATGTTGTTATGAGCTACGAGGACGGCACATACGCTGCTGATGGAAACTACATTTCTCCGGCAGGTGAGGAAGAAGTAGGAGTGTCTCTCACGCTCGCTGATGGTGTGGTAACTGATGCAACGTTTCAGGGAAAGGCAGAGCACCCAGCCAGCAAGCAGTGGCAGGGAAAGTTCAGCGAGGGCTTCAAGGAGTTGGTAGTCGGAAAGTCCATCGATGAAATTTCCTTGGGAGTAGTGAACGGATCCTCTTTGGCTCCAAAGGGTTTCATGGATGCTGTAGAGAAGATCAAAGTAGAGGCTCAGGCTTCCTAATTGTTTGATGACTATTTGAAACGCTCATCTGAGAAGGTGGGCGTTTTTTTTATTTCATTTTTTTCATCTCTGGGAGCGGGTGTCCCACCCGCGGTTGTTTGAGGTGTATTGCCTCCATCCCCCGGCCCCTTCCTCCGGAGGAGGAAGGGGGGGAGAGACAGAATGAACAATCACTAACAAGCAACGTCCCGCAGGTCCCCCTCCTCCAAGGGAGGAGGGGTTAGGGCATAAAAGCCACGTGGGGCCACGCCCCTATACGGGGGTGGAGGCTTCTGAGGGGTAAATAGCCTCAATCATCGCATAACACCGCGGGTGAGAGACCCGCTCTGAGGGTGGTGATAATTGAAATGTAATTATTCCGCCACAAATAGTTCCACCCCAAACCCCTCCGACCTCTTCACCTGATATTTTTCATTCAGCATCAAATACTCAAATTCAATTTCTTTCTGATAGAGTTCAGGGTCCGTTAAAAATAAACACGTTGCAAGACCGTCGCTCATCGCGGTGGAATCTTTTGTGTAGACCCACGTCGCGAGGATATTCGGAGGAGACTCCAAGGTGTCTGGATCTACGATGTGATGGTACTTGTTCCACTTGCGCCTGTTGCCGCCCGAGCCGCAGAGGGAACCTTGGATGAGAGTCAGGACGCCGATGGCTTTGGTGGGATCATCTGGGTGCTCTAAGCCGATGCGGATGGGTTCGCCGTTTCCTTCGTAGAAGGCGTCGCCGCTGCCGTCTACTAAAAAGCGCTTCAGGCTGCGGTCTTTGAGATGCTTGGTGATGATGTCTACAAAGTATCCTTTGCCTACAGCGCCGATGTCTATGAGGACAGGTTCATGTAGTTCGATGTGTGTGTCATCCAAGATTTTTAAAGCAGTAGAAAAATTCGGAGCAGGGCGGATGTGTGATTGAGGCTGCAGAGAATAATTCGCATCGTATCCCAAGTCACTCAAAGTAAAGCCGATGAGTGGATTGAATTTTCCGTGCGAGAGTGTGTTCAGTGTTTTGTATATCCGGAGCATCGTCACAAGATCGCGTGGAACTTCTGACACACCTGTGCTCTTCGCAAGCTCCCACACGAGCGATGTCTCACGGAAGCGGGAGTACTGTTCTTCGTAGTCGCGAGTGCTTTGCAAAATCCATTCCTGAATATCCGTAAATTCGCTATTGCTCACGGTATCCCATATCCGAATATTCCAGCGGGTTCCCATGGCTTCGTACGAAAACTCTCGCGGCTGCATCAGGCGAAGCCGGGGAAGTAATCGGTCACGATGTTCCATCGCGCCACTCCTGCATCAGTCAGGAGTTTTTTGTACGCATCCACCATGCCGCTGGGGCCGGATATGTAGAATAGTCTCTCTTTAAAGTCCGGCACTTCTTTTTTCAAGAGATCTGCACTGAGGAGCTTGGGAGTAGATGCATCCTCAGACTCTGAAAGCAGATGAATAGTGTTCATGCCGAGCGCCTTTTTTGCTTCATTCAAAATATCTCCGTACGCAATATCTTTCTGCGTGCGATTGCCATAGAAGAGCACGATATCGCGTTTCTGTTTGGTATCTATCAGGTACTTGATGTGGCTCCGGAAAGGCGTGATGCCGATGCCTCCGGCGATGAGGACGAGTTTTTTTGAGGCATCTTTTGGTAACGTAAAGTCGCCAGCTAGTTGTCCTGCAAGAAGCGTATCTCCTTTCTTCATCTCTTTCAGAACCTTTTTGTAACTACTCACACTGGAGCCGATTTTCACGCCCAAGCGAATCTCTTTTTCTGTGGGAGAAGAAGCAATTGTAAAGTAGCGGCGGTTTCCACGAGTATCCGGGTGCGAGTGGGGGAGCATCCATTCCAAGTACTGTCCCGCTTCAAACTGCAGGCGGGGAGACACTTCAAACACATACTCATACGTATCGCGCGCGATTTCTTTCACTTCCCGTAGCGTAAGCGTCAGACGGCGGCGAAGCGAGAAGGCGTAGGAGTAGAGGTTTGCCAGTACCAAGACGAGCTCCGGAGTGAAGTACACGGGTCCCAGCACTATCGGCCAACTGGAGACGATGCCGATGACGGTGCCGTAGATGATCTGATGCACCCTGCGAGCAGGCATGGTGAGCGGCTCCGTGACCATCACGGATGCAAAGAAAATGATGGGCCACGAGGTGAAGTGCTGAAGAATACTTTCCGATATCGGCATGCCGTTTTTCAGTCCTAGGATGACTACCACCACAAAGCTCGCCGCAATACAGGCAGCAAACATGGAGAAGCGCCTGATTTTTCGAACGATCAAGAGCCCTACAATCAAAGTGAGAGGTAACATCCACGTGGTTCCGATCCACCAGAGAGGAGCTCCGAGCCCCGTAAATGCCAGTGCCACAGCGCCCACGGCAGCGGGATTAAAAATATGTTTTCCACGGAATGCCGCAATGTACTTGGATGCCATGGCAATGGCTCCGGCTAAGGCAATGGCGAGTGCGTCGTTTGTGGAAGAAGCAGGGGAGAAGAGGAAAAACAAAATGAGAGCCGTGATCAGCCACGATTCATAGCTCACCGGTACCTTCAGGATTTTTGCGAAAATAGTGTTGGTAACGATGCAGGAAATGGAAACTATGAAGAGCGACAGCAAAAGTGATACTCCACTGTAAGAAAGCGTTCCCAGGAACCCTGATGCGATCGCAAATGCAGTGAGTGTAAGAAGACCGAAGAGGACGGTCTTGTACATGGTGAGGTTATTCAAAAATCTGTCGATGGGTTGGAGCATGTGTTTATTATAGGGTTTGGGTTGGGGTTGGGGCTAGGGTGAAGTGTTAATTTTTATTAAGATTTAGATTTATTTCATCCCACCAGAGCGGGCGTTCCGCCCGCATTGCTTTGGTATTATTTCATTTCTGGGAGCGGGTGTCCCACCCGCGGTGTTTTAGAGAGAATCACACCGGATGAGGCACCCCGTGGTACTTTCTTTTGTCTATCCGACTTCGCCCTACATAGAAAGTAGAACGAACAGGGCTACGCCGGACAGGCCCGGACAAAAGAAAGTACCCAAAGAACCCTACTTCGCCCTTTATTATTTCTTGACCCTAAGAAGGCTACGCCGGGCAAGAAACCC
>CAZVOK010000009.1:0-43669 GCA_964628805.1 uncultured Candidatus Peribacteria bacterium | reverse complement strand
TAGCTCCAGAGAGCGAAGGTGGGTGGGTTTGCCTCGTAAGCTGTTCCCTCGACGCCGCTCGTAGGATTTGGTTTTTTTTATTTACAAAATTTCCTAAATTTCGAATTTCCTTCGGATTTCGTACTTCGGCTTGGCTCAGTACGACCCATAATTCTACACGCCAGTTATCTGCGATAGATCCTGAGTCAGACCGAAGGGTCGATATTCGGATTTGGGAATTCTCCTCCGCTATACTCCTCCCCATGATCCATAATTCCAAATTCCGCCAAGTAGTCAGCCTCACCGCTATCATTCTCTTTGTAGGCCTCGTCTTCTTTGTGACGCTCTACCCAAATTCTACCTTCGATCCCGCTGTATCTACCTGGGTGCAAGGCACAAATAGAGATGCACTCACGTCGCTGATGCAGTTTGTGAGCTTGTTTGGGAATGCAAATATCACTGCGGCGTGTGTGACGGTGGGCAGTGTGATGGGATTTATGTGGCTCGGTTACAGACGTGAGGCGGCGTTTGTAATTCTGACGCTTGTAGCAGACATCGCAAATTTTCTTTTGAAGTATGCGTTTCATAGATCTCGTCCTACGTCTGATGCGGTACAAGTGTTGCACGAACTCACTACTCCCGGTTTTCCGAGCGGCCATGTAGTGCACTACGTAGTGTTTTTCGGATTCATCCTGGCCACGATGTTTTATACGAAACGTATTCCCCGGGAACTCCGGGTGATCATTGGAATCTTCTGTGCATTTCTCATCCTCACTGTCGGATTCTCCCGAGTGTACCTGGGTGCACACTGGATGACAGATGTGATTGGCGGATATTTGGTGGGGACATTTTTCCTCATGATCTTGCTGTCTGCGTACCTCAGGGGCGATCGGCTTCCGTAGTTTGCGGTAGAACTACACGCAGAGTTCGTGAGGCGACTGTAAATACCGCAGGAGTACGAGCCAAAATCTCTCCGTCGAGTTCTATGTCCTGAGGTGGCTCTGTGTGGATTTCAAATTGCACATCTTCTTTGGTAATAGTGTCTGGATTTTTCCGGTGTCTACCGAGTAAGAAAGAAAGAAAACTTTTTAGAGCACTCGATCTTTCGCTCTTTCCAAAAATAGTCAGCGATAAACGTCTCTCATCCGCAGAGGTATTGCTGATGACTCGTCCCGCGTGGAATCCTCCGTTGGAAACCACTACTTGATACGTCTTGTATGTCGCCGAGTGAGTTGCTCTTTTGATAGTGCATTCGAATGCGGATTCCTTTGCAAAAAGTTTCATGCCCGTGAATGCGTACGCGAGGCGGCCGAAAATTTTCTTTTTCTCCTTAGTTACCTCATCTGCAATTTTTGATGAGATCCCAAGTGTGGCAGCATTGCAGAAAATTCTTCCATTCACTTCTCCTGCGTATACATCACGAGTGATGCCGCTCGTCATGAGTGCCAAGGATTCTTCCCAATTCAGTGGAATATCCAAACTGCGTGCAATGTTGTTGGTGGTTCCAAGTGGCAGAACAATCAAAGGAATCTCTTGTCCCAGAAGAACTTCTGCAGCGCTCCGAATAGTTCCATCGCCTCCGCCTACCACCATGTACTCAGGTTTTGTTTCGAGTGCTTTTTGCAGAAGTTTTTCCAAATTATCATGTTTATGTAAAACATGATAAAACGTGACTGGGATGCCGTTTTTATCTGTCTTTTCCTGCAACTTTGCGATACACTCTTCTGCCTGCCTTGCATGAGGATTTAAGACGATCGCAATAGAGTGAGACATAGGCTTACTATGACGTATGAAACGTATTCTTCCTACCAAACCCGGCCAGTCTGTGAAGAGGGCATTGTACGTGCCGGATTTTCTGGCCGATTCCATTCGCGATATTGATTTTGCATTGCTTAAGTCCGAAGGCATTCGAGCTGTTGCCATCGATATCGATAGTACGCTGGCCGCTCATGGAGCGATGGAACTGGACGAGGAGACGGTGAAATTTTTGAAGGAACTCCGTGAAAGCAACGTGATAGAAAAAATCTGTATTGCCACCAATCGTGGAGGAAGAACGGTTACGATGAAAGCAGCAAACATCAATGCAGATTACATCGTGCACGCTCAGGGGTTCAGCAGAAAACCCAGTCACTCGTATTACGATCGAGTCGTCAAGGCTCTGGATTATAAGCCTCAGGAAATTGTGATGATCGGCGATAAAATTGTGCAGGATATTTTTGGAGCCAAGCGCTCGGGGTTGAAAGCCATTCTGGTAGAGCCACTTGGTCCGCCTTCTTGGTTTGATCGTTTACTGCTCCTCCGATGGAGGCAGAAAAGAGTGCGGAGGTACTGGACTTTTGAGCAGCAGCAAGAGGAAAATGTCTCTATACCCGCTCCGGGAAAGCCTACCGGCCCGAATCTCTTTGGTATTTTGAAACCCTACCGAAAATGGGTAGCGATGCTCGTGATGTTCACGATTCTGAGCAATGCATTGAACCTGGTACTGCCGCTGCTCATTTCCAGAGGAATCGACGCGTATACCAATGGCAATTTGGATCTGACAAGACTCGCGATTGAATTTTCCGTGGCAGCGCTTCTTATATTTATCTTCACGTACATTCAGAACATCGTCCAAACATACGTGTCTGAACTCGTAGCGCGCGACATGCGCACGGATCTTTCCAAGCAGATTTCTTTGCAGACCCATGCGTATGTGCAAAAGGTGACACCCGATACTTTGCTCACAAACCTCACCTCAGATGTTGATGGAGTGAAGCTCTTCGTGTCACAGGCTATCGCATCACTCATCTCTTCCATCTTTTTGATCATCGGTTCCAGTATTCTTTTGTTGGTTCTCGATTGGAGATTGGCTCTGGCCGTACTCACGATTATTCCGCTCATTGGCGGCACATTTTTCTTCGTATTCAGCAAAGTGCGGACACTCTTCATCAAAGGCCAAGAAGTCATCGATTGGCTGAATAAAGTCATCAACGAAAGTATTTTAGGTTCAGCACTTATCCGCGTGCTGAATTCCCAAACGTTTGAATACGAAAAATTCATCGCCGCAAACACCGATGCGAAGAATACCGGCATGAAGATCCTGAAGCTCTTTGCCGTGATGATTCCTATCATCATGTTTGTGTCGAATATGGCGACAGTCATCATTCTCACTCTGGGTGGACACTTTGTGATCACAGAAAGCCTGACTCTGGGAGAATTCACGGCGTTCAATAGTTACGTAGCCATTCTTATTTTCCCCATCATCGTCATCGGATTCATGAGTACGGTCATTGCCAGGGCGTCAGCATCCTACAAGCGCATTTCCGATGTACTGACAGCAGAGAAAATTCCAGATACCGGGACTCGCGAAGCGACACTGAAAGGAGATATTGAATTACAGAAAGTGTCCATTGTGTACGGAGAGAAATCTATTCTCAAAGATGCGTCTTTTGAAATCAAAGCCGGTACGAAGAATGCCATTATCGGGCCGACGGCTGCGGGAAAAACGCAGCTACTCTCTCTGCTTACAGGATTACTGAGACCGACGTCCGGCACTGTGATGATCGACGGTCATCCACTCGATGCCTACAAAAAATCATCTCTTCACTCACAAATTGGATTCGTCTTTCAAGGAAGCGTGCTCTTCAATGTCACGCTTCGTCGCAATATCGCGTTCAGTGAAGGAGTTTCTGAAGAGGCACTGCAGAAGGCGATCGAGACCGCGGAACTCTCAGACTTCATCGCCACGTTGCCTCAGGGTCTGGAAACAATCGTGTCCGAGCGTGGAACGAGTCTTTCAGGCGGCCAGAAGCAGCGCATCATGCTTGCTCGTGCCCTTGCACTGGAACCAAAGATTTTGTTGCTCGATGACTTCACGGCACGTGTAGATACCGCTACAGAAGAGCGCATCATCAGCAATCTCGCCAAAAATTATCCTGGTATTACGCTCCTTTCTGTGACGCAGAAGATCGGCGCCATCGAACACTTCGATCAAATTATCTTGCTCATGGAAGGAGAAGTGCTGGCTGCAGGCACTCATAAGCACCTGATGGAAACATCTCCCGAATACGTTCAGATTGCCGATTCCCAACGCAGTACCGCTACCTATGAATAAGTACGAACTGAACACTCCCGGCCAGCAGAAAAAAGTCTCTATGAGATCCGCTCTTCGCGGATTCATTCCGTACTTGAAAGGGGAGTTTGGAATGATTTCTCTGGCGGTCATCGCCATCTTCATCAATGGGTCCATCAACCTGGTGGGACCGGCGCTCATGGCCTATGCCATCGATACCTATGTACTTGTGGGCGACTACGCAGGAGTGATGTTCATCGCAGGAGTGCTCACAGTCCTCTTTGCTATTTCCATGGTGGCAGCGTATCTGCAAACGAGGTTAATGGGAGCCGTGGCGCAGAGGCTGCTTTTTACACTTCGTAATGCCATTTTCCAGAAACTCCAATCACTGCCAGTATCGTTTTTCCAGCAGAATAAAACAGGAGATCTCATCGCGCGTATCAATAACGATACCGATAAACTTAATCAATTTTTCTCGCAGTCACTCATGCAGTTCATCGGGAACATGTTCATGATGACGGGTGCGGTGATTTTCCTTCTGTCCATCAACGTGCGCTTAGGAGCCGCAACGCTCGCTCCTGCAGTGTTTCTATTGTTCGTGACACAAGCTGTCTCTGCCTGGATCCGCAGGAAGAATGCAGCGAGCCTGCAGGCATCCGGAGGTATGAGTGCGGAGATCCAAGAGAGCCTGCAGAACTTCAATGTGATAGTGGCATTCAATCGCCGCAATTACTTCCGTGAGTCTTTCCAGGAAGCAAACGAGAAAAATTTCCGCACAGCTGTCTCTGCAGGGCTTGCGAACACGTTCTTCATTCCACTCTACGGTTTCAGCTCCGCCGTGGCTCAATTGATTGTGTTGACGTATGGCATTGCACTCATTACTGCAGGAAACTTTACCGTAGGTTTTTTGGTCGGGTACTTCACATACGTCACACGCTTCTACGATCCACTTCGCCACATCGCAGCGCTCTGGGCGTCGTTCCAGGGAGCACTCGCCGCCTGGGATCGCATCACGGCGATTCTTTCCATGAAGTCAGATTTGGAGACATTGCCAGCTATGTCAGCTGAACCTGTGGATCATCTCCTGGAATTCCGAGACGTGCACTTCCGCTACAGTGAAGACAAAGAAATTCTTCACGGTATCAGTTTCACGCTGGAAAAAGGAAAGACGTACGCGCTCGTGGGACCCACGGGAGGAGGGAAGACCACGACGGCATCGCTCATGGCTCGCCTGTTTGATCCGTCCGAAGGAACGGTACTGATGCACGGGTGCGATCTTCGAACATACACGGAGACTGAGAGAGCCGCTCACATCGGGTTTATTCTCCAGGAGCCATTCCTCTTCAGCGGCACCGTGGGAGAAAATATTCGCTACGGCAATGAAGCGTTTGCAGGGTTCACCGAAGAGCAACTCATGAAAGTACTGGAAGAGAAAAATCTCACAGGTCTTCTCTCTAGGTTCGATCAAGGCTTGGCGACACCTGTGAAGAACGGAGGAGAATCCATCAGCCTCGGCCAGCGTCAGCTGATCGCCTTCATGAGGGCGGTTTTACGCAGCCCGGAGCTCTTGATCCTGGATGAAGCGACAGCGAATGTGGATACTGTCACAGAGCAAATGCTGGAAGAAATTTTGAAGAAGCTTCCGGTTGAAACTACAAAGGTGATCATCGCGCACCGCCTGAACACCATAGAAAATGCGGATGAGATTTTCTTTGTGAATGCGGGGGAGGTGGTGAGGGCGGGAAATTTAGATCATGCGGTGGAGATGTTGTTGCATGGGAAACGAGAAAGTTAATAATCTCAGCGTGGCCATACCTGGCCGCGATGTGACAATTTTGAAAATTTGAAAATAAGAAATTTTTATTTCAATTATTTCATAAACCAGAGCGGGTCTCCCACCCGCGGTTGATTTACATGTAGCAGCCTCGCAGCGTTCCCCCATCCCCCGACCCCTTCCCCCTTGCGAGGAGGAAGGGGAGAAAGACGGCACAAAAGAAAATGAACAAAACAAAAACACACACAACAAACATTCCCCCTCTCCTCGCAAGGGGAGGGGGTTAGGGGGTGGGGACGCTAAATCACCCACACATTCCACCCTTCTTTTAAATCTTTCTTCGTCACCTTCTTCCCATTCCACACAAACTCACACGTCATCGGATCGGTCTTTCTTCGATGAATGACAGCATTCGATCCTTTGCCACTTTTAAAGATCCATCCATGGCATGCGGGCAGTGGAGTTACAGGAACACCCAGGGCTTTAGAAATAGAAAGCCACTGACGCAAATATGATTCGCTATATACAGGATCGAGATGTAAGAGAGAAGTTTTAGAATTTTCGGGATAGAATAAAGCTTTGTAAAAAATAGCATTAGTCTTCCAGATACTGTCAGGCTCCTTGATAGTGATTGGTGTCATGAGCGACATAACTGTTATATGGTCGAGTACCGTGAAGAGTGCGGGGGTAAATGGAAACAACTGAATGCCGCGTACAGCTCCATCTGAACCATCAAAGAACGTTGCGTAATCGTACTTTCCTCCCCAAACGATGGAGGCCATTGGATATATGTAATCTTTTGGAAAGACGCCAGAGTTTCTTGTGGTGTTCAACCAGTACGTTTTTGCACCTTGTGCCTCCTGTGACCAGAGCCACAGTCCCTGCTCCTCAAGCGTCTTATTCCCGGTCATTCGCCCGTAGAGCGCCATGCTGTACCAAGCTTGAAGTGCTTCAGAGGTCGACTCCTGGTTGTTTCCATCGGCAAAGAATGTGAGTCCTCCGGCCCAACTGTGTCCGGCGTAGGCATCGAAGTAGCGCAGGTAGGGGAATGAAGCATCTTTCCGATCGAACGAGGCGATGTCCTTTATAAGGAGACGAATGCAGTCGCCGTAGTCTTTGTCGAAGGTTGCATCAAACTGCTGCACGATGGCGGCTGCGTGGATGAAGTAACCGTAATGGAAGTGATGATCGTTGAAGTGTTCGCTTCCAAATCCTGGCGGCAACGCGACTATTCCTCCTGCCTTTGTGTCGTACCCGAAGAGTTTGGCGGTGTCTTTTGGAGTCGCCGTGCACCAATCGATGAGAATATTTTTCGTTTTCTTCAAAGCTTCTGTTCGAAGTGCTGTATCACCGGCAGCGTCCGCTACTTGGATCAAGTCTGCATTCTTCAAAAGCGTTTTTCCCTGCCAGTACACATCCCCGTCAGCAGGAACCGGCTCAGCGATATCTTTTTTCAGTTGAGTGAGAAAAGATTTGTCTGCTTTCAAAGGAGGAACACCCGGGAGCACCGTTGGCTTTTGCACGGATGTTTCAAAACTCTTTCCTTTGTAGAGTCGGATGGGACCGCGGACAGTCTCATAGGTTCCGATGAGTTTGGAAGGCTCGCGTGAAAGATTGGCAAACTGATGCGGAAAAACTCCCATCAAGGTTTCCGATGGAAATTGAAATGCAGTTTTGATCTTCTCGCTGTCCATCGTGAAGCTCGCTTTGGTTCCGGTAACAGCTGTGAGTGCGTACGGGAGATAGTCTGAGGATTTCGTATTCGGAGCCAGTACGACCACGGTCATTTTTCCGCCAGTGGCTGCGAAAGTCGCTTCCATTTGTCCGCCATTCATCGTCAGTCCTTTTTTCTGATCAGACACAATCAGGTACGTGCGAGTTTTTCCTTTTACTTCCATGGCAGATCCACATGGCGCCGAGCAGAGGATTTCAGTGACCGTGCTTCCCTGGGGCAGTGCCATCGAAAGAGACGTGACGAATGATTTCACAAATACAAACGGACTTCCCTGTACGGCTGTCACATCAAATAATTTTTTAGTGTCTTTCGCCTGCATCTGAAATGTCACATCCCAGTCGCCACTTCCAGCAACCGCTGCTCGCACCGGAGCATTTTTGGTAAAGAGGCGGATAGGATCTTTGGTTTCAAACATCACCGCTCTGTCGCGAGCCACTCTTCCGGGTGCATCGATGAGTGCGCCTGTAGGGGAGAGTGACACGCTCAGCGGCCAGGCAAAGAGAGGAGCGGGCCATGCGGTATCGATCCCGCCGCTCCACCAAGTGTTCGTGGGGACAGGAACCGGGAGATCTGCCGGCAGAGAAGAAAGAAAGGATCCACTTGGAAGAGTGCCGAGGGTTGTTTTGTCTGTAACGGCAGGAACAGTTAATTTAGATGCAGATGCTTGCGCCATCCGCCCCGAGCTGCCTGGCAGTTTTGCGAAGGCAGATAAGTGCGCGGTCACTACAGTAATAACCGCCAAAAGTGGCAATCCGATGAGAAACGTTCGACGTAGGAGTGGTGAGGGCACAGGGGTGTTCATAGAAAATGAGATTACAGGCAGTGTAGTGAGTCTCAAAGGATTTTTTGACTACAAATCTTGTGCGCCAATTTGTCAATGAAAAGAGTAGGCGTTTCGCTACAGGTACATTACACTGTAACCCTTCTTGTTTTTAGGAAGGCTGTGTTTTTGTGACTCCCTACCCAATGCGTGCTTCAGTAGTATTGAAAGAACAAAAATGGATTGTCGGATCGTTGCTCGGCATATCTCTTCTGGCAGCAGGAGTGTATGTAGGAAAAGCGATGCCCAATCGACTGGATACCATTCAGGTGTCAGCCGGAGATGTGCGACAAACATTGAGTGCCGTGGGAATTGTGTCTGCCGACCAAGATATTCAGCTGCGTTTCACCGGATTGAATTTGGTATCGAACGTTCTTGTGAAAGAAGGAGACACCGTGAAGAAAGGTCAGACACTCGCATCTCTTCGTGCCACGAGCCTTGCCGGCATCAGCATGACGGCGCAGGCATCCTTGGAATCCGCGCGAGCACAGTACGAAGCGTTGCAGCGTGGATCGAAGCCGGAGGATCTCACGGTAGTACAAGCGCAGATCGATGGAACACAGGCACAGATTGTGCGTGCGAAGGAGAAGATTCTGGCCGCAGAGCAAGCACTGCTCACAGGAGAATCCGAGCTTTCTGCTGTGCAGCAGGAAGCACAGGCGCACTTGGCGGCTGAAGTAGCGGCAGTGGATGGAGTGATTGCCAATGCGCTTTCTACAGCCAAAATTTCTTTGTCCTCCATGTTGAGTGTGTTTGAGCGCGTGGATGTACAGGACTCCCTCACCAAGAGCGCCACGTCGGACTACGCCGTATTGCGTGCGCAGTACGATACCGCTGTAGCCGCCATCGATTCCGGATCCGCAGGAATGCATGCAGCAGACACCGCAAGTGCTCTCCAAAATCTCGCAGCCGTTCGTGCGACCATTGCGAGTTCTACAGATGTTCTGCAGAAGGCATCCGGCATTATTTCCAGCCTCACACTCACGCAGTACTTCACCGTCACCGCTCAGGAGTCTGCAAAGACCACTATCTCTGCGTATCAGTCTCAGCTGCAGGGAGCCATTGCATCTCTGGATGCGAGTGCCAAAAATATCACTACTGCCAAGGCGTCTCTGGAATCCCAGGGCGTGACACAGCTTGGCACCCGTGCCGCATATGAGCAGTCAAAGAAAGATGCTGAGGAAGATTTAAAGGCGCTCCAGGCTTCCTTGAAGATTTATGAAGCACAGATGAAGCAGAAAATGGCGCCACCACTCGCAGCGGATTTGTCTCAGGCTGCCGCACGCGTGAAACAAGCCGAAGGAGAAGTGGCACGTGTATCCGGTCAGTACGCCGATACGTTGCTCGTGGCTCCCGTAGATGGAGTAGTCGGTCGTATTTCCATCACTCCCGGTCAGTTTCCTCCCGTAGCAGAGCCTGCCATGGTGATGCAGGGAAGCAGCGAGCGCAGTGTGCTTGTGTATCTTTCCGATGAAGATGTAGAAAACATCGGCTCCGATGCCACGGCGTTCATTGAGTTTGAATCCATTCCAGATCGCACGTTTGCCTTATATGCCGACAATGTGGCTACCAGCACCACCAAAGTAGGAGGTATCGATTCCTACCGTCGTTTGGAATTCCTCTCTCCACATCCAGAGCTCACTATCAGCCAAACGGGAACTGTGACTATCGTCATTGGCGAGCGTCAGAATGTGCCGACCGTTCCTGCAGAAGTGATTGAAGAATCCGTCGACGGAAAAACATTCGTGCAGGTGCTCAATGGAGACTTGGTGATCCGTCGCGAAGTGGTGACAGGCATCAAAGGGGATGACGGAAAAGTAGAGATCATCGCAGGGTTGGCACTGGGTGAAAGAGTCCTAGCTCCTTCTGTTCGTTAGGGGCTCATGAGACGTGTTCCCACGCAAACGTCGGCAACTACGTCCATCATCATGATCGCGAGCATCATGAGCCTCGCGTGGTACGCCGCCTTTGTCTTTTCCCCTGCGCACATCGGAAACCCCGTGGCGTACGGGTTACTAGCCATCGCAGAGCTCATCGGCATGTCGCAGCTCGTGTGCACGTGGGTGACGGTGCTGTTTGATAGAAAAGCAGAGATGCCCATGAACGTGCATGAGTTTCAGCGCATCTTGAAAAAAGGAGAACAGGTGCCGAGCATTGCAGTGTTCATCACCGCTGCCGGAGAGC
Organism: uncultured Candidatus Peribacteria bacterium; assembly: GCA_964628805.1. GTDB lineage: Bacteria > Patescibacteriota > Gracilibacteria > Peribacterales > Peribacteraceae > CAZVOK01. The sequence continues at coordinate 33,126 of CAZVOK010000009.1, read as the reverse complement.
GCCTGGAAGTCATCCGCGCTACCGCTATTGCCGCGCGTAACATGACCATCGAACATCGGACGATTATTTTGGACGATGGATCCTCGGACCTCGTAGAAGAAATGGCGAAGCAGGAAAAAGTGGAATACATCCGTCGCGCCACACGCGAAGGAAAGAAAGCCGGGAACATCAATAACGCGCTTGCTCAAGTGGACTCTGAATTCTTCGTGATCTTCGACTGCGACCACACGCCGAAAAAAGATTTCTTAGTCCACACGCTTCCGTATCTGCTCGCTCGCGAAAACCTGGCCTTCGTGCAAACACCGCAGAGCTACGATAATACGGATAGATTCGTGCCCGGAGGGAGTGCCGAGATCCAGGATATTTTCTACAAGCACGTGCAGGGCGGGAAAAATGCATTCAATGCAGCATTCTGTGTAGGGACCAACGTGATCTTCCGAAGAGCGGCCATTGATGACATTCGCGGGATGTATCAGAAATCCAATTCCGAAGACATCTGGACCTCGCTCTTGCTCCATGAAAAAGGATGGGATTCACTTTTCATTCCGACCGTCCTGGCAGTAGGTCATGCGCCAGAGACTTTGGATGCCTACCTGCGTCAGCAGTTTCGCTGGTCGCGCGGAGGGTTTGAAATTCTCTTCACGCATAATCCCTTCAGCTCACGCACTCTCTCGCTCGATCAAAAGCTGCAGTACCTCTTCACCATCACGCATTACCTGAACAGCCTCACGATTTTGATCTTTTTCATTCTACCCCTCCTCTACGTGTACTTCGGTATCCGTCCGCTGGAGTCTCCCGAAGGCAGCGGTATCTGGGCCGTACATTTCTTCCCGTACTACTTTCTCATCTTTGCCTCTACCTGGCACCTCATGGGTCGATTCCCACGCTGGAGAGGACTCGTGATTGCCACGGCCAGTTTTTCTTCGCACCTCACAGCACTTGCGTCTGTCGTCACACGCTTGGATCTCCGCTGGAGCGTGACCGGAGAAATTCGCAAGGCGACCGATCACATTCAGGGTGTGGTACCGCAGATTCTGCTTCTCCTCCTTTCTTTGGGAGCGATTCCAATCGTTCTGCTTCAATACGAAAATGCAGCGGGACTGAATATTCTGATGGCCATGTGGCTCGCGTGGAACTCCGCACTGCTCTTCTCCGTGTGTAAGCGTGCGGTTCCGTACTTCGACAAAGCAGCGTCTCCTGCCAGAAACTCCGTCCTCGGTTCTGTTCCTGAACTCTCATGAAGCGCTCCTCTATTTTCATTCTCATCGGCATTCTCGTCATCTTCGGCCTCATTCAAACGTGGGTGTTTCGGGAGAAATTCCTGACTCCATCATCTGTCACCGCTACGCAGGCGTCGCTAACCGGAGATACCATTATGGCAGGCACGCCCGTGAGCGGCATTGTGCGCGCCGTGCACGTGAAAGAAGGAGAGAAAGTAGAACGCGGCGAGCCGCTCTTCACGGTCTTCCAGCAGTCACCGCTTGATCCTGATGGCGGCAGTCCTGTGTCCATCGTGGCTCAGCACAGCGGTTACGTGTACGACATCGCCACGACCGTCGATTCATTTGTCCAAGCCAGCCAGATCCTCGCAAGGATTGTGGATACCAGTCCCAAGAGCCTCTTTGTGAAAGCCACTCTCTCGGTGCGTCCGGAGGTTCTCTCTTCCATTACTCCCGGCCGCGAAGCTACGGTGCAGGCGAAGTTCTTGAACAAAGGAACGCCGGCAAAAGCACTAGTGAGTAGCGTAGGCCTGTACGACGCTGCCAAAAAAACAGTAGATGTGCGCTTAAAATTTGTGAGTGTGCCCACCGTGGAAAATATTGCATCCGTGATCGGTTTTCCGGTGGAGGTGAGGGTGAGGACGGATGAGAGGAGGTAAAATCCTTCATTGACATCATTTTTTCTGAGGCGTATATCAAGCTCTCTTCTCCGAAGAAAAATCTCTTTTGCATTTTCACTGATTCCCATGAATGCCTTTTTTTCAGAGCTCTCCGCCAACTGGAAGTCCGGACTCACCGTAGCACTGGTCTCTATTCCTCTGTCGCTCTCCCTTTCCATCGCTTCCGGTGCGAGCCCTATTATGGGAATTATTACGGCTATTTGGGCGGGGCTTGTTGCCGCTCTATTTTGCGGGAGTCGCTTCAATGTCATTGGTCCGGCGGGAGCGCTCTCTGGAATTTTGGCGAGCTTTGCGCTCACCAATGGTCCGGAAATGCTGCCGCTACTTGCCATTCTTTCAGGTGTACTCATTTTCATTGTGTATCTGCTGCGTTGGGACAGGTACCTCATTTTCATTCCTTCCAGTGTGATGCACGGATTCACGTTGGGAGTGGGGCTCACGATCGGCCTGGGACAAATCAATGCGGCGCTGGGCCTTTCGGGGCTTCAGGTTCACGAAAATGCACTCCTGAATACGTATGAATCCCTCAGCCATGTGAGCCACACAAATATGGCGGCATTCGTATTATTTGCAGTGATGCTGTGTTTCCTCTTTACATGTGCGCGATTGTTTCCTCGTGTTCCCGGAGCAATCCTTGCCGCCGTCATCGGCATCGCCATCGGTTATGCATCGGAAGTACACCTACTTCCATTCACTGTGCCCACACTTCTTTCCAAGTACGGGGAATTTCATGCAGTCCTGTTTCAGTTCCCGTCGTTTGATCTTCCGTCATCGTACGGCGTTTTGGCAAAAGCGGTATTCACGGTCACCATTGTGGCCGTATTGGAAACACTTCTCTCCGCCAAAATTGCCGATGGAATGACCAATACTCGCTTCAATCAAAAGAAAGAAATGCTGGGGTTATCACTCGCAAACATCGCATCCGGCATTGCCGGAGGACTTCCTGCCACAGGCGTGCTTGCTCGTACGGCCATCAATGTGAAGAGTGGGGCAACATCAAACTATTCATCGGGCATCAATGCCGTGTTTGTACTGCTCATTTCGTTACTTCTCTTTACGGTATTCCAGTATTTGCCACTGGCTGCGGTTGCAAGCATCTTGGTGTTCGCCGCTATTCGCATGGTGGAAGCAGAGCACTTCAAAAAAATCTTTCATTTCGATAAAGCATCTTTTTGGCTTTCCATGGTGGTGGCGGGTCTTACTTTTGGCGTCGATGCAATGATCGGTATTTTGGTAGGCGCCAGCGTGGCATTGCTTTCGTTTGCACGAAGCCTTTCACAGAGCCGCAGTGAGCTGACTCTTCACAAAGATCGGAAAATGCTGGCACGCTTGCCGCATCATCGTTTGTCGGAACAAAAAGAAGAGAGTGACGTAGCCGTGTACAGGTTTGCCGGAGAGCTCACCTACTTCAATGGCAGATCACATGAAGATTCCATGAAAAAAATCAAAGCAGGTACATTGGTGCTCAGCCTCAGAAATCTTTTCTATATCGATCTGGATGGGCTGGAAACTTTGGAAGAAATCGTAAAAGAAGAGGAGGCATCCGGACGTACGGTGCTTATCTCCAGTGCCAGTGAGTACATCAAGCCGATCTTGGAAAAGACGGCATGGTTCCGAAAAAAAGAGGAAGAAGGAAAAGTCTTTGGCAGCACCAGTGAGGCATTGGTGTCACTGGGTTTTCCTGAGAGATCTTAAGCCTCAGCCCGAAGCCACTTGCGTCCCCTTAGACAGAAGTGGCTTCAGACACTCGTACTGATGTTCGATGTACGTTTCCTGACTATTGAAATAAAAATGGTTGGTTACCTCTGAAAAACACTTCTAACGCTTATTTCATCGACACGGCTCCTGCGGATGGATGCCCAGCGCGGTAGATCCATACAGCCGCATCAGCGCGAGTCATGATGCGGTTGGGGTCGAAGATCGGTTCGCGGAGGATATTCAGAGCAATCGCTTTCTTCACGGCTGGTGCGTACCAGGCGTTTTCATCTACGCCTTCAGGCAGTGTCACCTGTGTACTTGTCGATGTATCTGGGAGTGTCGACATGAGCATCGTGATGCCTTCGGCCATGCTCATGGTACGCAGCGGCTTGAATGTTCCGTCACCGTATCCGCGGATCCATCCCAAGTTTTTTGCGGAACACACGAACGTACCGAACCATTCGTTCCCTACGTCTCCAAAACATCCGGTATTATTTGTCACAGAATTTTTGTGAAGCGCCAGCAATGCTAACGTGGTGAATTCGGCGCGAGTCACGGTCATCATCGGACGGAACGTTCCATCGGGGTACCCTTTGATGATTCCTTCGTTCGCCAGAGTGGTGATGGCGGTGTAGCCGTATTTTCCTTCGAGGACGTCGGGGAAGGCGAGTGGAGTAGTGGAGCTGGTGGAGGAATTGGTACTAGGGACTGAAGTGGCAGAGGTCGCAGAAGAGGCACCAGCCTTCGCTCCTGCGGGAGCTACGGCCGGCAGGGATGAAGTTGAGGATGAAGACATTTTCAGGGCTTCCAAACGGGCCTTCAGTTCTTCTTCGCCCTGAGCATTTGTACACTGCATTCCGTTGGATGTTTGCCACTCTTCGGTGCATGTAGTTTTTGGCGAGTAGAAGGGATATTTGCCTACTTCGTCACACTCGTAGCCTTGGCCCACGATTACATCGTAATGACGCAAATAATAAGGATGACAACGGAGAGCTTCCAGATCGGTCATCGCTTTTTTCATCTCGGATGTTTGCTGGGAACTGGAGAAGGATGAGAACAATACTTTTTCAGGAACCTTCGCCAGAGCAGAGAGACGATTATTCATTTCTACAATGCCGCCGTACACATTGTTGTCTGTGTCGCGGCACTGCTTGGGGCCTTTCTGAAACCCGGTGCAGAAGAATGTACGGCAGTTGAACCCCAGCTCCACGATCTTCCCTTCTTTCATGAAGTAGAACGGAAAGCAGCCGTAGGGTTCGTACTGGGTTCGGATGCTGAGCTCTGCTTCTGTGACAGATCCCAGTTCACTCAAGTACATCACAGATCCACTGTCGTAGCCCATGGACTCGGAAATTTTTTGATCGAAATCATGGAGCGAGAAATTTTTCAGGAGAAGCGGCAGGGACTGTGAGGGAGTGGCTGCCGCTGCAGGAAGTGCAAGAAGAAGTGCGAGCGTAATGGTAGGGAAAAACGTACGCATAGCGAGTGGGGAAAAAAGGGAAAAGGTGGGGAGTAGAAAAGGATTATTGCTGAGGAAGAACTTGTAGGGCGGAGGTGGTGTTTGCAGAAGTCCCGTTTAACGTGGAAAGAGGATTCACGATACTTTCCACACCCATGTTCACGTTCTGCATGCCGTTCGTTCCTGTTTGCAGAATATCCATTGCATTTCCACCAAGCACATTCGTATCATTGTGGATCGTGGTGCTGGCAGAAGGATTGGATGTCAGCGACTGTGCCCCTGCACTGGATCCACTTCCTGTACCAAAGAATGTTCCCGTCTGATTGATGACGCCGTTATTGGTGGCACTACCGTTGATGTTCTGATTCGCAAATGCGTTGGCAATGGCATTCACGTTGATAAATTGCGTGCAGAAGTCTCCGCACTGCTGGAGGATACTGATGATATTGTTGTTATAAATATTCTGCGTGGCGCGGATGATGGTCTGCGCGGTAGGTGCGTACACCAGTGACTGCACGGGTGCTTCTTCAATCGTCTGCTGGATGTACGTATTGTGCGGTCCTGTGTAGGCCACGGTCGGCTGCATCACCGGGTTTTGCGTAACAGTTGCAGAGGATTGAACTGCCTGAGCAATAGGCGCAGTGCTTGATGCATGTCCGGATTCTTGAGTGGAGGAAGATTTCACTACAGGCGTGAATGGCAATTCTTGTTCTACAGTAATGAAAGGCTTTGGCATTCCAGCATCTGCATCTGCAACATTTGGCAACATAGATACTGCATCCAAGTCACCAATCTGTTCATAGGGCTGCCAGTGACGCAGAAGACGCTCCGGTGGAACCCAGGCATAGGCGCTTGTAGCACTCATGCTCAGGAGGAGAAAAGCTGCAACGGCGGGAGTGAAAGAAAATACGTGAGAGCGGGCGTTTGACGTACGAGTGGATTTTGAGCGCATAAAATAAGGTAAGAAATACGTTACTCGTGAAGACGGGGACTCTTCATCACTCTTACACATCGGACTTGCACAAAAACCTATTTGAATTGTATAGCAAGAATGAACCGAAATTTGATTCCAATTGTGATTGTGCGCACGAAAGATTTTCAAAAGTGTATAGTCTGTAGTGCATGCCATCTTCCCTCATTCTCGTCTGCGACGATGCCGGTTTTGCCTCTGTAGAAAGAGGAATACGCACGCTCGTAGAGCGAACACAGGCTCCCGTGTGCGCAGAGTACCTCATCGAACAAGCAGGGGCAGTAAATCGTGCGAAGGCGATGTCTGCACTGCCGCTTGTTTCTATTGGTTTACACTTCGAGCTCTCGGGAATTTCTGATGCGGATCGCGTAAAAATGTCGAAGGATCTGGCGAAGTCCGGAAGCAGTCTTGGTGAGCAGAAAGAGATTCAGGAGAAAGCAAAAATAGATGCGAGGAGACAGCTGGAAGTATTCCGCGACGCACTCGGTACAAATCCGGCACATGTGAGCACGCATGGGAATTTCAATGCAGATGTGAACGATGTAATGTTGCCGTGGTGGATAGAGTTCATGAATGAATTATTCGAAGGTGATGTTCCACCGATGCAGCTCCAGCATCCACATGTGCGTCACAATCTGTACAGTTGGAATCTCCCAGAAAAAGCCAGGCCGCCACGGACACCGGAGGAATTTTCGCAGGAGCTTTTGAAAGTGAAAGAGAGCGACATCGTGGAATTTGTGATGCATCCGGCGCTGCCGGAGCCTGGTGATGCATCATTGGAGATGCTGTTTACGGCAGAGATGCGCGTGAGAGATTTAGAAAGTGCCATCGATATTATTCGTTCGGGAGCGATAGAGAAGTCGGGATTTGAAATTGTTGCCGTTAGTTCTTAATAGCGTATTTTCTTGTATGGTGAGCCAAGAACTGGACAGAAAAATCAAAATATTTGAAAGTGTAAAAATTATTTCTATTCTTTGTGAAGCTCACTCACAACATTAGGAGTCGGTATGTCTGTGCCATTACTGATCGAGCAACACAGTGCGGCGATCTATGCCCTCAGCAGGGCCAGAGTCAAGAAGAGCGATACTCAGGTGCTGACCGTTGTGGCCGGCATCATGCCCCACGCTGAAGGCCAGCGGTTCGCCTTCTGTCCCACCGAAGTGCGGCCGGGCATCATCCTGAAGAAGGGTGACGAAGCAAAGAGGGGTAGGCCCCTCTGTGGCCGCATCGAGGTTGTGAACCACCGTCTGGTGGCGAGCCAGCTGCTCGGCTATAAGGGCTTCGTCCGCCTGAAATGCGAGCTTCACTGGCCCGACGGGCCAGTCCTGGTGCCCGACCTCAAGACGCTGGAGCTGTTCGAGCTCCCGGCAGGCGTCCAGGACGGCGTCACCGTCACCCAGAGCGGCCGTCCGTATGCCGCACAACTGCTGACCGACAAGAGCATCAGCGTCGGAAGCGCGTACAAGCTGCAGGCCATCTAGGCCACCTGATTAACTTCATGTAACCAGACCTTCGACCTGAGTGAGCCACACCGGCGGGGCACCTTCGCCCCGCTGGTTCTTTGTTCTATGCGCGTACATATTCATACATTCAAGCAGCACAAAGCATTTGAATAGCAAGCGTAAGCCGCATTGGTAAGAGGTGAGCTCCTTTGCTGTCTTCATAGTATGCAACACACACTCAATAATAATTTTTTGAAAAAGATTTCTGAATTTCAGAAAATTCATATTTATAACAGCGAACAGATTTATCACATGATTGTGGAGAGTGCGGCGGACTTTGCTATTTTGACCGTGGATATGGAAGGGAAGTTCACTACCTGGAACATGGGAGCAGAACGTATTTTTGGCTTCAGTGAGGCGGAAACCATGCAGCAAGACATTTCCCTTATTTTCACAGACGAAGACAAAGCACAGCTCATCCCTCAAAAAGAAATTCATGATTCACTGTCTAAAGGTCGAGCGCAGGATAACAGGTGGCATGTACGCAAAGATCTCACCCGTTTCTGGGCCGACGGACTCATGATGCCGTTGCAAGATTCATTGGGAGTCACTCATGGTTTTCTAAAAATTATCCGTGACCGCACTGAGTACAAACACATTCAGGAACGGCTGGACTCCCAAACCGCGGAACTGAAAGCTCTGCATGAGGAAATGGCGGAGTTGAAGAAGAAGGTTTTGTAAAAATACAGGCAGGAAGGATCACTGCTTAGATAAACGTTTTAATTGCAGTGTCAGTATCGGTGGTGTCAGCAGCGTAGTAAGAATTACGACAATAACGATGACTGAGAATAACTCATCTGTTACCACCCCGAGTCCTCTTCCAATGGTGGCAAAAATGAGACCCACTTCTCCACGAGGCACCATGCCCCAACCGATGATGGATTTTTTCACGTTCTTTCCTGCTACCAAACCGGAGACAAGTTTACCCAGGAAAGCCACGACGGTGATTCCCAGAGCTACCATGATGATAGAAGGATCAAAGAGAGTGGCAAGATTCACACCCATACCTGTCATAACGAAGAACAGTGGCACGAGGAAATGTCCAAGCGGCTCTATCAGGTATTCAATATGACGTTCAGAGTGGGGCTCAATAGCTTCCTGCACTTTTTTCTGTAATGCTGGATCACTGTCTTTGATTACTGCGCGGACATCATCCACAATATGAAAATCCTTGAAGTATTGGAAGTGTACCGGATCAAGGATTAGGCCTGCCGCAAACGCTCCCACAATGGGAGCAAGCCCAATGGCCTGCGCGGCCGCCGCAAGCAGGAGACACAAAGAAATAGCGAGAGTGAACTTCATGCCCACACCTGTGTGGATGGCGGAAAAAATTCTTCCGAGGCGCGGGGCGAGCAAAATACCGAAGACGATGGAGCCGACAAGAAAGAAGATCGCCTTCCCTGCAATGATGGAAATTGCGCCTGTGCTTACACTTCCTGCCGTGGCAATGGCAGATACAACGGCCAAAATGATGAGGCCGATGACATCATCAATAACCGCTGCCCCAAGGACGATCTGCGCTTCGGGTGTTTGAAGTTTGCCAAGGTCCTTGAAGACGCGGGCGGTAATCCCCACGGATGTAGCCGTCAGTGCTGCTCCCAGAAAGAGATAGGCTTGTGATGAAAGACCGGGCATGAGGTAGGGGCCAACGATGTATGTCCCCAATATGAACGGAATAACAACGCCGACGATTGCTACAAGCAACGCAGGAATACCCACCTTTCCCATTCTTTTGATGTTCGACTCCAAACCAATTTGGAAGAGGAGAATGATGACGCCAAGTTCCGCGAGGAATCGCAGAAGCGGATCAGTTTCTGCCACCTCGAAAGCGGTGATGCCAAAAAGAGTCAGATTGCCGATAATGACGCCGATCACCAATTCGCCAAGCACCGAGGGCTGTCCTATTCTTTCCACTAGTGATGCAAGTTTTCCAAAAAGCAGTAAGACAGCCAGCCAAAAAAGCGTGGCTGCGTAGGAGTGCACACCTGTCTCCGCCACTCCTTCTGTTGCACCGAGTGCACTGCCTCCCCAGCTTATTCCAAGCAAAAGCAAGAGCAGAAAGTACCGGTGAAATGTGCGCTGTGCGTACATAGAAATTCAAGGCATTTTTGCGTATGATCATCAAGGTTGCAAGCTGTCTCCGACAACAGAATAATTTTGGCATAAGGACTGGATTTTTGTGTGTATCACGACCAAATTTCCCGGCACTCATCAGTACCGAGGTTGCAGATCGTTTTCTCACTTGCATGGCTTCAGGTGGCCGACCTCAGCACTACCGGATAAGTGCCTCTAACTGCGAAGAATGTTCTTGCTCATCTCGTGTAATCCGCATAGGGCTTAACCTTGATAAATGTTTGTAAAATGCTATAATAATAAGAATGCACAAATACCCACACACCCTGCTTCTCCTCACGTCATTTGCCCTGGCCTATATTTGCTATCTCCTGGGCTGGTTTGAATGGGTTGCCGGCGTGGTGGATGGCTACGGATACTTCTCCATTTTCTTTGGCGGACTGCTCTTTAGCTGCGGATTTACCGCCGCGTTTGCCGTGGGATTATTTGTGGCCATGGCAGACAGCGTGCATCCGGTGGCTGCGGCAGTGGTCGCGGGTACCGGCTCTTTCCTCACGGACTTCCTGCTCTTTCACTTGGTGCGTTCTTCCGTAATGGATGACGAGCTAAACCGCCTTCGCACAACGCAGTTTTTCCTCCGCATTAAAGCTCTTTTCAATCATCCCAGGCTCACGGAGCGTTTCCGCATGTATCTCCTCTGGTCCTTCGCCGGCATCATCATTGCCTCTCCGTTTCCGGATGAACTGGGAGTGGTGCTCATCAGCGGGGCTACACAGATGAACAAGAAGACATTTGCACTCCTCTGCTTTTCCTTGAATACCGCGGGAATTTTCATGGTGCTTCTGGGTGCAAGAGCGGCGGGGTTGTAACGGCCCGCTGGCCATGACAGAAACCACGCGGGAAAGCGTCTCACAGATACACCTTTGTATGGGATATCTCCTCATTGTCTTCGGCAGTCTCCTTGTAGTGAGCGGCATCATCTTCACTCTTCTGGCGAAATTCGGGCTCTCCATGTTGCCGGGTGACATCTTCGTACAGAAGGGGAATTTCACGTTTTTCTTTCCTATCGTGTCGTCCATGGTGGTGAGTGTGGTGCTGACTATTGTGGTGAATTTGTTTTTGAGAGGGAGGTAATTAATAAAGATAATTTTAACTGACTTTTTCTATAAAATTATATGCTGCATTATAATGTTCGTGAAATATCAAATATAGACTCTCCGCCTCTTTCTGCTCACCGATAACAATACAATGTTTGCCCATTCCGTAGGCGGCTCCGGCTTCAATATGGGCGGATTTTCCTGCGGGCAGTAGGAGAATGAAATTCATCGATTGGCGCAATCCCTCCATATCGGTTTCGAATATTTCATAAACAATGGCGTTAGTCCTCCAATTGGGTAAATTTTCAAAGTTTGTAGCGGATTCTTCTGCAGAAGCAGTATCGCTAGTTACATATTTGCTGTTAGCAGAAGATTCAAGAAAGCAGTACACGCTCTTTCCTTTCTTTCTAAGTAGATCTGCCAATATAGCTATATTTTCCTTGTTTCGATACCTCCCGGCTATGAAATAGTCATAGGTCATGTAGCTATGGTAAAGAAATTTTTCTAGTCGAATCACAACACTCTGTAACGGTATTATACCCACAAATAAAAGAACCCACATGTGGGTTCTTTTAAAGACTCACGACGAAAATTTTTATTACTTCACTTCTACCTTAAACGTCACCGGAGTCACCGGCTTATCATTCGCCCCCGTCTCCACATTCGCAATAGTAGACACCACCTCCTGTCCCGCAGTCACTTTCCCAAAGATAGTGTAGCTAGGAGGAAGACCGTAGTCCGCGTCCATGATGAAGAACTGGCTGCCGTTAGTATTTGCTCCGCGGTTTGCCATGGCCACTACTCCTTTCTTGTACCCTACCTGGTAGAGCTCCGGAGCGTTGGCAATCTCGTCTTCAAACGTAGCACCGTAAATACTCTCGCCGCCCGTGCCGGTTCCCTTAGGATCTCCGCCCTGGATCATGAAGCCGGGGATGACGCGGTGGAAGGTGAGGTTATTGTAATAACCGTTCTTCGCGTGCGTGATGAAGTTGGTCACAGTTTTTGGGGATGCATCTGCATTGAGTTCCAGTGTGATATCGCCTTTGGAAGTCTGAAGCGTTACTATGTGCTTACCTTTTAGAAGTGTACCGTCCCAAGAGCCATTGTTTGTAGTCATAGGAGTAGAGGAAACACCGGCGGGAGCCGATGAAGGAAAGGAAATAATGCCGGAGCTGGAGGTAGTGAGCGCTACAGAAGAGGTAGCGTACGCGTTGATGGAGGAGTCTGAGTCCGTGACAGACGAAGTGACATCAGTATTGCAGGCAGCAAGACCCGTAAGAGCGACGACGCCAAGTACAAACAAAGTGGGAGTGCGCATAGAAGTGAGTGAAAAAGAGGTTTTTACTCTACGGCTCGGAGCTACCGAAGTCTAGATTCAAAGCGGTATTTATTTAGCCTGAAGCAGATCTGCCAAGTCTTGTTTCAGCATAAGTGTCAATGCTTCGCTGCCAGCGTCATTTAAGTGGCTCCAGTTGGCAAAGTACCTGGGTGTGGCGTTGAGCTTGGAGACTTTCGTAGTGTTGTAATTCAGCAAGGGCACACCTTTCTTTTCTGCAATGGCTGCTACTTTTGCAAAGTTCGTCCCTCCGGGAATCAGAATATCCGGCCGGAAGACGGGCGGCTGGAACAGAATTACTTTTATTCCATCTTTTGTGAGTGCATCGATGAGTGTTTCTAGTGACTGAAGTTGATAGTCGGTCCAGGTGCTGTCTCTGGTTCCAGGGGTGTAGATATCGATGACGCCGTCTGCGGATTCGTATCCTTTATAGTACGAACTTCGTGTCTCCTGAACATATTCAATGAGGCTTTTCCATTCGGGGAAACTCCTGAGCCGTTCCCAAAATATCTGATGCTTTGTAGGACAATGACCATCATCCATGGCACTCAGCAGAGAATACACCGGCAAAGATGGTGCATCTGATGACAATGACACTCCTGTGCTGTTGTGGAATTCAAACCAATCTACACCAATGAGCGCTAGAGATGGCTTCTGATAGTTCGGGCGGAAGAAGCACTGGTACCAATCCACAAAGAACGATGGGCGCACGCCGTTGCGTGAAAAATTAAACGTGCGGGAAAAATCGATGTCATTCACTTGTAGATCTTCCAAGTAGCGCGGATTCACTCCATTTACTCCTGTAGAAGATCCTAAGATTGCCACATCCGCATCGCGGCTGGTACCGAACAATTCTGCATAGTGCCGTGTGATGTGCGTGGGGAATAGGTTCGCGTAGGACAGTTGAAAGAGAGCGCATACCGCCACGAATCCTCCCAGGAATGCCAGTGATCGCAGAAAAAAACGAACCATGGAAGCTTTAAAAAGTAGCGTAGATGAAAGGCGATGTGTGATGCGCACCGAGGAATATGCACAGAATGATCGCGTAGTAACACAGCCATCGCACCCACACGGGCAGTGAGAGGAAACGACTCCGTACAGAAGAGTATTCCATCCACCTTTCCGTGCACTCGGTGAAGAGAATCAGTATGAGTGCCACTATCAAAAAGCTTTTAATGCCAAAGAGGTCTTTCAGGAGAAACGATTTCAGAGTCAGATGCGGCGTGAGGACAAAGTGAATGGTGTCATAGACAATTTTTTTCACGATGTACTCCGCCTGAAACACCGATGGCGTGAGGAAGAGAATCCACGATGCAGCTACCAGGTGAAATGTGGTAAAAATCTGTACATACCTACGCAAGACGGGAAAAGAAGCGAGCTCCGTGAAGACTGCTGCTCGTTCGCGGAGGTTTTTCCCTAGGACGGAATACAGCATGTACAGGCCATGCAGGAGGCCCCACGCCACGAATGTCCACCGGTCTCCATGCCAGAGGCCGCTCAAGAAAAACACCACCACTATCGCTATGCTCTGCTGCACGAACCCAAACCGATTCCCTCCTAAGGGAATGTACACATAGTCTCGAAACCAGGATGAAAGCGAAATGTGCCACCTCCTCCAGAAATCCGGAATAGAAGTGGCGCTGTAGGGAAAGCGGAAATTTTCCATCAAAGAAAAGCCCATAATTTTCGCAGCACCCCTCGCGATATCGGTGTATCCGGAAAAATCATAGTAGAGCTGAAAGGCATACAAGTACGTTCCTATGAGGAGCGATACGCCGCTCACATGCGTGTACTCCTTGTAGGATGTGGCAACTATCAGTGCCAGCAAATCCGCCACTGCCACTTTTTTGAAGAGTCCCCACATTATGAGGCGTAGTCCTTCTGCTACGCGCTCGCTCTCAAAGGTATGCCTACTTTCAAATTGCGGCAGCATGTGTGCAGCGCGCTCAATAGGCCCGGCAAGAAGCTGTGGGAGGAAAGCTACAAAGGCGCCAAAGCGGGAGAGGTTTCTTTCTGCGGGGATGCGTCCCGTGTACACGTCACACAGGTAACCGATTTCCTGCAGGGTATAAAACGCGAGACCCGCAGGGACGACAATAAAATATGCGTCTGTGATAGGGAGTGATTGTCCGTATTTGAAAAACGCCAAGCACCCGACATTCACCAGGATGCCGCACCACAGGTACAGGAGGCGCCGCGATCCATTTTCCAGAGCTATTCCGAGCACATAATTGAAAAAAATACTGATGACTAGAACGGGAATGTAGAAAGGAAAGAGGTATCCATAAAAAAGGAGAGCGGCTCCCACCACATACCACCGACGCACAGCATGAGGGATCAGCAGATAACAAAATGCCACGCACGTGAGGTAAGCCGAAAATGCAAGAATGGAGAAATCCATAGGATCAGCAGAAGAGACAACTGTCGTCTCTCCGGAGAATCATACGTTTTCACGATACAAATTTCATAGAGAAAATAGTAGTCGGTTTTTCGTCAGAAGTCGCTCGTTGTGATACTGTGTTTTTTATGAAGTATGCATTTCCATTCTTGGTAATCACTGCACTGGTTTTGTTCCCGGTGCTGAGCATGGGCGCTGCAACACCATCCTCAGACATGAAACAAGCCACAGTGTTTGTGGTGAAGTACAATAGCAACGGAAATTTCCTGGGATGGGGTTCGGGATTTTTTGTGGATGAGGGGATTGTGGTGACCAACAAGCACGTCCTGGAAGGAGGCGCCATTTTTCGTGTGTATGCCACGGGTGATAATGAGCAGATCGATCTGAAGTGTTACAAAACTATCAATAATTCCGATGTGAGAATTAATTTAGATGATGACGTGGCCTACATGCGTGCGTACTTGGACTGCCCACATGGTGTGCTGGATTTTGCAGATGACCCCTGGGACGGCGATAGTATTTCTATTTTAGGGTATCCGTACCGAGGATCTTTCTCTTCATCCAAAACTCTCCTCGTAAGCACAGGATCTGTGACCGGAAGCACGCCCGAAGGCTGGCGCAAGACAGATGCGCACCTAGACATCGGGAATTCCGGAGGACCCGTGGTCAATGATGCTGGAGTAGTGGGAGTAGCAGTCGCAAAATCTACAGACTCCGAAGGAAATTATGTGTCTGGTTATTTCATCCAGTCCTCAGTAATAGAAAAAGGGCTTCTGTACGCCAATAACTCAGACTTCGGATACGTATCTCGCCCGCATGCGGTGACCTCTCGCAGCAGTACTTCGTCATTGTCTTCTTCTCGGTCCTTCACGGTCATCATCAATGCGTCATCCAGTAGCAGCAGAAGTTCTTCCTCCAGTTCAGAACGATTGCACGAGGCAGCTTCATCTCGCAGTTCATTCTCTCCGAGAGTCGTATTTTCCGATGTGCCTCGCACGCACACTGCTTTCAGTGCCATCAGTGAATTATTCGATCGCGGGGTCATTGGTGGATATGCCGACGGAACATTCCGTCCCAGAAACAGCATCAATCGTGCGGAGTTCCTGAAGATTTTAGTGGGAGGATTTGCATCCCATGAACTTCGGAATGACAAACGTTGTTTTACGGATGTAGGTACTGAATGGTTTTCTGAGTACGTGTGTGCAGCAAAGAGACTCGGGTGGGTTGATGGCTACGTCGATAATACTTTCAAGCCTGCTCAGCAGATCAATCGCGCAGAGGCCATGAAAATTCTCATCGATGCGTTTGGTGCGGAAGATCTCTCTCGAGGCGCGGTGCCATCGGATGTACGGTCTGGCGTGTGGTATCACCCGTACGTAGCAAGGGGAGTGACACTGGGGATTGTGGATGCGCGCACGCTCTTCAAGCCCGCTGAAAACCTCACGCGCGCGGATGCAGCGGTGTGGATAGAAGGCGCAGAAACAGAGTAAGACTCAGGCATTCTTTCCAATATTCGGCAGATCACACACTACATTCAAGGGCTTCACTGTGTGCTCCGGAATTGTCCCTGAGAGCCATTGCTTGATGCTTGCAATGGAATCTTGGTACATGGCATTCATGCTGTCATCGGCGTAGAAGGCGATGTGGGGGGTGGTCACTGCATTGGGATGACTGATGAGTTCTCTGTTCTCTTCAAAGTTCTGTTCGTGTTCCAGAACATCCAATAGTGCTTTTGACACTTTTCCGATCTTCAAAGCGGAAAGCAAAGCTTTGGAATCGATGAGCGATCCGCGTGCGGTATTCACGAGCACTACCCCGTCTTTCATCTGTGAGAATGCTTCTGCATTCAGCAGGTGTTCAGTGTCTTTTGTGGCGGGAACATGCAGCGTCAGGATGTCGCTCTGTGTCAGGAGTTCATCGAAAGACACATAAGTTACTCCAAAATCTTTCTCCAATTCCACCGTGCGACACTGGTCTGCAGCAAGTATTCGCATGTCAAAGCCGTGGGCAATTTTCGCCACACGTCTGCCGATTTTTCCTGTACCCAGAATACCCAGAGTTTTTCCTTTCAGGGCCATACCGCGCAGTCCGTGGTAATCGAATGTGCCACTTTCCACTGCATCATCCCCTTCACGAATGCGACGAAGGGTAGAGAGCAGCAGCGCAAACACATGTTCCGCAATCACATGCGAACCGTAGTCAGGTACATGGCAGAGCGTGATGCCGAGTTCCCTGCAGGCATCTGCATCAATGTGGTCGTAGCCCACGGACCTGGTGCAGAGGAGCTTCAGTGTAGGGATCTTTTCCAAAACGGTGCGTGGAAAAGGCGTTGTGATGAAAGTGGAGATGACTTCCGCGTCTTTGCATGCTTCTACCAGCGCATCATCACGCAGAGTGGCACTTGCAAAAGTGACACCCGGGAATTCTTTCAGTACGAACTGCTGATCGGCTTTCTCGGTATCGAAGAACACTATGGAAGGGGAGTGTGGCATAGTGAGAAAGTTACGTATAGCGTGAACTTTTTCCGGTTTTTTCCGTGATGCGGATTCTATAAAATATCGCATCTTTTTCTTTCATTCCTTGCGATGCCTGTGGCGCCAGTACTTCTGCAGGCGGCTGATACAAGGGAGAAATAGCCGTACTTGTTTCGTATGAGAGGCGATTGAACAGAAGTTTCATGGCAGAGAGCTTGTCCTCACCGTCCAATTCCTCAAACGTTCCCCAGGCAATGACGCTTTTCCAGGAACCGTTTTCCTGAAACTGTTCTACCTGAAAACACACGGACGGATGATGCCTCATGGCATCAATCTTCAGGCCGGAACTGGAGAAGCTATAAATAGATCCCTCATGATAAGCGTACGTAATAGGCACGACGTACAATCGATCATCCGGGGTGAGGCACCCTACATGTCCATAGAGTTGATTTCGAAGCAGTTCGTCTATGTCGGTTTCGGTAAAATCGTGGTTCATAGGAGAAAAAATTATTCGTGAAGCGTATACATCTCATCCAGAGGCTTGCGATTATGCCTACTTGATTGCTGAGCGTCTTCTTTTTTTGTGTGCCCCAGCATGATGCCTCCCACGATGATCTCGTAGCGAGGAAGCTTCAAAAGCTCATGGGCATTGCCGCGGTAGAGCGATACCCAGCAGCTGCCAAGGCCCATGGCTGTTGCTCCTTGAAGAACATTCATCATGGCTGCCATGCAGGAGTACTCCAGTTCTTTTTCATTCCATACCGGTTTCTCTGCGGCGTTGGTCAAAGACATATTCGCCGTCACCACAATAAAAGCCCCGGCTCCTTCCACGAAGTTTCCGTAGCAACTGGTTTCCGTGAGTGCGTGTCGCAGTTCTGCATTCGTAATAATATGAAAATGCCACGGCTGTAGGTTCTCCACACTGGGTGCAAGCTGTGCGAGCTCTAAGAGCTTCAGAATATCTTCCGTAGATACAGGTTTTTCATCAAAAGATCGAATACTTCGGCGAGCCTCGCAGAGGGATTTGAAATCATTGTACATCATGAAATTCATTATGATTGATGCGCCGAGAATACGAAAGAGGATTTGGATTGTATGGAGGAATGACAAGGGAGAGATTTGTGGAAATGAGGCTCAGGCCCCAATCTCAAATTTCTCATAGGACACCATTGTCGAGAGCGGTTTCCGGTCTTTCTCCGTATGGGGTCGCGCGGGAGACGCAGAGTGGCCCAAAGCGAGGCTTCCAAGCAGCTTGTGATTGTCAGGAATGCTAAGAAGCTCTCGTGTCGTGTTCTCATTCACGGTCACCCAGCAGACACCCAGTCCCAGATCGCATGCGGCAAGCCACATATTTTCCATCGCACACACTCCGCTGTAAATATGCTGCTCATGCTCCGAAAGCCACTCATCCACTTTTGCCTGTTTTTCCACGGTTACTACGATGACAACCTTTGCAAGGGAGAGAAAAGAACCGTGATGCGCATGCTCCATGAGTTTCTTGATGGTGTCTGCGTTGCGGATGACTGTGAAGTGCCATGGTTGAGAGTTGAGCGGGCTCGGTGCGTAGCGTCCCGCCTCCAGTATTTGCTGAAGCGTATCGTCAGCCACATCTTCTTCGTTCCATCCGCGGACCGCCCTGCGTGTTTTGATGGTTACAAGTGTTTCCATATTTCCGATCTTATCAAGAGTTGCCGCCGCTGATCAAGAAAAAGATCCGAAGGCGTAGATTGCTCTCTTTCTGTTTCTCTTCACATCCGATGATTTTTTGTGTACTTTCATGGCATTTCATCATTATTCTCTCTATGTCACCTTTCACAGCAGTTACGTTTTTTTCGGGTCTCACGGTCATAGGGCAATTGCTCTCAGTGTTCTTTCTGGTGCTGCTGCTTGCAAAAGGAAGCAGGCTGACCGCGGTACGAGAGCGGATCGGTTCGCATGCACTTCTACTTATGCTCATTGTGGCTCTGCTTGCTACGCTGGGCAGTCTCTTTTTCTCCGATATCGCGGGGTGGACCCCTTGCAAACTCTGCTGGTATCAGAGGATTTTCATGTATCCGCAGGTAGTACTCCTTGCCATTGCTCTTTGGAAGAGAGATAAGCAGATAGCACTCTATATCCTTGCCCTTTCACTTATTGGCATGGCGATTGCGACACTGCATTACAGCGAACAAGTGCAGCTGGCACTGAACCCGCTGAATCCGGACCTTTCCAAGCCTTGCGATCAGACGGGAGTCTCTTGCGCCAGAACGCCCGTTTTCGAGTTCGGTTATATCACCATCCCCATGATGGCTCTCACGGCATTTTTGCTCAACGCGCTTGGCTCGGTGTTTCTTCTGCGATCCGGCCGGCAAAGCGTATGATGCTTCCCTCCATCCACATCATCTACGCTTCCACAAGCGGTCACACGGAGTATGTCATTGAGCAGCTCGCGTCTTACCTGAAACAGAGGATCGACGGCCTGACTGTGGAAAAGCAAAAAGCCGAGTTTGCAAAAGGTGAAGACCTCCGGCGGGCAGATGTACTCATCCTCGCGTCCGGTACCTGGAATACCGGAGGAATCGAAGGCCAGCTCAACGTGTACATGCATCAGCTTCTTTTTGAGCGTGGCAAAGATATCGATCTGACTGGAAAGATGGTCGCGCTTATTAGTCTTGGAGACGATCGGTACTACTACACCACTCGGTGTACTGAGCATTTCATGCGGTTTATCAAGCTGTCCCACGCGAAGACGCTTTTCATTCCGCTTATCGTAGTGAATGAGCCCTACGGGCAGGAGGAGCGTGTGCAAAGATGGGGGGAGAAGCTGATTGCGTCAATGCAGGCGGCACATCTGCTTGAGCCACCTTCTCAGTCATCAGCTGTCTGATTCTTTTTCCAAAGGAGCAATTGCCTTAACGGTCAATGAAAAACAATCCATCGTATTTCGAATGCTCATAACGGGAAAAAACAAGGAGGTTCTATGGAGCACCAAAGAAATAGTTCTCACTTATGTGCGGCTCTGTAGCCCTGACTCAGGGGAGATGTAGTATCCAGCCACACGCTGACAGTCCTTCTATTGAAGATGGTCTTCTCCTCTTATAGAGTGAGGTTTATACCTTCTTTCCTCCTTCAACCCCATGAAAAAAATGGTCGTTGCTTTCTCGGCGGTCGTCCTTCTTTCCGGTTGTGCAGAAGCAAATCTCACAGGTGGTACTCACGATGAAGTGGTGATCCAGGGGTCTGATACGGAAGTGCAATTGGTCTCGGCACTCGTAGAGGCATTTTCTGCAGATCACCCCGACGCTCACATTTCCGTAGCAGGAGGTGGAAGTGCCGTGGGAATTGCCGCTCTCATCAACGGAGAAACGGATATTGCCAATTCCTCACGTCAAATGAAAGCTGAGGAAATGGCATCAGCGGAAAAAAATGGACAGAAGCCTGTGGAATTTATTTTGGCTCGTGATGGGCTCTCCATCATCGTGCATCCATCGAATCCTGTAACGACTCTCACGATGGATCAGATCTCCAAAATCTACAAAGGAGAAGTGACCAACTGGAAAGATGTAGGAGGAAACGATGCGTCCATCGTTCTCTACGGTCGCCAGAGTACTTCGGGCACATTCGGATTTTTCCGTGATGCCGTGGTGAAAGCAGATTACGCAGAGTCCATGCGCCAGATGGAAGGCACGCAGGCGATAGTGGACGGAGTGTTGGCTGATACTCAGGGCATCGGGTATGCAGGAGTAGGGTACGTGGTACGGACAGATGGAACAGCACGCAGTGATGTGAAAGTAGTGACAGTCTCTGCGGCAGCAGGTCAGGAAGCGGTATCGCCGCTGAATATGGAAGATGTGATGAGCGGCAAGTATCCTATTTTCCGTCGTATTTATCAGTACATGCCGGAGGCTCCCCTGAAAGATTCTCTGCTCGCGGAGCTCCTCATATTCGAGAGCTCGGAGCGCGGCATGCAGATCATTCAGGATCAGGGATTCTACCCGCTGACTCCTGAGGATTTGGCTCAGAATACTGCCATTCTTCAGTCTCTCCGCTGAGCATGTCTGAAGTACGGCTTGTAGGAAATAGGCAGTACAAAGCGCAGCGTCTGACAGATGTGCTGATGCGTCTGATCTTCGGAGGCATCGCCTTCTGCACCGTTGTGTTGCTCATTGGCATTTTCATTTTTCTTCTGGAAAGCGGAGGAAAAATGTTTCTGGAGGTGGGTGCTATGGAATTTTTCTTCGGCACCAAGTGGAACCCCAACGCCTTAGCGGGCGCCGCGTGGGGCATTCTGCCGCTCGCACTTTCTACCGTCATGATCGCAGTGGGTGTGCTGTGTTTGGCAGTTCCCTTTGGGCTCGCACTCGCCATCTACCTTTCATTTTTAGCGTCCAAGCGGATGCGAGAAATCTTGAAGCCGATCATCGAGATGATCGCAGGAATTCCGTCGGTAGTCCTGGGACTTTTGGGACTCCTCTTTTTAGCGCCGATGGTTTCCGGAATCTTTGGAATTTCCAACGGACTCAATGCACTCACGGCGTCCATCCTCGTAGGCATCACGGTGGTTCCCACCATCGCGAGCCTCTGTGAAGATGCGCTCTCCAGCGTGCCCTCGCGCCTCATGGAAGCGAGCTTGGCGCTGGGCGCCACCAAATGGACCACTATTTGGAAAGTGATGATGCCGTCCGCAGCATCGGGAATAGTGGCAGCCATCATGTTGGGGCTCGGCAGAGCCATCGGCGAGACCATGGTGGTGCTGATGGTGGCGGGAAATAGTCTCCAAATGCCTACGGGATTTTTGGATCCCGTGCGTCCTATAACAGCTACCATCGCTATCGAAATCCGTGAGGTGGTAGTGGGAGACTTGCACTGGCAGGCGCTCTTTGCACTGGGACTGACACTCTTTGTGGTGACATTCATTCTGAATACGCTCACCGACTTACTTCTGTACAAAAAACGCTCCGCATGAGGTACCGCGGTCAAACATCTGAGGCTGTGTTCTTCACGCTCTTCCGTGGGAGTGCGGTGGCTGCTACGGGACTGTTAGTCCTAGTACTCGTACTCCTTGTAGTTGCGGGACATTCAGTCCTCAGCTGGCACTTTGTGACGGCGTCTTGGGAACATCAAGACATTACCAAGGGCGGCATCATGCCGGCGATTTTGGGGTCTATCTACTTAGGACTGGGAGTGACACTCATTAGCTTTCCGTTTGGTATCGCCACTGCAGTATTTCTCACAGAGTACAGCAAGCACTCACGCTGGCGGCGCTTGATTCAACTCGCTATTCGCAACTTGGCCGGAGTTCCATCAGTTGTGTACGGCCTCTTCGGGCTCGCGGTATTCGTACACGTCCTCAACATGGGCATGTCCCTCATGGCGGCGATGTTTACGCTTTCTGTGATGACACTGCCCTGGATCATTACTTCTTCCGTGGAAGCACTCGAAGTAGTGCCTCAACAGTTCCGCGATAGTTCCTTGGCTCTGGGAGCCACCAAATGGCAGACCATTCGTCGCGTGGTATTGCCTGCCGCCATTCCAGGATGTGTGACCGGCGGCATCATCGGCATGGCCAGAGCGCTCGGTGAAACTGCTCCTATTATTTTAGTTGGAGCAACATTTTTCCTCACGCATCTCCCGTCATCACTCTTCAGTAAATACATGGCGCTCCCGTATCATGTGTTTATTCTCTCTACTCAGCACGCGAGCCCGCACGCGCAGGAGTATGCAGCGGGGACGGCTCTCGTGCTCATGATCATTACGTTCATCCTCAGTCTCGCTGCTATTTTGCTTCGCTACCGCTTCCGCCGCCAGAAAGTCTGGTAATCCTTCCTATGGAACATCCTGTCTTCCGCTCACAGTCCTTCAGTGTCCGCTACGGCTCCGTGCACGCCGTAAAAAATGTGACGCTCTCCATTCCCAGTAACCGCATCACGGCTCTCATTGGTGCTTCCGGCAGTGGAAAATCTTCTTTCATCCGCGGGATGAATCGCATGCTCGATCACTTGCCCAATGCACGCATCGAAGGTCTCCTGGAATTTTCCGGGCAAGATATTTACAGTCCCGATGCGAATGTAGTGGAGCTGCGCGAGCGTGTGGGAATGGTGTTCCAAAATCCCACGCCGTTTCCCAAGTCTATTTACGACAATGTTGCCTACGGCCTGGAAATTCAAGGCAAGGCGAAGCGAAAATTCCGCTGGTGGAGGCGACGGAGGCTTTCCGGGGACATCATGGAACAGAGCGATGATGCGCTGGACCTGGCGGTCATGCGGAGCCTCAAAGAAGCGTCTCTCTGGGATGAAGTGAAAGATCGTCTGCATCACTCGGCGTACCGTCTTTCTGGTGGCCAGCAGCAGCGCCTCTGCATCGCGCGTGCCATCGCGGTGCGTCCGGATGTGCTGCTACTCGATGAACCCTGCTCTGCGCTCGATCCCATTTCCACTCGTCACATCGAAGAGTTGCTTTTGAAGCTCAAGAGTCATTACACCATCGTGATCGTCACCCACAACATGCACCAGGCCCGTCGCATTGCAGACCATGTGGGGTTCTTTCACGCAGGAGAGCTCATAGAGTTTGATGACACGAGAAAGATTTTCGAGAATCCTTCGCAGAAATTGACAAGGGAATATGTAGAAGGAGTATTTGGCTAAGAGACTGATTGTTCATCGTGCTCCGGTTTTGCTACATTGTGTCACTCATGAACATGTTCAAGCCCATCAAGGCCAAGACGATTAAAGAGTACAAGGATGCTCTTCCTCCCGACAGACGGGAGATTGTGGAGTTTTTGGATGCCTTGATTCAGAAAACTGCCCCGTCGCTCAAGCCGAATTTCCACACGAACATGCTGGGGTACGGTTTGTTCCCGTACAAAAATTCCAAGAAAGAGATGATGGAATGGCCGATCATCTCGCTCGCCAGCCAGAAGAACTACATCAGCTTATATGTGTGCGCCGTGAAGGATGGAAAATATATCGCTGAAATGCACGAGAAAGAACTCGGCAAAGTGAGCGTGGGCAGGAGCTGCATTCGGTTTAAAAAAATAGAGGATGTGAACTTGGATATTTTGAAAAAAGTGATCAAAGCCGCGGAAAAAAATCCGGGGCTCGTAGGTGCGGAGATTGGGACAAAGAAGAAATAAGTCTTCTTCCTACTTTCGACGTACAAACAGCTTGCCGCCGAACCACGTACTTGGCAGCGCTGTTGCAGCCAGCAGGATGGGATACCAATGATTCCCCAAGTGCCACGCGGCAATCACTCCGGTGATGCCCCCCAGAGTTCCGATGAGTCCTAAAATAATAGAGTGATTCAGAGGTTTGCGAGGAGCGAGCCTGGCTGTGATGTATCCGCCAAGGATCGTGAATGCAATGCGGTAGATGAGTGCTAGGAGGAGCATCCACCACACGTAGGCGTCAGGCTCTGTAGAAGGAGGGAAAATGCCCACACCTTCCACCACAATGTCGGTCAATGTAGAGAGGGCAAATACCGTCACAAATCCTGCCACTATGGCGCCGAGGCTTTTGAAGAATGTACTCATGTGCAAAGAGTACAGGAAAATACAGTACTGGGAACAAGTCTTACATCAATTTGCCGCTGAGCGCCTCGCCCAAAAAGTATGGCCACAGCAAGAGCGCCAGAGCTCCTTTCACAAAGTTCAGCTTCAGGAACCCGATGGTAAAGAGCCACATGGCAAACCAGAATCCTCCGGCGCATGTTTGATTATTGATACGGATTTTTTCCATGGGGGAAAGGGGAATGGGAAATACTATTCTACTCTCTTTAGAAATCGATAAAAATGTTTTGTTATCTAGGAAGTGAATGGAAGCAACATCAGTCCGGCCATCCCCGCCATTCCAAAATCTTCTATCAGTGTCACTTTGGTGAGAGGTACTTTGATAAACGTTCCCAAGCACGCACACTGAAATTTTTTCTTCTGCATGATGCTCTGCAGTACTCCTATGCCGCTGAAGGTCATGAGTACTACGGTCACAATATTAGTAACATCTGGCATCACTCTGGTGAGATACGCGAGGCCCAGAGCAAGTTCCAGAAACGGATACAGGTAACCGTATGCTTTTACTCGCCGAGCCAAGATATCGTACGTGGAATATCCTTCGGCAAAGCCCGGGACATCCAGGAGCTTCATGCCGGAGAAGACCAGGAAGAATCCTGCCATGAAGTTCATCATGGTATGTTCCCAACTAAATGTACCCAGTGATTGCTCGCGCAGGGCGACGGCTACGACAGGAAGAAGAATCAGTCCGACAATAATGAAGAGGGGTTTGTAGGCAGTGAAAAATCCTTCCTGTTCCTGCATGTCATGATCCGCATGGTGTCCGTTTTGTACTTCATGCTCAGGGACCAGTTTCATGCCGCTGCATTTGTAGCATGTTCCAGGGTGATCCTGCCGCACCTCCGGATGCATGGGGCAGACGTACATGATGGTGGATGAATTCATACAGATGAGTGAAAAAATAAAAGAGGGACGAGCGTACCCGCCCCTCAGGATTCTCCGTCTATAGTTCCTTTGGGCATCATTGCTTCATACTATCAATTTTTTCCCGTTGGAAAGAAAAATCATTGAATTAACGCCACAGCGTCACAATCAACGTGACAGCCACGAGTGTTGCCAAATGATACGCAATATTAAAGAGGTACAGGCTCAGTTTTCTGTTCTCCCACAGCACCATATTCAAATGAATGGCTGCAATGAAGCCGAACCAGAGGACTAGTGCCAGGAGAATAGCTCCTCCTGCATCGGCAATACCGAGTGCATTCACGAGGTAGGATACGACGAGTGCCACAATAATCTGCTGCACCAATCCACCGATCATATTAGGGATCATGGGACCCATGCCTTTTGCCTGCATTTCATCTATTTTACTTTGAGGAATTTCCATGAGTGCAAACCACTGTTTCCCAAAGAGGGGACCGTGCCAGAGGAAACCGATGATGAATGCGGCGAGAGCTGCCACGAGGACTGCAAGAACATTGATGGAAGAGAAATCCATAGAAAAGAGGGGAGGGAATTAGGATGTACACTATTCTTCCCCTACGCGAAGATCAATGAATGAGGGATGCCGAGCAGAGAAAATTGGAGTACTGAGCATTTTTAAAAGAGTGCTGGAAGAAGGGCCGTCGCACTCTCATCTTTTCTTTTGCCATTTTGCAAGTAGGTCTGCCCCCTTTGACTCGGTCGCTTCTGCAATTTGACTCCTTGTTTCTTTTACTATTTGTTCTGCCGTTCTGTCATATATGTCTGCGCCTCGTAACTCTTTGCCTACGATTCTGGAAATATCACTTACCACGGTAGATAAATTTTTATCAAGTTGACGCACATGTACATACACATCCTGCACTGTTCCAGATTTTCTAAAAATTAATTTAAGAGTGTCTTTATGAGTTGTATCCGCGTGACGGCGAATCGTGACAGATGTTTTTCCTCCATGAGCAACCGAAATTTCCGCAGGACGCACAGATTGAAACCATGGCAGATTACCCATTTTTTTCACAACATCGTCTGCTCCATCAATGAGGGTGGTGTGACCGCCGCTTACGTGTGAGCCATCAACATGGCCTTTCTTGTTGCCTAAACCCATATGTTAATATTATAAAATATTAAGTAGAATTACACAATCATCTGACAAAACGTGCCCCTAATAACAAAAAGACCATTATTTCTTATTTATTCTAAACAATTCTAGCTATAACTAATCGCACGATTTACAATCGAATCATGCAAAAAATCATCTCCCACCTCTGGTTCGATACCCAAGCAAAAGAAGCGGCGAATTTTTATGTGAATGCCTTCGGCGGCGATTCCAAAATCACGCACTCGTCCGTGCTCCGCAATACTCCTTCCGGAGACTGCGATGTCTTGTCCTTCGATCTCCTCGGCCACTCTTTTATGGCCATCAGCGCGGGACCGTACTTCAAGTTCAATCCGACAGTCTCGTTCATGATCAATTTTGATCCTTCCCGAGACAGCGATGCGGAGAAAAAGTTGAATGCACTCTGGGAGAAACTGAGTGATGGAGGGTCGGCGCTCATGCCTTTGCAAGAGTATCCATTCAGCAAGCGTTATGGATGGGTGCAGGATAAGTACGGCCTTTCGTGGCAGCTCATCCTCACCGATCCCGAAGGCGAGCCACGGCCGGCTATCATCCCATCACTCCTGTTTGTGGGAGACGTATGCGGCAAGGCGGAAGAAGCCATCAAGTACTATGTGTCTATCTTCAAAGATGCGAAAGCAGGCATGGTCGCGCACTACCCGGCAGGGATGGATCCGGACAAAGAGGGGACACTCATGTTCGGCGATTTTCAGCTGGAGAAGCAGTGGTTCGCCGCCATGGACAGTGGGCGCATGCACGAGTTCGCGTTCAATGAAGCGGTGTCATTTCTCATCAATTGCAGCAGCCAGGAAGAGATCGACTACTACTGGAAGCTCTCCGCCGTACCCGAAGCAGAGCAATGCGGCTGGCTCAAAGACAAGTACGGGCTCAGCTGGCAGGTGTCCCCTACGGAAATAGAAGAAATCATGAGAGGGAATGATCAAGCGAAGATCGATCGTGTGACACAGGCATTCCTCCAGATGAAGAAATTCAATCTAGAGGAATTGCGAAAGGCGGCCGAAGGATAAATTGTTACTCTGCTCTGACACTAGTCCCATCGACATTTGTGCGGTACCGGTACTCCGTGCCGCCGTGCATCAGTGTCATGGCGAATCCCGGAGTGATGGCTGCCAGGCAGGATTCATGTGCTTGTCCAAGACCTAAGCAGGAATCCGACCACTCACGAGATTCGGTACTCTCTACTGCGATGTCGTTGGCGTGTACGCCAAGTTCTGCTGCCAAGGCTTCGCGTGCAGCGCGTGCCGCAATGCCGGCGTCTCCGGCAGGGGAGTCATCTGTTACAGCCGGCTCCGTAACCGGGGAGCTAGTTTGCTCCGTGTTGGCAGCGCAGCCTGCAATCACGAAGGCGGAAACGACAATAAGTCCAAGAAATCTATTGTTCATAGAAGAAGTGGGAAGTAGTACTTGTACTACGGATTCAGAACGAAGATGTTACAAAACGTATGAAAATATCTTAACAGCCTCGCAGAACATCGATAGCATTGAAGTATGCCCACAAAAAAAGAGTTATCCGTACAACAGCGCGACGAATTATTGAAAACTTTAGAGGCTCGGTTTCAAAAACACATGACCCGCCATAAAGGTGTGGACTGGACGAAGGTGCAAACGAAGCTGGAGAAACATCCGGAAAAATTGTGGTCGCTCCACCAGATGGAAAGCACCGGCGGTGAGCCGGATGTAGTGACACTCGATAAAAAGTCAGGCGAACTGTTGTTTGTAGATTGCTCCGAAGAAAGCCCCAAGGGCCGCAGGAGTGTGTGTTTTGATCGTGCGGCTTTAAATGCAAGGAAGGAACATAAGCCAAAAAATGATGCTATGACTCTGGCTGCTGATATGGGTATCGAGATGCTCACAGAAGAGCAGTATCGAACGCTGCAGGAGTTTGGAGAGTTTGATTTGAAAACTTCCAGCTGGATTCAAACACCCTCGGCTATTCGCAAACTCGGCGGCGCACTGTTCTGTGATCGCCGGTACGATACCGTTTTCACATATCACAACGGGGCGGATTCGTATTACGCGGCGAGGGGATTTAGAGGAGTGTTGAAAGTGTAATGTGCAAAGACAGCTATACATTTCGTGATTGTCTCTTCTGCTAGATCTCTCGAATATTCTCTACTCAAGGACAATCCGATTGTGCATGATCGAAAGGTACATAACACGCTGTGAGTGCGTCCTGGCGACAGGATGTTTTTTAAGCGGATGAAATGAAAAGCATCCTAAAAACCCCGGCAGCGTTATGCTGCCGGGATTGGAATCTTCGGCGTGGTCTTTCTAAAAAACTTTCGGCAGGAACCACAGGCACATGAATGCGATGCCTGTTGCCGGCGTGGCTCCAAGGAGGAGCCATAGGGGGCTGATACCGGAACTGAACCGCTCCTGGAAGGAAGCGTTCAGTACGGAGTATCCTGCGGGATTGGGAGCGTTGGCGATCACCGTAAGCCCACCGCCCGTCACCGCGCCGGCCACCAGGGCATATTTCATTTCTTCGGAGAGACTGGAGACTTGTGACCCCAGATACGTCAGGGCCGCATTGTCGGTGACAGCTGTAAGGGCTGTGCACCCTACGTACAGAGGGAATTCGCCCAGCGATGCCAGAAGTGGCCGAAGCCACCACTCTTGGAGGCCTCCCATGGTGATGAGTCCCGCGAGGAACCCGCCCACCAGAAGAGCTTCCCTCAGCTTCAGAGGATCCTGGTACTCGCTTGTGACCGCAGTGAATCCTAAGAACATCACGAAGCCTCCAAAGAACACATCGCTGTGGTGACCGGTGGCCACCACAAAGGCGAGTGCTGCCAGGTGTACGGCCTTTACCCAGACAGGAATGGCCATTCTCCCCTCGTCGGCATTCTGCTGGTCACTGATGAGTGTCCTGTATGCCAGCTCGCGCCGGAAGACGATGACAATCCCCAGTGCACTGATGGACGCTGCAAGCGCCGCCTTCCATCCGAAGTGCAGCAGCATGTGCTCCGTGGACCAGCTCCAAGTCTTTGCCACCATGAGCACCGGTGGCGCTGCAAAGTTCGTGAGCGTTCCCCCGATGGAGACGTTCACAAACAAGGTTCCCATAATGCCGTACATGAGCGCCTTGCTCATGCCGCCGCGGTCATAGAATTGCTTTTTCAGCACCCATGCCGTCACGGTCATGGCCGCCGGCTCCGTTACGAGCGAACCCAACAGTGGCCCTACTACCAGCGCAGAGAACAGGAAAGCCCCGGATTCACTGAGCGGCGTAACCCGCTGCAATAAGAGTCCACACCACCGGATGGCAGTGTCCACCACTTCAATTACCGGCCGCGTTGCCGCGATCGCCATGATAACGAACACGAACTTCGGTTCCGTGAAGTCGCGACTCTCGATGTAATCGATGGCATCATGCCACCTTCCGAATGAGGCGATGCCCACGAAGAGCGCCGCCGCCCAGGCCAGAAACACCACTTCCACTTCCCCCAGGAGATGAAGAAGATTCTCCATCTTCGATCCTTCGGGGTATTTTTTCGCCATTGCCCGAAACTTCCCTACAAGAAAGGTGTGCAGGACGGCAATGGCGAAAAGCACCGTCGCCATCTCTTGCAAACCGCGGTTCATAGTTACCACGGGCTCGCCTCCATGATTTCCGGAGGCCTGGCAGGTGTCTCCACACATCGCCACGCACACCACTCCCATCAGAAACTTCGTCATCGCACTTCTCCGTTTGTTGAGAGACCGATATGCCAAAGATCAATCCCTTCTTCGGAACGCCCGCAGAAAGGAGGGGTCAAATACCATAGGTACCAAAAAGTATCAAGGGTTCTCCGGTTTTCCTTGGTCAAAACCACGGTATTCGACGGCAGCCAATGGGCTATGTGAAAGATCCAGAAATGTGCACACATGCTTACGGCTCATTCTTTTCGCAGAATCTTCTCCATCGGCCTGCCTTTCGCAAGTTCGTCGATCAGTTTATCCAAGTAGCGCACTTCCCGCATGAGCGGATCTTCTATCTCTTCTATCCGCACGCCGCAGATCACTCCCGTGATGAGTGACCGGGAAGGATTGAGTTTTGGTGCATGGGCAAAAAAGTATTCCAGATTCGATTCTTTCCGTAGCTCGCTTTCCAATCCTTTCTGTGAGTAGCCTGTCAGCCAACGGATGACTTCATCCACTTCCGCTTTGGTGCGACCCTTTTTCTCCGCCTTCTCTATGTACATAGGGTAAACACGCGCGAAGATCATTTCGTAGATGCGATGCTTGGTCATGGCTCCATTGTAAGAGCTATTTTGTTTTTCTGAAAAGATTTTCGAATCAATGCTTCTAGGACGTCCAAGTCCACATCAGCGAGTTTATTGATATGTAAACAGACCCCGTTCACTTTGTACTTCCCAAGTCCTTTCCACGACGCATCTTCCTTTTCGCCTTTGTTTAAGATGTACAAAGTGAGGTTCTGCTTGCGAGGTGAATAAGCCACCAGGGGCCATTCGTTTACCTGCTTTCCTCTTTTGATCTGATACACACCAAATCCAATAATACTCGGTCCAAACATCACGGCTTTCTCGCCCGTGGCTTTCTGGAACAATCCAAGAAGTGTACGGCTATCGTTCCGTTTTTCTTCGGGCTCGATGGTTTGGAGAAAATCCAACGGGCTTTGCGTGGTGGGTTTGGTCTTTGGTTCTGCCATATAGACAGTATAGCAGAATGAAAAATGACTCGTCATGGACCAGGCGGAGTGCGGGGACGCGGCATCACATCGCACACGCGAAGCCGAACCTCTGTTGCAAACGCTTGTTCACGCGATGGAGCATTGTGTCGTTGCCGCGAAACCACTTCATCACACGCGTGCAAGTGTGAGCTCTCATGTCGTTCGACATCGATTCTTTGGGTGCCTCTGGCGATAGGGACGGAACAACGGTCATGCGAGGCGATGATATGTTTCCTCTTCCCGGACTTCCGCGTCTTCCGCCTCCTCGCTGAATTGTATCCGCGGCGGATGAAGATGAGCTTGCAGTGGAGATACGGGCGGTCACCTGTGCTGCATCTGAGACGTTTCGGCTCTCATCAAACGCGAAGAGGGCATAATAGTACGTTCCGTCGGCCAAGCCCGTATCGCTGTAGCTGGAAAGAGCGCTGCCCGAGGCAACGTGCGTCCCCTCCGTGCTGCTCGCCGGATACCCGCCGGTGGAGCGACGGAGCGATGTCCACGAGAAGTCCGCATCCACAGGATTTGTCCAAGAGAGAGACACGGTATTGCTCGTGACCGTAGCATTGAACATGGACGGTGCCGCAGTAGACACGGTGTCTGTGGTGGCGACGACCGCTTTGTTCTCCATAATGAAGATCGCGGTACCGGTGGTCAATTTTATGACGTGCCGGTATTGGCTGCCCCATTCCGCCAGTGCGAGCTCGGCAGCGTCGCCGCTCACAGTGTCCGATGTCACTCTCACACGCGTGGCATACCATTCCATCAGGTTATCCGGATCGGCGTAGAGCAAGACGAGGTTCGTGGCGTTCAATGCTGCGACGGTAGGATAATAAGTTCTGGCTGTGGTGACAGCGTATGCCGAACCGACAGACACCGAGAGGCCTGAGAACGACGCTATGTGCGCGTATGAGCGATCGTCATCGGGACTGCGGTATGCGATGATTGCGCGAGTGGAGCTGAGGGGGCTTATGGACGGGTCGCTACCATAGCCGGAAATTCCGATGGGTGATCCCAATGTCATCGACGTGCCGCTGATAGAAACGGCACGCAGATATCCGGTCCCGTCATCTTCCTGTTGAAAGAGCAGGAAATGTGTCGAGTCCATTGCCGCAATGGCGATATACTGGCCCGCATTATTGCTGAGTTCCTCCGACGTACCAAAGGTGATGCTTGAGCCGCTTACAGTTGCAACAATAACGTTGCTTTCAAGGTCCTCTCTGTTCGTAATGTAGGCAACCGCGACGTGGGTGGCATCGAGCGCGGTGACGGAGATTATTTCAAGACCGCCGTCCCTGACATCGGTATCAAAGCTGACGGGAGAACCAAAGGTAACAGTCGTTCCTGAAATGGTGGCAATGATGCCGTAGCCCGTGCCGCTTACCGTATACGTTATGAACGCACGGGTACTATTCAGCATGACGCTACTGATGTTGGACACGGCACCTTCGCCGAATCTGTATTCCGATCCAAATGTCATGTCCGTTCCGTCTAAGGTTCCGATCATCACCGTCCCCGAGCCGCTGTCTGAGTATGCAAGAAGAATGTGTGAATCGTCGATGCGCGAGCCGAAAGGGAGGTACGTGGAAGCATTGAACGTGGTCGCATCCCCGAATTCGAAGGTTGAGGCGATGGCCGGCGGAAAGACACCGAAAATCCCCACACACGAAATGACGGCAATGAAAGAAAAAGAAAAACGCATGGTGCAACTATACGGGGTTCAATGCATACTTTCCGTTGCCGATGAAGTGATGTTGAGTTGTAGTGGACTGATGAGGTGGGCGTGTAAATCTACCCCCTATTTTTAGCAAATGACAGAAAGAACCCTGGCGAGGCGTGCCGAGCATTCTTCTCGCTGCCCACTCTATGCATCTGCTCTATTTCGAGTCACATTCAATCGTCCATTCAATGCCATATTTGTCCCTGAACATTCCAAAATAGGAACCCC
>CAZVOK010000008.1:0-47348 GCA_964628805.1 uncultured Candidatus Peribacteria bacterium | reverse complement strand
TTTCCCATCCATGCAATCTGCTGGCCGCGCTCTACGGTGTCGCCTTCTTTCACGTAGAGTTCTTTGTTGTGGGCGTACAGAGTCACAAGACCATTGCCGTGGTCCACTTCGATGACGTTTCCGTATCCTCCGTTCCAGCCGCTGGCATCGGCGCGGATGACGGTGCCGCCTTCAGAGGCGTAGATAGGTCCGCCGCCGCGGGTTTGGATATCTACCGCGTAGTGGCCCGGGTGGTAGTACTGCGTGTAGAAACAGTTGCCGCACGGCATCTGAAGGATGCCTGCCGTGGGTGTAGCGCGTGCTGTGGCTGAAGGAGGCACGGGAGTTACACTACCGGCGCGTGCGCCTTGTTCATTGAGCTGGCGGAGCTTCAGCTGGATGTCACGCGCAGGGAGTTTTTCGGTGAAGCGCAGTGTCTCGCCTGCGGAGGCAATGGCCGGGGGCAGATCGCCGATGGGTTTACCTCCGGGGATGATGAGCTGCTGATCGGCGATGATGAAGCCGCCTTGGATTCTATTCTGCCGGGCGATCTCTTCCTGCGGGATGCTGTAGAGCTCGGAAATGCGCGCGAGAGTCTGGCCCTTGCGCACGGTATGCATCACACCATCTACAGGGAGGATGATGAGCTCTTGGCCGGGCTGGAGCGCGGCGCTTTCATCCAGGTTATTTGCATTACGAACGGTCTCGGGCTTGATGTTGAACGAGCCTGCCACTTTCTCCACGGTATCTCCTGCTTTCACGGTGTAGATGAGCCCTTCATTGAACGCCAAGCGCGAGCCTTGTTCGCCGAGCGAGGAGGACTTCATGAGGAAGCCTTCTTCCACAAACAAAAACTGCACCGAGGAAATCGTGTTGTCATCGGCAGAGAGTGCGGCCTTCGGAACGTACGGCGGCACAATGCCTCCCACCACAAACACGAACATGCACAGAATTCGTACGCGCAGAGACAGCCAGCGGAGCAGAGGAGTGCGCATGGCTGCTTAGGGCGTAAGAGACGAAAGAGCGGAGATGACGATCTTCATATCTGCGTAGCGGTCCTGCGAGTGCAGGAGCACCACGATGTACTCGCGACCGTCCATTTCTACTACCGACATCAGGCACTGCCCCGCTTCATCGGTAGTTCCCGTTTTTCCGGCCACCACTTGTGACTGCTGCTGCAGAAGCAAGTGTGTTTGGCCGAGGGGAATAGTATCGCCGGCGGTGCTGGTGATGGACGCAGAAGAAAGAGACAGGCGGCTCTTCAGCGCCGGGTGCCGGTACACAAATGCTGCGAGCCAGGCTAAGTCCTGGGGAGTGGACTTCTGCACATCGTCATCGAGCCCGATGGGATTGGCAAACGATGTGTGTCGAAGTCCCAGCTCACGCGCGCGCTCGTTCATTTCCTCGGCAAACTTTTCTTCGGATCCACTGTGAAATCTTGCGAGCGTCACTGCCGCATCATTTCCGGAACTCACAAGAAGTGCTTTGAGCAAATCACCCACACGAAAGGTGCTATCTGGAGGAAGATAGGCCACGGTTCCCTCTACATCTTCAATGTCGCTCGGCACTGTGACGTACTCTTTCAGATCATGAGATTCCACGATGACGAGTGCCGTCATCAGTTTGGCGAGGCTCGCCATGGGCCGTTTGGTCTGGGCGTTACGACTGTAAAGCCTCTGGCCACTTTCTACATCGATAATCACGATGCCGGAGGCAGTGAGTGGGCGACGTTCCAGGAGTGCTTCGGCAATGTCCCCGGACGCAATGGATGGCGGAGCAATGGGCACGCTATGAAGCGCATCCTGCACCGTCACCTGGGGGGCATCTAGCACCGGAACCATCCCCATCAGTAAGACCGATAGGACAGCGCTGAGCATTGGAGGCAGTCTACTTTTTTTGGAGGGTACGGGGAAGCAACTCGACTACTTTTCAGCAATAGATAAATAAAGCGTCAAGGGGTAACCTTGGGTTCTTCATTTTAGGTCTGGCATTGATCAAAGCAGTAACTTTCAAGCATTCAAAGATCAAAGCAATGCCTAAAGTATAAAGTTCAAAGAGTTTACTTTGAGTCTTCATCTTTACTTTGATCTTTGAATATTGACGCTTGATCTTTCACCTATACACCACTTTCCCCGTGAGCCGCACATCGATGTACTGCTTCACGTCACCGAGCCCCACTGACTGCAAAAATGTTCGGTAGCGGGCGAGCTGCACCGGGAGAGGACTTCGGAGATCGAACCACAGGGCGAATTTTTCGGTTTGGATGTGAAACTCCTGCGCGCGGACAAAGTACGTGCGACTCTTTACTTTGAGTCCGTACTCTTTGGTGAGGATTTCTTCCGCCTGTTTCATGGTCTGCAACGTTTCCGGGGTGATGAGCACGGAATGCTTGGCAGGACGATCGGCGTAATCACTGATAGTGACAACCGTGAGAGACTTGGCTGGCTTAGGATCCTGCGTCAAAGACACATAGAGCCCGTTATCGGTGAGGTATTCATGAACCGGCAACGGAGCGCCGGTAGAAGTTTCCTGGCGAGGAGAATTGGACTTCTGTTCTTCAAACACGAGCTTCGTGCTAAGCGGACGAAGCGTGATGCTGATGGCGAGCTCAGAAGGATAATTTTTATTGATGCGCAGTCCCTGCATATCGGGCACGGCATCCTGAATGAGGGCTTCTACTTCCAAGGCAGAAACCAGAAGAATATGACGCCGGAACAGAGGCACAAGCCGCCGCTGGATTTCGGCAATCTCCAGGCGGGAATCGGTACGAGCGATGCGGATCTCGCGGATTTGCAGAAGCGGAGAAAAGAGCACTACGCCCAACGCAGCGAGTGCCACTACGAAGATGGTAGGCAAGAGAAGCGACCGTACGCGCGCCTTGGCATCGGTATAGGATTTTTCCACTCTCCTCCACCTGCGCTTCCACCGCTCGGACGAATGACGCTTTTCACGCGCGTGGCGCTTCAGCACAAAAGACCGCGTGGCAGGGGTCACTTTTCTATTCAGACGCTGTGGGAGACGACTCGGGCGTTTGAGCACGGGGAGTAGTGTACTGCATTTTGGCTTCTTGGTCAGAAATAGATGCAAGACATGGAGCGTGAATGTTGAATTTTGAATGTTGAATGTAGATTTGTGCATTTCCCAACATTCTAAATTCCACATTCAACATTCAAAAAATACTGTCATAATGGCCAAAAGCTTCTACCTCTATCCATGAACCTCGCCCTCACCGCCGACTGGCTCACCGTCTTTGGCGGCGCGGAACACGCGATCTTGGAATTCCACAAACTATGGCCGGAAGCACCTATCTTCACCACAGTCGCGCGGCCGAATAATTTAGGCCCATTAAAACAGATGGACATTCGCGTGAGTCACTTGCAGAAGTGGTACAACCTGATTGGCAAGCATCAACTCTTGCTTCCCTGGATGCCACGAGCGGTGGAGGACTTGGACTTGAGCGGATTTGATGTGATCCTCAGCTCCTCGCACGCGGTCGGAAAAGGAATCATTCCGCCGAGTACTGCCCTGCACATCTGCTACTGCCACACGCCCATGCGCTACGCGTGGGAAATGGAGGAAGACTACCTGCGAGATTTCCGCGTGCCGCGTTTTTTACGAAAGAAAGTGAAAAAAGAACTGAGCATTTTGCGAAGGTGGGACCTCTCCACTGCCAAGCGAGTGGATGAGTTCATTGCAAACTCACACGAGACGCAGCGACGCATCAAAGATATTTACGGACGCGAGAGCATCGTGATTCCCCCGCCGGTGGATGATCGATTTTTTTCAGAAGAACTCTCGGGCTCCTCAGAAAAATCTTTCTACTTAGCTTTAGGAAGGCTCGTGCCGTACAAGAAATTCGATCTGCTCATAGAGCTAGCGAATAAGCTTCAGCTCCCCCTGCACATTGCCGGAACAGGACAGGATGAAGCGAGGCTGCGATCCCTCGCCGGACCCACAGTCACTTTTTTAGGTTTTGTTCCGGAGGAACAACTAGCTTCGCTCTACGCTTCTGCAAAAGCCCTACTTTTTCCGCAGTACGAAGATGCAGGAATTGTTCCGCTGGAAGCTCAAGCCTGCGGCACACCGGTGATTGCGTACGGCAAAGGCGGTGCGCTCGATAGCATCGCAGAAGGAAAGACGGGACTATTTTTCCAAGAGCAAACGGCTGCATCCATGGAAGAGGCCATTCATCAGTTTGAAAAGCTCACCTTTGATGCCAAAAAAATCCGCAGTCACGCCGAAGCATTCAGCGCGACGAATTTCCGAAAAAAAATACTAGAAGCTGTTGAAAAATTTTCATCAAAAAAAGGCCGACACTTGTAATTCAAGTCTCAAGTCTCAGATCTCAAGTCTTCGCCATCAGTTTCATCTTCAATGTCCCCTACCAATTCCTCCAACACATCTTCCAGTGTCACGAGTCCTACGGTTTTTTCTTTATCGTGCACTATAGCCAAGTGCACTTCTTTCCTGCGGAAGAGAATCAAGAGATTATCGGCAGAAGTTTTTGCAGGGACTTTCAGGATGGGCCTACTAAGAGTGGTGATCGGCTCATCATCTTTTCCTTCTGCCAGAGCCTGGAGGATTTCCCTACTGAGCACAAAGCTTTCGATGTGATCGCGAGTGCGGTGGTAGAGGGGAAAGCGTGAATAGGAATACTTGAACACCGCATTCGCCGCATCGCGCACAGTGGCCGTATCAGGAATAAAAATAATTTTCGAACGCGGGACCATCAGATCTTTTGCTTTGCGATCGTTCAAGCCGAACACTCGGTGAATGAGATGCGTTTCATCGGCTTCGATGTGTCCACCTCCCCCTCCAATATCCACGAGTGCACGGATCTGCCGTTCGGTGCCAATGATTCTTTCTCCACTTTTAAAGAGCCGCACAATTCGTTCCAGGCACCACACAAGCGGGAAAAGTAGTGTCATGAAACAAAGCAGAACAGGCGCCGCCATAGGCGCGATGTAGGGGCTATAGTGCGTACCGAGGGACTTCGGAATAATCTCAGAAAAGATGATGGTTCCGAATGTGAGGAACGCAGTCAGAAGCCCGATGAAATCACTTTGAAACACGCTCGCCGCGTGCTGCCCGATGAGAATGGGACCCGCGACATTGGTAATGTTTGTAAAAATGACGATGACAATGATGGACCGCGTGAGCTGCGACTGAAGTTTTTTGAGCCTCCTGGCTCCCCACACTTTTTCCTGAATGAGTTCTTCCACTTCCGCAGGAGTGATGCTCAGCACCGCAGCATCAATCATCGCCAAGAGCCCACTCAGCATCAAAAACACGCCGATCATGAGGATCAGCTGGATCATATTTGCAGAGAAAAGAAAATCGATGAGGACGGCGGAAGTTCGCTTGGGATCATGCCACTTCGCGTTTTAAGACTTAATACTGTGCTCCTGTTAGATACCAATATTTTCCCCACTGAAAAAACGCTACGCGTCACCAGAAGTGGTAATATGGATTTTATCAGAATTATCGCCTTTTCATTGCATTTAGGAACCATGGTTGAAAACCCATCATAGCAGAAACAGGCTTCGAGCTGTAGCATTTACTCCATGAAACGCGATCCACATTCGCACAAAGGCGAGAATGGCAAAGTGGCTGTCATCGGCGGCTCACTGCACATGCACGGTGCACCGATTCTTTCCGCACTCGCCGCCGAAGCGAGTGGCTGTGATTTGGTGTACCTGGCGCTGCCCAACGTTCATCAGGAAGTGGCACGGATGCAATCGCTGAATTTCCAAGTGCATCCATTTCACGGAGATTCACTCGACCAAAAAGACATCGATCCCCTCCTGCAGCTTTTGGCCACCATGGATACGGCCGTGATCGGTCCCGGACTTGATCGAGATGAACACACTCTTCAGGCCTTGAAGTCACTGATCGCCGCGGCTCCTTGTACTTTGATTCTTGATGCGAGTGCGCTGCAGCCTTGGACCATCGATGCCGTGAAAGGAAAATCAGCAGTACTCACCCCACACTTGGGAGAACTAGAGCGGATGAATAGTTCTTTGGATGACATTGGAACTATTGCAAAAGATGCAGGGGTGACGATTCATGTAAAAGGACCGGTGGATCACATCGCGGGAGTCAATGGAACTACTCAGACTATCGAAGGCGGACATTCAGGACTCACAGTAGGTGGAACGGGTGATGTTTTGGCAGGGCTGATTGCGGGACTGGTTTCACAAAAAATAGAGTCTTTCGAAGCCTGCACAATGGCATCAAAAGTACTCAAAAGATCAGGAGTCATGCTTTCGGAAAAGCGCGCAAGTTACAGGGCTCTGGACGTAATTGAGTGCATTCCGCATTTGCTACGCAGTCTGTAAAATCCAAAGAAAATAGTCGCCAGTATTGCGCGTAGCGCTATACTTCATCTTCCAATAATCGCTCATTTGTCTGGACGGCAGGTTAGGGTAGTAACGTTTCTTCTCTGATTTTTGTCTTTGGGAGACTTAATCACTTGGCACTGTGGTGTCGGGTTGCGGTCACCCACCTGGTTTTCCAGGGACAAGCGTTTCTGTCCGACGGCCGTTTGGCGTGTCTTTGAAAGGGATTTGGGGTTGGGGATTAGGGATTGGGATAATGATAATTTCTTATTACATTGAACCGTCTATAATGAACACGCATGCGCTCTCGTGAGGAACGACTACAGGCTCTCTCCGCTCTCTTGGCACCGTACGCTGTACCACCCGAGGGGACATTGGGGCGCGAGTTCCCGGAAGAACCGGACCAGACGCGATTTGCTTTTCAGAGAGATCGCGATCGCATTCTTCACGCACTCGCCTTTCGCAGGCTTCAGGGAAAAACGCAGGTGTTTGTGGCAGGTGAGAGTGATCACTACAGGACTAGGCTTACACATACTCTAGAAGCATCGCAGATTTCCAGAGACTTAGCGCTCACGCTCTCACTCAATGAAAACTTGGCGGAGTGCATCGTGCTGTCACACGACTTGGGTCATCCGCCGTTTGGACACGCAGGAGAAGAAGCGTTGGATTTGTGGATGAAAAAACAGGGATCGCATTTTGAACACAATGAGCACTCGCTACGAATTGTGACACAGCTGGAGCATCACTCATTTCTGTACAATGGATTGAACTTAAACAAAGAAGTACTGGAAGGAATCCAGAAGCATGAGCATCTGAAAGAACGCGGCCAATCGCTGGAAGCGCAGATCGTGAACATCGCCGATGAGATCGCCTACAACTCGCACGACTGCGATGATGGCATCAGATCCGGACTGCTGCACATGAAAGATCTCACGGATTTAAAAATTGTGCAGAAAGCTGCGGAGATTCGTAAAGCCCGCGGCACATCGCTGCGCGGAACACTCATTCGCATTATGATTGAAGACCTCGCTAAGCGTACGTCCGATCTCATCGCAGAAAAAAATATTCGGTCTCTGGAAGATGTGTACCACTACCACCATGCCATTGCGGAGTTTTCACCAGAGATGACGGATTGGGTGAAAGAACTTCGCACGTACCTCTCCGCCAAAATGTACTGGCACCCGGCTGTGGCCGATGCGAACGAAGACGGGCAGATAATTCTGACGGTTCTCTGCAGTCATTTCTTGGTGCATCCTTCGGATAAAATTCTGGCACTGGAGAAAATGTATAAACAAAGCAGAGTGGATGCTATCCGGGATTACGTGGCGGGGATGACCGATGGGTATGCGAGGGAGCAGGCGCGAGAACTGGGTTTAATACATTTTTAAATTGTCATGCTGAGCTCGTCGAAGCATGTGCTCTGTGATTACTTCCAGAGGGACCGCATGTCGCTCTTCGACGAGCTCAGAGTGACATGCTTTCATTTTACTCAGTTTCCCCCTGCAATTTCTCCAGCGCACTCTGAAGCACCTCCCCCGGCAAATAATCCAAAGGATCAACCGTGGCACCATTGATGCGTAGTCCAAAGTGCAAGTGCGGCCCCGTGGAGAATCCTGCGCCAGGAGTTCCCGGACGACCGCCTGAGCGAGCGATAGGCGTGCCTGCGACAACTTTTTGACCAGACTCTACAAGGAACGAAGACAGGTGACCGTACAGAGTCACGGCGCCGTTGTCGTGCTGGATGGTGACATAGTTGAATCCGAGTCCGTTATCGACTACGTCTTTCACTACTCCGTCTGCAGCGGCGAGTACCAGGGAATCCTGATTCACCGGAATATCGATGGCGTTATGAATCATGCCGAAGCGTGCTTGGTAGGCTTCGTCATGGTAGAAGGCGGAAATTCCGAGCTCAGGTTTCACAGGCCAGCTGAGTGCCAGCAGTGCGGAGCGGTCGCCGGTGAAGGACTCATCCAGAGCCGTTGCTTTTCCTTCGGCATCCCAGAGTTCATTGAATGCTTCCAAGAGAAATTCTTCTGCCTTGGCTTCATCCTGCAAGAGAGAGGTGAGAAGAACCGTGCTCGTGCGGAATTCCTGTTCCACCTGCGGGCTCACGCGGTCGCCCATGGCGTCACGTTCCAGCTTCAAGACTCCCAACTGATAGCGAAGCAGCTGTTCCTTTTTCTGGAGCAGCAACTGTGTGTTTCGTCCTTCGCGGATCTTTTCCTCCGCTGCCATCACCTGTGCCTGGACTGTCTGCCCATCACCGCCGATGCCTTCTTCAGCGTGCGTGTGTTCGGCTTCGTGAGTCACAGGAGTAACCGATGCTCCCAGTGCTCCCATAGGCATCATGTCTACAGCCCAGGAAATAGTGCTCATAGTGGCGATGAGGCACACTACGGTGGAAGCGGCGGGGACTTGGATGTGTATGTGCATTTCGAATCATTATAGCAAAAAATGGCACTTTTTCCCATGGTATGGGAAATGGTTTTCTGTATTCGTCAATCAGTAGATTTTTCGTGTCACGAAGCGGCTTTGCGGGTGTCTGTAAGAATAGAGACCTCTGTCCGTAGCTTGCACAAAGCCCGGTACGCCCTAGAATGAAAAGGACACGAAAATGACTTTTTCCCTACTCTATGCGAAAAATTGCCATTTACTTCACAGAGCCGGGGTTCGATGCCTATCCCTTTGATCAGGACGAATACCGAAAAGCCTACGAAAAGATCGGGCAGATGATTCAGGAACGCGGAGGACAGTGTTTCCTAGTACGCGGAGAAGATACCTATAAAGGAGGCACTAGTTTTCAGGGAGGCTGGATGTTCTCCGACGGCGCATTTGAGCGGACTGAAGAGCTGATAGAAGCCGATGTGATTTTCAATAAAGGCCGCTTCATCCCGGAAAAAGGAGTACATGTCATCAATGACCCGGAGCTGGATGAACTCTGCACAGATAAATGGAAAACGTACGAGATGTTCCAGGAATTCTGTCCTGTGACGACCATCGTGCACTCTAAAGAAGAATTGAAATCCGCACTCGATGCAATGCCATCGGAGCTGACAGTAGCAAAGCCGCTGGATAGCCAGGGTGGAAATGGGGTCATCATCGCTGATAAGAAAAAGATCGAGGAGAGTGTGACATCATTCCCCTACTTGCTTCAGGAGTTCATCGATACCAGTAACGGAATCCCCGGGATAGTAGATGACTTGCATGATTTCCGGATCATCACGGTGAATGGAAAAACTATTTCCGCGTTTGTGCGGTCGCCGAAAGACGGACACTTCATCGCCAATGTATCGCAGGGTGGCGAGATCTTCGGTGTGCATCCGGAAGATATTCCGGACTCCGCCATGGATATTTTTCGGAAGATCGATGCCAAGATGGCTAAGTATAAAAAGCGCATTTATTCATTGGACTTGGGGCACACGAAAGACGGCTCCTGGAAAATCATTGAACTCAATTCCCAGCCGGGGCTCTCGATAGTTGACTACGAAGAAAGTGAACATGGGAAACATTTTTTTGAAGCAGTCGTAGAATTACTCATGCAAAAATCATGAAAAAGATTGCCGTGTGTTTCGGCGGGGAGAAACCTTTTGATGCGCCTCTCAATGATCCTGCATACTTTCAGGGGTATTTGGATTTAGGCGAAGAGCTAGCCAAAAGAAACGCAGAGCTGTACTTGGTACGAGCGCTTTTTTCCTACGCAGGAGGGAATCGATTCAGTAGCGGGCTCCGGTACAGCCAAGGAAAGTTTGAGGAAGTGCAGGAACCTTTTGAGGCAGATCTACTGCTAAACAAAAGCTCCAAGTTTTTTCCGGATGAACAGGCGACCGTGATCAACGATAAAAAGCTGGATGACCTCTGTAACGACAAAACCCGGATGCTGGAAATTTTCCGGGATCTTTTTCCAAACACGATCGTTGTGGAGAATCCTGATGATCTACCTGAAGCGCTCGCGCAGATTCCTTCTAAGCGCGTAGTTGTGAAACCCATCAGTGGCTACGGGGGAAGCGGTGTCTTCATAGGAGAACGCCATGAAGTACAAGCGCCGCCGAATATTTTTCCGGTGGTTGCTCAAGAATTTATCGATACTTCGGAAGGCGTGCCGGGCATTACTACTACCAATCACGACATGCGCATCGTGGTGACTGGAAAAAATGAGAAAGCATCCATTGCACTGATGTTCATCCGCACACCGCGCCCAGGGTCGCTGCTTTCTAACGTAGCCAAAGGTGGATACGTGACGATTGTAGACCGACCACTCTGGCCAAAGGAATTACTGCCAATAGTAGAGCGCGTGGACAAAGAATTTCAGAAATTCCCGCAGAGGTTTTACAGCGTAGATCTAGGAAGGAACACCGATGGCACGTGGAAGCTCA
The DNA here is from genome assembly GCA_964628805.1 of uncultured Candidatus Peribacteria bacterium. Classification (GTDB taxonomy): domain Bacteria; phylum Patescibacteriota; class Gracilibacteria; order Peribacterales; family Peribacteraceae; genus CAZVOK01. The sequence continues at coordinate 36,658 of CAZVOK010000008.1, read as the reverse complement.
TAGAGCTCAACGCGCCACCGGGAACTATGAGCAGGCTGGAATGTGGAAATGAGGCGGATAGGTATTTTGAGGTGGTGTGTGATTTACTGCTGCAGTGAGATAAAGAAAAATCGTCAAAATCGACTTTCTCACGAATAATTGATACTCGCGGTGCCTTGCCGAAAAGACAAAAAGAAGTATGCTCCTGTACACGTAGGCGCGTAGCTCCCATCTTCGCCTCTGGGCTACGGCGGGCGAGATAGGCTATTATTCTTCCCTGATCGTTTACTTCATTATCGTAGGCGCGTAGCTCAGTCGGTAGAGCGCAGGTCTCCAAAACCTGAGGCCGTAGGTTCGATCCCTACCGCGCCTGCCACGGCACTCGCGAGTGCCGTGCCGCAGTAACATCTTGCAAATTATCCTCAGCTTTGTTTCAATAGAAATACAACACCGCTCTATCCAGAGTGACGACGATGGGAACTGGCCCGATTGAGTCGTCCCCCAACCTTCCTCAACGGGAAACGGTGGGAAACCCAGCCCTTGCAGGGGACGATAGAGTAGATGGAGCAATCGCTTCTCACTCTTCTCCTCCCAAGAAGAGCTCTTCTTGGTGGACAGTGGCGGTTGCTCTTTCACATCAGCGGCTATGAACAGAGATTATTTTTGTCTTCTTTCCACTTATTTCATGAGCCTCAATTCCTCTTCTTCCAAAGAGCAATTACCTCAGGGCAATGGCTCTTTAGATACGGATGCACCTATACATTCTCCCGATCTCCATGAACACTTGAGGAGATGCAATCGCATAGAAGTACGAACGCTTCTTCGTACCATCACTGAAGATATAAAAGCGCGTGAACATTCTGTGTACCCTAGTGCTGCATGACATAGATATAATAACTCCTCACCGGTGCAGCCAATTTATTGACAATTTTCACCAAAAATAAAATAGTACACACAGTCTATTTCACTCTCAGAGGATCTGCTGCGAGGAAGCTGGTGATTCTCCTGACACTGCTTGGATTCCTGTTCGGCGCGGGCATGGGTTACCTTGGGGATTCATCTCAAGAATGGGGTCTGATGCTTTCGCCCAAGGATAAAATGACCCTCATTTTCGGTGGCTTTGCCGTGATGATTATCTCCACGCTGCTTGGACTAACTACCCTCCAGGCGATGGATCTGGAAGAACAGAAGTAGGCTTTGGCCCCCACCAAGAAGGTGGGGGCTTGGTTTATATTTTCCTTGAAATTCCTATCCTCGTCTCTTCCACTTACTAGGTCCCCTTTCGCGTTTCTTCGCCAAAATCTCAATCGCCTGAGCTTCAGTAAGATCCATTGGATCAATCTTCTTATTAATGGACGCATGAGTAGTTCCATCGGTCACATACGGACCGAAGCGACCGTCTTTGATCTGCAGTGTGCCACCGCTCGTGGGATCTTTGCCAAAAACTTTCATGGCCTGCGCAGCTTTTTCTTTTTTCACTTTTGCTTCTTTCAAAAGTTCAATTGCTTGATCAAGCGTCATACCAAGCATGTCGTGCTCTGCCGTGAGTGTAACGCTCAGCGTTCCTGCTTTCATGTACGGACCAAAGCGACCGAAGGCGATTGTGACAGGCTGATCTTCGTACTGACCGAGCTCACGTGGGAAACTCAAAAGACTTAGTGCTTGTTCCAGCGTCACATCATCCATGGAAATGTGCTTGGGCACAGAGGCGCTCTTGAGCTTCACTTTCTTCTCTCCTTTTTTCTTTGGCGGAAGATCCTCCGGCTTGCCGATCTGCACGTACGGACCAAAGCGCCCTGTGCGGACGACTACGTCCAATCCACTTTCAGGATCCTTTCCAAGCGTGCGTTCCTTCAGCACATCTTTCTTCTGAATTTCTTCAGTCTTTTCTTTCACGAGCGTCTCAAATGGACCGAAAAATCCTCCTAGGAAATCTTTGCTTGTCACATCTCCCTCTGCAATGTCATCCAGTGACTGTTCCATCTTGGCAGTGAACGCAAGGCTCACGATGTCCTTGAAGTGTTCACTCAAAAGGTCTGTAACCGTGAATGCCACATCCTCCGGCTGCAACTGCTTGCCTTCTTTTTTGATGTACCCGCGCGCCTGAATAGTGCTGATAGTAGGCGCGTACGTACTTGGGCGGCCGATGCCTTCTTCTTCCAGCTTTTTCACAAGGCTCGCTTCCGTGTAGCGTGGAGGTGGCTTGGTGAAGTGTTGCTCAGGCTTCAAATCCAATAAATTCAATTTGTCTCCCTGTGCAAGTGGCGGCAAGAGTGTGTCGCCATCGTCGGTATCGTCTTCTTTCTTGGCATCCCCTTCATCTTTGCCTTCCTGGTACACGCGCAAATATCCATCAAACAAAATTGTCTGACCCGTGGCGCGGAAGGTGTAGCCGCTGGCTTCAATGTCTGCACCCACTCGCTTGAGTTCTGCTGCAGCCATCTGTGTCGCCATCGTGCGGTTCCAGATGAGCGTGTAGAGCTTCAGCTGCTGGTGATCCAAGACTCCCTGGAGTGACTGCGGTGTGCGTTCCATCTCGGTAGGGCGAATAGCTTCGTGTGCCTCCTGTGCATTTTTACTTCTTCCTTTATAGATGCGTGGTTCGCTCAGCACGTACTCGCGTCCGTACAGCTTGGAGATGGTTGCCTTTGCGTCATCCAAAGCCTTCGTAGAAAGATTCACGGAGTCTGTACGCATGTAGGTGATGAGACCGGACATTCCTTCTCCTTTTCCTAGGCTCACACCTTCGTAAAGCTGCTGAGCGACGGCCATGGTCTGGCGCACGGAGAATCCGAGCTTGCGTGCACCTTCCTGCTGCAGAGTGGAGGTAGTGAACGGAGCAGGCGGAGTTTTCTTCAGCTCTTTTTCATCGATGGATGCCACTGTGTACGTGGCCCCTTCCAATTTCTTCAGCACTTCATCCATCTCTTCCTTGGATCCCGGTACAAGTTTTTTATCGGCAACCTTGCTGAGAAACGCAGAAAAAGATTCTTTCTTCTCCGTTTCCAACTGCGCCTCCAGAGTCCAGTACTCCACGGGGTTAAATGCTTTAATCTCACGCTCGCGGTCGACAATGATTTTCACAGCTACAGACTGCACACGTCCGGCGGAGAGACCCCGGTACACCTTCTTCCATAAGAAAGGAGAGAGCGTGTACCCCACCAGGCGATCCAGCACGCGGCGTGCTTGCTGTGCGGCCACGAGTTTCATATCGAGCGTACGTGGATGTTCGATGGCGGCTTTGATGGCGCCCTCGGTGATTTCGTGGAACACAATGCGCTTGATGCTCTCTGGATTTTTTACTTTCAACACTTGTGTGAGGTGCCAGCCGATCGCCTCCCCTTCGCGGTCTTCATCGGTCGCGATCCAGAGATCTTCTACTTCTTTGAGCGCCTTCTTCAAATTCTTCACCGTTGTCTCCTTTTCTTTGGGCACCACGTACTCCGGCTCAAACCCATGCTCGATATCCACCGCGATGTTGCTACCAGGCAAGTCGCGCACGTGTCCCATGCTGGCTTCCACCAGGTATTCTTTTCCCAAAAACCTCTTGATGGTTTTGGCCTTGGCCGGACTTTCTACGATGACGAGGTGCTTTGGCATTCGAAAAAAAGAGAAGGAATGTCAGGGCTGATGATAGAGGGCTTGAGAGAGGAGACTAAGAAGAAGAAAGAGAGAAGTCAAACCCCTATTGGATATTTTGGCTTGAGGAAGAGCTTATTTCCGTTCCATGAGGGAGTGGAACGGGGGGAGGGTGAAAGATCAAATAGCAAGGATTCAAAGATCAAAGTAAAGAAAAAATCAAAGATAAATAATCTTTTGCTTTATGCATTCATCTTTACTTTGATCTTTGCTTTTTGATTACTGATCTTTTTCACGGCCAGAACCTTTATTGACTAAAGCATTTCAAATGTTTTGATATAAAAAAAGTATAGTGAATTTCACAGAAAGAATATTTCTTTTGCTCATTTTTTTAGGCTTTGCAAAGCCAAATACATACAGGATTAGTATGTGCAAGCCAAAAAATAGGCATTAAAACCTTGCAGATGCAAAATTCCGGCGTAGAGTGGGCCGTAGCACTGTATTTCATTACCTACCCCACCCCACTCATGTCCAAGCAGGATCTTATCGCCGCTATTGCGGATGCATCCGGTATCACGAAGCGCGCAGCTTCCGACGCTCTTCAGGCGATCATCAACATCGTTATCAAGAACCTGAAGAAAGGTCAGCCTGTTACTATCACTGGTTTCGGAACATTCAAGCTCAGCCACCGCGCTGCTCGCACAGGAGTGAACCCACGCAACCCAAGCCAGAAGATCTCCATCCCTGCTATGAAGGTTCCTTCCTTCAAGGCTGGAAAGACACTGAAAGACGCTGTTCGTTAATCTGATAATTTTGTTGTTTAAAAACCCCTCCGCGTGAGGGGTTTTTAGTTTGTAGCTTCTAGGTTCTAGCTGATAGGTTTTTTGACCTCTCCTAAAAGCTAGAAGCTATCACCTAGCCCCTAGAACCTAGTACAAGAATAATCTAGCCCCACTCCCTTAATTCCGTTATCCTGCCCCCATGGATACTTCTCTCATCGAACGTACGCTCAAAGAGATTCTGGCTCACTTCAATTTCACGGTAGAAAATATTGTGATTACCAAGGAAGCAGATGGACTCATGCGTGTGGACATGGCATCCCCCGAGGCAAGCCGCATCATCGGCTGGCATGGTGAAACATTGAATGCCATTCAGCACCTGGTGAAGTCGATTGTGCGTCAAAAAGAAAACATGGAGCGCAGTCCGTTTATAGTTTTGGATATCGATGGCTACAGACGCTCACAGGAAGAGAAAGTAAAGAAGATCGCCGAGCAGAAAGCAGACTTCGTGCGCCGCACGGGAAACCGCATTGCCTTGAGCCCCATGAGTCCGTATTTCCGAAGAATCGTGCACATGCACGTAGCGAATACGCCATCGTTACAAGATCTAACGACCGAGAGCGTGGGCGAAGGCGAGTACAGGCAGATTGTGATGCACATGAAAGATGAGAAGCATCAGGGAACAGGAGAATTGTCGCCGGTGATGGCGGAGGATGATGGGTTGGAGAATCTTGATGTCTAAATTCTAAAATGGCATTAAATTTGTCACGCTGAGGTGCGTCCAGAAATCATAATAACCTCAGCATTTCGAATAAGGAGAATCAGGAAGCCAGAAAGCCTCGAAGCGCGACACTGAGGGAAAAATGTGGTACCATCGTCCGCTATGCAAACCCACGCTTACTACGTCTACATGCTTCGCTGTAGTGACAATAGTTATTACACAGGCGTATCTCATAGTTATGAGAAACGATTACGAGAGCATAACGAAGGAAAAGATCCTAAATCGTATACGTTCAGCAGAAGACCTGTAGAAATTGTGTACACGGCGATGTTTGAAGATGTGTATGAGGCGATTCACTGGGAAAAACAAATTAAAGGCTGGAGCAGAAAGAAGAAAGAGGCGCTGATCAGAGGAGAATGGGAATTATTGCCGGAACTTTCCAAAAGAAAGACGAGCAAACGTTAGGTTTATCTGCATCATCGCTCAGTGTCGCGCTTCGAGGCTTTCCTGGTGCAAAGAACGCACTTTCAAATGTGCGGATCATTATTTCCCTGGGACGCACCTCAGCGTGACAAGTTTTTGCTTTTACTGAAGACTTCGCCATTCTTCCACTAATTTTCTTTCTGCACGACTTAGTTTGGTAGGTACTTGCACTTTCACCATCACATAATGATCCCCAAATCTATTAGTATTTAATACCGGCATTCCCTTCCCCTTCAATCGTAAAATCTGCTCCGGCTGCGTACCCTCTGGAATCTTCAGCGACACATTTCCGTGCACGGTGGGAATCTGTTTTTCTGTTCCCAGAATCGCATCCACCACAGAAATATTTAGGACCACATGAATGTCATCACCTTCGCGTTCGAAACGCGGATCTTCTTTCACGCGGATGTGCACGTACAAATCTCCGGCAGTGGCGCCACGCCTGCCTGCATCTCCTTCGCCTCGCAGGCGCAAGCTTTGATCGTCGCGGATACCGGCGGGGATGCTGATGCTGAGTGACACATCCTGCTGCGTGCGTCCTTCACCCTGGCATTTGCTGCACGCTTTTTCCGGAACTTTTCCGGAACCGCGACACTTGGGGCAGATGACTCTCTGCTGCAAGCGGCCGAAAATAGATTGTGTCATGTGTGTTACTTGTCCTGTGCCGCCACATTCCGTACACGTACTAATTTTCGATCCTTCTTCGGCGCCATCACCTTTGCAGCGATCACACGCATGAAGCTTGCGGACTGAAATATTTTTTTCTACTCCGGTAAAAGCATCTGCAAGATCAATCGTCATCTCCACTTCACGATCCTCTCCGCGGTCACTCTGCCTTGCACGTCCAGCCCCACCTCCAAAAAATCCTTCGAATAGATCGGAGAATGACGAAGCATCTCCTTGCTGGAATCCGGAGAAATCAAATCCTCCAAACCCTTGGCCGCCACCGAAACCACCGCCACCGCCGCCTCCCATATTTGCCCCCGCACTTCCAAACTGGTCGTACATTTGTTTCTTCTGCGGGTTACTAAGAGTTTCGTAGGCTTCGTTCACCTCCTTGAACTTTGCCTCCGCAGCTTTGTCGCCTTTGTGCTTGTCCGGGTGCAGCTCTTTACTGAGGCTCCGGTAAGCCTTTTTGATCTCATCGGCAGAGGCACCTCTTTTGAGGCCGAGAACGTCGTAAAAATCGCGGGGCATGCAGAGAGAATAGCGTGGATTTGGCTTGGGTTCCATGTTTTTCGTGCATTTGGGGGTTCGTGTATCCGTGTACTCGTCTACTCGTGTATTCGGCCTATCCGAGTACACGAGTGACGGATACACGAGTACACGAAAACAGCACCAGAAAGCCTTATTTTCACCAAACTAGCCCATGGCAACAAGGCACCATTTCTGCTATAATTATCTGATTTATGAGACTTGAACGCCCCCTCCGTCTGGCTACCCTGGCCCTCTTCCTGGGAACGGTTTCTGTGTCTGGATTGATGATCCAGGAATCTACCTCCCTTGATGCACGCATGCTCAAGGAGCCGACTGTAAAATCAGCTAAGGATTTGGAATGGAAAATTTTTGATGAGGAGATGATTGAAGCGGGAGTCACAATTCCTGCAGCCACACATGCGGTGCTATATCTCCCTTATGATGTCACCGCCAGCGGAACGATCCTTCGTGAAGTGCTTTTTGGAGGCCAAGGGTATTCGGTTCGCTACTGGGGCTACTGTTTCCCGGCAGACAAAACTGTTCCCGTGATGGGAAGCAGCACCGGTTTCCCGGGTAAGCTCTTTTTGTCTGAAGCGGAACGCTCCGCACGCAATGCGGAAGCACGAAAGAAACTGCGCACCATAAGCCCATTCAATCTCCCTACTAAGACGGATCTGAAGCGCCAGGTGACTCCATACGATGGCCGTCTTCGCCATCAGAAGGAAGTATTTGAAGGAGGAGAACACTGCTACGTCATGAGCGCCAAGCAGCTATTCATCGGAACGGATAGCGATGGCGACAGACTGAATACGTCTCTGGAAAAGAAATATGAAACTAGTGCAGAATGGGACGACTTGGATGGTGATGGCATTGCCGATGGCTACGATACCGACCAGGATGGAATTTCCGACGGTGTGGAAGCATTGGACGGCGGCACCAATCCTCTTCTGCGTGATACGGATCAGGATGGCATTATCGACGGAGTAGAAGACGGTGACCGTGATGGAATTGTAGATGCAGGAGAAACGAATCCGCTCAGTAGAGACTCCGACAAAGACGGCCTTTGCGACGGATACTGCGTGCTAGGAAAGCAGACCCGCACCTGCCGCGACTTCATGCACACCATCGACTGTAAAGACACCGGGCCGCAGTTTGCGGGGGAAGACCGAAACCTCAACGGTGTGATCGATGAAGGAGAAACAGATCCTTTGAAATGGGATTCCAAAGGAGACGGTTATAACGACCTCCAGCGCTATTACAAGTGTTTACTGGACGGTGGAACTGATTGTTAATTTATCATATTTCTGTTATAATAATCCGATGACTTCGACACTCCTCTCACTCACGGCAGCACTCATCCTCACAAGCCATGTCACTCCTGCGTACGCGCAGGACGCAGATGGATATCAAACTCCGGAGGATATTTTGCTCCTGCAGATGGAAGAGGGCTCTTTCCCACGCAATGCTCGCGCATCTGATGCATTAGCTGAACGTCAGCAACAGCGTACGAACACCTACGCTCAGCAGCAGGCTCAGCTGCATGCTGCCGCTGAAGCAGAGAAAGAGGCTGCCGAGGCAGCGTCTTCATCTTCTGTGAAAGCTTCTACAGACAAGGAAACACCTGTGGAAGACACAGGAAAGACCACCGATGAATCTGGTAAGGCCACTATCACCCTGAGCCCTGAGGAACTTCGTTTGTTCCTGCGTCTCACACAGCCTAAAACGCTGCCTTCTACAGCAGCGCTTCATGAAGGAGCTCCCTTGGCCCCAAGCGGGCTGCCGGAAGTGGCTACGGTCATCGTATTGGCATTGGCGGTAGGCTGGACACTGTGGCGGGCGGAGAAAGGAGAGGTGCGATAATGAGGCCTGTTCCACGAACGCATGGAACGGTTTTTGTGGTGTGTGCAAAACGAAAAATAGCAGTGTCAGGAAATAACTTCTGAAAGCAGGATTGTCCGAGCTTGCACCTCTGGTACCCTCGTGCCATGAGTAGGGTTTCACTCACCGGGAAGAGCTGGCACGTACGGAGCGACTTTCGATCTTTCCTAGATGGAAGCGTGGATGACGCGCGCATTCTGGCAACACTACTTGCGCAAGAAAGAGCCCTAGGAGAAGCGGACTCTTCCGGAGGCATCATCGATGCGCATGTTTTCCCGGACTTCCCCAAGGCAAAGGAACGACTGTTACGGGCGATAGAATCTACAGAAAAGATCGCCGTGTTCGGCGACTACGACTGCGATGGCATTACGTCCAGTGTGCTCTTAGACAGGATGCTCAAAAGAAGAGGCATCGAGCCGCTCATCCGTCTACCGCACCGCATGAATGAAGGGTACGGACTCAAGCCTTTGCACATCGAGGAATTGTCAGCGGCAGGCATCACGCTCTTGCTGACAGTAGATACCGGTGTATCCGCGCGAAAAGAAATTGCGATGGCAAAAGAGCGGGGCATCGATGTCATTGTTCTGGATCACCACCACGTACCCGAGGAGCTGCCACCTGCGTACGCCATCATTCATCCGCTTCTGTCCCCGCTTCCCACTCCTCACCCTGCTGCAGCCGGAGTAACCTTGAGTTTTGTGCAGGGAATGGAAGGAGTAGACTGGGAGGATAAAGATACAGATGTAGCACTGGGGTGCATCGGGACCATTGCGGACCTGGTGGAGCTGCGAGGAGCGAATCGCTTTTTAGTGCAGCAGGGGCTTCAGTCACTGCGCAGGAGTACCAATGGTCCGCTTTCTTTTTTGCTCACGCACGCGGGGCTCAGCGAAGGGTGTACGTGCCGGGATGTGGCGTTTCGCATCGCGCCACGCATCAATGCTGCGGGACGCATGGCAGATCCCACTATCGCCCTGCGTGCACTCCAAGGGAATCATGAAGCGCTGATGATTTTGGAAGAGCTGAATACAGAGCGTCAGCAAACGGTACTCGGACTCACCGAAAGTGCGCTGGAAGAGCTAGCCGATACATCGTCTCCGTTTCTATGCATTGCCAGCAGCTCCTACACCTCGGGCATTGTGGGGCTCATTGCAGGGAAACTTACGGAGAAATACGGAAAGCCGAGCTTGGTTGCCAGCATCAAAGACGATCTGTGCATCGCATCCCTCCGGAGCATCCCCGGGTACGACATCGCCGCGGGATTGCAGAGAATTTCCGATCTGCTTATCAGCTACGGCGGACATGCGCAGGCCGCGGGCTGCAGTTTTTTGGAAAAAAATCTGCCACTCATAGACGCCCGCATGAGCGGAGACATTGCCGAAACCATGCGACCCGAAGACCTGACTCCGTCCCTCATGATTGATACTGTTTTGGATCCAAGGTCCATCAGCAAACTCCTGTGTGAAGAACTCGCGAAGCTAGAACCCTTCGGCCAGGGCAACCCTGAGCCGCGGTTTCTCATCGAGAACGTCCAACTCCGCGACGCCCGGCAAGTGGGACAAACAGGAAGCCACCTGCAAGCAAAACTCGGCATGCACAAGGTGATTGGGTTTGGCATGGGCGAGCTGATGCCGTCTCTTTCCGAACCCGTAGACATCACCGTGCACGTGGGGCTGAATACATGGCAGGGAGTGACGAGTGTGCAGCTGTTTTTGGATGATGTGAGAACGGCTGTGAGGGTTGGGGTTGGTGATAGGGTTCAGCCGTCGCTCTCTTGAGCTATGGCCGACAGGTGGGAACTAGGTTTTTGCTGCTACACCAATTACCCACACTATTAGAGCGGGCATTCTGCCCGCGGTTTTCTAGGTATAATTTCCATTTATTTCCTCTCTGGGAGCGGGTGTCCCACCCGCGGTTGTCTTCGATTTATAATGACTTCAATCATCATTGAACACCGCGGGCAGAATGCCCGCTCTGAGGGATGGAAATAATAAAAAGGCAACACAAAGCGCGGCCAAGTATGGCCACGCTGAGGATTACATCACAAAAATCTACACTGGTGCCAACTTTCCCTCCATCGTAAACACCTCGGTCACATCAGCAGCAAGGGCGGAGGCGATTTTGTAGGCGAGGAGGACGGATGGATTCGTGCGGCCGCGTTCGATGCTCATGATGGTCTGGCGGCTGACTCCTGTGCGGAGTGCGAGTTCTTCCTGGGTCATGTTTCGCTCAAAGCGGAGGCGGCGGATAGCATTTTTGAGTTGTGCGGTAGGCATGAGGATGATCGAAAGAATAGGGAGCGATCTTTCTTTTCAATGATGTATCTCCGAAAGATCAAGTGGAGAGAATTGTACTGCTCATGTGAAGTTGAGCAAGCATCTTCGTGAAGAAGTTTGAAATGATTTCTGCTCACTGTGCTGAGGAAAAAATTTTTCACGCGAAGAAAGATGTTGCTGATGAGTTGGAAATGATGTGAAACGCGTGACATACATCGTCAGAAAAATGTGCGACGAATGTTTTTCTGTCATCGAATAACTGCGCACTCGAATATTTCGAACTGACTACTCAGACTTTTTGCAGACGTAAAGCCATCTTTGCTATGATGCACACCTCCATGAGCAACTCTCCCTTCCACGGCATCTTCAGTGCATTCGAGCAAGGACTGCAGGATGGAAACCTTTCAGAGGAATCTATGTCTTCCTTTGTAGAACCTGCACCCGTGGAGCGGGGCACGCGTCAGCAGATGCCAATGAATCAGCAAACAACAGGAAGTCAGCAAGGGCAAACCGGAAGAGTGGCCGTAGACATCTACGAAATGGATGACTACTACATCATCAAGGCCCCCATCGCCGGAGTGAGGCTCTCGGACCTGGATATAGAAGTGAACGAAAACGTAGTCACCATCCGTGGCAACCGCCGCCAGACTGATGACATCCCACAGAACCAGTACTACCTCCAGGAATGTTTCTGGGGACCCTTCAGCCGGAGCGTCACGCTCCCCTTTACCATCGACGCCCGGAAGATCCGTGCGACGTTCAATAAGGACTGTGTGCTGAAGATCCTCATCCCCAAAGAGGATAAGGTGAAAATAGTGAAAATTAGCGAAGGTTGATGGAGGGATTAGGGTTGGGGATTGGTAGATTAGGGATGGGGATTTTGTAGTCTCTATTTTCCCAACCCCCAATCACCAACCCCTCATCCCCCCAAACAAAAAACTCCCCCAACCGGAGGAGCTCTTTGCTCTTCTTTTATGGACGCATAGTTATTTCTTCTTCTTTCCCTTCACCTTTACCTTCGTAACTCCCTTCTTTGTCTTGGCGACAGCTACAGGGGACTTTTTGAGCTTAGTGAGAACTTCAGTCGGCAATTCATGCAGAGCCTGGAGCACATCCTCGCCGCCCATGTAGCGGTGATCCGCTTTCTTCAGGAGCTCTTCAAACTTCTTCACCTGCTCCTTCGCCTGCTTGCGAGTGAGGGGTTCTGTCAGATCTTTCTGCAGGATTCCGAGCAGTTCTACCTGCATCACGTAGAGGGTGTGAACGTGCTGGAGACCGAGGTACGCCTTGGGAGTCATATGTTTGTGTGGAAAGAAGTTTTCTGGTCATTGTAGCGGCCGTAAGCCAAATTGTCAAATAAAGGCCTTGGGATGGACCAAAAAGACCCCTCACTGTACACTGCGTCTCCTTGCTTCTTTTCGCCTTTGCATGAAGATAACTCAAGCCATTCTGCCGGTGGCAGGTCTCGGAACTAGGTTCCTCCCGTGGACCAAAGTTGTTCCAAAAGAATTGTTGCCTCTTGGCAAGCAACCGATCATCGCGCACTTGGTGGATGAGTGTTTGGGCGTGGGCATCAACGACATTTGTTTTGTCATCAATAAAGGAAAGGAAACGATCCCCCAGTACTTCGCTCCGCACCCAGAGCTGGAAGCGATCCTAGAAAAGAAAGGAAAGAAGGACGCTCTAGATGAGCTGAAGAAGTACGACAACGTGAACTTTCACGTGGTGTACCAGGACGAACAGAAAGGAGACGGCCACGCCATCTTGCAGGCAGCGCCGTGGATCAATAGTGATGTCCTCGCAGTGCTCTTTGGCGACGACTTAGTGCTCCACACGGAAACAGGCCTGCAGCAGCTCGTGAAAGCGTATGAGAAGCTCGTAGAAAAACATGTAGATATCCACTCACCTTTGTTGGCCCTGGAAAATGTGCCACGCGAGATGACTTCCAAGTACGGAATCGTGGATTTAGATGAAAGTGAATCTCAAGGCCGCTTGAAGTGTGTGAGGGGACTTGTGGAAAAGCCTCAGCCGGAAGTTGCTCCTTCTACGCTGGGTATCATCGGAAAGTATTTGATCCCCCGCTCCACGTTTGAGCTCCTTCCTTCCGTAGAGTCCGGCCACGGCGGCGAGATCCGATTGATCGATGCGCTCATCAAGCAGCTGGGTGATGTGCCGGTGTATGGCTACGAAGTAGAAGGGCAACGATTGGATACTGGAACACCGGAGGGATATAAAGAGGCGGTGAGGGTGATGGGGTGAATATCTTGACGCTTTCTTCGGGCGGATAGATGATGGCGTACTATGCCAAACACCACACCAGGACACGCAGATAATTTCATTGGCCTTGAATGGGGCGATGAAGGAAAAGGACGTTTTGTAGATCTTGTAGCACACAAATATGATGTAACCGCCCGTCATAATGGCGGACCCAATGCCGGACATTCCGTGCAGGCAAACGGACATGATATTGCACTGCATCAAATTCCTTCAGGTGTCTGCAATCCGAACACACGTCTGTATATTGCTTCGGGCTGTGTCGTAGACATGCCTCTACTCGTACGAGAATTGCAGGAAGTGGAGAGTGTGGGGCTTTCTGTACAGAATCGCCTAGGAATCTCCGCGCAAGCCTCTGTCATCCAGCCGCATCATGTTCTACTAGATAAGGCCACAATGGCTGCGGTAGGAACAACGGGAAAAGGAATCGGCCCCGCCTACGCATCAAAATCACTGCGCGTAGAAGGAGATAGAAAAGTGGATATTCGTTTTGGAGAGATGGTAGATGACACAGAAGCTATGTTTGCCATGGTAGAGAAAAATCTGCGAGTAACTCTAGATAGGCTACATGCAAAGGTATTTACGGATGATACAGAAATCATACAGAAGCTTGCCTCTGAATTTGATGTGGCCCGCCAAATGAATCAAATGCGCTGCTCGTTTGAAAAAGTGAAAATGCTTGTAGACCCGGATCCACTATCTCTCCTTAAAAAAATCCGCAGTGGACTCGCTATTCTTTTGGAAGGCGCTCAAGCCTGGGGGCTTGATGTGACGTATGGTACTCCTCCTTTTGTGACCGCTAGCAATATAGGAGTAGGAGGAGCTCTCAATAGCACAGGCATTCCTCCTGAGTATTTGCGAAACACCTACGGCGTTGCAAAGCTCACTCCTTCGCGCGTGGGATATGGACCTTTTGTGAGCGAATACGGCGGCACACTTTCCGAAGAACACTGTATGGCTGATGATGGAAGAAAAAATACAAAAGAAGCGGAGAAGGCGCAGTACGGCAGTCGTCTGAAAGACATGCTGGCCGCAGACAATTATTTAGAAGTGGGAATTGCCCTGCGAATCATGACAGGCGAATACGGTGTCACGTCCAAAAGACCGCGCCGCCTGGGAGAAACCGATACGAAGCACTTGAAAGCCGCTACTCAGATCAATGGGGTAAAGGGTCTGTATCTTTCCAAAATGGATGTCTTGAGCCTTTTGCATCAGACGCGCCACAAGGCGGTGAGGATAGTTACTGGATATGCACTTGATGGAAAATCCATCGATTATATTCCCACAAACGATACAACCTTGAGGCGCGTGAAACCGATTCACGACTATCTTCCCGTGTGGGCACATGACATTACAGGCGCGCAAAACATAAAAGAACTTCCTCCGGAAGCGCTGGCGATAGTTCAGAAAATTGAAGAGGAAGTAGGCGTGCCAGTTATAGGAGTAGGTACGGGTCCTGAGCGGGATCAATATGTGCAACTGAAGAATTAGCTATATTCACCCGGAAACCGCGTGTAGAAAACGCGCTCTCCGGGTGGAATTTTTCTTTCATTCGTTATGTCGAAGTAGCTCAATTTGCCGCTATTTTCGGAAATCAGTAGAATATTTTTCATGCCAGAACGATACTCTCTCCTTTCTGCAGTGTGGGACCTCGGTTCCAAACTCAATGGTCACACCGGGGAAGCCGAGCAATTTATAAAAGCACTTCCACTGGATGCCAGGGAAAAAATACGCATACTGGGCTGCGGTGCTGGAACGGGGATTTTTGAGTACGAGGTACTGAAACACTTTCCGGAGTCGCATGTGACGGCTACGGATTTGAACCAAGAAATGCTGGATGTATTGAAGAAAAAAACTTCGAAGCCGGACTATGAGAATCGCGTGAGATTGAAACAAGGAGACATTCGTGCGGTACTGGATGAGCTGCTTCAGCACGAACAAGGCACCTATGATCTGGCCATTGCAGGAGGATTATTTGAGCACATAGAACATCCGACTCCCGTACTTCAACAAATTCACGCTCTCCTGAAAGACCAAGGAATATTTTTACAGGCATCGCTGCGTGAAACATTCGCAGGCAGAGCCATCGGTTGGTCGTGCGGCGTGCGGCCGTTATCGAGAGATGTATTTATTCAGGTAGTGGAAAATAACGGCTTCAAATTGGAAGAGAGTCGGATTCTTCCATGCTCGCTTGGAAAGCCGAACACATGGAAAAACGTATGGGTAAAGTGGCTGAAAAAAGCGCATTATTTCCGAAAAGTGTAGACCTTGTAGGGACGCTACTTTACCTCTCGGCGAAGTAATTCAATTTCATCTCGAAGATCGGCAGCCTTTTCAAACTCCAAATTCTGCGCCGCGAGTTCCATCTGATTCTCCAGCTCTTCCATGAGGCGCTTTTTATCGTCTTTGGAGATACGAGTGTGGTCGTACTTGGGACGGCGGAGTTCCAGCTTGCGGCTTTCTTCGGAGATGTCGTGCACGGCTTTGATGATGGTGGCCGGGGTGATGTTGTGCTTGATGTTGTACGCCTCCTGCGTTTTTCTGCGACGTTCCGTCTCTTCCATGGCGGCCTTCATGGCATCGCTGATTTTGTCGGCGTAGAGCGTCACGTGACCATTCACGTTACGTGCCGCGCGACCGATGGTCTGGATGAGAGCATCGCGTGAGCGGAGGAAGCCTTGTTTATCGGCATCCAAAATAGCGATGAAGCTTACCTCTGGAAGGTCTAGTCCTTCGCGGAGGAGGTTGATACCTACGAGGATATCGATCTCTCCCGTACGCAGCTGACGCAGGATCTCGATACGCTCCATGGTTTCTACATCGCTATGGAGGTAACGCACTTTATGCCCCGCATCTTTCAGGAATGTTGTCAGATCCTCAGCCATTTTCTTGGTAAGGGTGGTGATGAGCACGCGTTCACCATGCTTCAGGGTCTTCTGAATTTCCTCGGTGATGTCATCGATCTGATGCTTGGTAGGCTTCACGGTCACTACAGGATCCAAGAGACCTGTAGGACGGATGATCTGTTCCACGATATTTTTCTTGTCCGTGTTGGCATACTCATACTTGCCGGGAGTGGCAGACACGTAAATACGCTGGCCTACACGTGTTTCAAATTCATCGAATCGCAGAGGACGGTTATCGTGGCTACTTGGCAGACGGAAGCCGTAATCAATGAGTGTCTGCTTGCGGCTTTTATTCCCTTCGCTCATGCCTCCCACCTGCGGAATACTGATGTGCGATTCATCGACGATGAGTAAAAAGTCATCCGGGAAATAATCGAGCAATGTAGATGGTGGAATACCAGGAGGTTGATTGTTCAGGTAACGCACGTAGTTCTCAATTCCCGTGCAATACCCGGTTTCCTTGAGCATTTCCAAATCGTACTCCGTACGCTGGCGGATGCGTTCTGCTTTCACGAGTTCATTGGCTGCGAGTAATTCTTTCTCGCGAATATCGAGCTCAGCTTTGATGCCCTCGATAGCCTGATCGATCTTATCCTTAGTAGTCACGTTGTGCGCAGCCGGAAAGATCATCACGTCCTGGAGTGTCTGCAGTAGTTCCCCCGTGAAGCAGTCCACTTCCTGGATGGTTTCGATTTCATCAAACGGTACTTCCAGGCGAATAACTGTGTCGCCTCCTGGTGGGAAGATTTCTACAGTGTCGCCAAGTACGTGGAACATTCCCTGTTTGAAATCCATCCCGGACCTGCGGTACTGGATGTCTGTGAGTTTTCGCAAAAGTTGATCGCGCTTGATGGGCTGCCCGTGCTCAAGCTTGATGGCGAGTGCCTCGTAGTCTTCTACGTTTCCAAGACCATAGATGCAGGAAACTGATGCTACGATGAGCACGTCCTTGCGGGTAAGCAAATTGAACGTAGCAGCGTGACGGTACTTTTCAATCTCCTCATTGATGCTCGCATCTTTTTCGATGTACGTGTCGGTGGTGGGCACGTAGGCCTCCGGCTGGTAGTAGTCGTAGTAAGACACGAAGTACGACACGGCATTCTCCGGAAAGAATCCCTGAAACTCGCTGCAGAGCTGAGCGGCGAGTGTCTTATTGTGCGCCAGCACCAGTGTGGGCCGCTGTACTTGCTGAATAATATTGGCCATGGCAAATGTCTTTCCTGTACCCGTGGCACCCAGGAGTGTTTGATGCTTCTCTCCTTTATTGAGTCCTTTCACAAGTTTTTCAATGGCCGCAGGCTGGTCGCCTGTGGGCTTGAAGGGAGAGACGAGATTGAACGATTTTGGATTCATGGAAGCGGAGGGCGAATAACAAGATGTACGATCGTACACGAACAGGACGTTCCACGAAAGGGCAGAACGGGAAAAAGGGCTAAAATTAGAAGAAAAATAGATGTGGCGAAAAGATTCTTTTAAGAAGGGCTACCGGTATATAAAGATGGGATTGATGATCGTTCCATGGAAAATCCCCAATTATTTCGCGGAAAATACCGTATTCCATCGGCTCGATTGGGCACGTGGAATTATGGATATAAAGGATCGTATTTCATTACCGTTGTTACAAAAAACCGCGTGTCATGGTTTGGCGATATTTATAACGAACAAATGCATTTATCGGATATTGGACGGATCGTCGATGCATATTGGCAAAATATTGATGATCATTTTTCGCACGTAACCGTGGATGAATATGTGGTGATGCCCAATCACGTGCATGGGATTATTACGATAAACGAATGGATCCAAACGGTTCCCGTGATTGGGATGAAAAAAACGGTTCCGGTAGAGACGTGCGAATCGCACGTCTCTACGACACCGATAATCGCCACAATCCCCCGCCCATCCCCCGGTTCCATCGGATCCATCATCGGCCAATACAAATCCGCGTGTACGAAACAAATAATGAAAATGGGATACGATAATTTCGCATGGCAACCCCGTTTTCATGATCGAATCATACGAAATAATGACGCATTGGAACAAATTCGCACGTATATTCGTAATAACCCTGCGCGTTGGGAAAAATAAATACATTGGCCCATAAAATCCTTTGTTGTACCATTATGCCCTTATGATTGATCTCCACGACCTCCGAGCCCGGCCTGATGTGTATAAGGAAGCAGTGAAAAACAAGCGCGTGAATGTAGATATTGATGCGTTTTTGGAGCTGGATACGAAGCGCAAGAATCTTTTAACAAGCGTGGAAGAAAAGCGCGCGCGCCGAAATACCGTGAGCAAGCAAGTGCCAACGCTGCAGGGTGAAGAAAAGACGAAGACCATCGCGGAGATGAAAACCTTGGGCGACACATTAAAGGATGAAGAAAAAGAATTGGAAACCGTAGAACAGGAATGGACCACGGTGCAGTTGCAAATTCCAAACCTTCCTTTACCTGAGGTACCCGTGGGTTTGAGCGAGGAAGAGAACGTAGTGATCCGCACCTTTGGCACTCCTCGCGAGTTCGATTTCTCGGTGAAGGATCATGTGGCACTAGGCAAGGATTTGGACATCATCGATGTTGAACAGGCAGCTGTAGTGAGTGGCAGCCGTTTTGCGTACCTCAAGGGCGATGCCGTGCGCCTGCAGATGGCCATTATCCAGCTGACCTTTGATGTGCTGGGAAGCGAACGCATTCTTTCTGATGTGGCTAAAGTGAATGAATTGAATGTCTCTACAAAACCTTTCAAGCCGATGCTTCCACCGGTAATCATGAGAAAGGAAGTCATGAACCGCATGGACCGCCTGCAGCCGGAGGATCAACGCTACCTATTGCCAGAAGATGAGCAGGTGCTCGTGGGTTCTGCCGAACACACACTCGGGCCCTACTATATGGAACAAACCTTAGATGAATCACAACTGCCTGTCCGTTTCATCGGATACTCTACGGCATTTCGCCGAGAAGCCGGCACCTACGGAAAAGACATGGGCGGAATCCTCCGCGTGCATCAGTTTGATAAATTGGAAATGGAATCATTTACGACTCCGGAAGCAGGCGCAGACGAGCAGCAGTTCATTGTGGCTTTGCAGGAGTACTTGGTGCAACAGATGGAAGTTCCCTATCGAGTTCTGCAAAAATGCACGTTCGACATCGGAAAGCCGAATGCCAATGGACTCGATGTTGAATGCTGGATTCCTTCGCAAAATACCTACCGCGAAACGCACACGAGCGACTACATGACGGATTACCAAGCACGCCGCTTGGGTACACACTACAAGACTGCGGACGGCAAGCGTCAGCTGGTCCACATGAACGACGCCACCGCCTTCGCCATCGGCCGCACACTCATCGCTATTTTGGAAAATCACCAGAATGCGGATGGGTCGGTGACGATTCCAAAGGCGTTACGTCCGTACATGGGAGGACAAGAATTGATTCAGAAAAATTAGTCACCCTGAGCCGAAGGGTGACGATCCCGAAAGCTTTGCGTCCGTACATGGGTGGGCAGGAGAAAATTGTGAAGGCTTAGCTCTTTGAGCTTCGTTTCCAGCGTACTGCAAAAGTTGTGTTATTCACTACTGACACTTCTCTCTTATCAAATCCTTGGCTCTGGAGAGTATCAAGCAGATCTTCAACTTCAGCGAGGCTATGGAGCGTTGCCGTCTGCCATTCCTCAATGGCTATGCGGACAGTTTCCTGTGCAGCCTGGTCTGGCTGCATTGCAGTTTCTGGCGGCCTATTAAAATCGACATGTCCGCTTGAATCAGTAGGGCAATTTGGCATGCGGGGATTCTTTACTTTTTTTAAGAGATAGCAAGATAAATTCATCTATTATTCTCCACGCTGTGAAAAGCTCTTTTCAGGCTATAATTGCTCCATGAAGATCCTCTTCACCCGTTTCCCCTTGGAAAGCACTCTCGGCGGCGCTGAGGTGCAGACGATGTCTCTGATGAAGGGGCTTTTGGCTAAGGGACACGCAGCAGCATTTTTAGGAAGCTGTCCCACACTCTTAAAGCTCTGCAAAGAAGAAGGAATCCCTGCAGCAGAACTGCACATCGGACCACCGCCTGTGACCAAGTGGGGAGCCGTGAGTTTTTTCTGGCGAAAGCAACGGATGCAGAAAAAACTGGAAGCCGCTCTGGAAAATTTTTCAGGAATCGATGCCGTGTTCATGCTCAGTCTGTCGGAAAAATTATTACTGACGGAAGAGGCGACAAAGAAAAATATTGCGACGTTTTGGGTGGAGCATGACAGAGTGGGAAATTGGCTGAGTAAAAATCCGTGGCTTCCGCAATTGAAGAAATTGAGCGAAAAAGTGACGACTATTGCGGTATCTGAATTGAGTAGAAAAATGTATGTAGATCTTGGATGGGCAGAAGAGAAAACGGTCGCGATACCCAACGGGATTGATCTTCAAAGATTCTCGAAATCCGAACACTCAAGTCTCAAGTCTCAAGTCTCAAGTCTCCACATTGGCACCGTCGCACGCTTAACAGAAGACAAAGGGGTAGACATTGTAATAGAAGCCATACGGACACTTCCCGATATTTCCCTCACCATCGTCGGCCAAGGCAAAGAAGAAGGATATCTTCGCAATATGATCGCGAGTATAACGGATCCTGAAGGAATCACTCCGCCTAGGATTCAGTTAGTTCCCACTGTTCAAGATCTGGGATCTTTTTATAAAAGTCTCGATGCCTTTGTTCTTCCCTCCCGTGAACACGATCCTTTCGGCCTGGTAGCTGCGGAGGCGATGAGCTTAGGAATTCCCACGATTATCACAGATGCATGCGGTATTGCAGGCTATGTAACGGATGGAAAAGACGCACTGGTCGTGAAAGCAGACTCCGCACAGGATTTACAGAAAGCTATTGAATCCCTGAAAGATCCTACAGAACGGAAACTTCTTGGCGATGAAGGAAAAATGACAGCAGAGAAAAAATTCTCCGTAGAATCCATGGTACAGAAATATGAAGATGTCCTCTTGCCAAAAAAGAAGAATTGAAGGAAAAAAGTAGAGAAAATGTCACGACTCCGGGGGCAAATACGTATACTCGTTACCTATGCACCTCCCCCTCCTCGCTACGTTTGCGATGTCACTCTTTGTGCCATTTGCGAATGCTGCCACTCCCTCCACCGATATTCAGGTTCGTTCGTTTAAAGAGCCCATTGATGCACTGAGCGTGACTCTAGACCATGCATCCGAGACTGCCGCGATGAGTTACAAAGAAGGAAACACGTGGAGTGAGTGGCAGCCTCTGGAGATTGAAAATGAGCAGGATCCGTTGCTGATGGAATCGAACTTGGTTCTGTTTCCCAAAGGCGTGACAGAAGTACGGCTGAGAGGAATTGCCGCCACTGCAACACTGCATCCTATTCGCTTATCGCAGGCACCCATCACCTATAAAGTGGCTGCAGCGGGAAGCACCACCACTCCGCGCATTCTCACCCGAAGTGAATGGGGAGCCGATGAATCGCTTCGTGTCTCTACACGTCCAGCTACGACTCCCAATAACAATGATGGTCCTACATCGTCTTCTGCAGCGAGCCGCAGTAGCACAGGA
The DNA here is from genome assembly GCA_964628805.1 of uncultured Candidatus Peribacteria bacterium. Taxonomy (GTDB): domain Bacteria; phylum Patescibacteriota; class Gracilibacteria; order Peribacterales; family Peribacteraceae; genus CAZVOK01. The sequence continues at coordinate 15,029 of CAZVOK010000008.1, read as the reverse complement.
AATGCGCGCGTAGACGAATGCGAGCAGGCGCAGCTGGATTACCCGGAAGAATTTCAGACCAATAAAAGAAAGAGAGTAACGAAGAACGCCAACGGCGACACTCTGCGCTGGCCACAGGAGTATTCGCCTTCTGTAAAACTCATCGCCGTGCACCATACGGCCGGTGCGGTTGGGAGTGACATACGCTCGGCTGTAGAACGCATGCGTGCGCTGTACCAGTATCACGCAGTGAGTAACGGCTGGGGGGACATTGGCTATAACTTTGTGATTGATGAAGCAGGGCAGATCTACGAAGGACGCGCCGGCGGACAGTACGTGATTTCCGGTCACGCCTACTGCCACAACACCGGAACTATCGGCATTTCGCTCATGGGAAATTTTGATACCGAAGAACCTACTCAGTCACAGATGAAAAGCCTTCAGTGGCTCCTGGAAAATCAAGCCGAAGCGTACGATATCGACCTGGAAAAATCCGTCCGCTTTCACGGAAAAACATTCGATTCTCCCATCGTAGGGCATCGTGACTTGGTCTCCACCAGCTGCCCGGGCTTTTATGCCTACGGCACACTCGCACAGGTGCGCACACATGTGGAAAAAGGAGATGTGCTCGCTTCGGTCACTTTCCCGGTGAAGCCTTCTCCCGTGAAAATCTCCGATGCACCTTGGCAGGATAAAGCTGCCGAACGCAGAGCGAAACGAGGAGGCACCGCAGCAAATAACACCTCTTCTGTAGTCGCCTACAAAAAAGAAGGACTCTTCGCCATGGGCGGCACAACCATCAGCGGCAGGCCGGGCGAGCAGGCGGTGCTGAGTGTGCGTTTTCAAAACGGCACCAGTGCCGTGCAGCGCAGAAAATCTTTGGGCGCCATCAAGAGATCGTCTACGGATGTGAAACTCTGGATGGATAAAAATGGAGTATTTGAACCGCTCGCCACACAGATCTATTCGCCTCTGCACTTGGCTGCAGACAAAGAAGCCATCATTCGCATGAAGCTCCAGTTCCCGCGCGATGAAGGAACGTATTCGCTGCAACTGGGAGACCTCACATACACTCTGGAAACCTCCGGCAGACGCGCACGTACAACAGCTGCAAGTACGTATCAAATTTTCAATCCGTTTCCAAAGGCGGTAGCGCAGACTGTGAAGAGCTCTTCGTCGTCCGTTAGCAGAGCATCGTCATCGAGTTCTTCTTCGAGCATTCGATCCACTACTTCTGTCGGAAAAAATATTCGGATTCGCCTAGGGTACACGTCAGACGTTGCCGGAACCGCAACCATGAAAACCGATGGCAAGATGACGGTGAATGACAAAGAATATTCCGCTGCCACGGTGGTCTTTACGCAGGAAGGAGATAACTGTTCCGCTTCCAAAGACGGAAAGCTGTTGGCCACGGGAGTCGTGCGACTGGATCCCGGTAGCGGCATTACGACCATCACTTCTTGGAACCGTGAGCGAAATAGATTTTATGGAGTAATAGAATGCAGGATCGTGGATAAAACGCTCACGCTCATCAATGAACTGCCGTTGGAGCTCTACATGGAAGGACTGGCGGAAGAAGGTGACAGCGAACCCTACGAAAAGCAGCGCGCCTTCGCCATCGCCGCCCGGAGCTATGCGTTATACTACATGGACCCTGACACGCGTAAATTCCCCGGAAAGCCCTACGACGGCAGCGATAATCCTGCAGAGTTTCAAGTGTACGGCGGCGTGACGTTTCAAGAGAGAAATCCTCGCTGGGTAAAAGTAGCACGTGAGACGGCCGGAAAAGTGCTCACCGTGAATGGAAAAGTCATCAAAGTCCCCTACTTCTCCTCCGACGACGGCCGCACCCGCTCACCCGATGAAATCGGCGGCGGCTTCTGGAAAAATTTCCCCAACAAAGAAATTTTCAGCAGTAAACCGGACCCTTGGTGCAAAGGCATGGAAAACCGCGGACACGGAGTAGGAATGTCCGGCTGCGGCGCGGAGGGCCAAGCAAATGAAGGAAAGACTGGCGAGGAGATTTTGGAGTACTACTACCCGGGGGCGAAAATTGAAAAGAAGATTTAAAAGATGAAAAGGATTGAAAAGATTTAAAGGAAGAATGACGACATTCCTTTAAATCTTTTATTTCTTTTAAATCCTTTCAATCCAAAATCCTTCAATCCACATCCCTGCGCAATCGCTTCACCTCGCCCCGGATCTTCTTTGCTTCCAACACCTTTTGCTGCGCTTTTCTAGACCGGCGCGCCTTCTGCTTTTTCAGCTTAAAAATCTTCTGCGCGATGGCGGACTGCTTACCGAGTTTTTGTTCTTCGATTTTCAGTAGCAATAACTTGTACGCCGACAGACGATTCTTGCTCTGCTCACGATGTTTCTGGCAGCGCACTTCTATGCCCGTAGGAATGTGCCGCAGCTGCACGCAGCTATTAGTTTTGTTGATCTTCTGCCCGCCGTGTCCGCTGCCGCGGATGAATTGCTCGTCGATGTCTTCTGGTTTTACAGAAAGAAACTCTGCTTTTGCGATAAGCGCCGGAGAAAGGTCGATGGGGAAATTCAATTTGCGTCGGGGTCAAAGGAGAACTTCTTCTTTCGCGCCGCTTCTTCGATGGCGAGCCTTGCTTCGTGTGCTATATCGCCCCAATACACTCCTCTCAATACTCCAGACTTATTTTTCGCCAGTGCTTGTGTCACTAAAACCTCTGCCACTTCCTCGCGAGTCATACGCGTTGTTAGGGCTACACCTTGGAAAAACTCTCGAATCTCCGCAATGGGTTTTGTACCGATAATCTGTTCTCCTATGGCCTCAAAGAGCTGGCGCACTTGAACTGAATGTGCATGTGCTACTGCACGTAAAAAAACTGACACAACATCGTCATGAGGTAAATCCAAGGGGGCAGCTTCTTGCCGAAGAAAATCAATGGCACTCATGTACATCCTATTTTAAGTCTGTACCACGATAGTGTCGATTCTAAACCCATTAATTCCTTAGGGCCGCATGACGAACGCGGCGACGCCTCTGGAAAGGCTCAGGCTCACGTTTGACTGCGGCTGGCTTGCTAGTAGCCCAAGTGGCACCTTCCTTCCGAAAAGCCTCGTACGGGCTTGCGTGCCTGTGGCTGTACGGACCTTCTTCTACGATCATACCTAGAAAACGGATGATCGTGGGTTTCCTTACAGGAAAGATTACACAGTTGCCTTTTCCATTCGGAAGAACGACACCAAAAATGGATACCCCGGAATCAGCTGTACGTACACTTTTCCCAGAAATTTTCCTTCCGCAACCTGCACTACTTCATCAAAAGCCGAGCGGACCCAAAAGGGATTGCCGGAGAGATTGTATTCAAAGCGGATCACCTGCACGGCATTGTCTTGAATACTTTTGGCGGCGTACATCTGGAACGGATATTTTTCGGTTTTCTTGCCGTCCGTCTCAAACACATTTTTTCCGCTCATCACTTCCGGGTGCATCATTTTTCCCTTCCAGCTCCCGCTGTACCCCGGCGCGGAGCCGGTGTAAAAAGTGTTTTCAAATACAGGCAGCGCACCTTTCACAAATTCCTTCTGCGCGTCACCCTGGCGGAGAGTAGCGGTGCGGAAGAGTCCTACGATGATAACGATGACGAGAACTGTGACGAGTAGAGAAATCATAGGCCTGTATTCTACTCTTTTCGATCCTCCTTTGCAGGAATATGCACCGCCTGCGGCGTGTGACCCGTGTACTCAAAAAACCGCTGTAGATCGCCGTTTTTTAGAACAAACGTAGCGGTATTCACCAGCGGATGCGCTTGTACGCTTTCCTGGCTCATCACGTCTTCATCAATCCAAATTTCCACCTTGTGGCCGCTGTCATTCATCGCCGCCAGGAGTGTCACTGATCCCGGGGTGACTCCCAAGTACTCCTGCATTTTTTCTGCGGATCCAAACGTGAGGCGACGTACTCCCAGAACGGATGCGAGTGCTTTTAAATCCACTTTTTTAGAGTGCGGGACAGTCACCAAAAAATGATCCTCCGAATGTTCGTCTTTTAGAAACAAATTCTTGGTATCGGCTCCGGGCATGGGTGGAAGCTTGCTGGATTCTTCGGTGGTGAACACGGCCTCGTGATCGAACCGTTGGAACGGGATGCCGTGCGTGTGTAGGAATTCCAAAAGTTTCTCCATGGGAGAAAAATGCTACGCGTATAAGGGGGCGAATGCCAGGTGGTACGCCAGAATCCTCGGCTTCCTTGGCTTCCTCCCCAGGTGCTACAATCACCTCCTCATGCTCTCCACCACCTCCCCTTTCAGCTTCCTCCTCTTCGGCGCCTCGGGAAACCTGGCAAAACTGAAGATCTACCCGGCACTGTACATTCTGGCTTTAAAAAAGCGTTTACCGAAGGACTACATTGTTATTGGCTTTGCGCGGTCAGCCATGAGCAAAGAAGCGTTCCGCGATTTGGTATCGGAATCTATTCAGAAAGAAATGGGCGATGTGACGCTTCCGGTGCTGGAAGAATTCCTCACACACGTGCACTACCAGCAAGGTCAGTATGATTCTTTGGAAGATTTTAAAAAGCTCGAGAAACATCTGACAGAAGTAGAGAAAGGCTGGAGTGGACATGTGCGTCTGGCGTACCTTTCTATTCCACCCAGCGTGATCAACCCAGTGGTGACGAATTTGTGCGAGAGCAAAATCAACGCTCACATCGGCGATTTCCGCTGCATTGTGGAGAAACCCGTGGGGCATGACTTGGCTACGTTTGAGGAAACAAAGAAACAGCTGACCGCATCGCTGAAAGAAAATGAAATCTACCTCTTGGACCACTACCTGGGAAAAGAAGCAGTGCGAAACGTGTACTACCTCCGCCTGGCGAACCCCATCCTGGAGCGCCTCTTCAAGCACACGCTCATTCAACACGTGGAGATCACCGCATCGGAACCGATGGGAATTGAGGAACGTGCCGGATACTTTGAGCACACGGGCACGCTCCGCGACATGTTCCAGAGCCACCTGCTGATGATGACATCACTCCTCACCATGAACCTGCACGACAGCGATGACCTCTTGCCCGATGCCAGGCTTGCCGCTCTCAAGCAGATCTACCTGCCACCGGCAGCCAAACTCGATGACATTTTGCTCCAGGGTCAGTACACCGCGGGGACAATCAACAAGAAATCCGTGATGGGGTACCAGGATGAACAAGGCGTGGCGCCGGGGTCGCGCGTAAATACGTACGTGGCGCTGAAGCTCATGAGTAAAGATGCCAAGTGGCAGGGCGTGCCGTTTTACCTGCGTTCTGGAAAGCGTCTTCCCAAGAAAGAAACTCGCATAAGCATTCAGTTCCAGCAGACGCATATCGCTGGAAAGAATACGACGCCCAATCGCCTGGATATTATTCTTCAGGGCGAAGCAGGGATGAGAATCTGTTTGCAGACAAGAGTAGGAGGAACAGAGCCTATGTATCGACCGTTGATTCTAGAAGACCCGCTCGTGTGTGTAGGCGATTGCTTGCCCGAACACGGCACCCTCCTCCTGGAAGCCATCCACGGGCATACACCGTGGTACCTGACTTTTGAAGAAATTCAGCTCGCCTGGCGCCTCATCGATCCGCTCCAAGCACACCTCTCCAAAGAATCCACTCCGCTGCACTTGTACGCCGCCGGCACCTACGGACCGGAGGAGGCAGAGAGGTGGATAGAAAGGGATGGGATGAAGTGGGTAAATGACTGACAAATTGAGAATTGAAAATTGAGAATGGAGAATTCATTTTCAATTCTCAATTTCACTCAATTCTCCGAAAAAATAGTAGACGTTCTTCACTCTCTCCCTATACTCCCGCCATGCAATACGGACTCATTGAAACGCGAAGTGAAGAGGAATTTACGCAGAAGGGGGCAAGTGTCGTGTCTGCTCACATGCGGTTTCTCATTCAACAAAAAGGGCGCATCACTATCGGCCTTTCCGGAGGTTCCACGCCGAAGCAACTCTACACGGTGATGGGGCAGGATGGTGGAATCGATTGGACCAAAGTGTTCATCTTCTTGGTGGATGAGCGGTACGTCTTGAGTGATCACCCGGACAGTAATCAGCTGATGGTCCGCGAGACACTTTTGGCACACGCGAAAATTCCGGAGAAGAATATTGTCTTCCCCAATACTACGCTGTCTGTGGAGGCCTGCATTTCGGATTACGACAAGCGACTGAAGTCCCTGCTCGGGAAAGATAGTCCGGACCTGCTGATCCTGGGCATGGGTGATGATGGTCACATTGCATCACTCTTTCCACCTTTGGATGATGCTTTGCTGAAGAGCAACGGCGTCCTGGCCGTGCACACCACTACCGACCGCTTTGCCGTACACGACCGCATTAGTGTGTGCCTGCCACTTCTGAGCTCCGCAAAAATCCCGCTCTTCTTCCTGAAAGGAGAAGCGAAGAAACAAGTGTGGAACGAAATGGTGAATGACGAGGAAAACGTCTCCCGCTGGCCGGCACAGGCAGTACTATTGCAGGGACGGGCGATGGTGGTGATGGGATGAGCGTAAGTTCCAAGTTCTAAGTGCGAAGTTCCAAGTATGGTGTTTCTTTTTTCTAAAAAAATCATTCCTTCGTTGGAACTTAGAACTTGGCGCTTGGAACTTTCATCAGAACTTCTAATCCCAGCTCAACTCCTTCAAATGATCAATCACCTTCCCTCCTGCCACGCACACTAAGTCCAGCCGGTATCCTCCGTCATACCGATTCTCTGTCACCCATCTCCGCGCGGAGCGACGCAGTTTTTCACATTTCCGGTATCCGGCACTCATGTGTGGAGAGAATTCTCTGGAAAATGTTTTTCGTGTTTTTACTTCGGCGAAGACAAGCACTTGGTCTTTTGGATCAAATGCGAGAATATCGATTTCATCACGGCTGATGCGAATGTTGCGGCCACGGATGTTGTAACCGAGGGATTGCAGGAATGCAGCGGCGAGGTTTTCGCCGAATTTTCCGAGGATGGCACGGGGAGTGGGTGGCTTTAATTGAACAGACATAAAGGTGAAAGGATATCCCCGGAAGGGATTTAAAAGAAATAAAAGATTGAAAGGATTTAAAAGAAGGGCAAAAGTAAAAATTCCTTTCAATCCTTTTCTTCCTTTCAATCTTTTAAATCCTTACAAAAGTCACCAATTGTCCACATTTACCTCTGTACAATCAGGGTGTACTTACGTACACTTCCCCCGTTACCTCTCTCCACCATGCTCACCCAACTCACCTCCTTTACTCCCATCGGCGTCCGCAGTGAACGGATCAATGTAGAAGTCGGTTATTCCTTTGGGGAAGCCAAAATCCACATTGTGGGGCTTGGTGATACTGCCGTGCAGGAAAGCAAACAGCGTGTGCTAATGGCACTACGAACCAGCGGCTATCATTTACCGACGGCTCGCGTTATTACGGTGAATCTTGCTCCTGCGGACATTCGAAAAGTTGGACCGAGGTTCGATTTACCAATTGCTCTGGGAATCATCCTCTCGCATGAGCTGGCATTTATTGATGAAGAAAAATTGAAGTCGATGGCCTTCATCGGCGAACTCGCGCTGGATGGATCACTGCGTCATATTTCCGGTGTTCTTTCTGCAGCCATTGCGTGTCAGAAAATGGGAATCAGAACGATTGTTGTTCCGGAAGCCAATGGACCAGAGGCAGCACTCATTCCTGGGATCGAAGTGATTGCACCAGCGAACTTGCAGGAACTCATAGAAATTCTTTCAGGCGAGCGTGAAGCAGGAGTCATTGAGCCACCAGCCGCAAGTGCAGCCCGTGTGTTTGATGACATCGTGGACTTCAGCGACATTCGTGGGCAGGAGCACGCCAAACGCGCACTGGAGATAGCAGCCGCGGGCGGACACAATATTTTGATGAGCGGCGCGCCGGGTTCCGGAAAAACACTTCTAGCCAGAGCGTTCCGCGGAATTTTGCCCGAACTCACTCAGGAGGAATCCATCGAAGTCACGCAGATTTATTCTGTCGCGAATCTTCTTCCAAAAAATGCACCTCTATTAAAGGAGCGGCCGTTCCGTGTAGTGCATCACACAGCGAGCGGTGTGAGCATCGTGGGTGGCGGGCAAGTACCGGGCCCCGGCGAAATCAGCTTGGCCCATAAGGGCGTGCTGTTTTTGGATGAGCTCGCGGAATTTCCTACGCAAGTTCTGGAGGTGCTGAGGCAGCCACTCGAAGACAGACACATCACCATCACACGTGCTCAGGGAAGCATCACATTTCCTGCAGACTTCATCATGGTGGCAGCCATGAACCCGGCTCAGTACAGCGCAGGCGGAAGTGCAAAGATCCAGAGACGCATCAGTGCTCCACTGCTAGATCGTATTGACCTGACCATCGACGTGCAGCCGGTACCCATTGATGACCTGCAAAAAGCACCATCTCAAACAGGAGACACCACTGCCGATGTGCGACTGCGTGTAGATAACGCCAGGCGCGTGCAAGCTGAACGCTTCAAGGATCTTCCAATTGCGACAAATAAAGAAATGAACGTGAAGCAGATTGATGAACTCTGTCCATTGGATAGCACCTCTGCAGACATTCTTCGGAAAGCTGTGGATCGCCTGGGGCTCTCTGCCCGCAGTTATCACCGAACCATCAAAGTTGCGAGGACGATTGCGGATTTGGAAGGCTCAGCAGATATCACACCGATGCATGTAGCGGAGGCGCTGCAGTATCGGCAGAGTATTGGAGCCTAGTGTCTTTCCGTATATACGAGTACACGCTTACACGAGTATACGAACCCCCGTGTACTCGTATATCCGTCTACTCGGAGAAGACAAAAATGAACTCTTTCCCCAAACCCACGGTTAATCTAAGCTTAAGGAAATTATTCTTTCCACATTTCCCATGCGTTTCACCAAACTCTCTGCTTCCGTCACCGCCGTCACTCTGCTTGCTCCTTTCGCTTCTTTCGCTGCCTGGAGCTCCCCTGGAGACTTGGCTCGTTTGACTATGCCACTTTTGCGTCAGACGCCGATGGACATGTCCTACGAGATTCACGGAAATATGGACAAGTACTACGCGTCCGCTTGGGTGAATGGCCAGAGCAAAGGGTTTGATGGGACCACAAATATGACTATCGATATCGCGGACGGCGCAGGAACTCTGCGTACCAAGCTCGAGATGCGCATGAAGGATGAAACGCTCTACCTAATGATTAAGAGCATCGATGGAAAGTACGAGCATGAACTCGGTTCGCTGGTGGCAAATGTGAAAGGGAAGAAATGGATCAAAATGCCGATGTCTTCTGACATGAGCGCTATCACTGCTGATGAAGAAATAGCAGCCGCATTGGACGAACTCTTTATGCTCAGCGAATCTACAAGTGGCGGCATTACCACACATCAGCTGACGCTCAAGCGCGAGCTTGTGAAAGGCATTCTGGAGGAACTACGTAAGGACAACCTGCTCCTTTCCGGAAAGCTTTCTAAGGTTGCCACGAGCACCCCCAAAGCATCCGCCACTCTTTCCGTCCGTTCCGCAAAAAATGGCTCTATTTTGGGAATGAACATCAATGCCGTCATCAGCAGTCCTGAATTTTCGCTGACAGCCAAGGGCTCCATGACTCCTAGTAAAAAGGCATTCAACGTAGTAGTTCCTACCGATGTCATCGATGCGGAGCAATTTTTGAACACTCTGGATTCCGATCTCTTTGGAGGTCCATTCGCAATGGATAACTCTTCCTGGGAAGAAGAAATGGACTGGTCCGAAGACACCTGGACAGACACAGAATCCTCCGACATTTCCGAGGACTGCTCCAAAAATATTTCTCTCATGAGAAAAGGCCTCTGCAATGTACCCCGCACCCGCAACGGACGATAATTTTACAAGTTCCAAGTTCCAAGTTCCAAGTTCCAAGTTCCAAGTCCTAATCCCCAACCCCCAATCCCTCACCCCTCGTACATGCACTTCGGAGACTCCCTCACCCAACTCACCAAAGAAAAATCCCCCGTCTGCGTAGGATTGGATCCCATGCTCAGCAAATTGCCCGAAGGAATTTCCCGGGACATCAATGGAGTGAGCGCCTTCACTACAGGCATCATCGATGCAGTGAAGGACATCGCCGTAGCAGTAAAACCGCAGCTGGCGTACTTCGAACTCCTCGGTTGGGAAGGAATGAAAGTATTTTTTGAAACCTGCGAATATGCAAAGTCGCAGGGACTTTTGGTAATCGCTGATGGAAAGCGGAATGACATTGGCTCTACATGCGAGGCATATGCCGATGCATATTTGTCCAAAGACAGCCCCATCGACGCTCTCACTGTAACACCATACTTGGGATCCGACGGCGTGAAACCTTTCATGGAGCGCTGCGAGAAAAACGGGAAGGGAATTTTTGTACTAGTGAAGACAAGCAATGAGAGTTCGGGAGAAATCCAAGATCTTCCTACCGGAGATGAGGCGGTGCACGAACACTTGGCACAACTGGTAGAAAGCTGGGGCATGCACCACATCGGACCCAGCTCCTCGCTTTCGTTTGTAGGAGCAGTAGTAGGAGCTACCTACCCGGAAGAGATGACATACCTGCGCACGCTCATGCCACACATTCCGTTCCTGATCCCCGGCTACGGTGCGCAAGGAGGCACCGCGAAGGACGCAGCTCGTGGATTTATACCCGATGGTACCGGAGCTATTGTGAATGCCTCCCGCTCCATCATCTACGCTTCCAATGGACCAGACTGGGCGGATGCCGCGAGGACAGCTGCACTGACGATGGCGGATGAATTGCAGAAAGCCGTACGACATTGAAAATGTAGAATTGAAAATTGAGAATTAGGAGAAATTGTTCATCCTCATTCTCAATTTTCCATTTTCAATTTATTCCCATCTCGTCCCCTTCACAATCGGCGTCCCCAGCTCCACCCAGTTGAACTGTCCGATTTCATCGGTCCAGCGGATGGAACCGTTCACTCCTACTGTTCCCGACTCTTTCAGGCTCACCTGCAGGAATGGTTTTACAGCGCCTTGGTCTACCGTGATGTCGCCGTAGAGATTCAAGGTACGCGGAAGCGGATAGATGACTCCGAGTTCGGACGGGATGATGAGACAGCTGACCGTAGTGTTGCTGGCAGAGCAGCCGTACCGGACACTGGAGTCGCTAGCGCCCAGCTGCCACTGCGTGACAGAGTTGCCGTCTTTCTCCACTTCAAACTCAATAGACGTTACCTGCAGACGCGTGTCCTCGATGGTCTGTCCAGAAAAAGCAAAACTTGCGAGAAGCTGATTCATTCCTGTTTTTAACACTCCTTTATCGCCAGACGCATTGGTTACTGAAGTGAAACGCCCCTGCGCTGTTTGATGCTTGGGGAACCCTGTGGAGTACGGCATGCTCACCATTTGTCCGCTGGTGGCACCTACCAGCTGCAAAGTGAAGGTGGCCACTTCAATGAGCTCTTCTGACCTCCCTCCGACATTGCGAGCCTTCAGCTTGGCCGTGACTCCAAACGACTTGGATGTATTGGCCGCGATAGTCGTAGAACCTGTCACAGTCACGTTGCCTTTCCAGGTTTTATCGGTGGCATCAAAAGAATCTTTGGGAAGCTCTGCTACCACGGTTCCATTTTGATCCACCAGGTACAGCATGGAAATAGAGTCACTCTCGGCACGCAGCTTCACTTCCGCACCGCGGACTGTGAACGCTTCGCTGGATGCAGCAAATGTCTGACTCACGATGGGCTTGCTGGTCTGACCGAGGATGAGGAACTGGCTCTTGGCGGGGAAGAGAGAGACGGAAGAAGATGAGGAACTGGAAGAAGACGATGAGGATGAACTGATGGATGAAGAAGATGTGACAGAGGAAGCAGATGATGCAGATGATGCTGAAGAAACAGAAGAGCTAGACGACGGCATGATGCCCTTTTCTGCATTGCGATACGCAGTGAGCGCTCCTTCGGATTCGGCCACAAATGCCGCAGCTAAGCGTGCCATCTGCCCGCGAGTGAGGAGCATTCCCGGTTCAATGTTTCCCGGAAGCAGCACCTCGTGCTCCTGTGCGGCCTTGATGTACCCCGTGTACCAAGCCCAGCGCTCGGTAGGGAGAGGCTGTGGCAGATCGTACTGATAGAGCTCCACGAGCATCTTCACTGCTTCCGCATAATTCACTTCGCGTGCAGGCTGGAATTTCCATTTGTCTTCACTCACGCCAGCTTCTTCGTTGCCTTGCACCACATTCAAAGCCTTGGCCAAACATACAAATTGATTGAACCAAGCATCCTGTGGCACATCGGGGAAACAATTGGTGTCATACCCGATTTTTAAGTCGCTCTTTCCGGAAGCCTTCATGGCGATCTTCAAGAACTCCGCTCTATTGAGCGTGCGCCCCGGAGCAAATGTGCCATCGGGATTACCGGATACGGCGCCGCGGGTGGTCAGCAAGCTGATGCCTGCCTCTTCCGCACGCGTAAATGCACCGGCGTCTTTGTAGCGACTGGTGTTGTCTACGTCTTCTGCAGTGAGCGCAAAAGTGGCGACCGGGATAAAAAGACTGAGAACGAGGAGTGAGGATGGGTGTTTCATGGGAGTGAGTATAGGAGCGTGAGGGGGAAATGGCTAGGTGATGAGGAGTACTGGAATACTGGACTACTAGAATACTAGGAAAGCTCAGTCCTAAAACCTCTAGTGCTCCAGTATTCTATTATTCTAGTACTCTAGTATTCTTATTTTCAAAAATTCTCAGGAGTAAAAACCCAACCGCAAATATCAGCAGATTATAAATGATCATTCTTAAGTACACCGACTGCTGAAATGCCATATCGCGATCAAACGCCAAATGTAAGCGTGTCATGTCGTACTGTGCCTTGTCCAAAGGTACTTCTCCTGTGGCAACAGTGGCCAAGGTTTGATCGAAGAATAGTTCATGATTTCTGAGCTCCGCAAAAAGCCTCCACGTGACAATCAGCATTACTAAAATCATGAGAATAGAAAGAATGGTGCGAAGAATTCGCGGAGTGGATGATTGCTTTGTAGGTGGCATAACTCAGACAATGGATACAAAAAGGCACCCCTCTCCATCAATTGTCACTAGTCGCGCATGCGCGAGGTCGAAGATATTGAGGGGAACGGAGTGTGGTGACGGAGCACGGGTGGGGGTATTACAAGTAGGGGTTGCGAGTGGGAGGGATTAATTGTGGGATTAGGGATTAGGGGTTGGGGATTAGTGCGTCATTTTCCCAATCCCTAATCCCCAACCCCCAATCCCTTTTTCTCTTCCCAAAGCCAAAACTTCCGCTATACTGCCCCTCCCTATGACCCTCACTCATCTCTCCATCGGCAGCAATCCCCCGGAGGCTGTCAATGTCTTCGTAGAAATCGCACAAGGATCCTCCATCAAGTACGAGCTCGATAAAGAATCCGGCCTCCTGAAGGTAGACCGCTTTATTCACACGGCGATGGTGTATCCGTTCAACTACGGCTTCGTGCCACACACGCTCAGTGAAGATGGCGATCCTTTGGATGTACTGGTGCTCTCCGCACAGGCAGTGCTGCCAGGAAGCATTCTAGCCTCACGACCCATTGGAATGCTGGAGATGGAAGATGAATCGGGAATCGATACCAAAATTATCGCCGTGCCAGATAAAAAGGTAGACCCGTGGTACGCACAGATTGATGATGTGTCTCAGCTGGACGCTCACACCCTCAGCCAAATCCGCCACTTCTTTACACACTACAAAGAACTGGAAGAAGGAAAGTGGGTGAAGATCAAAGAGATTCTTGGGAAAGATGCGGCATTGAAGGCGATTATGAGTGCAGTGAAAGCGGGAAAATAGGTTTCCGCACCCATTTTCGCCAATCCTGTTGTTTTATTGAAGGAAATTTCAAGGTAAAGTCTTTTACGCGTGACCCTGTAGTTCAAATGGATAGAACGACCCTCTCCTAAGGGGTAGATGCAGGTTCAATTCCCGCCGGGGTCACCATTCGACTCGCAGTCGCTACACGACAAATGCTCGCTCATGGTCCTCGCTGCGGCTCGGGCCACTTTTGGCCGAATCAAATAACAGAGAGCAGAGCAGCATGAAAAAGAAAGCACCTGGATTTCTTCTTTAGTTGCAATCATTAGTTCAGCACCACTACTTCTCGCCCCTCCTGCGGCAACTGCCCTTTCAGCTTGAAATCAGATACAGGCGTAGAAGCAGTCGCTCCCACAAACTTCAGCAACTCAGAAATATTTGCGTCGCCTGTTTGTACTAAAATAAGCACACGTGGATCAAATTCATCGATCAGCTTCTGTGCGAGCTTTGGTTCGGATGTGGGAAGAACCAGAACATCGATGTCGCCTACTGCCTGGAGCTGTTCATCGAACCAGTCTTGAAGAGGTGCGGAAAGGAACGCCATGCGCACGCCTTCTGCCTTGATGACAAAAGACACCTGCTTGCCTTCCAGGTGACCTACTCCTTTCAGAGACACGCCGGATTCATTGTACTCACCGGGCCAGGAGATCACCCCTTTGGAACGCTCGCGCTCCGGGACAGACAAAACTGTGATGCTATTGGCATCGGGCTTAGGAGCTTCTGGGAAGATCACTAAGGGTTTATCAGGACCAGACAAGCGTACGGATCCATTGCCGAGGGAAGTGAAAGTCAACATAGGGGGATGATAATAGAGATTTCAGGGGACGGGAAGTGGAAGAAAGGGCTTTCCACAGATGAAGTTCCAAGTTCTAAGGGCCAAGTTCCAAGTTTTTTTAATTAAAAAAGAATTCCTTCGTTGGAACTTCGAACTTGTTACTTGGAATGTGCGCTCGCATCAATTCTCTCGATGTGTGCACCGAGGCTCTTGAGCTTTTCATCCAAACGATCGTACCCGCGCTCAATGTAGCGCACGTCGGTGATAGTGGTTTCTCCATCGGCGCAGAGTGCTGCCAAGACCATGGCGCTTCCGGCGCGGATGTCGTTACTGGCTACCGTCCTTCCTCCCTTCAGAGGAGTGGGTCCGATGATGAGTGCCTGATGAGCGTTCAAAATTTCGATGTGTGCGCCCATTTTTTCCAGTTCGTAGAGGTACGCCATGCGGCCTTCGAAGAGTACTTCGAAAAT
>CAZVOK010000007.1:0-64293 GCA_964628805.1 uncultured Candidatus Peribacteria bacterium | reverse complement strand
AGTTCGGCGGGGATAACCGCTGAAAGCATCTAAGTGGGAAGCCCCTCCTAAGATTTCGTTTCTCCATAAGCCCGCCGGAAGACGACCGGCTAGATCGGCCATAAGTGTACGTACAGCAATGTACTCAGCTGAGTGGTACGAATGGGCAATTGAACATTTTTCTCTTTACTGTTTCTTCCCTCGGGAAGACGTAGAGTACTGTTCGTGTGCTACAACGTGAGCACAGAAGAAAAAGTTATGACAACCCTTACAAATCTAAAAATCGTCCGAATTTCCTAATAAGTTTCGAGCCAGTTTGATCTTTCCGTTCTGGTGCCTACGGCGACGGGGTCACACCCGATCCCATCCCGAACTCGGAAGTTAAGCCCGTCCGCGCCGATGATAGCTTTCACTACAGAAAGTAAAAGTAGGTCGGTGCCAGAACAGAGAGATCAAACAATGCTACACACCCAAGAATTCAAAAGCGCCGAAAGGCGCTTTTTTGTGCTACAATGTGTCCTGATTCTTTTCTGCTTTGCCTATGTCCTCTTTAGAAGAAATGAATGGTTGCCCTGTTTCTTTACATGAGCCCTTGAAGACTTTGCTCCATGAACATGTTGATCGTGCTTCTACCCGAGGCAATAAATTAGTGGCGAGAATTGTGGGGCAAGCAATGCAGGAAAGACACGATGAATTATTGATTTTGCTGACAGCAACTCAGAGTGGAGAAATACTTTCTCCAGAGGAAATGGAGAAAGAAGAGCAATAAATTTTTGTTATAGAGAATGTAAATCAGTAGTACGCAAACTATGTATGAAGCCACCAAATTTTTTGCAATCACCTACTGCCTTTTGTGAATTTTATATGGATCATGCTGATCGTCTTCAGCAGGTTCAGGCATTCGTACGCTCAGAGCTTGCACGTCGTTTCCCGGGAATAGCATTTGCCGAAAAAGATCAGACTGAATTAGCCGAGGGTCTTTTGATGCTCGTGGAACAAAATACGGGTGGACTTCGATGGGGTATTCGTCAGGCAGTTGAGCAGATTATTCATCGGAGATGTGATCCTATTGTAAACAAAGAAAAACAGCTGACGGAACCGCATGAATATTCCTTTAAGCCTGTAGCAGATCGAAAGCCTATACGCAGAGGTCGAGCCAGACAATTGCGTTGAAGATTGCTTACTATCCACCACTCTTATTCTCACAGCAATTGATCCTAATAATACAACATGTAGTATGTTCGCCTCTTTCAAAACCACCACATGTCGCGAAACTCATTCTTTTCACTTTTAAGACTCCTTGCGTTGTGGGTTGGATGTTTCCTCTGGAGACTTGTTCCTGTTCCCATTCGTCCTCCCAATATTGAACCCGTTTTCGCAACGCTCATGCCTGTGTCCAAATATTACGGACCGTTCGTAGCGTTTCTCTTTGGGTCACTGAGTATCGTTGTGTATGACTTTACCTTGGGAATGGTAGGAGGATGGACATGGACTGCCGCCATAGCGTATGGACTTGTAGGACTGGGCTCCTGGGCATACTTCAAAAATCGTAAAGGAGTTATTCACTACGTGATCTACGCTGTCATTGGAACATTGATCTACGATGCCATCACGGGAGTGATTGTAGGCCCAATATTTTTAGGCCAAACCTTTCGCGAGGCATTTGTAGGACAGATTCCTTTTACGATCAATCACTTGATTGGAAATGTTCTATTGTCACTTGTATTAAGCCCACTGGTCGATTATCTATTGGCTAAATATCAGCCATCAAAAGCTTTACTTGAGCGAGCATAGGAAGTCTTTTTATTAGAAAAAGGCTACACTTGCTCTATGCAGGAGCGCCTCCAAAAGATTCTATCGGCTAGAGGTATTGCGTCTCGCCGTAAGGCCGAGGAATATATCTTGGCAGGCCTAGTGAAGGTCAATGGTGTAGTTGCCGAACTCGGGCAGAAGGCAGACCCAGAGACCGATGAGATCACTGTAGACGGTAAGGTCCTCCAAGCACGTCAGGAGATGCTGTACTACCTCATCTACAAACCTGTAGGGGTGGTGACCACCAATGCAGAACAAAAGGAAACAAAGGTGCTGCTAGATCTCCTCCCAGCGGACTTACAGAGGAAAGTGTTCCCGGTTGGGAGACTGGATAAAGATTCCGAAGGATTGATTCTCCTCACGAACGATGGAGTCTTAGCGTATCGCCTCACGCACCCCAAGTTTGAACATGAAAAAGAATATGAAGTGACCGTGAATGAAGCGGTGCGCGAAGGGGCACTCCAGAAAATGCGGGATGGGATGACGATCTCTGGAGAGGAAACTAAGCCTGCTTTAGTGAGAAAGTTAAGCGATCATAGTTTCAGAATAACCCTCACAGAAGGGAAAAAC
The DNA here is from genome assembly GCA_964628805.1 of uncultured Candidatus Peribacteria bacterium. Classification (GTDB taxonomy): domain Bacteria; phylum Patescibacteriota; class Gracilibacteria; order Peribacterales; family Peribacteraceae; genus CAZVOK01. The sequence goes on along the minus strand of CAZVOK010000007.1, from coordinate 61,932 downwards.
CGTCAGATTCGTCGGATGTCGCAAAAAGTAGGATTAACGGTGAATAAACTCCAGCGTATCCGCATTATGACGCTCACGGATTCGGCATTACAGCCCGGCGACTACCGCCCCCTGACAACCGAAGAAAAAGATGCGCTTTTAAAGTCTGTAGGACTATAGTGTGAGGGTTGAATAGGAATCTAGATGAATGAAAAATTCATTTATTCTCCATTCTAAATTCTACATTCTACATTTTAAAACGTACGTTTTATGAAGATCATCCCCCACGGAGCTGCCCAGGAAGTCACCGGTACCTGCCACGAAATCCAAGTAAACGGTAAGCGCATTCTTCTGGATTGCGGCCTTTTCCAGGGGCATCGTGAAGAATCTGCCAAGAAGAACTCAGAGTTCACATTCAATCCTGCGGATATTGATGTGGTCGTGCTGAGCCACGCACATATGGACCACGTGGGACGTGTGCCACTACTTCATAAAAAAGGTTTCCGAGGTCCTGTGATGTGCACGTACGCCACCAAAGATTTGGCGGAAGTGATGATGATGGACGGCGGCTACATTCAGGAGAAAGATGAAGAATTCTTCTGCAAGTACCTGGCCAAATCTATGATGCAATGCGAAGGCCCGCTCTACACGCAGCAGGATGCCATCGATTGCCATAAATTGTTCCAAGGAAAAAATTACACCGAATGGTTTGATGTCACCGATGGAGTGAAGGCGCAGTTCTTGGATGCTGGTCACATCATTGGCGCTGCCATGGTTGTCTTAGAAATCACAGAAAACGGTCAGACTCGTCGCCTAGGATTCAGCGCTGATGTCGGCCGCAGCATGCTGCCCATCATCCGCGACCCAAGCGCGATGCCGCCTGTAGAATTACTCATCTGCGAGAGTACGTACGGTAACAGGAAGCATGAGGACATTGAACATGCACGCACGCACCTGCAGGATGTCATCCAAAGAACGGCTCACCGTGGCGGAAAAGTGATCATCCCGGCATTCTCCCTGGAGCGCACACAGGAGATTGTGTACGACCTTCACTTGCTCTGGGACGCCAAGGAAATGCCTGCCATTCCCATCATCATCGATTCGCCTTTGGCCTCAAAGGTAACGGATATTTTCATGAAGCACCCGGAATGTTACGACAAAGAAATGTTCGATCAATTCCTGAGTCGTCAGCATAACCCTTTCCAGTTCTCGCTCGTTCGCTACACAGAATCCACCGATGAAAGTAAGGCCTTAAACGGCACCCCGGGCCCCATGATCATCATGGCTGCCTCCGGCATGTGCGAAGCCGGCCGCATCCGCCATCACCTGAAAAATGAAATTTCTGACGCCAAAAATACGATCCTCGCCGTAGGATTTATGGCTGAAAATACGTTGGGAAGACGTGTAGTGGATCCTACGGTTTCAGAAGTGAAAATCTTCGATGAAACCTACGTGAAGCGCGCAGAAATTGTGAGTATCGATGCCTACTCCGGTCACGCGGACATGGTCGACTTAGATAAGTACGTCACTGCCATTGAGGGCGTGAAAAAAGTGATCCTCGTTCACGGAGAACTCCAGCAGATGCAACCGTTTGCGGAGAGGCTGAAGCAGAAAAAAGGAGTAGAGGTTTTGATGCCCGCTCGCGAGGAGGTGATTGAATGGTAGAGATTACTCTGTGTAATCTATTATTTCATCTTCATCAGGACCATCAAGCTTCTCTGTGTAAGAGACAAGGCGCAGCTGTGGACGAGGTTCTGCAGGATCATCACTAGATTCATTTCTATTTGGAAAAGGCAAAATACTTCCCGGCTCCTCCGGCTCCGGTGGAACAGATAGGTGGCGCAATTTTTCCTTAGCCCAGGCCGTCAGGCGTTCAATAGCTGAGGTAGCAGTAGGGGTAGATGACGGAGCATCTATTGGGTCGCCTTCCCAGAGCTTTAAAGGTGGACGAGAAACCATAATAAGATGATCCTACTAAATATATTGTTGGTCAAAAATTAATGAGTTTTGAATAAAGTTATTGGCTTCCGTAAAACAAAAATTCAGTTTCACTGGTGATCTAATTTAAAAACGGTTCTACAAGTGTATAGAACGGATTTCATCTCTTCATAGAGCCAAACTTTCGATACACATCAAAAATTCCTACCCAACAGAGCGGGTCTCTCACCCGCGGTCGTCTATTTCACCGGTAGAAATTTCTTCTGTTATACGTTCCTATAAACGTGCCGTCAGCCACGCCATTGGGAAAGGATCTCTGTGGCAGCCTAGATTTGATATGCGGTTAACTAAAAATAGTTATGCTGTTCTTCAATATATTCATGCGAATCCGGTAAAGGCAAATCTTGCCAGCGAAGAACATTTATATCCTTGGTCTTCTGCGTCTGGAAAATGGGATGTTGCCGACCTTCCTTGGGATATGTAGATATTACATCGGAGCAACCGCGGGTGAGAGACCCGCTCTGGTTTGTGGGGGTCATCGGTGGGTGATTAGGCTTTTACAGGCCCAATTCTGCTGCAATCGGCTTCATCGCTCCCAGGGTAATCTCAATAAATTCATCCAACGAAATCCCCAGCAATTCCTCACATTTCTTTATCTGCTCCCGGTCCACCTGAGCCGCGAAGGCTTTGTCTTTCATTTTCTTCTTCACGCTGCTCACTTCCACTTCCTCGATTCTTTTACTCGGTCGCACCTTGGTAACGGCGATGATGAAGCCGGTGAGCTCGTCTACACAGTAGAGAGATTTTCGGAGCATGGTATCCAGCGGATACTCTTCACCATACTTTGCGGCGTAGTGCGCGCGAATATCTGCCAGCAATTCCGCAGGGGCTTCAATAGTTTTAAGCATATGTTCCAACGTAGTACCACAGTGTGCCTCGTAATCTTTGTTCAGCTTGTCCCAGTCTAAGTCGTGCAAGGTGCCTGCTACTTTCCATGTCTGAGGATCTCCTCCAAACTTCTTAGCCAGTGCTTCCATCGCTGCGCCGGTTGCGAGCAAGTGTGCCTTCGTCTGATCGGTGTGAGCTTCGATGAGGCTGTGAGCGGCGGGAAGGAGGTGGCCGTATTCAAGGTGCTGTGGGGGGAGGGAAGCAGATGAGGCAGAAGTGGCAGATGGGGCAGAGGAGACGGCGACTTTTTTCTCTGCAGATTCTTTCTTTGCTTCCAAGGGTTTCATCAGTGGGAAAAGAACTACGTCTCTCAGGTTCGTCTGCTGCGTAAGAAGCGCCACAATACGATCGACACCCATGCCCCACCCAGAGCAAGGAGGGCAGCCGTACTCGAGGGCAGTTACGAAGTCATCATCTTTCTTGTGAGCATCACTATCGCCCTTCGCATGAGCTTTTGCTTGCTGCTCAAATCTTTCTGCCTGATCGACAGGATCTACTAATTCTGAGTACGCATTCACAATTTCCCATCCGCCCACTACCAGCTGGAAGCGATCAGTAATTCTTGAATTTTTATCATTCCTTCGGGCTAAAGGTGAAAGCTCGATGGGGTGCTCGGTGAGGAAGGTGGGATGCACGATGCTGGGGCGGCTTACCTTCTTATAAAGCTGATCGATGAGGTTGCCGTAGCCGAGTTTACTTACGTCCACATCCAGCTTAATCTTTTTCGATTTCATGGCTTCCCTCAGGGCTGAATCCGAATCAGATTCTTCGATATCAATCCCACATGCGTTCAAAATCGCCTCACGAATGCTGATGCGTGGCCAAGGCGGAGTGAAGTCTACTTCTACCAGGTTTCCATCACGGTCCGGGATCTTCACTTTCATGGTGCCAAGCATTTCTTTCAGGACCATCGAGAGCATTTGCTCTGTGAATTCCATATTCTTTTTGTAGTCCCAGTAACTCGCGTAGTGCTCAATCATCGTGAAGTCTTGCAAGTGACTAGGATCGAGCCCTTCATTTCTAAAGACGCGAGCTACTTCAAAGACACGATCAAAACCTCCGACCAAACACTCTTTCAGGAATGTCTCGGGAGCGATGCGTAGGAACATATCCAGGTCGTACGCTTCGTGGTGAGTCTGAAAAGGGGTCGCGAGTGCGCCAGAGGCTGCATTCACCAGCACCGGAGTTTCCGTCTCAATAAAATTCTGAGACCAATAAAACTCACGAACTTTCCGTACGAAGTTACTGCGGAAGACAAAGCGATCCATCGTTTCGCGATTACTATTGAGGTCCAGGTAGCGCTGCCTCCATGCTGTCTCTTGATCTGCAATGCCATGCCACTTTTCCGGTGGCTGACGGAGAGCTTTGCTGAGCATCGTCCATTCTTTTACAAGCACTGTCGGCTCTCCTTTCTGTGTCGTGAACCTCTCACCAGTTACTCCAATGAAATCTCCCAAGTCCAAAAGCTCTAATGCTTTCTTGTACGCTTCTTCGCCAACTACTTCTTCACGCAGCGCAATCTGCAAACGTCCTGTCTGATCCTGCAGTGTCGCAAACGTGATCTTCCCCATATCGCGCATCAGCATGATGCGGCCCGCGATGGAATGCTTAGTATCATCAGCTGAATTTTTGGCTTCTGTCAGCGTAGAAGTCCTCTCAAAAGAAGAGGCATACGGCATCATTCCTGCCTCGCGCAGTTTCTGTAATTTTTCAAAGCGAAAAGAATCCATGGGGCTATGGTAGCGGATACGGAAGATTCTTTGCGAGGAGTTTTCTTTAGTCAGGCTGATTAGAGGTTTCTTCTAGTAGTGCTTGCAGGGCAGCTAAAGTTTTTTCGCCGCACTCAATCACTTTTGATGGATCAGCATTATCGTGAGTAAGACATGCGTGATATCGCTGCTGCTGTTCTGAGCTCAGGCCTGCAAAGCGGCTTTGTACTTCTGCAGCAGTAACATTGATGTCTGCCGTCACTTCTTCAAGAGTTCTCATACGACCATTCTATATTTTTTTCTCCATCGGTCCATTCACTTCTATCAAATTCCCATCCGGATCCCTTAAATGAAATGCGCGGATGAACCAGTGTTCAAAGTCCTGTGGAGCATCCAAAAAAGAAGCGACTCCTCTTTCTATGTACTCCGCATGCGTTTCATCCACGTCATCCACGCTGAGGATTACAGAAAAAGCATCCTGCATGTCGGCGCTCACAGGCTTGCTCGCTGTCCCGATGGCATTGGCCATGAAGTCTCTTTGAAAGAGTGCAATAGTTGTTTGTCCTACAATGAACTCCGCGTACGGTCCCATTTCATTGCCCATACGGACGGGGAGCTGGAGCTTATCCTTATAAAAGAGGAAGCATGGCTCGAAGTCTTTTACGAGTAGGCGAATGGAGGAGGATTGCATGGAGAAATTCTAGCTTCTTTTATTCAAATCTTCCAAAGCCGGAGCGCTCGCTGGCATAGGCGGTGCCGATCTGCGGTTCTTCCTGAGCGTTCAGTGCTTGAACTTTCTTGCAGCGCATAGATTGAACAGATGCCTTAGTAGGACATGCGCGAGCCGCTTCGCTGGCGGGTATGGCAAAGCTACTGAGCAGGAAAAGGCTTAAAGAAAGAGAGGCTAAAGTTTTCATCTTATAAAAAGGGGAAGGGGGTGATGTGATCTAGACGGGGGTGTTTTAAGATTCTTACGAATATGTTTATTTTTTTCTCTGAGAGCGGGTGTCCCACCTGCGGCTGCTTTGGGTGAATGACACCGGAGGTAGCACCCCGTGGTACTTTCTTTTGTCTACCCGGACAAAAGAAAGTACCCAAAGAAAAACCCACCCACGGCCAAACCGCGCGCCTCCACCGGAAAAAGTCTTATCACCCTACTGCCCAACTGCTCTTCTCTGACACTACGGCGCCAACCGCTGTCCCACCTGTGGCCGTGGGTTTGCCTTGCTAGCTGTTCCCTCCACGCGTCTGGAAGAGCTTGGTTTTTACAAAAGGGAGGCATTGGCAAAGACGGCACCCTAGTTCCCAGTTCCCAGTACACGAGTTCCTAAAACTCAAAATTCCATTTGACGCTTCTCTTTGACATCTCTACACTCCACGCACTTTCGATCACTTTTTAGAAGCAATTCTAAGAGGAATCGAAGATTTGCTTACGTTCAAGCTCATCGTTCCGAAATGGGAACCACATGAGCCAGACGAACCTCCAAGCTACTGCCCTCCAAACACCTAATAAAGGTTCTGGACGGGTCTCTCTCCCTTTTTATGCCCTCAGGCCTCATCGCCCGCAAGATCGGCATGTCACGTGTGTATCTCCCAACTGGAGAGTCCGTGCCTGTGACGTATCTTGAGGTCAAACCAAACATCATCGTTCGTACCAAGACCAAGGAAAAGGACGGCTACAACGCCGTGGTGCTGGGAATTGGTGCCAAAAAATGGAAAAGCCGCAAAGGAAAGGAAAACACGCGTTATGCACATCAGAAAGAGTGGCACGTAGAGTCCCTGGACGGTATGGACTCCGGAAAAGAGCTCTCTGTAGAGGATTTCCCCGCTGAGACGTTGGTCTCTGTGTCCGGAGTGTCCAAAGGAAAAGGTTTCCAGGGAGTTGTGCGTCGTCACCACTTTGCCGGAGGTCCTCGCACACACGGTTCACACTTCAAGCGCGAGCCGGGATCTGTCGGAATGCGTCAGCAGCCGGGCCGTATCTTTAAGGGCCACCGCATGGCCGGACACATGGGACACGATCGCATTACCCTGAAAAACCGTTTCGTGGTGGTCACCGATACCACGAAGGGCGTGATTGCCATCAAAGGACCAATTCCCGGGCCAAATGGCTCTACCGTGTATCTTACCAAGGAATCTTCCAATTCTGCCTCTTAGAGTACAGAGGTGCGATTCGCACGTCTCTACAACCAATTACCATGACTATCGACGTTTTCACCGCCACCGGCACCAAGAAATCCACACTGGAACTGTCCAAGGAACTCTTTGAGGCCCGCATCAACCAGGGGCTCATGCACCAGGCTGTGATGCTCCAGCAGAGCAACCGCCGCAATGCCATTGCTCATGCAAAGAACCGTGGAGAGGTGCAGGGTTCCACACGCAAGCTCTACAGCCAGAAGCACACGGGTCAGGCACGTCGTGGTTCTATCAGGAGCCCACTCCTCCGTGGTGGAGGAAAGGCATTCGGTCCACGCAATAACGCGAATTTCATCAAGGACATGCCAAAATCCATGCGTCGCTCCGCTCTTCTTTCCTGCCTTTCGTACCGCGCGAAGCACGGTGCCATCCTGGGGCTCGAAAGCTACCCATCTACTGTAAAGACCAAGGACATGGTGGTTCTCCTGAAAAAGCTCCCAGTGGAATTCGGCCGCTCCATCCTCTTGGTGGTTCCAGAGAGACACGAAGGTATTGAGATGTCTGCTCGCAATATTCAGAACGTGAAGACGCTCGTCGTATCCTACTTGAATGCCGAGGATCTGTTGCATCACAAGCACATCATCTTCCTCACGGAAGCGATTGAAATTGCCGAGAAAATGCTCACGAAGAAAGAGGATACAAAGCTCTCCAAAATGAAAATGAAGGTGGTAGATGAGGCAAAGGTGGCAGATGGAGCAGAAGGGAAGTCAAAAAAGCCTAAGACAAAGACTACTGCCACTAAGAAAAAGAAATTCTCTGCCACATCTGCATCTTCTGATACCTCTGCTTCCTCAAAATAAGCCATGGATCTCTCCCGCGTTATCACCGGCCCCGTTGTGACAGAGAAAGCAGAACGCCTCAAGGCATCTGCCACCAAGACCTACACGTTCCGCGTGTCCAACGCTGCTACCAAGGTAGACATCAAGAACGCACTGCGTTTCCTCTACAACGTCACCGCTGATTCCGTTCGCATCACCAAAGTGCAGGCCAAGTCCCGCATGCTCGGCAATAGCTCCATGATGGAGAAGCGCCATGCAGGAAAGAAGGCCATCGTCACCCTGAACAAAGACAGCAAAGCTCTCGATCTTACTGCCTTCCAGAACCGTTCCTAAGCCCTCATGCCACTCAAGAAGCCTAAACCAACGACTCCTGGACGACGTCAGATGACGATCGCCGACTTCTCTGGCCTCACTAAAAAGAGACCGGAAAAGACACTCGTGAAAGGCCGCAAGAGGCTCTCGGGTCGCGATGGCCAGGGACATGTGTCCATCCGTCACCGTGGCGGAGGCCACAAGCGCCTCATGCGCGATGTGGACTTCCGTCAGAATAAAAAGCTCGGCGTTCCAGCAACCATTGTGGCCCTGGAATACGATCCAAACCGCTCCGCACGCATTGCTCTCATTCACTACGTGGATGGTCAGAAGTCCTATGTATTGGCTGCGGAAGGCATCAAAGTAGGGGATCAGGTGATTGCCGGTGAGCGTACCAAGGTAAAAGTTGGCAATCGCATGCAATTGCAGCACATCCCGGTGGGATACCACATCTTCAACATTGAAATGCAGCTCGGCCGCGGCGGTCAGATCGTCCGCTCTGCAGGAACAGCTGCCACCCTCGTAGGTTTGGATGGTGATCATGCCATCTTGCAGCTCCCATCCGGAGAAATCCGCAAGGTTCGCAAGGAGTGTTCTGCCACTATCGGTACTGTCAGCAACCCAGAGCACAACCTCATCAACATTGGAAAAGCAGGACGCATGCGCTGGCTCGGCCGTCGCCCACAGGTGCTTGGTAAGTCCATGAACGCCGTAGACCACCCACACGGAGGAGGAGAAGGCCATAGCCCGATCGGTTTGAAAGCTCCAAAGACGCCATGGGGAAAGAAAGCTCTGGGTATCAAGACCCGCTCCTACCGCAAAAATAACGACTTAATTGTCCGCAGACGTTCGCGCAAGAAGCGCAAATAGGATATAACTCGTGACTAGAACTCTTCTTGTCACTTCCTGCTCTCACCAACCACTTTCCACTCTTATGTCCCGCTCACTCAAGAAAGGCCCCCACATAGACGCCAAGCTCCTGAAAAAGGTCATGGCGATGATCGAGAAATCTGAAAAGAAGATCATCAAGACCTGGGCACGCGATTGCGATATTGCTCCGGAGTTCGTAGGGTTCACCTTCGCAGTCCACAACGGCAAAGAGCACACTCCTGTGTACGTCACCGAACAGATGGTAGGACACAAGCTCGGAGAGTTCTCCTGGACCACCAAGTTCAAGGGTCACGGAGGAAAGGCTGCTACGACTGTCGCTCCTGCACCTACTGCCGCTCCCGCCCCTAAGTAAAGACGCGCTGAGAGCGCGTCTCGTCTCACTCGCTCCGCCACTTCTAACTACCCATGAAAGCCTATCTCCACTCCGTCCGCATCGCGCCAAAGAAAGCCAACCTTGTAGCCAAAATGGTGAGAGGGATGAATGTGGCTGCTGCCACGGAGGCGCTTCGCCGCACAAACAAGAAGGCGGCTCGCATCATCGAGACATTGCTTCTCTCCGCTGTAGCGAATGCATCGCACAATGACCGCCAGGATCCACAGACTATGGTCATCAAGACGATCGTTGTGAACCAGGGAACGGCCTACCGCCGCGGTATGCCGAAGGCTCGTGGTCAGACTCGTCCGTACAGAAAGTTCCTCACGCACATCGACCTGCAGTTGGGATTCGCTGACACTGATGAAAAGAAGCAGAAGAAGCAGGCGGGGCAGAAGAAGCAGATGAAGGACGCTTCCCAGGAAGGAAAAAATACTGTAAAAGCTACACGCTCTAAGACAAAGAAAGATGATGCATCTGCTTCATCTGCTACCTCTGATTCCTCTGCCTCCTAATCTCTATGGGTCAAAAAGTTAACCCCAACGGCTTCCGTCTTGGCATCACGCACACGTGGCCCAGCATCTGGTTCGCGCGTGGCACCAAGTATCGCGATCTGTTCCTGCAGGACGTGAAAGTGAAGCGCTACCTCCGCGAGAAACTCAAGGAAGGAGGCATCAGCGATATCAAGATCGAGCGCGGAAAGAAGACGATTGTGACGATCACCAGCAGCAAGCCAGGTATTCTCATCGGCAAGCAGGGTGCTGCCATCGATGAAATGCGTAAGGACCTGGGTCACCGCTTTGGCGGAACCTTCGATGTAGAAGTGCAGGAGATCCGCAACCCCGATGCAGATGCATTCGTGATCGCAGAAAATATCCAGGGTCAGATTCAGCGCCGCATGCCCTACCGCCGCGCTGTGAAAATGGCTATTGAAAAAGCCATGCAGGCTGGTGCCATCGGTATCAAAGTCACTGTCTCCGGCCGCTTGAACGGTGCAGAAATCGCTCGCGATGATCTCTTCAAGGAAGGAAACGTTCCATTGCAGACACTCCGTGCAAACATTCAGCACTCCTGCAAGCACGCTATCACCAAGTTTGGAACCATTGGTATTCAGGTGTGGGTGTACAAGGGAATGGTCTTCAAGAAAGTTCAGCAAGTACAGTCTGCCGCTCTCACTAATCCTTCCGAACGATAACCTCTCACTACCATGTTAGAACCTAAGAAACTAAAACACCGCAAGCATCACCGCAACCGTGGAGCCTTCAAGGGCCTCGCCACTCGCGGCGCTCAGCTCGCATTCGGTTCCATGGGACTCAAGGCGACTGACGGTGGAGAACTCACGGCACGACAGATCGAAGCTGCACGCAGAGCTGCTATGCACCACTTGGAGCGTAAGGGAAAGTTCTGGATCAGAGTCTTCCCTCACACTCCTGTCACCAAGAAAGCCGCCGAGGTACCGATGGGATCCGGAAAAGGATCCATCGAGTACTACGCTCTCATCGTGAAGCCGGGGCTCATCATTTTCGAGCTCGATGGTCTGCCAGAAGATCTTGGCCGCGCAGCTCTGACGCTCGCCGGACACAAGCTTCCGATGAAGACCAAGATTGTTACCAGCCACTCCCTCTAACCTATGGCTCACTCTCTCTCCACCAAAGAAATCCGCAACATGCAGGTAGAAGACTTGCAGCGCGAGATGCAGACTCTGCAGCTTGCGGTGCACAAGATGCGCATGGAGATTCGTTTGAAAAAGGAGAAAGACAGCGCCAAGTACCGCCGCGAGAAAAAGACGCTTGCCCGCATGCACTACGTGCTCGGGGAGAAGCGGAAAGATACGTTGCAGAAACCCGAGGTTTCTCCTACAGTTCCTGCCCGCCCAGCCACGCCGAAGACAGCGAAGAAAAAAGGCGGTTCCAAAGCCAAAGCTTCCTGATTTTCCTATCCCCAGACTTCTTTTCCTTCATGCGCACTAAGCAAGGCACCATCACATCGGCGAAAATGACTGGCACGGTCACCGTGACCATTCACCGCTCCGTGTTCCACCCGGTTTACAAGAAGCGCTACCGCATGAGCAGGAAATTCCTGGCCGATACAAACGGCATGGAGGATCTGGGCATGGGCGATACGGTTGTCATCACAGAATGCCGCCCACTCTCCAAGCGCAAGTTCTTCAAAGTTACGGAGGTCCTGAAGCGCGTCCCACGTGTGAGCGAGATGAAAGACGACAGCGAATTTGATACCAAGAAGAAAAAAGTTTCCAAAGATTCCGACACTTCTGATTCCTCCAAATGATCCAGCCTCAATCCATCCTCGACGTGGCCGATAATACGGGTGCAAAGAAAGTAATGTGCATCCGCGTGCTCGGCGCCACACGCCGCCGCTACGCTCGTATCGGTGATGTCATCATTGTATCCGTCAAGGAGGCAGCTCCACGCGGAACAGTGCGTCGCAGGACGGTGGAGCGTGCAGTCATCGTGCGTACGCGCACCGTGACACGCCGCAAGGACGGATCCGGCATCCGGTTCGATGACAATGCCTGCGTGATCATCCAGAAAGACGGCCTGCCTAAGGGCACTCGTGTCTTCGGTCCCGTGGCTCGCGAACTGCGCCTCCGTGGGTACCAGAAAATCATTTCCCAGGCTCCAGACGTTCTCTAACTCCTATGAAGATCCATATCGGCGACACAGTCGTCGTTTCCACCGGCAAGGATAAGGGCAAGACCGGCACGGTCCTTCGCGTGATGGCCAGCGACCAACGCGTGGTGGTATCCGGCATCAACATGCGTACCAAGCACATCCGCAAATCCGCTCAGGAAGCAGGTCGCATCGTGAAATTCGAAGCCAGCATCCACGCAAGCAATGTGATGATCTTGGATCCTAAAACCAAGAAGGGATCCCGCGTGGGCTACACCATCGATGACAAAGGAAAGAAGACGCGCATCAGCAAGGCCAGTGGCCAGGCTGTTGTGAAAGTCACTCCAAAGAAGGAGAAGAAAGCAAAGACCGAAAAGAAGTCTTCTGATTCTTCTGCTACATCTGCCTCCTCTGAAGCCTCTGATACTTCTTCATCCAAGCAGCCATTCTGGAAGCGCATGTCCTTTGGCGGCGCCGACAACACAGAAGGCGACACATCTGAGGGCGGACGCACCAACGAAGGCGGTGCCAGCCAAAATATTCCCCAGCGTAAAGGATCACGCGGTTCCTGATCTCACTCCTCCCCATGACATACGTCACTCTCCATGAACGGCTCCGCGGCGATATCGCTACTGCTCTGAAAAAAGAGCTGAAGGTAGACAATATCCACGCTCTCCCACGCCTGAAAAAGGTGACCCTGAACGTGGGTATCAACAAGACCAAGATGGATAGCAAAGAGCTCCACGAGTACATCATCGATGTCCTCACACGCATCTCCGGCCAGAAGCCTGTGTTCACCAAGACTGCTAAAGCTATCTCCAACTTCAAGACTCGCGAAGGAGGAGTAGTGGGAGCGGTCGTGACCCTCCGCGGCAAGCGCATGGAAGCCTTTGTGGATCGCCTCATCAGCTACGTCCTTCCTCGTATCCGTGACTTCCGTGGACTCCCAACGAAGCTTGATGGCCAGGGTAATTACGCCATCGGTCTCAAGGATCACACGATCTTCCCAGAAGTCCCCCCTGCAGAATCCGGCCGCATCTTCGGAATGCAGATCCAGTTCACCACCTCTGCCAAGAACGATGAGCACGGTCGCGCCCTCTTCAAGCAGATGGGCATGCCCTTCACCCCTGAAAAGAAAAAGGCCGGCAAATCCGATGAAAGTGCCTCCTAATCCTTGATTCTCGCGCATTTCCTGCCTATCCTCCTCTCTCTTCCTCGATTATCCCCCTCATGGCTCGACTCTCCCTCAAACTGAAGCAAGAACGCGCACTCGCCAAGCACCTGCAAAACAAGCGTGCCGGCAAGAAGACGCCATACGCCACCCGTGTGTACAACCGCTGCAAGCTCTGCGGCCGCCAGCACGGATACATGAGATTCTTCGGCACCTGCCGCATTTGCTTCCGAGAATTGGCTATCAATGGAGAGATCCCCGGCCTTACAAAGTCTTCCTGGTAATCTACACGTTTCCCTACCCCATGGTTTATCTCACTGACCCCATCGGCGACCTCATCACCCGCATGCGTAACGCCCAGCACGTGCGTCGTCCTACCTGCGAGGCTCCTTGGTCCCGCATCAAGGAACAGCTCTGCCAGATCATGAAGCAGGAAGGATTCCTGGAAGATGTAGAGGTAGTAGGCGAGGCTCCTAAGCAGTCCATTCTCGTGACATTCGCTAAAGATAAGCCGAAGTTGGACCTGAAGCGTTCCTCCACTCCCGGCCGCCGCATGTACGTAGGCTCCGACGACGTGAAGCCTGTGATGCAGGGATACGGAATCGCCATTATTACTACCAGCCAGGGACTCATGACCGATAAATCCGCTCGCAAGAAGAAGATCGGTGGAGAAGTTCTCTGTACCGTTGCCTAAACTATGTCTCGTATTGGATCCAAACCAGTGGCTATCCCAGCAGGCGTCACGATCGACGTCCAGGGCTCTAAGGTAACCGTGAAAGGTCCGAAGGGCGAAATGCACCTGACTCTCTTGCCAGAGGTATCTGTGGCTATTGAGGGCAGCACGCTCAAGGTCACCCGCAAGGACGATAGCGATGATGCTCGCGCTCGCCATGGTCTCATGCGCGTGCTCATCAACAACATGGCTATTGGCGTCAGCACCGGTTACGAGAAAAAGCTCGAGATCATCGGAGTGGGGTACAAGGCCGTCGTCAAAGGAAAGGTGCTTGTATTGAACCTCGGTCACAGCCACCCCATCAACTTCGATATCCCAGCAGGCATAGAAGTAGCTCAGGATGAGAAGAACAAAAATATCTTGATTTTGAAAGGTATCGATAAGCAACTCGTAGGGCAGATGGCCGCTCAGGTTCGTGAGCTTCGCCCCCCGGAGCCGTACAAAGGCAAAGGTGTTCGTTACATGGGCGAGGCTGTCCGCCGCAAGGCTGGTAAGGCTGCTGCCGCTAAGTCCGCTTAATCCACTCCATTATGGCATCCTCTAAGATCGTCCTCCGGCAAGCACGCAAGCGTCGCATCCGCGCCAAGATCCGCGGTACGGCTGAGCGCCCACGCATGAGCGTGTACCGCTCCCTGAAGAAGCTTGCAGTCCAGCTCATCGATGATGATGCAGGCCGCACCTTGGCTGCTGCTACTACAGCAGAAGCAAAGGCAAAGCTCTCCCGCGAGGGTGCAAAGAAGCTCGGTGCTCTCATTGCGAAGAAAGCCAAAGACGCAAAGATCGACGCCGTCACCTTCGACCGCAGCGGCTACAAGTATCACGGCCGCATCAAAGAACTTGCCGACGCAGCTCGCGAAGGCGGACTCCAATTCTGATTTCTCTTCTCTCGCTCACCCTTTCCTTTCATGCCAGCTCCTCGCCCAAACAACGCCAACCCTTCGGACCGCAACTCCGGCGATCGTCGCCGTGGTGGTGGAGACAGGCGTGGTGATCGCGGTGGACGCGGCGGACCACGCCGTGAGCCGAGCGAATTTGCTGAGGCAACATTGAGCTTGGACCGTGTGACCCGCGTGGTAAAAGGAGGACGCCGCATGCGTTTCCGCGCTGTGGTAGTAGTAGGAAATCGCAAAGGAAAAGTAGGACTCGGTACCGGTAAGGCTACAGAAGTACAGGCAGCCATCCGCAAGGCTTCATCCGCAGCCAAGCGCAAAATGATGAAAGTGCCTCTCATCAACGGAACCATCCCACACCAGGTAGATACCAAATTCAAAGCAGCCCGCCTGCGCCTGATGCCTGCCCGCGACGGAACAGGAATCATCGCCGGAGGTGCTCTGCGTGTGATCTTGGATCACGCCGGAGTGAAGAACGTGCTTTCTAAGCGCTACGGTTCCCGCAACAAGCTCGTGAATGCTCAGGCCACTATGCAGGCCTTGGAAATGCTCCGCCAGGTAGCTGAACAGGCTCCGGAGGTTCCAGCAGGGGAAGAGGCAGACAAGAGCGCTGTGCAGATTGTGGAAATGTCCAAGAAAGATGTTGATGCGCAGAAGGACATCCATAGGAAGAATGCGATTACGGAGTAAGTCTCTTTCCGTGATCCTGTATTTTGTGGTATAATATATGTTATGCCTATTAATCGCGCTGAGCGGGAAGAATAATTTTCGATAGATACATTCTTGGCAGAAAAACCTTTGCATACTGCAGAGCCCATTCCTCAGTGGGACCCTGAGAAGAAGCATTTTCTTTGCGATTGGACTAAGGATTATGCACAGTTCACGGCTGAGTACCTTGAGCCAGAAGAGCCACTTTTTTCTAGTGAGAAAGAACAAGAAAGAGTTCGAAATCTTGTGCAGCAAGGGGTTCAGGATGCTGTTGTTATAGAATTAGCAAACGCCGGCCGCCTAGCGCCGGGAGCATTGTCGGGAGTTATTTGTAGGATGAAGCCTAAAGCGTTTATTGGTGTGGATCTGTATAATCCAGGTTTTCGTTCCCAGGGGCCCAATCCAATTCGCAATATTTTACCAAGTAATAGTAGAGAGTTAGAAGGTGTGCCTTGCGCTCAAATTCATTCAGATATTTTCCGTTTCCTGGCGCATGTGCCGGACAATAGTGTTTCTATTAGTATCAATGGTCTTGATTCTCCTGTCCTTCGTTCAGATACCTATGAATTTCTTTTGAAGGAAATCGAAAGGGTATGCAAGCCTGGAGGGATTGTCTTTGGCAATGGTGTTCAATGTCTTTCAGGTTTAAAAACTAATCCACATTTTATTGATCATATCCCAGAAGCAAATGAGCATAGTAGAATCGAGTTATATCAAAAAAAGTTAAAACCAGATCTTGTGAAATCTGTCACTCAAGAAGTGCGTAAAAAGGTACAGAAAAAATTGAAGTGAGTTCTTAAATGATAATAAAATTTTTTCTACATATGTATTTATAAGTACTGTATGTATATATTTTCTCTATGACAAAGAAATCTCTCCTCATCATCGCCCCTCAGGGCTTCCAAGACATCGAACTCAATGGCATTAGAAAAGGGCTTACAGATGCGGGTTTTGAGGTAGTCCTGGCAAGTACGGAAGTAGGGGAATGTACGGGGAAGTTTGGTGCCAAAGAACAGGCGACTGTCGCGCTGCGTGATGTGAAAGTAAATAACTACGATCGCATCGGGTACATCGGTGGACCTGGTGCTCGTGCCCTGCTGGATGATCCGGAGGCTATTCGTATTGCCAGAGAAACAGTGGAAGCAAAGAAACCACTCGGAGCCATCTGTATCGCGCCGCTCATTTTGGGTCGAGCGGGAGTGCTGGAAGGGATAGAGGCGACTGTGTGGAATGAAGACGGACTTCAGGGGCCCATCTTGGAAAACGATGGAGCCATCTACACAGGTGAACCGGTAGTGGTTGATGGATTGATTGTGACAGGGGAAGGGCCGGAGGTGGCGGAGGAGTTTGGGAGGGTGTTTGCAGGATTGTAATTATTTTCGCGATCGCATGCCGCCCTTCGTGGGCCCGCTATACAATCAATTCTTTTGTCATGCTGAGGTGCACCGCCCCCAGTGAAAGAGTAATGAATAGAGTGGTCGTACAAATAGAAATGAGCCGGCGGGGCCACGAAGCATATTCTCTGTGGGCGGGCCACCTCAGGGTGACATGCTAAACCACTGCTATATTAATCCTAGTCTTAGCAACCCCTACTCCTCCACCTTCACCCCCGCAAAATGCTGCACCCAATACGTCCCGCGAATCCCGATGCCGATGCTCACGAATGTTCCATTTAAAATGGCTTCCCTGTGCGATTTGGAGTCCATCCAGGATTTGATGGCCACGGCTGGAGTGGTAGCTCCGTGTGTGAGATTTTCTGCGAATACGTAACGCTGGATGCAGACGCAGTTGCTGGGCAGAAGGTTCTGTGAGTACCCGGCGTTTCGCATGCGGTCGCTGAGGGTTTGTCCTTCGGGACTCACATGGCTGAAGAAGTTTTGTGCGTACATCGCATCGGCGTAGAGTTGCGCGGACTTATTCATGGAGGTGTCTTCACGGAGGCTTGGGAGACCCTTGGATTTTCTTTCGGCATTTGTGAGTTCGATGATTCTTTTCCGGAGCGCATCCACTGTGTCAGTATCCAAGTTCACCGGCACGATGATTTCTTGTGCGTGCAGAGCGGGGACGAGGCTACGCTCTGTGGAGTCATGCTCTTTAAACGAAGGAGCGGGCGCTTGATACACGGGGATAGGAATGATGGGAATTTCTTTTTCTTCCGTGGAGTTACTCTGGTAGATGGCAAGCTTGTACAGGGATTGCTTTTTGGAGAGCTCAGCTTGCTCAGCAACAGCGGCGCTCGTGGTGTCGCTCGCTTCCAAAAATTGTCGCATCAGCAGTGCAAGCTCAATGCGATTCACTTGTTTATCTGGCTGAAAGAAGGACTTATCGGGATCGGAAAAAAAGAGCTGATACTCTTCGGCGAGTCCTGCGTAACGGGCGTACCAGGCATTGGGAGGAACATCGCGGTAGGTGTAGGGAATATTTTCCTGCAGACCAAAGGTCGCCTGGAGCATTTTCAAAAATTCACTGCGGCTAACGGAGTCTTTGGGGCGTACATTTTGTGTGCCGATATCGGGAGAGAGGATGCCGAACTTCACGGCATAGAGCACGTATTTTTCGTACCAGGAGCGTGCTTCAATATCTGAAAATCGTCCCTTGTTTGTATCGTGCGGCACGTAGCCGATGCGTGCTTGCAGGAGAATGGTAGCTGCTTCTGCACGCGTGGCGAAATTTTCCTTGGGGGTTTCTGCGTGCGCGGTGCTCACTCCAGACACAGTGACTAGGAATGACAGTGCCAAACCGGTGAGGAATTGTGTGTACTGTATAAAGACTATTATAGCATATTTCTAGGTTTTTCAGAAATACAAAAAGGCAGAGAAACAGTGTTTCTCTGCCTTTAAAACGTACTATTTGGTTCTGTAGGCGCCGAAGTTTTGCACCCAGTGATTATCGATGTATCCCACTCCGAGTTCATCAAAATTCGCACTCAGAATATTTTTCTTGTGTCCGGGAGAATTCATCCAGTCTTTCATCACTTCAGCGGCAGTTTTCTGACCCTTAGCAATGTTCTCGCCATCGTAGTACTGCCAGGCACAGTTGCACTTGCGGCTCTCTTCAGGATAACCGGCAACTTTCATGCGGTCGCTGGGAGTTTTGCCATCGGGATTATTGTGATCAAAAAATCCTCTGCTCTTCATATCCTCTGCGTGAGCTTGAGCGGATTTCTGGAGCACACTATTCATAGTGAGTGCGTGTACGCCGGCCTTGGCTCGCTCTTCATTGGTGAGCTTCAGGATTTCCTGACGGAACGCTGAGAGCGTGGAGCTTGGGGCGGAAGAAGAGGAACTACTCGGCTTCTTGGAAGAGGACGAGGAGGAAGGAGGGAAGGTAGGGAAAGCGGGGAGGGCGGGGAGCAGTTCACGGGGGAGTGAACGGTGGATAGATGACGCAGCCTTCGAAGAAGAGGAGGACGAGCGGGGGGCAATAGGGGCGGCAGAACGAAGATCCTTCGGCAGGCTCATGGGAGCCCTGGGAGTAGCGAGCGCGAGTGCCGAGTAGACAGAGGCAACTCCTCTGGAAGTAGAAGCAGCGCTAGGAGATACTCTTTGTTTGTAGAGGCGACTGAGGGAGCGTTCTTTGGCTCGTTCCACAGAGCTTTTTACGGGAACTTTGAGCGATGCAGCTTGGCTGGTATCCACCATCGCGATAGTGATGAGTGCGATGCAGCTGATCACCAATATGGGAAATCGTCGGGGCATCATAGACAACAACGAGGAAATGAATAAAACCTACGCACGCGGGCGCATAGCGAGACCTTCAGCGTCCTGAAAGTCCGGGGGACAAATAACTGACTGCGCCCCACCTTCTCGGGGCGGACTCTGGTAGTCAATGGAGATGACCGAGTTTTTCTGAAATGTGAAGTGTCCCACCATAAAATTGGGTGCCTCGGGAGTAGGTGAGTGGGGGATTTTGTGGTCTTTTGGCAGTTGGGATTGAAAAGAAATAAAGGATTTAAAAGATTTAAAGGAGGGGAAAATAAGGATTGGAAAATTGATTTTTCCTTTAAATCCTTTAAATCTTCTTATTCCTTTAAATCCTTGCCTAGATTCACCTAGAATCCTCTTTACCATCAGGCTTTCTGCCACTATGATCTGCATCCGACCTGCAGGTATCCTTCTTTTTTCTGCTGCTAGGTGGATCTCTTATGCTTCATACTCTCAAGCCAGCCCACGGTGCTACCAAGAAACGCAAGCGCGTTGCTCGCGGTAACAGTGCCGGAGGCGGAACCACAGCAGGACGCGGAACCAAAGGTCAGGACGCTCGTTCCGGAGGAGGAAAGCGCAAGAGAGCGTTTGAAGGAGGTCAGACCCCTCTTACTCGCCGTCAGCCAAAGCTGGGTGGTTTCACGAAGCCACGCCGTGTCACGTACGAAGTAGTGAATCTCCAGGACCTGGAAGACCGCCTGGAAGCCGGTTCCTACGATGTGAAAGCTCTGCGCAAGGCACGCCTGGTTCGCACCGGCAACCCTGTGAAGATCCTTTCTACCGGAACTGTCACCAAGAAATTTGCCATCACC
The DNA here is from genome assembly GCA_964628805.1 of uncultured Candidatus Peribacteria bacterium. Lineage (GTDB taxonomy): Bacteria > Patescibacteriota > Gracilibacteria > Peribacterales > Peribacteraceae > CAZVOK01. Next base: position 42,159 of record CAZVOK010000007.1, on the reverse strand, counting down.
GCCGACAACGCTTCCAAGTCTGCAAAGGAGGCCTTGAAGAAAGCAGGCGGATCGTTCACAGTTGCGAAGTAAATTCATGTTGAACTACATTCGTCAGATTTGGCGTTCCGAGGACTTGCGTCGCCGCATTCTCTTTACGCTGGGCCTGCTCCTCATTTATCGCATCGTCTCTCACCTTCCTGTGCCAGGGTCCGACCCAGTCGCATTCCGTCAGTTTTTGGATATGAGCGCCGCAGGCGGAGGAGTATTGGGAGTATTTTCCGCACTCACCGGAGGTTCCATCGATAACTTCTCGGTGATGCTTTTGGGACTGTCGCCGTACATCAATGCATCCATCATCGTGCAGCTCTGCACAGTCATCTTCCCCAAGCTCGAGGCCCTCAGCAAAGAAGGAGCCCAGGGGCAGAAAGAACTGAACCGCTACACACGCTGGCTGACTCTCCCCCTCGCATTCCTCCAGAGCTACGGATTCCTCATCCTCCTCAGTCAGAGCAATATCCAGATCATTGATCTCACGTTCCCGTACGTGCTCCTGCCGATGCTGTTTGTGACCACAGGATGTCTCTTCCTCATGTGGCTCGGTGAGCTCATCACAGAGAAAGGAATTGGAAACGGTGTGTCGCTCATCATCTTCATCGGTATCGTCTCCCAAATTCCTTCTACAGCCTCCGCTCTCCTCTTTGGTGGATCCGGACAGCAGAGTGCATTCTACCTCTTCGCACTCGTGTCCCTGGCTACACTTGTGATGGTGGTGCTCTTCACGGATGCACACCGTCTCATTCCTATTACCTACGCCAATCAAGGTGCCGGCCGCGGCGTGCAGGGAAATATTCCTATTCGTCTGAATCAGGCAGGAATGATCCCGATCATCTTCGCGATCTCCCTCATCACCTTCCCAGCCATCATCGCTCAGTTCTTGGCTACGGCTCCACGTTTCACGGGAGTGGTGACATTCATCAACACGTACTTGAATTCCCAGAACCCAAGCCTTGTGTACATTGCTGTCTACTTCTTACTCGTCATGGGATTCACGTATTTCTACGTGTCTGTGACCTTCAAGCCTCAGGAAGTGGCAGATACCATCCAGAAGCGCGGAGGATTTATCCCCGGTTCCCGTCCAGGTCAGCAGACATCGAGTCTCCTTGCAAAAGTTAGTAACCGTTTGAACCTGTGGGGTGGAATGTTCCTGGGAATCGTGGCCGTGATCCCTTTATTCTTCGCCAAATATTCCAGCCTTGGTTCCACAGCGGAGATCCTCATCTCCGGATCGGGACTCATCATCATCGTGGGAGTGGTCATGGAGCTCATCCGCCAGATCAATGCGCAGATGCTTGCTCATGATTACGAGAAGCTTGTGTAGGTAAGGTAGGTAAGGTAGGGACTTCATTTAGAGTGTGATTTGATTGTGAAAGTTTTTGGACGAGAAAAGATGCTTTATTGATTTGTTCTAAAAGTTTTTCGTATTGTTCCTTCATAAGAAAACCTAAATCGAATGCTAGTTCTGCAAAAGTATCTACTTCAGCAGCTGAAGCATATGCACGATCGTAGAAAAGTTTTCGATGAGCGACAGTCGGCATGCGAGAACCTTCTGCAATTTGTGCTTCAATAGATGTTGCGGCCCGGCGAAGCTAACTGGTCATTCCATATTGTTCGTTTTTAGGAAATTCTGCTGTCATTTTGTAGGTAAGCAGACTCAAAGCATGAGCTTCTTGCCAGGCAATGAGCGATCGAAATCCTTTGTTATAAATTCTGTTCTTCATGTGTACAAATGTACACCCAATTCCGCCCTTTTCAATAGCATTAAATATCCCTACCTTACCTACCGTACTTACCGTACCTACCTTACTTAAAAACTCTCATGGATATTGTGTTCTTCGGCATTCAAGGCTCCGGCAAAGGAACTCAGGCGAAGAAATTAGCAGCCGCTCACGGCTTCGATATTTTTGAAGCAGGCGGGGAGCTCCGAAAAATCGCCGCATCCGGTTCCGAGCTTGGTCACACCGTGAAGTCATATATCGACGAAGGACATTTGGTCCCTTTGGACATCATCATGTTGGTCGTCAAAGAAGCCATCACCAAAAGAGCGCCGGATCAGAAAATTCTTTTCGATGGAATTCCCCGCGATGTGCATCAGATGAAAAGCTTTGATGCGATCATGAAAGAAGTGGGTCGCGATTTTCACTGCGTGCATTTTCTGCTCAGCAAAGAAGTGGGCATGGAGCGCGTGCTTGGTCGAGGGAAGATCGAAGGCCGCATAGATGATGCAAATGTAGACGTCATCATGAAACGCATGAATACCTTCTTCGAAAAAACCATGCCGGTGATAGAAGAGTACAAACAGCAGGGGAAGGTGACGGAGATTGAGGCTTCGGGAAGCGTAGATGACATTTTTGCTTCTGTTGAGCGAGTGGCTTGTGCTTAGGATTTAAAGGAAATAAAAGATTGAAAGGATTGAAAGGAAGGGGAAGAGGCAAAATCCTTTAAATCTTCTTAATCCTTTCAATCTTTTAAATCCTTATACCTGCTCTTTCTCTACACAAACGTCCAAGACTCCCTATACTCCCACCATGTCCGCCTTCCAGACTTTTTCCGGCGAAGAACTTTCTCACATCCGTAAGGGTGGGGAGATTCTGCGGAATTGTTTGCAGGAGACGGCCAAGCACGTGGCGCCGGGGATGATGACGAGGGAGCTCGATGCCATTGCCGAAGAATTCATCTGCAGTCATCCGGGAGCGGTGCCTGCGTTCAAGGGGTTCAATGGATTTCCAGCGACACTCTGTATTTCAGTAAACGATGAATGCGTGCACGGGATTCCGGGTGATCGCATGCTCAAAGATGGAGACATTGTGTCGTTGGATGGGGGAGTGATTTTTGGTGGCATCTACACCGATGCGTGCATCACGGTTCCTGTGGGAAGCATCCCCAAAGAAACGCAGGATTTTTTGGATGCTACCAAGAAAGCGCTCGATACCGTGTGTGCCATGGTGGCTCCCGGAGTTCGCACCGGGGATCTTTCCTGGTGCATTCAAAGGACCGTGGAAAAAGAAGGCTACTCGTGCATCCGTTCCCTCACAGGCCACGGGCTTGGCACTACTCTTCATCAGTATCCCGATATCCCAAACATTGGTCGTGCCGGAACAGGTCCTTCACTCCCTCCATGGACACTCATTGCCATAGAGCCCATCACATCCATGGGAGCCGATACTATTCGCGAAGGGAAAGATGGGTGGACCATCTGTACCTCTGATGGATCGCTGTCAGCTCACTTTGAGCATACGATTTTGGTGACAGATGCGGGGGCGGAGATTGTGGCCTGATAAAGTTCCAAGTGCTAAGTTCCAAGTTCCAACTGAGGAGATTCTTTTTTTAAAATACCTTACTTGGAACTTGGCACTTGGAAGTTGGCACTTCCATAAGTGAATTTCCCCTTACATCGCTGATTCAACACCTTCTGCGCGCACAGAGGCATTTTGGAAGTATTATTCCCCATAAAACATTTATGTATTTTTGCAATACATTTTCTGTTATTCTACAAATTTCCCAAGCCAAACGCTTGCTGGGGCATACATACGTCTGTAGGATTTCCCGGCTCTTGACCTCATTTTTTCTCTGTGTCTAAGGATGTAATCGAACTTGTCGGCGTTGTAGAGGAAAGTTATCCCAATGCCACTTTTCGAGTCAAAGTCACAAGCGAGGAAATGAAAGGTCACGATCTCGTTCTTCATTGTCATTTGGCAGGCCGCATGCGCGTTCACCGCGTTCGCATCCTCCCGGGCGACAAAGTAAAGATCGAGATGACGCCGTACGATTTGGATAAAGGACGCATCGTCTACAGATTCCCATCCGGTACAGCGCCTACTCCATCACCTACCACCTGATTTCCGTTTTACTCCCATGAAAGTCCGCGCTTCCTGCAAACCGATCTGTGATAGCTGCCGCTTGATTATCCGCAAGCGCAAGCGCCGCATCGTGTGTGGAAAATTCCCCAAGCACAAACAAGTGCAAGGATAATTTCTCTCGCTAATCCCCAATCCCTAATCCCTAACTCCTCGTCCACATGCTTCGTATCTCTGGTGTTGTTCTCCCTGGCAATAAGCGCATCGCTATTGCGCTCACGGCTATCAAGGGTATCGGTCGTTCTCTGGCAGAGAAACTGTTGAATGAATTGAAGATAGACCTGAACACCAAGGCGGACGCCCTCAGCGATACCGATCAAGCAAGACTTCGCACACGTATTGAACAAGAACTCACCGAAGGAGAACTGATGCGCAAGATTTCCATGGATATCAAGCGTCTCCAGGACATTGGTACATGGAGAGGCTACAGACACCGCCGTAAGCTCCCTGTTCGTGGTCAAACATCCCGCCGCAATGCTCGCACCAAGCGCGGAAAGAAGAAGACAGGTACATCCGGACGCACGGTGCTCACCAAGACCTAAAAGTTTTTTCATCTCTTTATCTCTCTGTCCCACATGGCTGATAAGCAGACCGTCACCGAGCTTCTGGAATCCACTACTTCTTCCGAAGCAGCACCTGCCGCAAAGGCAGCTCCTCGCAAGAAGCGCATCAAGCGCACGCTGCCCAAAGCTCGCGTGTGCATCCACGCTGGTGAAAACAACACCATCGTCACGTTCACAGACTACGAAGGAAACGTGCTTGGCTGGAGCAGCAGCGGATCTTCCGGTTTCAAGGGGACACGCAAGTCTACGCCATACGCAGCCAAGGTGGCCGCTGAAAATGCTTCCCTGAAAGTAAAGCCATACGCCATCGAGTCTGTCACAGTAGAGGTAAAAGGCCTCGGGCCCGGACGCGAACAGGCTATCCGCGGATTGCAGGCTGCAGGACTGAACCTAGATGCCATCATCGATACCACTCCTATTGCTCACGGTGGATGCCGCCCAGCTGGCCGCCGCCGCGTGTAGTCCTCACATTGTTTCTCTTACCACTGTCTCCCATCTATCTCTCATGAAGTACACAGGACCTAAAGCAAAGCGCGCCAGGCGTCACGGCATGAACCTCTACGGTTCTGCCAAGTACGATAAAATCCTCCAGCGTAAGCCCTACGGGCCTGGAAAGGGTCCACGTGCGCAGCAGGCAAAGCTCTCTGAATTCGGTCAGCAGCTTAGGGAAAAGCAGAAAGCTCGCGATATGTACGGTCTTTCTGAGGGTCAGTTCCGCCGCCTCTACGACATGGCGTCCAAAGTGACGGGACAGACAGGTAATGCCTTGAAGCAGCTTCTGGAAGGCCGCTTGGACAACGTGATCTACCGCGCAGGATTTGCCATGACACGCATGCAGTCCCGCCAGTTTGTGAGCCATGGGCTCTTCCTGGTAGATGGTGTTCGCGTCACTACTCCTTCGTTCCAGATCCGCAAAGGACAGGTGATCACGGTGCGTCCTCGTGCAAAGAGCTCCCCGGTATTTGCCGGAATCCATGCATCACACGAAAAATATCAGGCTCCTGCCCACCTCCGCGTGGACATGGGTGCCATGAAGATCGAAGTCCTGGATGTTCCCGCTCCAGAGAGTGCAGAGCAAGCTGTGGAGATGCGCCAGATTGTTGAATTCTACTCACGCAACTAATAGAGGGCTTAGTGCCTTCTTCTTTTCCCCATTCTCCCTCTTCCTCTCCCTCCTATGCATATTATTCAGGAAGAAATCGGTCTACCAACTTTCACAGTCACACCTGTGACCAAAGGCGATGACCGACATGCCATCTTCACCATCATGCCTCTGCCACCGGGCTACGGTATGACTTTGGGAAATGGGCTCCGCCGCGTGCTCCTCAGCAGCTTGCCCGGCGCCGCTGTCACATCTGTTCGCATGAATGGCGTACAGCACGAGTACACCACCCTGAAAGGCGTGCGTGAATCCATCCTGGATATCACCTTGAACATGAAGGGGCTCAAGCTCCGCAAGCACAGCAAGGACGCAGAAGTCATCACTCTCCAGGCCAAAGGTCCTGCCACGGTGACCGCTGCAGATCTCACTGTCACTGCCGATGTAGAAGTATTGAACCCGGACCTCTACCTCTTCACCCTGGAAAAGGGCGCAAGTGTAGATATGCAGCTGACCGTAGAGAAGGGAGTAGGCTACACAGCCGCTTCCGAGCGCAACAAGAAGCAGAACGAACCGGGACTCGTGTACGTGGATGCCATCTACACTCCGGTCATCAAAGTGCGCTTCGATGTGACTCCAGCCCGCGTGGGACAGCGCACAGACTTGGAAAAGCTCACTCTGGATGTAGAGACCAACGGATCGCTCTCCGCTGAGGAAGCCATGCAGTTCGCCTCTCAGCTTCTGCAGAGCTACTACAGCTACTTCGGTTCCGATAAAAAGGTCGTAGAGCCGGAGTTCATTGCCGATTTCTCCCGCGCCAGTGCTCAGCACGTAGACGATGCTACACACGCTCCTGTGAAAGAGAGCTATACGCCTATCGAAATCCTGAACTTCTCCCCACGTACACTGAACGCCCTCATCAATGCCGGAGTAGGCAGTATCGAGCAGCTTACCAAGTGCACAGAGGCTACCCTCAGCAATTTCCGTGGATTCGGTGCCAAGGCCCTGGACGAGGTAAAAAAGACCCTGGGAGACCGCGGACTGAAGCTCTCCGATGACACGATGGATTTGTAATCCTTACGTTGACAAATCGACTCCGAACATGAATGATTCCACCCCCACTTTCTGACACATGCGTCACCGCCATTCCCGCCTCCGGCTCCGTCACAAACCTGCTCACAGCAATGCCCTGCAGCGCAACCTTGTGACCTCAGTTCTGCTCTACGAAACAGTCCGTACTACCAAAAAACGCGCTGAAGTGGTACGTCCGCTCATTGAGCACATCATTACCTTGGCCAAGACAAAAGAGCCACAGGTAGCGATCCGCGCCATCAATCGCTACGTCACGCACACGAACGCCAGCAAGAAGACTATGGAAGTCCTCAAGGCTCGCTACGCCAATCGTTCTTCCGGATACACCCGCATGGTTCCTCTGGGTGCACGTCACGGCGATGGTGCGAAGGTGGTGAACCTTATGCTCATGGATAACGAGAGCGAAGTGGACAGCGTCCAGGAGAAGCCTGTAAAGAAAGCAAAAGCTCCAAAAGCTGCCAAGGCCCCTAAGGCAAAGAAGACCTCTGCTTCATCTGCCACATCTGCTTCCTCTGATACCTCCAACAAATGAAAACTTCTGTCGTAAAAGTAACGGCTCCCAAGTGGTTCGTGATTGATGCCGAAGGGCAGGTCATCGGACGCGTTGCAGCCAAGGCCGCACACATGCTGCGTGGTAAGCACCTCCCTACGTTCAGCCCTCACCAGTTGTGTGGGGACCACATTATTGTCCTGAACGCAGAGAAAGTGGCTACCACTCCAGCCAAGCTCCAGGGAAAGATGTACTACAGCCACACGGGTCACCCAGGTGGATTCAAGGCCAGGACGCTCGAAAAGATGCTCCAGTCTCGCCCTGAAGAGGTGATTGAACTCGCCGTAAAAGGAATGCTTCCCGGCAACCGCATGCGTGCAAAACTCCTCAAGCGCCTCCACGTGATTGCCGGCAATGAGCACAAGTATGCTGCTCAGAAACCTACTTCCATTGATTCCTCCGAACTATGACCCCTTCTGATTCCAAGCGTTCGTATTTCTACAGCGTAGGCAAGCGCAAGACGTCTGTCGCGCGCGTCCGCCTGTTTTCCGATGGATCCGGCGAAGTAAAAGTAAATGGCAAGAAGCTCAAGGAGTACTTTGCAGGTTTGCAGATTGAAAACGCTGTGGCTCCTTTGGCTCTCACAGGTCAGAAGGCTAGCTGTGACGTAGAAGCCGAAGTAGAAGGAGGTGGAAAGTCTTCCCAGTCCGATGCACTCCGCCACGGCATCAGCCGCTCACTGCTTCTTTTGAATCCTGAGCTCCGCTCTGACCTCAAGCGCGCAGGGTTCCTCCGCCGCGATGCACGCATCAAGGAACGCAAGAAGCCGGGACTGAAGAGAGCTCGCAGAGCACCACAGTGGCAGAAGCGTTAATCCTCAGTATTGTTATTCAAGAGAGCGGCTAAGCCGCTCTTTTTTGTAACTAGAAGCCAAAGTAGTGTACTTGACAAAATTAATATTTAATATAAATTGTTATACTTATTACCTCTCTATGCCAGTAGGATCTCCCTCTTCTGAAACCATCAATACAACCACGAGAGAATATCTTATTGATAAGGTTATCGATAAAGCGGCAGGCTGGCAGTGGCAAAGGACTGTGAGTGTGAATGTAAGTGCCATTACTGCTGATGGTTTTATGCGAAATGATTGGGAAGTTATTGCTCAGGATGGAGATGTAGTTTTGCTCTGCCTGCTTGATGAAGAAAATGGAAAATTCACTTGGGGAGTCCATCACATGGTCGGCTTACAAAAGCTCAATCCAAGTGTTGTTATTCAGCCTCTTTCTTTTAAGCATGAGGAAGCTACAAGTGGAGAGCCTGAGATCATTGAACTTGTAAAGGTTTCTCCCGGAGAAGCTGAAATTCTTGAATCCGCAGAATCTGCCGAAGCAGCAGCGAAAAGAATAAAAGATACTCAAGCAGCCGCTCGTATACAGGCCGAATTGCTCCTTATGGAAATTGATGACACCTGGAGAGTGGTGAATTTTGCACCTGTACGGGTTCCTCGAAAGGGTGGACGCATTGAAGACAATTGGGAAATTATTGCTATTGGCCAGCAAGGGTGTTTTGTGTGGCAATATGATTCTACTGTTCCTTGCTACAACGGAAGAAAATTTATTCCAAAAGATGTTGCACTTGCGCTGAATCCGCATCTGACTTTTCCTACAGATACAGAAAGCCAAAATCCGGATCCAAGCATTAGGTGGATTCGTATGGGACAAGAAAAAATAATCTTAGAGTAAGAGTGAGTATCCCTTTCCTTTATACAAGGCTCATCCTCACATAATACAGGCTCTTTCCTTCATCTGTATCCAGGATGAACTTAGCATCCAGCTGGGCTAAGTGCATAATCGTCTGGCACATTTTGAGAAGCATATGGGGTGGCAGAGCTACACCGGATTCCAAACACGTGGCGCAGAGCCCTGCGGCGTCCTTGGAGCGGATGTAGGGGTCGCCTTTCTTGGCGATAACCTTATAGAGAGAATCTTGCACGGTTACCACAAACCTCTCCACATAGTTTTCCAGGTCTTCCACCGGAATGGCGTTCACATCCGGGAGGGCCTCCACGATGTCGAGGTCGCTGTGGATGGCGTGAGCAATGCAAGCATCGATAGTCATAGTGTGTGTGGGTTTGTGTGTAGGAATCAGGATATAATAGCGGAAAATGGGGAAATGGGGTAGGGCGTACCTATGGACAGGAATAGGAAAGTACGTGTTATTGGTTTTTGTATGGTTTGCATGACCTTGTGATGGTGTTTCATTTGGTAGACCGGATTTCGTGCATTAGAGTGGCAGCAATGTCCTTAGGAAATCTCCCCGCATTGCCCTCAAAAGCCGTTTTAACGGCTATTTGTAGCCTTTTCCTAGCCGTTGGACTGGCAGTGTACGGCCAGTCCCTAGGGAACGATTTTGTCCGTTTTGATGACGGTCTTTTGATCTACGAAAATCCTGCCATCCGGACTATTTCTCCGTCGTCCCTCAAAACTATTTTCACGTCCTACGATCCGGAGCTCTACATCCCCCTTACTTTTCTGTCGTACCAGATCGATTACCAGATCGCCGGGACCGGGGCGTGGATGTACCACTTGCATAGTCTGCTCTTGCACGTGGGGAATGCTCTGCTCTTAACGTGGCTTTTGTACCTACTCACTCGCAGCGGCATTGCGGCCCTGGTTGCAGGAGGGCTCTTTGCAGTACATCCGCTTCATACAGAGGCTGTGGCGTGGGCTGCGGCCCTGAAAGATGTGCAGTCTACGTTCTTCTTTTTAGCGTCGCTCATTGCGTACATGTACTACACGGAATCCCAGGAGCGAAAGCCGTACCTGTGGAGCCTCGTTCTTTTCTTGCTGGGGCTTTTATCGAAAGTGATGGTCATCACGCTGCCAGTGGTATTGCTTTTCATCGATATCTTCCAGGGAAGGCCTCTCACAAAGAAAACAATCACCGAGAAAATTCCGTACATTGCCCTGAGCTGCATATTCGGAGTAGTGGCTCTTCTGGGCAAAAGCGAAATCGTCAGCGGCCTCTCGCCTTTGCAAACAGTCCTGATGGCAGCCAGAAGTACGGTTCTGTACGCTTGGAAACTGGTAGTTCCGTACGGATTTACGGTGCTCTATCCGTACACGGATCCCGTTACCATCACATCACCGGATTTCTTTGTGCCTCTTTTGGCTGTGATGATGGCTATGATTGTTGCGATTGTTGCTTTGAAATGGCGACGAGATATTGCTGTGGGAATCGGCTTCTTTTTGCTCACACTGATTCCAACGTTCTTCAACTATGCCAAAGGCGGAGACATTTATAGCGGATCCGACCGCTATGCGTATTTGCCATCCATCGGATTGTTTCTTTTAGTGGCTATTGTAGTTCGAGCATTGATCACTGCAGAAACAGTACGTGATAGCAAAAGAAAGATGCAGATAGTTGGAGGCATGGCAGGTATACTCGTTCTTCTTTTGAGTGTGCTGAGTTACAGGCAATCGATGACCTGGAAAGATACGGAGTCACTCTTTAGAAATGTCCTCACCTTTTTTCCAAAATCTTACGCAGCACATACAAACCTCGCCAATGTGTATCGTCGCAGAGAGATGTTGGATGAGGCACTGGTAGAACTGAAAGAAGCTTTGAAAGATGGGGATCATGCGATCGTTCATAATAACTTAGGGGCACTCTACGCAAAAAAGGGAATGCTGCCGGAGGCTTTAGCGGAGTTTGAGCAGGCCAAAAAACTCAATCCAAAGAGTGCGGATCCATACATGGGAATGGGGCTTGCGTATGCGCAAAACGGGGAATCACAAAAGGCACTGGATGCCTATGCTAAGGCATTGGATTACACAGGAAATGCTGCGCAGATTTATACCAACCGCGGAGTGTTGCTCATGGAACTTGGCCGTACGGATGATGCCATCAAGGATTATCAGCAGGCGATTATGGAAGAACCTTCTTTTGCGCAGGCACGGTATAACTTGGGAATTGCCTACACACAGAAGCAAAATTGGGAAGCAGCCATCAATCAATATGAACAAGTAGTAGAATTGCAGCCGCAGTTTTATCAGGCGCTATTTAACTTGGGAATTCTGTACGCAAAAATCGGTCATCTTGATAGTGCGGAGAAGGCATTTGAAGACGTGCTGGAGATTCAGCCTACCATGAAAGGCGCTCGGAATGCTTTGGAACAATTGGAACGAGCGAGAAGATCTATATGAAAGATCAAGAATTCAAAGATCAAAGCAAATAAAAAAATTTAAAGCTTAAGTTCTACTTTGGAACTTTTTGCTTTAGTTTGATCTTTGGATGCTTAGCATTTGATCTTTCAATCAAAATTGCAAAGCTCCACTGGCGTACACAGCAATGCTCGTAAGAACGAGAGTCACCCCTGCAATGAAGAGGAACATAGCCGGAGAACCAAGCAGCTCTCTGTGGTCGTGCTGTGGCCGGAAATGTGTGAAGAGCGCTGCGCGCATGAGAAGGGTGGTAGAAAACAAAACTTCTCTCGGATTGTCGCTTGTCCATGCTACCGAACGGTAGTCTGTGGAGTTTGAAGAGAGAAGGATCTGCCTATATGACGCTGCATCAGGACATTAGTGACAAAAGAAACTTGTGTTTTGGGAAAATTATGGGATCGGGATGGCGAATTCTGGCTTCTAGAAAAGGAAAGTCTCCCATTATATTTCATTCATTCGCTTCATGCGGATTGCATTGCAGACACACGAGTCCTTCTTCTCTCCACATCGTCACGACCGACTCACGGTCATCCACTACAAACAGAATGTCATCTTTGTGAAAGTGTGCGTCCAGGATTTCTTTCTTCACGATGTTATCGGCGCGAAAGTCGCCTTCTTTGCGCATGAGGAGTTCATCGTAGGGAATTTTGTTGTCCTGAAGCCATTTTTCTACTACTTCCTTGTAGTCGCTGGGACGGCCCGACACTAAGGAAATTTTGTGCCCGCGGGATTTCATGGCAAGCAACAGTTCCCGGCACCATTCGTTCACGGGGTCTAGGTGCATGGACGCGAAGAACTTTCCCCATTTCTTTTTCTTGCCCTCCAGGTGATGCAGACGATGGCCTACATCGGCGAGCGTGCCGTCTAAATCGATGATTATGGTTTTCATGTTTCTTAAGACGCGAGTAGCATCATCTTCTGACAGTGATTTTTTCTCCCACATCTTATGACTCCCGAGACATCCATGATCCACACGACTCCCATGACGATGCTCTACCTCTTTCATTTTCACGTGTTCGTCTCGCTCGTCGCAATCTTCGGGATGATCATGTTCATGATGTGGGCCATCAAATATCTGCCGCCTGAAAAATTGAAGCGTGCTGCATGTTGGACTTTTGGGATCGGTACTGTGGGAGTTATCCTTACCATTCCATTTTGTATCATCGGACGGAGTCTTTTGGGAATGTAAGAAAATTTTTCTAAAGACGAGCATCTCGGTTGTACTGTGCTTCGATACGGTTTTTTCTGTCACCCTGAGTAGGACAGCGCCTCCGCGGAGGCCGTATCGAAGGGCGGCAGAAAAAACCTACTCAGCATGACAAAGTTAGGCTATCGAAAGAAGATACTTATTCGTTTTTAGTTAAAGGTGATGTATCATAATTCGCGAGCAGATCCGCAGGATCTTTGTAGATCCATCTACATCCTTCTTTGCGTAAATCTTCTTCCGGAAATCCTCCGCAGAGAACTCCCAGAACCGGAATGCCTGCTTTTGTAGATGCAATGGCATCATAGGGAGTATCGCCAATGACCATTGTTTCATCGGGATTCATGTTCAATTCTTCTAAGGCTGCCTGAAATATATCCGGATGCGGTTTGGATTTATCCGCATCATCACTGGAAGTGAACGAGTCCACCAGGTCTTCGATATTCGCGATCTTCATGTAGTTTTTCACTTCATCTTTTTTCCCGGAAGATGCCAGAGCGATCTTCTTTCCACTCTCACGAATCCGTAGAAATAATTCCGGAACCATCGGAAAGGGTTTCACTTGAGACAAATATGTTTCTTTGAAGAGCTCCCCGCGATACTTAGAAATTTTTTCTTCCATTGTTTCCAGTTCTTCTTTTGTTAAAAAAACCGGCAGTAGTTGATCGGCACCTTTGCCTATTTGAGATCGAATATCCTGGAACGCGATGTCTTTTCCAAAGTGTGCAAACGCGTCCTGCCAGGCCTTGGCATGCAAATCCACGGAGTCTATGAGCGTGCCGTCGATATCAAAAATAATGGCTTTCATAAGAGGAAAAGTGCGAAAGGCGGAGTAGGATTGGAGGCTACTCCGCCTGATCATTCATCAACTGTTTTAGAGCATTAGGCGCGCATTACGGATACGCCGTCTTTTTTCGTGAACATCGTGGCAATACCCCAGAGACCGATGAGAATGTAGACGATGTTATCGATAGGATCCTCGAAGTCTGTCATGCCGAGGGTATTGAAGGGATTCTCGGACCACACAAAGCCCATGACTCCAAAGAAGAGAGCTATAAGCGCGATGACGAGCGCTGCCCAGCGCTTCTCAAGCCCGGCCCAGGGAACGAAACCCAGAACAAGTGATGCCAAGCCCAGTACCACGTGCACAATATTCTGCTGATCACTCAGCTGCAGAAGGCCATCCATCATGCTGGGAACCACAAAGCCCAGAAGGCCCAGAAGTAAAAACAGCCCGCCGCCGATTTGGAGGAAGAGTTGGGGACTCATAGGAAAAGGAAGGAAGAAAATAGGAAATTTCTCATCCTTTAGACGATGGGTGCGCGGGATTATTACCGAAGGTATTACTGCTATTTTTTTGTAAAGGAAATTAGATTATACTTGAGTCATGCCTCTTGAAAGTCCCACACAGTCCCCTAAGAAGTCCATTACAGAACTTATAGATGGGTATTCCCTGGATGAGCTTACTCGAATAATAGTGGATATCAGCGATGATAAAGATGCTCCTTGGGGCACACCGTATGATTACCGCGACTCAACCAGTTATCTTACTACCGTCCTATACAGTCGCTCCTTTCCTGCTTCCCTGCGTCAAAAATGCGGCGAGGCCATTTTTGTTGCATTGAAAAAGGAAATGGAGCAACCACAGCCAAATCACGAAAGATTATATTCACTGGCTTCCCTACTGAATGCGTCTGCCTTGCAGACACCCGAAGCCCTTGAGCTTCTACAGCGATTGCATCAGCCTTCGTATAAGGGGATTCCTGATAAGAGATCCGATATTCATCGCCAGGCACTTTTTGGATTTGGAGGATACAGTGGTCCGGAGATACTTACGGTTGATCTTGGAGAAGATCTAAAAGATCCGTCTTATATGGTGCTGGCATGTTCTCTTTTAGCAAAAGCTTCTTTGGAGCGGTGTCTTCAGCACTTGCCGGAAGTTCTCCAGGTGATAGCGCAGAAAAAAATTCCATCAAAACCACTGAAAATGGTTGTGGCTTTGGCTTTGGCTGACTGGCCGGAGATACGAACGCGACTGAAAGAGTATGTGGGTGAATCTTTGGCAGAAGAATTGGAAAAAATCGGGGAAGAAACACGCCAAAAGATGAATGAAGTCACTGCGGGTCAAGCTGTAAAGTAGTGCATGATAGTAACCTGCCGACCGTACTCTTTCGCAAATTGAGAATTATTAAAAAGGGGATCCTTTGTGGAAGTAGGGGCCCTTCGATTTAGACGAGTGGTGTGGGATTATTAACTAAATGATTATCCCTAAATGATCTTCCTGAGCCCGATTTCAAATATTTCTCAAATCGAATAGCCAATTCCTTAGTTCGGAAACCGCAAAACCATTCAACATGCCATGGCCTTCCTCTTTTCGTGGAAATAACAGAACCAGCATTATGTTCCAAAAGACGATCATTTACATCTGATGTCTGCCCGACATATTGTCGGCCATAGTCGTTCTGTAAGAGATAGACAAAATGTGCCATAGCGAAACATTCTACCTGACATGTTGCTATGTGAGTAGCGCCCGCCTTCGCCCTTTTGACACATCAACGTAGAACAGTATTACAGAAGAAATAACCAAAGCATATGACGGGCTACGGCGGACAGCCTTCTTTGCCTCTGTCATTTTTGAACTGGCCCGCCAGCCGTAGCTCCCCACTGACACAAGAAAAAATCTACCCAAAGCATAAGTAGGCAATCGTTTGCAAGGGAGCGAAGGCTGGAGCCACCTCGGGGATTTGAACCCCGGACCCACGGTTTACGATACCGTTGCTCTACCACTGAGCTAAGGTGGCATTGGTTGTGTCTATTGCTGAGAAATGATCAGGGCCGGGAGAGAATGCGGTATTTTAGGGTTTTGTGCAAGAGTCTCCTGCAGTCTTTCTGGAAGGATCTGCAGGGCGTTCTTTTAATGGATAGAACTGATTCCGTGGCTTCACAGCAATGAAAAGCGGGATTGTGGAAAAGTTTCTCAGAACTCTCTTTTCTCTTTCCGCTCTCTCGCCCATCATGATGGCGTCTATGAATACATCCTCCCTACTCTGGTCCTGGCTACAGGTGCTGAACAAAGAACGCTACGAGGCGCTCATGCAGGTGTATGGAGATTTAGGTGA
The DNA here is from genome assembly GCA_964628805.1 of uncultured Candidatus Peribacteria bacterium. Lineage (GTDB taxonomy): Bacteria > Patescibacteriota > Gracilibacteria > Peribacterales > Peribacteraceae > CAZVOK01. Next base: position 26,473 of record CAZVOK010000007.1, on the reverse strand, counting down.
AGCACAGAAGCACCTGGGTGAGGAGCTTTTGGAGGGCCTTGGATGCAGGCGCGACACCATTATGAAGATTCTGATGAAACTGGATGAATTCAATGAAGAAAAATATGCAACTCGTCTGGAGCAAACAGGGGTGACGCTGTTGGAATTAGGAGATGGTGACTATCCATCGGCACTGAAACACATTGGAGATGCGCCGGCATTTTTGTACTACAAAGGAGACTTGAATCTTCTGAAGCAGCCGTGCATCGGAGTAGTGGGCACACGTCGCATGACACCCTACGGCAGGCGTGTGACACAGAACTTCGTGCCGGATTTTGTAGCGGCGGGGATGATCACGGTCAGCGGACTCGCCTTAGGGATCGATGCCGAAGTAGCCAAAGAAACTTTGAAATCAGGAGGAAAGACAGTGGCAGTGTTGGGTCATGGATTGGGGATGGTCTATCCGGAATCGAATAGAGATTTAGCCGATGAAATTTTGGAAAAAGGAGGACTACTCCTCTCTGAATTTCCGCTCGATCTTCCGCCGGATACGTACACGTTCCCCGCCAGAAATCGCATCATCGCCGGAGTGTCGCTTGGTACTGTGGTCATAGAGGCACCTGCCGAAAGTGGCGCCATCATTACGGCTGAACTTGCTTTGGACTACAGCCGCGAAGTGTTTGCCGTCCCGGGACAAATCTTCGATCCCAATGCTGAAGGGACCAATCGCCTTATCTCCAAAGGACAGGCGAAGCTGGTGATGAATGCACAGGAAGTGATGAAAGAAATCGGAGTAGTAGTTCCGGAAAAAGGTGCGTCTGTGTCTGCGTACGAAACTTCGAACCCCGAAGAGGCAAAGCTCTACGCCGTGCTCACTACTATGCCTCAGGCCGCAGATGATCTGGTCCAAAAGTCCGGCCTCTCGGCAGGATCTGTGAATGCTCTCCTGACCATGATGGAGCTCTCCGGGGGCGTGAAGAATGTGGGGAAGGGGATGTGGGTGCGCGCTTGAAGGGTTGGGGATTAGGGATTTGGGATTAGGATTTTTGAATGTACTAATCCCCAACCCCCAATCCCTAATCCCACCCCGGTAATAATTATCAGACAACACCGTCATATGGCTTGTGCATACGGCATTTTCTGCTACTCTCAGGCACTTTCTGTCACCCATGAATCACCCTGGTTCCTTCATTGCCGTAGAGACACTCCGGACCCTCAGAAGTCAGTGGAAGCCGTTGCTGGCGGGTATCGCGGTGATTGGGTACGTGCTCTTCCTTACGCAGATGCTGTATGTGGGGGGTATGACGCAGTACCGCGCGTCTCTCTTTGGAACGGCTGCTATTGAGCGCCAGAAGCAGACCCTGGCTGATCTTCAGAAGAAAGCCCGTGCAGGGGACTTGCTCGCTAAAGAGCGGGCGGTGCTGGTGAGTAGAGACCTTTCAAAAAATATGACGAACGCGGTGAAGATGTCTTTGGCATCCACCAATAGTCCGCAGTCCACGGTGGAATGGGCGCTGTGGTTCATCACAAAAATACTCTTCTTCGGCCTTACACTCTTTTCCATTCTCTACTTTTTCGTCCTCTCGTATGACAGTGCCGATCCGCTCGCGGGCATCAAGCAGACTGGAAAATTGCTTCCAAAAATGTCTGTGTTGGCGCTGAGATTTTTGGTGGTGTCGTGCCTCTGGATTCCGCTCGTTGCCATGATGGTGGCGCGTCTCTTTCCGGCATTCTTTGTGCAGTTGCCCGCCCTCGTGATGATTGGAACTTTGGTCGTAGGATATTTGCTGATTATCGTACTCTTGCCGCGCTACATTGCAGGTCCTGCATTGATCTTGGAAGAGCAGTGCACACCTGAGGAGGCCTTGCGTGGAAGTTTTCGTCTCACCGAGGGAAGAGGCTGGAACATTTTGATGCTCCTAGTATTTCTTTCCTGCGCACTTCTCCTATTCCGCTGGGCAGTTCTCTGGGCATTGAACCCTGTGTTTGGAACTGTCTCACCTGTCTTGGATATTTTGCTGGAATCCATCCTCATCGAAAGCTTCCTGGCTTTGAGCATTGTGTCTTTCACGGCTCTTACCAGGTGGGTGCTGGATCAGACCGAAGTTCCGGAAGTGGTGCAGGCTGAGGTTGCTCCTGTGGAATCTGCGCCTGCGCAAGCATTGCCGGCGGTGAATACGGGGTTGCAGGTGGCGTAGGTTTTTTGAAATTTGAAATCCGAAATCTTGGAAATTTTTATTCCAATTATTTCATAAATCAGAGCGGGTCTCTCACCCGCGGTACTATGTGATGGTTTTTGTGTGTTGTTTGTTGAGCGTCCCCACCCCCTATCCCCCTCCCCTTGCGAGGAGAGGGGGATATTTGTGTATTTGTTTTTTCTCCCCTTCCTCGTCGCAAGGGGGAAGGGGCTGGGGGATGGGGGAACGCCGGAGGCAATACACCTAAAGCGACCGCGGGTGAGAGACCCGCTCTGATTTATGATGATAATTGGCATGGCACCGCGCGTAGAAAACGCGCTCTCGGGGATGCAATTATTTCTTCGCCAACCCCTTCAACGCCTCCAGCGCTTCTACCGGCACCATCCACACTGTCGTATTGGATTGATCGGAGCTCAAGTCATTGATGCTCTGGAGGGTACGCAGGTGTAAGGCTCCGGGGGAGCCGGCGAGCATGGATGCTGCTTTGGACACGTTTTCCGCGGCTGCCAGTTCTCCTTCGGAGCTGATGATCACAGCCTGTTTCTCACGCTGAGCTTCGGCAACTTTTGCGATGGTGCGGCGAAGGCTCTCCGGCAGAATGATATCTTTGAGTTCAATGCTCTGTATATCTACGCCCCATGCATCGGTAGTTTTATCCACTGCAAGACGAATGCGATTGCCGATTTCTTTTTTTTGGGAAAGGAGCTCATCCAATGTCACTTCTCCTACGGCATTGCGCATGGTGGTCTGCGCCAGGAGACTCGCGGCGTACAGAAAGTCTTCCACTTCAATGATCGCTTTTGCAGCATCAACTACTTTGAAGTACAGCGCTGCATCAATTTTCACTGGGATATTGTCTTTCGTAATAGCTTCTTGGTCGGGAATATCCACAGTCTTCGTACGAATGTCTACTTTTCGTAGCTGCTGAAACACAGGGATGATGATGTGCCAACCGGCGGTGAGGGTCTTTTTGTACTTTCCCATGGTGAACACGATTCCGCGTTCGTACTGATCGATCTGGCGGATGCAGGAAAGAATAAACACGATGAGCGCGCCGACGATGATGAGAAACGTGAATGGTTCCATGGGATTAGAAGAGGAAAAAATTACGAGAGGCTGGCAGCAGTATCCACAATACTTTTCCATTCATCCATTTTTCTAGAAGCACTTCCTACTAAACATCCATCCACGGTCGGAATCGACAAAATAGAGCCGGCATTCTCTGCCGTTACCGATCCTCCGTAGAGCACGCGCGTGCTCTCCGGGACAAGGCTCTTGATGAATGTGTGCATGGCTGCGATGTCTTCGGGGGTGGCAGCTACTCCGGAGCCAATAGCCCACACAGGCTCATACGCTACGATGCATCCTTCCGGTAAACTCAGTAATTGCCTGCTCACTACAGCCTGTTGCTGATCCTGAGTGCGTTCCTCGGCAGTTTCGCCCACGCACACAATGGGCAGAAGTCCTACGCTGAGCGCAGCTTGCGCCTGCGCCATCACAAACTGATCAGACTCACCACATTCTTTGCGTCTCTCGCTGTGTCCGCAGAGGACGGCAGTCGCATCCACTTCTGCAATCATCTCCATACTCACGCATCCCGTGTATGCTCCTTCGTTTTCCGGATGCCCGCACTGAGCACCGCTCTGTAGCCCCGCCTCGGCGCATTCCTGCAGCCACAGGAAAGACGGAAACACGTACACATCCACGTCCTCACGTGGCTTAAAGGGCGAGCTATCGCCGTCCCATCCCTCGGGAGGGGCGTACATTTTCCAGTTGGCCGCGAGGAAGTACTTCTTTGCCATCCCTCACAGCATAGAACAAAGAGGGGAGTTCGCACTATATCTTTCTTTTTCAGGGCGTCTTTCGCTATCCTTTGCCCATGAGTCTTCCTCCACGCGTCGTTTTAGGCACGGATCATGCAGGATTTTCCCTCAAAGAAGCCATCAAAAAACATCTGATGGACAAAGGAGTGGATGTCATCGACGAAGGAACGTTTTCCGAGGAACCCGTTGATTACCCGGCCATCATACGTAAAGCGTGCAGTGTGGTCTTGGAGCAGCAGGTTCCAGGCATTGTGTTTGGAGGCAGCGGCATCGGTGAATCCATCGCAGCCAATAAAGTCCGCGGCATCCGCGCCGCCAGGTGCACATCCCTGGAAGACGCCAAGCTCTGCCGCGCGCACAACGATGCGAATGTCATGAGCCTTGGTGGAAGAATGATAGATTCTTCACTCGCGTGCGAGATGGTGGATGTGTTTTTGAGTACCGAGTTTGAAGGGGGGAGGCACAGTGCGAGGGTTGAAGACCTTGAATAGAGTACTGGATTACTGGAGTAATAGGGGGGACTAGAGTCTGGGATCTAATAATTAGGAATTTTTGTCATTCCTAGTATTCTAGTACTCCAGTAATCCAGTATTCCAAAAAAGACAGGCTTTATTTCCACAAGACAATCCCGCTACCATAATCCTCACCATCATGCCTCTCCTCATCACCCCCTCCATTCTCTCCGCGGATCTTTCTAAGTTGCAGGAAGAAGTGGATACGCTGCAGGGTGCAGACTGGATACAGGTGGACGTAATGGATGGGCACTTTGTGCCAAACTTGAGCTTTGGAGCACCGGTTATCAAAAATCTCAAAACGTCGTTGCCTTTGGATATTCACTTGATGGTAAAAAATCCTGCGGATCGTATTCAGGAATTTCTGGATCTTGGCGTGTCGAACATTACCTTTCACGCAGAAGCAGTAACGAGGCCTGAGCCTCGGAAGAAGATCATCAAAGCCATTCGCAAAGGGAAAGCTACTGCGGGCATTGCTTTAAACCCTATGACATCACTGTCCATTATTGACGATATCATCGACGATATTGATGTGGTCCTCATTATGTCCGTGCAGCCGGGGTTTGGCGGGCAGCCGTTTAAAGAAGAAGTCTTGGAGAAAGTCCGCACGCTGCGGGCCTCGCATCCATTGCTCATGATTCAGATGGACGGAGGGATCGATGACAAAACCGCGCCACTGTGCATCCAAGCCGGTGCCAATAACCTTGTGTCCGGCAGTTTTATTTTCAGCTCCGCCGATAGACCCTCGGCCATTGCTACCCTCCGCACCGCATGAAAAAATTTATTGCACTCATCGGCACAGCACTCTTTGTCGTCAGCTGTTCTTTCTCCGGCAGCACATCGCTCACAGAGCTTCCACCCGATCACGTCATTGAACTTGTGAGCCCTGCCGGCGGCCGACAGTCGCTGAAAGTATGGATTGCACGCACACCTGAAGAGCAGGCACAGGGGCTCATGGGAGTGGAATCCCTTCCTTCTGCCACAGGAATGCTGTTTGTATTTGATGAACCCAAGCTGCTCTCTTTCTGGATGAAAAACACACTCATTCCTCTGGATATCTTGTTCTTTGATGCAGACGGCAATTTCGTATCATCGCAGACGATGGAGCCGTGCACCAAGGATCCCTGTCCGTCGTACCCATCTGAAAAACCCGCACTCTCGGCCTTGGAAGTCCCCAAGGGATTCACTGATACATATGATGTTGGAGCGGGGTGGAGGTTTGAGTAGACTATGTGGGGGTTAGGGATTGGGGGTTAGGGATTAGGATTTTCTGCAAATCCTAATCCCCAATCACTAATCCTCAATCCCTCTTCTTACCTTCATCTATGACTTCCACCATCTCCGCTACGCCAAAGCTCTGGAACAAACACGCCTGGTACTTTCTGGGGTTTGTCATGCTCCTCTCGTATCTTACGTTCTTCCATAATTATTGGAATCCCCCTGCGGTCTTCTGGGATGAGAACTACCACATCGCGAGTGCACAGAAGTATTTGGACAACGTGTACTTCATGGAGCAGCATCCGCCACTGGGGAAATTGCTTATTGCTCTTGGAGAGAAGGTTTTAGATCGCAATCCCATAGATAATGAATTTATCGGCACCGATTACGCTACAAACTTTCCACAAGGATTTTCGTTTGCGGGGTACAGATTCTTCTCGGCTTTACTCGGGTGGCTCACGGCTCCGGTGCTGTTTTTCATTTTCCTCTTCATCACACGCAATTCACTCTTTGCCACGTTCTTGAGTTTCTTTTACATTTTCGATAACGGACTCATTGTCCATACCCGCGGGGCGATGCTGGAGGGGCCGCTGATGTTTTTCTCGGCGAGCATGATCCTCATCTTCTTTCTGCTGCGCGAGTATCACGAATCACGCAGGCTGCATGCGCTTTTAAGCCTCCTCTTTGGAGCGGTCTTCGCCTGCATTCTCACTACAAAACTCCTCGGACTACTCTTTATTCTGCTGCTTCCGGCTCTCCTCATTCTGCTGTGGCCGAACTGGAAGAAGATGCTTCTGACCACTCTCTACTTCATCCTGGGATTCACGGTGACGTACGTTGCCGTGTGGCAGACGCACTTTGCGTTGGGGGACAAGATCGTCAGCAGCCTGCCGGATCAGGGGTACTACCAGGCATCGCCGGAGTTCAAGGAGATCCTGGCACAGAAGAAGAATGATTCGCTGCTCTCTTTCCCGGTGATGATCCGCGATTCCATCAATTTCGTAGGTCACTATAACCGCGGTACGCCGCGCCTAGACCTCTGCAAGCCCGATGAAAATGGAAGTCCCTGGTACTTCTGGCCGTTTGGCGCTCGCAGCATCAATTACCGTTGGGAAACACCCGATGGTCAGAGCTACAGGTACCTGTACCTGCAGAGTAATCCCGTAGTGTGGTGGACTGCTTTTGCAGCAGTCCTCTTGGCGCTCGCATTCCTCGTGTCATCGGTACTGCTCCCTGTAAAACAGTCGCTCAAAAAACCGTACCTGCTTTTGGTCTTCGCCGGAATGTACGTGTCCTTCTTCGTCGCCATCAGCCGCATAGAACGCGTGATGTACCTGTACCACTACTTCTCCGCTCTCCTTATCGCCTTCATCATCGTGGCACTTCTCTTTGATGAACTGAGTGTGATCGGGAAGAGAATCATCACGGAGTACTGGAAGACCATCGGCCTCATGGTGATGGCTGCATTCATCTTTGCTTCGTACCAGTTCTACCGTCCCTTCAGTTACTACGAGCCGATGACAGCGCAGCAATTCCAGCACAGAAATATTTTCTCTCTGTGGGAGCTCGCCTGTGTGAACTGCGAAAAGAAGAGCGAGCTTGTGGTACCGCGTACCTGTCAGTAAATCCAGTTTCTGGAATCGTGGGTGCTACGCCACAGAACGGCGGAGTGCCCACAGTTCCTGGAACATGCGCACAATCACGTAGAGCTTCGCTCCTGTGGGGTTTCCGGCCAGGCGAGGGTAGTGCGGGATATTCACGGTCATCCAAGGGATCTTCTTTTTCTTGAGGCGAAGAAACATTTCAGTATTGAAGAGCTTCTCCACTCCGTACTCGGGGCGGACGGTACTCCAGAGCGAACGCTCAAATACTTTCATGCCGCAGTTTACGTCGCGCACCCACAGGAACAGGATCAGTACATTCATGGCGCCGAGCACTTTGCCAAACATGTTCCGCACAAAGGAATCCGCCCGGTGCTGCCTGCGGCCGGTCACAAACTTATACGTGTCCAGGTGTGGCAGGAGCATATCCAAATCTTCTGCATGAAATTGCCCGTCGCTATCCATGAACCCGGCTATATCCATAGTGGCTGCATCAATGCCGCTTCGGATGGCGACACCGTAGCCTTGGTTTTTTTCATGTGTCACGACTTTCAGGAAAGAGATTTCTTTCTGGAGCGTCTTCAAAATATCTCCGGAGCTGTCGCGTGAGCCGTCGTTCACCACAATGATCTCTCCTTTCTTTTTCGTCTTTGTCATCCATTGGAGCACATCGCGCACGGTGTGTTCGATGTTTGCTTCTTCATTGAAGCACGGGAGAACCAGTGAGAGAGTGCGCTCTGCCATTGCGCGCCATCATCGGTGTAGAAAAGAAGCTTGTCAAATGGCACTCCGCATTTCCTGTGACTCTGCTATGTCACGAGGTGAATGATATTTTGGCAAGCGGTAGAGGAGAATCTCCTCTGTTACCATGAGGCGCGTGAAACGGTTCCTGGGAGCAACGGCTATTCTTGCGTGCACGTGGATAGTGCTCATTGGCGGATGGATTTCCCTGACACCACGCATGGATACCGTGTGGTACCGCTTTGAGAATGGCATCACAGGCCAATCCGCGATGTCGGTATTTGTCACCTCCGATGGACCGTTCATCAATATTTCTTTTTCCATGCATCTTGGGGCTATTCACCCTACCAAATTCACATTCATCCCCGATGACTGTCTGGAATCCATCAGTGTGAATGGAAAAGATGTTCCCCTGGAAGGACGCATGGCCGAGTGCGGCCGGCCCGAAGGGCATCGCGTGAATCTTTCCAGCTTCGTCCGCTCCGGTACCAATGATTTCTTTGTGCGTGTGCGTGATCACGGAGGCATGGGTGGCCTTACGCTACGACAGTCACCCACTGATCCTCTGGGGTTTACGTTCATGGTGCTCATGCTCCTGAGTGTGGCCGTGTACGCGTGGTACATCTTCATCCGCGACAAAAAACCTGTGCTGGATCCCATTCTGTTCCTGGCACTGTGCATCGGCGCCACGATTCGTTTTTTGTACGTACTCTTCACTCCGCACACCATCCGCGGACACGACACAGATGGGCACATTGAGTACATTCGATTCATCGCAGAAAATGGCCTCGCTCTGCCGGACCCGGCAGTGGGGTGGCAGTTCTACCAGCCGCCGCTCTATTACTTCCTCACGGGAGGACTCTGGAAATTCGGAGGGCTTCTGGGAATGGATGCAGCCAGGCAGCTTCTCCTCATGCAGTGGTTCTCATTCGCTCTCTCGGTTCTTGCCTTGGTATCTGTGGCGTGGATTGCCTCAATGCTCTTTAGGGGATTGCAGCACGTGTGGGAGCGCTTCCTGTTTGTACTTGCGTGCGGCGCCTTCCCGGGAATTGTGTTTCATGCGGCGAGGATCAATAACGACGTGCTCGTGATGTTTCTGACGGTCCTAGGTTTTGCGCTTCTAGTCGCCTTTTTTCAAAGGCGTCAGTGGAGTATGGCTCTGGCCCTTTTTACCACCTGCGGCTTGCTCATCATCACCAAAACCAACGGCGTGCTCTTTGTAGCAGCGGTCTTTTTGTCTTTAGTATTTGTGCCAAAAGTCTCTTGGAAAAAGAAGATCAGTCTTTTGCTTATAGGCGCACTCACAGTGGTGATTCTCGGTGGATGGTTTCATATGATTCGCACGCTCTCCGCATCCAATGATTCTACTGCTCGGGCGGTTGTTGGAAACATAGGCAATCTCACAAGTGCCCTGGCGGTACAAAATGACTGGAAGAGCATTGCAGTCTTCAACCCCATCGCCGTCATGCAGTTTCCTTACAACAACGTGTGGGATGATTCCGCCAGGCGCCAGTACTTCTGGGAGTTCTTCCTGCGGTCATCGCTTTTTGGAGAGTATGATTTCGGTGCCCTCATCAAACCTTTCGCATCGTTCCTTCTGTTTCTGTGGATGATGGTGGGAATTCTGGCGGCAGCGGGGATGCTCTTTGGCAAAAAGCTTCGGGGATTCCAGGGAATTCCAATGCTGCTCATCCTTCTCATTCCTCTCACCGGGCACGTGCTCTTCAAATTCAAAGCGCCTTTCGCGACGACGCAGGATTTTCGTTACTCGGCAATCATCTTCCTGCCCTTTATATTTTACGCATTAATTGCGGAGAGTCTGTTCAAGGGGAACTGGAAATGGTGCGTGCGCGCAGTGGTCCTGGGCGCAAGTGTCACATCTCTCGAGTTTCTTCTGCTTCTTCTGCACACGTCGTCCTAATCAAGATCCTTTCTTGAGCCCCGCTGCCAGGGCGTCCGCTTCCGTACGGAAATACACTCTATTTTCCGGTGCGATTTTTTCTCCTGCCGGAGAGAACACCGAGTAGAAATTTGTTCCTTTTTTGGATGCCACAAGTGTCATGCCTTCCGGCACTACAACTTTCACACGCTGCGACGCCTCCGGAATGGCGATGGTAAACTCACTCGTATTCACTTGCATCGTCTGGCCGATGAGTACTCTGGCTTCTCCACTGATGCGTCCCTTTAAGTACCCTGCCGCAGGTCGCTCGATGGTGATGACTGGTACGGAGGATCGGTGTTCCTCTCGGACAGCAACGACAGTTGGCAGAGGAGATAAGCTACTGGCGAGGAATCCCAGCAAAAATCCCAGAGTCAGCGTGAGACTGAGGCAGAAGGCCAGTGGTACATGGCGGAAGAGGCGGTTCATAAAGTCTAGTATTGTATACTTTGCTGTGTTCGAGCCAAAGCCATTTTGCATGCATGGAGCGCATAGAAGTAAGGCATCCAAACTTTGGCTTCCAGGAGCCTTCGTTGAACTTTGTAAGAGTTAGGAAAAATACTGATGAATTCTTGGATTTACATTTGGGATTTCCGCAGTTTTCCTTCATTATATGCAGTGAACAAGTTTTTGTATTACATCTCTCCTCAATTATGCCTAGCTACAAACCACCCAAGCGCAGCCGTCAGCAGTGGCTTCTCAGTGCCCTGCTCTTTAGCGGTCTTATTTTCCTGTCGTTCCTCTTCCTCACCAATCCGCAGCGTGAGTCCGAACAGAAGTTCGCCACTGCCAAGGAAGTTCCCTTGAGTGAAATCACTCGCGGGTACAGTGAAGGAAAGTTTGAAGAAATTCTCATCCGCGATAACAAAGTGTACGCCACGCTTAAGGACAAGAGCATCCTGCAGTCGTACAAAGAAAATGCCGATACCGTGAGCGAGCTTGGATGGAACGATCCAAAAAATGCAACTGTGGTGAAGATCGAAAATCGTGAAGCAGCAAATGTCTTCTTCGCCATTCTCCCGGACTTGCTCTTCTTCCTCTTGGTTCTGGGAGGAGTCGTGTGGCTCTTCCGCGGCATTTCTCGCAGCCAAAATAACGCACTTTCCTTTGGAAAGTCCCGCGCTCGCATTGCCGATGCAAAGCAGGTGAAGACGCGTTTTACGGATGTCGCCGGTGCCGAAGAAGCGAAAGAGGATTTGGTAGAAGTAGTGGACTTCCTGAAAAATCCCCGCAAGTACACGAGCATCGGAGCCAAAATTCCTAAGGGCGTTCTGCTCGTGGGTTCTCCGGGAACAGGAAAGACACTCCTCGCACGTGCGGTCGCAGGGGAGGCAGGCGTCCCATTCTTCTCCATCGCAGGATCGGAATTCGTAGAGATGTTCGTAGGAGTGGGGGCATCCCGTGTGCGTGATCTTTTCACCAAAGCCAAGCGCAATGCTCCGTGTATTATTTTCATCGATGAAATCGATGCCGTGGGACGCCAGCGCGGAGGAGCAGGATTCGGCGGCGGACACGATGAACGCGAGCAGACCCTCAACCAAATCCTCACGGAAATGGACGGCTTTGAACAGGAAACAAACGTGATTGTGATGGCAGCCACCAACCGTCCGGATGTACTGGACGTGGCTCTCCTCCGCCCGGGACGCTTTGACAGGCGCATCTTCATCGATCGTCCGGATTTGAATGCTCGTGCGCAGATTTTGGAAGTTCACGCTCGCAACAAGAAAATGGCCAAGGGAGTGGATTTTGAACAGATCGCGAAGCAGACCGTGGGAATGACAGGAGCAGACCTGGAAAATATCATGAACGAAGCAGCCATCTTCGCTGCCAAGCGAAAACGGCCTACGGTCATCCAGCAGGATATGATCGATGCCGTCGAGAAGATCGCCGTGGGTGCGGAGAAAAAATCCCGCAAGCTGACTCAAAAGGAAAAAGAGATCACTGCGTTCCACGAACTCGGTCATGCCATCGTGGGGTACCTCTGTCCGCACAGCGATCCTCTGCACAAGATCTCCATCGTCTCCCGCGGGTCTGCCCTGGGCGTCACATGGTTCCTGCCGCAGGAAGATCAGTACACCACCAGTAAGAGAAAATTCCTCGATGAAATCTGCGGGCTCCTCGGAGGCCGGGCCGCCGAGAAAATCGTCTTCGATGAAATCACCACGGGTGCCAGCAACGACATCGAGCGTGCATCCACCATCGCCCGCAACATGGCCATGCGCTACGGAATGGGCGATACAGGCCTGGGGCTCGTAGCTTACGGCGAAAGCCAGGGGCAAGGCTTCACCGGCGCCGAGCAGTCCCTGATGCGTAACTACTCCGAAGAAATGGCCCGTACTATCGATGCCTTTGTCCTGAAGACCATCGCCGAACAGTACGAGCGTGCGGAAGGTTTCCTCAAGGAGCACCGAAAGAAACTCGATGAACTCGCTAAAATTCTTCTGGAAAAAGAGACCATGACCGTCGAAGAATTTGCAGAAGTGTTTGATGGGAAGAAGGTGGAGAGGGAGAAAAAGAAAGAGGCGAAGAAAGAGGAAGAGGAGTCCGTAGTGTCTGAGTAATTCTAGAAAGAAGAAAATGAAAAGACCTGGCGCGGAGCGTCGGGTCTTTTTTTGTATTTATATTTTGATAATCGGGAGCAGGCTTTCTGCCTGCGGTCCCGTACAATTTTGTAGTGTTGGTTTCTGTCACCCCACAAACCCCCTTCCCCCGACCCCTTCCCCCACGGGGGCAGGGGAGAAAGACACAAAAAGAATAAACAAACAAAAACACACACATCCCTCTCCCCAGGGGAGAGGTTAGGTGAGGGGGACACCTACAAACAAAAACACTTACAAACAAACAGTGCCCTTCCCCCGTGGGGGAAGGGTTAGGGATGGGGGTTTGTGTGACAGCAGAAACCTATAAAACATCAAACAGGTTTTATTCATTTACAAAATTTCCATAAATTTAGAATTTGTTTCGACATTCGATATTCGGATTTCAGATTAAAAAAACCGCCCTCCGTGAGGGCGGTTTTAAAAATTCTTAAATGATCAACCAATTACTGAGCTGCTGGTACAGACGATTGCTGCTGAGCCGGAGGTGGAGTCTGCTGCTTTGGAGCAGAGGACTGCTGTCCTCCCTGAACCTGTGCCTGCTGAGCCGGAGCTTCGAGCTGTACGGGAACCACATCGATGATGCGCTTGTTCTTGCTGCTGTAGAGGATGGCGCGCGTAGGAGTGACGATGAGGCTATCACCGTTCTCAGCCCTGTTGTAGAACTCGTTTTGCTTGCGGAGAACTTCCACATCTACGATGGTTGCGACTGTAGGTTCTACATCGGTGGCAATGTCCATGAGCTTACGAACCTCAGCCACAATGCGATCTGCCTCAGCCTTGTTCTCAGCGGAGTTCCCGCCGCTCACTTGGTTGAGCTTCACAGAAAGCTGTGCGAGCTGTGCCACTGCAGCCCGGCGCTGCATGTCTACAACGACCACAAGCAATAAGAGGCCGACAACCAAAAAAGTGCCGAGCATCTTCGTGGTGGATTTCCGAGGGGTTCCTGACATTGAATCCATAAAAAGAATGGGGAAGGGGAATATCTCGTACCTCATCGTAGGAAAAATTATTTGTTCAAGCAAGGATGCTTCTGTTCACATTTTTTGAAAAGATGCTGTGAGAGATAATTCAAGTAGTTACGTAGCCTCCATCTATTACACCGGTGCCGCAAAGTTTGTTTTAGTAGAGATGTATACATGAAAAAAGCTCTCGATCAGTTGACGTAAAGTTTTTTGTACTTACACTCTGTGCCTATGTCAAAAAAACTAGCGTCGACAGCAGAAGCTGCTTCAAAAAAGGTAAAACCTCTTTCTACAGAAGAAGTCCAAAAGCTCCCAGAGCTTGTGGCTGCCTTGGAGCCAGGAGTATCCGCGAAAAAGGTCGAAACTCGCCTGAGACTAGCTGAAGCCTTATTGGATCGTATTACTGTAACAGATTTTGCTCTCATAAGAGGTCAATTGGAGGCCAAGCTTCGCTTATACGAGATTTTAGAAGGTTTACAAGGAAATAGCCGCAATAAGCCTGCTACCTCAGAGCGTAATTTAGGCGCAAGATTGGGGGCTTTAGATGAGGCCCAGGAACCCCAAGTAGACGAACGGGCTTTAGCCGCCGATGAAGACTAAGAGATTCACCTAAAGATGTGTTGCAATAGCCTAATTCTTGCTACACTCTGGGCCCTCTGTTGATCTTTTCAACGTATAAACGTGTGTTTGCGAAGCGTCGTGCCCCCGGCACGGCACTCGCGAGTACCGTGCCGTGGTGGCGAAATTGGTAGACGCGCACGCTTGAGGGGCGTGTAACCGCAAGGTTGTGGAAGTTCGAGTCTTCTCCACGGCACCACACTTCGCGCAGCGAAGTGTGCCCCGCGAAGCTGAAAGCGAAGTGGGGCGCCATTCTCTAAATAGCCGCTGCGCTTCGCGTGGCGCAGCCATGAAATGTAAAGTAATATAAACATATGTATTGGGTGTATATTTTGAAGCTCAGTAATGGAGATTGATATACGGGTTATACAGCGGACCTGAAGGAACGTCTTGCTCAACATAAGCGTGGCACAACTACAAGTACGAGCACATCGGATGAACATCAGCTTCTCTTTGCTGCGGTTTTTCCGGATAAAATGAAAGCTCTCGCATTTGAAAAATATCTCAAGAGTTCATCCGGTCATGCCTTTCGAAATAAGCATCTTATTTAGTGTTATGATCTAGTCGTATGATTGAGCTGTTGAAATTTAAGAAAGAAGATTTTCCGGAATACAAATCCTGGTACACAGATGCTGAATTGATGAAGCGACTAGGGCCTATGGATAATGAATGGTTAGAGTATATCTTGAACGAAATCGACGGCTGTCAGTACAGCGCATTTCTTGAATATGAATTGATCGGAGTAGTCGGGGTGAAATTTCCAACTGAACAGAATCTTTCTTATTACATTACTGATTTTGCCATCAAACCAAACCGACGTGAAGAGGGTATTGGTTCTCAGGTGCTTTGTGAATTATTGAAGGAACATTCACTGAAATTAGGACAGACGTGGAAGACTTTTGTTGACGACAGTAATACTAATGCAAAAGCATTTTTTCAAAAAAATGGATGGAAGTGTGCTTCAAAAGAACCCGATGAGCATGGAATGCTACTGCTTGAATATTCACAGCCACAGTAAATAATTCTTATTCAAACCGGTAATCTTATAACAATTTTAAAGAGTCTGACAGAAACTCTCTCCCCATGCGTCTTACAAACGCATGTCCTTACTACCCGTGCACATCGGCACTTCCGGGTTTTCTTATGCGGATTGGAAAGGGGAGTTTTATCCAGAGGGCACGAAGCCCGCGGATAGGCTCGCGTACTTTGTGACGCAGTTTAAGACCGTGGAAATCAACATGACTTTCTACAGGCCGGTGAGTGAGAAGACACTGTTCCATTGGAAATCCGTTGTCCCCAAAGATTTTGCCTTCACCATGAAGGCCGGGAAGATCATCACGCACATTCGTCGGCTACGGAGATGTAAAAGTGAGTTACAAGATATGTGGCAGCAGTTTGCTCCACTGGAGAAAAATCTGGCGTGCGTGCTTTTCCAATTACCGCCATCTTTGAAGCCGGATTACGGACTTCTGGAAGATTTTCTAGATACTGCTCGGAGCACACAATTAAAACAAGGAATCGATTGTCCATTGGCCGTGGAGTTTCGTACGCGACGATGGTACGAGCCGGAGACATTCAAGTTATTGGACAAATACGGTGCCACTGCCGTATTGCATGACATGCCCTACAAAGGAGGCTTCTGGCCCATCGAAGAACATGAGGAAATGATCCTCAAAAGCGGGCACCTCTTGATGCTGCCCGAAGATTGGATCGCCGATACGTCTGAGCATTTTTTCTACTTCCGATTTCATGGAACCGTGAACAAGCGTGCGTGGCAGGAGTACACGCAGAAACACTTAGAGCCCTGGGTAAAGATTGCTGGCAGATGCTTGCTCCATCAAAAACCGTTCTTCGCGTACTTCAATAACGACGGACACGCCGCCTCGGTTCGTGATGCAAAAGCGTTTCAGATGCTTCTAGAAAGAGAAGGGTATCTGGAAGAGGAATTTCGTGTCTGATGTACTTTTAATGCATATTTGTATAGACTGTGCCTCCTATGCATTTACCCAATGCTGCAGAACTTCGAAGCACTTTTGAGCACCTTCGCGCGAGCTCATACAAAGGAATGCCAGGCGTACTCCGTTTACAAGGTGAAACCCGTCGCAAGTTTTTACTGACTGTCCTCACACATGGCAATGAGCCGAGCGGCTTAGCCGCTGCTCACCATCTGCTGTCAGACACAGAGCTGCAAAAAAGATTGAAAGGAGATGTATTCATTGCTGTGAATAACATGAAAGCAGGAGAGAAATATTTTGAGTCTAAGACCGAAAAACAAAAAAGAGAATGCCGCCGATACCAAATGAATATGAATAGAATTCCGGAAGATGTGTTGGATCGAAGGTCTACACGCGAGCCTTATGAAATCCGTCGAGTTCATCAATTATATCCTTTATACAAAGACATAGACGTAGGATTGGATATGCATAGCTTCTCCGAGCCGAGCGAACCTATGATTATCGATATCAAGGGTACTGAAAAAGATCTCGATGCGCTCTCCGATGGCATTCCTTTAAAAACACGAGTAACAAATATTGTTTCTGTGCAAACGGGGTATGCCATGGGATCTCTCTATGGCGGCTTACGGAATACAGACACCCCGGTGATTGAAGTAGAAAGCGGTCAGCACGAGGATCCTGCATCCAATAGGGTGGCTACAGAATCTGCAGTCGCTATGCTAATTAAGTCCGATTTTCTGGATAGCGACTACACTGAAAGATCCTCCTATCAGTTGATTCATCGCGTCATAGGATCTGTGAAATTTCCGGATCTGTCCTATGCGCTCACAAAAAAATATCAAGCATTCGAGCCTATTTCCGAAGGAGAAGTGATCGCCAAGGGGAATGGCAAAGACATTGTTGCTGCACTAGATTGTCATCCCGTATTTGGGACGAGCCGACTGAAGATGGAACATGAGGCACAACTTAAAGAAGAGAAGCTGTTTCTGGCCGCTCCCGTGAGAAGACGTGTACGAAAGCTACTGATTCCTCAGCTGTAAGTTCTCTTGTTTCATCGAAGGTTTACTGTGCAGTTACTTCTGCTGCCGGAGTCGCGAGCGCCGTGGCCGTCTGCTGCCTGTTATACACGGTTGTCACCGTGTGCAGCCAGTGCGTGCCTTCGCTTCCTGCATACTTCTTAGCGTCTGCCAGAGTCGGGAAGCGGCCGCCGTACTTGCGCATCCAGAGCTCTTCGAACGCGGCGAAGCTTTCTTCTTTGGTGGCAAATTTCCTCGGGCTGCGCTTACCGTTTTTGAAGGTCATGATGCCGAAACAGTTATTGCTGCTGACGCCGGTCCCTTTGGTGCAGTTACTGGTTTCCGCCACAGACACTGCGTAGGCGAGCTTTTTAATATCAAGTGTATCGCCGATAGGCGCAAGGTACGGAGCAGTGGTCCCCTTGTAGGAAGGAGGATCCACACGCTTCCGAGTAGCTGCCTGGGCAACTACTGGTTTTGGCGGACAGTACGTTTCCTTTCCTTCTTTGCAGAGCGACTCTTTCAGGCGTTCGATTTTGATGGTCATGGTTCTCTCCGGCTTCAAATCCAGACGCTTGTACTCAGCCATTTCTGCTTCCAACGTCGTGAGGGTTTCTTCTTTGGTGGGTTCGTCTTTTTCTGCGCTGGCTTCATTGCCGCGCATGAGCAATGGTGGGTTCACCACTGCTGCCATGACTACAGAGATCCAGAACAGTGCCTTGAGTGTTGACAGGCGGGACTGAAGAAAGCTTCGTAGCATAGAAAAAGCAAAAAGGGGGACATAGTACCCTGCCTGTCTATATATTTCAATACATTTAACTTATTTCGTCAATGTAAAGGGAAATTAGCTACTTTAGGCCACTTTCAGAGGTAGCCCTGTAGAAAACTCGCTTCAAAAGTATGTATTAGGCCAAAACTGCTTCAAGAGTCAGAAATACTCGTCCCAGGCGCAATTGGTCGTAGGAATACTTTCCGCCGAAAGCATCGAACACGGGCTTGAGGGCCTCTCCTTGGAACCGGGAAAAGGCTTCCCGCATTTCTTCTATCTGCTGCTCTGGTAGACGCAAGTACCGGATGTCCAGGCTGTCTCCACGTTTGATGAGCGTTTCGATGTGCTGGATGATGGTGCCTGGAGCAAGCCCGCGCATGCTCGCGATTTCTTCGATGGATCGCATCTGTTCCAGGAGTCTCTTCGTTTCATCGTACGTGGTACCGGCTCCATTGGCGCTGCGCCTGCCGCGGCGCTCGCGGGGAGGAGTGTCTTCTTTCAAGGACTTTCTCTCTGCAAAACGTGTGATGATGGACACAAACTGCTCGCCGAATTCCTCCAGTTTCTTTTCTCCCACTCCCGTGATGCGCGCAAAGTTCTCGCGGCTTTGTGGGAGGTACTGCGCCATTTCGCGGAGTGATGCGTCGCCGAAAATCACAAACGGCGGCACGTTGCGACTGTCTGCTATTTGCTTACGGATCACTCGCAGTTCCTCGAAGAGGTCTTTGTGGTACGGCGCTGTGTCCTTGTCTTTCCGTGACGAAGTCGTCTCCGCCAATCGATGCACGGGGAGTGTGAGTGTGCCTCGTTCCTTCAGCCAGATCTTTCCTTCATCGGACACGCGAAGCGTGGGATATTTTCCTTCTTCTCGGATAAGAAGTCCTTTTTGGACGAGGAGCCGCATCACGTGCTGCAGTTCTCCGTCACTTTGTTCTTTGGCGATGCCGTGTACGGAGAGAGTATTGTGCATGCGCTTGAAAATATCGTCGTTCTCTTTTCCGCGGAGCACGGAAATCACGTAGTGGGCTCCGAATCTTTCCCCTGTGCGAATGACTGCCGAGAGCACTTTTTGCGCGATGTCCGTTGCATCGTATGTTTCTTGCGGAGTCATACACGCATCACACGAGGCGCAGCTGCTTGGCATTCCTGTTTCACCGAAGTACTTCAGCAAATACGCACGCCTGCAATCGCCGAGCTCACAGTACTCCATCATCTGCGCAAGTTTCCTGTAGGACTCTTCTCTTTCACGTTCATCGGGGACGGCGTCTATAAAAAACGCGTGCTTGCGGCGGTCGCCGGCGGAGTAGAAGAGCACGCAATCACTGGGGAGTCCATCGCGCCCTGCGCGCCCTGTTTCCTGATAGTAGCCTTCCAGATTTTTCGGCATGTCCCAGTGGACCACCAGTCTCACATCCGGCTTATCGATGCCCATGCCAAAGGCGACAGTGGCAGTCACTACCTGGAGCTCATCACGAATAAACTGTTCTTGTGTCTTCTTCCGTTTCTCCGGATCCAACCCCGCGTGATACGGAAGCGTCTTGATACCTTCTGCCGTGAGATCTTCTGCCAGGGACTCCGTGTCTCTACGGGAAAAACAGTAGATGATGGCCGATGAGCCTTCGTGCTGCTTCAAGAGTGAGAGCAGTGATCCGTACGACTGTTTTTTGGGGCGAACGTGATAGGTGAGATTTGGTCTATTGAAGCTCGAGAGAAATACTTTCGGTTCCTGGAGATTCAATTGCTCAATGATATCCACTCGCACGCGCTCTGTGGCAGTAGCAGTGAGGGCAATAATGGGATGTGACGGGAACTGATTGCGGAGTACTTTCAGCGTGCGGTAGTCCGGGCGAAAATCGTGCCCCCATTGGGAAATGCAGTGCGCTTCATCGATGGCGATGAAGGAGAGATCAATAGTATGCAAAAACGCCTGAAACGCCGGCACTGCAAACCGCTCCGGGGCAACGTACAGAAGCTTCAGGAGTCCGTTCCGTGCTTCATTCAGCACCTCTTCCTGCTCCGGCAGCGAGAGTGAACTGTTCAAGTACGCCGCAGGGATCCCGTTTGCCCGGAGGCTATCCACCTGATCTTTCATGAGCGAAATGAGCGGCGATACCACGAGCGCCATGCCGCTACTGAAGACCGCAGGCAGCTGGTAACAGAGCGACTTTCCTCCTCCTGTCGGCATTAGCACGAGGCTGTCTTTCCCGGAGAGGAGATTCTCCATAATGTCCTCCTGCAACGGCCGGAAGGACGTGTATCCGTAGTGTTTCTCTAAAAGCGGTAGAAGGGCAGAGGTGAGGGGCATGGGTGTGATGAGGAGTGTAAAGGATCTGTGGGAGGATGCAGAGGATTCTGAGAAGAAAAATTGGGGAGTGTGTATAAAGGTCTTTGGGTAGAGGAAAAATCAGTTCTATGAGAGTTTGGAACGGCCACACACAAAACAACTAGTCGCTTAAGAACAATCACACCGAATGTAGCTCACGGTCGGTACTTTCTTTTGGCTACCCGCCCAAAAGAAAGTGCCCAACCCTTCGGTCCGACTCAGGGTAAAATCCAAACCCACCCACCGCCAAGCCACGCGCCCTGCAGCGGAAAGAGGCCACCATCGTCTAAGTCAGTTTTCCAGAGTGCGTGCCTACGGGCGCTAACCACTGTCCGGCCGGGGTGGGTTGATGAGATTGCTCCTCCGACCTTTGGTTTTTGTTGTTACTCAAAAGAGGCCTAGTTCCGAGTTCCTAGTACACAAGTTCCTAACCCCAACCCAAACCCTAACCCTTTTTAGGAATCTTAATATCCATTCCAATAATCGGCTTGGCGTACTGGAAGTAGGCGGATTTGTAGAGGCGGGTGTACTGGTCTTCGTCGCTCTCCCACTTGCGGACGATGTCGATATCGCCGTTGATGTAGATGGCGAGCTCGCCTGGTTCGGCGTCGCGGAGGGACTTTCCTACATAGAGCTTCTGGCTCACGTTTCCGATGACTACCTTGACCGTGCCATCCTTGCGGATGTTGCTTTCGATCTTTTTCCAGGCGGCATCGATGTTCTTGGTGTACGTGATGAGGTTTCCGAAGCGGTCTACGTACGAGAGTTCCCAGGAATCCTCAGGGTAATCTGGGATAGTGCTGAGGGGTGCCTCTTCCAGGTGCAAACCGTGGTTGGGGAAGAGGAGCCCAGGCGTGTAACTGGAGCGGAACTGCTCGGTGTTGCTGTAGAGGATATTATCTTCGTTTGGCAGGAAGTGCAGCGTTTCGATGTGCTCTTTTATGGAGGACAGAGCCTTCAGGTCGGTCGTCACAATGCGGAGGTTCTTTCCCGTAGCCACATAGAAAGGTGCGCCATTCTGCTTGGTGTCCAAGCGGGGAGCGGCATTGATGAAGACTCCGGTGATGGACTGATCAAATTCATCCTTCACTTCCTTGCTGAGCGCCTTGGAATTTCTCACTCCTTCATGCAGCGACAGGATCAGGCGAAGCACGTGAGCCGTGACTGTCTCGCGTCCGTAAATGTCGAACTCGCGCCTAACGGGGACGAGTGGGAACGAGCGGAAGTCTGTGGAGAGCAGCGCGTCAGCGTCATCCTGTACGAAAGGATTTTTGCTGCGGCCGTAGGTATCGGAGAAGGCGTAAATACGCCGTGGTTCTGTGGTCACTGGCCGAGTCTAAAGAGATTTTAGAAGAATGCAAATAAGTTTTATTTTTTCCGAGTATCGCAAAGGATTACTGCCATTTGCTCAGGATTATTGAAGTAGCCAGGAGCGACATGAGCACATTTCCGGATGTGACCAAAAAGTATTTCAGTGAGAATGCATTGAATGCGCACATGGGTCCCTCCACAGCCGCTACAAAGCCCACCCACAGAATAACAGCGAGTTCTATGGCTTGCACGCCTCCCTGTACGTCAATGAGCTGTATGAGCATTGCAACGACCAACGCCATCATGATATTGCCCATGAGCTGATACGCGGAGGCTACCATCATCGATGGTCCTTTATTCATTTGCTCTTTTGTTTTCCCAAGCCCTTCCATGTACGGCTTTCGAAAGAGCCACATGAACCACACATAGCTGAGCACCCAGCTCACAACCGCACTGACGAAGACCGCATAATAATTAATCATATCTCTTACTGTAACTTTTCTTCCGCAGACTTCAATAAAATTTTTTAAGCAAAAACACCATTCCGCATTCTCAATTTTCAATTCTCAATTTAAACCGCACATCTTCAAAAATGCCGCCTCATCTATTGTCTTTACCCCCAGCGCCTTCGCATCATCCAATTTACTTCCGGCATCTTCGCCCACCAAAAGCCAATCAGTTTTTTTACTCACAGAGCCACTCACTTTTCCGCCGCGTTCTTTGATCATGTCTCTGGCTTGCTCGCGGCTGAGGGTAGGAAGAGTTCCGGTGATGACGAGCGTCTTTCCTGCAAACACTTGTTCGATGTTGGATTTCTCGCTCTGCAAAGCAATGACCCCTGCGGCTTGCATTTTTAGGAGTAACTCCTGATTCGATTCCTCAGAGATCCAATCCTTCACGGACTGCGCGTTGATCTCTCCAATACCGTGAATCGCTGCCAGCGCATCGGCGTCCATGCTCGCGAGGGTCGTGATGATGTCTTCCATCGTAATGGCTTCCAGCGTGACTTGGACTTTTTCTGAGTCTTCAAAGAGTGAACTTTGCGCGTGTGCAGATACTTCTTCGGATTCTTCCACGGTCAGTACCCTGGACGGCCAGTGAATATTTTTTGCGAGGAGTTCCGCGGTCTCGCGTCCCACGTGGCGGATGCCGAGAGCAAAAAGCAGACGTTCCAGCGGTACCCGCTTCGCTTTCTCTATCGACTTGAGCGCGTTCACGGTTTTCTTTTCCTTGAAGAGCGGCAGTTGCAAAAAGTCTTCGGCAGTGAGCGTGAAGAGATCCGCCGGATCATCGATGAATCCTCCGGCGATGAGTTCCTCCAGCGTCTCTTTCCCAAGCCCTTCCATATTGAACGCATAGCGAGACACCCAGTGCTCGATCCTCTCCTGTTGCACGGCGCTGCAGTTGGGGTTCGGGCAACGAAGTGCTACCTCTCCCTCGGTTCGTACCAGATCCGTTCCGCAGCTGGGGCATTGCTTTGGAAATACATACTCGGTGGAATTCTCCGGCCGCAAGTTCAGCATCACTTCTACCACTTCCGGAATCACATCGCCTGCTTTCTGGACGATGACTGTGTCGCCGAGGCGCACATCAAGACGTTTGATTTCATCTTCATTGTGCAGCGTGGCACGAGTCACAGTGGATCCTGCGATTAAAGTCGGAGTCAGATGTGCTACAGGCGTGATGGCTCCGGTGCGGCCTACTTGGAGCACGATATCCAGAACTTGCGCCGTCTTTTGCTCGGCTGGGAACTTATATGCGCGTGCCCAGCGGGGAGCTTTGGCGGTGGATCCCAAATCGCGCTGCACTTGGCGGCTATTCATTTTCAGCACGAGTCCATCGATATCAAAAGCCAAGTCGTGACGATGTTCGATGTGATGCCGGTAGATCTTGTCGATATCTTTCAGGCTCTTGCAGTGCGTGAACCCCGCGTGCACGGGGACGTGAATGCTCTGCAGAAATTCCATCAGCTCAGACTGCGTTTTGATGTCTAAGCTATCGATAGATGGAGCATCCAGGCTGTAACAAAACATTCGTAGGTCACGATGTGCGGCAATACTTGGGTCGAGCTGCCGTACCGATCCCGCAGCAGCATTGCGGGGGTTTGCAAACTTCTCATCGTCCGGCAAATGTTCATTGAGTTTCGCGAGCGAGGACTTGGGCATGAATACTTCCCCCGAAATTTCCATGAACCGTACTGCGGTCTTCATGGGTCTGTCGACCGTGAAAGAGAGGGGAATAGACTCGATGGTCCGCACGGTGTGCGTGACATCTTCTCCTTCTATCCCGTTGCCACGAGTCACCGCTCTGCGGTACGCGTACTCGCCTGAGTCACCTTCTTTTTCGTAAATGAGCGAAATATTCAGCCCGTCGATTTTGAGTTCACACAGCACATCAAAGGCCAAGTCGTCACGTCCCAGAAATCGCTTCATCAGATCAATCCATTCCTGCAAATCTTCTTCACTGAAGGCATCGGTCAGGGATTCCTTGGGAGTCAGATGCGTGATCTTCGGCAGCCTGCCATCGAGTGGTGCGCCGACTCTCTGAGTAGGGGAGTTTGGCGTGATCAGCTCCGGATGCTCTTTCTCCAGCTTGATGAGCTCTTGCTTCAAGGCATCGCGCACGTCCTCGGACACGTCTGTTTTATTCTCCAAAAAGTACGCACGGTTGAGCCGCAGGATTTCTTCCCGGAGCTTGAGGATCCGCTCGGCGGCATCGGTCTTCGTCATGAAACTATGGTAGCAGAATCCCGGTGTTCGATGCAGCGCCTGTCTCTGCTACTATGACCTCCGCATGACTTCCGATCGCGCCATCGCTCACTTGTTCATCTTCGCATACGTGTCAGTGCTTCTCTCCGCACTCATCTTTGCCATGACACGTACTGCCCCGCTGTGGCCGAAGGAAGTCTTCTATCATTTCTACGCCATGATGGCGCCGTATCAGTCGGATAGTGACATCAATACAGACATTGTGGCCGAAGGGTTAAACAGAGGCGGCCGCTGGGAGAAGATTGATTTGAATCTGTACTTCCCTCAGGGCTTGGGCGAAGCGAATGCGCGTCGCAAGTTAGAAGGAGTGGAGTCGCTGAAGACGGAGGAAGATCTACAAAAAGGCTACCGACAATTGGCGGCACAAGTACGCGCACTGGAAGCAAAAAATAAAAGATCTTATTCAGCCATTCGTTTGTACCGTGACACGTGGCCCAAGTCCCACGCGGGTTTTGAGGCCCTTCACACGCCAGAGAACACTACTCATGCATTCCTTCTCCAAGTCCCATGATCAGCGAATTTTTCGCCGGTTGGAATCGCTTCTGGTTTCGTGATGTGCCACCGCATGCGCTGGCACTTTTTCGCATCGGCTTTGGCATCTTCCTGCTTCTCTACTGGGGACTCCAGTGGCCTACTGTCACGCTGCGTTACTCCACGGCAGGGGTTGTGATTCCGTACATCATGGACCAGGAAATTTTCTTCGTCCCGCCGGAAGTGGCCTTGGCTACGTTCGGATTTTTCTACGCGTGCCTCATCCTCGTCACCATCGGCTGGGCTACGAGGCCGGCAGCGCTACTCGCTTTCTGTTGCTATCTCTACTACTGGCTCCTCTCACTCTACATTTTCGATACATCCTTTGATCGGCTCTTCATGCTCGTTCTCCTACTCCTCGCCTTCAGCGGGTGCGACCGGACGTTCTCCTACTCCATGCGTCGCCGCCGCGATTCCTGGTGGGCGTGGCAGGAGACATCGGTGTTTCCCCAGAGGCTCCTGACACTCCAGATTGCGGCCATCTACCTCGCGGTAGGTCTTCAAAAAACGATTCTCCCAGACTGGAGAGACGGCCACATCGTGTACCAGAGCTTCGTGGGCCGTTGGGGAACAGGTCTGTCCCGTGCGATTGCCGCTATGGATTTGCCGCCGTGGATGTATGACATCACTGCCAAGGCTACAGCGTTCCTGGAAGTTGGTCTCTCCGTAGGACTCTGGATACGCAGGCTTCGCTGGTTTTTCATCATCGCGGGGCTGCTCTTCCACATAGCAGTGGCGGTCTTCATGGGCGTGTGGTGGTTCCTCGCCATGCCCATCGCCTACATTCTCTTTTTCCCGCCGGAGGAGGTGTATCTGTTCTTGAAGGGACATAGCAAAGGAAAGATCATGTAATAATGATAAAGCGCCAGAGTTCTATAGGCTCTAGAATTCGTTTATTCTTTAAAATTTCTAAAAGCTAGCAACTAGCAGCTATAAGCTCGATTTTTGTCAACTGTAACTCATTGCAATCCTCTTTTATTCCGCAAAGATACGCCGCATGGCTATCTCCCACGACCTCCGCGACCAAATCGACAAGATCGATCAGCAGATGATTGACCTCATCGCCGAACGCATCGAACTCTGCCAAGACGCTTCCGACGAAGAAGACGACATCTTCGGCCCCGATTACCAAGCCGACGTCATCGCCGAATGGGAAGAAATCGCCGATGAAAAAGGCTGGAATATCACAGCCATGGGAAAGATCTGCAGAGGTCTTTTGGAGCTTTGTAAGAATCAGGCGGAGTAAATGTATTAATTTTTTGTCTCAGAGCAAACATTCTGCCTGCGGTTCTTTAGAATTATTTCATCCATCGCAGGTGCATCCTTCCGAGGGTGCGCATTCAATTATTTCATAAAGCAGAGCGGGTGTCCCACCCGCGGTCGAATTGTAAGGTGCTTGCATAGACGGTGATATCCCATTTTAAGGAAACCATGTAAACTTCAATTACTATGAAAATATCCCCAATCAAGCAAAGAGATGACTCTGCATGTGGTCCCACCTGCATGAAGATGCTTGTGGATTATTTTCATTTGCCATATTCATTGGAGCACATCGAAAAGGCCTCCCTGTATAAAAAGAAAAACGGACTTTCCAATACAGATCTTGTGG
>CAZVOK010000006.1:0-65243 GCA_964628805.1 uncultured Candidatus Peribacteria bacterium | reverse complement strand
CCACGGGCCTTGAGCTCCATGATGTTGCTGATGACGTCTTTGGTGAATTCATCTTTTCCCATGAGAGCCAGACACGGCGTGCCTTTGTCTATGAGGGCGATGGGACCATGCTTGAGCTCCCCTGCTGCAAATCCTTCCGCGTGCATGTAGCTCACTTCCTGGATCTTGATGGCGCTTTCCAGAGCCATCGGGTAGTTCCACCCTTTGCCGATGATGTACATGTGCTCGTGCTGATGAACGGTTTTTGCAATGGATTTGATTCGGTCAATGTAGCGCGGGTTCAACATGTCGTTGATCTGTCCGCCTGTCTCCAGGAGCAGTGTGCGGCCCTGCTGGAGCTTTCCCGCCACCGCGTGTGCGATCAAAAGTAGAACGGCCATCTGTCCTGTAGCTGCTTTGGTGGATGCCACCGCGCGCTCCGGGCCGGCGTTGATGAGGAGTGTGTAGTCCGCCTCATGCTGTACCGATGAGCCTTCACGGTTCACGATGGCAAGCACTTTGGATCCTGCTTTTTTCGCTACTTGAATAGCTTCCAATACATCGATAGTTTCTCCAGACTGACTCACAACCACGATCAAACTTTCCGGTTTCAAGAAGTGATGGAAGATGGGGAATTCGCTGGCGGGAGTCACGTTCACATGGCGCTTGGCCACGACCGAGAAAAAGTAATCCGCAGCCATGCACATTTTGTGAGCGGTACCACACGCAGTCATGATGCAACCGAGGCACGTTTCAATTGCTTTGGCGATCGTCATAATCTGCTCTTCATCCTGGTGCACGGCACGGTGAATGCTTTCTTTCTGATCCATAATTTCCTTCAGCATGAAGTGTTCGAACTCTCCTTTTCCTACATCGCTCACGTCCCAGTCGATGGTGATCTCGCGCTTGGGTCGCTCCTCCCCTGTTTCAATATCGCGGAAGGAAATAGTTGTGCCATTGGTTTCCATGATCTCTCCATCATCCAAGTACTGCACCGTGCGTGTGTATTCCAAAAATGCGGGGATATCGGATGCAATGAAGTACTCCCCTTCTCCCACTCCAATGATGAGCGGCGATCCCGTGCGTGCAGCGATGATGGTGTGGTTCACATTGTCGATCACCAAGATGGCATTGCGCCCCTGGAGACGCTTGCACACGGCTCGTACTGCTTCGTTCAAGGTCGATCCGCTTTTGCGGTGTTCCTGAATGAGATTCGGGATAATTTCCGTGTCGGTTTCGGATTTGAAGGTGTAGCCCTTTCCCTGCAGTTCCAGTTTCAGTTCCTGAAAATTTTCTACAATGCCGTTTTGGATCACGGCGATCGATCCATCATTACTCAAGTGCGGATGGGAATTTTCCTTGGTCACTCCTCCGTGCGTGGCCCAGCGCGAGTGCGCCATGGCGACCGAAGACACATCCTGAAAATCTTTTAATTCCACGGAAGAAATTTTTCCAATGTCTTTCACAATCTTGATCCCCTCTTTCTCCTGCATGGCTACTCCCCACGAGTCGTACCCACGGTACTCGAGGTTTTTGAGTCCCTTGATGACGATGGATCCGGCATCTGTTCTAGAGCCGACGTAACCGAAAATACCGCACATAGAGTGCTTGGATTGTAGTGGGATTGGGGTGGGAAGCAACAGTGTTCCCTCTCGGGGTCGGACCCTGTGGTTTATGGTAAAGAAAGCCAAAACATGTTCTAATATCAGGATTCTACTCGCTAAAAAACCTCGCATCCTTATAATACGTCTTAATGGATTCCCCCACCTCCTCCATGCCGCAAACTTTGTTTCTGACAGACAGCGAAAAAACGATGTTCGAAGGATTGGATTCCTCTGCCAAAGAAGGATGGGATATTTCCGAGGAAACACTGACCTTTTCCGATACCGAAGAGTACCGCAAAATTCGTTTGGAACTTCTCCGCGTGCACGACCCAAAGCTACAGGAACTTCAGAAGAAAGCCCTGGAGGCGAAGACATCTGAAGAGATGGAAGAACTCATTGCACACATTGAGCTTCAGGATTTGCCGGAAGATGACCTCATGCAGCTCTTTTTTGCTATGGGACCGGATGTCCTCACCTCTTTTATAAAAGTGTACCTGGAACAGTCGAAAATGGATGATGACCTGGAGGCTGTGTGCGCCCTCACGAGCATCCGTCATGCGCTCTTGGATTCTTTGCAATCTCTTTAACTCCACCCCTCCCCTTTTCTTTTATGGAAAAAATGACTGCCGGAACAAAAGAAGCGATGTCTGCGGGCGGAAAGAATCCAAACAAAGTATTGGATTTGAAAGAGGTGGCAGAGCACACGAGCGGAAAAGATTATGTGACGGTACTGAAAGAAATGCGCGGTGATGTGAAGCCGCTCATTGATGATCTGGAAAAGAGCTCCCCAAACTGGGTGAAGACGAAGTTTAAGGATCGTGCGGAAATGGAAGAGACGCTCAAGGCTCTCCGCGAAAGTAACGAGAAGCGTTTCAAGATGCTCGATGCGAATCAAAAATTCAAAGAGACGATGCAGCGCGAAAGCTGGGGCAAGTGGGCGCTGAAAAAAGCAAAGCAAGTTCTTACGTATCCTGTTCGTCATCCGTTGAAAACTGTTGGCTACGCTCTCCTCGTGGTGGCCGCTGTGGCAGGCACTGCCGCTGTGGGTGCGTACATGGCAGGAGGACTGGAGGCACTGTTGGCGAAGGTGGGAGTGAGTTATCTATTTGGTGCGAGCGGTGCCGCTACGGCTACGGATGTGCTGGGTAAAGTAATCCATGGTGCCGAGCAGTTGCCTGCCGCCATCGCTCCTGACGCTGGGAAAGCTTTGGAAATGGGCCTGAACCCCTGATCACTTTTTTACACACATTCATGATTGAAAAGCCTACGTCCGCAGAGGTGCAGCCGGAGCAGGGTCGGGATATCCAGAAACTTGCAGACACCGTGCTGCTAGCAACGGATGATGCAGCTCGAGCGAAAGCCTTGAACGGTTTGCAGGCACTGACACCCGCGGACAAGTTGAAGATTGCAGATCACATCAATCGAACGTCGGCGCTTATTGCTCGTGTGACTGTGCAGAATGAATTGCAAGTAGAGCCCGTGCGCTCGGTGATGGGAACGTATCCGATGAATTTGGATGGTCCACTCGCCGGCGCACGTCTCGCCTTTCGCGAGGCTTGGGATCGCCCTGCTTTGCAAAAGGAAAAGAAAGCAGACCTTCATCCTAAAAACTTGCAGGAACTGTATGCCAGAGCTGCTCGTGAACAAAAGCTTCTGGTTGCGGATGCCATCATGAATAGTTTGAAGCCGGGGCAAGAGCCCCTCACGAAGCGTGCGGGAAATCCGGAGGATCAGCGAAAATACGATGAAGCAGCAGCGCGTTACCGTCGCGGATTCGATGTAGTATTCAATGCGGCCATTCAATTGAATAAAAAGCCTAATGAACTTTCAAAGAAGCACATTCAGGATGCTCTCGCTCCTTTGAATCCTCCCTACACCTACGAGCAATTCATTGCTGATGGACGAATGGAACAGCTGAGTCTCAATGAACGTCGCGTGACGGTGCTAGAAGTGCGGGCCATGGGAATAGAGATGTACCAGCAGCTGTTTGAGCTGTACTTGGAGACCAAACAAAAAGGCGGAATGATTTCAAAGGAGAATGCGCCATTAGAACAAAAGGCACTTGCATCTTATGGTCTCTTGAAACAAAAAATTCAGGAGCAAATGAATCTGCGAGCAGGGTTCAATCCCATTGCGGATCAAGTACCACTTCTCCGAGAGAAGAATGACCGAGCCGGGTTGCAGGCACTTTTGCCGAAATGGGAAGAGTATGACCGCGAGGCTTTGCGCTTAAACAGGGAAATAGATGTAATTCTCCAAAGCAAAGATACAAACGGCATTGTTCCATTTCATACACTGATACTGGATCTTCTCAAAAATCAGCATGCAGAGGTGATGAAGCAGTATCAGAAGAAAGATGTGCAATTACAGACAAAATTGGAATTGAAAGCTGCGGACGCGGCCTTGAAGGAAAAAACAAAAGGAAAGAAAGACAAACTGACTACTGTGGAGGCAGCTGCGGTGCTCGCTACTATTTCCTATCCAGGAGGATTAGATCAGTACTTGAAAGACGTAGAAATCGATAAAAGTACGGCGAGTGATCGAAAAAAAGGTTTAGATGCGTTGACTTCCAGGTCTAAGGACATCATTGCAACCATGGCGAAGCTGAATAGGCGCATGGGTGCGTATCAGATAGTGCTTACGGAACTCGCGTCTAAGCAGCATCAGTTCGATCAGCCTGTGCGTGATGCCAAAGGCAGTGATCTTCCTGTCCCGGGGACGACACTGGATTTCACCGATCCCAAAGAATTCACTCCGTACCTTCGCGAACAGTATGAAGGAGGACTCAGCACACTCGAGCAACATTTTCATCGGATGGAAGAAGGACCATTGAAGGTGGGATGGAAAGAGAAGGTGGAAGACATCTACATTCGTCACGGCCGTCCGACTCTCTTTCGGTTGGCGCTGAAGCTCGTGCAATTAGAAACAGCGTTTGTACCAAATCTTGGTCCATTGGAATTAAAAAAGAGGGCGCAGGATTATTTGGAAGCGGGATTCGATGAAGTAGTGGGGTGGCCGCGTCACCCGGATGGACGGCTGATGAATGAGGAAGAAATGAACGCGCTTCCGGATACGGATCCCCGGAAAAAGCGTGGAGAGGAGCTGCGACTCAGTATCGAGAAAGCCATTCGCAAGTTTGAAGGAAAAAATCCCGATGGCTCCCCTATTGTGGTGAAAGATAAAGATGGAAAAGATGTACCTAAGGGAAATGCGTTGGAAAAAATGCGCGCTCTGGAACGCGAAATGCAGCAGTTCATCGCGCAGTATCCGCCGCAGAGTGCGGCGAATCTCCTCACGGCAGGTCCGCAAACTCCCGAGCAGCAGAAAGCAGTGCAGGATTTTCTGGAGGGAAAAACCGATGAACTTGTGATTGGCGGTATCACCATTCCAAAAGAGCTCGAGAATGATGATGGACGCCTGTCACTCCTGGACATCGCGAAGAAGTACAATCCGCAGGTGGCGTACCTGGTGGCATTCATGCGAATGCAGAACGGATGGGACGAGTACAGCGCTGCCTATACGGAACTCACGAAGGATTTTGGAACCGTGGTGAATGTGCACATGGAAGTGGGAGAATGGATGAAGGATTTTGCGGATCATCAGTTCAATATTTTTGCAGGAGCTGCAGGGCTTGCGTGTATGGCATTCATGTTGGCGCTTTTGGGTGGGCTCCTGGGAGGAGAAATTTCCAGGCAGCTTTTGAAGAGTGGTGCCAAGCTCACTTGGAAAGCAGGAAAGCTGGCGATCCTTCGTCCTGCGGTTGCAGCTACGAAACTCGGCGTGAAAGGAGGCATTGCAGCGGCACGTGCGGGCGCAAAGGCTGTAGCCGGGGCCATTCCAGAAAAACCGATAGATCTAAAAGTTGCAGGCGAGGTCACGGAAGAACAAAAGCTCCGTGCAGTTCTTTCCAAGTACAATAGTGGCCTCACATCCGCGCAGGTGGAGGAATTTTTGCAGGCGGCCAAACAGGAAGGGATTGTGCTGGATAAAAAAACATACGCGCTCATCAGCGAAAGCAATCGTGCCAAGAATATTATTGCCGGAGCGGTACAGACAGGCGACATGGCGGAAGTCACTCGCGCGCTGGAGGCGGCAAAGTCTGCTGCCAAGATTCGCATCGGGCTCAATACAGTTGGCATAGCCGGAGACATCTACGGACTTGTGATGGCCTGGCAGGTGTGGGAAGCAAACGGTCAGCGTATCGAGGGTACAAGCAATCCTGCGCTGCAGGAGCTCTACAGGGAATCGTACAAGGTGCAGTTGGCGGAAGGTGCCGGGAGTTTTACGGGGCTGGTCATTAGTGGGGTAGCTATCGGCAAGACGCTGATTGCCGGCGAAGGAGTGGTGGCAGCACTCGGAACATCCGCGGGGCTCATCACGCTTCCTATCAGCGTGGCGGTGATGGGCGGCGGTGCGTACTATCAATCGTTGGAAGCTGCTCGTGAGACGTGGCTCAAAGATAGAAAAGACTGGGCGACGCAGTCCGAGGGTCAGCTGCTTGCTGAAATGCGTAAAACTCTTGATGCGCCCAGCGTGGGGAAGATGGCCGCACACGGAACACATATTGAAACCATCATTCGTCAGTTGCGTGATTCCGATGCGGAATTCCAAAAGTGGTTCGATGAAGGCACAAGCCTGACGAACGCAGCCGATACGAATGCGCGATTTGAAATTCTTGCGGCGTACCTCATCCGCACTACTCGCTTACCACAAGTTCCCGGCGAGAACCCCGAAGCTTTTCAGCAGCGGTTCCAGAGGGCAGTGATGGATAAGATGCTCTACCTCAGTACGCGTACGCAGGGAGATTTGGTAGGAGTGACAGCCGAGCGTTTACGCTTCGGTGATGTGCATGCCGAGCTTACTTCCCTTTCTGCAGACCTGAAAAAGAAAGGAGAGAAACAAGAAGTGACGCAGGAGCGTAATGGAAAGAAAGAGGCATTCGATCTGGCGACGTATAACGATATTCCCACCGTGCAGGCAGAGCCTCAGCGGACACAGAAAGAAACGATGCTCCGTGCGTACGAGGCTTGGAAACAGGCAGAGACAGGAACGCAGCTGACCCTTCTTCGCCTGCTCCAGAAAGAGCGTCCAGACCTGCAGCATCGCATCATTCAGGAAAAGCTCTTGGAGGACATATCTCATGACATAGCGGCTGCAGAGGCCAGAATTTCCCTGGCGAATGCGGACCACTACCACTCCGCAACGGACCACTTTGCCGATACCAACGCCAAACCGATGGCTCGGTACGTCCTCTCGCTGAAGCTTCGTGATGAGCTTCGCGCTGCGTCCGATCAGCTCTTGAAGCTGAAGGATATGGTTACAACAGCCGATTACGGTGTCATGCTTCAGAGGATCCGTGCCGTTCTCCAGCAGGAGCCAATTGCCTTCTCTCAGGGCGGAAACGATCTGTATCAATCGCACCTCTTCACGGAACACCGCAAAGAATCGACTATTTGGACCAGTCTGGAATGGATCCGCCAGAATCTGTACGTGCCCAAAGAGCCCCTCAAGAAGCCATAAAGGAGGCAAGTTATTCTTGACGCCCTAGTCCTTCTGCCGTACTCTTTGGCCCTCTTGGCCCGTTTGGGCAAGTTTTTTCTCTCTTTTCATGCCAATCATTAAGTCTGCCATCAAGCGCGCCCGCCAGAACGAAGTTCGAAGAGAGCGTCGTCAGCCGTACAAGACACAGCTGAAAAACATGATGCGCAAGATCACGGATTTGGTGGCTGAGGGAAAGAAAGACGAAGGAGCAAAGATTTTGCCAAAGGTCTACAAGGCCATCGATACCGCTGCCAAAAAGCGCATCATCCATCCAAACAACGCCGCTCACAAGAAGGCGAAGATGGCGAAGATGGTACGAGCGTAATGAGGGTTGGGAATAGGGTTAGGGTTGGGTTTTTTGTTGTGTGATTTTTTCTGAGCCAGGCCACGGGGTGTCCGCGGCCTGGGTTTCTGCAAACGGGTTTTACCTGATGAGCTTCATGCTCACTTCGCCGCAGTCTTGGACAATATGCACTGCCGCTCCAGGGTTCTGGAGCATGAGTTCGAGGGGCGACATCATTCGCTCCACTTGCCCTTTGCCGAAGGTTGTTTCGTCTGGCACCCACCGGCCCTGCCAGTCGGCGACGGTGTCTGTACAGCTGTCTCGGTTGCACCCCACCCACAATGCTGTAGGTAAGAGTGCGTAGAGTGTAGCGCCTTCCTTGACCTTGAGGTTGCCTTCTCGGGATGTACCGTACAAGGTGATCATATCACCGATGAAGATCGGTTTGCCGCACCAGGCACACGTTGCGGTCATGCCCCGAAGCTCATCCAAGGTGTACTGGATCTGGCCGTCCACGAACGGGAGCGTGAACAGGCGACGGTCGCCTTTCACCTCAATGTAGCCGTGTCTTTTGGTCAGCTGGCCGCTCTTGGAAGTGCGGTACGTGCGTCCGAACTTCGCTCGCAGCGGATGGGTAATCCGCGTCTTCACCCACCACTTCAAGTACCAGTAGGAGAGTTCCATGTGGTCCTTCTTCCGTTTGCAGGGAGGGATCTGGCTTCACATGAAGTCAGATTGCTCCCTGTGACATAATTCAAAGAACGGTTTGGCAGTGTGTCGTAGGGAGTAGTCTACGTCCAGAGCCGCTCAGAAAATAGGCCACGGGGTGTCCGCGGCCTGGATTCTGCAAATGGTTCAAGAAAGGAAACCCAGACGAGGCTGGCCGAAGGTTTTGTGATGAATGGGTTTTGTCAGGTATAGAAACCGGTGAAGTCGGCCTTTGCCGAAATGAAATTCACTGGGTCCCCAGTAGCCTTCAATTTTCCCCTTATTGCCGCATTCTTCTCTGCTGCAGCCGATCCACTCCTCGGGAGAGATCCACTGCTGCACCGCGTCATATGGATGCAGGGTGCCGTACTCACTTCGTGTGAAGACAGTTACTTGATCCTCCACAAAAATTGGTCTGGTGCAAAAAGCACACCTAATGCTCATGCCTTCCAGTTCATCGAGTGCGTACCTCGGCCTGCCGTCTTCTTCCAGGCCAAGGACAATGAACTTTTGTTGACCGAAAGCACGCAGGTACCCGCAGAGTTTTGTAGAGCGGCCGCTCAAGGACGTATGTTTGCGGCGGCTAAAGAGTATCTGCAAAGGTCGAATCAAGTTGTGCTCCAGTAGGCTTTCCAATAGACGCTGTTGATGCTTCAAGCAGTCCTCCTTTCTTCCGTTTGCAGGTAGTGATCCATCTTCGAATGAAGACAGAATGCTACCCGCGGGTGTGAAAGAACTATGGGTGCACACGGTACACGTATTTTTCCTATTCTGTAGAGCAAAACAGAAGTCATTTTCCCATTTCTATTGCTAGCCTGCGCAAGAATTCTATTATTTTCCTGCGCCGGATTCCCGGCGTGTCACCTTCTGTGAGGACCTGTCATGGACTTCCGACCGCTGACCGAGATCGAGCGCCGTAACCTGGCGACAGCCCTCCGGGGCAACGCTGACGGCAACCGGGTTCTGCTGCTCGACCGCCGGGACACCAGCTTCGCCGGTACGGCCGACGAGGTGCCGGACGACGAGGTGATCAACGCCATCAAGTCGGTGCCGTGCCACTACTGAGGTGGCCACCAGCCCAGCCGCGACATGCGGCTGGGCTGGCCTTTTGTACATTGAGCGTACAGGTAATGCTATTGCTACACAGTTGGTGCCGATTTCCACAGTGATGAGTAGTGAACAAGGATTCGATTTGTTATGGTTAAAATATTACTATCCCCTTTTTTTATGAGTATGGAGCGCTGTTTCAGGTCGATGGGAGTCACTCAAAGAAAATTCCAGAGACTTCTATGTGTAAGCTTGGTATTTTTAGGATTCAGTTTCCTTCTGGTGCCGTATACGCATTCGGAAGATCCCAGCTCCATTTCCGGACTCACCGTGTGGCTGCGTTCAGACGATTTAGTGTATAACGATGATGGAACGACATTGGCTACCAATGGCCAAACTGTACGCCGCTGGAACGACAAAAGCGGCAATGGCAATAATTTCACTCAGTCCACCTCCGGCGCCCGCCCTACAGTAGTTACCAATGCTCTGGGCAGCTACCCCTCCGTGCGTTTCGATGCCACGGATGACGTGCTCGTAGGACCGGACGCCCTGGCGGGAACCGATGAAATCAGTATTTTTACGGTGTGGAGCATGGATAGTTCAAACGGCCGTTCACTATCCATTTCCAAACATGGCGCATTCAACGCTGCTGCAGGAGAATGGACGCTTCGCCAGGCCGAAAGCAATAACATCAGAGCAACCACCCAATTTCTCAGCTTTTCGAATCTTGATGCTCCGGACTTTCAAGCCACGGATCGTTTCACGGGAACTCCTACTTATTCGTATACCGGTGTGACGTGGGCAGGAGGCGAGGCGCCCACCATGTATCAAAATGGAGTAACGGTCACGAGCAGTGTCTCCACTGCAGGATGGTCCGCACGATCTGCCATGCCTACCACCACAGACCCGCTCCGCATCGGATACGTGCCAAGCTTGCACTCTCCTTCAGGAGGCAATGTGGTGGAAGTACTGATTTTTGACCGCAAACTGACATCGCTGGAAGTGGCATCTGTGAATGATTACCTGCGCACGCGCTACTTCACGAAACAGATCGTGTACGATGGAGATTCCCTGACTTCAGGAAAAGATTCCGGCACGGCGTCCACCAACTGGCGTCCGTATCCTACGCAGACCTATCCTCTGTTGAATTTCAAAGATTACATCACCTATAACTTCGGCGTCAGCGGCCAAGGGTCCACGAACATGAGTTCCGATGCGGCCACACAGATCGATACCCTGTACGATTCCACGCTCAGAAAAAATGTCCTCGTGGCGTGGGATATCACCAATGAAATTGCCTTCGGGACCTCGGCAGCAACAGCCTACAACAATTTCGTATCCTACTGCCAAGCCAGACGCGCCGCAGGGTGGAAAGTGGTGGTGATGACGGTGCTGCCGCGTACGGACGCTGGAATAGATGCAGACTTTGAAACAAAGCGCACGTCGGTGAATACGCTCATTAGATCCAACTGGAGTGACTTCGCGGATTCCCTCGTGGACGTGGCTGCCGATTCCCGCATCGGAGACGCAGGGGATGAGCAGGACTTGACCTACTACCTGGATGACGACGTGCACTTGAATAATACGGGAGCGGGAGTGGTGGCGAGCCTCGTGGCACCGGCCATCAATGCGTTACTGGAAGTGAGTTCCATCACGCTGACCTCGGACAATAATCCATCCGATGAAGGGGAAGCAGTCACGCTCACGGCCACTGTATCGCCCAGCACTGCCACGGGAACCGTCACCTTCAAAGATAGTTCCACGACCATCGGTACAGCCACCTTGGGGCAGGGAAGCGGGGTACTAACTGTATCTAGTCTATCCGCAGGAACACATACACTGCGAGCAGTGTACGGAGGCAATGTCACATTTTCAGGCAGCACGTCCCTGGCAGTAAGCCAGGTAGTGACGGCACTCCCTGTGAGCAGCAGTAGCAGCAGTTCCAGTGAAGAAGTACAAAGTGGAGGCGGGGGTGGAGGCGGAGGGTACAGAGGATCCAGAGCACCAGGAACTTCCCCATTATCGCCTTTATCATCAGGTCGATCTTCCTCATCAGTACATTTCGCTGCACCGCCTGCTTCCTCGGCCAGTTCACAGGCGTTACTGCTTACCGTGTCTGTTGATGGATCGAGTGTAACATACATGGACGTTCCTACTACAGAATGGTTCGCACCGTATGTATCGTCGGTGGTGAAGAAGGGCATCGCGCAGGGGTATAAGGATGCGGAAGGACATCTGACCGGTGAATTTGGAGTATCAAATCCGGTCACAGCGGCCGAAGCCTTGAAAATGTCCCTCATGGCGGCAGGCAAACAGCTTTCCGAGGGAATGCCCAGCAATCCCTCCGCCCAAGGAGATTGGTCTGCACCGTACGTGAAAACAGCCGAAGATCTGAAGCTTTCCGTGTATGTGCAATCCTTGGATGTGCGTCAGCCCACCACTCGCGGGGAGGTAATGCAGACACTCTTGGAAACATTTGGAGTAGTCATCACTTCTGGCGAAAATCCATTTTCCGATCTTTCCACTTCATCCCGCTTCGCACCCGCTATCCTGACGGCGTACCACTTGGGAATTCTGTCCGGAGACAAGGATCAGAGCGGCAAGCATACGGGAACAGTGCGCCCGAATGATCCTGTGAACCGTGCGGAA
Source organism: uncultured Candidatus Peribacteria bacterium (assembly GCA_964628805.1). Taxonomy (GTDB): domain Bacteria; phylum Patescibacteriota; class Gracilibacteria; order Peribacterales; family Peribacteraceae; genus CAZVOK01. The sequence continues at coordinate 53,432 of CAZVOK010000006.1, read as the reverse complement.
ATGGCGAAGTTGATCGATGTCCTGATGTCCAAGGCGTCATCTCTGCCTCTCCATGAAGCGGCATCTGAGGATGCTCCTGTTCAGTTCGCCGAAGAACCACTCCAAGTCCTGGTGCACGCACTCAATGCACGGTGGTTGCCCTCGCTCGATGCTCCGGTACGCAATGTGCTCGCTCAAGGAGAAACGGTTATTCTTTTGAGAATAGAGGGGCCGTGGGCCTACGTACGTATGCCCGATGGACGGAACGGTTATGTCGTGCGGGATAAGTTGGGCACTCTGAGTCAATAAATGAAGAAGGCATTCCTTAAGTGTTTTTCACTGTATCGAGCGTCGATTATTCAAAGCATTTGAGCTATAGTTCCCTCATACGCATCCTCGCCCTCGACATCGGCACCCGCCGCACCGGCATGGCTTTTGCCGATTCCAGTATCGGCATTCCTCACCCCTTGGATACTTTTCATCACCGTACCGTAGAAGATCTGATATCTGAGGTGCAGTGTGTGAGTGAGGAGAAAAAGATCGATCAGCTGGTGATCGGCCTTCCGCTTCTGCCTTCCGGAGACGAAGGTGAGCAGTCTGGATACGTACGTGAGGTAGCGCAGAAGTTTGAATTTCTTGGCTTACCTCTGAGCTTTCTAGATGAACGGTACTCCTCCCCTCGTCCCCTTTCTGAACATTCCACATCTGAAGAACGTCAGGCACGGAAGGACGTAGACCCCGATGCCAGCGCCGCTTCGCATTTGGCGCAGGTTTTTATGGATAAAATGACATTTGACAACAAGTAAAATACTTATTATGATAGCAAACTGGATCTTTGACTTCTCCGGTTCTGCCTGGGGCTAAATGCCCTTCATTCCCCTATCCGCTCCTGTTATCCATTCTTTGATGGATCGTTACAGGACCGGGAATAAAAGCGTCTGTTTCACGCGTTTCGATGCTCTGTTTCCTTACGATGTCCAACACTTCGTACATTCGATCATCACATCATGCATTCACACAATCCGTCTATCCAAACATGATGCGAAACTTTTGTTCCTGTCAATTTTCTGGTAGAACGAGAGATGTTCTTTCCCCCGGACCTTCATGCCTTCTACCATGACGAATTCTTCCGCCACCCAGCAGGCCGCAGCTCCTCAACTCTCCATCAATTTGCAGGAGTTGCTCAATAACCTTTTCTTGGTTCTTACCGAGAAGGAAGTCATGGTGATCAAAAAGCGTTTCGCGCTCTTCGGTCAGCCGCGTCAGACATTGGAGAAGATCGGAAAGCAGTTCAAGGTCACACGTGAGCGCATCCGTCAGATCGAAAGTATTGCTTTGAGTAAGCTCAAGCGCACGGTTCGCACGACTCGTTTGGATGAAATCAATGAAATTGCGAAGGGTGTGCTTCGCGCTCATGGAGGGGTCATGACGGAAGATGAACTTGTGTCCATTGTCTTAAAGCGTATTCAGAATGCAACGGCTGTGGATGGGGCAGTACTCCGCCTCTCGTTCTCCATTGATCATGAAATGAGTTCCATCGGACGCTCTACTACGTTTGTTCCATTCTGGAGACTTGCATCGCTCGCTGCAGAAGACATTTCCCTCATCGTCGATAACATTGTGAAGATCCTCAAGAAGCGCAAGACCTGCATGAAGGAGGAAGAGCTTATTTCCGCTATCCAGTCCCTGAACCTCTTCAAGGATCGTGTACCGAGCAATGAGCTTATCAGCAGTACGCTGCGCATCGATGAGCGTCTCCGCGAGATCGATGAAGGTTGGGGTCTCACCGAGTGGCGTTTCGTCCGTCCACGCAGCATCCGCGATAAAGTAGAAATCATTTTGAAGAAGTCCGGCGAACCGCTTCACTTCATGGATATCGCCAACAAAATCCGCGAGGCGTCTTTTGATCACAAAAACGTTACCGTACAAGCTGTGCACAACGAACTCATCCGCTACCCGCAGTTTGTGCTGGTCGGCCGCGGTCTCTATGCACTCCGCGATTGGGGTTATGAACCTGGAACCGTTGCCGATGTCATCGAGAAAATCCTTCAGGAGAAGGGCCCGCTCAGCAAGAAAGAGATTATTGCTGAGGTAGCCAAGCAGCGCACGGTGAAGGTAGGAACCATCTCCCTGAACCTCCAGAAAATGCCGTACTTCAGCCGCGTCGGTCGCGCCGTGTACGCTCTCGATCCTTCGAAGAAAAACGCCTAATATACGAGTGTCTTAGGTTTTGATTTCTTCCCAGTTGTATCGATGCATCGTCTTTCTGTGATTGTCGTTCTAGCACTTAGCGTGGTTGCGTTGCAATCTTGCTCCAAGGAACGGCCGACATTGCCTACGGGCGTGCAGACGGTAACGGGAACTATTGAGGAAGTACCGTTGTCTCTGACCAGGCGCGGCACACATGTGCTGAAAGTAGATGGCCAAGTCATCTGCTACTTGGAAAGCACCAAAGTGAACCTGCGTCAGCATGCAGGTGAGAGAGCTACACTGAAGGGGGTTTTGGAATACAACACCCATGAAGAAGATTTGCCGGTGCTCGTCGTCAGTGAGTTGGAGTCTAAAAGCGGCGGAACTATGACCAGGTGGACGTTTGGGAAAACGGGCATCAGTTTTGAGGTACCTGTCGCCTGGAAATCCCGCGGCGAAGGAGAGTTTGTCACGTTTACCTCCGAAGGATCGTACGATCCCCTCTTGAGTGTATTTTTGGAGGATCTAGCTTCACCATTCTCGGTATCCGATCCTGCACGCGCCTTTACGGTAGGAAAATTAAAAGCCATCTGGGTCTCGGAAAATGATGGCAGCGAGAAGATTATGATCGACCGAGGTACGGGCCCTGACATCACTCCCTCTAAGCGTGTGATGGTCGTGGTGTTCCATCCCACTGAAGAAGGAAATATGGATGATCAAGAGCAGCTCTTCCGTTCCATTAAGAATTCTTTCCGCACAGGGAATGTATCGTCCTCCAGTAAGTCTTCACGTGGTGCTGTATCGTCCACGGGCAAAAATGTTCCTGGAACAGGACAGCCGTGCGGAGGAGTAGCAGGTGTCCTCTGCCCTGCCGGACTCTACTGTGAAATTACGGATACAGAGTCGAATACGGGGAAGTGTAAAGCTTGGTAAGTTCCAAGTACCAAGTGCCAAGTTCGAAGTATGATATTTCTTTTTTATAAAAAGAACTCCTTCATTGGAACTTAGAACTTCGCACTTGGAACTTACCCCCCCCGTTCCACGGCCTCATGGAACGCTTTTTCGCAATATTCACCAAAGGTGTACGATAATACACCACATTCATAAAACCTCTCAAGTACAGTTTTTTGACTGCTTTTTCAGTGGGTATTAGTATCGAGTGTACTTACGTACACCGTAACTTTTATCACTTTCCCTCCTCTTCTTCCATTTATTTTCTTGAGCCTCCTCTTTCACCCTTTTTCCTTTCCTCTACTATGACAAAGAATTCTTCCTCCTCCGCCGTTATGGAACCACCAGCAAAGTCCAAGTCCTCTTCCGCCCAGGCAGACGCTGCCGCAGTGAAGCTTGATGCCATCAAGGCCGCTCTTACCGACATCAAAAAGCGCTACGGCGATGGCGCCATCATGCAGATGGGTGAGCAGACCAATACGCACATCGAAAAGACGTCTTCGGGGTCACTCTCTTTGGATATTGCTCTGGGAGGCGGCATGCCGAAGGGGCGCATCATCGAGATCTATGGTCCGGAGTCCTCCGGAAAGACCACGCTCGCTCTTCACTCCATTGCCGAAGTGCAGAGGAAAGGCGGTCGTGCAGCCTTCATTGATGCGGAGCATGCATTAGACATCCAGTACGCTAAGAAGATTGGTGTGAATATTGATGATCTTCTGGTCTCTCAGCCGGACAACGGTGAGCAGGCTCTGGAAATCTGCGAGACGCTTGTTCGCAGCGGTGCTGTGGACATTGTAGTCGTCGACTCCGTCGCCGCTCTGACGCCTCAGGCTGAAATCGACGGCGAAATGGGTGCCTCCCACATGGGACTCCAGGCTCGTCTCATGAGTCAAGCGCTTCGGAAACTCACCTCTATCGTCAGCAAGACCAATTGCTCAGTGATCTTCATCAACCAAATCCGTATGAAGATCGGCGTGATGTTCGGAAATCCGGAAACCACCACCGGTGGAAACGCTCTGAAGTTCTACGCCTCTTTGCGTCTGGACGTTCGCCGCATCGACAAAGTGCTCGATAAAGCAGCAGGTACGCAGGAGAAAGAAAATCAGGAAATTGTCGGAAACCGTACGCGTGTGAAGGTAGTGAAAAACAAGGTCGCTCCTCCGTTCCGCCAGGCTGAGTTCGATATTCTCTACGCCACAGGGATCAGCCGTGAAGGAGATATTCTGGATCAGGGAGTGAAGTACGGCATCTTGGAGAAATCCGGCGCGTACTTCCGCTACGGCGAAGAGACCTTGGGTCAAGGCCGTGAGCAAGCGCGTATCTTCCTCATCCAGAATCCGAAGATTTCCAACACCATAGAAAAAGAAGTCCGAGCGATTGCTTTGAAAGATTAAGGTTTGGTTTGGATTTTTAAAAGACGCTCTGCATAGGGCGTCTTTTAGTGTTTTTTTGAACTTTCAAATCCGACTATCGCCCTTCGATCCAACTCAGGGTCTATCGTAGATATGTATAGACTTAAGATATAGGCGATACTGAGTGAGTCGAAGTACGAAATCCGAAAAAAATTTATTCGGTGTTTTATTGCCTGCAGCTGCTCCTCAAACCCCCATCCCTAACCCTTCCCCCGCGGGGGAAGGGAATGTTTGTAATTGTCTCTTTGTCATTGCCTCCCCTTTGTATCAACCAAATCCTACTACCCGCGTGGAGGGAACTGCTCACGAGGCAAACCCGCGGCCATCCGCCTTCGCCTCTGGGCTACGGCGGACAGGCAGGCGGGGTTTCTTGCCCGGCGTAGCCTTCTTCAAGGTCAAGAAAGAATGAAGGGCGAAGTCGGATAGCCAAAAGAAAGTACCGACCTTGAGCTACATCCGGTGTCATTGTTCTTGAACGACCGCGGGTGGGACACCCGCTCTCAAACATGAAGCAATACCAAGATATGAAATAATCGCACGGGACCGCAGGCAGAAGCTCCCGAGGCAAAAATAAAAAATGTATCTCAATAACCGCTTCCTGTTCCCCTCTTTCCTCCACACTTCCGATTCCACCCAAACTCTTCTCCTCTGCCAATCCCATTTCATTGCAGGGAGTCTTTGAATCCTTACAATCACTATCCGCACTGAGTGAGACTACACAGGTGAATCAGCGGAATTTCCTTCCTTTTCTCTTTCAAGTCTATGACTCCTGTTTCTGCAGTGTCGTTTCTGGAAGGACAGCCCCATAGTACAGAGGCCGAGCGCACGGTGCTCGGAGCATTGCTCCTAGACCCGGAAGCGATTGTGAAGGTGTCGGACTTGCTCATTCCCGATGATTTTTACGATCCCACGTATCGCCTCATTTACCAGGCGGTATACGATCTCTACCAGCAGCACGAACCCATCGACTTCGTGACGGTCTCAAGCAAGCTTGCAGACAGCAAGAAGATCCAGGATATCGGTGGAAGTGCTTTCCTGGCCGATTTAGCGTCCAGCGTTCCTACGTCCTCGCACATCTATCAGTACGGACAGATCGTGAAAACGAAGTCTGTGCACCGTCGCATCATCGAGGCCGGGCAGCACATTACGGGGCTCGGTTACGAAGTAGATAAGCCTGTGGCCGAACTTCTGGATCAGGTAGAAAAGACGATCTTCAGCATCAGCAACACCTTCCTGAAAGATAAGTTCGTTCACATCCGTGAAGTGCTCGATTCCCGCTATGAAAAGTTTGCGGAGATGCACGAGGCTGGAGATGAAGCATCGGTGAAAGGTGTACCCACAGGCTTTGCGGACATGGATATGAAGCTTTCCGGGCTCCAGCCAAGCGATCTTGTGATCCTCGCCGGACGCCCGAGCATGGGAAAAACCGCTTTTGCCTTGAATATTGCACAGAATGCTGCCGTGAAGTTCCACAAGACTGTGGGAATCTTTTCTTTGGAAATGAGCAAGGAGCAGCTTGTAGATCGTCTGTTTGCGTCCATGCTGGGGGTGGATTCCTGGAAACTCCAGCGCGGAAAACTAGACGATAGCGACTTCCAGAACATGGGACCCATCATGGATGAAATGAACAAAGCGAATATTTTCATCGATGACTCTGTGGCATCTTCTCTCCCAGAATTCCGCGCCAAGGCGCGTCGTCTGCAAATGGAGCACGGTCTCGATCTCCTCATCATCGACTACTTACAGCTCATGAGTACCGGCAAAGAAAGCTACGCCGGCAACCGTGTGCAGGAAATCTCCGAGATCTCCCGTACGCTCAAGCAGATCGGCCGTGAGCTCCGCGTGCCCATTATCGCTCTCTCCCAGCTCTCCCGTGCCGTGGAAAGCCGCCCGGGCAATATCCCGCAGCTCTCGGACCTCCGCGATTCCGGCTCCATCGAACAGGATGCAGACGTGGTACTCATGATCTACCGCGAGGATTACTACGAAGAAGACTCCGACCGTCAGGGCATGACCGATATCTACATCCGCAAACATCGTAACGGACCCACAGGACGCATCGAGCTCATGTTCAAGAAAGAACAAATGCGCTTCTATGACATAGACAATGCGCATAAAACTATGAGAGTGGCCGACGACGAGTAAAATTGAGAATGAAGAATCGAGAATTGAAAATGAAATTCGTAATTTTCAATTCTCCATTTTCAATTCTCAATTAATTTTCTCAGGAGTACGATTTGCCTCATGCAACCTGATCTCCTCCTTACTCCCGTCCGTCCTGAAATCCCACTCATCGCGAGCTTGGGCTATTCGCTCTTCGCGTTTTTTTTGGGACTTCTCTTAACTCCCTGGTTCATCAATTTTCTTCGCCGCAATAGGCTTGGGAAGCAGCTTCGGGTGGAGACTGTGGATGGTCGCGATCCTTCCATCTTCCTGAAGTACCACGAGAAAAAGTTTGGGACGCCTACCATGGGCGGCCTTCTCATTTGGGGATCCATTGTGCTCACCGTGCTTTTCTCTCGTGTGCTGTCGTACTTCGGAGTGGTCGACAATTCCTTGCTCCAACGCGGACAGGTGTACTTGCCACTCCTCGTGATGTTGGCGCTGGGAGTGCTGGGCGCTATTGATGATTACTTCAATATTTTAGGCATTGGAAAGAAGAAGGGGCTGGATGCTTTGCCGAAGCTGGGGTCACTCCTGCTGATCGCGACCGCAGGCGCAGTCTGGTTCTACTTCAAGCTCGGCTACGATTCCCTCTCCATTCCATTCTACGGACCTGTAGAGATCGGCCTCTGGTACATTCCCCTCTTCATTTTCATCTTGGTGGGAACTGCGAATGCCGTGAATGTGACCGATGGATTGGATGGATTGGCAGGCGGCCTCCTGGTGCTGGCCTTTGGGGGATTCGGTGTGCTCGCGTACTTGAGCGGGCTCTATGTGTTGGCTGCGTTCTGCGGCGTGGCAGTGGGCGCCATTGCGGCGTTTCTGTGGCACAACGTTCCGCCGGCACTGTTTTACATGGGAGACACGGGTGCCCTGGCTTTGGGGGGAGCACTGGCGGTCATCGCCATGATGATCGATCAAACACTGGTGCTGCCACTTGTAGGCTTTGTATTCGTACTGGAAACACTGTCTGTACTCATTCAGCTGACGAGTAAGAGGCTTCGCAATGGAAAGAAAGTCTTCATTGCAGCTCCTATCCATCACCACTTTGAGGCGCTGGACTGGGGCGAAAGTAAGGTGACCATGAGACTCTGGATTGTGGGCGCTTTTGCCGTGTTTTTGGGAATTATTGTGGGAATTCAGAATCTCTCCCAAAAGCCTGCAGTTTCTACTCCAGTGACGTTGCATCAGTGGACAGCCACCGTATAATGCAGCCATGCTAAAAGTTGCTATCAACGGGTACGGGCGCATCGGGCGCAACGTACACCGCCAATTTGTAGAACGGTACGCCGATCAAGTAGAAGTAGTAGGAGTGAATGCATCCTCCAACGCAGAGATGCGCAGTTACCTCCTGAAGTACGATTCTCTCCACGGCCGCTTCGAGGCGGATGTGAAAGTGGATGGAGATCACTTCACCGTAAATGGAAAGCAAGTACGCGTAGTGAAAGAGCGCGATCCCGCTAAGTGCCCTTGGGCAGAGCTAGGAGTAGATATTGTGGTGGAAGCCACAGGTCACTTTGAAACGTACGCCGAGGCCGAAGGCCACCTGCAGGCGGGAGCTAAAAGAGTGATTGTGACGGCTCCCATGAAAGACGACACGCCTACCTTCGTGATGGGAGTGAATGATGACACGCTCACAAAAGACATGATGATCATCTCCAATGCATCGTGCACCACCAACTGCATCGCTCCGGTGATGAAAGTGATGGATGAAGCCTTTGGCATTGAGCACTTACTCGTAAGCTCCGTACACGCGTTCACGGCTTCGCAGAATTTGCTGGACAATAAACCTCAGGAAGATGGAGAGCTGCGCAGAGCTCGTGCGGCCACTCTTTCGGTGATCCCCACCAAGACTGGCGCCGTGAAAGCCTGTGCCAAGATTTTTCCGCATCTGAAAGGCAAGATCGACGGTATGGCGTTCCGTGTTCCGGTCCCTACCGTGAGCTGCGCCTACATGGCTTTCTCACTTGCCAAGGCCACGAGCGAAGAAGAGATTCACGCAAAATTGAATGAAGCAGCTGCATCGAAGCTCATGAAAGGCATTCTAGCCATCTCCAATGAGCAGTGCGTGAGCATCGATTTCCAAACCGATCCGCACTCGTCCATTGTGGATGCTCCTTCCACGAAAGTGGTGGATGGAAAGACCGTACAGCTCTTAAGCTGGTACGATAACGAGTGGGGCTACGCCATGCGTGTGACAGAAATGACTTTAGCTATGGGCAATCTTCTTTAATCCTCCACTCCTTCATGTCTGCTTCCACTACTCCCCTTCCGGGTCACCGGGTCTCGCTGAATGAACACTTGTTTCAGCACGCCAACGTACCCGATGATCTCCGCCATCTGATCTTAGATATCGCGAAGAGCGTGAAGTACATCCAGCATGCCATCCGTACTACCGAAGCAGGGCTTTCGGGATCTGTGAATCAGTTTGGAGAAGAGCAACTGAAGTTGGATGTGCTGAGTGACAGCATCATCGAACAGCACCTCAAAGAAAGCAGGCTCGCTGCAGGATTTATTTCCGAGGAACACGCGGAGTTTGTAGAGCTTTCTAAAGATGCTCCGTACTGTGTCGTCTTCGATCCTCTGGATGGTTCATCACTTGTAGATGCCAACTTTGCCATCGGGTCCATCTTCGGCATTTACAAAGGACAGGATGTCATCGGCAGGACGCCACGTGAGCAGGTAGGGGCTCTGTACGCTCTGTATGGACCACGCACTCTGCTTGTGTATTCCACTGGTAAAGGTGTGCACATGTTTATTTTGAATGAGGTGGGAGAGTTCGTTTTGCTTCGGGAAAACTTGGGAATTGCAGACAAGGCGAAAAACTACAGCCCGGGAAACTTAGCAGCAGTTGTCGATAATGCCGGATACAGAACTATCTTGAATGAATGGCTCGATGAGAAGCTGACCCTGCGTTACTCCGGCTGCATGGTGTCGGATATTCATCATGTACTCGCCAAAGGTCAGGGAGTGTTCATGAATGTAGGAGGTGGCAAACATCCGGAAGGAAAGTTGCGCTTGGTGTTTGAGTGCGGGCCGTTCTCCTATTTGATAGAACAAGCAGGAGGTTCTTCCTCTGATGGCACTGCTTCTATTTTGGATAAGCAGATCACCGCAGTGGATCAGCGCACGCCGATTATTGTAGGGTCGAAGGAGGAAGTGGAGAGAGTAGTGAAGAGGTTGCAGTCTTGAAGAAAATCCGAAATTCGAAATCCGAAGGAAATTCGAATAAGGAAAACTTTTTTGAAAAATTAAAAAATTACCTTAATTTTCGAGCTTCCTTCGGATTTCGATATTCGAGTTTCGAATTTTCAAATAATTAGTCCCAAAACGGCTGCTCCAACGCAATATCAATCACCTGATCCAGTGTTTTATTTGGTTCCGTCTTCTTCTGTTTTCCCTCTAAGCGGTAAATATTCTTCATAGATTTGTACGTGCCCCAGGGGTAGAACTTGCGGTTACTGCGGCGGCGCTCTTCTTTTTTTGGTTTCTTATCTGTGGCACTGGCCGCAACAGGTGCAGCAGGGGCGATGTCTTCTTTCACGGGCATGGATTTGGGATTGCCGTTTTTGTGCCATTCTACTCTGCCTACGACCGTGCGTGCGTCTGGGTCTACGTAGACCAGTTCATCATCTTTGTACGGTGCCGCTACTGCTACTTCGTCAGTCATGGTGATCATGGATAGAGACGGTGTTCCTCAGGCTCCAAGGCAGCCGGTGGAGGCGGCATGGGAGCGTGGATGATCGTAGGTGCTGGTTCGGGTTCTTCAGGAGGCTCCACAGCCTGTTCCGGGTGCGAATAATGCGTGTGCGACTTATGTTTTCGCTCTTCCTGGAACCGTAAAAAAGCATACAGAACGGCTACGAGGCTGCCAACCAATGTAAGGTAAATGCCAAAGCGCACTTCCATGCGCGAAAACTCCAGGGTGATGCTCGTGAGAACTGATAAAGCACTGAGAATTAAGACGGTCGCTTGCGAGAGTGCCACAAGCCGCACCATTTCTTTGTGTCTTCTTTTGATGAGCGAGGGGCCATTGAAGAGCGGCAGGACGGTAATGGACAGGACAAAGAGCAGCAGGAAAAACACTGCAATCCCCAGAAACGACGTAAAAAAGCCGAAACCGGAGTATGTGACTTCTTCCCCTCCCAGCCATTCTCCTCCCAGCCACGGGCAGATCATCCCAATGAGGGCGACGAGGACACCGATATTGAGGATCTTCTCCTCGAGCTCGAGGGCCAGAAATAAACGGAGGGCGCGTGGTTGCATGGCAGGCAGTGTAGCGTAAATTGCGGCAAGAAAGTAGAGGGCAATAGGAGGTAAGGAAAGTAAGGAGGGTATTGAAGGTAATGAAAGAACAAAACATTCCTTACTTTCCGTGCCCTCCTTACCTCTTTCCGAAAGCCACAATTTCTTCTAGCGTACATACATATGCATCTAGGGATCGATGTCCGCGAAGCGTGCCGGCCGAAGAGAGCCGGAAAGGGCCAGTGGACCTACGGATTTGTGTCTGCACTCCTGGAGCGCGGTATTGCTTTGACGCTTTTTACTGATACGGATATCCCGCCTGAATGGAAAGAAAAAAGCATGACACTGGAAAAAGTTCCAGGGAGTGGTTTTTTCTGGCACAGAAAAGTGGCAGGAATGCTTCCTTCTAAACATCTAGATGCCTACGTCAGCCCCACGAGTTTTTTGGTGCCGTTTCTTTTGGGTCCTGCCGTTCCTCATGTTCCCGTCGTGCACGATCTCATCGCGTTTCGCGGCGAGCCGCATCAGTGGAAGGCTAGAATCATTGAGCGTGTGACGCTCAAGCGTGCTGTAGCGGAGGCTGCGTATGTGTGTACGGTCAGTGATGCGACAAAATCGGATCTACTCGCGCGCTATACGAGTTTAGAGGCGGAAAAAGTTCAGACAATATTTGCAGGACCTATGAAGCAGCATGTGTCACATCATGAACCCGATGGAAAAACCATTCTCTGCATTGCCACTCTGTGCCCACGGAAAAATCAGAAACGATTGATTGAAGCATATGCAGCGTTGCCTGCAGAACTCCGGCAGAAATTTTCTCTAGTGCTAATAGGCGCACGCGGATGGCAGGATGAAGAAATTATTTCACTTGCACGCTCTATGCCAGGAGTGACATGGAAAGATTACGTGAGCAATGAAGAATATGAGCAGGCACTCCACACCTGTACTGTTTTCGCATTGCCGTCTCTGTACGAAGGATTCGGCATGCAGATTTTGGATGCGTTGCAACGTGGGATTCCCATCCTTACCTCGGACCGCGGAAGCTTGAAAGAAGTGGCTGGAAGTGCGGCATTACTGGTGAATCCAGAGGATGTAGCGTCTATCCGCGATGGCCTTCAGAGTCTTCTGACAGAAGAAAAACTACGACAAGAACTTTCTATTTCTTCGCTGCAGCAAGCAAAAAAGTTCAGTTGGGACCGAACGGTGGAACTGTTTCTGGCCGGGCTCGAAAAAGCTCTGACAAAGAGGTCTTCTCCCACATCGATTCCCTCGCTACTCTCTTCTTCATGACCAAGTACAAGCGCATCGGCGTCACTATGAAATCCGATCTGGATGATCGTGATCACACGCTGAATACAGTAGTGTCGTTGCTCCAGCTAAGTGGAGCCGAGATTATGCTGGATGAAGATCGCTGCGAGAAAATCGGCGGAACCGTGGAGGCAGATTTATCCAAAGAAGGACACGCTCTGGACTTGATGGTGATCATCGGTGGAGATGGAACCATCTTGCGCGCAGTGCGAGAGATGAAAGATTTTTCTGTTCCTATTCTGAGTGTGAACCGTGGAGCCGTGGGATTTTTGGCGGAGATGAATATGGATGAGGCGACGACAGTCATTCCATCTTTACTCTCCGGAAATGGAGTCATAGAAGAACGCAGTGTCCTCTGCATAGAAGCGAATCGTCAGGATGAAGTACTCTTCAAGGGATATGTGCTTAACGAGGCTGTTATTTCCCAAGGCTCCATTGCGCGTCTTATTAATTTGAAAACATCCGTGAATGGCGAACCGCTGACTACATACCGTGCGGATGGCTTGATTCTCTCTACTCCTACTGGGTCCACGGCGTATTCACTTGCTGCAGGCGGACCTATCGTTCATCCAAGTTTATCTGCATTGATTCTCACTCCCATCAACTCCCACAGTTTCAGCCAGAAGCCGATTGTGATTCCGGGTGAGCATACGGTGGATGTGGAAGTGCTCACGAAAGACAACAAGTTCGGTGATGCAGATGTGAGCCTGACACTCGACGGTCAAACGTACTTAAGGCTTCAGCGAGGAGACATGATCCACGCGCACATCAACGCGAAGACGGTGAAATTTTTACGAAGAAAGCAGGATACGTTTTTTGGAACGCTTCGAGATAAATTGAAGTGGGGGGAAGCTGTTTGAGGTTCAAGCCCGAATATCGAAATTCGAAGGAAATTCGAATAAGTGGAAAAATTTTAAAATAAATAAAAAAATTTTCCTTACATTTCGAGCTTCCTTCGAATTTCGAATTTCGATATTCGGATTTTACCGCACCTGCTCCTTCCCACATTCAAAACAAAACCCTCTACAAAATGGATGCTCTCTTGCTTGCTTCAAAATTTTCTCAATGACATCTGTACCAGTGTTCCCTCCAAAGAGTGCCAAGTGTGGTTCAAAATCCTGAACATCTTTCATCAGGATAGTCCCCTCTTGAATGTACGGAGGATTACTTACAAGGATGAATGGTTCTTCAATCGATTGAATCGGATCAAGACAATCACCGTGGAGAAATTCTACTTCTGCGCGATGCAAAATGGCATTTTTCTGAGCTACGTTCAGAACATCTTCACTGATATCGGTAGCGATTACTCGAGCGTCCGGATACTTCAGTGACAGTGTTACGGCGATGCAACCGCTTCCGGTTCCGATGTCGACGATCGTCATCGGTTCATCAGGTGTGAATTCTCCCAGTGGTTCACACCATGCCACGATGTCCGTATCAATCTCCGTGACAGATCTTTTTCTGGTCTGCAAAAATTCTGAGAAAGCATCGATGAGGCCTTCAGTGGCGGGGCGAGGAATCAAAACTTCCGGAGTGACGATGAATGATCGTCCGTAAAATTCTTTCTTTCCGGTGATGTAGGCAACGGGCTCACGCTTCAGTCGCCTTTCTTTCCATTCTTTCCACTGAGCTTCTTCTGCTGGGTTTAGCTCCACTTCTTCATGAGCAAGCACCCAGGATCGATCTGTATGCAGCAACGCGGCCAGGAGAATTTCATTCTCTGCTAGAGGTAGAGCCGTATCTCGCCTCGCGTCACGTAGGTGCATGGCGCTATGATGCGGTAGTCCCCTTCTCTGCGCCACTGCGTTTTGTATGAAGACCATTGGAATCGATTGCCGGTTTGCGTCTACCTTCACAGGGCTTGGGCGCTACACGCGGGAAATTACGACGCATTTGCTGAAGCGAAAAGACAACGTGCGGTACGTGCTGTTTGTGCGAAACCGGAATGAAGAATGGCTCCGGGAACTTCCCCTTTCTGAGGATCAGATCATCGAAGCAGACATTCCACATTATTCAGTGGCTGAGCAGCTGCGTTTCCGGTCGATTGTGAAACAGTCGAAGATCGACTTGCTCTTCTCTCCGCATTTCAATGTTCCGTTTTTCTGCCCAGTGCCTTTTGTAGTCACCGTGCACGATGTGATTTTGCATCGCTATCCGAACAATGCTCCTCTCCTTAAACAAGTGGCGTATCGAATTTTGTTATCCAGAGCGGTCAGAAAAGCGCGCCGAGTCATTGCCGTGAGCCAGTTCACCGCATCGGAACTACACTCGCTCTACGGTCCGCGCTTGGCTCCGGTGACTGTGATTCACGAAGGTGTCTCCGATACGTTTCAGCCTGCGCCTGCAGAAGAATGTGTGCGAGTCCAAAAAAAGTACGCTCTCCCCTCTTCGTTTTTTCTGTACATGGGAAATGCGAAGCAGCATAAAAATGTCCCGCTGCTTCTGAAAGCTTTTGCAGCACTTCCCGGTGAGACCGAACATCTCATGTTGTGCACTGGAGGAAAAGAAGCGGAGTCCCTGGTTCTCCCTCCTCGTGCGAGGATGATCGCTGATGTTCCAGAAAAAGATTTGCCTGCGCTCTATACCTTGGCAAAGGCGTTTGTCACAGCGTCTCTCTACGAAGGATTCTGCTTGCCTGTCGCAGAAGCAGAGGCGTGCGGTTGCCCCGTCATCGCCACCAACCGCGCAGCTATTTTGGAAATTGCTTCAGGGTCTGCAGTGCTTTTGGAGCCCACGGTTGAAGACTACACAGAGGCATTGCTGCATCCTCCTGCTCGAGTACCTTCTATTCGAAAGCTTCAGTGGGAAAAGACGGCACACGAAACGGCGGAACTTTTGATGAAGGCTGCTTCGAGGGAAAAATAAAAATTGAAAGTGCGCGTGGCTTCGAGTCTGGCGTTTTTTAGTGGTCCCACTCCTCACACCATCCCTCCCCTCCCCCGCAATTGTAAACAAAAGAAAAACAGATTTAGATACGCGTGTGGATTCCCTGCAATCTCTTCTTCCAAAGGTGCTTCGTAAACGTGGTTTGCACATGCAGGCGGAGTCGTCACGCATTGTGATGCTGGCCCAGCAGTGGCTGGATAAAGCACTCCCCTCTTTAGTGGAAAATGTAAGAGTGGAAAAGCTCACGAATGCCACGTTGTGCATCGCGTGCACTCACAGTATTGCCGCTCAGGAATGCCAGCAGTTGAGCGGAATGCTTCTGGATTTTTTGCATCGAGAGGCAAACCCGAGGTTTGTGAGTGATATTCGTTTATTGAGACAGCGATAATTTCATTGCACCAGAGCGGGCGTTCCGCCCGCATTTCTTTGCAATTATTTCCTCCCTGAGAGCAGCCATACCTGGCTGCGGTTGTTTCACGAGAACCTCATCTGCAGCCACCAAAGGTCGGTACTTTCTTTTGGCTATCCACCTTCGCCCTTCATTCTTCTAGGCCACTAGAAGGCTACGGTGGACAGGCCCGCTCTCTGTCTTTATTGGTATTGGGAGGAGGGGGAAGGTGGTCGCCTGCCCTCCGTAGTCCACAGACGAAGGAGGGTGGTTTTGGGTTGTTCCCGTAAGCTGTTCCCTCCACGCGTCTGGGAGAGTTTGGTTTGAGCAAAAGGGAGGCATTGGCAAAGACAACACCCTGGTTCCTAACCTAACCCCCAATCCCTTGCATCTGTACTACTATTTACGTACAATCACACCACTTTACTTACCGACGACTGCCGTAATCCCCTTTGGGAGAGGTAGATCCTGTCTTTCGAATCTGTTCTATGTTGGTTATCCGTCTTCAGCGCACGGGGCGCGAAAATACTCCTACGTACCGCATTGTGCTTGCGGAGCACACTCAGCCGGTGAAAGGGAAGTTCCTGGAAATCCTGGGTCACTACCTCCCTGCCCGCGAGCCTCGCGTTTTTGAAGTTAACAAGGAGCGTGTGGAGCACTGGGTAAGCAAAGGTGCTCAGCCAAGCGAAACAATGGCTCGTTTGCTCAAGGCTCATGGAGTGAAGAACATGGACAAGTTCATCAAGAAGTACACCAAGCAGGTCTCCAAGAAAAATCCTCCTCCAGCTCCAGAGACTCCTGCCCCCGCTCCAAAAGCTGAAGCAGCGCCTGCAGCAGAAGCTCCAGCCGCTGAACCAGTGGCAGAGGCCGCTCCTGAAGCACCAGCAGCAGCCCCTGAGGCTCCTGCAGTAGAAACACCTGCTGCGTAAGTTCCAAGTTCGAAGTGCAAAGTTCCAAGGAAGGAGTTCTTATTTAAAAAATATTCCTTACTTGGAACTTCGTACTTGGCACTTCGAACTTCTGTAAGTAGACATGACATCCATTGGCAAAAGTCCTACACTTACACTATGACTACTCCAGAACTCCCCGGCCATTCCTTTCTTCGGTACGTACTAGAATCGTTAGTAGAAGATAAAGACCAGCTCTTCATTGATCCTACTGAGGACAACCTCGGTATCCTCTTCACCGTCCGCGTGAGCGATAGAGACATGGGCAAGCTCATCGGAAAAGGCGGGCAGACGGTGAAAGCGCTTCGCACCCTCCTGCGTATCATTGGAGGCAATACTTCGCAGCGCATCAACCTCAAAATTTTGGAGCCCCAAGCGGCGTAAGCTACTCTAAAAGTCCCTTCCCCCTTTGCCATGCTTCGTGAACTTTTGGAAAACGGCAGTCCTCTGGACATTATTGCCACGTTCATCGCTCTAGCGCTCATTGCAGCGTCTCTGCTTTGTTTGGTCTTCATCATCGTGGGCGGTATCTCCTTCATCCTCTCTGCAGGAAACGAGGAAAAGATCCGCAAGGCCGTGCACACTATCCGCTACGCCATCATCGGTCTCTTCGTCACATTCATCGCCTTCTTCGCTGTTTCTTGGATCGCCAGAATCCTGGATATCCCCTTCCAGCTGGATTTTGCGACCATTGTGGCGTTGATGCAGGATATCTTTAGTGCACTCGGTTCCTAAACAACCATTACTCTTGAAAATAAACCCTTGGGCAACCGAGGGTTTTTTAAATTAAAAATGGCTGCGCCACGTTATTGCGCGCAGGGACGTAGAACCGCTGCGCGGTCACGTCCCACGTAAAATTTGCTGCTCGCGGAGTTTATCCTGAGCAACCGAAGGGCTGCGCGCAATTTTACGTGGTGGGCGCCAAGGGATTCGAACCCCTGACCTACTCGGTGTAAGCGAGTCGCTCTAACCAACTGAGCTAGGCGCCCTTTTGGGTGTACGGGGAGTGTATCAAAGGGTTGCCTGATAGGAAAGGTTTCAGTAGAATCATCATAATCTTCACGAAAAGTACATTTCTAGCACTTCTCTATTCACGAAATGACCCTCCTCCTCGCCCTTCACGTCCTGGTTAGTATCCTCCTGTGCTTGTCTATTTTGATCCAGCACCGTTCGTCTGGACTGAGCGCAACCTTTGGCGGAGGCGGAGCGGTGGTAGTCCAGCGCAGAGGTGCCGAGCGTGTGGTGTTTAAAGCGAGCATCTGGCTGAGCATTGTGTTCTTTGTGCTGACGATTGTGGAGTTGTACGTGGCTGCGTAGATGAGGAACTAGGAACTGGTTACTTGGAACTAGGGCTTTTTGGTTCGGGTTTTTTAAATTTGAAAAATGTAAATATTTCATCCTAGTATACGAGTTCCTAGTTCCTAGTTCCTCAAGATCAGGTACACTGAGTCCCGATGCTCCGACGTGCTTTTCATGTGGTCACTTCCATGAGCCGTACCGAACGGTGGGTACTGGGTGTGTGCTCAGTGCTGTTTGTCCTGAGTCTTCTGGGACTCTTGCGGCAGTTTTACATGGAGAACACTGTCACGGTGCCCACATTTGGAGGCACGTACATTGAGGGATCCATCGGCGTCATCCAGCCGCTGAATCCTTGGTTCACGGTGCAGAACGATGTGAACCGCGATATTGTGTCCTTAGTCTTCGCAGGGCTTCTGAAGTACGACCCGGAGAGTAAAAAAATTGAATCGGACTTGGCGGATGTGACGGTGTCGAAAGATGGAAAAACCTACACAGCGGTTCTGAAAGAAAAATTATTCTGGCACGATACAACGGAAGCAAAACCTCATCCTGTGACTGCGGATGATGTGCTGTTCACGTTCCAGACTATCCAGGAACCCGGCTTCCCAAACCTGCTCCTGCAGTCCAATTTCCAAGGTGTCACCATTACCAAAGTAGATGATCGCACGGTGCGGTTTGTACTGGATAAGCCGTATAGCTTCTTCACCAGCAACCTCACTATCGGCCTTCTGCCGGAGTCTTCCTTTGAAGGAATCCCTGTACGCAAGCTCGATCAAGCGTTGGACTTTGCATATCACCCCATCGGTGCCGGGCCGTATAAGTTCCGGAGCCTCTCGCAGACCGAGCTTTCCTCGGAAGTCACACTGGAGCGATTCGATCGTCCCATCCCTCCGAAGTATCACCTGGATAGAATCGTGTTCCGTATTTTCTCAGATTACTCCACGCTTCTGGGAGACCTCCGCACGCTTCAGGGTGTGAGGCACGTGCCAAAGAGCAAGCAGGGTGAGCCTGCGATCCCCAAGCGCTTCAGTTCCAAGAGCTACACTTTGCCGCAGTACGTGGCACTGTTTTTCAACCTGGATCAAAAGGCCCTGCAAGATAAAGACCTGCGCCTGGGACTGCAGCTGGGAACAGATAAAAAGGCACTGGCTTCTGCCATTCATGAGGAGAAGATTGTGGATACTCCCCTCTTGGAACTCGATACCTCAGACTGGCGCTATAACTTCGATCCCGATGCGGCGCAGGGAGCGCTCTTTGCGTCCAACTGGAACTTGCCGGAGAAGATCCGCCTGCAGAGGCTTTTGGAACAAGATGAAGCAAATCGTACGGGCATTCTGAAAGTAGCGCCTGTGGTGCTTATCAAACCTGGAGGCGTTTTCACGCTCTCGGGCGCTCTGGCAGACATTCGTGAAGGATTTAGGATCAACGGTGTTCCCGTGCAGTCGCACGCGAGTGGCGCGTGGGTGGCAACTCTTCCCGTGCGTACGGGAACAGGGGTCCTCAAAACCGGAGAAAATTTGCTGCGCGTGACAGATAATGCCGGGAAAATTATGGATAGCGCCTACGTGTACCGCGCGAGCGATGAACAGGACTACAAGAGGGCACTGGAGGAGGCAAAGCTCGTGCAGGCGTTCTTGCAGACCCGTGCAGGCACCCTTACCGGCGATGCTGCCATCCGTCCGCAGGACTTCACCGTAGATAACGGCATGCTGCGCAGGCGTACCGAGAAAGACCCTGTGAGCATCCGCACGAACGAGAAAAATGAGCTCCTGCGTTTGCGTCTCCTGACCAGCAGTTCCCCCGTCCAGTACGAGGAAGTAGCCAATGTTATCAAAGAGCAGTGGGCTGCCCTGGGAGTAGATGTCACCATCATCATGCCCGCCAGCCGCGAGGAGTTTCAGGAGCGTCTCCTCCGCCGAGATTACGATGTGCTGCTCTTTGGACAGTCTTTGCTGGATAACCTCGATAGCTTCCCCTACTGGCACAGCAGCGGCATTCAGAAGAGCAACGAAGACGTCATGACCGATGCCTATAACCTCTCGCAGTACTCCTCGTTTAGAGCCGATGCTCTCCTAGAGAAGATTCGTGCCACGAGCGACGAAGCGGAGCGCACGAAAGCACTGGAAGAGCTCCAAACAGTGCTGAAATCCGATGTACCGGCCATTTTCCTCTATTCTCCACAGTATACCTTTGCGTTCCACGAGAAAATTCGCGGTCTGGAGCTTGGGACGTTGTCCCTCCACTCGGATCGCTTCCTTACCATGCACCGTTGGTACGTCAAGGAAGAACGCAAGTTTCAAGACGGGCTGAATTGGCTGTCTTTCTACGCGTGGTTGGGGAGTCTCTTCGATTAAAGCCGTCTTAATGTCTGCTTTAGTGCGTTCTTGTGTGTTGACGGAAATTGAAGCGTGACGTACACTTACGCGGCTTTTTTGAGGGGCTATTCTGACCTTCGCGCAACCACACTCATGGAAATACTGCTTCTGGAAGACATCAACGGCATTGGAAAGAAAAACGACCTCCTGGTCGTTGGCGATGGATTCGCACTGAACTTCCTGCTCCCGCAGCGCAAGGCTTTGGTAGCTACGCCTACGGTTCGTAAGCGCTACGCGGATGTCATCCGCAAACGTGCTGAGGAAAAGGAAAAGGAGCGCGATCTGCGCACTGCTACCGCATCATCCTTGGCAGGAAAGTCTGTCACCTTCAGCCGCAAGGCTACCAAGACCAGTAAGCTCTACGCTGCCATCTCCTCTGAGGACATCTCTGCAGCTCTCAAGGCTCAGCACTCATTGGATATCCCGGCCGATGCCATCCACACGAACGATGCCATCAAAGCTCTGGGCACTCACCAGGCAACCATCAAAGTAGGAGGAGATTCTCACTCCATTGGAGTGGTGGTGACGGCTGAGAAATAGATCATTCACTCATGATTTCAAAAAGACCGCCCTGGGCGGTCTTTTTTTGTCTGCGACCGGAGCATTACGCAGCCACTTCCTCTGTGGAAGTTTCAGGAGTGGTCTCCTCAGCAGGAGTTGCAGGCACATCAGCCTCTTCGCCATCAAAAAAGTTCGTCATATAAATAAATAGAAAGAAATAAGCCCGTGGACCATAGGGTAGATGTGTTGTAATAGCAAATCAGTTTTTCCGCTTCCTCTTACAATTATTTCAAGATTTCCAGTGAGTCCGTCACAGAAAATATCCCCTCAATGGGATATTTTCTCCAATGATCGGAGCTGAGGCGCTCCACTGGGGTGATGAGTCCATTGGCAGAAATTCGTTCACCTGTGGAAAGCTGCCGATGTTCTTGGGACATGAGCGCCATATCTAAGGCATAGTATTCGCCTACATCTGTTTTTAGTCCTGCTGCGCATTCCAAAGTCTGCGGGCCTTCAGTATCGACATGCGGAAGACACACATACTCCCCTGTCAGTGTACCGCGATACGGTTCGAAGGTGTTTCCATAGCCCTGTTTTTCTTGGTAGATGTAGTTATTCAGGGAATAGAATCCGGCAACTATACCTACAATGCTCAGGACCACTAAAAATCCAATGGCTCTGCCTATGTAGAATTGTCTGAGGTTCATGTTCACAGTGTACCACTCTCCGTTCCTTCGTGAACCGATACTTGCTATGCTTTTTTCATGAAAAAAAGTCTCCAGCATCTGCAGTATTTTGTACGCACCCTATCTATTGTCATGGCAGTGGTGTTCATCTGGCGTGGAATTTGGTATGTGCTGGATTTTGTGGATGAGAATATCTTCCATGACAATCACCTCTTCACGGCTATAGGTGGAATCATCATTGGAATACTGATTTTGTATCTGCCAGATAGGGATTTGAAGGAGATTGAGAAAAGTTAAAGATTTCTTCTATTTTGCACATAAAATGGCTGCGACATGTTATTGCGCAGCCACGTAGAACCGCTGCGCGGTCACGTGGCACGTACAATGTTCTGCTCGCTTCGCTGCGCGCAATTGTACGTGGTGGAGCAGTATGGCTGTTTTCTGAACTGCGCTCCATCTACCTTACATTGAAACGCATACCGCTGCACGCGCTGGATATCTCGGGAACGTTCAGGCCAGCTTTGGCATAGAAAATAATCGGGAAACCAAAATTGGCTGTTATACTCGTATTGTGAAGTATCCCATCAAGCCGCAGTCCTTCATCATCCCTGCAATTGTTGGCGGCATTGGATGGTATCTGTCGAACAATGTTTCTGTCGGTGTGGCGGTATTCGCCGCACTTCTCATGCCAGTATGGGTAAGAATCTACATTGCATATGCAAAAGACAATCCGCAGAAACTTTGGTTCAAACGAAAACTATATGGATGGGGGTGGGTTCCCGTGTCATGGCAAGGCTGGCTTGTCACAATTGGTTACATCGGCATAGCGATAGCGCTTGCCAGTACGATTGATGAGAACTCCCCGACACGCGAAGTTGCATTCATGTTTGTGCTGCCATTTGCCATCCTGACCGCCATGTTCATTCGCGTAGCGTACAAGAGAGGAGAGAAACCGCGTTGGCAGTGGGGCGACGATGGGAAATAAATTGAGGGAATAGGCAGTCATCGGTATTCTTTCTGTATGAAGAAGAAAGAAGTATCCCTTCTCCGGTATTTCGCAAAAAACATTTCCGTTGTCATTGGCCTCGTTCTGATTTGGCGCGGGATTTGGTACGTATTGGATTTCATTGATCTCGTACTGTTCGACGGGCAGCACATCTTCACGGCGCTCGGTGGCATAGGTTTGGGCTTGCTTGTGTTGTATATGCCTGACAAAGACCTCAAAGAGATCGAGAAACTGTGAGAACGGAGAAGTCACTATACTGGCTCTGGAAGCCATAATATGCTATAATAATCCGATACCCGCATACACATGAATGTCGCACTACACCTGATTCTCTTTCTTCTTTCCGCAGCCGTCATTTGGGCGCTGTCGGGCTTGCTGATCGGTGCGACGGACAGAGTGGCGAAGCGCTATAACAAACCAGGATTCGCCATCGCCTTCTTCGTACTTGGCGTGCTCACGTCCATCAGCGAAATATCCGTGGCGACAAACTCCACGTTGGAAGGAGTGCCGCAGGTTTCGGCTGGCAACTTGGTAGGCGGCTCTCTGGTCATTTTCTTTCTCATCATTCCGCTGCTCGCCGTCCTTGGAGGCGGCATTCCCATGACCAACGCGCTCACGCGAGGCAACCTTGCGTATCTGCTCTGCGTCGTGGCGCTCCCGTCCCTGCTTATCCTCGATGGAAGCGTGAGCCGTCCCGAGGGCTTGGTGATGCTGCTTTTATACGGCACGTTGCTGTACGTGGTGCAAAAGAAAAAGCCTACGGAGGAAATCGTGGAAGAAACCATGCAGCAAGTGGAGGAGGAACTATTGCACACCAAAAGCATGTTTTTGCGTCGGCATCCGACTCTTGCGGACATTGGGAAGATCATTTTTGCAGGCGTGCTCATTTTCTTGGGCGGCAAACTTCTGGTGCACGAATCCATCTATTTCTCCGGCCTCCTTTCCATACCTCCGTCGCTCGTCGGCCTTATTCTCCTCTCCATCGGCACCAATGCGCCCGAACTGGTGATTGCCATACGGTGCATCGTCGGGAAGCACAAGGACATCGCTTTCGGTGATTACATGGGATCGGCGGCAGCAAACACGCCGTTGATGGGCTTCCTTGCGCTTGCCAACGGCAAGTTCGCCTTGGAGCGCAGCGAGTTCGTGCCCACGTTCCTTCTGCTCCTGCTTGGCCTGACACTGTTCTTCATATTCTCGCGCTCGAAGAATGACCTCTCACGCAAAGAAGGCATCGTACTGCTCTGCTTGTACGGTATCTTCCTCATTATGCAGTTCGTCAATGTGGCGCGTTTTGTCGGTGAATAATTGTCAGAAGCGACGCACTCCGTTCGTGGAACGCAGGATAAAGAGCTTGGCGACAATAACGGCGAACAGAATAACCGAAGCAATGACCTGAATTGCGGCAATGCCCTTTGAAAATCCTATTGGAGCCACATCGCCCTTCCAGCCTTTATAAAGTCGCAACTGACATAGAAAAGTACCGCCTGACGAAATTGATGTTTTCTGAACTCACTATTTTCGACGGAAAACTGTCATACGTGCCAACAGATGAGTTCGCACCGTTGTTCAATCGTCACTTTGTTGAGAATGGTGGGCCAGGGGGGATTTGAACCACCGACCACCGGTTTATAAGTCCGGTGCTCTAACCAACTGAGCTACTGGCCCGAAAGAACGTTTAGACCAACTGCCTGTCCGCCGTAGCCGCGTAGTTCGCGGCGAAGGTGAAAGCAACTGGCCCGAATTATTCAAAGAACAAGTTCTCTGAGGAGGAGTGTAGCATTTCATTCCCCACATCTCACAAGAGCTTTTCCGCACTTGCGCGCAGGATTATGGAGATGCATGCGCTATGAAATCTTCTGTTCATTTTTCAATACATTCCTTGTAAGAATTTGCCTCACTCACGTTACCCAGAATGTCGAGTATTTGTTTGTGGTAAGCCATTTTTCTCGTATAGTTGATGTTTGTCTTCTGATGGACACTTTTTACTTCTTTTCTTTCTCGACTATGCCAGCGATGCGAAAAAAGAAGTTCCAGAGAGCACGGGCGGGGCTTTCGGTACTTCTGACACTCTGTATGGCCATGGGCACATACACGGCGGGGAGACTGCTCTTCGCGCCGGGAGGGGTTCTGGCTGTGAATCCCATTACAACCGTCAGTCCCAGTAATATGAATGGCTGGGTACAGCAACAAAGCGGAACTGCCACGGGCAGTTTTGTAAATGGACCTGCTTCTCCGCCGCTCGGAGCGGGTAGTTTTAAGTTTCAAGTGGGTTCGAATGGTAATGATGATGTAGCCATACGTACGGCAAACCATAATAACACTACATTGAGCAGTATCACGACGCTCAAGTATTCTACGTACGTCCAGCAGAATACTAACTGCCAAGCACCATACTTATTAATGAGTGTGGATAACGACAATAACGGTACGGCTGATGATTTTCTTTTCTTTGAGCCATGCTACCAGAACGGTGCATACCAGACGCAATCTGGAGCTACGGTTCCCAATCAGTGCGGAGTAAATACAAACTGTATCACATTGAACACGTGGCAGAATTGGGATGCTCTTACTGGTGGATGGTGGTCTTATAATGACAATGCAGGTGGCCCTCCCCTCTGGACACTCGCCCGGTATGCACAGGTCCATCCAGGATCAAAAATTGTAGGCTCCTCAAGCGGTTCAGGAGGGTTACGTATTACAGCTGGAGGTGGAGCTGGAGCATGGGATAACTTCGTAGGATACGCCGATGCGTTAGAATTTTCTGCAGGACAGACGGCCGTAGCGTACGATTTTGAAGCAACGCAAGCTGCATCTAGTTCTTCCATGAGTTCTGTGAGCTCGCAGAGTTCGCTCAGTAGTTCCTCGGGATCTTCTGTATCATCGCTGTCTTCTCATTCTTCTCTTTCTTCGAACTCTTCTTCCATCGCCTGTTCACTTCCTACGGGTCTCTACGGCTACTGGCCGTTTGATGAGAATGGAGGAGTGATTGCCAATGAGATTGTGGCGAACCGCGATGGACTTTTGGAAAACGGACCCACGTGGGTGGCGGGGGCTACGCAGGTCTCGCCAAACGTGTCCGCACTATCCTTCGATGGATCGGATGACCGTGTGCGGGTGAGCACGGGGGCGAGTGCCTTTAACTTTGGTACCTCGAACTTCACGGTGTCGCTCTTTATGAAAGCGTCTTCAGGTCAGCGCGGGGTGCTGGGCAATTACAGCGCTGCGCATAAGGGCTGGGGGCTCTACGTGTACTCCGATGGAAAGCTGAACTTCTTCGGGTACGGAAACCAGGGCGTGAATGATTCCGCGCAGACTGCCTCAGTGCTGAATAACCAGTGGCACCATATAGCAGGTGTGTACACGCGTAATGGAAACAATCTGACCATCGATACGTATGTGGATGGCGTGTTGGTAGGAACCAACACGGCAGGCGTGGGTGATATCACCGCCAATAGCGATCTGCTCTTTGGACAGTACATCGATCAGCCAAATTTCCAGGGGTCACTGGATGACATTCGCATCTATAACCGCGCACTCTCTGCCAATGAGATTCCACAGCTAGCTAATTGTAGCGGTGGAAATAACAGTTCCAGCATGAGCTCTCTCTCCAGTGCCAGCTCGCAATCGAGTGCGGCAAGTAGTGTGAGCAGTGCAGCAAGCTCCATTTCTTCTTCTGCAAGTTCTGCTGCTAGCAGCATCAGCTCTGCAGCGTCCAGCGTGAGCTCGGCTGTGTCTTCTGTGAGTTCGTCCATCTCTAGTGTCAGCTCCTCACTGTCTTCCTCCATCCCATCGTCTTCCAGTAGTTCTCTTGCCGCCGTTCCTCTGTGTAACGGAGTCGCAGCAACTATCTACGTGAATGGAAATGGCATCATCGTAGGTGGACCGCAGAACGGACAGATGTACGCGGGGTCCCTGCAGGGTACGAGCGGTCCGGATGTGATGGTGGGAACAAACGGTAGCGATACCATCGGCGGAAAGGCCGGGAACGATACCATCTGCGGACGTGACGGAGGCGATATTCTGTACGGCGACGCCGATGATGACTTCATCAATGGAGAAGGCGCGAATGATATTGTGATAGGAGGATTGGGAAATGACTTCCTTGTAGGCAGTGCCGGGAATGAGATTCTCAACGGTGACGATGGCAACGATATCGCTTGTGCCGGTCCGGGGACGGATATGCTGAACGGCAATAAGGGCAGCGATAAACTTGATGGCGGTCCCGGCAGCGACATGCTGGATGGCGGCGATGGCACGGACACGTGTAACGACGGAACGCCCTTCAGCTGCACCGTGGCACCTGTTCCGGAATGCTCTCCGTATCAACAGTAACACCAATCATGGTTTCAAAAAGGGAGGCGCAGAGCCTCCCTTTTTTCTAACCTGACTGCATATTTTTCTGTAGAATCTTTCACATGCATCGCATCGCGGTTTTTGTCCTCGGCGCATGTCTCCTCGCAGCCTGTGAACCGCGGCCCATGCGCCATACGCAGCCGGGAGGAGGGGCTTCATCATCGGCACGGGTAGTTGCATCTTCATCTGCCGTATTTGTTGCAAGTCAATCGTCATCAGTCTCTGCTATTCCAAATAGCATTACGGTGCTGCGTGCTGTAGATGGCGACACACTGGAAGTGAGTATGGAAAATGGAGCAAAAGAAAAAGTGCGTGTGCTGGGCATCGATACGCCGGAGACGGTGGATCCCCGAAAAGAAGTGCAGTGCTTTGGCAAAGATGCGAGCCAGAAAATGAAAGATCTTTTGGTGGGAAAGGTAGTAACTCTTATTCGTGATCCGGCTCAAGATAAAGATGTGTATAAACGGCTGCTGCGTTACGTAGACTTGAATGGCACAGACATCGGAGCGCAGATGATCCGCGAAGGCTACGCGTACAGTTACAAGAAGTACCCGCATCCGCGGCTGAGTGAGTACAATGCACTAGAGCTTCAAGCGCGGGAAAGTGCGAGAGGACTGTGGGGATCCTGCGCGACATCGAGTAAATGAGAAGCATGGGATCAGAAGTATGAATTATGAAAAGTCACAAATCCCATAATTCATAATTCTATATTCATACTTCGGCAGCTCGCTGCTACTATTTTCTCCATGACGCCAAAGAAGAAGCTCTCGCCTCAGTCGAAGGATTTGATGGAACGTCTTGGACCGGGGTTCATCACCGGAGCGTCCGATGATGATCCAAGCGGCATTGGAACGTATTCGCAAACGGGAGCGCAGTTTGGATACTCTCAGCTGTGGCTGGCGTTCTTCTCCATTCCGTTCATGGTGGCCGTGCAGGAGATGTGCGGGCGTATTGGCCTTGTGACAGGTGAAGGACTTTCGTCGGTGATGCGGAGAAAATTTCCTCTGCCTATTTTGTACGCGGCGGTTTTGCTTCTGTTCTTGGCGAACACTATCAACATAGGCGCAGATCTTGGAGCCATGGCTGCGTCTGCACAGTTGCTTCTTCCAGTTCCATTCACGCTGCTTCTTTTGGGAATGACATCGGTGACACTGTTTTTAGAAATCATGATCCCGTACAAGATTTACGCGGGATATTTGAAATACCTCACGCTATCGCTCTTTTCGTACATCATCGTGGCGTTTTTTGTGAACCAGCCCTGGGACGTGGTAGTGATGAGTACGCTCGTCCCCTCTTTTTCTTTTGGAAAAGAATACCTGATGAATATTGTGGCATTCCTGGGAACCACTATTTCTCCGTACTTATTTTTCTGGCAGACCAGCGAGGAAGTGGAAGAAAAACTCTCTCACAAAAAATTATCCATTCTGCCGTGGGGTTGGGGCCTCAAAAGCGTGCATAAGTCAGACCTGACTCGCATGAGGATTGATACAGTCATTGGGATGGTCTTTTCCAACATCGTGGCGTTTTTCATCATGGTCACAGCTGCGTCCACTTTGGGTTTTGCGGGCATCACAGAAATAGAATCTGCCGCACAAGCGGCGGAAGCCCTTCGTCCTCTGGCGGGAGATTTTGCGTTTCTTCTCTTTACCGTGGGAGTCATCGGTACCGGGCTTCTAGCCGTTCCTGTACTCGCGGGTGCCAGCTCGTATGCCATCGCAGAGCTCTTTCACTGGCATGAGGGGCTGAGCCTCACGTTTCGCCAAGCGAAGGGTTTTTATGTCATTATTATCCTCTCCACAGTTGGCGGCGTACTCGTGAACTTTATTGGCATTCCTCCGTTTCGGATGCTCTACTACACAGCGATTTTCAACGGCATCGCCGCTCCTATTCTGCTTGTGATGATTTTACTCATCGCCAATGATAGAAAGATTATGGGGAATTATGTGAACTCCAAGTGGTCCAATATCTTTGGAGGGATTATTACGGTGCTCATGGGAGTAGCTGCCATAGCTCTTTTGGCACTGCTGTAAACAAAATTCAAACGATCCGGGTTAGATTATTGACAATGGGATACGGAGTTCTACCATTACCTATCATGAATACCCCCGATAGATTTTCTGAAAGTCCAGAAGCGTTGCAGACGCTCACTGTTTCTACGCATGAATTGCTGCCTTTGGTGGTACCTGGCAAAGGCCATTACAAGGCTGCGTCCAATCTTGTTCATGCTCTGGGAAGGAAAAATATAGAAGCGATGACAGTTCAAGGCGGAGTGCAAGTGATGGCTTTGCCGGAAGCAATGCCGATTGTAGAAGAAGTATTACGTCAATTAGGATTGAAGATAGGAAATCTTTCTGAGAGAAGTATTTCGATACAGCCAAGAGAAAGCTGGACCATGACAAAGCTTGCAGGCAAAGATCCTTTCGGATTCGGATCCAGGGCTCTTGAGGCAGCCGGTGCTCAGGTGAACTGAACGCCTACATCCTATAGAAACGACATGCAGAAGTTTCCTTTTGCTACTTCGTCTCTTTGATGATCCATCCATCTTCCGCAGCCGGAGCGCTCACGATGATGCGGCCTTTGAAGTCTTTGTGGATGAAGTAGCCGGTGCCATTGCCGTTTTTGGGAGACGCAGGATCCACTGGAAACTCTTCGATGTACTCCTGGACGAACTCCGTAAGATCCACGAATCCACTACAGTCACTGGCATCCATTCTGCAGATTTCCTTGGCAGTATTCAGAGGAATGGACTCAGGAATGTGGCGATTATTATCGCGCTTGTGGAAAAAGACGGCGTTGGAAATAGTCTTCACGTCTTTTCTTCTCTTTTCATTAACGAGCTTTGCGGCATCCGTCAGCACAAGTTTTTTCACTTTTCGCGTACTGCGGGCACGGACCACCGTGGCAGTAGGGTTATTGTCCGGCGGCCACCTCAGGGCATCGGCGGGATGTAGCGATACAGTGAAAAGGGCAAAGCCGGCAGCAAGTGAGGCGATAGTGGTGAAAGTGCGCATAGGAACATCATACCAGTGAGGAGCGCAACTGCGATCCGTTCGTCTGGACATTGAGGCAGAGAACCAGTCGTGGTACCGTACCTGCATGGCTGAAAAAGTTGAGATCAATGAGTCAGACTTGGCTCAGGCTGGAAATTATGAAATCGCGGTGAAAGACCATCGCACGTATCGATTGGTGTATTTTGTGGTGGGGTTCATTGATGTAGTCCTGGCGTGTCGATTTATTTTAAAGCTCCTCGGGGCGAACCCGGAAAGTACGTTCGCTGCCACCATCTATTTCCTCTCGGCAATTTTCGTGTTCCCATTTGCGGGCTTATTCACTCCGGCGGTGACGTCTCAGACCACTGTTCCGCGCGTGATTGAATTCTCTACGCTCACTGCCATCATCGTGTACGCGCTTCTGGCGTGGGGCATTGGGACGTTTATTTTGATTATGAGGAGTAAGCCGACAAAAGAAGATTAACTTGAGAAATTCGAATATCGATATCCGAAACCCGAAGGAAGTTCGAAAATTAAGGTAAATTTTTTTAA
The DNA here is from genome assembly GCA_964628805.1 of uncultured Candidatus Peribacteria bacterium. Lineage (GTDB taxonomy): Bacteria > Patescibacteriota > Gracilibacteria > Peribacterales > Peribacteraceae > CAZVOK01. The sequence continues at coordinate 23,198 of CAZVOK010000006.1, read as the reverse complement.
TTATTCAAAAAAATTTTCCCATCATTTGAACTTCCTTCGGGTTTCGATATTCGGATTTAAGGCCATAAAGCCTTTTCTATAGAGTATTGTCTTATGTTATACTCTCCCCGTCATGACCTACCACGTCACCACTTTTTACGTCTTCACTCCCCTCTCGCAGGAAAAAGTGACGGAGCTTGCTACTCTTTTTACGGCAGAGGGAAAGAGGCTGAATATTTGCGGATTGCTTCTATTGGCAACCGAAGGCAGCAATGCGACGTTTGCTGGGAGCGAGGAGTCGGTGAAGGAGCTTAAGAGCTATTTGCAGTCACACCTAGGAGCTTTGACGTGGAAAGATTCCACCTGTGCGAAGAAGCCTTTCAAGAGATGGAAAGTAGCCATCCGCGAAGAGATCGTTGCGATTGGCAATCCATCCATAGTTCCTTCGGGAGACGCAGGGCACCTCTCCCCTGCTGAGTGGAATCAAATGTTGCAAGATCCGGATGTGGTCGTGATTGATACGCGAAATGATTACGAAACTGCCATTGGAAAGTTTGAAGGAGCAGTAGATCCCAACCTAAAAACATTCAGTGAATTTCCGGAGTACGTAGCTGCATCTGAGCTACCGAAGGACAAAAAATATATGCTCTACTGCACAGGTGGCATCCGCTGTGAAAAAGCCGTGCTGGCTATGAAAGAGCAAGGCTACGAAAACGTGCATCAGTTGAAAGGAGGCATTCTGCAGTATTTGAAAGAATGTCCTGAAGGAAAGTTTGAAGGAGAGTGCTTTGTGTTCGATCACCGCGTAGCGGTAGATAAAAATTTGAATCCATCGCAGAAGTATGCCCTGTGTCCTCACTGCGGAGACCCGGGAGACTTGATGATTTGCTGCACGCTCTGCGGTACAGAGCGAAAGATCTGCGTGAGCTGTGAACAGAAGCAGAAAAGATTTTGCTCCAAAGACTGTGCGCACAGGACACATCCGAAAGTAGCCGCTTAGCGGATGTCTCTGTGGGTCTTGGTAGCAGCTTTTTTGAAGAGTGCGGTGCTGAGAAAATTCAGACCGTAGCTCATACAGGTTTTGAGGATTCCTTCTTCCTGAAGCCTGCGTGCAGAAGTGTAGATGTAGAGAGAGGGCATGAATTTCATGGGTCCCTGTGCACTCAGCCTTTGCCCCATGTCGGTATCATCACCGTAAAATGTGATGGATGTATCGAATCCACCCATACGCTCTAATGCGCTTCTTCTGGCCATTACATTGCCGCCATACACCACATAGCCAGTGAAAAGTGAGGTGATCACTCCGCCGAGCGACCAAATGTAATAGAGCATGTTTCTGCTGAAAAATGGAAGATCTGGATAATAATTCGGTCCACTCACTGCTACCAATTTTGGGTTTTTTTCAAACTCCTCGGTCATGCGTAGAAACCAGTCTTTTGGAAGTGTCGCATCTGCGTCAATAAATGTGACTAGGTCTCCTTTTGCAGCTTTCCATCCCCTATCACGAGCAGCGTTGGTTCCTTTTTTTGATTCCTCTAAGACAGTTACTTTTGGATGAGATCGCGCGATGTCTGCCGTTTTATCAGTAGACGCATTATCGACCACAATAATATCTATCAGCTCCGGAGGTGTATTGTTCAAGATACTTTCAATACATCTGCCAATAAGTTTCTCTTCGTTGTGCGCAGGAATCACAATACTGACGATCATTGGTCAGAGAGAATGGCCAATTCTTCTTCCATTACTTTCTTCTTCGCGTAGCGACCGAGTATGAAGTATACACCAATGAGAATGACCACTGCGCAACCGGTGATAATCTGAATAGTGAGGAGCGATGCCTTCACGGCTGCGTAGTACGCACCAAAGAAATACCCGAGCGTCAGGAGCACGATGTACTGCGCAATGCTGATGCTGAGGGTGTAGGGAATGTACACGCTCAGTGGGAGCTTGGAGATAGCCGCACTCATCAGAAGCGGCATACTGAGGCCGTAGGCCCATTTGGAGAGCAGCATGGCACGGAGCGTGTGCTCACTCCACATGCGCGCGAGTGCATCGAAGTGCCCGGCGAGTTTAGGAAAACGGGTTTCCATCTTTGTCTTGGATCCAAAGTACCCCATGCCGTAGTAAATCATGTCCGGTACAAAGTCCCCCATCACCACAGCAAAAAGCGTAGGCACAGGATGCAAGTACCCCAGTGCAATGAGTGATCCGCAAATGAACGTGAGGAGCGGCCCCTCCGCACACGCGAGTGGGAAGATGATCCAATACTTATAGGTTTCGATGAGGGAGATGATGGTGTCGACGGACATTGTGTTGATTGTAGTCCTTTTGGTACGGATTTAAAGGATGGAAAAGATTTAAAGGATTTAAAAGAATCTTTAATTTCCTTATCCTTTCAATCTTTTCAATCCTCACAGGAAGAACTTCCCCTGCTGAATGCCCCAAAAGAAATACGCAGAGAGGCCCATAGAGAGGATCAGTAGGCTGTATTCCACGGTCCAGTGGTAGCGCTCACGGGCGAGGAGGAAGATGGCGAAGGGTACCAGGTAATAGCGCTGCTCGATGAGCCAGGATGGAACGATGAAGGCGAGGGTGAATGGGTACAGAAAGAAGAAGATTTTTTTGTCGTAGCGTATGACGCACAGGGACAAGACTGCGTACACAATCGGCAGGAAAAAGACGGCTTTATGCACCAGTGTCTTTGTGTAGAAGACGAGTATTTTATTGCGAAGAAAAAATGCCAGACCCGCCTGATTATTGTAGTGATCATTTACGAAGGTCAGCATGTAGAATGCAAAAAATCCGAGGATGAAAAGCATCCACAGCAGTTTTCTCTTCGCAATCATCTCGGAAATTTTTCCGAGGTTTGCCACGTGAATGGGCAGGAAGAGGAAGAAGAAACAGAAGAGCAGGAAATACACATTGCCCAAGTGAAATGCCGGGAACGGATGTGCACCTTTGTCCCCAATGGCGACTCCTCCATTCACTTTTACGAATATGGCAAAGAGAACGAATCCGAGCCCAAACACCCACAAGGTCCCTAGCCACTCTTTCCAGGGCTTTCGTGCAAGCGATGACGTGAATGTCAGTGTGATACGCGACACATGCCTGCGTACCGACACAAAGAATTCATCGATGAATCCTTGGTCCAGCAGGACGTACAAAAGTATAAAAAATAGCCAAATAATATTTGTCTGACGAATGCACACGCTGAGGATGGCGAAGATGGCTGCAGTCTTTGCATGCCGCGACACTGCTGCCCACAGAGCCATCAGCACAAAGAGGAGCGATGTGGCATCGGTGTAGAGAAGAAAGAAAAATGGAAAGAGGATGGGCAGAAATGCGTACTGATAGGTACGAAGATGCGCCTCTCCCGGGCGCAGCGCTCGGGCACAGAGGTAAAAAGCGAAAATAGAGAGGGTCCCGAGAACCAATGAATATGTGCGTAATGCCGGAAGCCCTTCCAGTACAAATACTTTCGCAAAGAGCATCACAATGAAATGAAATCCCGGAATATTGGTGATGGACGGATCCATCTTGTAGTCCCCTGCCAAGAATAACTTCAGCTGGCTCCAGTGAAACCCTTCATCGCCCATGGTGCCGTGTGTGGCGATGGTGAGAAATGTGAGAACGAGGATAACTGGCAAAATCAAGAGCAGTGCAGACTTGTGCCAGGGCTTAAAGCGCACACGAGACGAAGCAGGAGATACAGCTGTATCTTTCTTTGAAGAGCTTGTACGAAGAAAGCCAGGAACCGGGATATGACGGAGAAGGGTGTCCATAGGGGCTCGTAAAAGTGAATCTTACACGGCGGGAGGAAGAGAAGAAAAATCTTTCTGTGTCACGAGTTCTGCTTCTACCACAAGTCGGCTTTCGTAATCCCCTATCCTGGTATTCCACGCGCCATGACAGGTGATGAGAAATAACTTAGGAGTTGCTCCTCCATCACCAAATAATTCTTTCACAGGAGACTCGGCAGTTTTATAGGTCTGCACGTCTGTGACACGGAACACTCGCACAATTCCTGCAGCATCCTTTACCTGAATCTCTTCCCCTTTTTTTACGGTGTGAAGTGACCAGAATACCCCGGGTGTGCGAAACGCGGTATCCAAGTGCCCTGCCAGGACTGCGTGTCCATTTTCTCCCGGTCGCGGACCTTTGTGAAACCATCCCACATCAAAGGCGCTTTTTGGTGTATCCATTCTGCCATCTTTCAGCACTCCTACTTTTACAATGTCCGATTGGATATTCAGAGAAGGAATAGTGACGAGTGCAGGATCTGCAATCTCCTGTGCTGAAGACGAACTCTCTGTAGAGATCACTGTAGCGGGATTACCCGTTGCAAAGCCCGGTACAAACGCAAGGCCGAAGGATCCCAGAACAGCTCCCATGAGTACGATTCTGAGGATCCAAACGGCCTTGTCAGCGCTATTCATGCCTACCGGTGAAGAGGATGGAGGCATGAAAAAATATTAAGAACGATTTTTACGGAGAAGTGCTGCCGCTTCCAATCCCATCAGAAGCACTGCGGCAAACCAGAAGGACAAGGGAAGGTTCAAGTGTCCGGCTCCCGTGCTTGGCATCACTGTCGGTACATCAGGAGTAACCACTTCTTCTTCCGGTTCAGGTTCTTCGGCAGGAGCCTCTTCTTCTGGTTCTGATTCATCATCAGGATCTCCACGAATCCTCCCGGTGCAATGTCTGGAAGAGAACGTCGTCCTCCGCCACCACCTCCCCCGCCGCCACCGGAGTCACTCGTGCTCGTCCCTAGAACTTGTGAAGTGGATGATGAAGAAGATGCGGTACCTCCGCCGCCCCCCGAGGGATCGCTGCTCACGCTGCTACTACTGGTCGTGCCTCCTCCTCCGCCACCTCCGCTAGAGACACTACTGGAGCTGGATGAAGATCCACCGCCGCAGTTGCATCCGCCTCCGGTACTGCTGGAGGAGCTTGAAATGCTACTGAAGGATATGCTGGAAAAACTGCTGAAAGCCGTACCGCAGTCCAGTCCTGGGAATACAATGCCTCCATTCTGCTGAATGATGGTGCAGTTGGCGGCATTCGCATTGATGACAGAAGTCACCGTCGTATTGGCATTGTTCGTCACGTTTGCACTCTGCACACCGCCGCTGCCGGATCCTCCATTTTGGAGAACCGTAGTGTCATTGTTGCTGGCGGCATTGATGATGGAATTCACATTCGTATTGGCTGTATTTCCAACGATGGCATTCTGAATAGCTCCATCGGCTGCATTCTGCCCTATCATCGTGTCGTTCAGTGATCCTGCATTGATGGTAGAATCTACTCCGGTGTTTGCCGTGTTTCCCACCGTGGCAGTTTGTACAGGAGTATCGCCTCCACCATTTTGCACAACGGTTGTATCGTTATTCGATCCTGCATTGATGGTAGAGTTCACTGTGGTATTTGCCGTGTTATCGACTTGTGCATTTTGGATCGCCATACCGTTTGGTGCTTGTGTGATGCCGCTGATGTTCGCCATGTCGAGTGATGGCATGGAAGGAACAGAGGGCATCGATGGCATTTCTTGTGCAAACGGCATGACAAAGCTTTCGGCAAGAGAGATGGCCGGCTGAAGTCCGCTGAGAGAAAGAACCATGAATGCGCTCATTCCTACGTACAAATAGTGTGAAGTTTTCATGCCCGTGAGGACGAGTGAGAGGCATAGTTTCTTACCAGAAGGAAATTGACTGGTTGAATACTTTAGGTTCTTTCGCCTGTTCATAGAAATGTGCTGCACAAGAAAAAAGGGGAGATGACTCCCCTCTTCTCTTACAGGTGCTCTGTAGGTTTCTTACTGAATGATGGTTGTGTCGTTCGATGCACCTGCGTTGACTGTGTTATTCACACCGGTATTGGCTGTATTGGAAACTCCAGCAGTCTGGAATCCATTGCCGCTCTGGCTGACAGTGGTGTCATTTACGGACACTGCATTCACGTGGTTATTCACAGACGTTCCTGCATGATTGGAAGCGCTTGCGTGATCAAAAGACCAGCCGTTTCCCTGTCCGCTCTGGACGATCGTGGTGTCATTGGATGATCCGGCATTGATGTGATTATTCACATGCGTATTTGCAGCATTATTCACATTGGCATTGTCGAGACCAAAGGAACTCTGCTGAGCAAAGGGCCATCCAAAGTTTGATCCTCCAGTCTGAGCGACTGTGGTGTTATTGGAGGACGCAGCATTGATGGCATTGTTTACTACCGTCGATGCGTGATTGCTGACGTTTGCACTCTGATGAGAGATGCTTCCGCCCTGGTTACCGGAATTGTTTCCGCCTGTGTTGTTGCATCCGCAGTTATTCCAACAGCAGTTATTGTTATTCCATCCGGCATTCCAGTTCATGTTTGGCATTTGCCAATTCATGGAAGGTTGCTGGAAGTTCCAGTTTGGCTGTTGCACTGGAGCACAGTCAGCGGCTGCAGCTGGTAAAACGGCTGCCAAGGAAAGGGCAGCACTAACTGAAGACAAAGTCGTGATCCTTCTAAGTGAGAACATATAAATATGGAGTGAAGAAATAAAAAAAGGGAATGAATTATTCCACATACATGGGGACGCAGGGTTTTGCCTTGCATTACACATTTGCCGAAGAAAGTCTGTTTCTGTAAAAATCTCGGGAATTTTGTCTAAAAGTCGTGTCACATTCCGTCATCACCCTCCAGCAGTTTTATTTTCTCCTCACTTTTGAGAATTTAAAAGATTGAAAGGAGCTACATTTTCCTTTCAATCCTTTTAATCTTTTATTTCTTTTTAATCCTAGTAAGAAAGGAGGAGCCACAAGATGACAGCCGCGCACATCCTGTACACGCCAAATACTGCAAACGAGTGATGCTGGACGTACGAGAGAAGCCATTTGATGCTGAAGAGTGCTGTAATAAAGGAGATGATAAGGCCAATGCAGAGCGTGATAATGTCTCCCCCGCTGAACGCAGGTGCGGATTTTGCCAGGTCTAAAACGGTTGCTGCCAGCATGGTAGGCACTGCCAGCAAGAAAGAAAACTTTACGATTGTCTGCCTGCTGATGCCGATGAGTATTCCTCCGAGGATAGTTGCAGCGGACCTGGAGACGCCGGGAACTATGGCAATGGATTGAAAGAGTCCAATGAGGACTGCTTTGGAGTAGGGCAATTTTTCCAGTTCCGTAATGGCGTTCTCTTTCTCTGGAAAGAGAGTATCAAATAGGACAAGAACGATTCCTCCTATAAAGAGTGATGCCAAAATCAGCTCGTTGCTCTCAAAGAAAATATTTTTCACGACGGGGTGAAGTATGAGTCCGATGATAGCTGTAGGAATAAAGGCCGCAGCAACGCGTTTCAGTGAAAGGATACTCGTGAGGAGGGATTTTCCGTACAAGTACACAACCGCAAGAATCGCTCCGAACTGAATGACAATATCAAACGTCTTCGTAAATTCTGTTTGCGGGATTCCTACCGCTTGCCCTAGCAGAAGTAGATGAGCGGTAGAAGAAACAGGCAGAAACTCCGTAATTCCTTCTATAGCTCCCAAAAAAATAGAACTGAGTACATCCATACCGAGATAGTACAGATATTTTCTCTGTCACAGGAGGGATCTTTCTGCGTCTTAGTAGTATGACACCATCTTCACCCGGTCCGCAGTACCAGAATAATTCCGAGCAAGGCCAAGAGGCGCAGTATCAGTATCATGAGAAGAAAAATACAGTGGAGGAATCTTTGGTGCAGAATGCTCCCAAGGAACACCCGGAGGTGGAACCCTTAGAAGAATAAAATTTGAAAATTATTTTCTCTGAGAGCGGCCATACCTGGCCGCGGTTGTTGTAGGAGAATGACACTGGAAGCAGCCTCTCATGGTACTTTCTTTTGTCTATCCGACTTCGCCCTACAGAGAAAGTAGACACGAACAGGGCTACGCCGGACAGGCCCGGACAAAAGAAAGTACCCAAAGAACCCTACTTCGCCCTTCATTATTTCTTGACCTTGAAGAAGGCTACGCCGGGCAAGAAACCCCGCCTGCCTGTCCGCCGTAGCCCAGAGGCGAAGGCGGATGGCCGCGGGTTTGCCTCGTGAGCTTTTCACTCGACGCGGGTAGTAGGATTTGGTTTTTTATTTACAAAATTTCCTAAGATTTCGAATTTCCTTCGGATTTCGATACTCGGATTTAACTCTAAGACTTCAACTTTTTCACAAACTCTTTCGCCTCTTTTTTTGAAGTCACCTCTTTTTTCACCTGCGCATCATGCAGCTGATTTAATACTTTTCCTATTTCTTCCCCGGGCTTCAGTCCCAGTAGATCCATCACATCCTGGCCTGTCAGAAGCGGCTTTTCTGGACGGGGATGTGCATCCAAAAATAGATGATAGTCGCGGAGGATTTTTTCGTAGAGGGAATAATCCGCAGGGTCTGTGCCTGCGATGTCCAGGGAGAAAAGCTGAAGGAGCTCAGAAAACCAGGGGTGGAAGTACCAGTGCGCCTTCCTCTCATCATTCATCTCAAAAAACGACTGCATCATCATGTGGTGCTTGATGAGCCAAGAAATTTTTTCGATGCGCTTCTTAGAGTAGTTCAGTCGGCTCAATGCTTTTGTAGTGAGGTCTGCAGATACCGAAGCATGCTCGTCGAAACGTATTCTTTCTTTCAAAGAAAATGTTTCTGCTTTTCCGCAGTCGTGAAATAGCGTGGCTACGCGCACATCACTCTCATCTTCCGGGCGAAACTTGCTGATGCAGAGCATCGTGTGCTCCCACACGTCTCCTTCTTTGTGATAATCCGAAGGCTGTGGGATGCCTTTGCAGGCATGGAGCTCCGGCAGAAATCTTTCCAGGATCCTGAGCTCCCACAAATCTTCCAAGGCTCTCTCTGGATGTGGTCCCAGAAGCATTTTCTCTAGTTCCTCTGCTTGCCTGTTACCGGAAAGAATTTCTACTTTATCCGCGTGCTCTTGTAGTGCTGCAAAGGTATCGGGATGATACTGACCGTTTAAGTACGAACGAAAACGAACTGCTCGCAGGAGACGTAGGGCATCGTGTTGGATGCGAATTCCTGGCTCGCCAATGAATCTGATGAGTAGTTCTTTCAGGTCTGCTTCGCCGTTCGTAGGGTCATAGAGTTCGCCGGAAATAGGATGCCAGTACATGGCATTCACGGTGAAGTCGCGGCGCTTGGCGTCCATTTCACGGTTTCCGAATTTTACAGCCTGCGGATGCCTGCCGTCGGATGCCTCGTCATCCTGACGAAAAGTCGTAACTTCAAAAATATTTTTCCCCATTGTCACACGCGCGCTGCCAAAGGTTTCCAGTCCCCCACTCTCTTTCCCAAAGACATTTGTGATCTGTTCTGGCAACGCTTCTGTGGCAATATCAATATCTTTTGGGAGCTTTTCTTGCAACATGTCTCGCACACATCCTCCCACCCACCACGTGTCGTACCCGGCATCGGTAAGCTTTTCCACCACTTTATACGCGTGTTCACCGTAAGGCGTGGCGAGGGTGCCTTTTATGATGTCTTTGGAAAGTGGCATTTAATTCAATTGTAATGTTTATTGGGTGAAATACGAAACTCGAATATCGAAATCCGAAGGAAGCCCTAAACATAAAGAAAATTCTTTTTTGTTCTTTAAAACTTTTTTCAAACATTCGTATTTCCTTCGGATTTCGATATTCGGATTTGAGACCACTATTCTTTCCAATCCTCCTCCCCTACACTTTCCGTATGCTTCACTTCGCCGTTGCCGGTACTCCCCTCTCCTGTCCCAAGCAAGGCGATACAGTTGCAGGATTGCATCATGCGCATTCTTTGGGTATCACAGCCATGGAACTGGAATGGGTGCAGTCTGTTCCTAAAGATCCTGCACGGATGAAGCTTATTCGAGAGACTGCGGAGAAGTACAACATGTACCTCACGGTGCATGCTCCGTATTTCATCAATCTGAATAGTCCGGAGAAAGCAAAGCTTGCAGCCAGCAAGAAAAGAATTTGGGATGCGCTGAGCATGGCGGAGCTTGCCGGAGTGCATTCTGTATGCGTACACGCAGCGTTTAACTTGGGTCAGTCTCCGGAGATTGTGTATGAAAATGTTCGTACTGCCGTGGAAGAAATTATGGAGAAGAAAGCGAAACTTTTTCCCAGTGTGAACTTGGGATTGGAAACTATGGGCAAGCACGTGCAGTTTGGAACACTGGAAGAAGTGCTGAAAATCAGCAAAGAATTTGATATTTATCCCACTATTGATCCTGCCCACATGCACGCCCGTGCGAATGGTGGCGAGAATTCTACGAAAGAATGGAATACGATGCTGGATACGTACGCTAAGTACCTCGGCAAAAAATCTTTAGATCAGATGCATCTGCATTACTCCGGTATTGAATACACAGAGAAAGGTGAGAGAAAACACCTGCCACTCCAGGAGAGCGATGCGAAGTGGAAGGATTTTGTGAAAGTGTTGAAGGATAGAAAAGTGGGAGGAACAGTGGTGTGTGAGTCGCCTCTTTTGGAGGAAGACACTTTACTAATGAAAAATACATTCGAGTCATTGACGTAATTTAATATAATAGTAAAATAAATAATTAGTGGTTCGACCGTTCTAACCTCGATGAGGGTTCTACGATGGCCGCCGACATGAGCCGCGTTCCGCCTCTGCTCCCGTCCGAGGCGAAGGCCGTGGTGGGACTTGATGCCATCTACGTCATCATGTTCCCCGACAACAACCTGCACGTGTGCCTGATCAGGCACAGTGATGGACAGGGAGGATTCCGGCAGACGCTGGTCTGGAAAAAGGCGGATGGCAGCCTGGATTCCGCCATCATCCCAAACGCCATCGTCTGCGTGTCCATCATGCAGGTCGGGAACATGATCGATTTAGCGGCGGACCTCCAAGGAGGTTGGCCGCATCACACCATCCCCGTGAACAAGCTTTGGCCATGAGCCAGAGCCAAGGACCACAGAAGGCCATTCCCACAGGGGGATGGCCTTTCCGTATTTGCCAGGTCTGATAGTATCGGGCACGTACTCCCCTCTTCTCTTATGAATCTCGCCATCAATGGTTTTGGACGCATCGGCCGCCAAGTCCTTCGCATCATTTTAGAAAAGCATCCAAACGTGACTGTGGTACTCATCAATGACCTTACGGATACGAAGACGCTCGCGCACCTCTTTGAATTTGATTCCAGTTATGGAACATACGCTGGTGGAGACGTGGATTTCACGGAAGATTCCATCGTGGTGAAAGGAAAGAAGATCAAAGTGACCGCCATCAAAGATCCTGCCACTCTCCCCCACTCTGACTTGAAAGTGGATGTGGTCCTGGAATGCACGGGACGATTCACGGACAAAGAATCGGCATCGGCACATCTGAAAGCAGGTGCGAAGAAAGTAATTATTTCTGCTCCTGGAAAGGACGTGGATGGAACTTTCTGCATGGGTGTGAATGCAGAGAAGTATGATGCTCAAACGATGCATGTGATTTCCAATGCATCCTGCACCACCAATTGTTTAGCACCTATGATGAAAGTGCTTCAGGACGAATTTGGCGTTATTGGCGGTTTTATGACCACCATCCACAGTTACACGAACGACCAGAATTTGCTCGATCTTCCTCATAAAGATCTCCGCCGTGCACGCGCCGCTGCGGTGAATATTGTTCCCACCAGCACAGGCGCGGCGAAGGCTATTGGACTTGTAGTTCCTGAGGTGGATAAAAAACTGAATGGCATCGCTATTCGCGTGCCTACTCCTACGGGCAGCTTGAACGATGTCACGATCACGACCGAAAAAGAAGTGAGTGTAGAGGCTATTAATAAGGCTTTCGAAAAGGCTGCCAAGGGACCGCTCAAAGGAATCCTCCGCGTAGAGACTCGCCCGATTGTATCCAAAGACATTGTAGGCGACAGTCACAGCTGCATCATCGATGCCGAGCTGACACAGGTGATGGGAAAGAATATGGCAAAGGTGTTCGGCTGGTACGACAACGAGTGGGGCTACAGCAATAGGATTGTGGAGTTGGCGGAGTTTGTGGGAGGGAAGCTATAGGAATCACACGTTTAAAATAAAAAAAAGGAACCACATGGCTCCTTTTTTGATGTACATCACTTTTTTATTTTGCTTCCTCGTCTTTCTTCTCCTCATCCACCACCTCCGCATCCACTACATTCTCTTTCTTCTCGTCCGCACCACTCTTATTGGAAGCATCGGTCTGCTCCTGATTTTTCTTCTGCGCTTCCTCGTACACGATCTTGCCGATTTCCTGCGCGTCGGTACCGAGTTTTTCGGTCGCTTTCTTCAGCTCATCGATACTTGGGTTTTCCTGCTTCAGAATATCTTTCAGTGCATTGATGCTTTCATTTACAGTCTTCTTGGTAGCATCCGGGATCTTCGCATCGTACTCGCGCATTTGTTTTTCTACGGTGAAGACGAGGGTATCGGCTTGGTTTCTGGTATCCACCATCTCGCGTTTCTTTTTATCTGCCTCTGCATTCAGCTCCGCATCTTTCTGCATCTTCTCTACTTCTTCTTTGCTGAGGCCCGTAGAACCTTGAATAGTGATGTGCTGCTCTTTGCCTGTGCCCTTGTCCTTTGCACGCACGCTCAGGATTCCGTTGGTATCCAAGTCAAACGTCACTTCAATCTGCGGCATGCCGCGTGGAGCGGAGAGGATTCCGTCCAGGATGAAGCGGCCGAGCGATTTATTATCCGCAGCCATTTCGCGTTCTCCTTGGACTACGTGGATTTCCACGGATGTCTGGTTATCCGCAGCAGTAGAAAAGATCTGGCTCTTGCTGGTAGGGATCTTGGAGTTCCTCTCGATGAGCTTGGTGGCCACTCCGCCCATGGTTTCAATACCCATGGAGAGCGGTGTCACGTCCACGAGCACGATGTCTTTATCGATATCTCCTCCCAAGACTCCAGCCTGAACAGCGGCACCGATGGCCACTACTTCATCTGGGTTCACTCCTTTGTGTGGTTCTTTACCGAACAATGACTTCACTTTTTCTACGACCGCAGGCATGCGTGTCATTCCTCCTACCAACACCACTTCATTGATATCGTCTTTGCTGAGCTTCGCATCTTTCAAGGCTTTCAAGCACGGCTCCACGGATTTCTCAATGAGATCTGCCACGAGGGATTCCAGCTTTGCGCGGCTAAGTTTCATCAAAAGGTGCTTGGGACCTGTGGCATCTGCGGTGATGAACGGCATGTTGATCTCTGTTTCTGTAGCAGACGATAATTCAATTTTTGCTTTCTCAGCAGCTTCTTTTAAGCGCTGTAGGGCAATCTTATCGCTGCTCAAATCTATACCGCTTTCTTTTTTAAACTCAGCCAAAATCCACTCCATCACCACTTGGTCGAAGTCGTCTCCTCCCAAGTGCGTATCTCCGTTGGTGGCAATCACCTCAAACACTCCGTCACCGAGTTCCAAAATAGACACATCGAACGTTCCCCCTCCAAGGTCGTACACCGCGATCTTCTGATTCTGATTTTTATCGAGTCCGTACGCGAGGGCTGCGGCTGTGGGTTCATTGATGATGCGCACAACCTCTAGTCCTGCGATCTGACCTGCATCCTTAGTTGCTTGTCTCTGCGAGTCATCGAAGTACGCAGGAACCGTGATGACTGCTTTGGTGACAGTGGTACCCAAGAAAGCTTCCGCATCGCGCTTCAACTTCTGGAGCACCTTCGCACTCACTTCCTGTGGGAGCATTTCTTTTCCATTCACTACGATCACCGCTCTCCCCTCTTTTCCTTCTTTTACTTCAAATGGCATGCGGCCTGCTTCCGGCTTCACTTCGGCGTAGCGATGACCAATGAAACGTTTTGCAGAGAAAATAGTATTCTTAGGATTTGTGACTGCCTGACGCTTGGCAGCGACTCCTACGAGCACTTCGTTGTCTTTAAAAGCCGCAATGGAAGGCGTAGTGTTGTTCCCTTCCGCGTTTGGGATCACCACAGGTTGTCCGCCTTCTATGACGGCGACACAGGAGTTGGTGGTACCGAGGTCGATTCCGATGATCTTGCTCATAAATGAGGAATGTAGAATGTAGAATTAAGAATGTAGAATGAGAGTTATTCTACATTTATCACTCGGAATTATAGAGTGCTAATTAGTGATGTCAATATGTGGTTTTAAAGATCAATTATGATATTCAAAGATCAAACTAAATGAAAAAGATAAAAGAAGAATCTTAAAAGATTGGTTACCATTCTTTTTTAAAAGCTTTTAAAAGAATTGAAGATAATATACGTGTTAACCGTATTGCTTCATTTTCGAGTTCTTTTCGAAGGTTTTCAGTTGATGGAGATGTATGACTAACAAAGATAGAAAACCAATAAGCGCTTTCCCTTGCCTCTTTTCTGCTTATTTTTAATCTATGCAGACAATCTTTTCGGCTAAGAGATTCATGAGCTTTAGATAATTAGCTCCTACAGAACCCGAGGATCTCGAAAGCTGCTTACAATCTTCGATTGAATGGTAATTTGCAGGTATTTTCTTCAGAAACTCACGTATATCAACCGCAAACTTTTTCGTTCGATCTTCTAGGCGGTAAGGCTTCTGATCGGTGGTGTTATTGGGAGTAGTCATACATACACAATAATTCTTTATCTTTAAGTATTAAGCCTTACTTTGACATTTGAATATTGACTCTTTGATCTTTTGGCTAAAGAAAGACAAATTTCCCGTTCTAAACCCTCGTGGAACGGGGTACAATCCTTCCTATGTTCATGGACGAAGCCATCATCGAAGTCTGCGGCGGCCAGGGTGGCCGTGGCTGCGTCAGTTGGCGTCGCGAGAAATACGTGCCGATGGGAGGGCCGGATGGCGGTGAAGGCGGCAAGGGGGGCGATGTGTTTTTGATTGCAGATGAAAATACAGACACGCTGAGTGATTACTTGAGCAAGAAAAAGTTTGAGGCGGACAAAGGCGGGTTTGGGAGCGGGCGCAATAAAGCAGGAAAAGGCGGCGAGGATTTATATCTGCACGTGCCGCCCGGCACCATCATTCGCCAGGGTCCTTCCATGGATGCGCCTGAGGAAGAATTTACGGTCATCGGGGATCTTTCTACGCAGGGAGACAGAATGCTCCTCTGCCGTGGAGGACGTGGCGGTTTTGGCAACTCGCACTTCAAGTCCTCCACACGCCAGCGCCCGGACTTTGCGGAGCTTGGAGAACCTGGGGAGAAGAAAGTAATTAAATTGGAGCTGAAGATGGTGGCGGATGTAGGCATCATCGGATATCCGAGTGTAGGAAAATCCACGCTCATTTCTGTCATCAGCGGTGCTCGTCCGAAGATTGCCGCGTATCCTTTCACGACGCTCGTGCCAAACTTGGGAGTAGTGCACGTAGATGAGCGCTCGTACATCGTGTGTGATGTGCCGGGGCTCATAGAAGGAGCGAGTGAAGGCAAGGGGCTGGGTCATCAGTTCCTCAAGCACATCGAACGCTGCGGAGTGCTGCTGCACGTACTGGATATCAGCCGCGCGTTTCCTACGGTGGAAATGATCAAAGAAGAGATGGATCCACAGAGGCTTGCGGATGATTACAAGGCCATCCGAAAAGAACTGGAAGCCTACTCCCCTACCTTGGCTGCTAAACGAGAAATTGTGATCCTCAATAAAACTGATGTGGTACAGGGTGACGCCACGGAGATCGAAAAGTTTTTGAAGAAGAAAAAGATCAATGTGTTCATGAGCATTTCCGCCGGTTCCACCGAAGGCACACAGGAACTCATCAAAAAACTTCTGCCGATTGTGCTGGAAGAAAGAAAGAAACGAGTGGAGCTGAAAGAAGATGAGGAAGAAAGTGCCGCTAAGAATCTTCCTGTGTTGCGACCACATTTGAAAAATGAATCAATGGGCTCTTATCGCATCGAGAAAAAGAATGATGGATCGTTCTACATTTATGGAAAGCGCTTGGAGCAGATGACGAACATGACAGACTTCATGAGTGTGGGCGGCGTACGCAGGTTCCTCAATATTTTGGAACGCGTGGGAGTCCTGAAGGAACTGAAAAAAGTCCGCAAGGATGAAGCGGAGGTGTACATCGGCAGTAAGAGAATTGATGAGTTTTTTGCGAATATTGGGTTGTGATAACAAGTTCATTTTCTTAATAATAAGCCATTTTCTTCCCAGAGCTTATCATTTTGCTTTGCGATTATATCGTTTTGTTCAATCATTTTGTCGCAGACCTTTGGTAGTACCGGCTTACACCTCAGAGAGGAGCATCATGAAAATCATCGGTGTTGACTTCAAACTGCAGCAGAATCCCGATAGGGATCGCGTCTTGGCTTTTGTCAGCATCATCCTTAGGGGTGGCTTCGTCATCAAGGATCTGAAGTTGATTGAGGGCCCCCGAGGCGTCTTTGTAGCGATGCCGAGCAGAAAGATTCAGGACAGGTGTCCCCGTTGCGGGCTCAAAAACAACATGCAGGCTTGCTACTGCAATCACTGCGGCTTCGAGCTTGCAAAAAACCGAGCGGTTAAAAACCCCGACGGTAGCTGCAAGCTTCACATGGATGTGGCTCACCCCATAGACCAGGGCTGCCGCCTGTACATTCATGAGATCATCTTGGCGGCTTACGAACGTGAGCTGAAACTCGCGTCCCAGCCCGGATATGTCAGCAGGTATGACTCAACACATGAGCCCGCGGAACGTGCTTGAGAAAGCAAGCTGCCTCTCTGTCTGCGTTCCACCCCACTCCCCACAAGGGGAGTGGGCGATAAGCTTGCTCAATGAAGCTTATGTTTAAAATTATGGAGTCAGTGGATTTTTCTCCGAAAGATGATCAAAGTCCAATGAAGACACAGAGTCATATACCATTCTTGAGATCTCCGTAATAGCAGCGTCCATTTTTTTATCTTCGAGTCCTGTAGACATCACACACAGTGTGTAGGCCATTTTCGGGTGATACACAATGCCGCAGTCGTGAAGCTGCACTTCACCTTCTATAGTGGCGTACCCGAACTTGTGGGCTACGCGAATGTCTTCGGGCACGCCGGCACCAATGCCTCCGGGATAGGTGGCATCGGACAAGTACTGCAGGGCAAGCTGAGACATGTCCTTGGATAAGTAACCCGTGTTATAGAGCACGGCGAAAAGTTTCGCGTAGGAGGAAATGGAAATGTATGTCACATCGGATTCCAGCATCATCTGCAGGACATCCAAGTCCTTGAACGTGCTGTATGCCACATCCTCAGAGACCACGCTCATTTCTTTCAAGAGCATCAGGTAGGAGCGATTGTCCGAATACACGATCATTTTTCGTATCAGTTCACGAATGGGCGTAGGAGTATCGGGTTCTACGGTTTCTTCGGAGGCAGTGACACTGTCTTTGATATTCAGTGTTCCTGAAAAAGAGAGGGTTTTATCCAGAATGCCCGGTTCCAGGTCTGCGGCATGCAGGAAGAAAATTGCCACGGGAAGTTTCAGCAAGCTCGCGGGCTGGAATTTATCGTACTCCCCTATTCCAAAGCGCGGTCCGTGGTCTAAGTCCTGAAAGTAAATGGAGAGATGTGTGACTGCGCCCGCTGCTTTCAATTCCTCTTTTTTTGCAGAGAGCTCGTCGCGCAGCGGCTCGTAATTCCATTCGCCATTGGACAGAGCACTGCTGCAGCGCCTGGTGGGATTCAGCAGGTCGTATGCTTGCTGGCAAGGTGCAACACTGCTCCACACTTTTTGTGCTCCCAGTATGGTCATGAAGCCTAGAAAAAAGGCCAAAAGATATTGGGGGAACAAGCGCTTCATGTGCTGGGAGTATGCGTGAGATTGCAACCTATGCCAATAGAGTGCAGCTTGCGCTTCCTCTGTCCGGAATTCTTATGAAAACATTCAGGCGAGGAAGCCATTCTTTTTTTAGTCGATGTGCAGTACGCTTCTTTGCACTCATTCTCTATTGTAATGCTTTTTTCAGTCAGACGCTCCGGGTTCACGCTTGTAGAACTTCTCCTGACTGTCGGGATCATTGGAAGTCTTTCTTCCATTACCATCACAGCTCTCAATCCTACGAAGCAACTCACCAAAACAAATGATGCGGCAGTGATGGTGGGAAGTAAATTCGTTCAGGATGCGCTTCGTCAGGCTACCATCGATACGTCGTCATCGTGGGATGCCACCATATTGCCGCAGGGCATCGATGCCAGGATTCCTTTATGTGCTCAGGGCCATACGTGTACGGGAGGAATCAATTTGGATAGCGTTCTCGTGCCAAAATTTATTTCTCTCATCCCACGCGATTCTCGGGAGACAGACTCTACGAGGAGCGGTTTTGAAGTGTATCGCGATGCGGCGAATCGCCCTGTGGTAGTGGCTACCGCGAATTTCAAATATTCCACGGGGATTCTAGATACGTCATTTAATCCGGGAGCGGGAGCTGATAGCACTGTGTACGGCTACACGGTGCAATCGGATGAAAAGATGATTATTTATGGTTCTTTTTCCAATTACGCTGGAGTAGCGCGCAATAAGCTGGCCCGAGTGAATACCGATGGCACGCTCGATACTTCTTTCTCCATCGGGACAGGGCCGTCTGTGAATGCGTTGCCTTCCGATGTTCTCATACTCTCAGATGGAAAAATTCTCGTTGTGGGTTCATTTACGAGTTTCAATGGCTCTGCGCGCCGTCAGCTCGTGCGGCTGAATGCCGATGGTTCTGTGGATACCACGTTTGATACGGGAACGGGTCCGAATGGAACCTTTGTAGGCACTCCTCTTATATAGTCAGATGGAAAAATGATTGTGTACGGGAACTTTACTCTCTTCAACGGAGTAGCACGCGGAGGAGTGGCTCGGCTGAATACCGATGGATCTTTAGATACGTCTTTCGCTCCATCGTCGGGAGTGGCTCCTGCATTTTCTACCATTGGCGACGCGCACCTGCAGTCCGATGGAAAAGTGATTTTGATGGGGGCCTTCACTTCTTATAACGGCACCGCTCGTAACCGCATTGTGCGGGTGAATACCGATGGATCGTTGGATACCAGTTTTGATCCGGGCACAGGACCAGCAGCGCTCTACAGCTGGTCCACCGTCTCTTCTTTCTTTGCACAGAGCGATGGAAAGCTGATCATTTCCGGAACCTTCAATGCATACAATGGCGTACCCAGAAATTCCATCGCACGCATCAATACCGATGGTTCTTTGGATAAGAGCTTCAATCCCGGAACGGGAATGGATTATAACGGGGGCACGGAACTCGGTACTATTCTTCGGCAATCGAATGGGAAATTCGTTTTGTATGGAGCGAATCTTCTTTCTTACAACGGTACTCCGCGCACACATCTGGCTCGTATTTCTGCTGATGGTACTTTAGATGCTCCGTATGCCAATGCTACTTTTAGTAGTAATGTAGTGGGAATATCTATGCAAGGTGATGGGAAGGTGTATGCGTGGGGATACTTCACTTCTTTTGGAGGAGTGAATCGTTACTTGGTGTTGCGACTCAATGCCAATGGAACCTTAGATGATACGTTTAATCCTCTGGTGAATAACCTTGTGAAGAACGTAGGGGTATTGAAGGACGGACGAGCGGTGATCATGGGAGATTTCACCACCATCAATGGTGAGCCTGCCAACCGCATTGCGGTTTTGAAATAGTTGTCTGTGAGATCAGTTTTCCACTTAACAAGGCGGGAAGGCACAAATATTGGCACTCGCTTGCTCTTCTCAACTGATTCATCCCCTGTTATAGTCTGCGTCGGTTCTTTCTTTGTACTATTGATCTTGGCCCGGTAGCTCATTGGTAGAGCGCTGCCCTGAAGAGGCAGGCGTAGGCAGTTCGATTCTGCCCTGGGCCACCACGAAGTACATCTCGCTGCGGCTCGATGACTTCGTGGCACCGCCACAGAAACAAGAATTATATATACTTCATGGGCCCGCAGTGATGCGTTGGTCTAGGTTTATTTCCAACAAGAGAGCATCTACTGCTGGGTTCAACTTCCACTTCGCTGCGGCTCGGGCCACTTTTTTTAGCCGAGTCGAACTGCCCGGCTTTCACAAAATATTTTCCTACCATAGTCCTCCGCATATTTTTCCTGTACCATCCACAAGATGGACATTCGAGTACTCTTCACCGTCTCCTTCGCGGCAATCATTCTCCTGTTCCTCATACTGGACCTGGGACTACTCAACCGAAACGCACACGCGGTCTCGCTGAAATCCGCCACTATTCAGAGCATCTTCTGGGTGTTTATTTCATTGCTTTTTGCCGGAGCGTTGTACTTTTTCTATGATCCCACTAAGGCCTTGGAATTCCTGAGTGCGTACACTACGGAAAAAATGCTCTCGGTAGATAATCTCTTTATCATCCTACTGATATTCAATTACTTCAACGTAGAGGAAAAATATCAACACAGAGTGCTCTTCTATGGAATTCTAGGAGCCCTTATCATGCGTGGAATTTTCATTGGGCTCGGGGCGGCGCTCATCGCGCACTTTCATTGGATTTTGTACATCTTCGGCGTCATCCTCATGTACACGGGTATTAAGCTTCTCTTCGATAAAAAGGAGGAACACGTAGAGTTCAAAGACAGTCGCCTGTACCGCTGGGCGCATAAGTTGATTCGCTTCACGCAGAGCCCTCACAGGGGAAAGTTCTTTCTTCGCGAAAATGGAAAGCTGTATGCCACGTCACTCTTCCTGGTGATGATTCTCATCGAATGGACCGACTTGGTCTTTGCGATCGATTCGCTCCCAGCAGCCTTTGCCATCTCGCAGGATTCACTGGTGGTGTATACCTCCAATATCTTCGCCATCCTGGGGCTTCGTTCCATGTTCTTCCTTTTGGAAGCTGTTTTGCATCGTTTCCATCACTTGCAGAAAGGTCTCTCGCTTGTGCTCATCGTTATTGGAGCCAAGATGCTTCTGGACATTGTAGACATTCATATTTCCGCCGGAGTGTCATTTGTTTTGGTAGCATTATGTTTGCTGGGATCATTGCTTCTGTCGGTGATTCTGCCGAAGAAGTTTTAAGTGTCTTTAGAGATGCACCACAGTCACTCCCCTCTTTTCCAGTGCGGGAGTAATGGAATACCAGCGGTGACAACCCTCTTTTCTCCACTTGGTGGGAGTGGGCTGTCCTTCGGAGCACATGATGCAGACGATCTCTTTTTTCGAGAAATCCATCAATTCTTCAATTCCCCTGGCAAAATCTTCCGGTGGGATGAGATGTGCGTTTTTTCCTCCGAGGATATCGCCTCTCCACAGATACTTCATAGGAAGGTGCTTTTCGAGGTACTTCTGATGAAACCAGGGATGAAAACGGCTGCGTGGAATCGCTCGCACGTCTACTAGTAGCGTAATACCGTGTGGCTTCAGGAGTTCAATGAGTTCCTGGAAAGACCGAGTAGAGTGTCCGCAGGTGAAAATCATGAAGCGTTGATACAGCTATTTCACCCGTTGCGCGATGATTTTATGTGTTTTTTAGGACTCGTATTTTCTTGTAATTTTTGTACAGACTCCCTCTAAGCCCTCGTCTACATATGTGCGCGCGACATGTTTTATTTCTTTTCCCCTCTCTCACATGGCAGAGCACACGAGGCATCATCAGCAAAAGCAAGGTTCTGATTATGCCAAAGAAGATCATTCAGCAGAACACCGTGGCGACATGGCATCTCGGGATGATGCAGTAACCAGTGAAGCGGGACAAAAGGGTCATCACGAGTCCAGGTAGTAGAACAATGAAATGTACGTAAAAGGACCTCTAACGGAGGTCCTTTTGATTTTCATTATTTTTTTATTCATCATCAATTCTAGCGTGGACGATCAAGGATCTGTGATAGGTCTGTGCTATTTGTACTACATCATCCGGAGTGAGCCTGTGAAGATTATGATTATTTCTATCTAGTTGTAGAGCCACAGCCGTGACATCTACATCTGTTACTCCTTTTTGGTGTAATATAGTGCGAAGATGATCTTCTGTAGATCTGTCCTCTGTTTCTTCGGTACCATACTTTTCTTCAATGCTACTCATAGAATGAGTGGGTAGAAATAATAATGTCTGGCAAACCCTACGTATGTCACTGCATCGCATCAAATAGTGTTGCCGACAAAGTCCTATGTCTCCCCTTTTTCCTCATAATCTCCATTCATACAGAGGGCGTCCGAAGTCTATGAATACGCAATTCTTCTAGGGCTTGCATCTGTGGCACCTAAAATGTTTTGTTTTGGAGACTCCGCCCCTGCAAAACGAGCCATGTCCTGCTTTAGGCTCTTCCACCGTAACTGCAGGGCTCCGCGGATTAATTCGATGCCTGTGGCTAAAGCTCGTACTTTGCTTTCTCCGTGTTCGCGGTCCTCAAACACAATATCCTCGCTCGTCATTGTGGCCCCTTTTCTTTTGGCTAGGAATAAAAACTGATAATCAAAACCCCAGGCTGTGGGCTGAAGCTTCAGGCCCGACAGTGTTTTTTTCTTGAAGACTTTCAAGCCAGACTGAATATCTACCGTGAGAGTGAGGAGCAGCTTTCCAAACACAAACCGGTAGGCCTTACTGAGCATGGAACGCAGCAGAGATGTTTCTCTCTTGGAACGCTCCGCCACCACAATATCCGCATCAAATAATTTCCGAACCATCGCAGGAATGGCTTCGGGTGGATACTGCAAATCGGCATCGATCATCGCGATCGCCTCCCCTCTTGCTTCCTTCATTCCTTCTAAAATAGAAAATGCTTTCCCTTTTTCTCCTTTTTTTGACATCACTCGGATGCGGACATCTTTCAGGGTCCGCAGGTACTTCATCGTTCCATCGGTGGAGTGATCATCTATGAAGAGCAACTCATACTCATACCCCTGATGCCCCAGCGCTCGCATCAAGCGGTTGACCAAGGCCGGCACGTTATCGCGTTCGTTGTAAGTAGGGATCAGTACAGACAAAAACGGAGCGGCAGTTTTGTCTTCTGAAAGAGATGAACTATTTGGCACCTGGCGTGATGGACTCACACGGGCTCCTCTTTGCTCTGCGGTCTGAAGCATGCTCATACGAAGTGGTTAAAAAGAAATACGATCAATTGTGAGACGGAGTCCCTGAGGGGAACTTACAAAGCAAATGAGGTATCTATTGGTTCTTTTCAATTATTTCATCCTCCAGAGCGGGCGTTCCGCCCGCATTGCTTTGGTATGGCTTTATCTCTGGGAGCGGGTGTCCCATCCACGGTTGTTGTAGATGAATGTCACCGGAGGGAGTATCCCGTGGTACTTTCTTTTGTCTATCCACCTTCGCCCTTCATAGAAAGTAGAAC
>CAZVOK010000005.1:0-70412 GCA_964628805.1 uncultured Candidatus Peribacteria bacterium | reverse complement strand
CCGTGAAGCCGTTCCTCAGCCGTAAGAACGCAGCCTACATCTTCGGCTCGGACAAAATGCTTTTCGCCTTGCGTGACGGGCTTGCCGATGCCGATTGGAAATTCGGACAACTGTTGATCTGGGTAAAAACACAGGCCGTGATCGGACGGCTCGACTATCTGCCCCAGCACGAGCTGATTGCGTATTGCTGGCACGGAGTGCATGCCTTCATGAAAGCGAAGGACAAAAGTGTCCTCATCCACCCGAAGCCCGCACGGAGCATGGCTCACAGCACCATGAAGCCCGTGGGCCTCATCCGAAGGCTCATTCTCAATAGCTCGCGCACTGGTGACGTCGTCTACGACCCGTTTGCGGGTTCGGGCACAACGCTCCTCGCATGCGAGCAAACCAAAAGACGGTGTATCACTGTCGAGATTTCTCCCGAATACTGCGCGGTCGTCGCGGAGAGATTTCAGAAGCTAACAGGGATCCAGCCTAGGTGTATTCCCTACTCACCTTCCGCATGAAAAAGAATCGCACTTATCCGGCGGCGGCTTCTCGTCAAAAGCAGGAAAAGTTTTTGATTATCGAACAATTGAAGAAAACCCCGATTGTGCAGATAGCCTGCGAAAAACTTGGAATAGCGCGAGCCACCTTTTACCGATGGAAAAAAGACGACCACTCGTTTGCAAGAATGGCAGACGAGGCATTGTTCGAGGGGGTATTGCTCATGAACGATATGGCCGAAAGCCAGTTGCTAGCGGCGATTCGTGACGGCGACATGACCGCAATCATGTTCTGGCTCAGGTGCCGGCATTCCTCTTTTGGAAACAAATTGCAGCTGAATGCGACCGTTGAGCATCGGGATCGCACGCTGACCTCCGAAGAACGGGCAACCATCCGTCGTGCACTCAAGCTCGGCGGCTTCTCCTGAAAACTATGACGAAACACGATTTGAAACATGGGAAGAAAAAACCGTCAGTCCGAAGCATTGTGAAGCAATGTCTCGATGACGCCGAATTCCGTGCGCAGGCGACGCGCGAGAGCCACATCCTTTTCTTTCTCGTCTACCTTTCCGAGCATCTTCGGTATGAATTGGCACCGTTCCACAAGAAAATTCTCAAGCTCACCGAAAAGGCATACAAGTTTCTCGTTGTCGCAGCTTTCCGTGGGGCGGGTAAGTCCACCATATGTTCCGTTTCGTTGCCCCTGTGGCTCGTGCTCGGCAAGCGCCAGAAGAAGTGCGTCCTTTTGGTCACGCGCACCCAGCAGCTTGCGCGGCAGGCCATCGATAACATCGACCGCGCGATTGATAGCAGCCCTCGCCTCAAACGAGATCTCTGGCCTATCGCGTACGATGGAGACAAGACGCGCAGCTTCTCCATCGAATTCACAAAGTTCGGAGCGAAGATCATTGCTGTCTCCTTCGATCAAACCATTCGCGGTATGAAATTCGGATCGGTGCGCCCGGACGTGATCATATGCGACGACCTAGAGGACAGCGGTGCGGTGCATACCCAAGAAGGTCGCGATGCGCTCCATCAACGCTTCGCGCAGGAAATACTCGGCGTCGGAGACATCGATACCGAGATCGTCGTGCTTGGGAATACCGTGCACGAGGATTGTCTGATTCTGCGCTTGGGCAAACAGATATTGAACGAGGAAAGAAAAGGGCATTTCATCAAAGCGCCGATCATCGAAGACGGCGCACCGACGTGGCCGGGGAAATTTAAGAACATCGAGATGATCGAGGATCTACGCGGTACCATCGGCAACGAACTGGTATGGCGCATTGAATTTCTCCTCGATCCTCGGCTCGACACGGAATCCATCGTCAAAGCAGAGTGGATGAGAACGTGGCACACCTTGCCGGAGCCGGGACGCGGACAAGCTCACATCATCGGAGTCGATCTTGCCTTCACGACTGGGCAGTACTCCGATTACACCGCCATCATCCCCGCATTGGTGACGTGGGGTGATGATAGCTTTGAAGTCTACATTCTACCGGAAATAGTCAACGCGAGGCTGGAGCCGTTGAAATCGAAGGAGAAAGTTATTTCTCTGTCTGAGGCATTCAGTCTGAGCGGGAGGAGGCCGAACATCTTTATTGAAGACATGGGTGCTCAAAGAATATATGTTGATGAATGGAAGAATGAAGGATGTCTCGCCGAGGGAATAGGGCTTAGAGGGATGTCGAAGCAAGAACGTATGGCGATTGCGGCGCAGTACTTACAAAAGGGAGTGATCTACTTCCCTCCGCATGGAGCGGAGCTTCTCAAGAAGCAAATCCTCGGTTTGGGGAATGAGCGCCACGATGATCTTGCGGATGCGTTTACCATTATGATCCTCGGATTGCGTGACATGTCGCAGCCGTCGCGTTTTACCTTAGGTGAATTAAATGGTTTGTATGATAGAGAAAATCACTACTCTCGAGAGGATAGAAAATTTTTCTTCCCCGACCATAGTGACGATCGCGATGGCGGGAGAAGTATCTTAGACATGGAATTTTAGCCCTTTGAGGGCATTAGGGACAGGTTTGGGACTGGACTTTGGAGAGAAGCTGCGGCCCCTTGTGGGCAATAGCTTCTTCCCCCATTTCTATGCCAACAGCGGCAACACATCGACGGCAAAAAACACAACCGCACATTCTCACGCTCGCGCCGACGGAGGTGACGGCACCCGCCGTGCGCTACGCACTTTATGCAAGAAAAAGTTCGGAAGAAATTGAGCGTCAGGCTCTTTCCATCGATTCCCAAATTAAAGTAATGCTGGAGGTCGCGCAAAGAGACGGACTGCACATCGCGGAAATTCGGAAGGAAAGCCACTCTGCAAAGTCATCAGGATCCAGGCCTGTCTTCAATCAGCTTCTGAAGGATGTCCGGAGTGGAGTCTTTAATGGGATTCTCACATGGGATCCGTCGAGGCTGAGCCGCAACGCGGGAGACATTGGTTCTGTAATCGATTTGATGGATCAAGGGCATCTCGCCCACATTCGCACACACAGCCAGAAATTCACCAACAACCCCAACGAAAAATTCCTTCTGATGATTCTGAGTTCCCAAGCGAAATTGGAGAACGACAATCGAGGCATCAACGTGAAGCGCGGGCAGAAGACGCGGGCGGAAATGGGCTATCGCCCTTGCCTCACGCCGCTCGGGTACCTTCAGGAACGCCGTGCGGGCGAGAACAGGAGTCGTGCAGTTATCGATCCGGTGCGAGGACCGATCGTTCGGCAGATGTTCGAGCATGTAGCGGTCAACGGCGCAAGCGGCAGAGTCGTACTCCGGTGGATGAAAGAAATTGGCTTCACGACGCGCAAGGGAAAGGTGCCCACCCTCAGCATGATCTACCGCATGCTGCACTCGCAGTTCTTCATCGGAAAATTCGAGTATCCCCAAGGTAGTGGCAAATGGTACAAAGGCGACTACGAACCGCTGATTCCCGAAAAGCTCTTTAAAGATGTACAGAAGGTTCTTGATCTGGCTCCGAAAAAAGAATGGGGCTACAAGGATTTCCACTTCGTCCGGACGATGACGTGCGGTGGTTGCGGTTCGGGCATTACCGCTGAAGAAAAGATCAAGTATCGGAAGAACGGGTCGTTCACGAAGTACGTGTACTACAGGTGTACAAAGTCTCGGAACCTTCAGTGCAAGGAACCCTCGATCCGCGAGGATGTGCTGGTCGAGCAGCTGCAAGCGATGATCGACACCATCGATCTTGATGAGACCGGCATGCGCAAAAAGCTTGAGGAGGAAGTATCCCGATTCAACAAATTTTCTGCTGGTGTGCTTGGACAGAATGCGGAGAACAATCAGGTGAGCAGGGTGGATGTACGGCAGTATGCGAAATACATCCTTCGAGAGGGAACAAAGGAAGAGAAACACGAGCTACTTGGATGCCTTAAAAGCAAAGTGCTCCTAAAGGATGGGAATATTTCTTGCTAGCCATCGGGTATGATGATTTTCCATGTCCCCACCTCCAATTACATTTAGTGAAGTTGCAGTATTGACCGGTGCAGGTTTTACAAAAAATTTCGGGGGTTTTGATTCAAGGGAAATGCATCAATGCATTCAGCGGCATTCGGCAGTCAAAGGCACACCGCGCATCAAAGAGCTTCTGGATCAGGAAGAGAACTTTGAAACTGCCTACGCAAGCGTTATTGATAACATCGAGTTCGCACCGGAAGAAATCGGCGCATTTCGTACAGCACTAGAGGAGGCTTACAAAGTAATGGAGGAACGAATATGCACATGTCATATGCAATCGACGACGATGCACCTGAGCCGTCTCGGACAGCTGGTTCATACGATTTCAAAGTACACAGGATCAGAGCGGGCATTTTGGTTTACCCTCAATCAGGATTTGTTTCTCGAAAGGCAGAAGCGATGGAAGGCGGCTGGCGTTCCGGATCTATTTATAAGTGAATCCCAGAGACTCAATCCAGCCCCGCCGCAATCCTACAGATTGCCTGATCCCGAGAAGAGCAGGGAGTTGATCCAGACGGAATTGGGCGGTGCTATACAAGGTCATGTGGGCCCAGCATACATCAAGTTGCATGGCTCAATGTCGTGGGAATCTTACACGGGAAATCCCGGGATGGTGCTGGGGATTAACAAGCTCGAGAGGATACGAGCGGAACCTCTACTCGACGAGTACTACAAAATCTTCGAAGGATATTTTCAGGAAGAGAATCGCCGTCTGGTTGTTATAGGCTATAGTTTTCGTGATCAGCATATTAACGATGTCCTGTTGGATGCAGTACGGCGTGGTCTAAGGCTGATTGTCGTAGGCATCGGGAATGAAGCTGCATTCAGAGAGAATTTACAGAAAAATGGCTGGGGAGATTTGGCGAATGTTTCCGAATATTTTCAATCGGACATGAAGAACCTCTTTGAACGTGATGTAGATCTTCTGAGGAGATTCAACCAAGCAATTGTCAGCTAATAAGGTTAGCGCCCCCTCTTGATACGAGGATCTTTCTTCGCACGTCGCTGCCGGTCACGCTTGAAGGCCATCACGTCGCTCTCAAGGAACATTTTTCCAGCAAGCGTCTCCTGATGGAGCAGCTTGCCTCTCCTGACGAATTCTTCCACGCGTGAGCGAGATACGCCGAGGATACGTTGGACCTCACCGATGCTGAGTATTTTTGGAAATTGAGTCATAGAAAAAGCGAACAGTACTTGACTAGTCACGCTATCTCGTTTGTATCGGCTTAGGTAGTGACGTTTTTGCTACTAGCGAGATCGTCACTATCGAGTACAATCCGAATGACCTGAATGCGCTGGACACCAGACACCATTGGCGCGTCGTCACTGGCAACCTCCCACGTTCGTGGCATCCCTTGAACATCTACTCTTTACCCCCTTTCTAATGCGACCTATCTGGAACATCACCGGCAGGAGAGCAATCGTGGCAGCGATCCTCTCTATCAGCTTCATATTTCCGACTTTTGCCTTTGCCCAAGAGCAAGGCACGGTCACAAGCGTCGTCGACGGCGACACATTTAAGGTAGAGATCGACGGAACGGCCGAGACCGTTCGGATCATCGGGATCGACACGCCGGAAACCGTTCATCCGAGCAAACCTGTTCAATGCTTCGGGAAAGAAGCGAGCAATGCACTGAAGGAAATCCTCAATGGAGAAGATGTCACGCTCGAAAAGAATCCCGCCGAAGAGAAGGATAAGTACGGACGCCTGCTTCGCTATGTGGACATCGACGGTGTGGATATCGGGGCATCGATGATCGAGGAGGGCTTTGCCTACAGCTACAAACAATACCCACATCCGAGGTTGGAGGAATATAATGAACTGGAACAGGAAGCGCGAGAGGAGAACCGAGGCCTCTGGGGTAGCTGCAATGAAAGCAGCAGCGCAGCCTTCAGTGATGTGTCGTCCTCGCATCCGTACGCTCAAGCAATTTCATGGGGCAAGGAGAGCGGAGTCCTCAGCGGCTACCCGGATGGCACGTTCGGACCAGATAGGACGGTGAATCGCGCCGAGTTCCTCAAAATTGTCCTTGGAGCGCAGGGTGCGGATGTTGCAGCTGCGTCTAGTCCAACAGGATTCAGAGACGTGGATGAGAGTGCGTGGTACACGCCGTACATTCGCTACGGAAAACAGCAAGGAATCGTACAAGGATATCCGGATGGATCGTTCAAGCCAGAACAGCCAGTGAACTTTGCGGAGGCACTCAAGATGGCCTACGTCGCACTCGGGATCTCGGGCGACACATCAGCAACCGGAGCATGGTACGAACCATACTTGAATCATGCTAAGAGCAACCAAGTGCTCTTCAGTAACAACGTGAATATTGATGCGGGTATGAGCAGGAAGGACGTGGTGTGGATAGTATGGATGTTGATGGATGGTTCCCCCGTAGAAGAGCCCGTTCAGCCATCTCCAGCTTCACCACCTTCAGAGGAGCCAACTGACGGCTCTTGCGACATCAAAGGCAATATCTCCAGCAAGCAGGAGAAGATCTATCATGTGCAGGGCTGCGGGAGTTATAGCCAGACGAAGATCGATGAAGGCGTTGGAGAGCGGTGGTTCTGCTCCGAACAGGAGGCGGTCGACGCGGGGTGGAGGAAAGCGGAGAATTGTAACTGAGAGAGCACCATGAGCCGGACCAAAAGGTCCGGCTTTTTGTTTGACTCCATTTTCTAAAGTGCTAACTTTCAGTTTACCACTAACTTTTGGTACCCCATCGGAGCTATGCCCACTGAAATCCATGACGACTATCTACCTGAAAAACAGCTGCAATTGCTGCAGTTCCTTCGTGAGTACTACCAGAAAAACGGCGCGATGCCACGTTTGAATGTAATCACAGAGAAGTTAGGAGTCACGAATAAAGCTGCACTCGATCTTATCGATGCATTGGAAAAGAAAGGGCGACTGGTACGTGACGGCGACGTGCAGAGCATTCGTCTGCTCCCAACCAAGGACATCTTTATCAGCTACTCGTCGAAAGACAAAGAATTCGCATTGCAGATCGTCGAAGCCTTCAAGCGTGTTGGCTACACAGTCTGGCTGGATGACATGGATATCCTTGTCGGGGAGGACATCGTTCGCAAAGTTTTCCACGGTATCAGGGAATGCCGTTTCTTCGTCGTCATTCTTTCGGAAAATTCTGTCCGATCGCATTGGGTGCAGGAAGAGATCAGTTCGGCGAGGCTTCTAGAATTGGAGAAGGGGCAAACCGTCGTGCTGCCACTCGTCATCTCGGACAACCTCAATCTTCCGGCAGCCCTGAAGCATAAAAAACATTTGAAAATGTCTGAGAAGAACATCCAAGAAGGCATGCGCAAGCTTTTGGAAAGCATCGTTCTTCTCTCATTGCATGGAACGCTCGGACCAGCAGAAACCCTTGGGGAACGGAGTCGGGATGCTGATCGTGAATACGAGGAAACAGTAAAACATATAAAAACAGAGGGTTTTCCCGAAGATAAAGCGTACAAGGAATGGATCATTCATCCTCTCCCGCTCGGCGATAAACTCATACCGAAAGGAAAAATTGAAGAACTCGTGAATCGTCATCGGGTCAAATTGAATCGGTATGGCGGTATGGGTTTTCCACACGAAACGGAATATCACCAGATTGGACGCTCTGTCCTGCGAGATGGTTTCTACATGTATTGGTCTTGGGGAGCAGATGGACTCTTCACACAGAAGGCGTGCTACGACTACTGGCGGATGTTCGAGAACGGTACGCTCATCGCCCGAGAATCTCTTCTGGAAGATTCCATGTTTCCGGATCAACGCATTCTCAGTCTTGAGTGGCTGGAAATGGATATTGTTCGTCCCATGCTCTTCATGCAAAATCTCAAGAAAGAGCTGAAGATCGACGCATATAAATTTACCTTGCGGTTCCACGGACTGAAGGATCGGAAACTTTCGATTCTCAACCGCAGTCGTTCAGGTTTCCACTGGGATTACATCGCAAAAGATGACGAACTGGAACTGACTGCCACCATCGACAGCTCCGTGGATTTGCTGGAAACAGCGCTGGAGATGACGATGAACACGATTGAACTGTTCAACTGGAAGAATCCCAACGTGGAGGTCAGCAGACGCGATCTGAAAGAACTATTGGCCGGCAACTTTCCAGAGTAATTCTTTTCCAATCCTCATGAATCAATCCTGCCCCATCATTCTCCCCTTTGAAACCGCCTTCTCTCAAGCGAGAGAAAACAATGACAACAGGTTATGCAATAAGGATATCCGGGTGTTGCTTGGAAATGGCTTCAGCCAAGCGTACTACGGTGATTTTTCCTATACGACTCTCTTCAATGCTATCAAAGAAGAAAAAAATCATGCGAAAGTTAAACTTTTGTTTGAGCATTTTGGGACATCAAATTTTGAAGCGATACTTCGATTTTTACAGGATCTACAATTTGCTTCTGGCGTATATGAATTTGATGGCACAGTGATCAAAGTGGACTACGAAAGACTGAGAGATGCATTAGCCGATGCAATCGTGAAAGTACATCCGGACAAAACGAATGCCATACCTGAGGTCAATAAAACAGCCTGCCATTCTTTTTTGAACAGATTCGACGACGTTTTCACGGTCAATTACGATCTGCTTTTGTATTGGACGATACTACGGGATACGAACATTATTTTCGGTGATTATTTTAACCGCGACGAAGACACTCCGGATGAATATTGTGAATACATTGAGGATGGGAAAGGGGTGGATAAGCACGTTTTCTTTTTGCATGGTGCATTGCATCTCTTTCTAAAGGACGGACGCACCATCAAGAAAGTATGGGGACAGCAGACTCCACTTATCACACAGATTAAAGAAGAAATGGCAAAGGGCTATTACCCGATGGTGGTCGCTGAGGGAGATTCGGAATCAAAGATGAGACAGATTAAGTCGAACCCGTATCTGAACCACGCGCTCTCAAAACTACAGTTATGCAAAGGCCAGCTATTCACTTTTGGGTTTTCTTTCTCTGATCAAGACAAGCACATTCGGGATGCGATTACGAAGAACGCCGGTATCAAATTCGTGTGGATAGGTATTCGGGGAGATTTCTTAAAAGAGAATAACCAACGGCTACTAACGGTGAAAGATGAAATGATCACGAAAAGACTTCAAATGGTTGGAGAAACAGACAAACAAGGATTCGGACCTCTCCAAGTCCATTTCTTTGATACAGAATCGATGGATATCTGGGGGCTTAAGGAAAAGGCGCCGGGCACGATTGAATAGGGCAAGCGGGTCTATTTACGCATGCCCGTAGTGGCTGGGGAGGAGGGATTCGAACCCCCGAATGCTTGCTCCAGAGGCAAGTGCCTTACCACTTGGCGACTCCCCAACGTGAACAGACGTTGATGCGGTGATGTGTAGTATAGCGCAGTTCCTCGACCTTGCGAGGCGCACACTGTACCTCAAGAAATACACTCAAACTAGGTATTTTGGGACTTAACCCATGTCAGTCTGCTGTTCCTGCCGAGCCTCTTTTTCGCGCCGTGTATCTTCCTCTTCCTTACGGATGACATCCTCCGGGCGAGTTTCTTCGTCCATCACGGATTCGTACTGCTTTGCAGCTTGAT
Organism: uncultured Candidatus Peribacteria bacterium; assembly: GCA_964628805.1. Taxonomy (GTDB): domain Bacteria; phylum Patescibacteriota; class Gracilibacteria; order Peribacterales; family Peribacteraceae; genus CAZVOK01. Next base: position 60,872 of record CAZVOK010000005.1, on the reverse strand, counting down.
CGTTCAATGTCTGCGGTCCAAAGGTTTTCTTATCATCCTTCGCAAGTGGCGATACTTTTGCTCGTTTCAAAAGCATGTCAGTCTTCAGTTTCAGAAGTTCCTTTTTTTCCCTCACTTGTTTCTTCTGATCGGCTTTTTCCTTCCTTCCATGATCCGCCCGCTCCAGCGAGCGACGGCTACTGAGGGATTCATCCAAATCATCATCATTGGAAAACATGCAGTGAGTATACTCTCTTGCTCAAATATGCCGCCATTTTTTCGAGGCGTGCTACACTGAAGTTCTTATGCTGCGTTCTACTCTCATCATCCTCAAGCGCATCATTGGAGTAGCACTGATGCTCCTGGGAGTGATCTTCCTCCTTACGCCTCTCACGCCTGGTTCTCTCATCTTTCTCTTTGTAGGAGCAGAACTGGCAGGACTGACTTTTTTGATTCCGGAAAGAATTAGGAAGATGGTTCCGTGGGCGAAGAAGAACGAAGTTACCGAAGAACAAAAAGACGACAAAACAACTAAAGACAGCTGATAGTGCTTTGTGTACAGTGTCTTTACTGTCCCTGTAGCTCAGCTGGCCTAGCCACGCTCAGCGTGGCGTTAGAAATAAACCGCTGCGCGGACATCAATAGTCCTTTAATATAGATGCAACTGCCCCTGTAGCTCAGCTGGATAGAGCGTCTGGCTTCGAACCAGAAGGTCGTGGGTTCAAATCCTGCCGGGGGCACCACACTTCGCGCAGCAAGGTGTGTCCCGTAAAACCAAGAGGCGAAGTGGGACACTATTCTTTTAGTAGCCGCTGCGCTTCGCGTGGCGCAGCCATTTTTATTTGCACTGCGGTTCCGGCCAATTTGCACAAGCCAATAGCCTCAGGATTCCAATTTATTCTTTTGCCTCTCCATACAAATCCCTCATCAACAATTCCACTATTTTCATCCTTCTTCTCGGATGCTTTTTGTCGTATCTCTCATCTTTTGTGTCCTGGTCTGAACAGAAAACCCTATAGGCCTCCCACACACAGGAATACTGTACGCTGCGAATCAAATGTTTTAATCCCGGTCGCTCTTCGAGCCTGGATATACAAGGATCTGCAGCTAAGGAATCGAATCGAATGTTTCCGAGAGCTACAAACAAATCATTTCGATGTGCCTGCTGGAGCAAAGACACAGCTGCACGAAAAGCATCACAACAATCTGCGCTGCGGAGGGCGGATAACTGTACGGGCACCGCTTTTATTTCATCCAGAGTCGGAAAAGGCTGAGGAGGCATAGAAGTGAGTAGTATAGAATACCTTCCTTTCCTGTTCACAAATATTGAACAAAGAACAATTCAGACACTTTGTCTCGCTCAAACGGGCATTTGATGCAAGAAAAGTATTTCTGACACGTCTCAACGTCAGCACGCACATAGCGCTGTACTTCAAACACATTTGCCCTCTTCTTCCGTCCTCATCGGCACCTCCGGCTTTTCCTATCCTCATTGGAAAGGGTCATTTTACCCAAAGGGATTCCAAGGCACGCAGTGGTTTTCGTACTACGCGGAACATTTTTTGAGTGTGGAAGCGAATACGAGTTTTTACGGTGCACCGCATCCGGAGATGCTTAGAAAATGGGTAGCAGAATCACCCGAGGATTTTCAGGTGACCATGAAAGCATCGCAGGTGATCACGCACGAGAAAAAACTGATGGGATGCAGGAGTGATTTGGATCAGCTCTGGAGACAATTTTCTCCGCTCCGGCATAAGCTTTCCTGCGTCCTCTTTCAACTGTCTCCATCCATCAAACAGAACGCCGCACTTCTGACACGGTTTCTGTCGGACTTGGAAGAGAGCAAGAGGCTCTGGGCAGACTTGCAGATTCACCCACGCATCGCCGTGGAATTTCGTCATGCGTCCTGGTACAACGCGGAGACTTTCAGAATTCTCCGGAAACACGAGTGCGCCCCGGTCCTCCACGATATGCCGCGCGATGGAGGATGGTCGCTGCTTTCTACCATTCACGGAGAATTGATTCTGGAAAGTGAAACCATGCGGATGACGGGAGATGAGTGGATCGGGATGTGCCGCGATAGTTTTTTGTACCTGCGGTTTCACGGAACGATCGATGGAAAAGAACGGCAAGAATACGGCGAGCACCTGGAACTGTGGGCGGAGCTGGGGCGCAATGCTCTGATAGAGCAGATCCCTCTGTATGCCTACTTCAAAAACGATCCGCAGGGAGCAGCCGTGCGGGATGCGCTGCACTTGATACAGATGCTGGATGCAGGAAGAGTGCGGCAGCTCTTTAGTGATGTGCCGGTGAATGGGCAGATGAGTATGCGGTACTAGAGGGATTGGGGGTTGGGGATTAGGGATTAGTTAGGAAGAGTGTTTGCGTGGTTCGTACTCATTATTTTGCTACAATGAGCTCATGTCTTTTGTCACGGATTTAAAAAAGGCCATCCACCCACGGCATCCTCTTCGGCTTGCGTGGCATAAGGCCAAGGCTCACATGGCTGCGTTGCAGCAGGGATTTCCTGCGAAGGACCTGACGGTCATTGGGATTACGGGAACCGATGGAAAGACTACGACCGTAGCAATGACGGAATACATGTTGCGCATGAACAGGAAAAAAGCGGGGAGCCTTTCTACGGCACTCTTTCTCATCAATGGGAATCAGGAGTGGAATGCCACGCAGAAGACCTCCCCTACTCCGTTTTTTGTGCAGAAGTTTTTGCGACGGCTCGTGAATGCCGAATGCACACACGCGGTGCTGGAATACTCTTCCCACGGGCTCGACCAAGGACGCATGAATCACACGTACCCTGCGGTGGCAGCTATTACCAATACGTCGCCGGAGCACTTGGACTACCACGGAACCATGGAGGACTACCGTGCCACCAAGAAAAAACTCTTCACCATGGTGGGGCCCAAAGGAACAAAAGTGCTGAATCTTCGCGATGGAACCTATGATCTGTACAAGACTGTTCCAAGCGGAAAAACCATCGTCTACTCCCCTACTGTTATTTCTGACGGAGAAATGACTCATGTGTTTTCCGAACACGCCGATTGCATCGTGCTGTTCCCGGTGGATGCAGAGCTCTCTCCTGCGGGCATCGATATGACCGTAAAAGTCTGCGAGCGAGATCACGTATTGTCTGTCACCATTCAAACGTATCAGGCGCACCTGAATGTGCCCGGAGCACACAACATAGAAAATGCTCTCTGTGCCATCAGTTGCGCTGTGGCCGTGGGCATCACCCCTGCAGATGCAGTGACTGCGTTAAAAACTTTCATGGGTGTACCCGGCCGCATGGAGAGGATCGATGAAGGTCAGCCATTTCACTTGTTTGTAGACTTCACTGTCACTCCCGCATCCTACGAAAAAACGCTCGGAACCTTGAAGTCCATGCTCACGGATGGCCAGCGCCTACTCGTCCTCACCGGCAGCTGCGGCGACCGCATGAAAGAAAAGCGACCGCAGGTAGGGAAAATCTGCAGCGAGTATGCAGATGTGATGGTGGTGACCAATGAGGATCCGTACACGGAGGACCCGGAGAAAATTATCGACGAAGTGTGGGCAGGAATCGATCAAAGTAATACTCAAGCAAAGCGCATCAGTGAGCGCAAAGAAGCGATCAAATTTCTTATTCAAGAAGCACACCCCGGTGATGTGGTCATCCTATGCGGAAAAGGAAGTGATACCACGATGTGGGTGAAGACAGGACAGATTCCGTGGAATGAGAGAGAAGTGGCGAGGGAGGTTTTGAGGGAATTGAGAAACAAATAAAAACCTCAGCGTGGCCATACTTGGCCGCGCGGGCTATGGGAGTATTTTAGGTATTTGCCGCTACTCAGACCCCCTTCCCTAACCCTTCCCCCGCGGGGGAAGGGAATGTCGGTGTATGTGTTTGTTTTGTCTTCTTTTATTTCATCTCCCCTGCCCCCGTGGGGGAAGGGGGTTTGCGTGGTGACAGGAATCTATAAGACAAATTTGAACGGCACCGCGGGCAGAAAGCCCGCTCCCGAATATGAAGAAAATATACAAAAAATTATTTCCTCACCCACTCCGCAAACACATCCCCTTTCTCCTCAAAATTTTTAAACATATTGTAACTCGGAGACGCGGTGGATAATAAACACACCGAATCCTTCGGAGTATGTTCTTTCGCGAACTTTACCGCCGCTTCCATCGTCTCCGCATCAAAAAAGGAAATGGGTTTTGAACCTTTCACTGCTTCCAACGCCTCTTTGATCCGTGGTCCTGTTCCCGGAAACAGGATGACTGTTTCTATGTTCGAGTGGTCGATCATCTCGGAAGCCAAAGATGTGAATTCCAATCCACGATCCTGGCCACCTAAAATGATAGTCTTCACTCGATCCCCCAAAGCTCTTAAGGCAGCGATGGTTGATTCGGGCGTCGTGGAAATAGCATCATCAATCCACTCGATGCCATGATGCATTCCGAGTGACTGCAAGCGGTGCGGTAGTGGTTTGAATGTTTTGAAAGCCTGAATGGCCACTTCTTTGGAGACCCCCAAGTACTCCCCTACCTTCCACGCCACAGCAATATTTTCCAAATTATGCTCACCGATTAATTTTGTATCGTTCAAATCCAAAGGAGCATCAGAGATTATGTACGGAATTTTCTTTCCGTTACTTTCACTGGCAATCTCTTTGGCTTCGCTCCACTTCCCGTTATAGAAAATCACATCCTCAGCAGTTTGAAACCGCGCGATGTGCATTTTTGCATCTTTGTAGGCTTCCAGTGATCCGTGGTAATCCAAGTGCTCCGGAAAAAATGATGTGACGACGGCGATGTGAGGACTGGAGGTACACTCTTGCAGCTGATAACTACTCATCTCTTGAACAAAAATTGTATTCTCTTTTGATTGCTCCAGGTAGCCAAGAGCAGGCTTTCCAATATTCCCCATCAAGTACACGTCTTTCCCAGCTTCTTTCAGGACTGCGTAAATCAAACTGGAGACGGTACTTTTCCCCTTCGTACCTGTCACTCCTATGACCATCGATCCCCTACTCTGCACAGTATCCAAAAATATCTGCGTAGAGTTGGTGATGCGTTCCTTCACAGGCTCAAATTCCGGCTGAGGCGGAATGCCCGGGGATTTAATAATGACATCAAACTTTTCCAAGTTCTTCAGCCATCCGCTTCCTACCTGTAGCCAGTGCTTCTTGCCCTCCAGCACAATCCCTTCATTTTTATCGGCAATCGTCACCTCGCAGCCTGGTGCATACTCCTCCAGCGCACGCAGGGTCGCCTGGCCTTCTTTGCCAAAACCCAGAAGGCAGATAGTTTTGCCGGAGAGGTCTTGAATGCGCATAAATAAGTATTATGGGGTAAGTATTAAGTATTAAGCATGAGAAGCCAAGGGTACATTATCGCTTAATACTTCTCCCCTAATACGTAATACTATCCTCATGTACTTGTTCGATGCCACCACCCTCGCCCTCACGCTTGTCGCCTGTGTCTCGCCGCTGCTGACATTCGCGTACCTGTATCAGCTGAAAGAATGGCGGCTGGATCGGCTACGGGAACACGTGCGGAGAGATGGATTTTTGAGACAGCTCTTTGGTGTGCATCGTCCGCTCATCCTCTTGCTCGCTTTCGCTGCAGATATTTTCCTGGAAGGAGCATGGATTCTTCTGGGGCTCGGCGGACTTCTGGCATTGGCAATAGCTCAAGTGGTTCTGCGCAGGCAGCCAAAGCCGGACTTCACTCAGAAGGCAGTAGTCCTCATGGGGACAAGTGTGCTCCTCACTTTCATAGGATTAAGCGTGCTCTTTTTCTACCACGGACGAGATGCTCTCTTCTTCTTCCCCATCGTTCCACTTCTCCAGCCGATCGTTCTTCTACTTTCTTCTGTGCTCTGGTGGCCGGTGGATAAAATACTCAAGTCCAGAATGCTCGTAAAAGCACGCGCACTACGTGTGGCACATCCGGAGCTGACTGTCATCGGCATTGCGGGAAGTGCGGGGAAAACCACTACCAAAGAACTCATCGCGCATTTGCTGAAGGACCTGAACCCCGATGTCACTCCCGTGCACGTGAATGCGGAGCTGGGAGTAGCAAAATGGATCTCTTCCAAGCTCACGCGCGGACCCAAAGGACCGATGGTGGTGGAGATGGGCGATTACCGCTCGGGGGAAATAGAAGCGATGGCAAACTTCATTCGGCCGACTATTGGGGTAGTGACCTTGGTAGGACCGGAGCACTTGGCCCTGTTTGGATCCATGCGCGCCATTGCCAATGCAAAGCGAGAGTTACTGGAAGCTCTTCCAGAAAACGGACACGCGTTTTTGAATGGAGACAATGACGCGTGCAGAGAGCTGGTAGATGCATGCAAGTCGCCTTTCACGTTTGTAGGAACTAATGATGATTCTCACATCAGGGCCACGAATGTTTCATCGATGGACACTGGCCTGAGCTTCTCTTATAAAGGAGAGCAATTCCAAGTCCCTCTTCACGGCACACATCAGATCACCAATATTCTTTTGGCGATAGGTGTCGCAGAGCACCTTGGCATCACGCTTCCGCGCATCAAGGAGCTGCTGGCGTCCTTTACCAATTTGGATCGTACGTTCTCTGTGAAACAGGAAGGAACGGTGCTGATGCTGGACGATACCTACAACGTGACCCCCATGAGCATGCGTGCGGGGATCGATTGGGCACGTGCACAGAACCGTAGTCCGAAGGTTTTGTTTACCACAGGGTTACTGGAAATGGGCGCACAGGAATATCAGCTGCAAAAAGAAGTAGGGCAGTACGCCAAAGGAGTGTTTGACCGTGTGATCTTCCCTGATGAACTGGGAACCGAGGCTTTTGAAGCGGGGTACGGAAAACAGGTGGAAATTTTCTCCACTGAAGCAGCTCCGGTTCCGGCCCATGCGTTACTCGCGTGTATCGGGAGAGTCTCTCCTTGGAAGGCACAACAGCTTTTGCGCGCAGAATAGGCTGAAGATTTTTATTCAAGATGTCAGGAAAGTCGGGCTTAAAGGACCCTTGAATTTTTCGAGGTCAGATGCTACAAGTCGCCAAATTCCTCCTATTACTTATTATGAATACTTCTCGTACATCGGAACTCTCCTCGCGCGAACTTCAGCCGGTAAGCTGCAATGATCTCTATAAAGGCAAGTCCTCAGCCATAGTAAAAGCTCACGCAGGCATGACTCGTCGCAATGTACTAGGAGCACTCGCAGCGGGAGCTCTGCTCTGGGACCCCCGAAAAGGATGGGGTTCAGAGGCATCGGATCGCGATGAAGCCTGGAGGAATCAAAAAAAGGGATATGAAAACCTCCTACGACTTGAACACAACTCACCCGAAGAAGTATTTGGAGAGAATTATCCCAAGGCTTTTCTATCCACCGCAGAATTGGCGAGAGGAAATATTAAATTCTGTGTCACATGCATTGATGAGCGCGTACCCGGACCAAAAATCGCCGTAGCAGGAGCAGGAGTACTTTTGTCAGACATTCCTGATAGAAACAAACAGAGAGGAAATGACGAAGATGTTCTCCGTCCGAACGCAGATTTTTATTCTTTGGTCGCTCGCTTACAGGGACTCCAAAAAAAGGGCTATCAATTGGAAGTATCGGATCACGAGCGCTGCGGAGCCGTAGAGCATTACTGTAAATTATTCCACGACAAACTTGGTCGTATGTTGAAACCCGAACAAATCGCCCCCAAAGCCGCAGAGCGGCTCCATAAAGCGTTGGGCCTACAAGGGCACTCTAAACATGCGGGTTTTCAGAAAGGAGATATCCGAATGACCGGAAAACCAAGTCTTCATGATGGTTACGCCGTAGTGATGGATGGCTCCGGCAGAGTGGATATCGACAAGCTAGGCATTCGTGGTTTTCTTATTTCCGAACGCTTTGATCCGTCAGACGACCACATTCGCACCGAAGCGCATTTCGCAGCAGACCTCATTCGTGGATCTCACGGGCTTGGAATAGAACGTGTTCCTCATGTACTTATCGGTGATCCAGAAGACCCAGAAAATTCTGTGAAAGCTCTGGAAGCAAAGCTTGGTGATCTCATCAAAGATCCCAAGAAAGCTCATGTGCTGCGTATGAACGCACCTCCACAGAACAAGTAAAAGAAACTCGCCCTCCTGCTCGACAACAAAGCAAAGCCGATTATCATGAAAGCCATGAAGGATGATTCCATGATTCGCAGGCAGGCCGGAGCTACTTCCACAGAAGAGGTAAACCCCTACGGAGATCACGACGATCTGGATGCATTCAATTCAGAGGGGCATTCCGATGATGTAATGAAAACGCAACCAAAATCTTCCCTTCCCTGGTTTCTACGGATGTTCCAGAGACGATCTGCCGGAAGCAGAAGGGTGGCTGAACAAAGTGCGTATATGATCGACAGTGAGGCAGGGCGCGAGAGTGGTTTTCAGGAGTAAGTCTGAATAAGTTCCAAGTGCGAAGTTCTAAGTTCCAAGCATGGTGTTTCTTTTTCAAAAAATAATTCCTTCGTTGGAACTTCGTACTTACAACTTGGAACTTGACTTCATTTCCTCTCCTCTTCCTGTTCCTGAGGCTTATCCATAGGAACGCTGAGTACAAACGCAAGCATACCGGCCACAATCATGATGGCTACAGGCAGAAATTCGCTCAACATAAGAAAAGGGGCAAGGGAGATAGAGCGAAAACACCTTAAAAGAAGGAGGCAGGAAGATGCAAGATGCGGACGTCTATATTTGCGTGAAAATTGAATTAGTGTGTTTTAGTAAATTCGACTATCGACCCTTCGGTCTGACTCAGGATCTATCGCAGATAACTGGCGTGTAGAATTATGGGTCGTACTGAGCCAAGTCGAAGTACGAAATCCGAAGGAAATTCGAAATTAAAAGGAAATATATTCAATACACGAAAAATGTAAGCATGTCTCTTTGCCAATGCCTCACTTTTGCTTCAACCAAATTCTCCCAGACGCGTCGAGGGAACAGCTCACGAGGCAAACCCACCCACCTTCGCTCTCTGGAGCTACGGTGGGCACGCGGCCTCTTTTCTTAGGGTTTCTTGCCCGGCGTAGCCTTCTTAGGGTCAAGAAATAATAAAGGGCGAAGTCGGGTTCTTTGGGTACTTTCTTTTGTCCGGGCCTGTCCGGCGTGGCCTTGTTCGTTCTACTTTCTATGAAGGGCGAAGGTGGATAGACAAAAGAAAGTACCACGGGATGCTTCATCCGGTGTGATTCAGCTAAAACGACCGTGGGTGGGACACCCGCTCTCAGAGAGAGAATTATTGCAAAGGACTGGGAGCGGAACGTCCACTCTGATGGCATGAAATCATTTTGTAAAAATTTTAAAAGGAATACACTGTCATCAATTCTTTCCACCCTTCCTATGAAGCGCCTTTCGGCAATGTTTCTGACTTTGGGACTCACTGTCGTCCCTTTATCCATTGTGTCCGCAGCTACCATGCAGCTGCCGAGTGATGACGATGGTTCGCTCTCTGTGAGTGTTCCTGTAAAAGACGATTTGTACTTGGCAGGAGATAAAGTGACCATCGCACAGCCTATAGAAGGAGACTTGGCTGTGGCAGGTGGAGATGTGACTGTCACGGGAGCTGTGACAGGTGATATTGCCGCTGCGGGCGGGAATGTGAATATTTTGGGATCCGTGGGTGATGACGTGCGTGCGGCGGGAGGAACTGTTCGCATTACCGGAGCCATTGCAGGAGACGTGATTGTGGCAGGAGGAACCATCATCGTGGATGCGACGACCACTATCGGCGGGGACCTTGTGATCTACGGAGGTGAAGTGACGATGCTCGGAAAAGTGGGACGCAACTTAAAAGTAGGATCTGAAAATGTTACGATGCTCGGAACAGTGGGTGGAGTACTGACAGTAGACGCAGACACACTACGCATTGGAACAGCCGTGCAGGGTCCATCGGTGATTCACACTGGCACGTTGTCTCTGGAGAAATCCGCTGCCTTCAGTGCCCCTGTGACATACTGGACAGACAAGGGAGAAATAGATTTCGGCGGTGCGATGCGAAACGGGGCTACCGCTACTTTCGATATCGAAGCGGACACTGCAGGAAATCATAATAAGGATATGGAAAAAGTAGGAATGGCCGCTTTCTTTGGAGCCATGTCTGTGTATTCGCTCCTGACGGGCATGCTCATCATCGGTCTTCTGCTGCTGGCCACTCGTACGCTCTTCACTGTGGCTGCTACTCGCCTGAAGGCTGAGCCGGGATGGAGTCTGCTCTACGGTCTCATGTACCTTATCCTCTTCCCCGCGGTAGCTATTCTCCTGATGATCACTTTGATCGGACTGCCTATCGGTCTCTTCATGATTGCCATGTACATCTTCAGCTTCGTATTCATCACGCCTATCGCATCTATTGTGTTTGCCAAACTCTTGCAGCTGAACTACAAGACGAACTGGGGAACGCCTGCGCTCTTTGGAGTGAGCATTGCCATATTCATTGCACTCAAGCTCATTGGGTGGATTCCATTCGTAGGCTGGATCATCAAATTCGTCCTTCTGCTTGCGGTATTTGGAGCCCTGGGTATGACGAAGTATGAGAAGTACCAAGAGGTACGATGAGGTAAGAAATGTAAGGAGCGTACGGAAGGTAAGGTATTCAAACTGGAAAAATATAACGGGGTTGGGAGTCTCTCCCTTCCCCGTTTTGAGATGATCAAAAAAACGCCCCCTTGCGAGAGCGCTTTTAGAAGAGTGAAGGGGACGACTATCTTTTTTTCTTCTTTGTCGTCTTCTTCTTGGTCACCTTTTTCTTGGCAACCTTCTTCACTGCCTTCTTTTTCTTTTTTGCTGGCATGAGAAGTTGGGGAAAGAATTACACTGGAGAAAATTTTATGAGTATCTACGCAAATAGAAAAGCAATTCACGCAGCGAGGAAATAAAATTGTGATGTTTTGTGCATTGTGCATGTGTGATGGTGAAGAGAGAGAAACATTTTCAAAAATTATTTTTGCGACGTTGAAAAAATAAAAAGTGAATCCTGCTCATCTATGAGCCATGAATCCGTATTTATATATTTCACTTTCTGCGCAGATTCACGCGCAGGAAAAAATTCCGGGCAAGGAGTCGAAAAATACTTTTCCAGAAAAATCTTTTTGGTTTTTTCCTAAAATCATCTCTTTTGAGGCGAAAAGATCATCTGAAAGTGAATCTACACAAAAATCTTCTGCTCATCACAGGTATAAAAACTCTTCACTCCATGTTCAACTGATGTCCCATTTTCTCTTTTTTCGTCTTCAAATATTTTTTCAATCGTTCCGACTCAGCAGCTACTTCCAACGGCAGTTGTTCCACGATAGTCAGGTGATGCCCCGCGAGCCCAGCCACCTTTTTGGGATTATTGGTGAGGAGCCGCATGGACACTACTCCGCAGTGAGAGAGGATTTGAGCGCCAATGCCGTACTCACGTAAATCCGGCGAGAAACCGAGCTTTTCATTGGCTGTGACCGTATCAAGCCCTTCTGTTTGCTGCAGCGCGTAGGCTTTGATTTTATTGATGAGCCCGATGCCGCGTCCTTCCTGGCGCATGTAGAGGATGATGCCGATTCCTTCTTTCTCGATCCTGCTCATAGCGAGCGCCAACTGTGTGCCGCAGTCGCAGTGATGGGAATGAAACACATCCCCTGTGAGGCACTCAGAGTGCACGCGTACCAGTGTGGGCGTCTCCGGAGTGATCAATCCTTTCACCAGTGCCACATGCTCCCCTCCGGTGACGGTATCCTTGTACACTCGGATCTTCCAGAGGCCCGTGTCTGTTTCCAGGTCCGCCTCGGCTTCCAATTGAATAAGTGTTTCGTGTAAGCGCCTCCAGGCGATGAGTGATGCAATAGAGATGAGCGGGATGCCATGCTGCTCGGAAAAAGCTTCCAGGGCCGGCATGCGCATCATGGTGCCGTCATCGTGCATGAGTTCGCTCAGGACTCCCACCGGACGAAGGCCGGCGAGCTTACACAGATCTACCGATGCCTCAGTGTGGCCCGCACGTACGAGCACACCTCCGTCCTGGGCGCGCAGCGGCAGCACGTGACCCGGCTTTCGGAAGTGTGCCGCCTGCGCCTCGGGCTTCGCTGCTTCCAGCACCGTGCGAGTGCGATCCAGCGCCGAGATGCCTGTAGTGATCCCCTCCTCTGCATCGATAGTCACCGTGTACGGAGTTCCAAGCTTGGACGTATTCACTTTCACCATCGGCGGCAGATCCAATCGGTCGGCGATGTCGTTGGACAGAGGCAAGCACACCACTCCTCCTGTGTACCGGATAATGAAGGCCATCTTCTCTTCGGTCATGTGCTCTGCGGCCATCACCAGGTCTCCCTCGTTCTCACGGTCTTCATCATCTACCACAATAATCATCTGCCCTTTGCGAAGAGCTTCAAGCGCGTTTGGGATGGAGGAAAGATGGGGCATGAGTGGAAGAGTGTAGCACAAAAAATCCCCCGGGCGTATGGCTTATACGCCCGAAGGAAGTGAAAATCCGCTTATCGAGTAGTTTTCAGTGTGATGGAATATGTCTGACGCTTCTCCCGTGTTTTGCCATGACCGATGCGGACATAGTACGTGCCCGCAGGGTAGCTGTAGCCCTGGTTGCACTCCGGCCCGGTAAAGCCATACAAGTCTACATCGGACCACGGATAGATGAGGCAATCTACTTTTTCTGTGCTGGTGGTTTCCAGGAAGTACGACACCGTCTCATCTTTTGATGCCTTCACGGTGAACGCATACCAGTCTTCCAGGTTCAAGGGCTCCATGGTTTCTGTGCGCATTTTTCCCGGCGTCAAAAGCTTCGCCTGCGAAAGTCCGTCGTTGCCATCACCTTTTCCTTTTTGTGCTGACACGGCGAAGGCAGCGTTGGCAACGGTCGGTTGAATTTGGAGCTGGTAATCACCAGGAGCCAGCGCATTCAGGAGGAAGCACTGCTGGTCTTCTGCGTAACCCAGGTAGTACTCAAAGGTGAACCCATCGGGCTGAATGCGGAAGAGACGGCACGACACATCTCCTTCGGTGGCATTTTTCAGCTTCACGGAAATATCTACCATCGTTGTAGCAGTGACACTGAAGCGATACGACATCGGCTCCTTGGCACTGAACACCCATTCATCCGTGAATGGGAATGTGACATTTTTAATATCCGGAACTTTTGTAGCTGCCATAGGCTTACTACTGCGGCTGCTTGCAGATGAAGAAGACACAGCAACTGAGGAAGAGGGTGCAACCATATTTCCATTCACTTTGGATCCCGCGTACACGATCATCGCCCCTTGTGCGCGGTCGATGGGATCATTGGGGAAGGTGTCTGCTAGTGTCGAACCTGCCAAGGGCAACATTCCGAGCTTCGCCGCGGAAGCCACGTACGGTGCGTACCACGCATTCGTATCCCACTTGGAGGAATACACAGACGCTACTTCCGCATCTGCAGCGAGAGAAATCCCCAGCACACTGAAAGTCATCTTCACTGCCTCCGCGAGTGTCACTGTGTTATTGGCCTTGAATGTTCCGTCGTTGTAGCCCTTCACATATCCTTTTGCCACTGCATCACACACGTACTGCGCAAACCATGCATCACTTCCGAATTCTTTGGGAAAGCAGGATGTGCCTGCAGTATCTGCAGATTTCCCCGCAGTTTTATAGAGCATTTTCAAGAGCGCCGCCCTATTCAGAGCAATTTTGGGACGAAATGTTCCATCAGGATTGCCGGAGATCACCTGCATGTCACTCAGAATTGTCACTGCATCATAATAAGGAGCATTCTTCGATACATCCGGAAACGTTATCGCCTGTGCGGCAAATGGAAAAAGCAGGGCTATAGGTAAAAGACGAGCAAGTGTGTGCATACAAAAAGTGGGGCAGAGAGGTCCTCATGCTACTGTGAACAAAAAGAGTATTCAATGTACGAAGAATGCGGAGTGGGGGTTTGTGCAAGCACATTTGAGTTATGAGTTTCGAGTCCTGAGTTATGAGTAAAACATTATACTCGTAACTCGTAACTCGTAACTCGTAACTCGTAACTCGTAACTCGTAACTCGTAACTCGTAACTCGTAACTCAAGATTCAATTTCATCCAAAATCGCCAACGTCTTCAGCACTGCTACAGCCGCCTCCTCTCCTTTATTGAGTCGATCTTTTACCAACTCCAAACTATCTGCGTACAGGATCTCAAACGCAAAAGGCAACCTGTGCCGCAGCTGCACGTCCATGATGCCGCGGGTGGACTCTTCGGCCAGTAACCTCGCGTGATGCGTGTCTCCTTCGATGATAATCCCAAGGCCGATGAGTGCATCCACTGCCTGCGCCTCCGCGAGTGATTCACCGATGAGCGGCACCTCAAAGGAACCCGGCGCTTCGAATAGTAAAATATTATTGGGATCAATCCCCGCTTTCGTCAGAGCCACCTGCGCACCATCCACCAGCGCATTCATTTCCTCTTCATAGAAGAACGAGGCGACAATGCCGATTCTCCACTCGGGATTCACATCCTCGGGGAGTTCCAGATTTTGAGGGGAGCGCATGGGTAGAGAATACTATACTTTACGGAAAATACGAATATCGACCCTTCGGTCTGACTCAGGATCTATCGCAGATAACTGGCGTGTAGAATTATGGGTCGTACTGAGCCAAGCCGAAGTACGAAATCCGAAGGAAATTCAAAAGTTTAGGAAAAAAATTATTTTATAAACCGCAGGTGCATCCGCTCCGGGCGGTGCGCATTCAATTATTTCATACTCGAGAGCAGGCGTTCCCGCCCGCGGTGTCTAAGGATAACGTCATAGGTGGACCCCCTCACCTAACCTCTCCCCATGGGAGAGGGATGTGTGTGTGAGTTGTTTTGTTTGTTTTATCGTTTTCAATATTTCGGATTTCGATATTAGGCCTTATTCCGCAAAACCGCTCGTACCAACACATCAGTCTCCACATTCACCATATCCCCTTCCTTTAATAATCCCAAAGCAGTGTGCTGAAGCGTGTAAGGAATCAAGGCGATAGAAAATTTTTCTTCGGAAACAGAAGCTACTGTGAGCGAGACGCCGTCGATCGTTACTGATCCTTTGGGAATAATGAAACGCAAAAGATCCGGTGGACACTTCATAGTGAGCACCTTTCCGATCCCCTCCTCTATAAAGGAGGTGACTTCTGCTATCCCTTCCACATGCCCCTGCACCACATGTCCATCAAATCGCCCATTCGCAGCCATTGCCCGTTCCACATTTACCAAATCCCCCTCTTTTTTAGAGCCAAGTGAAGACTTTTGGAGAGTTTCTTCTACCATCTGGAAACTCATGGTTTGTTGATCAAATTTTGTGATCGTCAGGCAGACCCCGCTGATGCTGATGCTGCTCCCCTCCTTTATATCATCGAACAAGGGAGGACGTGCCAGTGTGAGCTCACCGTTGCTGTTTTTTAGAACTTCTGCCGTTGCTTCGGTGATCCCTGTGAACATGGAAGAATGATACCCTAACCCTGGACAAAGAGCAAAAAAATGTGTAGGCTTAGGCCTTCGTGGCCCGCGCCGCGTTTTTTGTTGTACGTATTTTTCTCCACCACATGACTTCTATGGATCGAATTATTGTAAAAGGTGCCAAAATGCACAACCTCAAAAACATCGATGTGTCGATTCCCCGAAACAAGCTAACGGTGATTACCGGGCTCTCCGGTTCCGGAAAGTCATCGCTGGCGTTCGATACTATCTTTGCCGAGGGCCAGCGCCGGTACGTGGAAAGTCTTTCCGCTTACGCCCGCCAGTTCATTGCGCAAATGGAAAAGCCGGAAGTGGAGAGTATTGAGGGGCTGAGCCCGGCCATCAGTATCGATCAGAAAACTGCTCCGAGGAATCCTCGATCCACCGTGGGAACCACCACAGAAATTTACGACTACATGCGTCTGCTGTGGGCCAAAGTGGGAAAAGTGCACTGCAGCGTGTGCGGACGAATTCTGAGCAAGCAGTCTGTGAGCCAGATAGTGGATACCATCACGCGCATGCCGGAGGGGAAGAAAATTTTCTTGCTTGCGCCGATGGTGGAAGGACGAAAAGGCGAGCACACACGCATCATCGATACTATTCGTCGTGAAGGATTTGTACGTATGAGGATCGATGGACAGGTGGTGACAGTGGATGAGGAGATCAAATTGGATCCAAAGAAAAATCACAGCATCGACATCGTGGTGGACCGTATGATCATTCGCGATCTGCAGAAGAAGGACGGAGAGATCAACCCGGACCGCACGCGTTTGGCCGATTCCATCGAGCTGGCGCTGAAAAAGGGAGAAGGCTCACTGGTAGTCCTGGATGCGGATACCAAAGAAGAAGTGCGATTCTCAGAATCGTTCGTGTGTCCGGAGCATCCGGATCAAGATATTCCCGATATTGAACCACGCAGCTTTTCCTTCAACTCCCCACACGGCGCCTGCACCAACTGTCACGGGATCGGTTCCATTCTGCAGGTGGATGAAAAAGCCGTGATCCCAAACCCTCGTTTATCCATCTCCGAAGGAGCCATTCATCCATGGGCAACGTCCGCGAGTAGGGCCGGGTTCATGTACCAGGTGCTGGAGTCCCTTTCTGAGGAGGTAGGATTTAGTTTGGATACGCCCTGGGACAAGCTCTCCGATGACGAGAGGCAAATTATTCTGCACGGCTATTCACGCTCGCTCACGGTGCGCGTGCAATCGCAGAAGTTCGGCGGCACGTACCAGACAACGTACGAAGGAGTGATCCCAAACCTCCAGCGCAGGCATCAGGAGACAGACAGCAGCTACATGCGTACGCAAATAGAGGAGTACATGCAGGAGCTTCCTTGTTTGGAATGCGGCGGAAAGCGTTTGAAAAAAGAGATTCTGGGAGTGACCGTGGGAGAGAAAAATATCATTGATGGGACGGATATGAGCATCGAGACGGCGAAGGTGTTTTTTACGTCTTTGGTGCCCCTGGGGGGTGATCAGAAGACAGTGAGCAGTAATCAGAAAAAATCAAAAAAGGATGCTGATCACTCGTCACTGACCACTGGCCACTTATCCACCTACGAATACACCATCGTGAAAAAAGTGCTCGACGAAATCATCTCTCGCCTCTCTTTCTTGGAGAATGTAGGACTCAAGTACCTCACTCTTTCTCGATCTGCCGCAACACTTTCTGGAGGTGAGGCACAGCGTATCCGTTTGGCTACACAAATCGGCTCGGCACTCCAGGGGGTGCTCTATGTGCTGGATGAACCGAGCATCGGGCTGCACCAAAGGGACAATGCACGACTTATCTCTACACTCGAAAGACTGCGTGACTTAGGGAACACGGTGATCGTGGTGGAGCACGATGAAGAGACCATGGAAACAGCGGATTACCTCCTGGAGATCGGCCCGGGTGCCGGCAAACACGGAGGCCAGGTGATTGCACAGGGCACGCCGGAGGAGCTCATCAATAACCCTCTGTCTGTTACAGGTCAGTACTTGAGCGGAAAGAAAGGAATTTCGATTCCAAAAACTCGCCGCGAAGGAAACGGCAAATTTATTACGATTACGGATGCTCATCATCACAACTTAAACAACGTGTCCGTGGAATTCCCTCTGGGTACGTTCATCGGCATTTCCGGCGTGTCGGGGTCCGGTAAATCGAGCTTGATTCACGGCATTTTGGGGCCTGAACTCTCGCACACGCTCAATGGTGCACACGGACGCGGACAAGATTTCGGAAGCATCGATGGACTGCAGTACTTGGATAAAGCGATTGTCATCGACCAGTCCCCCATCGGCCGCACACCACGCAGTAACCCCGCTACCTACACGGGAGTCTTTACAGACGTACGTGATCTATTTACCACCACTCCCGAAGCCAAGCTCCGCGGCTACAAGGCAGGACGCTTCAGCTTCAACGTGAAAGGCGGACGTTGCGAGGAGTGCGAAGGAGACGGACTCAAGAGGATCGAAATGCACTTCTTGCCGGACGTGTTCGTGACGTGCGAAGTGTGCCACGGCAAACGCTACAACCGTGAGACCTTGGAAATCACCTACAAAGGAAAGACGATTGCCGAGGTGCTGGATATGACCATCAGCGAAGCGATTATTTTCTTCGGCGCCATCCCATCCATCAAAAATAAGCTCCAAACACTGGAAGATGTGGGCCTCGGCTACATTCGCCTGGGCCAGAGTGCCACGACTCTTTCCGGAGGAGAAGCGCAGCGCGTGAAGCTGGCGACCGAGCTGACGAAGCGCGCTACAGGAAAGACCTTCTACATTTTGGATGAACCCACGACCGGCCTGCACTTCGATGACATCAGCAGGCTCTTGGAAGTACTGCAGCGCTTGGTGGACAAAGGCAACACCGTGCTCGTGATTGAACACAACTTGGACGTGCTGAAGTCCGTAGACTACATCGTAGACATGGGACCGGATGGAGGAAGCGGCGGAGGCAAGCTCGTCGCCAAGGGCACGCCGGAGGAAGTGGCGAAAGTGAAGGGGAGTTACACGGGAGAGTACCTGGCGAAGCTTTTGGAGAAGGCGGCGATGAGGAAGAAAAAGTAAATGTCACAGTAGAGACGTGCGATTCGCACGTCTCTACTGTGTGTCTTAGGATCTCCACTTGATACTACACCCAATCGCATTCACCTCCGTAGCAGGCGGCTCTTTGCCTTGCACGAGTGCCTCGATGGCATCACGAAGGTTCCGCTGGGTCACGGCACTTTCATCTTTCCAGTTGTCATCCACGCGACCTTTGTAGCGAAGCTTTCGGTCTGCATCGAACAGGAAGCAGTGAGGCGTACAGAGGGCACCGAAGTCTTTGGCCACCTGCTGCGATTCGTCGTAGCAGTATGGAAAAGGATACTGCTTTTCTTCACTCCTCTTTTTCATTTCTTCAAACGAATCTTCCGGATAATCCGTCGGATCGTTGCTGCTGATGAGGACGAACGATACGTTCTGATTCTGAAATTCTTTGGCAAGCGCGATCAAGCGCGGCTCGATGGCTTTGGCAAATGGACAGTGATTGCAGGTGAAGACGATGCAGAGAACTTTTGCATCAATCGCATGGGATTCAACTGTTGATCCATCTACGGACGGCAAAGAGAATGATGGCATCGTGTCGCCAGTTTTGAGAACTTGAGAGTTGTCTTCGATGAGAACCATGATTGAGGGTTAGGAAAAGGGTTGCGATTAGGAGTGGAAGTATAAATGAAAATGAAAGTTTGTGGGAGTAAGTTGATCACTTATACTCAAAACATGAAGAAGCATTTTACTGCTACTGCTTTCATCGTCGATTCTCAAAAGAGAACACTGCTTCTGTGGCATCACAAACTCCAGCGGTGGATGCCTCCGGGCGGGCATGTGGAGGAAAATGAAACTCCGGAGGAGACTGCCAGGCGCGAGTGCAAAGAGGAGACGAATTTGGACACCGAAATCATCGGCGAAGATTGCGCAGATCTATTTTCCGGAAACACGCACGAGGGACAGATGTTGAAGAAGCCCTTTGCTTTGATGTTGGAAAATATTCCAGAAAATCCCAAGACCGGCGAGCCCGCGCATCAGCACATGGATTTTCTGTACATCGCGAAGCCCTTAGATGAACTGCAGGGATTAGTCCTAGATGAGAATGAAGGACGAGAGATGCGGTGGTTTACGAGGGATGACATAGCCGCATTGGATGACCGGACAGAGATATTTTTCAACGTGAAGGCCTATATCCTGGGAATTCTGTAAGAGAAATATGCAAACTCGCCTCGCTGTCATGTATTTCGTCCTGTATAATCAGGAGCTGTGAATTGGACTGAGTTTTTGTCGTACATCAGGCACATCAGCAAGCGCGACCAGAAACGCGTGAAAGAAGCATTTGACCTTGCGGAAGACCTTCACAAAGATCAAAAACGCAAATCCGGCGAACCCTACTTCATCCACCCGGCCACCATCGCCATGCGCCTGGCCTTCATAGGTGCCGATGCCGATACGCTCATTGCGGCCCTGCTGCACGATACGGTGGAAGATACACCTATTACCCTGGAGGAAATTAAGGCGCAGTTTAATGGGGATGTGACACATTTGATCGATGGCGTCACAAAGCTCTCTGCTGCAGATGTTGCGGAGAAGCCGAGCTTGAATGAACAAGTAGAAACTATCCGAAAAATCTTCTCACTAATGGAGCAAGACATCCGCATCATGGTCATCAAGCTGTTTGATCGTCTCCATAACATGGAGACGATTCGCTTTTTGTCACCCGTAAAACAAAAAGCATTGGCCCAGGAAACGATGGATGTGTTCGTGAAAATTGCAGACCGCCTGAGCATGCAGGACTTACGGTACGAATTGGAGCGCTTGTGTTTGCAGGTACTGGAACCGCAGCTCTATGAAAAATTGGAACTCCTGCGGGAAAACAGCATGAAGCAAGGACAGAAGTTATTGCAGTCCATGCATAAAACTTTGAAAGCTGCTCACCCTCATTTTGATGAAGATGTAGAGATGCAGTTTCAGTTCAAATCCTGGGCAAGATTACGTGCTCAATTGCTCGCCAATGGATCTGCCATCACGGGGCTCTCAAACATTACGATTATCTTCAACTGCAAAGATCGCGATACCTGTTACCGCGTATTGGGAATGCTCCACGAACCCTGGAAGCGCGAATCCATGTCGTTCCAGGATTACATCAATACTCCGGTCATTAACGGCTATCAGGGTCTGCACACCACTATTATTTTAGAAGACGGTACACGCGTTCGTTGTAAAATTCGAACTCGAGAAATGCAGGAATACGCACGGAAAGGAGTAGCTGTCTACGCATTCGACCAAAAAAAGCGTGCACATTTGAATGAATTATTACCCTGGACCCAACAAATTTCCCCACTCGCAGAAGGAACAAGGGACCGCAGCGATGAATTTTGGCAGAGCTTGCAGAATGATATTTTGGGTGAATTGATGATCGTGTACGGCCCCGGCGATAAGTCTGCACAGTTACCCAAAGGATCGACTGTACTAGACGGAGCATTTTACTTGTTTGAGGAAGGAGCTCTGCGACTGGCTTCCATAAAAGCAAATGGCGTAGAAGTCCCGTTGGCTTCCACGGTACAACAGGGAATGACACTCATTCCCACGTTTGCAGAAGAAGATACGGTAGATGGAAAATGGCTTCAGGAAACACGAACAAGCTTTGCCACCGCAAAAATCCGAACCGCACTTTCAAAGAGAGGAAAGAAGGAACGAATAGATTCCGGTAAACAAATGTTGCAGCAAATCCTCAAAGAAAAAGAACGCGGATACCTGGAGGAATACGATGAAAAAACCTTGGAAAAAAAGGTGCCGCGTTTGGGGTACAAAAGTCTGCAGGACATTTACATAGCTCTAGGCGAGGGCAGGCTTGATCCGTATGAAGTATACAGCCAGATGTTCGAGCGTCTCAAAAAAAATGCCGACGAACAACCTGAAACTGTGCGGCTGCGTTTTAGCACACAGATTGGAAACACACTTCTTTTGAATAAACTAGGAGAGCTAGGGCGAGAGCAAGGCTTTAGCATCAAAGATATTCGCTACGCTTCAGAGAAAAATGGAACCACGGACACTATGTCTATGGTGGCATCTCTCACGCCCAAAGAGCAAAGAAGGCTGATTCAAGATCTGGCACTGGCAGGAGCACAGCACATCGAGACTGTTTCACGGTCCCCCTTGGATTGGTTTTTCATCGGGATGGTTATTGCGCTGTGGGGAGTGAACCCCGTGATTGCACGCTATTTCCTGGATAGCGGAGTAATGGTGACTACGCTCGTCACACTCCGACTATTCGTTTTCTCCGCATTCACTGTGTTCTTCTACTTGGGTTGGCGGATGTTTATTCGTCCTCCCTATTCAGGAGGTCGCAATATTACCCTGGCAGCCATACTGCCGGCTTTGGG
The DNA here is from genome assembly GCA_964628805.1 of uncultured Candidatus Peribacteria bacterium. Taxonomy (GTDB): domain Bacteria; phylum Patescibacteriota; class Gracilibacteria; order Peribacterales; family Peribacteraceae; genus CAZVOK01. The sequence goes on along the minus strand of CAZVOK010000005.1, from coordinate 39,026 downwards.
ACTCTTCGGCATGTCCCTATTTAATTACCTGTCCGTCAGCTTTGTTGCTCCGTCACTACACTTAACCGTCTTGCGCTTGAATGCTCTGCTACTACCTATCTTACTCATCAGCTCTCACAAGAAAAAAGGTAGACTGATGTCCGTTCTCCTCCTGAGCATTTTTCTAGGCAGTATTATCCTCATTTGGAAGGAAACAGCCTTCCTTCCCATTGAAGGAATTTTCTTTACTGTGTGTGCGTTGGTCTCCTACACGTTCTACTCTTTAAGCTCAGAGCACTCACTGCATGGACAAAAAATCGGAGCTCGTTATCCGCTGTTTCTTTTGAATATCGGTTTATTCCTGGGATTGGCCGGCATTCTCATGTTGCCGTTTCAATCCATTCCACTGCTGTGGAGCGCCTTCACGGTGCCTATCGCTTTCTATATAGCCATCTGCGTCTGCACGCCGCACGTGTTTCACGCAATCCTCCTCCGTAAAAACAAATTCAAACATTTCACGGATGCGTACTTATTGGAAATACCTGTGGCAATCGCAGCTGAAGTTCTTCTTCTACACCTCACTCAGCACCCGCTCATGTATATGATTATGGTGACAGTATTGGGATGCTTATTGCTTTATAGATGGAAGGATTTAGCAGTGCAGGCGTAACATTAGTTTTTATGTTGTCCTTTACTGATTTCGTCTAGAATTTGCAAATACATCGTATCGGCTTGCACCATCAAGTCATTCATATCCCATCCATGTTTTTTAAGAGAAGATCTTTCATGGCCTCTCAATTTATTGATCATATCGATAAGCTTCCCTCCGTAGGCACGCCACACAACTTTTCCGGTTCTACCAATATTATCCGCATGAGCTCTCCATCCAAAATCATGCGTAAACATGTTTGTGTTATACAAAGTACTAGGAGCATTTGGCAGCTGCACATCATCAGGATTAGCACGATCGATAATAGTACCCACATTCAATGTCACTTTAGACTTGCCCCGGGCATGCAATAGAAGGAAGTCCAAATATTTTAGTACAGATCCTATTCCTAAACGACGAAGAGACAGAGCATCTCCTTCTTTCACGTCCAACTCCACTCCCAGATCTTTAATTGTACGCATATCTTCTTCATCTAAAATAAGATCTTCACTGACTCCCGTACGCCATATGACTGCCCATTGCTTTCGCTGAGAAAGTACAATATCCCGCATAGGTCCTACTAACGTTTCAGCTTCCAAGTTGGAAAATTTAGGATCACGTTCCGGAATTTCCTCTAAACCATGGGAGTATCCAATGGGCTTTTCAGTTCCATCGGAGCGACGAAACATGGCCACAATTTGAAATCCTCTTTCTCGTTCGTCTAATAACTTTTCCTTAGGAGCCAAAAAAGCATGCTCTCCTGAAGATACGAATCGCTGGCGCTTGATGGCCGATAAGTCTGCTCCAGGCAACCGAAGTTCTTCCATGGCTCTTTGAAGCTCCTGCGTGTCAGTTACCAAGGGTATCTCTACTTTTGTAATGGTATTTTCAATATCTTCATCCACATTGCTTTGCTCATCAGGGTTCTGCCATCCAGTAAGGCGAAAACGTATATTTCTAATCAATTTTTGTCGCTGAGCCAACAATTGCTTTTCTTTCTCTTCTTCTTTCTTTCTTTGTTCTGCCGCTAAAGACTCAGGAAAATCCTTGTACCATCCTGCTAAAAATTGCTGCATTCGATCTCTCTCTCCTTTTAAGGGATTTACAGTTGTATCAGTAGGGCCAGCAAAAGTTTCAGGTGAAGTCAAAAGAGATGAGCAAATTCCTTTTTAATATACAATAAGAAAAACATATGTCAAAAACACTACTCTGTTCGTATAGTACTAAATTAAATTGTGTTTAGTATCCACTCTGAACAAATGCCATTTAAACCTCTCTGTACTTTTGGATTTGCAAGAATGCTATTCACTAATTCCACTTCTTCAGTACTACCATCATCATTATCTTCAAGAACATCATCAACAAACCCATCTAAATCCGTGTTAACACCATTTAATACTCTTTCAAAAACCTCATACGCCTGGGGTCCCGTAGCATCTGGAGCAATCTGCACAAATTTGCTTACCCCCTCTCTGGTTTTTCCAATAGATCTAAGAATCTCACCTGCACGCACTTCGGCAAGCCCCGTAAGCTTACTTTTCAATAAGGCTTTTAATTTTTCGGTTCGCTCTTTATTTTCCGGAAACTTCTTTTCATTTTTCGTAAAAATATCACTACCTGGACCGGCCAAATCAGTGGTCGGGGTAAAGAGGGCCGATTCTAAAGGGTCAACTCTAGTCATAGGTAGGTATAGTGTACACTTTCTTCAATTGTTGTCAAATTCCTAAAATAGTTTTTAACATAAAATCAGGAGAAGCGAATACTGCCAGATTCTGGCTATAGAAAGCAAAAAATAAGTACATAGTACTGCAGTTAGCTTTTGTTTAAGCGAAAAATTCTTCCTTTTTTGTGATGCTTTCTACCAAAGAAGCCTTCCTTTACACTCTAGATACACATTCATTCCTCCATTCATGCCCTTCGACCCCCAAAACCCCCGCCAATCCTTCCCTGAGCTCGAGAAAGCCATCCTCCAGTACTGGCGCGAGGAAGACATGTTCAAGCGGTCTATCCGCGAACGGTCGGCGAATGTGGGGAGAGATCCCTTGGAAGGAGGGCAGGGAAGTACCGAAGAAACCTTCAGCTTTTTTGATGGACCGCCTTTTGCCACGGGACTCCCGCACTATGGCCACCTATTGGCTGGAACTATTAAGGACGTGATCCCCCGCTATCAGACGATGCGTGGAAAACGGGTAGACCGCCGCTTCGGGTGGGACTGCCATGGGCTGCCTGTGGAAAATGAAATAGAAAAGGAATACAAGATCGGCTCCAAAAGAGATATAGAACAGATGGGCGTGAAAGCGTTCAATGACCTTTGCCGAGGAGTGGTGCAGCGCTACACAAAAGAGTGGCGCAAGACCGTGGAACGCATGGGACGCTGGGTAGATATGGACCACGACTACCGCACCATGGACCCGGATTACATGGAGAGCATCTGGTGGGTATTTCAGCAACTGCATGAAAAAGGCCTCGTGCACGAAGGCCATAAGCCTATGCACGTATGCCCGCGTTGCGTGACGCCTCTGAGCAATTTTGAGGTGACTCAGGGATATAAAGATATTACGGACATGTCGGCGTTTGTCAGGTTTGAGATGAAGGATACCGAGGAAAAAACGTACATCCTTGCGTGGACAACAACCCCCTGGACGCTGCCTGGAAATTTGTTCTTGGCAGTAGGGCCGAAGATTCCGTACGTCAAAGTATCTTCTGAAGGGGCGATATATATTGTGGCGGAAAATCTATGGGAGACAGTGTTTGAGGGAAAAGAAGCAGAACTGAAGGGAAAAGTAGCGGCCTCTGCACTGGTGGGAAAGAAATACATCCCACTCTTCCCGTACTTTGCAGAGCAATACAAAGACACTGCCTTCCGTGTGGTGGAAGGGGATTTCGTAACGACGGAAGACGGTACAGGAATTGTGCACATAGCTCCAGGGTTTGGAGAAGATGACTTTCAGGTAGGAAAGAAGGAAAACGTTCCCCTCCTCCAGCACGTGACAATGGAAGGGAAATTCACGAGCGATGTCGCAGACTTCGCCGGTGAAGACGTGAAGCCGAAGGATGATCCTAGTAAAGAGGACAAAAAAATCGTGGAATGGCTGAAGAAGGAAGCAAAGCTCTTTGCTACAAAGAACTACAAGCACAGCTACCCGCACTGCTGGCGATGTGACTCCCCTCTTCTGAATTACGCTACTTCTTCGTGGTTTGTGGCAGTGGAGAGCATCAAGAAAGATCTTCTGAAAAGCAACGCGCAAACGGAGTGGGTCCCAAGCCACATCCGCGACGGCCGCTTTGGAAAGTGGCTGGAGAACGCACGCGACTGGGCCATCTCCCGTAACCGCTATTGGGGTACTCCCCTGCCGATCTGGAGAAATAAACAGACGGGAGAGATGCAAGTGATCGGCAGCCGAGAGGAGCTCATGAAAAAGAAACCCATCCGTTTCACCCGCGTGACCGTGATGCGCCACGCGCAAAGCGAAGGAAACGTAGTGCCACGCTACCAAGGCATCGTTCCGGGTACAGACCTAACGGCTCTGGGGAAAAAGCAGGCGGAGGCTGCTGCAGAGATGCTGAAAGATGAAGACGTGATGTGCCTGTACGCATCGCCACTCGCTCGCACGCAGCAGACTGCGGAGGCGGTGAAGAGTGTGACTGACGTGCAGATGATCACAGATGAACGCCTGGGCGAAGTGCGATTTGGAGAGTACGAAGGAAAATCCATCGACTTCAGTGATGTAGCGTTCATGAAGGCACGCCGGGCTCACCGTTTTGAAACGGGGCAGATCGAGAGCGTGTATCACTTTCCAGGAATGGAAACGTGGACGGAAGTATCCGCACGCATCACGGATTTCTTAAACGAGATTCTGCCCCGCCACAGAGGCGAGCACATCGTGATTGTGACGCACGCGGATCCTTTTCAGAGCATCAAACACTTCTTCACCAAAGAAGATCCGCTGAAGATCTCGCATCAGCCGTACCCGGACTTCGCGAGCCCCGTCACCTTCTACTGGGACCACGACACCCAGAGTGCCATGGACCTGCACAAGGAGAGTGTGGACAACATCACGTGGGCAGGAGAAAAAAGTGAGCAGAGTGTGGAAGTGACACTGGTGCGTCATGGCCAGACCGACTGGAATGCTGCGGGGAAGATCCAGGGCTGTGAAGTGGATACGTCGTTAAATGACAATGGACGCAAGCAGGTGGAGGCATTGGCGGGCACGCTGAACGCCAAGGACTTCGATGTCATCGTGTCATCGGATATGAAACGTGCACAGGAATCTGCAGATATTCTGGCACAGACACTTGGCATTCCGCATGTGGGAAGCTGGGACGAACTTCGCGAACGAAGCTGCGGAGAATGGTGCGAGTGGACACGAGATGCCTTCTTCGAGAAATATCCAGTGATCAATAACAACGAGAGTATTGGAGTGTCTCATCACACGCCGAATAACGGCGAATCACTTTCGGCTTTCCTACAACGCATGGAAAAAGTACAGGAAAGAATTCTGCAGGAATTTGCAGGAAAAAGAGTACTCGTGGTGTGCCATGGAGGCGTAGTACAGGGCATGAAAACTGTGGTCGATAACACCCCTCTTCGCGATCGTTCGACCACCGAAAATGCATCGGTCATCAATCTGACTCTGAATCCCCTTCTGAAGCGCATCCCCGATGTGCTGGATTGCTGGTTTGAGAGTGGATCGATGCCATACGCGCAGAGTCACTTTCCATTTGAAGGAACTCGGAACTCGGAACTCGGAACTAGTAAGACAAAAAAATCTCAGTTCCTAGTTCCTAGTTCCCAGTTCCCAAAAGGTTTCCCCGCCGACTTCATCGCCGAAGGCATCGACCAAACTCGCGGATGGTTTTATACACTCACGGTTTTGAGTAGCGCACTCTTCAATCTTCCTGCCTTCAAGCACTGCATCGTGAATGGAACGGTGCTCGCGGAAGATGGAAAGAAAATGAGCAAGAGACTCAAGAACTATCCGGAGCCGCTGGAGATTGTAGACAAATACGGCGCAGACTCCGTGCGTTTCGCGCTCATGAACTCCCCTGCCGTGCGCGGGGAGGATCTGAGATTTTCCGCCAAGCTTGTGGAGGAGACGCTCAGAAATGTGCTTCTGCCGCTCTGGAACACGTACGTATTTTTTGTGACGTACGCCAATGCGGCCAAGTGGGAGCAGACGGTCTCGCGCAGGTCGTCCAAGCATCCGCTGGATGTGTGGATCAAAACCGAAGTGCAGGATCTGGTCAACCGCATGACCGAGCAGCTGGAAGGATACGATCTTTCCGCCACGTGCGGAGAGCTCTACGAAACCATCGACGCCCTCACCAACTGGTACGTGCGCCTATCGCGCAGGCGTTTCGCCGGCAAGAGCGGCATGCACGAAGTGACGAGCGCCATGACAGATAGAAGTGAGGATCAGGAAGATGCACTCGCCACTCTCTATGATGTACTCCTCACCATCAGTCAGCTCCTCGCGCCATTCTGTCCGTTCATCACGGAAGCGATGTACATGAACCTTGCGAAGGACGAACACGGATCTATTCACCTCACCAACTGGCCGGAGTCCAAGAAGCTCAAAAAGGCCGAGGTAGATCTGCTGAAGAAAACACGCATCCTTAGAAAAATTGTGTCACTGGGACTCTCGCTTCGCTCCGACAAAAAAGTGAAGATCCGTCAGCCGCTGGGTAAAGCAATCGTGGCCGTGCCACCATCGCTGAACATAGAATTCACTGCTTCTGAGATGCAACTGTTGCAGGAAGAACTGAACGTGAAGTCCATCGAGGTGGTAGACGATCCAGGCACCCTCGCCGATGCATTTGCGCAGGTAGACGCCCGCAAGGCAGGTCCACGTTTGGGCGGCCGCGTGCAGGAAATCATCCAGGCCGGGAAGCGGGGAGAGTTCACGCAGAATGACGACGGCACGCTCACGATTCTGGGAGAAACCCTCAGCCCCGAGGAAGCAAAGGTCGTCTATCGCGGTAAAGAAGGAGAAGACATCGCAGCGGATCACGGCATTGTGGTGAGTATGGATTTGACTATCACGGAAGAACTGAAGAAAGAAGGCATCGCTCGCGATCTCATCCGCGCCATCCAGCAACTGCGTAAAGAGAAAGAGTTCGAAATGCAGGATACTGTTCCAGTACACGTGCAAGGAGCCGATGACATCCTCAAAGAATTCGGGGACATGATCGCACAGGAGACGAATAGTGTGTGGCAGGAGAATGATGGAGAGGAGACGCCGGTGGATTTGGATGGAGTGGAAGTGAAGATACGACTAGGGAAAATTTGAATGATGACATCTGAAGTATGAATTATGGGAAAGTAATTTCTCCCATAATTCATACTTCTAGTCCCTTACTTCTCATCGAATTCTCCAGTTAGGATTGTCACATGTCCGCCCCCGTCCGCCTCCTCATTCACTTTCTAGCAACCCTCGCACTCGTCTGGGTGCTCGATAGAGTGTTGAGCCAGTACTTCGTGCTCACAGGCGGGTGGCAGGCAATGATCACCGTAGCGGCGCTCATCACCCTCATGAATATTCTGGTACGACCGGTCTTGGCGATTGTCACACTTCCTCTGAAATTCTTCGCGCACATTCTGACACTCATTCTGGTGAATGCTGTATTTTTGTACTTAACTCTGAAGATTGTGGATTTGATGGATACGTCCTTCGTCCTCATAAGTATTGAGGGCGGAGTTGTAGGATGGGTAGTAGTCTCCTTAATTTTCGGATTTGTGAACTGGGCGTTGAAGGACACGTTGCATGGGAAGGGGGCGAGGAGTTAGGGATTAGGGATTAGGGGTTGGGGATTAGGGATTGGGAACTTGTGTACTAGGAACTGGCAACTAGGATTTTTGCTTGTTGTCTTTATTGTCTCTTCAATTGCACCTTTTGGTCGATAGAAATCCTTCCACCAACCAAAGGACGGAGGAGCAGTTTCGACAACCCAAAATCACCCACCTTCGCTCTCTGGAGCTACGGCGGGCAGGCGGCCTTCCTTTTTTCAATAATGACAGAGAGCGGGCCTGTCCACCGTAGCCTCCCTACAGGAATACAAGAAGCAGATGGCGAAGGTGGATAGCCAAAAGAAAGTACCGACCTTTGGTGACCGAGGTAGACATTCTCCTGGAACGACCGCGGGTGGGACACCCGCTCCCAGGCAGTAAAGATATGGGACCGCAGGCAGAAAGCCTGCTCCCGAGAGATACGATACAATGAAAACAATTCTGTACATCCCCCAAAAACCCGCTACTATTCCTCCTTCTTTTCGCTTATTCCCTATGAAGTATTTCTACATCATTCTCGCTCTGACGCTTTCCTCCGCCGCCTACTCCGCAGACGCTCGACCGTATCGTATTCATAAGCACAATCGTCCGAATGTGGATATGTCTCTGCAGCGTGCATCGGAAGGAGGGATTCCGACCGTCACTGTAGCTCAGGTTGAAACTACTTCTACTGCTGCAAATTCCGACCAAACTCTCACCCGTGGTGCTTTTGTGAAGATGGTCACGGAGCGTGTGTATGCCAAGGATGTTTCTACTGCGTGTTTCAAAAGCCTCAGCAACTCCAAGTACACACATCTATTTGCCGATGTATCACTCACGTCAGATCTCGCAACAAACGTATGTGTAGGTTTAGACACGGGTCTCCTCGACGTGAAACATGACAATCTATTTCACGCGGATGCGCCGGTGAATATTGCAGAAGCTTCCAAAGTGCTCTCCAAAGCGTATAACGCGGGGCATTTGAATCGCACGGTTCCCGCACACATGTCCTGGCACCAGCTGTACGAAGATGACCTCCGCCGCCGCGGTGCCATTCCCGAAAAAGCCGCGCAGGCTTCCTACCTCATCACCAAGGATGATGCCTTGTGGATGATGGAGAAACTGGAGCCACTCCGAAAAGAACTTCTCGCTCAGCAGAAGGCAACGCTACGCCCATTGCAGTCCCCCATGCCACCCGTACTCAAACCGGAATAGGGCGTAGCTACTACGTAAGCAAAAGGCACCCTAGGGTGCCTTTTTTAGTATTTACAACGTCCTGGCAATGAAATCATTCAGCGCCCAGCTGATACCTTTGATGGCCGCATTCACCGGCACATCTTTGTAAGACTGTACGACCCCGAAGGAATCATCATCTTTCTTCCAGCCGAAAATGATGAAGCCGGGGATGTTCAGAGAAGCTAAAAATTCTTCGCATTTCTTTTGGATGTCGTCGTTGTTCATAAAGAAATTAGGGAAAGAATACAGGAATACTGTAGCAAAAATTTGGTAATGTTAATCCACTTAACTATGAAATCCGAAGGAAATCCGAATAAGGGAAAAATTTTTAAATTATTTAAAAAATTACCTTCATTTTTGAATTTCCTTCGGATTTCGATATTCGAATTTACAAATTATAGATCCCCCCACGAACACAACTCAATCTTCTTCTCCTTCAATAACTCCGGAATACTCTCATCCAAAAGCATTCGGAGCTCTGTTTGTCTCTGCGGATCCAGATCAAACGGAGTGCCGTAGGCGATATTGCTGCCGGGATGCACTTGCAGCTCCGTGGTTCCCTCAGGAAGTTTATTTAAAATATGACGCAGGTTTTTCAGCGAGGCATTGCCGTGGAGTGTGAGTCCGCGGAAGTGATCGGTACTCGTGATATCGTGCCCCTCGTAGATGCTCCGGGCAGCCAGCGCCTGCTCCCCTACTCTCTGGGCTAGTTGCAATTCCTCGCTTGTAATCTCGTACCCAAACGGCGGGAGGGGATCCTCGTAAGGGATTCGTACGTGACGAATGCCGTAGCGTTCCAGTAGGAGAATCAAGGCATGAATCACTACAGGATGCAGATGAATACGCTCGTGACCATCCACGTGTGTGGGCATGCCGTAAGTATCCAGCATCCACTCAATCTGGGCCCGCATCTCGCGTTCAATGTGAGACACCTGCACTTTTTCTTCATCAATCTCTCGCTGCAATTTCTCAATTCCCAAAAACATTCCATTGTCCTCCGTGAGTGAAGCGATGTCTGCCTGCTTGCTCACGGGATACTCCTCCGACAAGTTGATGTGTAACCCCGCAGGCAGTCCCCTTTCTTTCGCATGTCTCGCAGCACTGTCACTATCGGACCCGGTGGCGATGATGGACGCACTCGTGACGACTCCGAATTCAAAGCACTGAAAAATGCCGTGGGATCTTTGGGCATTGATACCCAAGTCGTCGGCGTTGATGATGAGACGCGGCATAAGGGAATCGTACAAGGCGGTGAAGAATTGGAAATATGAATTCCTAAAGGAATGCAAATAACTGCGCTGAACGGAAATCTGATATATTTCTTACATAGTATCTTGCAATACAAGGTACTGTGTACTAAAGTGTGTGCATGACTCCTGATGCAATCACCGACAATACCAAGGCGCAGATGCGCAAAGGAATATTGGAATTCTGCACGCTGCTCATCATCCAAAAGGGCGAGGCGTACGCGTCGGATATTCTCACGTCCCTCAAGGCTGCCGACTTACTGGTAGTAGAAGGAACCTTGTATCCCCTCCTGAGCCGGCTCAAGAACGCGGGGATGCTGGCGTACGAGTGGAAGGAATCCAAAAACGGTCCGCCGCGCAAGTACTACACGCTCACAAAAAAAGGCAAAGATGCACTGAAAGAGCTCAGCACCACGTGGAATTCCCTTAGCCGTTCCATCACTTCCCTTCTCTCCCATGTTTAAGACTGTATCCATCAGCATCGGCGGTATGCTTTTTGTCATCGAGGAAGATGCCTACAAAACTCTGGAGGCCTACCTCCAAGCCATCCGCGCGCACTTTGCGAAGTCTGCGGACAGCGAGGAAATTGTGGCCGATATAGAAAACCGTGCCGCAGAGGAATTCGCCGCAAGCCTGAGTACGAAGAAGAAAACGATCGTGCAGAAAGACATCGATGAATTCATTCGCACCATGGGAACGGTAGAAGACTTCAAAACGTTTGACGAAGAAGAAAAAGTTGCAGGTGCGACCACTGAAACATCGGACGCGTTCGACTGGTCCAATATCCGCCTCTACAGAAATCCCGATGATCAAGTCATCGGAGGAGTGGCATCGGGCATCGCCAACTACTTTGGGATCGATCCGCTCATCGTCCGGTTGCTGTTCTTGGTCTCGCTCTTCATGGGGGGCTTTGGAGTGATTGCGTACATCCTCCTGTGGATCCTTGTGCCGGAAGCGCATACGGCTGCGGAAAAAGTGGAGATGACCGGCGGGCGTGTGACGCTTTCGTCCATTCAGGAAAAGATCGATCAAGCTCTGCCGCCGGAGAAAAGGCGCAGTGCTGCCAGGAGCATCGCGGCAGCTCCGGTCGTAGTCGTTCGCACCGCTGCCACAGGCATTGGGCGTCTCATCAGATTTATTTTTCCTCTCATCGGAAGACTCATCGGCGTAGCACTCATAGTCGCTACTGCGTTTTGCATCGCGATGCTGACCTTTACTGCATTGTCGTTACTGCTCAATCCTACTTCTCCCTACATCGGTTTCCCGCTGTATGAAACTATCGGCTGGTCGTACTACGCAGCGCTTCTCATTGCCGGATATTTCGCTGGGCTCATTCCACTCATTGTTATTCTACTTGTAGGTGCAAGCCTTGCCTCTATGCGATTCATCTTTACCGCTCCCGCAGCACTCACACTGGGAGGACTCTGGATGGTGGCGTTTGTGACTGCCGGGGTAGTGGGATTTTCCGTAGGGCCGCAGCTGGAAGCTGCCATGGAACAGTATGACAAGTAATTTCATCAGATGACCACTCAGAGCTACGACGTGGAGGATTTTGAGGCCATCGCCGTGTATGGACAAATGCAACTGGAGGTCGTGCAAGGGAGCAAGACTACAGTGGAAGTGGAATCCTCCTCAGGCACGCTCTCGGCTCTCAAGCCTATAGTGAAAGAAGGGGTACTGACCCTGGAATCGGAAGACGAGGAATATGACGATTGCATTTTCCTCTGTAAGCGTAGCCACATCATCCTGCGTGTCACTGCTCCTACTGCCCCCGACATTCGGCTCACGAGCATCTCTACTCTGAACATGGAAGGATTCCAGAGAGGCACTTGGAATCTGGATCTTTCCGACAGAACCTTTGCCGAGGTAAGCGGGAAAGCCGATGCGGTCAACGCGAACCTCACAGGCGCATCAAATATTCACTTCACTGGCTCCAGTGCCACACTGACAGTGAATGCACACGGTGCCAGTACCATCGAGGCAGGTGACTTCACTGTCCAGAATGCAAATGTAGAACTTTCCGGTGCCAGCTACGGCCTCATTGATGTGCGCAATGAACTCACCGCACGTACATCGGGAGCAAGTACCCTTCTCTACAGAACGGAGCCTACGAAGAAGACTGTGAACACATCCGGACACAGCCACATTGGCTTGGAGGTGGACGGTTTCCGCTCCCCCCGCGCACCTACTCCCCCTTTCCACGATGACATTGATGAGAACGAGGAGTGGTAAGAAAAAACTTATCCCAAGGCAACGAAGCCGCCGCATTCTACAAAAGAAAGAGCAGTACACAGGGCTGCTCTTTCTTTGGGAATTCTTTGGAGTGTTTTAGAACTGGACTGGGATACTCATGCTAGCCGCATTCTGCGGTTCACCTGATGGATTATCTTTTTCCAAGACGAGCGTTCCCGTAGAAGTAGCCGGAGGAGTGAAGTTCAACGTGACCGTAAACGGTACAAAGTTCGGCGTCATCCAATCCCCTTGCGCAGTAGCAGGAGCCACGGCGATCTCGTTTCCATTTCCGTCAAGCAGACGGACCGGGAAGCTCGCTTCAAAGTACCAGCCACCACGTGCTTCGCCTGTCACCGTGAGAGGGCTTGTGACGGTGTCTCCGGAAGAGGGACTTGTGACAGTAATATCTGCATTCATGACGCTAGATGAAGATGAGGACGAAGAAGAAGCACTGTCATCCGTGGAGGAAAAAGAACAGCCTGCGAAGAGCAAAAGCACAGACGCAAGGGCAGTACGCTTGAGAAGAGTCATAGAAAAAAGTTGGAAGAGTAGAAGTATTGTATTCTACGCGGAAACAACAAGAAAGTATCAGGGAATCTAGGGAATATTTCATCCCTCAGAGCAGCCATACTTGGCTGCGGTGGCTAAGAACAATGACACCGGATGTAGCTCAAGGTCGGTACTTTCTTTTGGCTACCCGCCCAAAAGAAAGTACCCAAAGAAAAACCCACCCACGGCCAAACCGCGCGCCTGCAGCGGATAGAGGCCACCACCGGAACTTCTTGTTTACAAGAGTGCGTGCCTACGGCGCCAACCACTGTCCCGCCTGTGGCCGTGGGTTTGCCTCGTAAGCTGTTCCCTCCACGCCGGTAGTAGGATTTGGTTTTTACAAGAATAAAAAATAAGCACCTATAAACGTTCCCTCTCCCCGCGGGAGAGGACTAGGGTGAGGGGGCTACTTTAAATATTTTTTAAAAGCCGTCCCTTTGATTAGAGACGGCTTTTGTAATTTCTAGTATCACACTTACGCCACCTGATACGGCTTTCCGAGCAAACGAGCCGTCAGCTCTGGATGCCTGAACCATCCACAAATAGTGATGAGCACAAACGCGATATACACCGGTACTGCATCCGCATACATTGCATGTGTCAGATTCGCAGCCAATGCTCCACCCAGATACCCAACCATCAACACAAATCCAACCGTGGATGTGCGAGGAATGAGGAAGAGAGCAGTGATGATCAACTGCAAAGCTCCGAGTTCGTAGCGGATGTCCCAGAAGCCCGCCTGCATGGCTGCTTCCACTCCAGGCGTAGCCTCAGTCATAATAAATTTCATGACGCCGGACATGATGTTCATAGCAGCCACCAGGATGGCAGCGGTCCATCCGATGATACTGGATGCACTGTATTTCATAGGAAAAGGAGGAAGGAATATGAGGGGCAGCATAAAAGAAAATGAAACCCTAGAACATCCATTTTAAGCGCAGGATATACGTGTATACTTCTTTCATTCCTTCTCCCCTCCCATGAAAATTTTGACGATCGTCATGCGGGTTCTTTTGTGCCTACTCCTGGTGACGCCCATCCTCGGCACTCTGGGCGTATTCCCTGCTCCCACTGCGGATTTATACAGTCCGGATGGCTGGGCGATGATGCAAGCGCTCATGAATTCTACCTACATGATGCCGCTCCTAGGCCTCCTATGCTTTGTGTGTTTGGTACTCGTGATCATGAATAAGACTGCCTTGGCTGCGGTGCTCCTCGCCCCCATGACCGTAAATGTGATGCTGTTTCACGCCGTAGTGGATGACAACATCTTCAAAATTTCATCTATCATGGGATGGATGCTCTTTATTCTCAATGTGTACTTCCTGTGGATCAACTGGGATAAGTACAAGACTTTATGGTAAACCCCTTGAAAGACCCTCAATACCGCCATTCAATTCCATGACTGGCGGTATTTTTTCTTCTTACACTCTCATGAAAGTCATCGACCTCAGCAAAATCATAGAGAACGGTATGGACGTGTACGCCGGTGATCCTCCTGTGCACATCACAGACGTGCGCTCACTGGAAAAAGATAGCTGGCGCGTGAAAGATCTGCATTTCGGTTCGCACACCGGCACGCACATGGATGCCCCGGCACACATGCATGAGCATGGAATGAGGGTAGATGAAATTCCACTCGATAGATGCTTCGGCAGAGCGATGATTGCGGAGCCTGATGCTGTGTATTTCCCACAGAATATGGGACTGATATTCAAAGAAGGAAATATAGACGCAGAGTTGTACGAAAAAATCTCTGCAGCAAACCCCACATTTGTGGTCACGGGAGACGATGCGTCTTTGAGCATTGAACTAGAGAGACAACTACTGGAAGATGACATTCTGACGTTTACCGATCTCATCAATCTCTCAGAATTACCGGAAGATCGAGAAGTGATCTTTTTTGGTATTCCTCTGAAAATCAAAGAAGGAGACGGGTCCCCTATCCGAGCATTTGCAGTGGTGGATTAGGCTACGTTTTTTTTCTTCGCCTGATTTTCCTTAAGTCTGTACGTCACAATTTTCCGTACAAGATCCAAAGGTAATGGTTCATTCAAAGGAAATTGAATGGAGCCTTTTGCGTGTTTAAACGGAGTGAGGTCTTTGGCAAATACTTTGATGGCCGAAGGAGTTGGGAAAAATCCGATGTGATGTCGAAACGTACCGAAGTACACCAAAATACCATTCAGCTTGTACGCCGGCATACCGTAGCTGATCACTTCCTCCGCTCGGGGTGCTGCTTCTTTGATGGCTGCCCGGAGCTCCTCTAATATAGGCCGAACTTTTGCAGGGCTCGCAGAGATGTAATCAGAGACGCTGGTGTAGGGGCCACTACGCATAAACGCAGTATACACCGTGGAACACTTTTTGCAGCCCTGTACATTCCGTTGACGAAAATCCATCTGCTCACCAAAAGATCTTTTAGACCGTGTACGCTGAGGTACGTTCTTTCCTCCCCTTTTCATGTACATCCGCCTAGCTCTTGCAGCACTGATAGTAGTCCCCACTCTTGCCAGTGCCTCTTCCGGCAAGACCGATGCCAATGGATGTCACACAGAAAAGAAGACGGGAAATTACCACTGTCACACCAAGAGCAGTAGCAGCAAAGCAGCACTGAAAAAGGCAGCTCCGGTAGCGCCAAAGAAAGCAGCCGCAACAGTTGTCACCAAGAAATCTTCCAGCTCCTCAAAAGCTATCTCATCTATTGCCAGCGCATCCTGCACCATCAAAGGAAACATCGCCAAGGATGGAGAGAAGATTTTTCATGTAGATGGGTGTCAGAGCTACGGCGCCACGAAGATCGATACGAGTGTAGGCGAGAAGTGGTTTTGTTCGGAGAGTGAGGCGGTGAATGCGGGGTGGAGGAAGGCGTTGAATTGTCCGTGAGACTTATTTTTAATTCCTACTCACTATGTCTTGGTTTAAAAAGCAAAAGGATAAAAAGTTAAAAAAGGAAGCTATACCTCAACTTTTTCTTGTCTTGGGTTTTTTTAGTGCAGCTCTACTTACAGAAGTAATGAATATCCTTCATGAATTGGCTAAGGCTCAAGGAAATACATTTTTTGTTTTTTATGCCTGTATTATTTTATTTTTTTGTTTTTACGTAATTATACAAACAATCCGTATTATTGAGAATTTGTATGAGAAGAAAAATAAAAAATAAATCTTTAATCAAAGCTTTTAAATTATTCTCCCCTCCCCCGCTTCAACTCCGCCACCAAAATAAAGCTCACAATCACGAGCAGAAACCAAGACCCAATAATCCCAAAGTGCACTGCCTTCCACACACCTGCCTGGTGTGTGTACTGCCAAGCGCCAAGCAAGGTGGCAATATTTTCGGCAATCCAGATGAAGAAACAGATGCACAAAAAGGAGAGTGTCACCGGCATGAAGCGGCGCTGTGTGGTGGAGAATGACACGCGCGTGTTCCAAAAGAGAATGAAGAGCGTAGGGATGAGCAGCCAGCGGATGTCTGGCAGGTATTCATTGGTAAAGAAATTCAGGTAAATGGCGGCGCCGAGTAACCCTGTGTAGAGCCGCCGGGGCCACGCATGGAGCTCTGTGCGGAAGTAGCGCCAGGACTGGGTGATGTAGCTAGCCACACTCGCGTACATGAATCCGCTGAAGAGCGGTACCTCCAGCACTTTGGTGTACGCGAAGGACGGGTACGACCACGAGCCGTGATGCACTTTGTAGATCTCCATACAGAGGCCCAGCACGTGAAACATGCAAATCACTTTCACTTCATCACGCGTTTCCAGGCCGGAAAGATACATGAACACCTGCATGCCGAGGCACGCGAGGAGGAGGACATCGTACCGAGGGAGGAAGAGGAGTGACGAGAAATTCTTCGTCACAAGCAGCATGGCGAAAATGAACGCCGGGAAGAGGCACGCGAGTGCATTTTTTGCGCCAAATACCAGGAGTTCATTCCAGTACTGTTGCCACCGTGAATGAGACGGAAGCGTTTGAAAGTACCACTCGAGGCGCTTGGAAATAGCGGTTTGCATGGAGCAAAAGAATAGCGGGGAGAGCTACGCAGTGCCACTTCATAGCCCCTACTCCCCTACGCTGTCTGCGTAGGAGATTGCTTCCTGGCTGCTTCGCGGAAGAGCAATGCAGATGCCACCCACATTCCTACGAAGATCGCATTCAGGAAGAGTACGCCGATGACACCGGGCTGAAAGTCTGGCCTCCAGATGATGAGTGCAACAATGGGAACCAAAAACTGAACTGCAGCTGTAGCAAACATGGCGCGAGACATTCCCACTGGATGCAAGCGAGCGATGCAGGCGCCGATGATTGCTGTGAGGATGACTCCGGCGTACAGCAAGTTCGCAGGATTATCTTCACTTCCAATGATCCCTACAGCGCCATTGATCCACACCAGGAGAACCGTGGCGATTCCTGCAAAACCTACAGCCCCACGGTACGCGAGAGTGCTTCCTCTACTGGAGACGAGCTCATACGTAGACGCGGCACCAAAGAGGAGCACGCCCATGAACACGAAATCAAAGGTGTCCCATTTCACTTCTGCAGTAAACTGCATAGCCACGAGCGGTATACAGAGCATGAGTGCTACGACTGCAGCCCAGATGAGAAGTCTTTTGGTCAACGTGTGCATAAAAAGGTGGGGAAGAAATTCTTTGATGATTCCGAGGAAGGTATCTGCGTACATCCACAGCGCGAAGGCGAATAATCCTTCGCCAGTTGCCGCACGCTCACGGGAGAGATCCTGAAACGTCTGCTCCATTCCCTCAGAAAACCTCTCGCGATACGGCCGTGGGTAGAGGCGAAGGAGTACGGCGTAGATCCTCCGGTACGTGTCTGAAGAATGTTCATAAGACATAATCCCAGGAGAACGTAAGAAGCGTCTTACTCCGCGCAAGCTCTACTACTTGGTCATACCGCTCCAGCTCCGCAGCCAGTGCCTTTTGCCCCGCGCTTGTGATGCGGTAGTACACGCGGCGCTCGTCATCCATTTCGGGATCCACTTTTTTGTCGCTCTCGCGGATAAGTCCGCTATCCAGCATCCGGCCAATGGACCCATACAGCGTCCCCGGCCCCATCTTCACCTTCCCCTGCGATTCCTCTTCCACCTGCTTCATAATGCCATACCCGTGCCGCTCTTTTATGGAGAGGGCTAGGAGGATGTGCAGGACGGCGGGGGTGAGAGGGGTGGGGGTTTTGGACATGCGGAGACCATATATCCGTGGCGGATATAATGCAAGAGAATTTATTTATGAAACATATTATCTATTAATAAATTTTAAAAGAATAATATTGATAAATATCTTAGGAATAAAAAGATGCTTCAATTAGAAGTATTAGTTAAAAATCTGTTCAAGTTCTTCTATAGAAAACTTTGTTGCAGCATTTAGGATAATTTTAATGTTACGATTTTTTTCCTTTTCAACTGAGAAGATCATCTTTTTGCTTTGGATGACAATAAAATCGACATAATTTAATTGTGCCCCCTTAGGGTGATGAATGACTCCATCTGTACTGTTACCTGATATTGAATCCCTTCCACTACTAAAAAATGTGATTGAAGGAGTTCCAAAGATTGCATACACCGCGTCATCAATGTCACTCCAAGTATCATCTAAAACAATATAAAATCCGCCAAAGTTAGGAGGTGGCGGAAGTTGAAATTTTTCTTCATCCAATTTATCGAGAATTTTTTTCTTGAGCCGAAAAGAGTCATCTCTTCTATGTGATCCGCTTGAGTGTGATCCCCAGAAGCCACTATTTTTTCGAACTCTAACAAAATCAATTTCTGCCAAAGGTGTGTCGTTGTAATTAAAACTCAGAACTGTACTTTCATTAAATATTTGGGGAAGTTTTCCAGATTTAATACTCCTTCGAATAAATCTAATGATAGGCTCAATATGCTCAGCTTTTATTGTTCGAAAATGTGGTGATAATGAAATCATATATGAGTTTGTTTTCATTCGATTGACACGAATTTGCAGCTCCTCCATTACTCTATCCTTTTCCTCGTCCTCATCAGAATCATGAATGCTAAATATTTCAAGATAAATTTTTTGCTTATTATTATTAATACAAAGATCTGGTCTTTTTGTTGCAGTACCATTCTTCTTCTGAAGGATGACTTTTGGTTCCCATTCACATGGAAAATTTTTCTTAGAAAGGAAACAGTAAACATTTAAGTTATTAATAAGTGATCTGATATTTTTTTGATCTCTATCTGCTTTGAGTGATTTAATTAATCCTTTAATAAGGGTCGGTTGAGATTGAGAAAAATGCTCTATATTCCTTACAAAATCTTCACTACTCCAATAGCTAGAAAAATGAAAAAATAAAGGATGTGTTTTATCTATTTTTCTAGGCTTACTAAATAAAAGATGTTCTCTGCACCACTCTTCACCAAATAGTTTAAGCAGCCATTTTTCTTTTCGGAATAGAGTACGAATATTTTGTAATGCGGATAGACGCGTTTTTCCTATATAAATATCTCTCATAATTAAATAGAATTGCTAATTCAATATTGAAATAACATGTTATCTAAAAGTTTACACCACCTTGAGTAACTAATAATAGATTAAAACAGCATGACATCTTCATACTCGCTTTTCTTCGCAGTGCAGCCTGTCACTGCTACACTCCCACCAATCCCCCCCCTCCCCCTCATGAAATCCTGGAAAATCGCCTACTGGATTGTCACTGTTCTGCTCTCCTTCTTCATTGTAGGAGGAGCCATTCCAGACATCATGCAAATAGAAGGGGCGGTGGCTCTGTTTCAGCAACTGCAGTACCCCACGTACCTGCTCTTGATTGTCGGCTACGCAAAGATCCTCGGTATCATCGGCATCTGGCAGCGGTGGTGGCCGTTTTTGCGTGAGTGGGCGTACGCCGGACTCGTCATCGATCTCCTGGGCGCGTTCGTCTCTCACATGTTCGTGGGTGATCCAGCGTTCATCTTCATTCCATCACTTGTAGGACTTGCTCTCACGCTTGCTTCGTATGCGCTCCTGCGAAAAGCCTATGGGGATCAGGCGCGGCTGGCGGCACTAACACGATGAAGCACTAATCATCGCCTTACACATTATCCGGAATCTCCGCCTCCACCAGTTTGCACAAAAGGAACAGAGACTCCTGCCAACCCAGGTAACAAGACTCCACCGGAATAGCAGAGGGAATATTTTCCTGAAGAATTGTCATTTCGGTACCGCAGGAAACTTTTTTCAAGGTGACAGTCACCATCATTTCTCCGGGGAGATTTGGATCATCAAATACGTCTGTGTGGCGGATGCGTTCGTTTGGAACGAGCTCCAGGTATGTTCCTCCAAAGGAGTGGCTGTTTCCTGTGCTGAAGTTCGTGAAGGACATCCGGTACTTACCGCCGACCACTGGATCATTTTCATGCACTTTTCCTGTGAACCCATGCGGAGGCAGCCACTTGCTCTTGGCATCGCTATCCAAAAATGCGCGGTAGATGCGTTCGGGTGGAGCAGTGAGGACGCGGTGGAGAGTGACGGTGTTGGGAGTTGCCATAGGAATAGAGGAAAAAAATACAGAAGAGAAGCTTACATCAATCTCTGATGCCTGAAAGAAAACTCCAAAGAAAGTACACCTCTATCCGCAGTATCCATCCGGTGTGCCGTCGCTATCGGGCAACTGACACTGGGAGCCGCAGAAGTTCGCCGTGCATTGGCAATAGCCTCCGCCGATATCCGGCACGCATGTTCCGTGGTTGAGGCACGGGAAATTGCCGTAATCGTAATTGCAGCCGAAGTCGTTGAGTTCGCAGATGTCGCCCGAATACCCTTCGGGGCAGGAACAGGAATAGGTGCCTCCCGGTCCATTCGTGCATGTACCGCCGTTTGCGCAGGGTTCAGTAAAGCACTCGCCTACCGCCACCGTGAGAGTGAGAGTCTTGGTACCGCTGGTGTAGTTTCCATTCGCCGCCTGTGTGGCGGTGATGGTAGTGGAGCCATTGGATACAAGCGTCACGGTGTTGCCGCTGACTGTGGCCACACTCGTGTTGCTGCTCATGTAGGTAAAGGCTCCGGCGCTGTTGGACGTAGGAGCAGTGAGGGTAAATGGCAGATCTCCCATCTGCTTAGTGATGTTCGCAAATCCTCCCAGAGTAGGTGCGATGGTATTCACGGTGAGGGTGGCCGTAGTGGATCCGCTCGTGTAGTTCCCGTTTGCCGCCTGGGTCAATGTGATAGTAGTGGACCCCGCGGCGACGATAGTGACGGTATTTCCGGAAACAGTAGCCACGCTCGTATTGCTGCTGGTGTAACTGAAGGACCCCGCGCTGTTGGACACAGGCGACAGGCTGAAGCTCGCATCGCCGTAATTTTTGGTGATGTTATTGAAAGTGATGGTAGGAGCAATGGCGCTCACCGTGAGCGTGGCAGTTTTGGCACCGCTCGCATACCCGCCAGCAGCGGCTTGGGTAGCTGTAATAACAGTGGAACCGACCCCTACGATGGTGACCGTACTGCTGCTGATAGTCGCCACAGCGGTATTGCTGCTGTCATAGGTAAAAGCCCGGCACTGTCTGATGTAGGACTGAGCGTAAACGATGCATCGCCGTAATCCTTGGAGATGTCGTTGAAGCTGATAGTTGGTGCGGAAAGAGACGACGAGCTACTGGTAGCACCGCTTGTCTCTCCCCCGCCTCCGCTACCTCCGCTATTTCCCCTATCGCCCAATCCGCCACGCACCAGAGGACGGACCACTGCGCGTGATGATGCGGAAGACTTCTGCTTGGTAGTGTTTTGAGGAAGATCCGCCTGATGTTTCAGGATGCCGCGGTACAGCATATCGCTGATGCGGGCCCGGCTCATTGCTTCTGCAGGATCAAATGCATCCGAAAACTGCACGATGTTTTGTTCGGAAGCCAAGGCAACATACGGCGCATACCACGCAGCCGGATCTATACCTGGCAGAGGAACGACTGATGAGCTCTGTACTGGCACGTAGCCGAATGCATGCATCATCATTTTCAGAGCTTCCACCATGAGCACCGGTCGGCCCGGCTGAAATGTTCCGTCTTCGTACCCGCTCACCCATCCCTGCTTTTTTGCGTAGCACACGTACGGAGCAAACCATTCATCGGCCACATCCAGGAAGCAGTGCGTGTCTTCCGGCCCAGGCACTGCCCCCACGCCCAGCACAAGCATCTTCAGAAGCTCCGCTCTGTTCACTTTCAAATCCGGCCCGAAGGTACCGTCCGTATAGCCGCTCACAATTCCCTGAGCATTCAGAGCATTGATGGATAGTTCCTGGGAATGGCCCGCAGTGTCTGAAAAAGAGGCACGTGCATCTCCCATACTTATGGCACAGACGGCACACATCACTACAAAGCCAATGCTCTTTCGGGCTCGCATGGACGCACATCGTAACATTCTCCCTACAGAATCCTGATTGCCAGTGCAGGAGTATGTTGAGTGAATTGAGGTGCTTGATACGTTACTTTTTTCATCATTCCAGGCGTGAGTGTGGCTCGCAAAACATGGGAACCAGATACAGCTGATGATTACAGAGTGGCACAAGCTGCTTACTCGCTCGTCGCAATCATCGCCCAAATGCACGCGAGTGCCAGCACCAGAGCAGCTATGGCCATCCATCGGTACACGGGATGCGTAATGTTCCTCTCCGCAAAATCAATGCCAAGACCTGTCACAAGCATCAAGGCAGCCATGGGACCCACAAAAGTCCACGGCGACCAATCCCACCCTCCGCCTGGACCTCCGTAGATCTGTGCATTAGGATTGAAGAGTGTGGGGAGAAAACCTATGAGTAATAAGAGCTCCACGATGACGGCGATGCGGAGGAGTCTTTTGAGCATAGGGAGAGTGGGTTATTTAAGCCCCATTATATCATTAAAAACTTGCGGCATGCCTAAGCTCGTTAGTGCAGAAAAAGTACACGATTGACTGCCTTCTGCCTTTTTTCGTGTTATAATTTCTGTCCGCTCTGTGACAGTATTGGCTCCGCATCTTTGTAAGACTTACGCAAAAGACTGTACCAAGAAACTGGGGATGACCCACCTCCGCCACGTAGGCGAGTGGGCGCTACCTTCTTTAGTCTCACCCGATGGACCACTTATGGACGTGGCTACGGTGGGCGGGAGAAGGGAGTAATTAGTTCTTCCGGATATTTTGGTCACCACTACCGTGGGGATGACAGGCTTCGACAGCGTGATTCTAGCATGGATTTGCTTCTGTTCGGGATTGCAATGGTTCCCGTTACCCACTTGTTGCACACTATAGATGCCAAATCATCTATTCTAAGCGTTGCTGAGAAGATCGCAAACAGCGTTAAGCTGCCTGCGTTCGAGCCTGCATTTGCTTAATAGTCTTCCTTAGCGAAGACACGTCTCGCCCTCGATACTCGCTACAGGGATGAGGCGTCACTAGCGAGTCTTGGACGTCATCTGATGTCGTGACACTCCTCGTATTCTAGGCATCGCACCTCACACTCTTCTTTGTTCTTTTCTTATGAGATGTGAGTACCGAAAAGTTCATGACAGTACGGGCATCCTTGTTACACGTTGCACCCGGGTTCAATTCCCGGCATCTCCACCACCACGATCATCTGTGGCTCGAAGGGAGGTCTTTCTTCAAGAAACGTCAGCAGTTCTTGAATACCAGGACGATCTAGTAAGCCACCTGATACGCCTTCATCTTTGAAAACACGTTTCAAGTCATAGCTTTTCGTCTTGCAGTATTCTTTGCCTCTCGATTCCTGTGCATCAAGACCATGCCCCTCTTTCACCTGACGAGCCGAGGAAACCCGACAATAGAGAACTGCTGGCTCTTTCATTGGTCATTTTGCGAAACAAACCCACTTTCGTTCTGCACGTCCAACACCATCGGCGCATGAACGTCTTCGCCACTTCTGATGCGCTGCAACCTTTCCAGTTCGTGCATGGCCTTGTACATCCTGTTCTCAATGGCGACCTCGTAGCGTAAGTACGTCTTACCGAGGTGTTCCACGTCTTCGGGCATCATCGTGGGCTTGTAGCCTTCACTCACAACTTCATCCAGTTCCAACAGCGCGATCATGGGGCGCATGATGCGCGGGTCGAGCTTCATCTGCATGAACTCCGCTTCGGCTTTCCCGACACGCTGAAGCCGCAGGTAGCAGAGGGCGATACGCTCGACGAGAACACACTCCATGTGCGTTTGGGGGTCGTAGTGGTCGTAGAAAAGCTGCAAATAGTCTTCAAGGTCTTTCTCTTCGTATTTCGTGAGGAGGGTCGCAAGGATGCCGTGCTTTCGTGCGTTGAAGCGCACGACAGCTTTGCCACGTTCGGTCTTCACGCCGCCGTGCTTGGCGTTCTGTTTGTTGGCAGTATGTTGCTTGGTAGAAATGTCATTGGTCATGGTGATCGAAGTGAGGAGATAGAACGCCTGTTGTGATGGCGTAGAGCGCATCACGCAGGTCTTCAACTTGCTTGTCCGATAATGGAAGATCTTTGAGATATGTTCTGCATTGTTCAACGGTGAGCATTGGAACGAACGACTTTCGACTTCGGTTTCTCCGATTGTCGAAGTGGTTCTGTAGATGAAGAAGCGCGGGTTTTTCCCGTCGCTTTGGATTCTGGTTTCTTCTGTTTCGTGCGCTTGATTGAGACGATCTTGCCATCTCGTTTCTTCACTTCGATGTCTTGGTATTCCTCCTCTTTCAATAGATCAACAAGTCGTTTCTGCGCCTCCACTGTTTCTGTTGATTCGATGAGTTCCACGCGTCCATCTTTCATTCGTACATTGATGCTGCTGCAACGCCCCTGACGCATTTCAAATAGCACCTCGATCTCTTCTTGGTTTAGGCTTACCGAGTGCTGCGACACAGGCGAAAAGTCCTTGCCCTTGTAGATGCGTGACACAACAGCGTTGAGATTGATCGACAGAAAACTCTCAAATCCATAGATGTCACGACTCAACTGCGCCATGTCTTCGGAAAGTACGCCAGCTTTTCCATCTTCGAGAACGATCACGACTTGCTGTGAGTTCCGCCGCAAGACGTTCACGACAGCAAACTCCAAAAGAAAGTAGGGGTGTTCTTTGTCTGCATGTCTGAACAGGGTGCGTTTTGCGACTTGCAGTTTTTCCAGCGGGAAGCCGAACTTCCTCATTTCAACGAGGAGATTCACCCACACGATGTCCAATACAGAGAGCTTTCGCCACTGGCGGCTTTCTTCGCTGCGCTCATCATCCAGCAATCCCAATGAACTCCAATGATTGATGAGCCTGTAGCTCTGATAGGTGTCCTTGATGGTGTGCTTCTTCTCATTCAGCGCACTGCTGACAGCCTTGCTTTCGTCTCCGCAGAAGTAGCTTGCGAATGCGATATCGAAGCCGTCCCCGCCAAGATGGAAGGGCAGCTGATCTTCGGGTTTGATCTTGGGGATTTTCATGACATCTCAAAACTATACCTACAGGTATAGTATTGCAAGCTAACTCCTATACGGCTTCAACTGCATCTTCTTCATCACCTCCTTCCTCCTCATCTACATTAAACTCAACTTTGCTTTGTAGAACTATTTCTTGAACAATTTCTTTTAAATGTCCTGCCTGAACGGCATTTGCAAATCTTTCGAGTAGTAATGGGACATTGATGATTTCTTCGATGCTCTCCATATATTTCTTTACTACAGACTCAATTGAGAACTGTTCTGCTGCTCCGTCTTTTAATTTCGCACGTAGCACCGTTTCTGATTCAGAGGACTTGATAACAAAGCTAATTGGAAACTTTTCTATTTTGTCTATGTCGAGAAAATATTTCTTCATGTCCAATGTTTCTGTGACCTGAAAGAAGCGACCTAGGGGGCGCATCACAAAGTCTATTCCTCCATCATTAGCATTCGTTCGCCCTGTTTTATAGAGTTTGAGTTTTTCCTTCGTCAAATCATCTAGTGAGAAACCGAAGTAAACTTCCTGACCAAAATAAAAATATTTTAAAATGGCGTAACTAACGATTTCAAAAATACGTGCATCAACATTGGGTGCAAGTAAATCTTTAATGAAGATGGTGGCTGTTTCTATATCGTCTTTGGATACCGTTTTGAGCTTCTCACAGGCTTCCATGAAGGAATGGAAAGCCTGCTGTTTTGCTCCAATGTACTCATTGATAATATCAATGATGACTGGTGCAATATTATACGTCTCACTCCCAACGGTAATTTTGAGGAGGTTTTCGTTAATCCAATACTTGTTTTTCTCTACGTCTCTCACAATAGGAACAAAGCCTGATGTTGCAAAATACTTCCTGAACTCCTCATTGAGCCTATGATTCAATGCGTGATTTTGTAGCTTGCCGCCGAAAGGCAATTCTCGTTGTCGCTTAAATAAATTAGAGAACACTGCGCCTTCATACTTCTTGTAATCGTTTCGCTCGTGAAAGCCACCATGAAGATAATCCTCCACAAGAACGTAAATCGCATATAGGTTTGCAAAACTACTTCGTGATTTAGAACCACGACTTGCAGATATTGTTTTTATATTTATATATTTCAGTAAATCACTTTTTCCAAAAATATCCTCTGTGGCTTTGCCGAAGTGTCGCTGTAGGTTCTCACGTATTACAGCGGTAAAGGAGTGTTCCATTTATGCCTGAATGAAGGAAAGCTGCTCTTTTGAATTACTTCTAATGAAGTTTTTCTGCGGTGCTATCAAACGTTCTCCGTTGTAATCCTGCGAGATGCCTAATCTGCGTAGACCAATTTTGATATATTCCTCCTGTAGTTCGATGCCAATCGATTTTCTGCCAAGTGTTTGAGCAACGTGAGAAGTGGTAAATGAGCCAGAGAAAGGATCGAGAACAATATCACCAGGATTGCTACTGGCTTTAATAATGCGTTCTAGGAGCTGCATAGGTTTTTGAGTGGGGTGCTCCTCGTATTCTTCGCATCTATAACGAATACGGTGCATGTTCCAAACATTGCCAGGAACTTTTTTTGAGTTGTATACAGTTGGAACAGCTTTTCTATAATCAACTAACTTTCTTTGTGAGCCTGTTTTGGCTTCAACAAGAATATCATTCGCATTAAAGGTGTAGTTTTTTGAATCTTTAACACAATAGAGTATTGGCTCGTAAAGTGAGCCGTAGTATTTTTTTGCTTGCATTCCTGAACTGTCGTAATGCCAAACTAGCCGCGAAAGAATGGTCAATTTATCTCGTAGATATATATCAAAAAACGGCATGTTTTGCGTCGAGGTCATGACATATAGACTGCCGTTTGGTTTTAGTTTTCTTATACACAGATCGAGCCACTGATAACACCAGCTTAAATATGCGTCATCTGATTCCCATTTATCTACCATTTCTCCGAACACCTTCCCAATATTGTAAGGAGGATCTGCGAAAATGAGGTCGATTGAGTCATCTGGTATCTCGGTTTGTAATGCCTCAATAGCGTTGGCATGGATGATGCGGTGGCCGTCAGGAGAATTAAATTGTTGCATTTGCCCCATATTAGTTCTTTCTCATTATTTCTCAATAGAGATATATAATCCTTACTATGCCAAATGTGAAAATTGACGGCCAAACTATCGATACGAAAGAGCTGATCAATCCGCCCTACATTGAGTGTCCCCGCTGTCACAAAACGACCTACGGTATCCTGCATGTCGGTATCAGTGCCTATCTTCGTGCATGTACCGAGTGTCCCTTCCCTGATGCAAAGAAAGGTGAGAAGCCCGAACTGATTGCACTGCCGAAAATCGACAAAGAAGTTCTCTATCTCGATCAGCACGTAATCAGCAGCATAGCCAAGGCTCTACGACCAGAGCTGCAACGAACGAAGATGGAGCCGCATGTGCAGAAGGAATGGATTGCCCTCTACTACAAGATCGACAGGCTGCGCCGCTTGCAGCAGATTGTTTGTCCATTTTCGATGTACCACAGGAGAGAATCGTTTCGCGATCAGAGTCTCTACAAACACTTGAAGGCGGTCTACAAGAGACTGGCGAATGGAGTGGAGTTTTACGAATCGATGGAAGTACAGGCAGTACAAATCCTACAGTTCACAAAGCACCACCTGAATCCAGCTGAACCTATTTTCATCGATGATCCACAGCTGATTGCACAGGGAAGAATCAACTCGTGGGAGCAGTACTCACTCAAATCTGCATTGCGTAGCTATACTTGGGATCCCGTGTATGCAGAGATGATGAAACAGCAGGAAATAGAATCGAAGAAGGTATTTCAGAAGATTTACGACACATGGAAGCGCGGTGACATGACGATTGAAGAGAGGATCGAACAGGAATCGAAAGGTTATGGCAACAGCATCAGAGAGACGTATGCGTTGTATTTCATGAAGCGAGGAACAGAAGAAGTAGGAATACCTCTTCCACCTGACCTGGCTCCCAGAATCAACAAAGAGATTTGGGACGAGCATCCATATATCAAACTTGTCGATGATGTGTATGAACTGTTCTCGAAAGGAGCCAAAATCGTGAATCCCTTTGTACTGCGAGAGGTGATCGACTTCCTCGCAGGTGACGCATTGAGAAAGAGCGTTCCTTCTATCCGTATCGAGCCTTTGCTGTGGGCAACACTTGCACGACAGGCAGCAGCAACGAGAGGCAGGAAAGAGGAGATAGATCTAGGTGATTCCAGTGACATCTCTTCCATCGCAAATCTGCTGCCTTACTGCGATGGGATTATGATCGACAAGCCTTGGCATGGAAGACTGAAAAACAATCCCGCAAAGACGGAGATGGAAAACTACACAGCTGTCGTTTACTCACGCAGTAATCTGCAAGAACTCATGGATCATCTCGATGATTTGGAGAAAAACGTGCCTCCACACATCCTGAAAGCAGTACAAGAGGTCTACGGGGACATCAGGGAGGAAGACCCCTTCACTAATACGATTCTATTCCCTTCTGGTGAGAAGTAAGCTGACGGAATCAGGCTTCTACAAGAGCCAATCTGCTCCTTTCATAACTCGGTTGCAGCAGTTCATACCATTCAAAAATGATCTGTGGCAGCTGGTTCCAACTTCTCCGAACCGAGTCCACCACACTTCGCTCGCCTGCGGGCGAGCTTCGCGTGGTGAACCACTAGAGAAACAAAATGGCAGAAAAGTGAAGTGTGCCCCGCGTAGCTCTGCCTAGGGGCTAGCTATCGTTTTCAATCCATTTTAGTCTCCTTATATAAATCGCAGAGCGAAGTGGGGCAATACTCCTAATAATGTGGCTTTTTCAACGTGTGTTCTATTTGTCTATGGAACTGATTTTTCGGCTTATCTAAAACACAAATAGAGATGCCTCTT
The DNA here is from genome assembly GCA_964628805.1 of uncultured Candidatus Peribacteria bacterium. Taxonomy (GTDB): domain Bacteria; phylum Patescibacteriota; class Gracilibacteria; order Peribacterales; family Peribacteraceae; genus CAZVOK01. The sequence continues at coordinate 10,104 of CAZVOK010000005.1, read as the reverse complement.
AAAATAATTTTCACGAGCCATATCTTTGCTGATTCCAAAACTTGATGATTTAGGTATGCACTACACTTACATTCTTGCTTTAGAAAATGGCCAGTTTTACATCGGCTCCACCGGGGACTTGCAAAATCGGATGCAGCAGCATCTCCAGGGGCAAACAAAAACTACTGCTCGCATACGTCCTGTGGAATTAGTCTTTTATGCTGCCTTTAAAACCAAAGAAAAAGCAGTGGCATTCGAGATGTATTTGAAAACTTCATCGGGGTTTGCTTTTCGAAATAAGCTGCTTTTGTGAATCGGTTACATCATATCCGCTTCTCAGTTCTTATTTCCCAAACGGCACCCGCGCCTCCTTCGGTCCTATAAACGGCAGCGTAAAGCTGAATGTCGTTCCACGTCCTGCCTCCGTATCCAGCCACATCTTCCCGCCTGCGCGGTGCACGAGTCCCTTGGCGATGAAGAGACCGAGTCCATTTCCATCCGGACGGTACCGTGGCGCGTTACTTCCGCGGGCGAACTTGTGGAAGATGCGTGGCAGGTCTTCATCGGGGATTCCGGAGCCGTGGTCTTCTACTTCTACCTGTACGTGATCCTCTACTCTGCGAGCACGAACCGTAATAGTACTGCCGCGTGGGGAGTAGGCTTGAGCGTTACTTAAGAGCTGCTTCAAAACACCTCGGACGAGGTTTGCATCCAGGAGCATCGGGAAATCTTCGCGGATGTCTGTGAGCACGTGGTGCTTGGAGGTTTCATTCACTTCATCCACTACCGTGCGGATGACATCGCGGAGGCGTGCGCGGTCCAGGACCAAATCCACTTTTCCTTCCTGCACTTGAGCAGCTTCTTTCAAATCCGCGAGCATCGTATCCATGCGGGAAATCCCCTGCTCCATGTTCTGCATGTGTTCCTTCACGGCATCTTCCAGGGACTCCGAAGGATCGCGGTAACGGAGGGATTCCAGGGACCACTTGAAGATAGTCAGCGGTCCTCCCAACTGATGGAATGTCAGGAGCATCAGCCCTGCACGCTCTTCATCAAACTTTCTCCAGGCGGTGATGCGCTGTCGCATGAGGAACAGGAACAAATAAGCTCCAATCATTGTCACGGCCATAGCCAGGAGCAACGACAATAAAGGAGAGAGCACACTTTGCGAGAGCACTTCAAACGTTCCGGCGTCCATATCGAGCCCCAGGATGGCTACTACTTTTCCGTTATCCGAACGCACGATGGGTGCGTATCCGGAAATAGCTCTGCCCCACTGATCCACCGTAATATGATCGTCTACGGCAGGGTGCAAAAATGCTTCCTGCATCATGGGCGCATTGGATGTGTTGTACAGATCCCCGGGTAGAGATCCTACTTCGTGATCTTCCAACACTCCGTTGCTGTTTTCATCGAGCTCGGCAGACGTAGAGAGTGCATCGGCGTCTCCAACGAACATCAGCACAGTCGGGTTTTCAGTGCGGCGCATGATGTAGGCGTAGCGTACGTTAGGAACACTGGAACGAATATTCTTCAGGCGTTCCACAGTAGACACAAATACCGGCAACTGCATGTCTTGCTTTCCTTGAATCATTTCCAGTTCTTCGCCGCGAAACTGCATGGCTGCCGCAGCGGCCGTGCTGCGAAGAGCATCTTTTAACTGCTGTTCCATCACACCTCTGGCACGGACGTAGAGGAGTCCGGAGAGGAAAACCATCGTAAGTGCCACAGCGCAGATAATCAGGATCGGCTGAGTATTGGCACGAGCGGCCTGCAGAGGAGAAATCTGTCGCATCAGTTTACGCAGCTACAGGGAACGTGATAGTAAAGACTGATCCTTTTCCTTCGGTGCTATGGAATGCGATGGATCCTTTCATGGCTTTGATGACTCCTTGGACCACAAAGAGTCCAAGCCCATTACCCACAGGCTTCATCTGCGTGGCATTGGATCCGCGGGTGAATTTCTGGAAAATATTCGGCATGTCTGCGGCTGGAATTCCTACTCCGTGATCTTCCACCGTCACCGTGATGTCGTTTTTTTTCTGTGATACTTTCACGTCCACCGTTCCACCGTGTGGTGAGTAGCTACTCGCGTTATCCACGAGCTCGTGGACTACTTCGCCAATCAGCTTTTTATCAAACGATGCTGCCGCAAGGGCATCTGCTCCTGTCACTGTGACTGTCTGCTTACGTGTATTGATATCGGTCTCCAGAGACTTGATCTGCTCCGCAATCACGTCGGCAATGGATGCTTTTTCCAGATGCAACCGGATGTCCCCTTTCCACACACGGTTCGCGCGGCGGAGACTTTCTAATACGTCGGACATGCGATTCGCTCCTTCATCCATCTGCACGCAGATCTCGTTTCCATCACAGAACTTTCCGTCGTTCTGTTCGTGCAGGATTTCCATCCACCATTTGAATGTTGCAAGCGGTGCGCCCAGCTGATGCAGCGCCAAGTTCATGAATGTGTAGCGCTCGTTTTCCAGTTCCTTGTACGCCTCCAGTCTCCTCTGCCACGCGTAGAGCATGAGGTACCCGCCGAGCAGAATTCCTCCGGACACTACGAGCAAATACGCGATAGGAGAGAACACACTGCGTGTGACGTAGAGGTAATCACTCGCACTCATATCGAGCCCGAGTGCCGCAATAGGCAGACCGTTTTCATTACGAATAGGAGCGTAGCCGCTCACAGACTGTCCCCATGTGTCAGTGGTAATTTCCTTATCCACCGTAGGACGGATGAAAGCACCTTCCAATAATTCATCGGAATCCGATGCATCGTACAAATCTCCAGGGTAGGAGGCGCGCTCATCGGGGTCGATCAGTCCGTTCAAGTTCAAATCCAATTCCGAAGGAGTGGAGAGAGAATCTGCATCCGCCACGAACTCCATGATGTGTGGATTGTCCGTCTTTCGCATGATGTACGCGTACCGGATGGACGGAGCGTTGGCGCGAATGAAGCGCAATTGATCCACAATATCTTTCATCTCCGGTGTATCCAAGGACACAGGTCCTTTGATGGATTTGATTTCTTCAGGGTCAAACTGACCGGCTCCAATGGCAGCCAGTGTCTGCAGCTTCTGACGCAGTTCATGCTCCATAATATTCTGACTCCTGTTAAAGAAAAACGATCCCACTGCCGTGACCGTGAGCATGATGACGAGTGCCGCCGTAAGAGCACGCACATTGCTCTTTTCTCCGGGGGTAGACGCGAAAGAATGGAACATGGAGTGGGTGTGAATGTTTCTGTAAATTATAGCATAAAATGTGGGTTTTTGCCAATTCTCTTGGAGTACTAGAGTACTGGAATACTAGAATACTGGAGGGTTGAGGAAATTGGGCTTTTGGCCCTAATCCCCCTAGTATTCCAGTACTCTAGTATTCTAGTATTCCCCTACCATGAAATCCCTCTCCACCAACGAACTCCGCCAAGCCTACTTAGATTTCTTCAAAGAGAGAGGGCACGCCGTGATCCCCGGAGCACCACTGGTTCCAGAGAATGATCCGACTGTGCTTTTCACGACTGCCGGCATGCACCCTCTGGTCCCCTATTTATTGGGTGAGCCACATCCTGCAGGAAAAAGATTGGTAGACGTGCAACGCTGTGTGCGAACCGGAGACATAGATGAAGTAGGAGACAGCAGTCACCTCACGATGTTTGAGATGATGGGAAACTGGAGTTTGGGCGACTACTTCAAAGAAGAAGCGATTACGATGAGCTTTGAATTCCTCACAAAAGTGTTGGGAATTCCATTGGAAAAATTTGCAGTAACATGTTTTGAAGGAGACGCAGACGCTCCACGCGACGAAGAGTCTGCAGGTATCTGGGAAAAACTTGGCGTACCGCGCGAGCGAATTGGATTCTTACCAAAAGCAAAAAACTGGTGGGGACCTGCGGGACTCACAGGCCCCTGCGGACCCGATACGGAAATGTTCTACTGGGTGGGACCGAGCGAACTTCCCCCTCCAGGTTCCAACCCTGCCACAGATGACCCAAACTGGATGGAGATCTGGAACGATGTGTTCATGCAGTACAATAAAAAAGAAGATGGAACGTTTGAACCGTTGAAGCAGCAGAATGTGGATACTGGGATGGGACTGGAGCGAGTAGCGACTGTCCTCCAAGGAGTGACGAATGTGTACGACACAGATCTCATGAAACCAATTTTTGATGCAGTGGTGCCGAAGAATTTTCTGACGAATGATACGGATGAAGGAAGGATTGTAACGAAGCACGGCCGCATCGCCACTGATCACCTGAAAGCCGCTACCTTTATGATTGCCGATGGAGTAGTACCTTCCAATGTAGATCAGGGCTACGTGCTGCGAAGAATCATTCGCAGGGCTATTCGCTCTTTGAGGTTTTTGTACGTGGAACGCGACACGGATTTCCAGACGAAAAATTACTGTTCAGAGATCGCAAAAATAGTCGTGGCTCAGTACACAGAGGCGTATCCTTTTTTGAAAACGAAAGAGAAAGAAATTCTGGAGGTACTCGATAAAGAGGAAAAGCAGTTCAAGCAGACACTCTTGGAAGGGCTCAAACATTTTCAGCGCATCATTGAAAAAAATGATTCAAAGTCCATCGATGGAGTGACTGCGTTTCACTTGTACGACACGTACGGATTTCCTATAGAACTCACACGCGAACTTGCAGCTGAGCAGCATCTAACCATCGATGAAGAAGGCTACAAAAAATCTTTTGAAGAACATCAGGCCAAGAGCCGCGCGGGTGCGGAGCAGAAATTCAAAGGAGGACTCGCCGATCACTCTGCGGAGACGACGAAGTTACATACAGCCACGCACCTTTTGAATGCAGCACTCAGGAAAGTGCTGGGTGATCACGTGCAGCAAAAAGGAAGTAACATCACGGCAGAGAGACTTCGTTTTGATTTCAATCATGCGGACAAAATGACGCCCGAGCAGATTGCCGAGGTAGAGAAGATTGTGAACGATGCCATCAAGGCAGATCTTCCTGTGGCGTATCACCTCACGACGGTTGAAGGTGCCAAAAATGAAGGAGCGATGGGTGTGTTTGATGACCGCTACGGCAGTGAAGTGAAAGTGTATGTGATGGGCACAGATGCCAATGTCGTGAGCAAAGAAATCTGCGGAGGACCGCACGTGGCGCGCACGGGAATGCTCGGGAGTTTCAAGATCCAGAAAGAGGAGAGTTCATCGGCAGGCATTCGTCGCATCAAAGCTATTGTGAGTGGTGGCCCTGCCGACATAGAAGCAGCGGGACTCGCAGCGTAATTTCCGAATTGTCCCTACGCACACTTTGCCAGTACACTGTCCCTCATGTTCGTGAGACAGTTGCTCATCGGTGGCGCCCTCACTCTTGCAGCTGCGTTTCCAGCGCCGACACAAGCCAAAGAAGTGACTACTTGGGATTTGACGAAAGATTTTCAACCAGCAGAGTGGTCCAACCAAGGACTAACTCTCACTCCTACCGCAGAAGGACTCAATGTACAGGCGGTACAACAAGGAGCAGTGATTCGTAAGATCACGACTCCTCTGAAAAGCGACTCCATCACCATCACGTTTTCCAAAGGACAGAATGCAGACATGTTGCTTCTGTGGCACCGGACAGATGAACCGGGTGATGGGCTCGTACAGCTTCCTTTTTCCATAGGGCCGGATGCACCGCCGCAGACTGCTACCTTTGATATGCATCGGTTTCTGGAATGGGACCCGAACGCAGATGTGCTAGGGATCGCGTTTGCTGCCGGAACGAATGTGACGATTGAGTCCATCACTTTCACACGCTACTCCGCACTGGAAAAACTTCTCACTGCGTGGAAATCTTTTTGGACGTTTGATCAAATGAAAGTGTATTCCATCAATTTCCTGTGGGGTCCGCTCCTGATTACCTATCCTGAAGGACTCCCAACACTCTTTGATGGTATGCCTCCTCAAGGCATGAGCATCAATCGTTTTTACTACATCGCGATTTTGGTAGCTGGACTGATCACAGCACTCTGGACCTGGTGGAAGAAGAGAAAAAATAGCTTCGTAGAGCTGAAAAAACCACTCCTCGTGTTTGGAGGAATAGTGGCGCTGCTCTGGGTTTCGTACGACATCCGCATGGGTAGTGAGTTACTCTCGTACTCCGTACACGATTATCAAACATACATTTCCAAACCCGCCGGAGAAAAAGTGCTCCGCGGATACCTGAACTTTTACGATGCACTGGAACAGAGCCTCCCAAGCCTCAAGGCTCATCCGCGTTACGTGTTCCTGACAGTTGATGGCACTCCCCTTCCCAAAATCACACGCTACATGGCGTATCCATCTCGCCCTATAGAGGCAGATGAAACTATTGGACCGGACGTAAAGTACTGGTTTGTCTTCATGCGTGATGACATCAGTGTAAACGAGAAGGGCGAACTGACCATCAACGGACAAGTGTCTTCCCGGCCCGGAAAAATACTGAAGCGTTTCGATGACACTTCTTTCCTGTTTGAAACACTGTGATGTCCCTCCTCTTCCTTCCACTGGCTTTAGTGCTCCCTACGCTCATCGGGTGGCTTGCACTGCGACTCATTGAGCACAGAACTCCGGTTCTTTTCCCGGCAGAACGCTGGGTGCTGGGGCTCCTGTCCGGCCTCGTGCTCACAATGTTTGCCACCTTCCTCGCACACGTGTCTCCGCTGGGTATCCGGTTTTCACTGCTGGGAATGGGGGGCGTACAGCTGGTACTGCTGCTGATTCTGGCTACTTCCTGGTGGCTGACACGCGCTCCTGCAACTCCTGTGTTTCCTCCGGTAGTAGCTCCTCATGCCCCTCTACATACGTGGCAAAAAGGAGTGATGATTGTTCTGGGCCTCTGGATGACAGTACGGTTGTTGATGGCTGCATTTGTTCTCTTCTCTGTGCCACCGTACCTGGATGACACTCTGAATAACTGGAACGTGCGCGGGAAAGTATTTTTCTACACGCAAGAACTCACTCTCCTTCTTCCAGGACAGCAGGAAGGAGATCAAGTGAGCGGAACGAGTTCGTACCCTCCTACTATTCCTCTGGTAAAAACCTGGCTCTCGGCCGTACGTGGAGACTGGGATGAAGGACTTGCAAATGTCATCCACGCCGTGTGGTTTCTGTGTGTGATCTACCTGGTGTACGCGGGACTTCGTAGGAGGCTCCCCATGTTCCCTTCCTTTATAGGAGCGTACGTGCTCATGAGCTTGCCGCTGTACTTCATGCAGGGAACCAATGCGTACACCGATGTGCTTGTGTCGGGCTACGTGTTTGCTGCCGTGAGCTTCCTGTATTTTGCCGTGTCTGATACAGATTCGCAGAGACAGTTGTCGTTCTTCCGTCTCTCCGCATTCATGATTGCCCTTCTGCCGTTTTTGAAAAACGAAGGACTCGTGATGTACTTCCCGGTGTGGGCTCTTCTCTGCGGACTGTCGCTGGTGTGGATGTGGAAACAGAAGAAACTCCCGGGTGAAGAAATACTCCAATTAGTGCTCATCACAGCGCTATTCTTGGCTATTGTGCTGATTCCCTGGATTGGCTTTAAGTGGATGCACGACTTGCCCTTTGGAAATGCTAAATCCATTTCCGGCTTGAGCATCGCCTACCAGCCCGGTGTGCCGTTTGCTGTGCTCGTAAATACGTTCTTTGAAGGAAACTGGCTCCTCTTTTTCCCGGTCTTCCTGGGTCTTACAGTCGCCAGAGCGAAAACGGTTTTCACAAGTCCGCTCGTGCTTCTGGCTGCCTTTTTCCTCATCATCTACCCGGGGCAGATTTTCCTGTACCTCTTTACTCCTCTTTCCACCGAAGCCCTGATGCAGACCGGCCATGCGCGTGGGCTCATTCACTTGGTGCCCGTGGCGGTGATGCTAGGCGCGTTTTTGGTGTGGGATGTGTGGGTGAGGAATAGGGATTGAGTTGTCTTTCGTGTACTCGTGTATCCGTGTACTCGTCTACTCGGTTATACGGTTATACGAGTACACGAGTATACGAGTATACGATCCCCCACCTTCTTGGAATCCTGAAGACAACACGCTACTCTAATCATGATGCCATCCTACGCTGCCTTCATCGGCCACCAACCGCACATTAGTCTTGCAGAGCTCAGTGCCACTCTTCCGGGTTTTAAAGTGGAAAAAATCGTGGACCGGTCGGTGGTGATTTTCGACAGTTCTGCGGAGATTGATATGAAGTACCTGGGAATGCTGGGTGGAACTATTGTGATTGCCAGGTCCTTGGAAAAGCCCGATGCCAAGCTGGAAGATGTGCCAGTGATGCTTCAGGAGATTGTGGCAACCCTGAAAGGTAAAGTGACCTTCAGCCTCCGCGCTCAGGGCATTCCGGCTTTCAAAGTGCGGGACCTCTACCGCCGGACAAAAGAAGTCCTGAAGAAGAAAGGTCAGTCGTCCCGTTATGTGGGATCGGAGAACAAAGCTGCACCGTCCATCGTCTTGCATCAAAATGATATGGTCACAGGCAAGCACGGAGCGGAAATCGTGATGGTGGGAGCCAAGGACTTCCTGTGGATTGGAAAAACAGTCGCCGCGCAGGACATAGAAGCCTACTCCAAGCGCGACATCGAAAAGCCAGTGCGTGATACTACCGCAGGCCTCCTGCCACCGAAGCTCGCACAGATCCTGCTGAACCTGGGTGCTTGGCTCGTTCGTGAGGACACCGCAGAGAAAGACCGTAAGCCGCACAAGAAAGAGAAGCTCACCGTGCTTGATCCCTTCTGCGGCACAGGGGTCATCCCCATGGAGTGCTTGCTCCGCGGATGGGATGTGTACGCCAGCGATGTCTCGCAAAAAGCCATCACCGGAACTACCAAAAACTTGGACTGGATTCGTAAAGAAGAGAAGATCCTGAAGCGAGACGTCGAAAGCGAGATCTGGAAGCAAGATGCTCTGAAGCCCTTCAAGCTCAAGGAGCAGATCGATGTGATTGTGACCGAAACCATGCTCGGGCCTGGAATAGAGGAACGTCCGACCGTGAAAGATATCGCAAAGATGAAGACCGAAAATGAATCGCTCCAGAAAGCTTTCCTGGAAAACATGGCCGCCTGTTTCCCGGGCGTGCCGCTCGTGGTCACCTGGCCTGTGTGGTACCACAAAAAGGATCAAGTGAGGCTGGAGAAGATCTGGGCTGCCTTGGACAAGATCGGCTACCGAGCCTACTTGCCAGCAGGAATTGAGTCTGACTTCGCCGAGCATCCGAGCTTGCTCTATAGAAGGCCGGATCAGTTTGTGGGGAGGCAGTTGGTGATGCTTCGCGCTAAGGCGCGGGGTTAGGGATTGGGGATTTGGGATTAGGACATGGTGTTCTTTTTAGATTAAAAATCCTAATCCCCAACCCCGAATCCCTCATTTCATACATCCAAAATTATCTCTCATGTCCACTACATCTCACTCCCCCGTCGCCCTCCTCTACGACGGTCAATGCGGCCTCTGCCTCCGCAGCGCGCGAACCATCCGCCGTCTGGATTGGCTGGGCCATGTGGAGTCCGTAAATTTTCGAAATGAAGAGGAGCGCCTGCGAGTAGCACCAGATATCACCTTGGAAGATTTGGATACATCCATGCACATCCGGATGGCGACCGGAGAGACCTTCGAGGGCTTCTACGCCTTCCGCAGGCTCGCGTGGCACTTGCCGCTGTGCTGGGTGGTGGCGCCTTTGCTCTACATTCCTGGAGTGCCTTTCGTGGGGACAAGGATCTACAGTCACATTGCTGCCCGGAGGAAGCGCTGCACGCATGAGCAATGCGCTCTATGAACACAAAATTGATTCGCCAGGCACAAAGAATTATTGGCGTATCGTCATTTTCATGCGCATAATCCCCTGGTGCTTGTAAGATCTAGCAGTGGTCTGCGTCTTCGTTTACAATCACGTCCCGAGTGCGTCGCGCACAAGGAAATTGTTGCTCATTTCATTGCCGTTCCCCGACCCCCCTTCGCTCTCTGGAGCTACGCGGGGTGGGTAACTCAAATATCATTCGGTTCCACTGTCGTTCCTTACATCATCCTGTTCCCCGATAGCTCAATGGTAGAGCATCTCGCTGTTAACGAGAGGGTTCTTGGTTCGAATCCAAGTCGGGGAGCCATTTATCGCTTATTATAACGGCTCGGTTTTTGAGTAAGGCTTGAAGAA
>CAZVOK010000004.1:0-97933 GCA_964628805.1 uncultured Candidatus Peribacteria bacterium | reverse complement strand
CTGATTGGGACTAAGTCGTAACAAGGTATCCGTAGGAGAACCTGCGGATGGAACATTTCCTTACCAGGGATTTATCTCTGATTGTTTCGTATCACACATCTGTGTGTACCAAACATACGTATGCTCTGAGTGATGCAAACTCACCATACTATTTATTGACCGGGAGCATCACCACTCCTTCCTTCCCTCACGTTACGGGAACGAAGGAGTGGACCCGGATACAACTTCTCTACTACACAATGCTGTGAACTTGAGTACGTTCACACCTCTCATCAAAAAAAGTCCTCGCCCTTCCGTAGCCTCCCATGAGGTCAATTTTAATGAAGGGCGAAGGAGGGTACTACACAATGCGGTGAATTAAGAGCTCACCAGAAAAAAGGACCTTCAAAGGTCTTTTTTTCGTGTGTAATTTTTTGAGCACTTTGAAATACCGGCCACGCTGAGCGTGACCGGTATTCCCCTGCTTGGCTGGCTCACTTCTTGTTCATCTCTTCGTCGATCAGTCGATGCACCTCTTCCTGGAGCTTCTTTTTGCGGCCATGCTGATAGAAGTCCAAGGCAAAGGCTTCGTCGTATGTATCGCAGATCTTGAAGTACTTGTCGTAGAGCCGCAGCTCCTTTTCGTACTCCTTCTCCCAGCGGTCGTCGCCATCCTGAGCAGGAGGAGGGCCGACATTTGCCGTGGCCCGGTTTTTCACGGTTTCCGCGATCCGCGGGGCAATCAGGGCGCCCATCCTTACAGCCCTCAGCGAGTCCTTCTTGTCCCGAACAAAAGCATCCAGAGCCACTTGATGCTCGGGCCGCAGCCCAATCTCCTTGGCCTTCATGGCCAGGTACTCCGTCATCTTCTGCGTGGTCACCTCTTGCTCGTCCTGAGCGTACGTCAGCTGGTCCTGCTGAGTGAGCGATACAATAATCGCCCCCAGCCCAATGCCAGCAGCCAGAAGCAGACAGATCACGACCACAGGGTCAGTAGGCAGAATTTTGCTGCAACGCATGAACGTTCTCCATCAAATGGTGAGTGAGTGAGCCACAGAGACACCGGGGATTACTCAAAAAATAGTCCACGGTGTCTCTGCTGATGAGCAGGGGAACCATGCACCTGAAAGACGCACGGAAAACTGCTCATCTGAATATGTGAAGGATCTGTAATGTTTACTTTAACATACAACAAATATGGGCCAAATTCTTAGAAATGACCCATACTATTCAAATTTAATCGCCAAAGCCAATGCTCACCCCTATCTGGTCATGAATGTGCTGTGCACTGATTCTAAGCCTCTCTTTTTTTTCTTCGTCTGTCAGGAATGGTTTTTCTGCCTGAACTGCCACTACTGCATCTCTAGAATCCAGCAGTGCTGCTTCTGGATCATAATCCTGACGATCTGGACCACCATTTGGCATAAGGAAGAGAGGAAAAAGAAAATAAAAAATTAAACGCAGCGCTGATCATCCTGCGCAGCGGTTAAATTTGCAGTCATAAAAAATTCACGAAGAACTTCTGCCTGCTCCTGTGTTTCTGCACGGATAAGTGCTGACGGTTGCGCATTCACAACAGGAGTAGCTGCTACTTTAGGCGTTTCTACTGCTGCATGTTCTGGACCACCATGTGTCATACAAGAAGGGGAAAATGAAATCCACGGCACTATAGAGATCAAAACTCCCCCGTCAAATATTTTTCAGCCTCCCTATTATTTTTGCGCGTACTTGCGCTCTATGGCCGTCAATATCGCTTCGGACGCCTTGGAATCCCGCATTTCAGAGGTAAGATCCGCCAAAAAACCCTGCACGTACATCCCTCTGGCCTCCCTCGCCTCAATTCCCCGGGACGCAAAGTAGAACAAATCTTCCTCTGTAACCCGTGAAACCGTCGCACTATGGCTTGCCTTTACGTCATTGGTTTTTATCTCCAGCCCCGGAACAGCGTCCACTTTGGAGCTGCTATCCAACATCAGCACATTCTGCGTGAGGTACGTATCAGTCCCATTGCCCTTCAAACCAATTTCAATGAGTCCTTTGGCCGACGCATGTGCCGTATTCTCTGCTACTCCTTTCATAGTGATTTCCCCTCCTCCGTTGTGCCCATCGAAGATATTGCGGCAATTGAGCGTGTAAGCATCCGTATTTTTGGCATAAAACAACCAAGAAACAGAGCTTGAGGCATTGATACCTTTTACGCGGGACACCAATGACTGATCGATGGTTCCGCTGGCCAGCGTCACATTATGCCAATGAAGCTCGGCATTATCGTCCAAAGTACTCCGCTGCACGATGCTTCCAGGTTGCCTGGCCTCTAGTAGAACCTGCGCATTTGCCTCTGCGGAGGCATGTACAAACACTGTCGCATCGCCACTTGCTACCAAATGAATGAAAGATCGGGACCTGGCACCCAGAAAAACACTTAGCGTAAGTCCTGAGGGTATATCCAAAGTAACGGACTCCTCCAAAGTGAGGTCACTAGGAATACTAAGTACCGCAGAATCAGCCAATACGTCAGGAAAAATAGGCTTCATCGAGTTTTCCACATCTGCAAACCTACAGACCACTATCCCCTTTTCAAGGAGAGACGGGTCCAGTGCTGGGAGGGCGGAAGTCATGAGGCAGTAGTCTAACGGAACAGTATAAAGAGACGCTTCCAGTAATTTACAAATTATGGTATAATATTTGGATTTCTTCACACAAACACACATGAAATTAAAATTATTTGGTAACCGGGAAACTCCGTCACAGGCGAGACCTGAATATACTCAGGAAAAACCTGCTCCATTTTTGACCATCAACGCCGGTCAGGCAGAAGTTCGTGGTCGCCTAGCAAGCATGATGGCAAAGAAACTGCCAAAAGTAGGAGTTACCACAGAGCCAAATCGCCTTGAAATTCAGGCAGATGGCTTCAAAGGACTCAATATCATTTCTGTCCAAAACGCTACAGAGCAGGAAGTATGTATAAGTCTCATAAACGATATTAATACATGTGTAACAACAGTAAGGAATTTTCCATTCAAAAAGAAAAACCAATTTGCAGAGGATCTAGAGAAAGTCTTTGCTCGTGCCTGTGGACAGGCCAGTGATGCTGAACACAACTTTGGAGGCATGCTTGCTGCAGAGTTTATTCAGGGTGTGCAGCAAGTGGCTCGCGGAACAAACAGTGTCTTTGCGCGTTATACCAGCGATGCCTTAGATGAAATCGGCGCTGCAACAGCAGGAGATACCACGCTCACCAGGGAATCCTGGGAGCTCGGTGAAAAATGTGCAGCTCTCACCAGTAAAAAAGATGCCACGGTGCGCGAGTGGATTGCAGTGCTCAATGGCTTACAGGATCTGAAGACCAGGGCAGAAGTAGATTTGGTGCCACTTACAAGCGCAAGCTGAGCAAAGGAATTTAAAAATTGATCTTCTCCTGAATACAGATTTTGAAGATCTATTACTTCATCTGTCCTTCGATGATTCTGGATACGATGCCCTTCTATAGCAGCTTTTTGTCGGGCATCACGTTCCGAGTTATTGCTATGATCTCCTCCTTCGATAACAGACGGCTGCCTTAAAGCAAGCTCTGGCGGGTAATAGTGACCGGAAGAACCAAATCGGACCATAAAAAATGGAGGAAGGGACACCCATGGTCTATCCCTCTCCGGATTTTTCGTCAAAAGATTTTGCAGAAAAATATTACTGCGGTTAGAGGACACCCTCGGGTACTGCAGCATGCACATGATCGCTTGTAAATTGTCGCTCCCCAATAATTCGTAAATTCACTTCTCCATCCTTATCAAATCCTGATAAAGGCTCATCACTATCTCTCTCGCGACCATCTGCCCAGAGACCACCTTCTTCATCATCTAAATCTTCAATTGGCATAGAAAAATGGGGAGGGGTGAGAGCCTCTCATTCTCCGCTTCAAAATTTTTTCGTCAAAAGATTCCGGCATTCTGCCATGAGTTCAACTTGCAGAAGTACTACATTCTTTTACCCCACACTCCCCTCCATCTCCAGCTCTATGAGGCGATTCATCTCCACTGCATATTCCAACGGAAGCAACCGAACTATTGGCTCTATGAAGCCATTCACAATCATCGCCCGTGCTTCATCTTCACCGATGCCACGACTCATCAAATAAAACACATCCTCCTCGGAAAGTTTCCCTACCGTCGCCTCGTGGGCGATGGTCACATCATTATTACGTACCTGAATATCTGGGATGGTATCTGTTCTGGAGATTTCATCGAGTAGCAGCGCATCGCACTCTACGTTTGCAATGCAGTCGTGAGCGCGTGGAGAGATCTTCAATTGACCTCGATACACCGCCACTCCTCCGTCTTTACTGATAGATTTGCTAGTCACTTTGCTACTCGTGTGTGGGGCTAAGTGAAAGATCTTCGCGCCTGTGTCCTGCCACTGACCTTTGTTCGCAAACGCAATGGCCATGTGATCGCACCGGGCACCTTCACCCACAAGTACGCTGCACGGGTAGAGCATCGTGACGCCACTTCCCATATTTCCGCCGATCCATTCCATCGTTCCATCTTTCTGAATAATTGCCCGCTTGGTGTTGAGGTTATACGTATCACGACTCCAGTTTTCTACGGAGCTGTAGCGGCATTTGGCGCCGTCTTTCACGAAGATTTCCACAAGTCCCGCGTGCAGTGCGTGACTTCCGTACTTGGGAGCGCTGCAGCCCTCGATGTAGTGCACATCGGCGCCGTCTTCTACCACGATCAACGTGTGCTCAAACTGCCCCATGTTCTTGGCATTCATGCGGAAGTACGCTTGTAGAGGATCTGCCACTTTCACGCCCTTCGGCACGTACAAAAATGTTCCGCCGGACCACACGGCTCCGTGCAGAGCCGCGAATTTATGATCCGTGGCCGGCACACACTTCATAAAATATTCCTGAACGATTTCCGGATACTCTCGCACGGCATCATCCATATCCAAGAAAATCACACCCAGTTCCTCCCACTGCTTTTTCAAACTGTGGTACACCACTTCGCTTTCGTACTGCGCACCCACACCTGCAAGCATCTTGCGCTCCGCCTCCGGAATCCCCAAACGATCGTAAACCTTCCGAATGTCTTCCGGCACCTCCGCCCAATCATTGGTATTCGCCACACCTGCCCGCGCGTAATAAATAATGTCATCCAAATCCAATCCCGATAAATCCGCCCCCCAGGTAGGCAGCGGCTTTTCCCTATAAATTCGGAGCGACTCTAATCGATGCTGGAGCATCCACTCCGGCTCACCTTTGTCGCTACTTATTTGACGAACCAGCTCCTCGCTGACTCCTTTCACCGAATGATCCGTGTACGGCGAGGGGTTCGCGGTATCAAAGATATCGCGGGAGAGTTCTGCGAAGATGCCTTTGTCGTCGGTGGCCTGTGAGGAGAGAGCGGGGTCCATTGAGGAGAGAGTGTAGCGGAAAAATGGGGGGATTTCAGGGGTTTAGGGAATTATTTCCAGCAACCGCAGGTGCACCCCTCCGGGGGTGCACAGACGATTATTTCATCCCTCAGCGTGGCCATACCTGGCCTCGCACTACACCAAATTACCCCCACCTCAGCAGCACGCCTTCGTGCGTGCGGCGCTATTCGCGTAACGACGATCCTGTTTATGTATGTGTCCCTCTAACGTGCCCCACGGGGCTATACGCCCTAACTCTCTCTCCCGGGGAGAGGGGATGTTTGTTTCCCCTCAAATAACCTACTCTAAGGAAGCACATGAAGCCGCTAGACGGTGCATGTGCACTGTTCTTTGGCTTCACGGTTTCTACCACCCGCTCACTCACCGGAGACTTTGTCA
This sequence comes from uncultured Candidatus Peribacteria bacterium, assembly GCA_964628805.1. Classification (GTDB taxonomy): domain Bacteria; phylum Patescibacteriota; class Gracilibacteria; order Peribacterales; family Peribacteraceae; genus CAZVOK01. Next base: position 92,143 of record CAZVOK010000004.1, on the reverse strand, counting down.
TGCGTCAGATCCTGAGCGTCAACGGCCTGTCGTTCGTCGGGCTACACGTGGTCGCCCTGGCTACCGTCCTCACCGCCATCGTCCTGTTCTTCCTGAGTTTCAGCAGCAAGGCGGCTCCCGAGTTCCTCGTGAATTCCACGAGTCTCACCTGGACCGCTGTGGCTCTCTTCATCGCCACCTACTCGCTGCGCACCTTCGGCCTCACGGCCGGGTTCCACCGGTACTTCGCCCACCGCACGTACAAGACGAGCCGGTGGTTCGGATTTGTCCTGGCATGGCTCGGTTGTAGTGCTATTCAGAAAGGCCCTCTGTGGTGGGCTGGAACACACCGTGTTCACCACGACTGTTCAGACACTCACTGCGACCCACATTCTCCTCTGCTCAGCACATTCTGGCACGGAGTGTGGGAGAGCCACGTAGGTTGGATCCTGGCCCCAGACCCCCAGGGGTTGGACATCCAGACGAAAATGAAGGACTTCTACAAGCACGGAGAGATCCGCTGGCTGGAAAAGTACCACTGGTTCCCGGGCGTCCTCATGGCGCTGGCATGCTACTTCACTGGTGGAGTGCCAGGGCTTCTGTGGGGATTCATCGTTAGCACCATCGCAGTGTATCACGGCACGTTCATGGTGAACTCTGTGTGTCACCTGTTTGGTACTAGGCGATTTAACACGGATGATGGCAGCCGGAACAACTGGTTCGTCGCCCTTCTAACCTTCGGGGAAGGCTGGCACAACAACCATCATCACGACAAAAACTCAGCCAGGCAGGGCATCAAGTGGTGGGAATATGACATCAGCTACTACGGGCTGTGGACCCTGTCCAAGATGGGGATTGTGTGGGAGCTGAAAGGCCCTTCACAGAAAAAACTGCCATCTGCAGATCCCGCGGAAGCACTGGCAGCGTAAAGTAAGAAACTCAACGCCAAAGAACATCGCCGCCACGTCAGATTAATCTGACGTGGCGGCTTCGCAGAATGCATTTCAAACCCCCATCAAAGCTCGTACACTCTTCCACATGCCCTCCAAAACCACTCCAGAAGTCCTCACTGCAGGACATATTATCGATCCTTCCAATGTCTACGCCGGATTCTGGCTGCGTTTTGCAGCAGTGATTATTGATGGAGTACTCCTGGGTATCGTCAATCAGCTCTTGGGATTAAATGAACATCAATGGTTCATTTCTGCCATTATCACACTCGTGTATTACGCTGGTATGGAATCGAGCAAATACCAAGGCACACTCGGAAAAATTGCCTTAGGTCTTCGCGTAACAGATATGAATGGCTCACGGACGAGTCCGTTAAAAGCAGTACTCAGAAACCTCGGGAAATATGTGTCTGCATTTATTCTCTGTATTGGATTTCTTATGATTGCTTTCACTGCAAAGAAACAAGGATTGCACGACATCATGGCAGGGACACTTGTCGTGAAACGTAAGTAAGAAGACCAATGTTTGAGATTCTTTTTCTCGTCTTCATCATCCTGCTTCTGCCTTTTGTGGCATCCAAAGGAGTATTACTTATCGTAACACTCTGCGTCATCGCACCGGGACTCTTTGCCATGTACACCGGAGCGCCCTACTTCCCGAGTATCCGAAAAAGAAAAGATGCGATGCTGAACTTGGCAAAGATCCAACCCGGTGAAACCGTGTACGACCTCGGCTGCGGAGACGGCAGACTTGTACGAGCAGCCGCCAAAAAAGGTGCGCATGCCATCGGTTACGAACTTTCTGTTCCCACATTCATCATTGCTTGGCTCACATCCCTTTTCAGCAAACGTACATCCATCCGCCTGGGAAACTTCTGGAACAAATCATATGCAGACGCAGATGTCATTCTTTGTTTTCTGATGCCAGACAGCATGCAAGAGTTCTACAAAAAGATCTGGCCACAGCTGAAGCCTGGATGCAGAGTCATATCACACGCATTTAGCATCAAAGGCCTGGAAGCGATGGCAAAAGAAGGCCCCGTAATGCTGTACGTGAAGAAATAACTCGATAGAATTTCTGCATGATCTACAAAATCCTCACACCTTTAGCATTCTTCGTCGCTCAGTTTCTCATCGCTTGGTACGGCAATTACACAGGGAAGCTCCCGGCCCAGGGAACGTTTCTGGGCATTGTCTACGATTCCATTTTCCTGCGCGCACTCTTCACACAGCTGCAGTTCATCTGGCTGCTGATTATCATCAATGTACTTTTTTCTTTGGGATTTCACTGGGGATTTCTCAGTTTCAAGCACTTTCTAGTGATCGCCACTATCTGGATCTCCATGGGAGTGATCGCAAAAATTTCCTTCAATGCGCTCTTTGCAAAACAGCCTTTGGATATTCCCTTGGTAGCAGGACTCTTCCTGGTTCTCTTGGGCGCCATTCTGGTGACAGCGCATGAAGATATCGCAAAACTCCTAAAGTAAGATGCTTCCCAGAAGTTTTTACAACAGGGACACTACCCTCGTCGCTCAGGAACTTCTAGGAATGCACTTGGTACACAGGTTTCAGGGAAAAGAATACCGAGGGAAAATCGTAGAGACCGAAGCATACCTCGGCCCTCACGATTTAGCTGCCCATTCAGCAAAAGGACGTACAGCTAGAACAGAAGTAATGTTCGGCCCGCCGGGCCACGCGTACGTGTACCTCATCTACGGAATGTACTGGTGCATGAACGTAGTGACCGAAGAAGAAGGTCATGCCTCCGCAGTGCTCATCCGTGCGTTGGAACCTATCAATGGAATCGAAGACAAAACAAAAGGTCCAGGCCTGCTCTGCCAAGCGATGCACATCGATAAAAAACTGAATGGAGTGGATCTAACCTCAGGAGATTTCTTCATCGAAAAACCTCCAGTTCCGGAGAAATTCATCATCGCAAAAAAGCCCCGCATTGGAGTGGATTATGCAGGAGTGTGGGCGCGGAGGCTGTTGCGGTTTTATGTGAAAGGAAATACATTTGTGTCGAAGACTTGAGACTAGAGATTTGAGACTTGAGTAATGAAATAAAACCAATACTCAAGTCTCTCGTCTCATATCTCAAGTCTCACTCAAGCTCATAAGTAATCGTCACCGTCGTCCGTATCTCCTGCTCCCCCGGCTGCACCGGCACTGCCTGATTGGTCACAGCGTCCATAGCTTTGTCCTCTGCGGCGTAGCCTCTCATGTACACAGGAGGATAGTATCCGCCGCCCTCGCTGAAGGAGACTACTTTGCCAAGCGACATGCCCAATTGATTCGCAATCACGCGTGCGCGCTCTTTTGCCTGAGCTATAGCCTCTTCACGAGCCTCTTCCTGAAGTTTTTCCGGCTTATCGATGGTGAACTGGATGCCATTGGCGGAGTTCGCACCCGCACTGGTGGCGGCACCAAGCACGTCACCTACTTTATCCAAATCACGCACAGTCACGCGAAGCATTTCAGAAGCTTCGTATCCGCGGAGTGTCTGCGTGCTGGTGCTCCAGTCATACACAGGGTTTAAGTAAAACTGCTCGGTTTTGATGTCTTTCTCTGCCACTCCTTGATCTTTCACGGCATCAATAATGGCAGTCATAGAAGCTCGAAGGCTCGCGATGGCATCTTTGGAAGTCACCTTGCGACCCGTCTGCATACCAAAAGTCAGCTCGGCAATATCCGGAGACGAAGAAATTTTTCCTTCACCCGTAACAGTGATGGAAGGAGGAGTCTGTGGCTGCGGCTTGGCCTCAAGCTTTTTGCCGTACACGTAGAAGAGGCCGCCCAGAATGACAGCGCCGAGCAGTACCAGTGTTTGGGTACGACCGGTAGGAGTGAGTGAATCCATAAAGAAGGGGGAAGAGGATCTTAGTGTACTACGGATGGCAGGAAAAAAGGTAACGGTGAGGAAGTTCCAAGTGCAAAGTGCGAAGTTCCAAGTGTGGTGTTTCTTTTTTTCTTAAAAAAGAGTTCCTTCGTTGGAACTTAGAACTTGATACTTGGAACTTATTCCAAGTCCAATTCAATAGCCCCCTCCTCCTTCACTCCATACTCCGCATATCCTTTCTCTTCCAACTTCCTCGCCAATTCCATTCCTCCACTCTGGATAATCTTCCCCTTTACCATCACATGCACGTAGTCCGGCGTGATGTATTCCAAGAGTCGTGCGTAGTGAGTGACGATGATGGCGGAAAAATTTGGTGACCTCATGCGATTCACTCCTTCCGCTACGATCTTCAGAGCATCGATATCCAGTCCAGAGTCTGTTTCATCCAGCAGCGCCAAACGTGGCTGCAACATAGAAAGCTGGAGGACTTCTGCTTTTTTCTTTTCTCCTCCGCTGAAGCCCTGATTTAAAAACCTCTCTCCAAATGCAGGATCCATAGAGAGCGCTTTCATCTGTTCTTCCAAAAATTTCTTGAACTTGATAGGCGAGCGGATCACTTTTTCTGGATCGCGCGCTTCCATTTGTGCGTTGTAGGCAGCAAACAGAAAACTTCGGAGAGTCACCCCTGCAATTTCTTTAGGGTACTGGAATGCCAAAAATAATCCTGCGCGGGCACGCTCTGAGGCATCCATCTCTACTACATTCTTCCCATCAAACTCGACTGATCCACCCAGTACCGTATACGCAGGGTGCCCCATGAGCGTATTCACAAAGCTCGATTTCCCGGAACCATTGGGGCCCATAATGGCGTGAATTTCCCCGGAACCGACCCGGAGGTCTAGCCCTGTGACCACCTCTTTATCAGCAACGGAGAGGCGGAGGCCGGTGACAGATAAAAGACTCTGAGACATAAGGCTCACAGAGTACTGGAAAAGTCTCTAAAAAGGGAATCAAATATGATTGGAAAGAAAATACTATACTATGACAACTACTCTATAAAAGAGTAGAATATCTCAGCTTTTCCCCATGCATAATGCTGGTTGAATTTCCTACTGCCGCAGAAGAACTGGCAGACATTCGTGAGATTGAACAGGGGCTTACTGAAAATCCCACTACTGCCGATAGAGCTGTCTTTTATATAGAGCGTGCACTGCAACGTGTAGGAAGCAAAAAAAGAGCAGAAATCATGGCCCTTATGACCATAAATCAATCTTTAAGCATCGTCCGTGATCATGTAGCGATATTCTTCGCAAAGGCTACGAAAGAGCAGAAAGAACAATTACGTAAGCAGCACTATAGCAACATTCAAATTGGCATTGATCTTGCCTTGGGCAGACTTGATTCAGGAGCCCATTTTTCCAGACATGAACTTATCGCCCTTGCGACAGAGGCCTTTGGTCGGAACCTTCCTGTAAATGTCATGCAAATGCTGCAAGTAACAGACCCACGTGATGCTATCCCCCTATTGAAAGCTTCATTAGAGAAAGCGAACGGATTTATAGAAGGAGAATTAGCAAAAATTCAAAGGGCCTAATATGCTGCCCGTGCGTCATGCCTAAAGTCACCTTCATCACCAACGGCCAGGTAAAGACCGTAGAAGCCCCTACAGGGGAGCGAATCCTGCAGATCGCCTTGGATAACGGCATTCCTATGGAACACGCCTGCGGCGGCAATGGATTTTGCACCACCTGCATGTGCAACGTGAAAGAAGGCATGGAGCATCTGACCCCCAGAAACGACAATGAAGAAAACATGGGTGTGACCGATGACCCTCAGCGCCTCAGCTGCCAATCACACTTGGAGGGAACGGGGGATGTGACGGTTGAGCTGATTGATTATTGATCAGCTGACCTGTGCCAACTCCGACAACTTACTCTTCACTGCATCATTGTACGGTTCCAATTTATTGATTCTTCTGTACGCCTCTTCAGCCTTTTCATTTTTCCCTACTTGCAAGTAACACTCAGCGAGCAGATTTAATAATTCAGTATCGCGAGACAAACGCACACTCGCCTTTTCCAGGAGTGCTGCTGCTTCCTCAAAGTGCTTGGCAGCAATACATGCACGACCGAGTGCATACGCACGCTCTGGAGACTGTGAATCCCTATTGAGCGCTTCCTGATACGCCTGGCAGGCATCTTCGTATTTCTCTTGCTGGTAATACGCGAGTCCTAGGTTGGCGTGAAAAGACACATCATCGCGCTGCTGCAAGAGTTCTTTGTACATAGCCTCAGCTTTATTTGGGCGATCCGAAGAAAGGTATAGCTTTGCGAGCTCCGCCTGCACATCCAAAGCTTGTGGTTGGATCGTAAGAGCCTGAATAAAAAATCTCTCAGCTTCATCGGGCTTCTGCTGAAGAAGCGCTTTCTCTGCCTGATGCACAAGGCTTCGCACTTGCTGCATCTCGATGGCAGAGACCCTGGGACTCTTCCGTGGACGAGCGATTTTCTTTTCCTCTGTCACCATAGCGCCACGCTGCTCGGCAAATTGGAATCTCTGTTTTACACTACGAACGAAACGACGAATACTTCTGGTTCGAAGAAGCGCCCTGGCACCAAAGAGCACCAGAATGCCAAGCAAAGACCCTGCGAGGACCAGAATGTAAATCACGATGAGATGGGAAAAACCTAGGGTTAAAGGCTACCAGCAGAGGAAAATACGAGCAAGTAGCGGATTCTACGGTAGAGAGAGCCGTGGAGTGAAGGATTCACTTACACAGACAAAGCAAACCTCTGCACGGCGATGGGCCGAGAGACATTCGTATCCAAAACTTCCGCGAGTTTCGCCAAGTTCTGCGCCTGCGATGCCATCCCAGTTCCCCCCTGACGACGCAGCGCGAGCGCCAAGTGGAACATGAGCCTTTCCGCTTCTTCCCCACGTTCCAAAAGTGGAGCAAGGATCTGAAATTTTTTCCCGGGAGAAGATGCCTTCCAGAAATCGATGGCTGTGGTCATGAGTGTCTGTTCTTTCCGGAGCAAGTCCGGATCATCACGGAGCCTCTTCAAAAGGCCCGGTGCACCATTGGCAATGTACGTCAGCAGTTCCTGATCAGTTTCAGGCACTTCTTTGAGAAGCACAGCCATCTCTCGTAGCGGCACTCGCGCAAAGTGCAACACGCGAGAACGAGAAATAAGGGTTGGGAGCAGCTGATGCTCGTGCTCTGTTGTCAGTAGAAAGATCACACCTTCGGGCGGCTCTTCCAATATTTTCAAGAGTGCATTCACCGCTTCATCCTGCATGCGTTCTACCGAACGAATCAGCGCAAACCGATGACGACCGGATCCACTTTCATGCAGCCGCTCTTGCAACACGCGAATATCCTCGATGCCGATGGTATCCGTCTTCGCATGCATCTTGGCGCGGTGCTGCTGCGGAATATTGGAATACTTCGCGATCTCATCCACATCATCACTGATTTCCTCACGCCACAAAACATCCAGCACCAGTAAGTCCGGGTGCAGTAGGTGATCGATCTTATGAGACTGCTGATCTTTTAACTCATCAGAGGTCTCTTCCAGGAGCAGCATCCTCGCGAACCACTTAGCCACGGTGAATTTGCCGATGTGCGCAGGTCCTGCAAAGAGATACGCGTGGGCGATGTTTTTGGCTTTCACATCAGCTTCCAATGAGGCCAATTGTTTCTGGTGGCCGAGGATGGAAGTAGTTTGCATGGGGTGAATATGCTATCACGAAAAGAGCGATGATGAGGATTTAAAAGATGGAAAGGAAATAAAGGATTTAAAGGAGCCTTATTCCTTTAAATCCTTTTAATCTTTTATTTCCTTTAAATCCTCATCACGCATTCTTCCCATGACACTTCTTATACTTCTTCCCACTCCCACACGGGCACGGATCATTCCGTCCGATCTTCTGATCCTGTGACACCTGAGGAGCAGCGCGCACTACCTGCGGTCGCATCATGATGTTCGGTGCCTCTTCACTGAATTCAGCGTCCATCACGGTAGGTGCAGAGCGACCTCCGGATCTCTGTGGAGGAGGCTGCACCACTCCCGTCTGCGTCAGCTCTCCTTCTATTTGATCCTGATTCGTCTGCAGCCCCTGTAACGCATCTTTATCTTCCGTCAGTAAAACCATTGGCGCGAACTGAGTAAGGTCAGCCTGCAGGAGAGTACGGATGATGGTCGCATTGATAGTGGCGATCAGCTGCTGGAACCGCTGGAAACCTTGATCCTGATATTCAATGAGAGGATCGCGCTGGGCGTAGCCGGAGAAGGCCACCTGTTCACGCAGGTGAGACATATCGTCGATATGATCCATCCAGTGGGAATCAATACTTCTGAGCGTCACGATGCTCTCGGCACGAGCCACGGTATCGATGTCATGCTGCGCACACTTATCCTCGTAGAACTTCACCATCATGTCCTCCAAGTGCTTCTGCAGTTCCTCGCGCTCTGTGAGAGTAGCCAAGTGATCACGAGAAATAACCTTCGAAAGATCCATGTGATACACCATGAGGTTCTCGGCAATTTCATTGAAGTTCCACAGGTCCGGATCCGTATCCTGCGTGTACAAAGAAACGAGAGCGGCAACCTCCGAGCGGAGAGCTTTGAGGATTTCTTCATGCAATGGCAAAGACTCGAGACGTGAGACTTGAGATTCGAGTGTCTCATTCTCATTTTCTCTAGTCTCAAGTCTCACGTCTCGAGTCTCCCTCGCCTCCGCAATCTTCTCCAAAATCTTATTTCTCCTCTTATAGATAATCTCACGGTGTTGGTTCATCACGTTGTCGTACTGCAGCACGTGGCGGCGGATGTCGAAGTTTCTTCCTTCTACTTTCTTCTGCGCACTTTCAATGCTTCGTGACACGATGCCATTTTCCAGCGGCACATCATCCGGAACATTTAATCTTTCCATCATGGATTTCAAACGATCACCCCCGAAAAGACGCATCAGTTCATCTTCCATGGACACAAAGAACTGACTCTCTCCCGGGTCTCCCTGGCGTCCCGCGCGACCGCGAAGCTGATTATCGATGCGTCGTGCTTCGTGGCGCTCGGTACCGAGGATGGCAAGACCGCCGAGCTCCGTGACGCCTTCTCCCAGCTTAATGTCCGTTCCACGGCCCGCCATGTTGGTGGCAATCGTCACAGTGCCTTTTTGGCCTGCATTCGCCACAATTTCGGCTTCTTTCTCGTGCTGCTTGGCGTTCAGCACCTGATGCGGCACACCTTCTTGATCGAGCAAGAGGCTCATCACTTCAGACTTTTCAATGCTCGTAGTACCGATGAGCACCGGCTGTCCCACAGCATGTTTTTCTTTCGCAATTTTTGCAACCGCCTTGAACTTCGCACTCATCGTGCGGTAGATGGCATCGGCCTTGTCCTGGCGCTGCACATTTCTGTGTGTGGGGATTACAATCACGCGCAGTTTATAAATCGATTCAAATTCTTCTTCCTCTGTTTTCGCCGTTCCCGTCATACCCGCAAGTTTCTTAAACAGGCGGAAGTAGTTCTGGAAGGTGATAGTGGCAAGCGTGCGGCTCTCGCGCTGCACAGTGACTCCTTCTTTAGCCTCAATCGCCTGGTGCAATCCATGACTGTACCTGCGTCCCGGCATGAGGCGGCCTGTGAATTCATCCACGATGATGATCTCGCCGTCCTTCACCACGTAATCCACGTCTTTCTTGAAGATTCCGTGCGCCTTCAGCGCCTGCTCCAAGTGATGCACGGTTTCAAATCCCTTCTCTGTGTAGATGTTCTCCACACCCAGTAGCTGCTCCATCTTTTTAATACCTTCATCGGTGAGAGTGGCTGCACGCTGCTTTTCATCTAAGTTAAAGTGCACATTTTCCTGCAAGTTCGAGACAAGTCCTGCGTACTGCACGTATTTATCCGTCGATTCATTCGCAGGCTGACTGATGATGAGCGGCGTGCGCGCTTCATCTACGAGAATGCTATCCACTTCATCCACGATGGCGTAATAGAGCCCGCGCTGCACCTGGCGCTCGAGCGACGTTGCCATGTTATCGCGCAGGTAATCGAATCCAAATTCGCTGTTGGTTCCGTAGGTGATGTCTGCTGCGTACTCCTGCTTACGCTGATCCGGCTCCAACTCATGCACGATGGTTCCAACCGTAAGTCCGAGTGCTTTGTACAGAAGCCCCATCCACTGCGCATCGCGCTTGGCGAGGTAATCGTTCACAGTCACTACGTGTACACCTTTGCCCATTAAAGCATTGAGGTACGCAGGCAGCGTACACACCAGTGTCTTTCCTTCTCCCGTTTTCATTTCCGCGATGTTCCCTCTGTGCAGCGCGATGCCGCCGAGGATCTGCACATCAAACGGCACCATGTTCCACGTAAATTCCTGATTTCCAATCTTCATCGTCTTTCCTTGCAGAAGCTCACACGCGCGGATGGCGGTAGCAAAGGCTTCCGGCAAAATCTCATCGAGCGTCTTCTGGCCGGACTGCACTTTCACTTTCAATTCTTCTGTCTGACGCGGAAGTGTCTCCAGCGTAAGAGCACGAATGTGCGGAGCCTCGGCAGCCTTACGAACCTCCTTCACCACAGGCCAGAGCTTCTTGAGTTCTTTTTTATTGGGATCGCCGAGGAGCTTATTGAGAGTATCGAGGATTGCCATGGGGAGTTGCGGGAGTTGTCACTCAGGAATGCTAGGTGCTAATAATAGCAGGACAAGGTAAGGAATGTAAGGCGGGTAAGGAAGGTACGGTAGGGAATTTCGTCATTTTTAGCCAACGTATCCTCTACAAATCCCTTGCCTTCCGTACTTTCCGCATCTTCCTTACCTCAACATCACCACCCTCGCCCGTACCAAGGCACAATTGATTCATTGCCATACGTTTGTTTCTCCAGAAATTCCGGCAGCACCTGTTCCAGAGGCAATCGCTTTATTTCCGTAAGTCCCAATTGTTCGATTATCGCTCGTTGGTCTGGAATCAGTTCTCCGGTCCAAGGATCTCCCGCCGCCAAAAAAGATTCCACTTCTTGTACTGTCAGTAATGTCGGATCAGTAATGGCTGCAGCATATTTTCCAAATCCCTTCACAAACAGCTGCTCTTTTTTGGTGGAGTGCACCCACCACACATCTTCTGCTGAGCACTGCGCCTTCCGCCACTCACTCAAGTGAATTCCTGCTACCGGAATTTTTAATGAGAAGCTCAATGTATTAATCGCAGACACAGCAACACGCAAACTCGTGAAACCTCCGGGACCGGTAGTGCACGCAAGCCGATCGAGATCTTTGTATTCTGTTTTCCCCTCTTTTAATACAATTTCGATGAGTGGAAGTAATTCATGATCTCCTAAACGATGATCCGCAGGGTGCAGAATTACTTTTGATCCATCTGCGAGTGCCACACATCCTTCGTGACTAGCCAAATCTAGAAAGAGAGTTTTCATGGAAAGAGAAGTGTAGAGCACATTCACACGAAGTCCCAGACCTGCTCCGTGAGTGGGGCAGGTCTGGTTGTGTTGTTGCTAGAAGGGCCGCCAGGTGAAGAAGAGGAAGACCGTCAGGGGGATCATGGCCAGGATGATCAGACAAACTGCCAAGGCCATGATCATATTGATGAGGTGACCCATCTTGATGGCGGCGATTTCATCCATCTTCCGAAGAACATGAATCTTTTTGTAGCGACGGGCTTTTCTCCATTCTTTCAGGAACTTCGGATCCCAAACATCCATACTCTCTCCCAGCCACACCATCAGGAATGTGATCCAAGGGATGGAATACGGCGTCATGCATGTCTCCGGTTAAAGGAGCGGAACAGCAACAGCTCATGTAGCTAAAGCTTTTCTGTACAGTTCTTCAATCATTTCAAGGATCCAGGCCCCCGCGTACTACGCGGGGCCCGGGAAGCTGCTCTATCCGGTTCGGGCCTGAAGAAGAACAAGACTGTCCAGAACCCGATGCCCCCAGTCCTTTCCCAGTAGGAAATCCAGACCAAGGGAAGTGTGCGGCTCAGACTCTTCTTTCTTAGTGAAAATGGACCAAAACTCGAGCCTCATGTGCCGGTCCCGCAGTGTGTACCGAATCACGGGCCAGGTACGAACTGGCGGCTTACCCCAAAGGGGTCTGAACCACAGAAGAGCGCCTGTCACCAGGAGCGCCAGAATCATCAAGCACCCGCTAATGAACTCCACTAGGTCCGTACGAGTCGCACGCACGAGCGTTTCTCCGAGGGAGGAAAGAACAGTTCACACAGAGAAGTCTCTTTAACATGTTACGTCAATACTTTTCGCTTCTCTCATCTCTGTGCATTCAGAAAAAGAACCGTTACTGTGCGCACGGATGCCTACTCTTTCTATCATCATACCCACTCACAAACGCGCAGATATTTTGCGTCGTACTCTGGAACATGTGGAAGCACAGACCATCAAAGATGAACTGGAAGTGATTGTAGTCAGCGACGGCCACGATGAGAAAACTGCAGAGTTTATGAATCATCACACGTGGCAGGTGCCGGTTAAGTTTATAGAGATTCCCAAAAGTCATCAGGGAGCGGCGCGCAATAAAGGAGTGTCGATGGCGAAGGCTCCACTCGCTCTTTTCATCGGTGATGATATTTTTCTCCACCCCGAAGCATGCGAGCAGCATGTGCGGGCACACAGGAATCCGAAGTACAAAGAATTCACCGAGTCCAATTGGGACCTAGGATTTCCACCACGAAGTGTCCTTGGATTCACCACCTGGGATTCTACTCTCAGAATTACTCCCGTTATGCAGTGGCTGGAAAAAACAGGCTGGCAATTTGGGTACGGAAAAATCAAGCAGCACGCACACGGATTTTTACCAGCGGCTATTCAACACTCGTTTACCTACACAAGTCACATCAGTCTCCCTACGCACATCGCACAGAAAATTCAATTCTTAGATGATGTGTCTTTGTACGGATGGGAAGACATCGAGTGGGGACTCAGGTTAAAAAATGCAGGTGTGCGATTATTTTATGAACCGAATGCCAAAGCCTATCACCATCACCTGATGATCCTGGAAGAGTCCCTCAAAAGGATGCGTACGCTGGGGGAATCAGCGGTGAAGATGGAAAAGTTGAATCCGGAATTGGATATCGTCCCTAAGGGCTTCAAAAAGCATGCCTATAAGGCGGTGAGTTTTTTACCCACCATGCGAGGACGACATGCGAAGGCGTTTTTGGAGGGGTTAGAAAAAGAGGCCAAATAAGCTTTTAAATACAGTTAAATGGTATTTAACATAATATAAATTTATGGTATAATAATAAATTATGTCACACAAGCACTCAGCAAACGGAGAAACTGGCCGCACCTTTGAAGAAGGTCGTCTATTTCCACAGGGGGATCCACGCTTAAAAGAGTTGAGACATCTTTCTATCGACTACACTCCTTACAGACAGGCAATGGAACAAGTACTGATAAATCCCCTCGGATATAAAACAAAAGAAACATTTGATCCTCCATCGGAATGGATGAGAGACGTGCACTATCAAATATGCCAAAAACTACATCTTCAGGATTGGAGCGCTCTAAAAGTATTTCCAGCACTGGGAACAGCAGCAGATAAATGGCATGGGATTGATGCAGTAATTCAGTACACAGATCCAGAAACAAAAGAAGCAGTGAATGTCACCATAGATTTTACGCTGAATAAATCAAAAGAAGACGGCTACAAAGCAGATATCATCATTACCGATACCGGAGCCAGAGCCCATGAAGAGTACAAACTTGATTTAGGTTTTGATATACCAGATATGGAACATGCATCAAAAGCAGAGGATCAAGTCCTGGAAGCAAAACGTCGTGATGCAACGGCGACAATCATTGCCAAAATTATCAAAGCAAAAATTGGTCATCCAATAGGCAATGACACTGCAAAAAAAGATACAAAGCCGAAGCCAAAATCTGCTTTGAGCTTGTATCGTAAGCGTCTAGCGCGATCTTAGGAATAGAACAATTCGCCAAGCTTTTTTTGAACCACCTGTCTTACTGATTCATAGAGAGGATTTCCTTTTCCCATAAAACCTTGATTTACTTGTTCGTAAGCAGGAATACCTACAGCAGAATTTTCTGCGTCTACTTTTTCAGAAACAGCTCGACGAATAACAGTGCGCTCATGCACACCTTCACTTTGCAGCAATTGAACAATCGATTCATGAGTAATGCCTGCCTCACGAAAAACATAATCGCGCTCCAAACCATCATCACTAATGACATCCTCCAACGCTCGCGCAGGAAGAATATTGGCTAGCAAATCGACGGCATCTTCTAAATGAAGAGATGGCATATAAATAATATAAACTAATAATATTAATGAGTCAAATTACCATTTAATGCACTTTTACTTCACATGCGGCCTTTTCTAGCATTTCTATTAGATGGTTGCCTACTGCATCTATGTGCTTCACTCCTTGGTCTACCTCCAACGTAATAATTACATAGGAAATGTCCAATTCTACAATTTGTATACGCACTGTTTCAATCGCATATTTTAATTTCTTTTGAAGAAGCCGGACCATATCGTCTGCCTTTTCAAATGAAGTATTGGCAGGCAAGCCATACAAAGCCGCTATTGTGTGCCTTGAATCCATAAAGTGTGCCTTATTCTTGCCGAAGCCATTGCACTTAGCAAAGAAAAGTATATAATAACCCTACAATTTGATTTATTTGAATCTGACTATGTCGCTACACTGCGAGATGGTCGCTTCGGGCTAAGGAGAAAAATCCCAATCCCGAATCCCCAATCCCTAACCCCTCATCATCATGCGCGCAAGCTTTCTAGCCGCCATCAACCAAATCTGTTCCGAGAAAAACGTCTCTCCGGACCAGGTGATCGAAGCCGTGAAACAGGCTATCGGTACTGCGTACCGCAAAGACTTCGGAAACAAAGAGCAGGAAATCCGCGTGGATTTTGAAGAGGGTAAGGACATGCCCACAATCCTCCTGGTGAAAGAAGTTGTGGAAGAGGTAGAGAACGAGAACTTCGAAATCAGCCTAAAAGAAGCACTTAAGGTTAAGCCCGATGCCGAAATAGGCGATGAAATCAGCATCGATGTGACTCCCATGGAGTACGGCCGCATCGCCACCCAGGCTGCCAAGCAGGTGATCCTGCAGAAGCTGCAGGAGGCGGAGAAGCAGAGTCTTTATGAAATGTTCAAGGACCGTGAGGCAGAACTCCTCACAGCTACGGTTACGAAGGCGGATCCAAACTGGGTCACGCTGGAGATTGAAGGAATGACAGTGTCACTTCCCTGGAGAGAGCAGATCCCCGGCGAGCACTACTACACCGGTAAGCGCCTGCGCGTGTACTTGGACAAAGTAGAGCTCACGGGCAAGGGTCCGCAGCTGCGCATTTCTCGCACGCACGCAAACCTCGTGAAGAAACTTTTGGAATTGGAAATCCCTGAAGTGCGCAATGGAGACGTAGAGATCAAAGGCATCGCCCGCGATGCAGGCTTCCGCAGCAAGGTGGCGGTAAAGAGCAACGATCCTCGCATCGATCCTATCGGCGCCTGTGTGGGACAAAAAGGAGTACGCATTCAGGCCGTGATGGAAGAGATCAACGGCGAACGAGTAGACATGATCGAATGGTCTGATGATCCAATTAAGTTAATCTCTCTGGCACTCCAGCCAGCTGCAATTTCTGCCGTCATCATCGTGAACGACAGCGAGCACTTGGATGACCAAGGTCGCAAGATCAAGAAGCGTGCCGCAGTGTTTGTAGAAGAAGCTCAGCGCCCCATGGCCATCGGAAAGAAAGGACAGAACATTCGCTTGGCCACAGAGCTCACGAACTTTGAATTGGACATGTACAACTACGAAGAGCTCCCGGCCTTCAAAGCCAAGCTCGCAGCACTGCGCGGTGGCGAAGTACCAGCAGATGGCCAGGAACTCCCGGAAGGAACTCCTCCGGCTCCCATGGATGTGAGTAATGTAGAAGCTGTGACCTCCGAAGTGGAAGTAGCTGACGAAACGAAGCCGGATGAGACAGCGGCAGCGTAAGCATGTCATCCTGAGGTGCGTCCCAAGGGAATCATGCTACTGACTCTGAAGTATGAACAATGACTGAAATGAAAGCCTCGAAGGACGACATGCGGTCCCTCTGGAAGTTACCGCAAAGTGTCGCGCTTCGAGGCTTTCTTGGTGCCTTATTTCCTTAGTCTAAAAGCTCTGTAATAAAGATTTCAGGACGCACCTCAGCGTGACAAACTTGTGCAAATTCCTAGTATTCCAGTACTCCAGTACTCTAGTATTCCCGCACCCCGATGAAGCTTCCCCCACTCAAACTCGTCGTCCTCGATACCGAGACCACCGGCTTCGTGCCGCGTGTGCACAAGGTGATTGAGTTCGCGTCTATGAGTGTAGAAAACGGAGAGATTACCAAAGAATACGAACAATTATTTTTCGCCGAAGAAATTCCGCCGCACGTGGAAGTGCTCACACACATCCGCACTGCAGATATCCAGAACTCGCCGAAGTTCGATGATAAGAAAGAGGAGATCCTGGCGCTGCTGCCCAAGGGCACTCTGCTTGTAGGACAAAATCTTGGATTTGATTTAGGAATGCTGAAGGGTCACGACATCGATGTCACGAATTATCCGTGGATCGATACCTCCATGCTCGCGTCACTCGTATTCCCGGAATTGGAAAGCTACTCACTGGGGTACTTAAGTACTGTCCTGAATTTAAATCACGAACCCAAACACCGTGCACTGGGTGACGTCCGTGCCACACTCGAGCTTCTGTCTGCTTGCTGGGAGAGGCTCTGCGCACTGCCGGAAAAAGAAGCACAGATCATCAAAGACATCATGAGTAAAAGCAGCCCCGGCTACCGCATACTCTTTGAACAGTTGCCTGTCGCACAGAACGACATGCCGCAGTGGCTCTCGCACGGAACAAAAGAAGAGTCATCTATCACGCACATTCCCCGGGCCATCGCCCTTCCACCGGACGAGAAGAACGGAACGTTCCTCATGGAAGAGCCACTGGACCCTACTCACTTGGAGCGCATCATCCGTGCCGCACTGGAAAAGCCACAGACCACGCACTGGATTGCCGTGAAAAACATGGACGCTACCTTCAAGCGACTCACTAAGGACACTCGTGAAGATCCTCGCGTGGGCATTGTGTCGTACGCGCAGCAGCTTTTAGATGCCGCTTCCGCTGAGGCGCTCATCAAGCAAGATGTTCTGACGGCCGACGAAGCCACACTTGCAGTGAAGATCCAGTGGTACAAACCGACGTGCAGAAAAGATCTGCCGCTGCACGGAGGAGAGGAGCCTGTGTGGAACGGCAAAGTGGCGTGCACCAGGAAGTCTGTCACTTACGCCGCACAGTTTCAGGAACTGCCATCGGTGATTCTCATCGATCACAAGCAACTCCTGGATATCATCGCCGATCCCGAGCACGTGGGGTGGGCAAAGCTGGATAAAGATGCGCACATCATCATCGATGATGCCTCGATGCTGGAGGATACCGCTACCAAAGCATTCGGATGGGAGTGTTCCATAGACGACATGCGCGCCGCAGCGGAGGGGAATGATGTGCTCACTAGGCTCATGGATACGTTTCAGTTGTGGATCGAAAAAACGCGTCAGTTCCAGGATATTCGCTACCTCACGGCTGGCGACTTGCAGACTCCGGAAGCCAAAGGCATTCGCGGATTATTGGCAGAGGTAAAAGAACGAGACGGCTTCTCCCAGCAAGTGCAGTACCGCCTCAGCTGCATGGAAAAAATGATCGATCCGGAAAATTTAGCAAATCGTATCGCATGGATAGAACAGCGACAAAACGGAAGCCAGTCGCTCTCTTCCGTCCCTGAACGCATCACCATGTTGCTCCAGGCGTACCTCTACGGACACTTCCACGTGAGCCTTGTGATCCCCGTGGGCTCTGCAAAAAATATGCCCGAGGTGATCTCCACCAACATTCGCCCTACCCTACACGATGCAAAAGAGGAACTGACGTACGATATCCCCGTATCCTGCGATCCTTCTATTTCCGTAGAAAGTATTCTGTCAGATCCTCCCCCGGGAAAAACGGTCCTCTTGATGCCGAGCAAGGGAATGATCGAGTCCTTGTACGTGAAGTATCAGGATGAATTGGAAGCTAAGGGCGTCACCATGATCTGCCAAGGCATGAGTGGCGGCCAAGGCCGCATGCAAGCGGAATTTCACGCAGCACAAGGCTCAGCTATTTGGCTCCTCACCTGCTGGACCTTTGAAGGAATCGATCTGCCTGCAGGAACCGTCGATCATTTGTACTTGCGATCACTGCCTTTCGATCACCCCTCACACACCGTCCTCAGTCGCCGCGGCCTTCACTACCGCGATCCATTCAACGAGTATTTATTCCCACGTCTTCTCCATCGATTATTCCGAGTGCTCCGCACCTACTCACGAGTACGGTCCAAAACAGGAGATGCATTCATTCTAGACGAGCGTCTCCAAACCAAAGCCTACGGCAAAAAAGCCTGCGAGTACCTGCACAGCTTCACGCAGAAAGTAGATGTAGAAGTAAAAACCGCAGCAACGAAGCCTGCGGAAAAGAAAGTAAAAAAAGAAAAAGAGCCCCCAGCCCAACCATCATTATTTTAAAATTCAAAAAAGAAAAAACGACCCCAAGCCACAGCCGCACCCCTTCGTGGGTGCGGCCTTGTGAAACGAGGAAAAGACAAAACACAAACAAAGGACCCCGCCGCGGCGGGGCGACCCTCCGGGCTACTTGCCCTGGTACTTACTCAGAAGCGGGCTGCAGGTCAGGTGGAATGCCTTGTGACCACAGGGGTTCACGACTTGCATCCCGACCCACAGAACCAGAAACGCGATCAGGTACCACATCCAGCTCTTGAGCTCTTCCACGGCTTTCCTCCAGAAGGTGTATCTCCGCGCTAAGCAGAGACATCAACATTATGCCACATTTACAACTCTCTTAAAACAAAATTCTGCCCTTTCAAAACACTTAAATTCCCAACCCTAATCCCTAGCCCCAACCCTAATCCGCCCCCTTCCTCCCCATCACCACAAACAGCGTCCTCCACAAAATCCATAAGTCCAAGAAGATCGACCACTCCTCGATGTATTGCAAATCCAGAGCCACCTCTTCCTGAAAGCTCAGGTCCGATCGCCCAGATACCTGTGCGAGCCCGGTAGCTCCGGGCTTCACGGCAAATACTCTGCGTTGCTCCGGAGAGTACAGTTCCACTTCTTCCAGTAAATGAGGACGAGGCCCCACTAGCGACAATCGACCTGTGAGCACGTTCCACAGCTGTGGCAATTCATCCAAGCTGAAGCGACGAAGAACGTGTCCGAAGCGTGTCACACGCGGATCATTCTTTACTTTAAAGAGCGGACCGTCTTTCCGATGATTCAGTTTCTGCAATTTCACCTTCTCTTCATCGGCATTCTTGATCATGGAACGAAACTTCCAGAGCCGCACTGTTTTTCTTCCTTCCTGTCCCACACGATTAGAAAAATACAGTACGGGCCATCCGCTATCCAAAAGCACACCGATGGCACACAGAAGTAGAAGAGGAGATAGCACCACCAACAGAATCGCACTGCAGACTACATCGAATAGTCGCTTCACTACTCTTCCCCAGCCATCCAAGGGAGTCGGCTGAAAGCGGATCAGCGGAAGGAGCCCCAGCCTTTCCACGGCTAACTGATGCGGCACATCGGCCAGCACGGGAGGCAGGAATGCGTAGCCCAAGTGATGACTGCGGCAGTAATCAATGAGCGCAAACGTATCGGCGCTTTGAGGATTGGGATCCGTATGCACTACTAAGTCCACTACCCTCTGTTCTTTCTGAACCACCGCACGTAACTCATTCAAACTTTTTAGATGTCCCAAGTACGCGTAGTGACTGTCGTGTTCCACAATATTCCGCGCATGATCCACAAGCTTCTGCACACCCACGGACACCACCAGCATGCGACCGATTCCCGCACGAAGGAGAGACCTCTGTAGTAATCGCAGTGACACCCGCAGCATCGTGCTGAAAAAGAACATGAAGAACAGCGCATGTAGCAGAAGCGCGCGGGAGAAGAAGAGTTCTTTCAGTACCAAGAAATACCACGCAATCACACACACAAGCCACAGCCCTGTCACGATGACGATACGCCCCACCTCAATCCACAAACTGAGCGTGGCACGCAGGGCATAGAGCTTCACACAAGCAGCAAGCACCAAAAACAGTGCGATCCCCGGCAAAATCATGGTTGCCAAGTAGTACGGAAGCGGCGGCAGGGTAGTGGCTGTTTCCAGGAGCTGAACTCCCGGGAGCAAATCGACCCCTGCTTCACGAAGCCTGTAGGCAAGCAGTAATGCCACGCCTACAGCCAGGCCGTCCAAAGGCACACGCGCAATCCCAAAGAGGACTTCGGACTTCTTCATGAGGAGATTGTACTACAGAGTGGTGCTTTAGACATTATCCGTTTGCGGAAAAGTAAGGTACGTAAGGTGGGTACAGTAGGTAAGGTAGGGATGAAAATTTTGATTTTCCCTACCGTACATACCTTACGTACTGTACCTACCTTACCCAGAAAGACCCCTGCTCTCTCCACGTCCTACAAGCATGCACGCTTTTGATGTGACAAATCTCCAAGAAGCCCAAGCTCTCCAAACCAAGCTGGCGGCAAGCATTCAGGAAGTTCCCTTCGACTGGAAAGCATCCATCCTCATTGCCGGGCTCGATGTGTCTTCCAGCAAATTTTCCCCGCTTCTCACTGCAGGCATCATCGTGTGGAACAGGCGCACGGGAGAGATAGTTGATACATCATTTGTCCAAGAAGAAACAGATGTGCCCTACATCCCGGGATTTCTTTCTTTTCGCGAAGCACCGGCGCTCCTGAAAGCGATTGAAAAATTAACTGTGGAGCCGGATGTGTTCATGGCGGATGGACAAGGCAGAGCACATCCGCGGAGGCTCGGGATTGCGGCGCACATTGGAGTACTCATCAATAAGCCTGCACTGGGAGTGGCGAAAAGTATTCTGGTAGGAACCGGCCCGGAGCCAGGTATGCAAAAAGGACAGGTAACAGATCTTCTTCACAAAAACGAACTCATCGGAAAAATTATCCGTACCAAAGATGGCGTGAAGCCGGTGTACGTCTCTGTAGGGAATCGTATGACACTCGATGATTGCAGAGCACTCACTCTGGAATGCGCCAGGGGATACCGCCTACCGGAGCCCACAAGGCTTGCGCACAACCATGTAAATGCAGTGCGGGAGACAGGAAAAGGCCTCCCTGTCACCTCCAATGCTCAGCAGATTTTACTGTAACAGAGTCGATTTAACCGTTTCTGTCATATTTCGCTCCATTCTGCGTCTTCTTAATCCTGTAAGATGTGCGCAGGAAATGCATCTTATAAGAGAATCATTACCCTTTCCCTCTTCCATTCTATGAAAAACCTCGCTCGTAAGGGTCTCTCTGTCGCCCTTTTATCTTTTACCCTGCTGCCGGCTTCAGCATCGTTTGCTGCCACGGCTCCCGATGAAACATTTCGCCAGGAACCGTTCACGGATGTCTCTGTGAAGACCAATGCATACTTTGAATCCGTAGAATATTTCCGCGAATACAATGTGCTGAAGGGGTACCCCGATGGCACGTTCCGACCCAATGCCCCCATCACCCGTGCAGAGACTGTGGTACTCATGACCAATCCGCTCTTCCTCACAGGCCAGCGCGTGAACGACTGCACAAACATTTCACAGGAACAAAATGCCGCACTGCTCTTCCCCGATGTAAAAGCAAACATGTGGTACGCAGATGAGATCTGCTTCGCCAAAGAGATGGGCATCGTTCACGGCTACCCGGATGGAATGTTCAAGCCAAACCGCACGGTGAGTGTGGCAGAAGCAGCAAAGATTGTGGCCACCGTCTTCCAAATCCAGATCCGTGATGAAGGAGGTGCAGACGAAAAGTGGTACACCGGCTACATCCAGGAACTTGCCGGTAGAAAGGCGCTTCCAACGTCCATCCAAAGGCTAGACCGCGCCATCACCCGCGGTGAGCTGGCAGAGATCGTCTTCCGCCTGAAGACCGATAGAACCAATAAGCCATCCCAGACGTGGCAGGCACTCATTAAATAAGAACAACTCTCTAAAAAACCGTCCCGCTAAGCGGGACGGTTTTTTAAATGCATGACGGTATTGCATCACTCGCGGGCAATCAAAATTGGAGGGAATGTTTTGTGGAAAGATATGCCCATCTTCGCCCTTCTGGCCTGCCAGCCGTAGCTCCTCCCTGACACGAGGAAAAAGTACACCAAGCATACAAAAGCGCGTACTTCCACAGGAGCGAAGGCTGGAGCCGCCTCGGGGATTCGAACCCCGGACCTACTCATTACAAGTGAGTTGCTCTACCACTGAGCTAAGGCGGCTTTAGATTGAAAATGAAGGATTGAGCGAGCGATTGTGACCACTCCTGCCCACCGTAGCTCGCAAGCGAAGGCGGGAGCTAAGGCGACCGGTGAGTCACTAGACTATCGGCCGAGGTATCCTAACGATTCCCCCCTATAAAAGTCCATGACATTATTGTGTAAAAAGGAGAAAAATGGGATAATACAGATCTGCTCCTTGGGCAACCGCCCCCGCTTAGCGTGGGAGGAACGTCCGGACACCTTAGGAACGCCATGCGGGTAACGCCCGTCACCGGGTCATATATTTGAAAGGCTCGGTAGAACCAGTGCCACAGAGACGATCTCCGCACGACTTCATCTCCGCAAGGGGACCAAAGGAAGGTGGAGCTGAAACGCCCGGGAACCGGGTCCTTCGTTCCTTACTTTCTTCCACTCAAAGAGCTAAGGGAGGCCTGCCCTCCGTAGCTCATTGCGAGCGAAGCAAGCAAGGAGCGAAGGAGGGCAAACTTATGGCGGTGCAAGGAGGATTTGGGTGGAAGGAATCAGCAATGGTTTCATTGCTCCCTCTACCCCTCCGCATGACCTCACGGTCTTAGGTAGTAGGTAACTACTATCCCAGAGAGATGGTTGCCACTCGAATCTCCGCAAGGAGAGGAGAGGACAGAATCCGGCGTACAGAGGAGCAGACTAAAAAAGCGCTTATGGCGCTTTTTTAAGTTCGAAGTTCTAAGTTCTAAGTTCCAACGAAGGAATTCTTCTTTAAAAAAAGAAGCACTATACTTGGAACTTCGCACTTGGAACTTGGAACTTTCTTCTTAACTGCGAAAACCCTAGAGATCCTTGGGCAGAATAACACTGAACGTCGTTCCTTTTCCTTCCGTACTTTCAAATGAGATCTTTCCACCAAGGTTCTCCACAATGCGCTTGGTCAAATACAAACCAAGACCGGAACCATCTACAGATAAAGAGCGAATATTCTTGGCGCGGAAGAACTTGGTGAAGACGCGCGCTTTCTCGCTCTCCGGGATACCCATGCCTCTATCCTTCACGCGAAGTTCGATGTGAGAATCCTGAGCCTCCAAAGAAATCTCGATGGATTCAGACTTTCCCTTAGGGGAATACTTGATGGCATTTCCAATGAGGTTTTGGATGACAATGGAAAGGAGAACTGGATCCGTAGACACCACTAGCGGTGCAGACGGCATGTTCATACGCAGAGAGATCTGCTCATCTTTGGCAGCGGACTGGAGTTCTTCCGTAGTACGCGTAATCACTTCCACCACATTCACTTCACGACGCTCGATGGACATTCCCTTATCATCCAAGTGAGCCACGCGAAGCAGCGTATCCAGCAAGTTCGCCATGCGGGAAGACGCCTCGCCAATCTCTTTCACGTAATCCAGCTGATCCTTGCCCAAAGGATGATCCTTGTCATCTGTGAGCAGCTCCAGGTACCAGCGCATGGAAGAAAGCGGTGTACGAAGCTGATGGCTCGCGAGCGAAATGAATTCCGATTTCATGTAATCCGTCTGACGTTCCTCTGTGACGTCCAAGAAGATGGCGATAGCGCCGATAAGTTCTCCTTCCTGCTCCAAAGGAGACACAACGAGCATCACAGGAAGCAGGGTCTGATCCTTACGCACAATACTCATGTGCATGGTAGGCGATACCCTAAAGACCTTACGATCCTTCAAACACTGAATTACCGGGTGATTCTCTGTAGAGTATTCCACGCGCTGATGATGCAGAGGTAATGCAGACACAATGTTTTTTCCCACGCATTCAGACATTGTGGCATCGAGTACTCTCAAAGCAGCGGTATTCACATTGGTCACATTTCCCTGTGCATCCACCGCCAACACTCCATGCTGAATGCCTTCCAAAATAGCGCGGTCAAAGGTGTACTGCTTTTTCAGTTCCGTTGTACGTTCTGTGACCTGTTCTTCCAGGTGATCGTAGGTGGATTTCAGCCTGGATGCCAAATCGGAAATCACCTGATCCAAAAGTTCCACTTCGTCACCAGTGTGAATGCTTCGGGAAAAATTCCAATGACCGGGCTTCAGCACGCGAATATTTTCACTGAGTTGCAAAAGCGGACCTGTGAGATTGCGTGCGAACATAAAACCAAAGAGACCGGACAGCGCCAAGAGCACTATACTGATAGCGCCTAAAGCCATGGCCAATTGTGCGATGCGTGCAAAAGCTTCCTCAGATTCCACTTTCACCACCATTCCCCATCCGAGTGACGGCAGAAAACGATACGATACGACAACGTCTTTTCCTTTCTCATCCCGAGCGCTCTTCACTCCTTCCAGTCCCTGCACGGCAAGTGCCAGAGGAGTATTTTCCACGTACTGCTGCTCTAGTGTTCCCACAGGATACGAACGCAGAGGTTCATTTCTGGAGTGATGTACCACGAAGATCTCATTTCCCTGCAAACGTGCAAGCGTGATGTCAGCCGTTTTTCCCAAGGCAGATGTGATGTCTGCAAAAAGAGAGCGAAGGAGGAGAGTAGTATCGTACTTCACTGCCAAGAATCCAATGAGTTGTCCTTCTACCGTACGAACTGGCGCATACACAATGAGAGACGTGAAACCCAGTTTGCGATCCACGGTTGGAATGACATTTGTTTCATCTCCCTGTACATAAAAAGCAGGGCTCTGTTCACCTTGTACAGATACCAACGTTTTATCAGCACGGTAGAGCGTAATGCCCGTTACAGATTGTTCGCGCTGCAACTCTATAAAGAGAGGAGCGAGTGATCCATTGGATCTAGAAAATAATTCCAGAACGCGATCCTCTTTAGCCAAGAAAGCAGTCTGTTCGCGGTATTCCTGCACTCGTCCTTCCAAGTAATCCTTTTTATCGGAAGCTACTGTAGACAGCTGCTCAAACACTTGCTGCTGTGTAGTAAGTGAACGAGCAATGATGAAAGACAGCGTAGAAAGCAGGACGATGGTAAAGGCAGATACCAAAAGCGACTGCGTTACTACACGATGCAAAATAGACCGCTGAATACGCGGCTTTCCTCCGTCTTCAGAAGCAAGAGTGCGTGAACGGCCCAGGATTTTGAGCAAACGGAACATGATGTGTATTTCCAGATATTATAGCAAAAAACCGCTTCTCTTACAAGAAAACCCCTCCGGGAGGGGAGGGGTTTTATGGCCAGAAAGGCTGTTTTTTAGCGGGTTACAGAGATGCTTGCACTCTGCTCTGCCTTATATGCATTTACCGTGATGCGGTTGTTGGAATCTTTCACAATTGTGTAACCAGTCCAACCAGATGCCGTGGCAACGCTTGGATCCACAGGCATGCTTACAATGTATGTACCAGACAACATGCGGAGGTTCACACATTCTGCAGCCGTAGGAATAGTAGCCGTCTTACAGATAGGAGTGACGGTGGTTGTAATGGTAGAAGGCAAGTTGTTCTTGTCGATAGCGTACTGATACACAGCATTCACGACTGTATTCACGTCGCTAGAGCGCTGAGCGTTGCGTGCGCTTCCCAACTGCTTGGTTGGGTTGATAGCCACAATGACGATGGACGCCAAGATGGCGATGATACCGATAACAAGGAGCAGTTCGATGAGCGTGAAACCGCTACGAACGTTCCTCGTGGAAGAAAAAAGTTTCATAAAGAAATGAGGAAAGAAGGGAAGTGGAACACGTCCACGAAAGCGGAATGCAGTATAACAAGGATTTGCAGAGTGGAAGCCCCGTTTCTCTTGACGAACGGGAGACTTGAGACGTGAGATATGAGATCTGAGTACCCCACAATTGAAAATAATCAGAAAATGTGAACCAAACTAAACTCAATTCTCAATTCTCAATTCTCAAAGACACATCATCGCATCCGTCGCATTCTGGCACACGCCACTCACGCATACCTGCCACGCGTAATGTTCACTATCAATACATCCGGGGACGGTACAGGTGCACTCCGCCGATGTGGGCGCATCATTTCTGTACAAAGGAATGAGAGTTTTAAAATCCTGCGAGTACATGTGCGGCGCTTCCAGGCGGATAGTGCGCGAGAGCGTGAAAGAAATTTGCAGGCTTTGGCTGTTCGCTGAAGTAGACGTATTGCGCACACGGAAGTTGGATACTGCCACCTGGGGAGAGCTGATGACAGTACGCGTAGTACCGCGAATCACAATAATCGATCCGCTGGCGAGTCCGAAAATAGTAGGAGAGGTGTCATCGGAACCCGTCTGCACTGCCACCACCGTTCCTTGTCCGCCGGGAGTGGGATCCAAAATCTGCTGTGCGGGACGAATGTGTTTATCAAAATTTTCCAGTATCTGCGTGCCTGTGTGTTCTACGACAGAAATGGATTCCTGCAGAAGACGATTTTCTGTAGCTGCAAAAAGCAGTGGCAGTACTACCCCGGCCACAATGGCGATCACTGCCATGAACATCAGTAGCTCTACAAATGTGACACCTGGCCGATGAGAGAAAGAAGATGGCATTGAGACGCGCAACTGTTATTCAATAATAGGACCGCCAAATGACGATGCGGTGGATGCAGCAGAAGAAGATACCGGAGAAGACGATGAAGACGACGGATAATTGCAGTAGCAGCTAGAAGGAGTGCCTATACAGGAGCAGTTATTTTCCACAATACACACGTTATTGCAGCCGTCTCCATTTACTGTATTTCCATCATCACACTGTTCGCTTTGGCTGGGCTGCACGTTTCCATTGCCGCAACTAGGAGTTGGATTTCCAGAAAAACTCCCTCCGCACTGACACATAGAAGGCTCGCCCCAACAGGAACAGTTATTTTCCATCATGCAGGTGCTGCTGCATCCGTTTCCACCGATAGTTCCACCATCATCGCATTGCTCTCCCAGAAGCGGCTGCACGTTTCCATTGCCGCACGCAGGAACGCTGCTGGATGTTGCCGTAGAACTGGCAGTCGATGAAGCAGGCCCCACAGATGAACCGGCAGAAGACGATGCAGGCGCAGACGAAGCCGCTGCACTACTGGAAGCAGCTGAGGAGATAGGCACACTGCTGGAAGCCGGAGCAGACGACGCTGCCGAAGAAGACATCGGAATAGAGGACATCGCGGAAGATGCGGGCGCAGAGGAAAAAATACTAGAAACACTGCTCGCAAGTGCGCCTTTGGGGTACAAATTATTCAGCGCCTCAAACTTCTGTTGATAGGTAACCTCTTTAGTGATTCTAGTAGTGCGAGACAGCGTAAAAGAAATCAGAATGCTCTGACTTGTAGGAGTGCCGGACGTATTACGCGCCTGAAAATCCACCACTTTCACATCCGGCGGATTCAGAACCGTACGCTCTACTCCATGAAGCGCAATGAGCGAACCGCTTTCTAGAAAAAACCGAGTAGGATTGGTGGAGGATGCTAATGTTTGAAGAATCAAACTACCACTCGTAGCACCCGCCAGAGGATAGGTGACACTGGAAGCGTGGCGAATGTCGTAACCGATGGATTGCAAAATGGCGGCACCTGCGGCTTCTACATTGGAAATGGATTCCTGCCTCACGCGATTTTCCGTAGAAGAAAAAAAGAGCGGCAGCAATAGCACTCCTGTTATGGAAATAATGGCCACAAACATCAGGAGCTCTATGAAGGTGACGCCGGAGCGAAAATGGGGATGGAAAGGGCGCATGGAACCAGTTACATGTAGAGAGCTTATTCAATAACAGGCGCGCATGCCTGACAAACAGTCACAGGGAAGCCCATGGGATCATTGGTACAGGAGCAACCGGGTGCAACCTGACAAGAGCTTGTGCACGCATCATCTATGGTATTGCCATCGTCACACTCTTCCCCTGGGTCTAAGATTCCATTTCCACAGGAAGAAGACGATGCGGGAGGAGCAGAAGAAGCGACGCTGCTGGATGCTGCCGAAGATGCAGGCGGAGAAGAAAACGCAATGGCGGACGATGCACCGCTACTGCCTCCCGAAAAAGCAATGGAACTACCGCTGCCTGAGGACATACTGCTACTAGACACGGGGTCTGCAGGATTGCAATCGTTGGAATCCGACATTTCCTCGTATCCACTTACAATGGGCACCGGAAGAACTTCCACCAAAACCATTTTTATACGCTTTTTATTGGGACCCGCATTTCCCTCGCTACAGATGATGCGCTCGGAATTTCCACTTCCTTGAATAGGCAGAAGCGTACAGTTATTGAACTGGGAAAACGTAATGGTCTCATCCCCCGCGTAGTTCAGGTCTTCGCGTAAGTTCTGGACACCTAGCTCCAGGCAAGACTTGGCCATTTCCAATGCCTGAGTAGATTCCGCAAACGTCTTTCCATTCTGTTCCGCAGCCCATCCAAGTAGCAGAAGTGATGCGACGGTGGCTACGGAAATGGAGCCAATGAAGAGCACGCTGATAAGGAATATGTACCCCGGCCTATCTGCAGAGACAGATGGTGCAACACGCCTACGAAAAAATGACAGACGTATCATGAGCAGTTATTGGCACCGGCGCCGGGCGTAAACAAATACAAGCCTCGGCTGGTAATGAAGTACAAGCGATCTTTTGCTGCGTCATACCACAGCGATACGCCGGCAAGCGGTGCTGTGTAGGAAGACACCATCGGTAGGGCTGGGCTATTCACATTAATAATTTGCACAGCACGTGTCCTCCAGTCTGTTGCAAGGAATCCATAACAAGAGGACGGATCCAGAGCCACCCGAAGCGTGCTTCCGCTGGATTCATAGAAGAGCGGTGTGCGGAACGAAGATGTGTCGTACGCGGAATGAATATCCAAGAGCGCATTTTCCTGGGTCACATTTTTCTGCAGCCCCAGGAGCGTGGAAGTGCCAGACCGGGCAACGGTGAAGGCATCCGTGGAACCCGTTACATTCACTCCTCCGGCCAAAGTCAGATCTGCAGGGTCGGTAATATCCACCATTCGTAGCTCCGTCGCATCCAAAGGAGTAGCCAAGTACGCATCGGTAGCAGAGAGGAACAATTCATTCACTCCTCCTATGTACACGGAATCTAAAAAAATAATTTCTGCGGGATCACTGATATCGAACGAGAAGAAGTCATCTCCATCGGGAAACGGTCCGCTGGAGGACGAAGCTGAGGAAACGCTTGATGACGGCGTAGAAGGCGCAGGAGTAACTGTTGTTGTAGACGGTGGAGGAGTAGCTCCTGCTTCTTCTGAACTAGCCTCTGAACTGTCCACCGAGCAATCCTCAGGGTATAGCGCACAATTACATGGTCCCATGTCATATTCTCCTGTGCCATCATCAAAGTGCAAGCAGTATGCTTTTGCTTCGGCCTTGGAAACACCAAAAAGCGATACTGGAAAGGGGAGGCTCTTCGCAATGTTTTGAACAGGAGCTACCTGTACGGTTCTCTGCGATAATCCCGTAGCTCCCACATATAAGTAATCTCCTTCAGCGGAAATCGTTGTGGCCTGTCCGCTTCCGGGAAGATCATAGGATGCAAGAAATACCGGAGATGTCGGGGTAGTGATGTCATATGCTTTTATCTCCGCATCGCTCTGAGTGGTGAGTACATACAGTGTGTACCCACGAATAGTGGCTGCCACACCACCGGCGCCGATATTGACGGTAGCAGTATTGGAAATAGAAAGTGCCGATGCCACATTGAAAATCATCAATCCTTGTGTGGCGTTGGACGTGGTGACATATGCAGTGGTGCCCGAGGTGACAACATCTGTAAAAGGCGGAACGGTTCCGTGGATGTAGCTGCCACTCAGTACCAAGCTGCTCCAGTTTCCTACAGTTTTCGTAAATGACCAGTGAGTGAGAATACCCTGGAGCGTCACGCTTTGCGCACGGTTGGGAATGCGCCCCCAGGAAGTTTTAGCCGAGAGCAATACTCGGCTGGCATCCAACGCGGTGATAGTGAGCGTACTGGTAAAACCGCTTCCAAAAGACGCCTGTGTTCCGTAGAGCTCCCATTTACCGGTAGTACCGTTGATGCGGACTCCATGTACTCCTTCGGTCAGAGCTGCAAAGTTCTGGTCCCGAATACTGCGTGCTGCCTCCAGCATCTGCTGAGAATATTCCGTTCCGCGCACACGGTCGCCTGCTGTTTGCGTACTTTCCTGACCACGCAAGAGTGTAAGACCTGCCGCACCTAAAAAGAGTCCGAACAGCGCAATGCCCAGAATTGCTTCCAGTAACAGAAACCCCCGCCGATGACGCAAAGGAGAAAAGAGTTTCACAGGCAGGAGTGCAGTGTAACACCTGTGATCTATAAGGAGGAAATTATTCGCTCGCAGAAGCAATGCAATATAAAAAGCGCGGGTTGCCCCGCGCTATTTGGAAATCTTTTACATTTACTGCACCGTAATCAGCATCACATTGTCCTGGAAATCCGCAGCAGAGGAATGGAGATCTCCCAGCTCTGCCACCGCTAGTACCTCGCAGGCTCCAATGTTCACTTTGCCTTGAGCATCCAGCATGCTCTTGCTCTGGAGCCAACTCTTGAGGCTCACTTGATTTCCAAAGCCAATGTAAGTGAGAGGGTTATCTCCATCGCGCATGAAACGGATGTGACCGCTGCCGTCATTGGATTCAAAAGACTCATCGAAGGCCAGCCAGCCCTGCTGTTTGTACATGCCGTGGATCTTCAGCTTCACCTGCTTATTGGCAGCAAACGATGCCACCTTTGTATCGGTTCCATTGGGCTTCACGGCAACACCATGATTGGATCCATTGGTTTTGCACTGGCCGTTATTGGAGTAGAGGTTTCGATATACGGAATCTCCCGCAGGGTTGTAGCACGCGTTCACATCTATCTGTGGACCACCTTGACCAAAGGTAATTTTGGACAGCATGTTCTTGAAGGTGATGGAGACGGCTGCTTTGGTAGTCAGGAAGCCATCAGCAAAGGTGAACTTTGAATTGCAGAGCTGTGTGACAGAACTGGACGAAGAACTTCCTGCTCCGCCTGCACTGGAAGACGACGCGACCGATGATACGCTGGAGGAAGAAACTGCCACGCTGCTAGAAGAAGATACAACGCTCGACACCACGGAACTTGATACAGCAGAAGAACTTGCAACACTGCTAGACGCAGCAGGGCAGGCGTTCAATGTATCGCCATGACCTTGGTGATGCGGCCACTGGGCATCAGTGATGGAAATGGTAGATGTTGTTCCTGTGACTGTGTCACGGTGACAGATAGTGAGACTATCTCCTACAACTGTTGCGATCGTATCTTCATCGATGGCGATCTTTACGCTGATGGAATCTTCATCGCCGTTCACTGCTTTCAAAATAATATCTCCCGTGACGTCCGGCGAACCATTTCTGTCGTACGTCACTTGGTTCAACCCGAAGATCTTAATGGTAGAAGGCATAGGGTATGTTTCTGCCTGTGCTGCATCATGATTTGCGTAGTCTGCACCCTGGAACAGCACGCCCGCAGGAGTGTAGAAGGACCACACATCATCGTTTTTCCCTGCCTGCGCATTGAGCTTCGCGCGCTGCAGACCCTGTGTGATCTGGTTCTTCGCCAGCGCCAGATCGTTTCGTATCTGGTAGCTGTGATACAGAGGAACAGACATGGTAGACACAATGCCGATGATGCCGATGACCATGATCATCTCGAGCAAGGCGAATGCGGGACGTTTTTTCATAAAGAAAAAGGAAGGAATGCGTCCTTCAGTGTAGCAAAAAGCGCCTGGAGGAAGACTCTGTGCACTACAAATCACTTGACGATTGCTCTTGAACGATACGCGGAAGACTTCACAAATAATTCACCGAATGGTTACGGGTTCACTTGAAACACGGAGATTTTCTGCCTGTCGACAACAATTTTCACACTCGCAGCATTGGGAGGAGTACCAATTTGCTGAAGAATAATATCGCCTGTCACATCCGGAAAGCCTCTCTTGTCATACGTCACTTGTGTGAGCCCGGTCATCTCAATGGTCGTAGGCATAGGATATATTTCTGCTTTTGCAGGATCATGTGTAGCGTAGCTGGAACCCTGGAATAGAACACCGGCGGAAGGATAAAAAGACCACACGGCATCATTTTTCCCGGACTGCGCATTCTGCTTGGCACGCTGTAAACCCTGTACCACCTGGTTCTTTGCGGTCTCCAGGTGACTCCGTAACTGGTAGCTGCGATACAGCGGCACCGAGATAGTGGAAATAATCCCAATGATCGCGATGATCATGAGGAGCTCTAATAGGGCAAATGCGGGGCGATTTTTTGTCATCTAATTAAAGAGTACTGGAATACTGGAGTACTAGAATACTAGGAAACAACACAAAAATCCTAATCACAATTCCTACTTCCCCCATTATTCCAGTATTCCAGTACTCTAGTATTCCACATCATCCACCCACATTTCCCACAATACTGTAGATCGGCACAATGATGGCAAAGGCAATCGTTCCCACGAGTCCTCCGATGAAGAGGAGCAACATTGGTTCCAAGATCACCGGGAGTTTTTCTGCGGTACTGTTCGCTTCTTTTTCGTAGATATCGGCAATCTTCAACATGATCTTGGCGAGTGTTCCCGTGCGCTCACCCGTGATGATGAGCTGCTGCACTTGGATCGGCAGAATTTTTTCACTCCCGCGGATCACGGCAAAGCTCTTTCCAAAGGAATCTCCTACGGAAATATGATCCAGAAGTTTGATGTAAAAGTTCTTGTAAGCCACCGTAGGTGTCACTTCCGCCATAGAGTGAATGGCTTCCACTAGCGGAACTCCAGCCTGCAAGAGTCCTCCGAGGATCACACCGAAGCGTGCCAAGGTAGCCATGCGCGCAAGCTTTCCAATGCCCGGAATGCGGAAGATCACCCACTGTACGACTACTTTGAAGCGCGTGAACTTTCCAAGGATTGTGAGGATCACCACTCCCACAAGCATGCTCGGAATAAATACCGCTCCGTATTCCGTAAACGCATTCGTGAACATGATCACGAGACGGGTTGCGAGCGGCAGTTCCACGTTCAAGGAGAAGAGCACCTGAATGAGGTTTGGCAGCACGAACATTCCCAGTCCCATCACGATGATGAACATGAGTGTCATCACAATAGCCGGGTAGATCATAGCCATTCGCACTTTCCCTTTCAGGGCAGCATCTTTTTCCTGCTGCGCGGCCAAGTACTGCATGTTTTCCGCCAGGTTTCCGGCTTCTTCACCGATGCGAATAAGTGCGATGGCATGAGGGGAAAAGAAGTGCTGCGCCTCCATAGCTCTCCAAAGAGCCGATCCGTTTTCCACGGCGTCGATGACACGCTGAATCAGTTTTTTCGCAGGCTTCACACGCGTTTCCATTTGAAGCGTGTGGAGGGCATCAATCAATGGAAGTCCTGCATTCAACATAGTCGCAAGGTTCTGCACAAACGCCTGACGTTCCTTGCCCATTCCGAAGTACTTGATGGATCCGATGAATTCGCCCAGCGCACTATTGGATTGTTTCTTCTTTACCACAGTCGGCATGATGATTTCTTCCTTCTTCTTTTTTTCGTTTTGTTTCTTCACTTCTTTGATATCCGGAATACCGGTGATGGTTCCCTTGTTTTCCTCTTTCTTCATAGAGGACACCAGTGAGCCGAGTGCGGCTACCGATTCTGCAGAAGGAACCTTAGCTGCACTGTCGCCTTCCGGTGCACCGGAGAGAATCATTCCTTTCTTCTTTGCCTCCAGTTTCATATCCACCAAAGCTGCAAGTTCCTTGATGTCTTTCGGAACTTCTTTCTGTAGCTTAGAGGCAGTCGCAGGACTTCCATCTTTCCAGTCGGCACGAATTTCGCGGATAGCAGCGGCGAGCGATGCCAAGAAACCGGGATTATCCTGGGGAAGCTCATTGATGAGCGAAATGAATTCCTGTGCTTCCTTTTTCTTGAGACCCGTAATATTCACCACCTTAGAGCTTCGCTCCATAGGCTCATCTTTCTTCTGTTTCACAAAACGCCCCGTGGTTCCGTCTGGGGTATCCAGGAAATCATCCAGATGTATTTCTTTATCCTCGGCAGCATCTACGCTTAAAAGCTTTCCCAAACCTTGTTCGTCAGTGTCCACAGCAGCAGATGCAGATGTTTCTTGAGGAGCTACTTTCGGTGCAAGCTTTGCCAAGCTCTTCTGCAGTTCCAGTTCCGTCTCGTGCAAACGCTTCGCCATTTCCTGTGTCTTGCGTTCGGTGTCTACTATCTTCTCAGAAAGCTCTGCTGTTTTCTGCGTGGTCTCATCAAGCTTCTGCGAGAAAAATGGAAGCATGTTCAGGGCACTGCCGAACATTCCTGGGGACTTGGTTTCGTTTTTCACAGGGGCAATAGGTGCAGATGCAGCACCTGGATTCTTCTTTGCAAACGTGTGGTACGCAGACTTGCGCTGCATATAGTGAACAAGCGCCTTATCCTGCACTGGCGCTGCACTACGTGAAGATGGAACCTTCTTCTTATGACGATGCGTACGATGCTTATGCCTTTTCACAGACGCAGAGAGCTTTTTTTCCGTGGCAGCCAAGTCGACTGTCAAATTCTTCAAAACAATCTTTTTCGTAGGTGCTGCCACCTGCATGCGCACAGGCTTCGGCTGCACTGTCGGCGCTTGCTTTGAACCTCCGAAGTAACGTGCAAAAAAACCAAAGAAGCTTGTGTGTTCAGCCTGTGAGGAAGGTTCAGAAGTAGGCATGAGAAGGTTTTATTTTTTGTGTGTACTGAGCATCGTTAGAAGTCCGGGAGGAGCAGCCACGCGCATGAGTTCTTCGATAGTTGTCTGTCCTGCTTTCACTTTTTCAAATCCGTCATCAAACAAGAGCTTCATTCCCTCCTTACGAGCGGCGTTGTTGATGTCGGTAGTAGAAGCGCGTGCAACGATGAGTTCCTCAATAGTAGGGGTGATCACGAGCAATTCGTAAATTCCCACGCGACCCACGTATCCTGTGCCACCACACGCTTCGCATCCTTTTCCTTTGTAGAGACGCACTGCTTCCTTACTAGGGAAGTATTCGTCTGCACCCGGGAAGAGCTTCTGCGCTTCATTCAAAGGAATGGAGTAGCTGAAGCGGCACTGCGGGCAGATCTTACGGATAAGACGCTGTCCGATGATGACTTCCAGTGTAGACGCGAGCAAGAACGGCTCTACTCCCATTTCCAAGAGACGAGGCACTGCCGTGGCAGCATCGTTGGCGTGGAGGGTGGAGAAGAGCAAGTGACCTGTCAGTGCGGCGTTCACAGCGATACTCGCCGTTTCGCCGTCGCGGATTTCTCCCACGAGGATGACGTTCGGATCTTGGCGAACCAGAGCGCGGAGCCCCTTGGCGAATGTCAGGTCTGTTTCGGTATTCACCTGAATGTGGTTGATGCCCGGGATTTTGTATTCCACAGGATCTTCAATGGTAGAGATGTTCACATCCGGGAAATTACGCAGCTTCAGGAGCGTGTAGAGCGTCGTAGATTTTCCTGATCCCGTAGGTCCGGTCGTCAGGATCATTCCGAAAGGCTTGTGTGCGGCCTTTTCCAAGATGCCGCGGTACTCCTCGGAGAATCCCAAGTCATTCAGGGTAAGTGTGCGGATGTACTCGGAAAGAATACGAAGCACGATCTTTTCGCCGTCTACTACAGGGACGATGGAGACACGGAGGTCGATCGTGGAACCGCTTGGCGTCTCGTAGCGGATGGCACCGTCTTGGGCTGCGTAGTGTTCATCAATCTTCATGTTGGATGCAATCTTGATGCGGTTCACGACTCCTTCGTAGTATTCCTTTGGAAGCTTTCCAGCCACATGCATCACGCCGTCCACACGGAAGCGGACCATCACCATGTGTTCCTGAGGTTCAAAGTGGATGTCTGATGCGCGAAGCTCGATGGCATCATTGAAAATTTCTGTAATAATTTCCGGAGCCACTTTCTTCTGCTGGTTGATGATGGCCTGGAAGCGTGTAGCAAGCGGCTTTCTGTAATGCACGAAAAGCGACTCCACTGCTCCACGAGGTGCGTAGGCAAATTGGATTTTCCCTGCATACGGCTTACGATCCGCTTCTTTTGCAGACGTGCGAGCAGCAGTAGGAGCATTTTTGTGGCCCAGAAGTTTTTTCTTCTCAGGATCTTCCTTGTCTGGAAAGACAGCTGTCTCATGTCCCAAGTTCAAGCGTATTGCTTCCTCCAGCAAAGGATTGCTGGGATC
This sequence comes from uncultured Candidatus Peribacteria bacterium, assembly GCA_964628805.1. Taxonomy (GTDB): domain Bacteria; phylum Patescibacteriota; class Gracilibacteria; order Peribacterales; family Peribacteraceae; genus CAZVOK01. The sequence goes on along the minus strand of CAZVOK010000004.1, from coordinate 55,878 downwards.
GGACGTAGCAATCTTTGCAGCCTCATCCGTTTTCTCCATGACAATAGCTCCGTACGTACGAGCAATTTCCTCCGGCAGAAGCATGATGGTTTCTGCGGCAGGAGGAGTAGAGAGCAAGTCTGCAAACGGCAGCTTATAGTACTCAGCCAACGCACTTTCAAAGAGTTCCTGTGTCAAAAGACCAAGCTCCACCAGCACGGATTTCAGCGGCACATCGCGTTCCTTTGCCTGCTCTTCAGCCATGTGCAAATCCTCCGCACTCAGGTAACTCTGTTGGAGGAGAAGCGCGCCGAGGTCGGAATCTTTGATTGGCATGTGTATGGAGCCGGGAAGGAAGTGTGTGTGAGTGAAACGAAATTTATTTCAGCGCCTCTTTCACGCGTGTCACGATGGTGGAGATAGGCGTATTCGCTTTCACGAAGTAGTCGATGACACCGAACGTTTTTGCCTTCGCCTTGTCCTCTTCCTGTCCCAAGTTACTGAGGATGATGACGGGCGTTTTGATCTTCTTCCCTACCATTTCCTGCAGGAAGGAAAATCCATCCAGCTCCGGCATGATGAGATCCAGAAGAATAAAATCATACTTTCCCGTGAGCGCTTCTTTGAGTCCTTCGGCTCCTGTCAGACATACTTTGGTTTCGTACCCCTCATGACCTATCTTCAATTCCAATGCATGTGCCAACGGACGCTCATCTTCTACGATGAGAATCTTCTTTTTGGTACCGGTAGGAGGTGCTGTGTCAGCCATGGAATGAAGAAGAAATATCAAACTATTGTAGCAAAAATACCTCAAATAAGCAAACAGGGAAGCCGAAAGTCCGTATTGTGGATTAAATGTGGAAAAGTGTGGAAAACTCTGTGGATAACTCATGAAAATGCCAAGTGAGTGAGAATTCTTGGCTCAGAATGATGGAGTAAGGGATTGGTAGTGATTTTTGCTTCAACCCATAATTCATACTTCAAATCCCTTTATTCAAAGCTCATAAAGACCTTCTCCCCGCCAAAGCCTCTTTCAGAGTCACCTGATCCGCAAACTCGATATCCGCACCCATAGGCAATCCATGAGCCAGACGAGTGATGGCTGGCACGAAATCTTTGATCTGCATGCGGATGTAGTTGGCTGTGGCTTCACCCTCAATATCTGGATTCGTGGCGATGATCACTTCTTTGATGAGCCCCGTTTTAGCACGCTCCACAAGCTCACGAAGACGAAGCTGCTCCGGCCCCATGCCATCGATAGGCGAGAGCACTCCGTGCAACACATGGTACACACCTTTGTACGCAGTCTTTTCAAAAGCGATCAGCTCTAATGGATCTTCCACTACCAAAATCACCGATGCATCACGGTGACTATCCATGCAAATAGCGCACTGCTCCTCGAGCGTGATCATCTGACAATTTGTGCAGTAGCGAAGTTCTTTTTTTAAATCCAAAAGCGCTTTCCCCAGCCCCTCCGGAGATGCCTTACTGCTGCGCAAAAGATGGAATGTCAGGCGCTCCGCAGATTTGGGTCCAATGCCCGGAAGCTTGGAAAATTCTTCGATGACCCGGTGGATTTGAGGAGGGAGTAATGACACCGGGGGATTATAGCGGAAATTGTTCGTCGCACGTAGCAACACGGCATGCCGTGTTGCTACGCGGTGTAACGTTTTATTCCTGCTGCCCCTTTCGCATATTCCGCTCCGTATCTCGCTCTTTAATCCTCTGTCTCTTGTCGATCGTCTTCCGACCACGACCAATGCCCAACAATAATTTTATATACTTTGCCGCATGGACCTCTAGTGGGATTATGGCGATGCCTTTTTCGGCGCTCATTGCCTGCAGTCTTTCTATCTCATTTTTTTTCAGGAGCAACGGTCGTTCACGTTCAGGGTCTGGTCGCTCACTAGGTGCTGCCTGCTGATACGGGGAAATGGTGAGGTGCTTGATGGTGGCATTTCCACCTAAAAAAGAGACATAGGCCCCTGCCAAATTCACATGCCCATTTCTGCACGACTTCACCTCGGGTCCAGTGAGCTTGATCCCTACTTCTAGGGTCTCCAGGATCTCAAAGTCGAACCTAGCCCGGCGGTTTTGGGCGACAAGTGCCATATGTGCCAATTATGGCCTATAAATGGCTTAAAGAAAACAAAAGATCACTCCTCCAAAATGTCGTCTTTTTATTGACAAACCATAAAAACCTAGTATTATTTCCCTTGTCAGTCACTGCGATCTTCTCCCAGGTCCCTGTTTCCTTACACAAAAGGAACTAGAGACCTGGGGCGGAGACCCTCCAGTAGGGCATATGCTTGGCTGATAACTTCTTGGGCCTCCCTTCGGGTTGATGGCCCTTTTTTGTGCGGTCACTCTAGCGGCCCAACATAAAATCCAGAATGCGGGCTCCGCAGAGCACTGTGACGACAGCAGAGAAGGCCATGAATGGACCAAAAGGAACCATGTCTTTTTTAGATTTTATTTTTAGAAGAATCAGCACCACGGCAACAGCTGCACCGGACACATACGCTATTCCTAAAAACAGAAGTGCAAACGGCCACGTACCAGCCACCGCTCCAATGCCGATGGCCAGCACTACATCACCACTCCCAAGCCATGCGCCTCTGCTGAGGAGCCACTGCAATCCAAAAAATCCGATACACAGTGCAAATCCCCATACAGAAAAAGTGCCGGCAATGAATGCATACGCAAGAGCGCACACCGCGAAAGGAATATTCAAAGCATCCGGAATCACCGCATGCCGCATATCAATGACGGCCATCAGGAGCAGAAGCCAGAAGCCGAGTGCTAGAAATACCGCAGGAAGAATTGCCCCTGCGTGCTGCAGCGCGAGAACAAACAGAAGCCCGCTCACAAGCTCTACCAAAGGATACTGCAGCGATAAAGACGCCTTACACCGAGAACATCTCCCCCGCAAAACCAAGTAACTAATCACCGGAATCAATTCAAAAAATCCAATAGTCTTCCCGCACCCCGGGCAATGCGACCTCCCGCCAATACTGTGCCTGGCCGGAATACGATAAATGAGCACATTCCCAAAACTCCCCAGCACTAATCCCATTAGAAAGAATAATACGATGAGAACCTCCGGAGGAAGAAATAGGAACACGAAAAAAGGATACCAATCCCCATCTTCAATTACTAATTTTCAATTCTCCATTCTCAATTTTCAATTCCAAAGACTACTCAATCCCCATGCTCTGCAATTCCTTCTTCGCCATCCCCACAATCAAATCCTGCGTACGTTGCCTGTCTTCATCGGTGTACTGCTCCGGAGCTGCGGTGTGTGTCATGGAAGAAAAGAATGTTCCCACCACAGGCTTCACTGTTTCAAATGCCTGGTACGAAACCAGCGCAATCAAGGCACCGCCCACGGCTCCCGCCACCTGGCGAACGCGAGGGGACTGCATGTACGGGCGAAGTGCGTGGATGAATGTGTGTATGGACATATCGAGATATTATAGCAGAAAAATGCTTATCTTGAAATTACAAATTTCAAAACTTCAAATGTCAAAGAAAGCCTAAAATTTAAAGATCAAACTTTAAAGTTTTATTCTTTCTCATTTACCTTTTCTTTGAGATTTGGCGTTTGTTATTTGATATTTTTCCGCAGAATGCTGCTTTTGTATTTCTCCGGCTCAAAGGCAGGAAGCCTCTCTACCGGACACAGAAAATCCTTCTCACTCACTCCGGGAGGAAGCTTTTGATCATACCCCAGAAGAATGAGATCGGGCTTCACGTGTTCCAGAGGAGCCTTGAAATTCTCCTTATCGCCAAGCATCACATGAGCGGAAGGGAATGCCTCCTGTACCGCATCACGCCTCTGGTCCTCAGGCCAGGTGGCATCAATGTGCTTGATTGTTCGCACGGTACTATCGCGCGCAATCACCACAAACAGATCGCCTCTCTTCGAAGCTTCTGTCAAAAGAAACCGGTGCCCCAGGTGGAAGTGGTCGAAGGTACCGAAGACGAGAACTCTCATGAATAAGTGAAAGAGGGGGAGATAGTGTAACATAAATGCCTGATGCAAAATCACAAACGTCAAATATCAAAGCTCAAAGAAAAGCTAAATAGAGAAAATTAAACTTTAAAAAATTTATCTTTTAGCTTTTCTTTGATATTTATCGAATGATATCCACCACATACACCTTCTTCTCATCCATCACGTAAATATGAGATTCCTCCGGATCCACGTACAAATCCTGCAATTTACCGATCTGATCGCCCTCGATGACATACTGACGCACGTACGATGAATCTCCGGCGGAGCCGCCGTCGGATGTTACAATCACGCGGTTCTTCACGGGATCCAGGAAGTAGAAGTTTCCATCGGGCAACTTGTAGAGCTTGGCCGCATCGGTGAGAAGGTTACTTGGTGCATGATGAATGCCGAATGTCTGCGCTTCGCCGCGGAGGAGCTTCACCACGGTTCCATTGTCTTTCAGCACGTACACATTTCCGTCGATCGCCATGTCCAGGGCACCGCTGAGGTCCCCGTTCACGTTGTACAGTACCGATGAACTGTAACGATTATTCAGGCGCTCGTACTTGTAGATTTTGTTGTCGCTGCTAAGTACGTACAGGTTCCTTAGGTACGTCTCCAAATCTTTCCCGGTCACCCAGCCATTGGCATCGTCGGTCTTCATGGATTCCAAAATGCCTTCCTTTACTTCCACAAGGCTATTACCCGAAGTCAAAAATGCCTGAGCGGCGTAGCGTGGGAAGTTCGCACCATCGGCGATGAGATCTTCTTCGGAGATCGCTCGGCCTTCTTCCACGCTATTGAGCACCACGTGGTACGAATTCTTTTTGTCGAACACGGTGAACTCTCCATCGGCAATGCCGATCATCCCTTGAGCGGCAATGTCCGGCTCCTTGGTGCTGAGGTTCACGAGCATGCGCGGAGAAATGCGCACTACGTTATTGATCTCCTCTTTCTTGGCCTGTACACGATCCAAGAGATTCAGGGCTTCGGAGCGGAAGAGGCCGCTGTCGTTATTGATGATTTCTTTAGACTGCAATTCCGCTCTGTCCAAAATAGCATTCGCCCCTTCGCTATCACCCGTGAGGCGACGATTCTCCGCAGTGCGGATATCGGCCTCAATCTGCTGCATGAGTTCCCCTAGCTCTGCGCGGCTCTTGCTGCGCTGCGTGCTGGTGGCAAGCCTCACGGTCATCCAAATGATGAGGAATGCAGCCAAAGCCCCTGCCAGGAGCAGAAGATGTGCACGCTTTTTGCGCTCCGGGTGGCGCAAATCTGCCAGGAACAGCGTGAAGCGATCCTGCACAACCTGCACCCACTGCATGCCGGATGATGCGGAACCCATTCCTTTTTTACTGAGAGACGCTCCCTGCTTACTAAGCTTTCCCACGCCTGCCACTACCGGCATCACATATTCGCGGACGGTATCGAAGGATGGGATGGACCAACTGCCACCACCCTGCGTGCGCCTGCGCGATGGAAGTTCGCGGTACGCAGATCTGCTGCGGACCGGGGCTTCATCTAGGTCTTCATCCTCTGCAAACCTACTTACTGCAGCTCTCTTTGCAGAGAGGTGCAACGTACCTACAGACGCCATTTCTTTTTCTGTTTCCAGAGTCGCAATGATGTCGTGCACCAGGTGCGACTCGCGTGGAGACATCTGCGCGAGTTGTGCCGGCGTGAGGGTGCGAAGCAGTCTTTGTGTGGAGAAGATGAGCACATCACCCGCCTCCAGAGAACCGCTGGCGATGTGCACAAACATGGGTGACGGCTTACCGCGTACATACTCGGTAATTTGGCTGCAGCCACCGTTTCGGATGAGATACGCCTCACCCCTGCCCGCGTGAGACACGTGCAGATTTCCTTCTTTGTCACTGATAGACACGATGGCGTGGACATCCTGCACCGCGTGAGAAATCAAAAATCCTTTGAAGAGGCCGTTCAATTCTTTCAGTGTGCCATCGAGCCTGTGCCACGCTTCTCCTTCTGTTTGCAGGAGCGCATGCTTCACAATGGAAATGCATTCTTCCTCCAGCGCCTTCGCATCACGCGGTTCGGCGTGAATCTGCAGCAGCAAAAAGGCACGCTCTTTCTCCTCAGACAGAAAACTCTGGGAAACGAGCGACACGTCGTGCGAGGCCTTTGTGAAACCTGTGTGGACAGTGGAGTCCATTCAGTGAGATAGGCTACAGGCAGCAAAGGATGGGAGCAAGAAAAGAGAAGTACGGAGGGGCGTGTAAAAAATACTGTGCCTGTCTTAGAGCGGCAGTACAGGATTGCGATCCGGAAAGCTTGGCTTTATTGACAGGATGCTCATAGTGTTTACAAAAAACTCATGTAAAAAATCGTTGTGCACAAGCCAAAAACAAATAGTTATTGCAAATGATACCTTGCTTAAAGGACCAGTGAAGAGTACAGTACCTATGAACTTTTTATTTCCGTTATTTACCAAAATTTTAAAAATGTTCGAAGAAACAGCGGGTCAAACTCCCGCAGGGCCGTCACCCGTGACGCCCACTCGTTCGGTGTACGGCACTCCGCCACAACACCGAAACAACAATAATCGCCCTCGTCACCCTCATCAGGGCAAGGGCAATACACCATCGGCAGCTCCTCATTCTGGAAATCAGGATGGAGCAAGGCGCCAGAACCTGCGCGTGTATCCACTTGGTGGATTCGAGCAGGTGGGACGCAACTGCTTCGTGATCGAAGTAGATGAAGATATCTACATCATCGACCTGGGACTTCAGTTCCCGGATGACGACATGATGGGTATCGACTACCTGATCCCCGATATCTCCCCCCTGAAAGGACGCGAGAGCAAGATCAAGGCCGTGCTCTTCACGCACGGTCACCTGGATCACATCGGCGCCGTGCAGCACTTGCTGCCGGCTCTGCATTTTCCACCGTGCTACGGCACCAAGCTCACGATGGCGTTTGTGAAAAAGCGCTTGGATGAAGAACATCTCACCGGAAAGGCGCGTTTGCATAACGTGAACTTCCGCGAGAAAATCAGGCTTGGAAAAGTGGAAGTGGAATTCCTGCGCGTCACACACAGTATTCCGGATTCCGCCGCCATCGCACTCCACACTCCGTACGGAAAGATCGTCCACACGGGCGACTTCAAGTTTGACTTAACTCCCATGAACGAACCACCTGCGGATTTCCACAGGTTGGCACAGCTCGGGGACGAAGGAGTACTGGCCATCATCGCCGACTCTACCAACGCAATGAAGCCTGGAAACAGCAAAAGCGAAAAAGAAATTTCCGATACGCTCCACGGCCTCATTCGTGACGCCAAAGGACGCGTGATCGTGTCTACCTTCAGCTCGCTTCTCAACCGCATTCAGCAAATCATGGAACACGCCAAGAAGTACGAGCGTACGGTGTTCATTTCCGGACGCAGCATGGAGACCAATATCGAGATCGCCCAAAACCTGGGATACCTGAAAGCTCCACGTGGACTCATCCGTAAGGTAAACCCTGCGATGGATAAAATGCCCGATAAAAACGTGCTGATTATCACCACCGGAAGCCAAGGCGAAGAAATGGCCGGCCTTGCACGTATTGGGCTTGGCACACACCGTCATATCGCCACAAAGAAAGGCGACACGGTGATTCTGAGCAGTAACCCCATCGTAGGAAACGAACGCGCAGTCGCGAAGGTGATCAATAACCTGTACCTGCAAGGTGCGGTAGTGAAAACCAATAACGAACTTGCGCTGCATACGACCGGTCACGGCTATCAGAACGACTTACTTCTAATGCACCGCTTGGTACGTGCCAAGCACTTGATCCCGGAACACGGCGAACCGCACATGCGCTCCGCACATGCGGAACTCGCCAAGACTATTGGCTATCAGGACAACCAGCTTCACTTACTCGTGAACGGAGAAATCCTGGAATTTGATGCGAAGGGCGACGCCCGCCGCAGCAAGAGTAAGCACCTCATGAAAGACGTCATCATCGACGGCCGCGGAAGCGCCGGCGAAGGACAGAGAGTGATGGATGACCGCAAAGTCATGAGCAATAACGGAGTCATCACCGTCCTCTTCCGCGTCTACGCCGAAAGCAAGAGACTCGTGGCAGACCCAGACGTCATCTCCCGCGGCCTCATCTACGGTTCCGAAGAAAGCGAAATCACCCGCGAGGTGATAGAAACTTCTAGGAAAGCGTATGAAGAGGAACTCAAGCGCGGCGAAACAGATCGCAAAGCGCTCAAGCGCGCCGTGACTGGTGCTCTCTATCGCTACTTTGATAGGAAACTCGACCGCGAACCAATGGTTATTCCTTTGATGGTTGAGGTTTAAAAAGCTTTCCAAAAATCGATGAATCTCAAGCCGCCTCCAACCCAGGCGGCTTTTAATAGTATTTCTCTGCTATCATACCCCCAATGCCCAAATACCAAGCCATCCTCTTCGACCTAGACGGAACCCTCGTAGAAACCATCAGTCTCTACAAAAAAGCTGTCATCGGATCTTTCGCGAAGTACGACATGCAGATAGATGAGGATCTCTTCACAGCCTTCTACGTGATGCACAAACACATGAAAGAGATGCTCGCGTACTTTGGAAAAACAGAAGAGGAGATTCCGAACATTCGAAAAGATCGAGATGATTTGTATGTGGAATTACTTTCCAAAGAAGCAGAGTGGCTGCCGGGTGCACGGGAAGCTTTCGCTTTTGCAAAAACCAAGGCACCTCTCGCAATTGTGACAGGATCCTGGAAGCGATATGTAGAGGCGCTGGATAAGAAAATGAATATCCGTGAATTTACAGACATCTGGATAACCGCTGATGACATTCATGACTGCATGAAACCTGATCCTGAAGGGCTCCTGATGGCAGCTAAGGCATTGAACGTAGAACCAAAAGACTGTATTTACATCGGCGATCAAGCGTTTGACATGGAGGCATCCAAGCGCGCAGGAATGACAGCGTGTTTAATCGGCGGGGAATACACACCAAAAGAGGCGTTTGATCAGGCGGATATCACGCTGAAATCATTGGATGAATTGGCAGGAATTTTGTGATTATTATTTCTGCAAAATTTTCCCCCGGACTGTCCACCCCTCAAACGGCGTCCACCCGCATTTCGAATGCAATTCGCTGCCTTTGATGGTCCATTCGACATTCGGATCAATGGTGATTTTCTCATCTCCACTTTTTCCTAAATTGAAAATGCGATTCGGATTCTCGAAGCACAGTCGCTGAATATCAGAATACGTTAGTTTGGGATTTGGGATTGGGGATTGGGGATTAGGCCAATGATTATTTGCGACAGACAACAACAGAGGCACCATCGTCTCCACTCCCGGCACACCGCTTGGCGCATTCAAAGGCTCACCTGATTGTTTTTCTTCCAATGTGTGCGGCGCATGATCCGTCGACACACAATCCACAGTTCCATCCGCAATTCCCTCCCACAGAGCATCACGATGTTCACTACTTCGCAGTGGCGGATTCATCTTCGCCAAAGTTCCAAGAGTCTCGTAATCTTCAACAGTTAAAAACAAATGATGCGGCGTCACTTCACACGTCACATTCAATCCATCTTTCTTTGCCTCACGTACAAGCTCGATTCCCTGCTTGGTAGAAAGGTGCGCAACGTGCAGATGCGTGCCGTGCTTTTTAGCTAATCCTAAAGCAAATTCAATAGCCTTTGCCTCAGACTCCGCAGGTCGTCTCTCTGAATGCAGCGCAACATCAGAGCCCGTAATCTCCTTCGACATTTTTTCATTCATGTCCGCATCTTCGCAGTGAGCGACCAATACAACATTCAGCTCCGCACACGCCTGAAATATCTCTTCCACAATTCCACCATCCACTTTCTGATTTCCCGTGGAATGATCCAAGTACAACTTCACCCCGCAGCATCGCTTTCGCAGTCGCTGCATTTCTTCGGAATCGGATGTCATCAGATCCCTAAATGCATGAAGATGTTCTGCCTGAGTAATGCCAAAGAAAAATCTGATATCACAATTCCCGATCTCGCTGGCTCTGCGTACTTTGTCTGCCAAAGCTGCCACGGTCACTGTGGCCGGATTTGTATTCGGCATTTCGCATACAGTTCCTACTCCACCAAAAAATGCGGAGTCCGATTCACTCTTCATCGTCGCCTTATGTTCGAGCCCCGGCTCGCGGAAGTGCACATGACAATCGATCAGGCGCGGAAGTGTGATGAGGCCTTCGGAAGATTCCGTGCCAGACATTTACTGTTGATTGAGGAGCATCCACAGAAGCGCCATGCGAACTGGCACGCCGTTCTTTGCCTGACGGAAGTAGGCAGCATTCGGAAGAGCATCTACATCCGTAGCAATTTCTCCTACACGTGGAAGCGGATGCATCACCGATACATTTTTCCCTTTTAGCTGATCACCTGTCAGCGTGTACACACTCTTCAAGCGCTCGTATTCCTTTGGATCCTTGAACCGCTCCTGCTGGATGCGTGTCATGTAGAGCACATCCGCATCGAGCGCGGCTTCCAGTGAGTTCGCTTCCTCGTACGGAATATTTTTTTCTTTTAGGAATGATGTCACTTTCTCCGGCATCGAAAGCTCCGGTGGGGACACCAGCACAAATTTGAGTTTGCCGTAGAGACCAAGCAGGTACGAAAGCGAGTGGACAGTGCGTCCGAATTTCAAGTCTCCCACCATGGCAATCGTCAGATCCTCCGTTCGTCCGCGCTCTTTGTAGATGGTGTACAAATCTAAGAGTGCTTGAGTTGGGTGTTGACCAGGGCCGTCACCAGCATTGATGAAGGGGACCAAGCTCGCACCGGCAGCGATGTCTGCGCTTCCTTGCTCCGGGTGACGCATGGCAATGATATCCGCGTACTGACTCACCATGATCATGGTGTCCTCAATCGTCTCTCCTTTATAGAGGGAGCTAAACTGAAATCCATCCGCAGTGATGATCTGCCCGCCCAGGCGCTGCATGGCAGCCTCAAAGCTCAGGCGCGTGCGGGTGCTTGGCTCATAGAACAGGCTCGCGAGGATTTTCCCATCAAGACGTTTGTCACCTCCTTTCTCCACCACTTTCTCCATCTCTGTCGCCTCTTTCAAAATAGCGTCCGTGTCTGCTCGGGAGAGCTGCTTGGTGGACGTGAGATGTTTGAAGCTAAGAGGCATTCTGGAAAGTTACTTTAGTGAGAAAGAGAAGGGGTGTCTAGGGGAGACGTTCCACCAGGTCATGGAACGGATTTTTTGGCTTGAATAAAACAAAAAATACATGTTATTGAAATTACTTCCACTCTGGGAGCGGGTGTCCCACCCGCGGTTCCATCATGATATTCTCATGTTCCAAAGACACCCTGTCCAAAATGAGGCTCTAATGCTCATAACTACAAACACTCATCATAAGCAAAAAATATTTCAGCATGGCCCCAATGCCCGAGAAGCAATTGATTGTCTGTACCGAGTTCAAACTCTTCACCCATTCTTCCTCCATGGATTTGTGATCATGCCAGATCATTGTCATTTACTTATGTATGTTCCTGAACCAGAAACTATTTCAAGAATCATGAAATCTTTCAAAGGAGGATTGGGCTATGACTTGGGAATCAAGAATCTATGGCAATCAAGATTTCATCTCAAAATACCAGACAATGGACCTGCTGTACTGAGCTATATTCATAATAATCCTCTGAAAGCTGGCTTAGTAAATTCTCCTGAAGAGTATCCCTGGTCATCAGCTTCTGGGAAATGGGATGTCACTCCTTTGAGATGGAATTAACTTCTAAAGGTATAGAAATTATTTTCAGGAATACTTATCCATCGTGGGTATAATCATTTTTATGTTTTTCTGTAAGCTCACCAACTATTTCATCTTTGATTTTCTCAAGGGTTCCTTTTATTTGCCAAAGCATAATTGTTGAAAATACTGCACAGAAGAATAGGACGTAGGACTGCAAATCATTCATAATAACAATTTACTCCTTTTTTCTAGGCGGTCTAATGAATTATCAAAACAACCGCGGGTGGGACACCCGCTCCCAGAGTGGAAGTTATTCAAGTATAAAATCATTCTTTTAACTCAGCACTAGATCTACAATTGGCCCATGTCCACCCGCCAAATCGCCACCTCCACTCTCTGGCAAATGGGAAGCCAGATTACGATGGCGGTGCTTTCTATTATTACTACAAAGTTCGTGGCGATAGGCCTCAGCCAGGAACTGGCGGGGAACTACAACACTGCTTACGGATACCTACAGCTTTTTGGAATCCTGGCAGACTTTGGCCTGTACGCAGTAGCGGTACGCGAAGTGAGCAAGGCGGCAGATAAAGAGAAAGTGCTCGGCGCTCTCTTATTTCTACGATCCATCATTCTAGCGCTCTCACTTGGCACAGCACTTCTCTTCATTTGGATTCTCCCCACCTGGAAAGGAACGCCGCTTCCGATGTCTGTGACGATTGCATCACTCGTTCCGCTTTTTACACTTCTTGCAGGAATCATCCGCACAGCGTTTCAGGTGCACTACAAACTCCACTTTGTGTTCATTGCAGAAGTCACGCAGCGGATTATCACAGTGTCACTCATTGGATTACTTGTGTACTTAGGAGCCACTGCCTCTACCAACGTACAAGATCTGTACGCATTTTTACTCGTGGGAGGCATCGGATCTTTCGTCTTATTTGTACTCTCGATGATCTTCGGATCCCGCCTCATGCGGATTCGCATGAATACAGATAAAGAAACATTGGTTCATCTACTAAAGCAGGCAAGCCCCTACGGCATCGCTTTCCTGTGCACTGCGCTCTACAGACAATTCGATGTGACACTCATCGCACTTCTTCGCACAGACTTTGAATTGCAGAATGCCTACTACGGCTTCGTGCAGCGGATGATGGACATGGCGTACCTGCTCCCCACATTCCTTCTGAATTCTACGTTACCTGCACTCACGGAGCGTGAAAGCAGAGGAGAAGACACGAAAAATTTCCTAGGAAAGATTTTCATCATCATTCTGCTGCTCGGCTCTATCTCGTTCCTCTTCGCATTTTTCTGGTCGCGTCCACTGATGGAATTACTCACTACACAGCAGTACCTCAGCACAAGCACCGCACCAGGGTCCGACACAGCATTACATCTCCTCGCATTCTCGATGTTCTTCAACGGCATCGTGCTCTTCTGTTTCTACTCACTCCTCACCAAGCACGCGTGGAAGCCGCTCGTGGTCACACTCGGCATTGGCGTAGTAACGTCTCTACTCAGTAACCTCATCCTCATTCCGCAAAGTGGCTTTGTAGGAGCATCGTGGACATCGGTCCTCACACATGCGCTTCTAGTGTGCTTACTTCTGCCGTACACCATCAAAGTTCTGCCGTTTCATATTTCCAGAACCCTCTGGCTACAATGGGTTTCTTTCACGGTGCTGCTCGGTATACCGCTCTTTTTCTTGGCTCCGCACTTGAAAGGAGAATGGATGACAGCAGCGGGCCTTGGAATTATGACCCTCTGGATAATCGCCTGTGGCTATATTTCTGGCTTTCAGAGGACTTTACGAGGGAATTAAGAAGGGGTGTTTGTTTGGCAAAATGGCTTATTTTTGCTATAATAATGAGAATTTATGACACACACCCCTCTCCGCTCAGTCCTCCGCGCCTCTATCTTTTTGCTCATCCTGAGCCTGCCTCTTTCCGTAGAAGCCATAGCTCCAGGTGCGCCTAGCAGAATTAAAATTACGGATGTGAAAGCAGGACAGATTCAACTGGAGTGGACCGCTCCTGCGGATAAGAATATTTCGTACTACCGCGTGTACTACAGCCGTGCATCCATACTCGGAAGCGGTGGGAAGTATGACGATTTCGAAATTACTCCTACGAACAGCACATCGTTTACACTTACTGGATACCCAGAGGGATCCAAGCTCTACATCGGAGTGCTAGCCGTGAATGAAAGCGGTGAAGAGAGTCCATTCTTCACAGAAGAAGCGATTATCAATCTGACAAAGCCAGGAAGTACCTCTTCTGTGAGTAGCGCTGCTGCCTCTGCTTCCGCAGCATCTTCATCTTCAGTAGGAACCGCCGAGCCACAGAAGCTCTTATCTGCGAAAGTACTTTCCTCCACCGGAATCCTCCTGACATTCTCTCTGCCAGTATCACTCGCGCAGGATGAGGCCAAGAAAGCCTTTGAGATCGATGACGGATCAGGCGCACTGCTCGCCTTGAGGCAACTCGTCATCAAAGACAATACGATCATCATTAAAACTGCTCCGCAGTTGAAAGAGCATCCTTATACACTGGATGTATCCACTGTCGTAAAAGGAAAGTCTCCCATGGGAGTGATTGTGGATTTGGACATGAGCACGGCAAGTGTGAATTTTATGGGAGACGCAAATGGCGCTGAGCCTTTCAAGCCATCGCTGATTCCTACATCTTCATCCTCCAAGCAGAGCAGCAGCTCCGCAGAGTCCTCTGAGGATTCAAGCTCTGCGCCAGTATCTTCTTCGTCTTCCTCCTCTGTACAAGGAACCACTCTCTCGGAAGTAGCCAACTTGCGCTTGCAGGCACAAAGAGGAGCAAATGGGCTCTACACAGTGATCGCCACGTGGACTCATACAAATAATCCTGCAACTGTTTCCGGATTCCAGCTCCAGCAAACTCGCGACCGGGGAGCAAGCTACGCAGCTATGCAATTTGCAGCTGCCACCGTCCAGAGCGTTCGCTTCTCTTCAGTCCCAGCAGGTGACTTCGGTCTCCTTGTAAAAGTACGCGGTACTGATGGCACGGTCACCAAAGGAATCATCCAGTCTGTCGCACTGCCGATGGATAAGCCTACAGGCCCTCTCACAGACTCCGGCCCATCCATCCTCGCACTTCTGGTGGCAGCAGGTGGAACAGGAGGGGCACTGCTCATGAGAAAGAAAAAGCTGGCGTAACAAAAATAGCGGGGACGTTCCAAGGGGTGACAGAACCTATTTTTCGGCTGTGAGTAGATGCAAACAGATAGTACTTCAAAAAGAATTCACAGATTCCGATCGTCGTACATAAAAGAGGACCAGTAGCATGGAGGTATGTCCCTCTCTCTAAAGCTCTGGCTCGGGCTCACCGCAGTTCTTCTGATTTTCAATGTCGCTACATTCAAAGAGCTGCAAAAAATGCCCGACGGAACCATGCGCGTAAAAGTTCTTGAGGCTGATAAAGGACGGTCTGTATTACTGACGACGCCTTCGGGAAAGCACATCCTCATAGATGGAGGCGGGGATCTATCCGTGCTGGAATCCCTCGCAAAGGAGCTGCCATTTTTCTCCAGAGTGATTGATCTACTGGTACTCACCAAGCCCACCAACGACACCGTCGTATCATTTCCATTCTTACTCGATCGATTCCAAGTTGGCGGAGTCCTCATGATCGGAGTCACGCAGCCCATCGGCGCCTACGAGAATTTCCTGGCATCCGTGCATCAGAAGAAGCTCGCCATCATTACACCTCACCCCGCTATGACACTCGACCTAGGGGATGGAACCATGATCCATACCCTCTGGCCACGGACGAGCCTTCTGGGGAAAGAAGTGACCCAGAGTGAACTGAAAAACACATCCATTGTTCTACGGGCCACACACCATAAACATTCGATTCTATTTTTACCTTCACTGGATGAAGATGCAGAAAGAGCCCTCTTGGCTTCCGGAGAAAATTTGAAAGCAGATACCTTGGTACTCCTGCAGCCAACCGGGAAGAATTTTCCGTCCACAGGGTCGCTACTCGCAATTAAGCCTTCGACAGTGCTGATTGCCGCTCCACCGGATGTGGCGGGGAATTTATTGAAGAAGAGATTAAAGGGATTGGGGATTGGAGTTGGGGATTAGTATTTTCAAAATAAAAAAGGTTCCAATGTCCCAATCCCCAATCCCTAACCCTAATCCCTCTCAAAGGCTCCTAGTGGCGAGGCACGTATTCCTCTACAATACGCCTCAATGCACGCCCTCCTCCTCCTCGCCGGCCGTTCCCGTCGCTTTTGGCCGCTCTCGGAAAAGGCACTCTTTCCTCTCTGCGGAAAAACACTCCTGGAGCATCAGGTGGAGAGACTCAAAGAAGGAGGTATTACAGACATCATCTTGGTAGGTGGGGCACACAATTTAAAAGATGCACAGTCCGTTTGTCCGTCCCTGAAAGCGATTGAACAGGAAGACTTGGAACTCGGGATGCATGGCGCGCTCTTGAGCGCCCTGCCGTCACTCGGAAATAATCCCGTGCTGATTGTCTCGAGCAACGATGTCATTGAGCCTTCTGCGTACGCAGAACTTTTGAAAGTGAAAGATGCAAACGGCGTGATCCTTGCCAGAAAAGTGGATAGATATTTCCCAGGCGGATATCTGACACTGGAAGAGGAACGGATTGCCGGGATTGTGGAGAAACCAGGCGAAGGAAAAGAGCCGAGTGATCTTGTGAACATTGTCGCCCATGTCCACCGTGATGCATCTGTACTTTTTGACGCACTCAAGAAAGTCTCTAGTGATAAAGATGATAAGTATGAGGTAGCTCTTCAGGAACTTTTTCAAAGTCATAATTACGTAGCGCTTCCGTATGAAGGAAGCTGGCAGGCCGTGAAACACTCGTGGCATCTGCTTCCTTTATTGCCTCTGCTGCTCAAAGACATCAAAAAGCCTTCTATCCATAAAACTGCCTCCATTCACCCAACTGCAGTGATCGAGGGAAACGTAGTCCTAGAAGAAGGAGTACGCGTGCTGCCGCATGCAACCATCGTGGGGCCATGTACCATCGGTGCACACTCGGTCATCGGCAATAATGCACTTGTGAGAGATTCCAGCGTGGGCCGGCACTGCGTGATTGGGTACAACACGGAAGTGAAAGGCAGTGTGTTGGCAGATCACGTGTGGACGCACTCCACATACATTGGAGATAGCGTGGTGGCGAGCAATGTGTCATTTGGCGCCGGATGTGTGACCGGAAACCTACGCCTTGATGAAGCAGAAATCACATCCCATTGGGAAGGGGAACACCTGCCCACAGGCCTCACGAAGTTTGGAACTATCATCGGGCCCGATTGCCGCATTGGGATTCATACTGGCATCAATCCCGGAGTGAAGATCGGCAAGGGAACGTTTGTGAGCGGTGGAACATTTGTGATTGAAGATGTGCCCGATGAAAGCTTTGTGAAGATGAAAGAAGGAGTGATGAATGTGAAGCCGAATACAGCTGCTGCACCGAAGCCTCAGGAAAGAGAGAAGTACAGAAAGTCGGCTCTAGAGAGGTAAAGATCAAAGTTACAAACATTAAATGTCAAAGAAATGTTAAATAATTGAGAAAGATTAAAATTTAATCTTTGATCTTTAGAATTTCTTTGATGTTTGTAACTTTGAAGTTTGATATTTGATATCCACTTGGCTTTCAATGGCCAAAAAGATCAAAAGCATACTTATCCACACCCCCTGTGGATAACTTTTGGTACCCCTTTGGATGGCCGAGTTATCCACACTGCCTGTGGATAACTTTTTGGAGGGTTCCTCCCAAGTTATCCACATGTCTCCACAGGAAATTTCACCTTTTAGCTACAGTAAGCCAAAATCATAAAATTCACCCTTTCCTCCTCTGAGGGGGTGGTTTTCCACGAGTTATCCACACCCCTCCCACACAACTTATTTGTACGAAAAAACACGATTGCTGTAGTGGAAGCCAAAACCCAAAAAACTTACCCTTCGATTTCCACAGAATAAGAGTAGAATTCATCCCTTTAAGGAAGATATCATTATGATGACTAATTATATAAATTAATTATTTTATTTATTCATTAGGTAAAAAATTATATGAAACTTTCCTGCAATACTTCAGAGCTCTTGGAATCTCTCCACCTCGCGAGCCGAGCGATCGGAAGTCAACAAGCTCTTCCAATCCTGGGAAATATTTTATTTGAAGTGAAAGGAAATACTTGCACGCTCAGTGCTACAGATTTAGAGCTGAGCGTAGTCACAAGCTTTACGGGAATAGTAGAAAGTGAAGGGTCCATCACTATTCCAGCAAAGGCCATTGTGAACTTTGCTCAGTACAATAATGATCCGGAAGTAACTCTGGAGGTGATAGAGGGAACACAGCTGAAATGTACATCCGCCCATGCAAAGACGATGATTGCCGGAGAAAGCGCCAATGATTATCCGACTATCAGTAGAGTGGAAACAGAAAACTCTTTTACATTAGATGCAGCTCCCCTTTTGCGTGCACTTCACTTAGTGACATTCGCATCCGCAAAAACAAGCCTTCGCCCTGTACTTTCCGGTGTGTATATCTCTCGCGAGAAAGGCAAAATGGTGCTCGTGGCTACAGATAGCTACCGTTTATCGGAGTACACCATTGCTGGTGATGGAACAGGGGAGGACTTCGTGTGCATTGTTCCGGCAAAAATCTTGGAGGAATTAAAGTCTGTACTCTCAGGAAAGAAAGGCGAGAAGAAACCTGAAGAGGGTGAAGTACTGAATGATTCTACAAAAGTGGAAGTGTTACTGGGAAAGCAGCAGATAGAACTCCGTGCCGGACGGGTTCGATTACTCTCCAGACTCATTGAAGGAAAATTTCCAAATTACAATCAAATCATTCCAAAAGAAGTGAAGACCAAGGCTGTGTTTGCCACCAATGAATTTACAGTGTCCGTGAAGCGTCTCCATTACTTTGCAAAAGAGATCAATAATAATCTTACCTTTCATCTCAATGGAAACGCAGCGAAGATCTCTACTCCTCAGACGCAGATAGGAAAAGATGAAGCAGAACTTTCCGTAGAGGTATCGGGTGAAGAAGGAAAGATTGCGCTTAGCTCATCCTTCTTGTTAGACTTTCTGAGCCACATGTCCGCCGATGCTTTTGAAATGCAAATGACAGACGCCATGCATCCGGCGGTCTTTAAGTTGGCGAATGAGCCGGAGTTTCTGCATTTGATCATGCCGCTCCGAATGCAGGATTGATGCTGATGATGTGTGTTTTTCCCTTTAAAATGGCTTGAAATGTGGAAAAAACCACCTATCATCCTCATACATTGCATCGGTACTACACATGAAACGGAGCCAAAAAGAAGGCTCTTTCATGACTATGCAAGGAGATCATTTTTTTAGTATTCGCAAGGTTTAGAGCTCATGCTCCCCTCTCTCCTTCTAGGAAAAGACACGCACCGGGAACTCTATGAACTTCTCCGCAAAGAGAAGGGTCTGATGGTGTCTGGAACATCCAATGAGACCGCCAAGGCGCTCATGCTCAGTCACTTGCTCTTTTTCCAGCCGACAAAATCATTGCTTGTCACAAAGGACGAGGAATCGAGTGAGACACTGGCGCACTGGCTGGAGTTCTTTAAGCAAAAAGTTCATAACTTCGGCTCGGTGCATACGGAAGATGGAGCACTTATTCCTTTGAACTTGCATCAGTTTTTACTCTTCATGCAGGAGTCCAAGGAAAAGAAAAAAGCAGGGGACGCATCGGAGATTTTCATGATTACACGGGAGACGTGGGATACGGAATTCCCGGAATTCAAAGACATGGAGAAGAGAAAAATTACACTAAAAGCAGGAGAGAAAGTGGAGTTCACGCATTTATTCGAAGAGCTTATCGAGCGGGGATACAAACATGGAAACGATTTATATCTGCAACCGGGCGAGTACCGCAGAATCGGGGATACGCTGGATATTTACCCGGTGCAGGCACTTTCATCATTTCGTATTCTTTTTGATTTCGATACAGTCACCAGTATTTTGAAGGTAGATACGGAAGATTTATCGCACACGGAAGATGCCGGAAAAGAGTGTGTTATTTTTCCATCGGTATTCACCAAAACCAGTACGCTCGGGCGTCAGCTTCCAGAAGATGTGTTACTGGTGACAGATGATCAGGATGAAATGGAGCTACCGGACAAATCCGCCACGCTGGTATTCACAGCATTTCCAGACGGCCAGAAAAACCACGTGCACCTGCGCTATCTCTCAGTACTGAAGTTCTACACGCTGACAGATTTCTTGAACGACATCCGCGATAAGCTTCAGCAGGACTGGACGCTGATTGTGGTAAGCAAGCGCCGCGATGAGCTCGCGCAGATCCTGAAAGAGGAACGCATCCCTCATACGATCGACGTAGAGAGGCGCCAAGGGGCCATCACGCTGCTTAATGCCGATGAGAGTGACTTGCTCCCCCACTCACTCCAAAACCCCGACCTGCAGTGCGCATTGCTCACAGACCGCGAGATCTTTTCTTTGAAGAAATCCGGAAAGCAGAGAGGAGTGGCAAAGCTGGCCTTGGACTTCATTACATCCCTCCAGGCAGGCGATTACGTAGTGCACATGGATCATGGTATTGGGCACTTTGAGGGGATGACACAGAAGACCATCGACGACATCTCTCGCGAGTATCTGGAGCTCACCTACGCCGGTGGCGACAAATTGTTTGTGCCGGTGGATCAGGCCGATAAGCTTTCGAAGTTCGTGCACGAAGAAGGCGATGAGCCGGTGCTCACAAGGCTTGGAACCGTAGAGTGGAAACGCCTGACAGATAAAATGAAGGATGAAACACGCCTCATTGCGAAGGAACTCTTGAACTTGTACGCCGAGCGTGCCAAAGCTCGCGGACACTCTTTTGGGGATGATACGAAAGAACAATTGGCTTTCGAGGCATCGTTCCCGTACACCGAAACTCCAGGCCAGATGAAAGCGATTCAGGACATCAAGAAAGACATGGAAAGCGATCATCCTATGGACAGACTTGTCTGCGGAGATGTGGGATTTGGAAAAACGGAAGTAGCCATGCGCGCGGCGTTCAAGGCGGCGAAGTCCGGCAAGCAGGTGGCTGTCATTGCTCCTATCACCATCCTTGCCGATCAGCACTTCCGTAGCTTCAAAGAGCGCATGAGCGGCTTTGGATTGAAGATAGAAATGATGAGCCGTTTCCGCAGTGCCGCTGAGCAGAAAGTAACCCTGGAGAAGCTTCGGAAGGGGGATGTGAATATTGTCATTGGAACGCATCGCTTGCTGCAGGATGACGTGAAGTTTTTCGATTTGGGGCTCGTGATCATCGATGAAGAGCAGCGGTTTGGTGTGAAGCAGAAAGAAAAATTCAAGGAACTGCGCGCGTCTGTAGATATTCTGACACTCACTGCTACGCCTATTCCTCGTACACTCAATCTTGGTCTTCACAAGCTCCGTGATATTACTACCATCACCACTCCACCTCCGGGCCGCCTTCCCATCATCACCGAAGTCCGCAAGTACAGCGATGAACTCACGCGTCAGGCGATCCTGGCGGAAGTGAAGCGCGGAGGGCAGTGCTTCGTACTTCATAACAGAGTAGAAACCATCGAGGCCTTTGCCAATAAGCTCCGCGCACTTGTTCCGGAAGCTACTTTCGTAGTGGGTCACGGTCAGCTGAAGCCGGAACACCTGGAAGAGAGAATTGTGAGCTTCAAGGAGGCGAAGTACGACGTGCTTGTGAGTTCCACCATCATCGAAAACGGTATCGATCTTCCGAATGCGAATACATTGATTGTGAACGAAGCGGAAAGATTTGGTCTCTCACAGCTCTACCAGCTTCGTGGACGTGTAGGGCGTGGCAAGGTGCAGGCGTACGCGTATTTCCTGTACCACACGCAGAAGCTGAAAGATGATGCGAAAAAGCGCCTGCGCGCCATCGTAGAAGCGTGCGAGCTTGGGTCCGGTTTCCAGGTAGCCATGCGAGACTTGGAAATTCGCGGAGCAGGAGAAATCCTGGGCGCGAGCCAATCTGGAACCATGCAGACTGTGGGTGTGAGCCACTACCTGCGCATGCTGAAGCACGCAGTGGAAGAGCTGAAGAGCGGACGAAAAGATGACATGGAGGAAGAGATCCAAGTGGAGATCCAGCTGCCAGTGGAGGCATTCATTCCATCGTTTTACATTCCGGATAACGAAGAGAAAATTTCTGTGTATCAAAAACTTGCAGGGAGTGAGGATGAAACCATCCTGGGAGAATTTGAAACGGACCTTCGCGAAGAATACGGCGAACCGCCCGATCAAGTGCAGGAGCTCCTGCGCATCCTACGCCTGAAAATGGCATGCCGCAGGTCCGGCGTACAGCGCGTGAAGATGGAAGACTCCGCCAGAAATGAACGCGAGATTGTACTGACCTTGAGCCCGCGCGTGACTGCTAAAGAAATCATGCAGCTGCTCTCTGTAAACCAGCAGTGGAAGATCAGCGGCAACATGCTTCGCATCTCCGATACAACCCTTGTGCAGAAGGCTAAAGGTAAGCCATGGCTGGAAGAGTTAACTGAGGAGGTGGCAGCGATGGAGAAAAAGAAGGACAAGAAGAAAGAGGTGACTGCGTAAAGATCAACTATCAATATTCAAAAATCAAAGCAAAGTAAAAAGGTTAAAATTTAAACTTTCAATATTCCGCTTTGCTTTGATCTTTGTTGGTTCAGCTTTGTAATTTCAAAAGAGAGCCTTTTGTGCTATACTATACAGAAATATGCCACACGCACTCCCTCCACAGATTCTCTCAGGCCAAGAGGTGTTTGATTTACTCATGCAGGGCATTGAGCCGGAGCTGACATCGGAAGGAAAAAAGAACCTGGCTCAAAAATATGCAGGTGAAACTTCTGCTCAAAAAGCAGAAAGAAAAGCCAGGTATCAGAAGGCTTTTGAGGGGTACGACAAAGCGTATGAGAATTATATGCAGAAGCAGCGCGATGCAGCGTCTCAGTATCGTCGCACATCTTTTGCGGCCATAGAACAGGACAGTAAAACAAAAGAAGATGCTACACTCGTGACTCTCTCAGCTTCATTCTCATGAGACAGCGCTTTTCATTCATCGGCCTCTCCGAGCATCGATTGATTGGTTTCGATGATCCTGAAGCCCTGAAAAAACCTTTGATTCCAGAGGCATCAGATGTGAAGCCAGAACCCGAAAAAAAGAAAGATGAAAATGAAAAACAGGATGATGGATTGGATAAAGATTTGAGGGAACTTGTAGAAGGTGGCACCAAAGAACGTGTGGGAAAGGCAGATGTCGATGCCAAAGTACTGAAGGACAATTTAGACGATACAGAAAAGAAAAAAATGAAACTTACACAGGCAGCCGATGTGTCGCCTGCCGTGTCTATGAGCATTAAAACAGTGGATGATAAAGCCACAAAAGAAGCAGAAAGACATAATAAAAGTGCAGATGATGCTGCGGAGGTTACTCAGGAATTACTAACGGCAGATCTTGTGTCGGGGAATAGTAAAACTTCTACGGCTACTCGGATGAAAACAGACAAAGTTCCTCTCACGGGTGTGGCGACAGCTCAAGTGGAGGCTGGAACTCAGGCCGATCAAGGAAAGGCAAAAGAAAAGGCTGATGACTTAGCAGACAAAGAGAGTGCGGAGAAAGCTACTGGAAAAGGAAAATAGGAATCAGATTCTATTCTCCTGCCGCTTCAGGCGACGCTTTTTCCATGAATTCCACGCTTTCCACAATTTTCTCCAGCTCCGTAAGACTCATATCGGCAGAGCTCAGAAGATAATTGGAACTGGGTCCGATGATTTCTACCATGTTCATTGCGGCGGATTCAGGCGGCTCTTCACTGTAAGACACTACAGTTTTATCGCCGATAGTTTTTATGGCGGGCTTGAAATCCGCTACGAGGAATTCAGATTCTTCTGCTGCCTGTAGTGCTGCTTCTGCTGTGCGTACGCCAATGATTCTCACGGATGCACCGCGGTAAAATGCGTTGCCGTGCCAGTCGTACACAAGGGGCCCAAAGGACACTTCTCCATTGAGCTGATCTTCATAGGTCGGCGGAAGCATGTATGTTTCATTCAGCCACTGAGGATTGTATGGAACATCAAAAGAGATGCCGAAGAAAATACTTTCGTAGGGTCGTACCTCTGTGGCTTCTGCTTGCTTGCTCAAATCAAATTCCTCTTCAGATTCCGCATCTATGGTCGGGTACTCTTCATCGGGCCGAGCGGTTCGGGCTCTCTCTAGAAGTACATCGCGGATGGCAAAAAGGTTTTGCTGATTCAATTTCACGCGTGTATCGGGTGCCGAAGATACAGGTAACGCTGTTTCTGTATCGGTGGTTGTGGCAGGGCTGCAGGCAGTAAGAATGAGCACGGCAGTAAGTGCGGCGATGGAAGTAGTAAGATGTGGCATACTTCTATGGTACATCGAAATGTAGAGAGGGCAATTTGTTCGTACGCTAGGAGGATTATGATAATTCTCATGCTATCCCTCCAATGCTCCATTGCCACAGCACTCATCTTCGCCCTTCCTCTCTCGGCCAGCGCACTGACACCGCCGGTATCTGGAAGTATCTCGGAGTTCTGGACATTTTCGGATGTTCCCTCTTCTGCGTGGTGCCACACGCATGTGGTGGCCGCAGCGGAAATGGGAATTGTGAGCGGGTACAAAGACGCGCAGGGAAAACCCACGGGGAAGTTTGGCCCGGCAGACAACGTGGCTCTCGCGCAGGCGCTGAAGATGGCGGTGATGGCGTCCGCCTACTCTCCTGTTGCTGCACCGGATGTGTACCCGGCGGGAAATCACTGGGCGAAGCCGTACTTGAATGTGGCGATCTAGGAACAATTTCCTATTTTTACGGGAGACACTGAGCACATCGATGCACCTGCGACGCGCGCGCAGGTAGCGCAGATTCTTGCCAGCGCATTTAAGCTGCCGCGACCATGATCAGCCATCCTCTGTTGGATATTCGTGGTATATCCGGTGTGCAGATTGCCATCTTTGTCGCTGCGCAGAATGTAGACGAAATACATAGCGGGTTAGTATGGCTTGGGAAATAGCTCTGCAAAATCTCGATTAAGGAGCAATGAAGTCATTGAGCCAGAGCGAAGCGGGAGTAAAAGTTCCGTAGTAGGCACTTTCACGTCGAAAATTACTCTAAGCCAACGTGTCACTGCGGGACACGAAGCAGATATATTTGTTCTCTGGGGGGCGGTGCCACGAAGCGACTGAGCCGCAGCGAGGTCTGCTTCATGGTGCCGAGGAGAGGACTTGAACCTCCATGGGATTGCTCCCGCCAGCTCCTAAGGCTGGTGCGTCTGCCATTTCGCCACCTCGGCTGGAATTTGCAGCAGGATTGTCAATTGCTGCCTATTCACTACGTGGATTGTACTGCTAAAAGGGCTCTTTGCCCACATTCAGCTTCATATTGAGAAAAAGGCCGTTTTGAGCTATAATTTATAGATTTATGACACATACATCCACCCCCGAAATAAGCCGCGGCCAGGAGGTTTATGACCAGATTATGGGGAAGATTGAGCCGGAACTCTTGAGTTCCATCGTTCCTACGTTGCCAGAGAAATATAAAAATGAAACTCCGGAAGAGGCGGCAAAGAGGTCTGCGCGCTATGAGGCAGCTTATGCTGAATACGATAAGCAATATGCAGCGTACATCGCAGATACAAATGCCAAAACGCATGGCTTGCAACGTTCAGTGCGTAGTGGCATTGAACAGGATGAGCGTCAGGAGGAATCTGCAGCACTCTCTTCTTTGGAATCTTCTATTTCAGCTCTTTGATTATGCGTAATCTATTTTCCACATCCAGTGTTTCTATAGGCGAACGAAGATTGCTTTTCATGACCCCCCCATCAGGTCCTGATAGGGCACCGACTCCTGAGGCCGATAAGTTGAAAGACATAACACTTCGCACAAAAGAAGTTATTTTGTCGCCCAATGAGCTAATTTTAGTAGAAACTGCAAAGAGAATTGGATCGGCGGGAGAAGATGCAGATAAAGCACGACCAGTTTTTAATAAGATACTGCAGGCAGAATTTGACCACCTGAAGACTCAAGGGAAGACAGATGAGGAAGCAATGCTCTCAATTGACCAATTGGTTATTG
This sequence comes from uncultured Candidatus Peribacteria bacterium, assembly GCA_964628805.1. Taxonomy (GTDB): domain Bacteria; phylum Patescibacteriota; class Gracilibacteria; order Peribacterales; family Peribacteraceae; genus CAZVOK01. The sequence continues at coordinate 30,096 of CAZVOK010000004.1, read as the reverse complement.
CTGCAGGATTTAAATTTGTAAGAATTGGAATGACGGATGGAAAGATAAATGTTGCATATGAAGTTACTTCTTCATCTTCTCCTGATAAGCCAAAAAAAGTATTTGATGAAGTGAAAAGCGATCCTGTGTATTTGGAAATGAAAACAGGAATGCAGCCTGATATTGCCGCTGCTATGGAAGCAGTCTTGCAAAAAATGGATACCGATTCCGGGCTTATTCAAGATTTACGGAATTTCGCAGAAGCATATAGGGGGCTCAATCCTAATGAAAAAAAGTCAGTCTTTTTACCAGCCCTTCTTCCTGCATCATCGGAAAAATTGAAAATAGCACATGGCTTTTTGCATACGCCAAAAATGAATGAGCTTTCAAAAGCTATTCAGGCAGAAATGAAAAATCCAAGTAAGCCCGAAGATCCTGTAGAAAAAGAAAAGCATGATTCTGAAGTAATAAAGAAGGCACAAGACATGCTTGTAAGTGCTAAGGAAGGCTTGTCCAAAGCAAAAACCGATGATGAAAAGCTGTATGTTCGCGAAAGTTCTTTGGGAAAATTGCAGATGCTTGGCATTGATGTTACCAATGAAGATGGACTTTTGGATGGTTCAGAGAAGCCTCGAATAGCCAAGTATACGGAAAAATGGGAAGAGCCCATGAATAAATTTATGGGACTTATGCGTTTGGGTGGAGCAATTATGAATAAATTGAAAGCCGTAAAAAGTGGGTCACAGAAAAAAGAAGCAGAGAAAAAGCCAGAAGCGTCTATTGTGATACCTACTGTCGGCCCTCCGGCTCCAAAGCCTGAAGTGCTCAAGGCACAGCGTCGGGAAAAACTGAAAAAAGAGATTGCAGATCAGCAGAAAATGGGTGACCCTGAAATGAGTGAAGTGAAGAAAATTGACGAACTTACTAAGCAGAAAAAATCTGAAAAGGATACAAAAAAAGAAGAAAAAGATTCTGCAGAACGTGAATTGGTCGCTGAAAAAGCCAAGAAGCCTGTGGACCCAAAGCTTGTAGAAGCTGCGCAAAAGAAAGTAGATGTATCTACAAAAGACCTGCAGATCTTAGAGGATGATCTAAAAGAGCTTGATGAAATAAGAAAGGAGACTGTGAAAAATTCACGCGAGAAAGAACAGGAAAAAACAAAAGTAAGAGAAGAATTTAAAAATGATGGATTGAATGCTTTCCGTGATGCGATGGGAACAGAGCCAGAATCCCATGGATCTAATGAGTGGACAGTCCCTACGGATTCCACGTGGACTCAGACGCGCTACATGAGATTTACCACGAAGTGGGAGATCTCTGCTTCCTATGGAGGCTGGTATGAGCCAGGTAAAAATTCTCCTGCGGAAGTGAATAGTGGGCCAAATGCAGACAAGATTAAAAAACTCTTCTCCAGACTGAAGGGCATCAATGAAGAAATGCAGAATGCGGCTTCTTAAGGAGATTTGATAAAGCAAGCAGTACTACTGGGTGTGTTTTTTCTTTTTCTCGTACTCTTTTTGAATCTCCACTTTTCTATCTCGCAACTGATGCTCAATATCCGTAAAACGCCTGCGCCTTTCGCTTTCGGCTCCGAGGCGTGCCTTCATATTTTCCTGTTCCAGAAGCCGTCTTTCGCTGGCGTACCAGGTATCTGCCTCACTGCGTTGCTTTTGAAAATCCCTATCCATTTGATGAAGCTTTGAACGGAGCTCCAGTTCTACGGTCTGCCTTTGGTGGTCGGATGCCACTCCGGACACGGTCATCATTTTCTGGTGCATCTCGGTTTCTACTTTTAGTTTTTTCTGAATTTCCTCGCTGTAGATGGCGGCTTGCTTCTGCTGGTGCTGCTTTTCCAATTCGTCCCTGCTTCGCAGAAGTGCTTTTTCCAGGTCCTGCTTAGTTTTGCGCTCTTCCATTTCTGCGGCGTGTCTTTGCTGTATGGCTTCGCGCTCAGCCAGCTCTATGGCGCGCTTACGTTCTTGATCTTCTTCCATTGCCTGTTTCTTTTCAAATCCCTGTCTGCTGGCTACTTCATGGAGCGTATCGAAGTATTCTTTTCGCTGCTCGCGGTACTCTTCTTCTTTTTTCTTCTTATCCTCCAGGGCTTGAGCTTCTTTCTGTCGGCGCTCTTTATCCAGACGTATTTCTTCCTCATTATTCTTTTTATTACGAAGCCACTCCATTTTTTCACGCCGAGCTTCCTGCTCAGCTGCAGTTTTCTGGGCAATCAATTCTTTACCGCGGGCTTCAAAATCCTTCTTCTCCGCATGGCGCTCCTCCATGGCTTCTGCTCTTTTGGCTTCATCTTCCCGCACGCGCATCAGACTTTCGTTCTGAAACTTCTGCAGTTCATCGTTGGGATTGAATGCCGCAGGATCAGTGGGTGGCGTTGGCATAATGAGGGAAGATATGAGACTTGAGACGTGAGACCTGAGTGTGTCTGCGCCTCTTGGTTTTCGAATTTTTGTTCATTACTCATGTCTCAAATCTCTAGTCTCAAGTCTAATCGGTGACTTTAATATGCAGTTCTTTCAATTGCTTCTCCATTACCGGCGAAGGTGCGTTCATCATCACATCCTGTGCCTTGCCGTTTTTGGGGAAGGCGTAGATGTCGCGGATGCTTGGGCATTCCCAGAGCATCATCATGAGGCGGTCGAGCCCCGGGGCGCAGCCTCCGTGTGGAGGAGCTCCGTACTGGAATGCGCGGATCATGCCGCCGAAGCGGGCGTCTACTTCTTCTTTGCTGTAGCCGGCGATCTCGAAGGCTTTGTACATCACCTCAGGCTTATGGTTACGGATAGCGCCGCTCATGAGCTCAAAGCCGTTACACGCAAGGTCGTACTGATCTGCGAGGATCGTTGTAGGCTCTTGATTCAAGAGCGCGTCCATTCCGCCCTGTGGCATGGAGAATGGATTGTGCGAAAAGTCGATTTTCTTCAGGTCTTCGTTCCACTCGTACATCGGGAAGTCGATGACCCACACCCAGGCGGCCTTGTTTGGGTCGGCAAGCCCGAGCTTCTTTGCGGCAGCCACGCGAACCTGACCAAGTCCTTTGCAGGCGGTCATCCATTCATCGGCAGCAAAGAATACGGCGTCGCCTGCTTTGAGCCCCAGTGATTCCACAATCTTCTTGGCCACATCGTCACCTAAGAATTTTACGATGGGGGACTGCAATTCCCCTTCTTTTACGAGAATGTACGCAAGGCCCTTAAGGCCGTAGATCTTTGCGGTCTCGGTAAGTTCATCAATGTCCTTGCGGCTGAACTCGGCTCCTCCTTGTACGGGGAGTGCTTTTACTACTCCTTTATTTTCAATAGCTCCCGTAAAGACTGCGAAGCCGGAGCCCTTCACAATCTCAGACACATCTTGCAACTCCATCTCGTAGCGCATGTCCGGCTTATCGGATCCAAAGCGGTTCCAGGCATCTTTCCAGGAAATTCTTGGGAAAGGCCTGTGCGTCACTTTCTTGTCGCTGAATTTCTCCGTCACTTCTGCGATGAGTGGTTCGATAACACCGAACACATCGTCTTTGGTCACAAAGCTCATTTCCATATCTAGCTGATAGAATTCTCCTGGATGACGGTCTGCGCGTGGGTCTTCATCACGGAAACAAGGGGCTATCTGAAAGTAGCGGTCCAGTCCTGCCACCATCAGAAGCTGCTTAAACTGCTGAGGCGCCTGCGGAAGGGCGTAGAACATTCCTGGGTGCAGGCGACTTGGAACCAGGTAATCGCGTGCTCCTTCTGGGGACGAGTTTGCGAGGATCGGTGTTTGCACCTCTGTGAATCCCTGGCCGTGCATGTACTGTCGTACGTGAGTAATAAGCTGATCGCGCTTCACCATCATTTCTTGCAAGCGTGGACGACGTAGGTCTAAGAATCGGTACTGCAGACGAAGGTCTTCATTCACTTCTTTCTCTTGATCGATCTCGAACGGAGGAGTCTTGGATTCACTCAGAATTTCCAATTCTTTCACTGCCACTTCGATCATCCCCGTAGGATTCTCGGCACGCTCCGCACCTTCACGACGTTTTTGCACTTCACCCACAATTTTAATGACCCATTCGGATCTCAGAGATTCTGCTTTTGCAAATACATCTTTATCTGATGGATCAAAAAGTACCTGTGTGAGGCCGTAGTGATCGCGAAGATCTATGAACATGAGTCCTCCGTGGTCGCGGCGGCGGTGTACCCATCCGCAGAGGGTGACAGTCTGGCCTGAGTGTTCCGGGCGAAGGTCGCCGCAGGTGTGGGTGCGTATCATATGAGTGGAGTATAGGGATGTAGACGGGGGTGTTGCTAGAGGGAGTTTTGGGGAAATTGGCAATTTCTCAGCAGACTGATGGAAATGAATTCTTTTCCTATTTTCTTGGATACTTGCGGCTTTACTAATCCTTGTATGGTCAGGTCTGGGGATGTATAAAAATAATTCTATGCTCTCAAAATTGGTATCTATAGTCGGTGTAACTTTTGCTCTAGTAGCATGTTCTCCAGAAATAAAAAGCGAAGAGTCTAGTGTTCCAAGTTCTCCAGCCAGCTCATCTGCTCGCTCCAGCATTATTTCCGAATATTCAAGTGGTACGTACATCAATAAAACTTACGGATTTTCCATAAACTATCCGCAGGATTGGGAAATTCATCAAGATGGATGTGGCGGTCGGAATTCTGAAGTATATGCATGCGACTTAAGTGTCGATTTCGTTCCAAAGAATTCCTATGAGTCCGATTCGTCCGATAGGTATCGTATTTTCTATGGGATCGATATCTTGGTATTCAAAAATGAAACTTTGGAAGGATATTTGAATCATGAGGTAACAGTCGATCCTCAAACTGGAGAAAGCAAAAAATTCAGAGAAATCACTTCATTTAAATGGATCACTCTCAATGGAATGGAAGGAATTGAGTTTGATGAAATTCAAGGAGATATGTTGGGAGAGCAAAAAATTCACCGAATAGTGATCCAACTAGGCGCCGATACCTTTGAAATTACAACTGATAGGGCGGAAACATCTTCCCTCAAAAAATACATTTCTACCTTGAAAAAATATTCCGAATAATCTGGACTATTAGAGGAAAGAAGCGTCACGTAAACAACTTCCCCAGCTCCTCCTTAAACTCCTCCACATCCTTAAATTCTCTGTGGATAGATGCAAAGCGGATGTAGGCCACCTGGTCGATCTTCTGCAACTCTCGCATCACGTCATTTCCAATGGTAGAACTCGCTACTTCTTTCTTGTTGGCACCCCATTTTTCTTCGGACTTCGTGAGAAGCTTTTCTATCTGGTCCTCGCTCACGGGTCTCTTGGTACAGGCGAGCCAGATTCCTCGTTCGATCTTCTGGCGACTGTAGGGTTCGCGGGTGCCGTCGCGCTTGATGACGATCAATGAGCTTAGTTCCTGGCGCTCGAAAGTGGTGAAACGGTGGCTGCACTTGGGGCATTCCCGGCGCCTGCGCACGGCGCGGCCTTCCTCGGTCAGACGAGAATCAATAACTGCGGTATCGGTGGATTTGCAGTGGGGGCAGTGCATGGGATGAGTATAGGGTTCAGCCTTCGCTCCGTAAACGCTTCGGTATGCATTTTCTGCTTTAAAACATCATTTCATTGAAGCTACGGCCGACAGGTAGGGTTGGGGTTAGGGCTAGGAGGTTATGACAAAAAATGAGAGGCGAAGTTGCGTCTAGCCAAAGCCATTTTTCGATTCTTTACATTTCCACTTTTACTGTCCCCTGCCTTACTACCATCTTTTCCGCATCGATCCTCATATCGATGACGGTGCAGGCGTCCATGCGAGGGAGTTCGCCGCAGTCTATTACCAGGTCTGGCTCTACTGGGGAAGTGCCGAATTGTTTCACGAGTTCAGAGACGTTGTAGCACAGTGGTTGCCCTTCCAAGTGTGCTGAAGTGCAGGCAAGCGGTGACCCAAAGAGCGCGACGATTTTTGTGAGGAGCGGATACGATGTGATGCGCACGCCGATAGTCCCCGCACCTTCCGGGGTTGCGTAAATCATCGACGTCACCGTGTTCTTCATGGGTGTAATGATAACAAGTGCTCCGGGAATGTGCCTTTGGACAAGCTGATACGCATCCACGCTCCACTGCGTGTATTTCATGGAATCTTCCAAGGTGGAGAAAAGAGTGGAAATGGGGCGACCGTGTGCGCGTTTTTTTAAAGCAAAAATTTTCTTCACACTCTCCGCATTGGTGGCATCGCACACAAACACGTAGCCGGCGTCACTGCCGATGGCCACCGCTCCCCCATTTCGGAGAACTGTGAGTGTCTCGTCCAAAATGTCGAGCTCTACAGGAAGGATGTTCATAAGAGTTAGTATAGAGAGGGATGGAGGGGGGTTGGCAATGCTATTGCGAGCTCAAGTGCAAGCCATCTGTTTGCGATGCCATCATAGGTCTATCTTCTTCTTCCCCTTCGCCAGTGTCTGCGACACCAAAGGAATACTCGTTTCCTGATGCCTCGCTCGTTCCCTCAGGTGCATCAAGTCGTTGTACCGTTTTCCTATTTTGGGTGTGAAATGGATTCTCAGCTCTGAGTCCTGAGCTTCCAGGATGAGCGTGCCGAATCCTAAGATATTTTGGATAATGCCGCGTTGAGTTTTTTTGATGTCCTGGAGTACCCAGAGATCGATGCTTTGGTGAGTGTCCAAAAAGACGAGTGTCTTTTTGATTCTATGGATCTTTTTATCGGTCACGATGATGACGCTTAAGAAGTGCCGGTAGAACCGCACCAAAAATTCCCACTGGACCAGCGTGAAAAATCCAAAGACCAGGAGGAGCACTCCGTGCCTGCCCGTTTCTCCTTCCGGCTGTATCTGCTCAAAAAACAGATACTCTACACCAATGAGAATAGCTGTGAGGCCCGCCATCCGCACAAACGGCCACAGAAGCCGTATCCAATGTTGCCGGTAGTAGAACTGAAATGTCTCCTGAGGATCTTTCCCCTGAAACGTAATGCCGGGGTGGGGCGAGGTATTTACCACTGGGGGAAGAAGAGAAGAGTCAGCACAGTGAGGAGAAATACCGTGTGACCGATGACAAACACGCGCAGCCGCGCGAGTGTGAAAAACGGTGCCGAGGATGCATCCACATCGTGCGGGAAGTGCATGCCTTCAAATCTCTTCAAAAACAGTCGCCACATCGCCCACTCGGATAGCACAATCACCGCACCCACAAGGCCGACAATGAACATAGTGGGCATTGGAATCTTCCATTCTCCCGAAAAGTGATGGTTTTGTCAAAAACACTCAAGTCTTTTTGTTGTATGATATTTGTATGGCCACAAGCCAAAGCATCGTTGATCACCTGGTAGCTCAAATGTCCGGCGCCGGCACTATCCGCAGCAGAAAGATGTTCGGCGAATACGCGGTGTACTGTGACGACAAAGTAGTAGCGCTTGTGTGCGACAATAGGCTCTTTGTGAAGCCTACTGCGGAGGGAAAAGCGTTTGCGACACGCGCCGAAGAAGCTCCACCGTACCCGGGATCAAAACCATTCTTGGTCATCGAAGAAGACCTGTGGGATGATCAAGCTTGGATCACTGAGCTTATTCGCAGGACTGCCGCAGCATTGCCTGCTCTAAAAAAGAAAATTCCTAAACAGAAAAAACATTAGGCGGGGACCTCCTCGTACTTCTGCATCACCTCTGCAATCTTCGCATCCAGAATGGCGGAGAGGGTGACAGTCAGTGGCACTGGAATCATCTGCTCGCCGATCTTCAGCTGGATTTTATCTTTCCCCGGAAATGTCTGGAAAATCTGCTTGAGGTCTACCAGTAGCTGCTTGGGTGCGCGCGCAGGGAGAGTGATGGTGTGCACGTCCGCGGCGTCATTCGCCAGGCTCGTTGCCTGCTCGTCTTCCAAAAATTCATCGAGACCCAGGGCCTTCAGTGCGGCATTTTTTTTCATGCCGGCGAATATCCATTTTCCCACGGGTCCGAAGAATTCTTCTTCCTCCTCTTTATTTCCAAGCTTCACGGTCTCTCCTGCAATCACGTTTCCTTCTTCATCCACTATTTCCACTACCTCTACGTCATCCTCGCGTCGCTTGAAGGAAAGTCCGTTCTTGGCTTCTTCTTCATCAAAGAATCCTTCCTCTTTGGCGCGCGTGATCATGGTACTGAGCGACGCCTTCTTCAGAGCTTCTCCGCGCATCTGCAGTTGCCCGCCTCGCATGTCCAGGGTTCCTTTGATGACGAGGACGGTATCCTGTAGCTCCAAAAGATTTGCCACTTGTGTGTAGACTCTGGGGAAGAGGGTCACTTCCATTTTTCCCGTGGGATCTTCCATCATCAAAATGGCCATGGTCTCACCTTTCTTAGTCATGATCTTTTTGATGCCTTCTTCTATGCCGGCGATAGTCACCTGCTTGCCCACTTCTTTACTCGTTAGATTCCCGATCAACTGCGCTTTCTTTCCGATGTACTTTCTGAGCCCCGCGAGCGGGTGGCTGCTCACATACATTCCAAGTGTTTCCTTCTCCCACTTCAGTTTCTCCAAATTGTTCGCCTTTTCTGTCTTCGGAAACTTTATGGAGGACTCCTCTTCCGTTTGTTCCAGCTCTCCAAAGAGATCTGTCTGCGCACTGCCCGCATCACCCGAAGCCTTGCAGTAGGCTACGATCATCTCATAATTTTCCAGGAGCACGCGTCTGTCGCCAAGGGAATCCAGGGCTCCGCTTTTGGCCAATGCCTCCAGAGTTTTTTTGTTCAGGACTTTGCTGGGAGTGCGCTTGGCGAATTCTTCCACGGTCTTAAATTCACCGCCTTCATTGCGTGCCACAATCAGCTGCTCCACAGAGGTCTCGCCGATTCCCTTGATGGCCGCGAGCCCGAAGCGGATGGAGCCTTTGGGAGAGCTGCCGTTTTTGAGTGCCGTTCCCTCGGGCAGCACCGGAGTGAAGTCCTTGAAGGATTCATTGATATCCGGCGGAAGTACCGCGATGCCCATGGCACGGCATTCCTCAATCTCGATCATCACGCGGTCGGTCTTCTGTGCGTCGCTGCTGAGAAGTGCTGCCATGAATTCCGTGGGGAACCGGGCCTTCAGGTACGCCGTCTCGTACGCGATGCGAGCGTACCCTGCGGCATGGGATTTGTTGAATCCGTACCCCGCGAACGGAGTGATGACATCGTCGAAGATTTTCTCTGCGAGTTTTTTGGAGTAGCCCTTGAGCATTGCTCCATCGATGAATTTTTCGCGCTGCGCATCGAGCTCCTTCTTGATTTTCTTTCCAATCGCACGGCGGAGCAAATCTGCTTCTCCCAAGCTGAACCCGGCGAACACCTGCGCAATCTGCAAAATTTGTTCCTGGTACACGCCGATTCCATACGTCGGTTCCAGAATGGGCTTCAGGTCATCGTGAATGTAGTTCACCTGTTCCTGCCCGAGCTTGCGTTTGATGTACTGCGGAATCCAGTCCATCGGACCCGGGCGATAGAGGGACACCATCGCGGTGATGTCTCCAAACTGGCTTGGCTTGAGTTGCTTCAAGTACCTGCGCATTCCCGCACTTTCCAGCTGGAAGACGCCGGTGGTATCGCCCTTCTGGAGCAAGGAAAATGTTTGCGCGTCATCCAGGGGAATGTTCGCCAGGTCCAATTTGATGCCGTGCAATTTCTCGATCAGTTCCAGTGTCGTCTGGATTACGGTCAAGTTCGTGAGTCCCAGGAAGTCCATTTTCAGAAGCCCCAAAGACTCTAGTGGCTTCGCCGAGTACTGCGTGATGATGATGTGCTCGTCTTTTGGCGCGCGCTGTACGGCCGTGTACGTATCGGCAGGTTCCTGCGTGATGATAACGCCGCACGCGTGGATGGAGACGTGACGCGCTTTTCCTTCTAGCTTGAGCGCGGTATCAATAATTTTCTTGTACGTTTCATTTTCCTTGTACGCGATTTTCATTTCATCGGTCTCGAGCGCCTCGGCAAGTTTCGTTCCCGGTTTTTCCGGAATCAATTTAGCGAGGCTGTTCATTTCCAAGAACGGAATACCGTACGCGCGGCCTACGTCTTTCACGGCAGCACGGGCGGCGAGTGTTCCAAACGTACAAATCTGCACCACGTGATCATTTCCATATTTTTTACGTACGTATTCCAGTACTTCATCGCGGCGGGTATCGGCAAAGTCCACGTCCACGTCCGGCATGCTCACGCGTTCCGGATTCAAGAATCGTTCGAACAGAAGGCCGTGGGGGATGGGGTCAATCGTCGTAATGTTCATCACGTAACTCACCATGGATCCCGCGGCAGATCCGCGTCCTGGCCCCACGGTGATGCCTCTGCTTTTTGCTTCATTGATGAAGTCCGCCACAATCAAGAAGTACCCGGCGAATCCTGCCTGCTTGATGATCTTCAGCTCGTATTCCAGTCTTTCCTGGAGGCTCTCCATCGTGGTATTCGCCGGCAGTCCCGGTTGATTCACGTACTCTGCCGGGTACGCCTTTGCAAATCCTTCACGTGCCAAACGTGTCAGGTAATCTTCCTCCGTTTCGTCGGTTGGAACAGGAAAGCGCGGAATCTTATTTTTCCCGAATTCAAAATTCACATTCGTTCTATCGGCAATCACGCGGGTATTTTCCAAGGCTTCAGGAATGTGCGCGAAGGCTTTTTCCATCTCCTCAAACGGCCGCATGGAGTAGTCGCTATCGCGCATGGAAAATCTTCCCGGGTCCGAAATATGTGCGTTTTTCTGGATGCACAGCAGGACATCGTGCGCCTCCGCGTCTTCACTCCGGCAGTAGTGACTGTTGCATGTGGCTACCACGGGTACTCCCAGTTCTTTCCCCCAGTGGATCAACTGCTGATTGACCTCTGCTTGCCCTGCTACGTTCGGCAAGTCCATCAGTTCAAAGTACAAATTATTCTCTCCGAAGTATCCTTTGTACTCTGTCACAAGTGCTTTGATTCTCTCTCCATCTTCCGCAAGCGCCGCCTGTGGGATGGCCCCACTGATGGGCCCCGTGAGTGCAATAAGCCCCTTTCCGTATTTTGTGAGCAGCTCTTTATCTACACGCGGTTTGTAGTACATGCCTTCCAGCGCAGAGAGAGTCGCAAGTCTCAAAAGGTTATCGTACCCCTCCTGCGTTTCTGCCAAGAGTGTCAGCGGATAGCGCTTCGTATCGGTGCCGCTCTCTTTATCGGTACGCGTGCGCGCGGCGATGTACACATCCAGTCCCAGGATCGCCTTGAGGCCCTGTGCCTTGGCTTCCTTGTAAAATTCGATGAGCCCGTAGGTGTAACCCTTATCTGAAAGTCCCACCGCCGTCTGCCCCAATTCTTTGGCGCGGGCCACCACCTCCGCCGGCCCCGGAAGGGCTTCCAGCAGCGAATAGGTGCTGTGATTGTGGAGATGGACGAAATCGCGGGGTTCCATGGAATGATGATAGCAGAGTGGGTGGAGGTTAAAGAACATTTAGCCGCGATTTCGGGGGTTGGGGATTAGGGATTAGGGGTTGGGAAATAAGGAATTTTTTATAAAAAAAGAAATACCATTCTCCCAATCCCCAAGCCCTAATCCCCAACCCCTACTTCGCACACTCATCCACATTCGGCGCCGTTCCAAAAGCCTCTGTCATGCACTGTCTCCATCGAGGGTTCTCACAGGTGTCCTGGAGGTAGTCTCCTTTGGAATACGGGAAGCAGACATCGGTGAAGACTACTTTCAGGATGCTTTCCAAGCGGTTATTGCACGGGCGGTCCATGCAGGTGCGGCGGAGGTATGAGGCGAAGTCTCGGACAAATCCACGCAGTCCCTCTTTGTCGCTCCCGAGCTTGCCCAGTGCTGCTACCGAGGTACGGAGCCTCGCGAAAGAATCGCGGGTGGAGAGCATGGGGTCTGCGCCTGTAGCAAAGGTGAGGGCTTCGGCACCCCCTTGGCTGATGCTGAATTCCTCGTAGTTATTTTCTGTGTTGGAAGAGAGCAGGCGGAAGAGGAGATTTTTTTCTTGCTGTAGGTACTCGGGCATAGACCTGCGTTTTCCATCGTCTCTGCGCAGAGCAACAAATTCTCGGAGCAGACGTTCCTGATCTTTCTCCATCGAAAATGGTCCGCGAAGCTCGTGGCGGAGGATGTCTGAGGCGAACACACACTCGCCGTTTCCTGCTCCACAAGACATCGTTTTAGAGCAACGTACTTGTGGATTGCCGGAGCAAGTTCCTACTTCGTCTGGAACGATGCAGTCGGCGTCGCCGCAGTCGCTATCTTCTTTGCACGCGCGCTGTGTATCTTCACAGAGGCCACTCGATTGGCAGCCCTGTACGGTGATGTGTGAACGAGGTCTGACAGAAGAAGAGGACGAAGAGGAGCTACTGGTACCGCTCACAAAAGCGCCTAAGTCATTCTGCAAGGCGGCGAGTGCTGCGGCATCGGCGTAGTAGTCCTTCAGTGCGGCCTCGATGATCACGAGTGCCTCGGATTCCTTACCGAGTGCTTGTTTCAAGAGTCCATCGGGTAGAGCGCCCATGGCTTTCTGCATGGTTTCTGCGTCGCAGCCGTAGCCCTCGGCACTGGGCGGCAGGTAGTCGCTCGTAAACGCGCACATGGGTGCGGGTGGTGTGATGGTTGCAGTTTCATCGAACTGATATTTTTTGTACCAGGAACTATCCTGCAAGGCAGGGTCTCTGGCGCCTTTCAGCACTAAGTCGTAGCGCGTTTGTAAAAAGAGGAGCAGGTCCTGCAGACGGAAAATAGCGGACACACTTTTCTCATCAATTGCCTTCGCAAGTTCCAGGCGCACCTTTTCCATTTCTTGCTCTAGCAAAAATAAATCGATCCTGAGGCACGCGGTATTTTGCAGCAAACTTTTCTGCTCTTCCACCAGGCGACTCTGTGTATCTACTCCAGACACCACTGCAGATGTCACTACTCTCAGCCACTGAGGCATCACGTCATCAAAAAATTTCATGGCTTTTCCTCCTCTGGAGTTACTGATGCCTCGTTCCGCACGCAGAAGCGTTTCTTTCACGTACGGTGACACTGCCGCATCACTGAGCGCTGCTGAAGCAAGAGTCGGAGTGACAATCAGCGTGAGGGCCAGTGCTGCGAGTGTGAATCTCATCGGGAAGAAGAGGAATTGCTACTGGGGTTACACACGGGATTTGTTAGAAGCCAGTTGGAATTGCCATTACCTGTGGCAGGACACATCTCCGGAGAGAATTTCACACGTGTGAAATTCTGCAGAAGAGACGCTGCATTGTGCGTGATGTCTCCGAGTCCTCGTGCGCTTCCCTGCAAGTACCCGGCAAAAAGTTCGCTCGCAATGCGTGCTCCCAAGGCATCACTCAAGGACTGTACTCCCAAGGCAGCTGCTTCCTGTGCGTTGGATTGATCTAAAATATTCAGTGACATTCCAAACAAGTCGCCCATCGGAAGCAGGAGCCTCCTGCGTGCATCAAAAGAGCACAGAATAGGAGGGGACAGATTGGGAAGTCCGTTGCTCTGGCACAGAGCCGTATCAATATTTTTTATGAGCATTTCGGGACGGTACGGAGGAATGGACAGGGGTACTCCAAAGAATTGCACTTGATCCTTCACGGTTGCCTGCGGCTCGCAGCTGTCGTACGGGTAGGCCCCGTCTCCTACCGTGAGCGGAGCTCGTCCTGGGATTAATCGATGCGTGTCCAGTGACTGCTCCAAGCACTGATCGATGTAGCAGAGATTATTTCCAATAGTGTTGTCGTACGTGGTGGTTCTATTGGGATCGCACACTTTTTTGCCTGCGGAATCTATGTCACGGAGTGAGGCGGTAATACGCGGATCTACAAATTTTCCTGCTGGAGGATTGAGTGTCTCCTGACAGGTGTAGCCTACATTTTCCGGCTTCTTGGTCTTCACCAGGTTATTCAACTCCGGAATGAAGAAATTCTTCAGATCAAATTGATCGTAGCGGTCGTAGCTGAAGGTACTTGGGCAGCCGCGTCCGGTCGTAAGGCTTGTGCGAGTTTTGCAGGAGGTATCTGTCAGAAACTGCCAGCAGGTTTCCACGTTCAGGGGGAACCCTAGAGTAGACATAATTTCTCCCGTTCCTGAGCCTTTGAAAATACCGTCTTCTTCCATGGCCTCGCACTGCTTGCGGTACGCTTCTCCTTCTCTCATGCAGCAGATGGGATCATTCGCCTCTTTTTCTTTCTGGGTCAGAGTGCCGGGTGGCGTAGTGGTCAGCTTTTTTTCGCCTTCGTAGAGCTCTATTCCTGGTGGCAGTTCGCACTGCTGCCTGGCGTGCACAAGTTCATGAATGGCAATGTACGTTCCTCCGCCATCTGGATTATCTGAAATTTTCACGTTGATGGTTCCATCAGCTTTCTTCGGCTCCGTGAGTCCGCCTGTAAAGCCGCTGCTCTCACAGGAGAGATTCACTTTGCATTGAGTATTCGGATTGAACGGAATAGTGCTCCGCGTCCATCCTGCGTCCATGCACGCATCGGGACCCGCAAGAGTCTCGCGTGGGGCGGATGTTTTTCTGCAGGAGGTCAGGATAATTTCATTCGGTCCTGCAACTTTTGTGTTGTCGCAGAGTGATGGATTTTTTTCGGCATCTACAGGCCTGCACAAGTATCCCATTCGCTGCAGAGGATGTGTGCAAAGGCCCGTGCCGGAGGCCGTGACAGGTGGATATAACCCACCGCGAACAGCCTTGCATAATGCTGACGTGGTGCCGATGGGAACATATTCACAGAGCGACGGCAGCACAGGCTCCATTGCTATTTTCCAATCAAGGCCTGTATCCCCAGAGAGTGACCCCGAAGCCGTTCTCTCACGGTAACCCCAGAGGAGTACATTGGGTGGGAGTTTGCTTTGCACGCTTTCCGGCAGAGTGAAAATGGCAATTTCTCCGCGCTTCAATGGTGGATTGATGGTGGAGGATTCCAGTGTGCTCCAGAGATCCTTGAGCGCATTTTCCACTGCTGTCTGCCGCAAGAAAAGATACTGCCGCTCAGTTCCTTTTCCGCTGAATGCATCTGCTCTGGGTGGTGCTGGGAATTCTCGCCTCTCTCCGGACACAAACCGAATGCCGTGAAGGTACCTCCACACGGCTGCCACCATAGCTTCATCGTTCTGTTCATCCGGGTCACGCGGCTCTGCTTTTGGCTTCTGGACAATCAATCCCGTGAGAGCGTCTCCTACTGCTTTGGCTTTTTGTTCTACTGCAGCCAGGTTCGTAGGTGCAATAGTACGCAGAGCCAATCCTGTTTGGGTGCGGACAGTGGCACCCGTACCCGCTTGCCAAATACGAATGAGGCTTCGGTAGTGAAGCGGAAGATTGGTGAGTGTTTCCTGTTTATCACTCACAGGATGTTCATAGCCGGCCGCAATGAGTGTGAGCTCACGTCCCAGGGCGCGCACGCGTGTTTCGTTTTCTACCACGCGCTTGATGGATGGAGCTAATACATTCAAACAATCGCCGTATGTTTGTGCAGGCTTCAGAGCTGTTTGCTTGCAGAGCGCATCGTACTGATTGCGTATGGCGTACTGCACGTCATCGGGAGTGATCAAATTTCCCGAGCCGATGACCGCTGCTGTGTACTGGCGCAGGTACCACTCTGTGGCGGTGGTGCCGGAGTTTGTGAGGGAGAGTTCCTTGAGGGCCATGGTTTCCACCATGTCGTACAGGTTACTGTCTGCTCCTGCCGCCAGGAGCGGAGTGAGGAGAAAGGTGCCTGTGAGGATCAGGAATTTCAGTGTCATGATTTAGTACTCACGAAGAGACCCTCTGGCATCCCACGCGCGTGGCAAACACGCACTGGCATCGGCTGCAAGGCCGAGGGCATTACGAATATCCAGTGATGCACGCTCCAGGCATTCCAGGTTTTGGGCTAGCGGACTTAGCCTATCGTTGGCTCCTACAAAGCTCAGGACTCTATGAAGAACAGTTCGTGTGAGAGACAATTCCTGCTGAATGCTTTGTTGTTCGGATTCGAGTGTTTTACTGAGCGGTGCCACTTTGATATCTCCTTCGGAAGATTTTCCCTCTGCCACCACACTTGGAAGCAGGAAAGAAAGGCGTTCATTGAGGGCACACTCGTACATGCGTTGGTACTCCAGGAGGACTGTCGCCATGTCTGCTTCCAGTAGTGCATTCTGGCTTTGTGTGGTCTTCCAAGGAGCTAAATTTTTCGCAAGGTTGCTGAGCTTTTGGGTGGGAGGCTGATTGCCTTCGTTTTCCGTACACTGTGCGATGCGCGGACTCTCGTGGGCTTTCAAAATATCTTTCACAGTCAGGCGATAATTATTCTTCCAGCTTTCCAGCGTATTTTTTCCTCTCCCTGGAAAGAGCGTGTCCGACTTCTCGCACGAGGCCAGAGGAGGTTTAGCGGAATCCACAGGGTCATCACCTAGGAGAGACGCTGTGAAGACAGCACCGCTGACAGTGACAGTTCCAAGCAACAAGATCCCTGCGATGAGCGCACTCCGTGTACGACGTGGCGCTGACTCCTGCGTGATGGCAAAAGGCACTCTGCGTCTGCCGGTGCGCGAGGGGGCTTTTCTATTCACTGCACTCAGAGAGGAAACAGGGGATGCGTGAGAGTTGCTTCAGTAAAGGAGTCGCCTGCTGCAGAGGGGTCAGAAGATCCACCTGGAAGAGCTGCAGGAAGTCATCAAAGTTTCCCGAAAACTGCAGGAGCGATCTATACGATGCATCGTACGACACAGAGAGTTTCAGTAAATCTTCTTCGCGATCCAACATGGCCTCTGCCACGGGTTCACAGTACGCAAAGGCGCTCGTTACTCCCAGTGCGTCTGTGCCTCCTTCTGGAATGACGCAGGACTTCAGGGTGGGGATCGTCATTTCTATGCAGCCGGGGATATTCACTTTCAGCGGAGTGCCGGCAGTTGCGGGAGTTGCCTGTAGGGACATTTCCACACTTTTGCAGAGCGCCTGCGTGCGGCACTGAAACGCGCGGAAACTTTGAGTAATGGGCGGGATCAATTCAGATGTAAGCACGCCTTTGGTTTCGTAAATTCCTTTCTGGAACGGACTCACGCTGCTTGGCAGCAGAGGATCTTTTTCCACCTGGGAATCCATTTGGCTATCGCTCCAGGTAGTATTTTCAAATCCCTGCGCCTGCGACTTCCACTGATTTGTACCATTTTTGATCCAGGCGTTTCCTTCTGTGTCGTAGTGCGTGGCGCCCTTTGGTTCGTCTGCTGCCTTTTGTAGTCCATATAGCGAGCGCCGGAAGAGGCGCTGCTCTTTGGCCAGGCGCGCGTTTGTCTCGGCAATACATACATCGCCAAAAGGCACTGGTGCTGCGGTCAGAGGTTTCACGTAGAGCAATGACGCAAGTAACAAAGCTCCCGTGGAGATCACTAGGACTCCCGGAAAAAAGATGCGATGGATAGAGAGGAGTTTCTTCATCATGGTGTCACCGGGGAAAGGGTTGTATCACCGGGGGTATCGTACACGGGGTACACTTCTTGTGGCGTCACATTGTACGGAGAAATACTATCCACAAACTTTCCTTCGTCCGTGAGCGTGTACCTGCGGGATGTATCACGAATATTTTGGATGAACGTATTCAGAGAATTCGCCGAATTGAAAATCGCCTGCCAGCCATCGCGTGCGGAGGACCTATCTGGCAAAAGTGACTGACACACGTGATCACCTGCCCAGCAGGTGGCATTCACCATGGGGTTCACTCCATCGGGATACGTACTATCGATGTGCGGCACTCGCCAGATTCCCTGGTTTTGCAGATCTTCTTTCACAAGCACTCCTGGCCTGGCAGTCAGGCGCATGAAACGTTCCAGCAAATCTGTTTCCACCTGCACGCAGCGGCCGTTCCCAAAACTGCAGCAGTCTGAGGCAGCCATGTCATTGCCCTCGCACTGTGGCGCTGTAGCATCGGAATATGGAATGCTGTTCCAGAAACGCGAGTACGTATCACCTTTGGAGCGGATAATGTTTCTGGCTTGATCTAGCGCCAAGCTCAGCTGACTCAGGTTTTGACTATCTGCAGGAGAGGGCATCACAGGAGGAATGGATTCCACTTTTATCACCGGCAAGCTGGATTCAAAATTGGCCGTGAAGTCCGGCAAGGTTGGAAGGGCAGGAAGCCTGAGTGTGCGTAGTTCCTCTGGAGTAAGGTCTTCAGCCACATCTCCCGGTGTTGGAATATTCAAGCGGACTTGCACGGGGCTCAGCACTGGAATTTTGATGGATCCGGTACTGGTTTTCAGGAGTGAAAAATCAAATAAGAAATTTCTATCCTGATACGGCAAGCACAGAATCGGCAGATTATTTTCTCGAGCGTCGTACGTGCAGGTGGGAATGCCCATGTTGATATCGGGCCTGGAAGGAAGCCATCCGTCTAGAAGCGAATAGATAGGAGCGGTGTAGCGGTCGTTCTTGCACCAAGGGGTCACCGTATTTTCCATGGTGTCCAAGTACAGCGCCTGCACTTCTCTCCATTTTTTTTCTAGGACCAACCGCTTCTTTGCCTGTTCCTGAAATGCTTTGTACGCATCGATATTTTTTTTCTCCCAATCGGCAATGGCCAGTGCCTGCTGACGTTGATAGGAAATCACTTTACTAAGCATGATGGGTAGAGTGGCTCGAAGCTCGCGAACTTTTTCGATGCGATCGGCGTAATCTTTCAAAGATGTGATCAGTGCGTTTACCTCCGAAGGCACTGTGCGCCCCTCGGTCTCTCTTCGCTTCTTCCACTCCTCCCAACGCTGCGCGTACGCACGTAGTTCCACAGGTGAACTGAGTGGTACTACCACTGGCACTTCTGCCTCTTCCACTTTCAGGAGCAGTGATTGTTTCAGGTACGAGGCGATGATGCCGGGCATATCGTCGCTTGCGGCTAACTGCACATCTATGGATGCGAGCCTCGGATCTTTTGCATCGTTCGCACGCGAAACAGTAACGGGTTTCAAATCAGCAATACTTTTGTTCCACAGGTACGGCAAACGCAATTGCACCGTGGGCGGTGTCACAAGCCTGTGAGCATCAGTTTGAAATCGCTGCCACCACTCGGTGAACGTACGCGTGGCGCCACGAGCATTGGTCACAGTGTCATCAAACGCGCGGATCATACTGCCGCGCGCAAAGGGTTCTGCAGTAGAACGTTGAACAGTGGCAGTCACGCGAGCTTGATCCACAGAGAGGATAGCGGTGTTCAGATTTTTTCCGGCAAACGAAGAGAGTAGTGAAAACGCATTGCCAATATCCGGAAACCAGTAATCTGTTTTCGGATTGTACGTAATAGCCGCATCGCGCGTGGCATTGGGCGCAGCTGGAGGATCCACAGGTGACTGCGTGAGGTACTGGCCTCTTTGTTTATTGATCTCTTTCACTCTCTCAATGGATTCAAGCCTCGATCCATCAGCAAGAATGGTTTCATCGATCACGCACCTCTGCGGAGATATCTGACCCTCTGGATCACTCTCATCATAGAAGTCGTAGCAATGCGCACCGGATTGGATGCTTGTGAAAAGATCTCTGGGATCAGTATTTTTTTTACCCAGCGTCATGCGGCTGGTAGTGACCGTGTACTTGCGGTAGAACGATTGGTAATTTTTATTATTGGCAGGGGATTTCTCGCAGCCGGGGCCGGGACATCTGCACGCCTCGCCGATGCACTGCTGTTTGCAGTTAGGTACTCCTGTATCCACCCAGTCATCGCTGCAGGTCCACCGCTTCGACCATTTGGTGCAGGTCCAGCCTGTGAGGGTAGGTTTCACGTCATCAGGTTTGCAGTCTTCATACTGCCATTTGTTTTCATTGAGCCAGCTGCAGAAATTTCCACATAGTTGCGGCGTGAGAGCGCTTGGAACTTTGGAGGGCCAACTGCACACGTAGGGATCTTCGTAATACGGATACTGCACATCCATCGTACGATTTCTGGTGTCGGGAGCATCTCCTTCTCGGTACACCTGTTTTGTTTCTGAGGATTTCCGGGTATCGCACACGGTAGTTTTTCCTTCTGCATTACTGGGAAATGTGTACGGCTGCTTGGCGGCCATCCCGGAATCAAAGTTTCCAAAAATATCCACGTCTCTGCCTGGTGCTCCTTGCACGATGGAAATCATCTGCGGCAAAGGTGTTTCATCGGGTCCCGTACTCCATCCACCACACTGGGCGCCGCTGAGCGCTCCTTCTATGGAAGAGATATCTGCTTTCACATCTGCCAGATTGCGTGGAGGTTCATTGGGGATAGAAAAAGCATTCGCGCTTGAGGCGAAACCTACAACGAATGTCAGCATGGCAATACCACCTGCAGCAATTCCCCGATGAAGAAACAGCATCCTCGGAATGTACTCCACGATACGGCATTTGTACGCAGCAACAAGCCGCGAAGAGCGAGTGGAATTGACTCTCTGAGAGTTGTAGGTCTTTTTGATTCTTTTGAGATGAAATTACAAACTTCAAAGCTACAAATATCAAAGAAATTAAAAATTCTTATTCTTCACAATTTTCTCTTTCAGGATTTCTTTGATGATTTGAAATTTGGTATTTGTTTTTTTATAAAGAGACCATATTTCCAGAAAAAAAGTACTTTTAACTCTTGCTGAGTAGGTAAAGGTGGGTGTACAAATGTACATGTCCCTCGCCAGTGGATCCGGACCACGCAACGATCGCGACATCCTTTACTTCCATTTCACTTCAGAGACATGTTTTCATTCAATCGCGTGCACATCATCGGCTATCAGACTCAACCTATTACCGTTCGTCAGACTCCCACAGGGAGCAGCGTGACGGATTTAAATTTAGTCGTTCCCTATCGCTTCCGCGCCGAAAACGGCGAAATGCTGGATGGCAAAGGCTTCCACACAGTGACTCTGTGGGGACCTATGGCCGATGTTGCCGGCAGATATGCCAAGGCAGGAAGCCAAATGTTCATCTCCGGCCGTCTGCAAACAGACAGCTGGGACGATGAAAAAACCGGCGAGAAGCGTTCCAAAACCAAGATCATTGGTATGGATATGATTCTCCTGGACCCCAAAGAAGGTCAGCCCGATCCTCCAGCAGGATCCGAAAATATGCTCAATGCCATCAACCGCGCCGATATCATCGGCAACTCCACTCGTGACCCGGAAATGCGCACTACCACCAACGGTCAGCAGGTGCTCACTTTTGGCGTGGCCACCAACGAAAAGTGGAAAGACAAAGCCTCCGGCCAAGACCGCGAGCGCACGGAATTCCACAATGTGGTGGTGTGGGGAAAGATGGCCGAAGACGTGGCTCGTTCCGTAAAAAAGGGCAGCAAAGTCTTTGTCACCGGCCGCGTGCAAACACGCAGCTGGGAAACCAAAGAAGGTAGCAAGCGCTACACCACGGAAATCATTGCGGAGTCCGTGTCGCTCCTGGGGACCAAGAACCCGTCCATCAGCGCGTCTATTCAGGCCGATGGAACTTCTTCTTACTCCGCAGCGCCTTCTCGCGAGGAATCATTCTCCCAGGAGACAACTGCCTCCAGTGCGCCATCTCCGGAAATCCCGGACATTCAGTACGCATCGGAAATCAAGGCGGAGGATTTGCCTTTCTAAGTAGTTAATTTGAATTTGAAAAGAGTGCGTCCGGACGCACTCTTTTTATTGACAATAATATTTTACATCTACAGACTCTGCGGGCGAAGTCCGAGATCCTTCATATTGGGGGTGTAAGTTGAAAACACTTGAATTGGGGACAAAATCCCCATTGGAGTTGCTGGAAGCAACGGCACAGGAACTGCGGCCTGGCACACCAGGGCAACTGCTAGGAGATCTGGCTCTGCGGACGGGTCTCTGGATGCTCTGCATCACGGATTCCAAAGTGCTTTGGACAGCAACACAGCCTCCCAGAGATTTAAGCGAACACAAGGCCTACCTCTTCCCAGATTCCAAAAGAGAGGACCTGGCGAGGTTAACGAAGGAAGATGGACACACGCAGAGAAAGTACTGGCTCATCCCTCGTACCCTCGTGGAGGTACTAAAAGAGATGAAATGAACATTGGTGTGTGGACTTCGCACAACCCCGTGCACGGTGTACGGGGTTTAGTTTGAAATGAAAGACTGTTCCCGCCCACGTAGTGGGCGGGGGTTGTGCTGCTGATCACGCGGGATTTCGTTTTTTGTACTCCCTCCAGGAGGCTAGTGTCAGGTGAAGGATTAGCTGGTTGATGTGACCCTGAGTGATGGGGTTCCTACGGAGGAACCACCATTCATCGGTGATGTCGATCCGGAAGCTATCGACAGGGTCGGTTTCGTTGGCCTTGTGCCTCCTCTTCCCGAAGAGTGCTTGGACTTGGCCGTCGCCTGTTGGAACGATATCTATCCTGAGCCCCTCATGACACCTATCCCACGGAGCTAGGACGATCTGACGTAGCGGGTAGCCTACATAGCGACCAATGTCTTCCAGGTTCGCTATGGATCTCAGTAGATCACAAGCCTGGATTAGTCGCAGAGAAGGTAGATCAATGGTCAGGCGCACCACATCTGGATCTTCTCTTTCTGGCCAACTCGTGACTTCTTCCGCGAACATTCTTCCATCATACGGTTTCAGCAAGAACAGTAGCTGGGCAGCCATTCAATCCTCCTTTTTGTGTAAGGACCAGTAGCTTGAAAAGTATATTTTACTTTTCGCCTCTGTCACCTAAATCTCCACAATCTTCCCATCCTCGCCATACAACCTCATTTCAATATTCTCAATCGCCGGCACTTTTTTTCGAATCTCTGTCGTCAGTTCTACTACATCCTGAAACGTTCCCTTCTCTACATTCAGTAAAAAGTTTGCGTGCTTTTCGGCGATCTCCACTCCGCCGATTTTCTTTCCGCGGAGACCCGCAGCTTCTATAAGTTTCCACGCAGGCGTGCCATCGGCTGTCGTCTTGAAGCAAGACCCTGCTGTTTTCACATGTGGCTGAGTTTCGATTCTTCTTTTGAGGAGTCGCTGCACTTCTTCTTTGATCTCCGCTTCCGGCTTGCTCGGCACTTCCAGCTGCACATCCCAAATGATCGGTGGGTTCTGGGTGTTCTTAAAAAGGCTCTCACGATAGCGGAAATCACATTCTTCTTTGGTGAGGGTGCGCCACTGACCGTCCAGGTACACAGTCACATATTTCACAAATGAATCGATCCAAATCCCGGTGAAGCCTTGGCCGGCATTTCCAAAAACTGCTCCGCCTACAGTTCCCAGAATTCCTGTCAGTGAAGATAAATCTAAATTGTGTGCCGCAAGTTCATTGATGAGGCTCGCAAGAATTTTTCCAGACTGCACACGTACCTCATTGTCTTTCACTTCCATGGCATCTGCCTTCATGCGGGCAACGAGCGCGTTTACGGTGCCATCGGCAAAAATAGTGTTGGATCCTCCGCCGAGGAGAATAAGTGGAATATTGTGTTCTTTCGAAAATATCACAGTCTGCTCGCAATCTTCTTGGGTTTGGATTTCCCCGTAGTACCTGGCCACTCCGCCAATGCGCATAGTGGTTTTGGGGCCGAGGGGGATATTTTCTTGGATTTGCATGAATACAGTGTACAGCAGAATTCAATAAGTAAATTTTGTCTCAGCGTGGCCATACTTGGCCGCGATGTGCCATTTTGTATTGTTGGTTTTTGTCTCTCTGTAAACCCATGAAAATCATCGCTACTCGCATAGCACCGCGGCCAAGTATGGCCGCTCTGAGGCTGAAAATTTTTTATGTTTAGATTTTCACCGCCTTCAATCTCCTCATCGTCTCCCCCTTCCCCAACGCCACCGCCACCTCAAAAGCCCCAGGGCTAAATGGCAATCCGGTGAGTGCCATGCGCATCGGCCATAGGAGTTGTCCGAGTTTCATCTCATGATCAAGACAGACTTGTTTTACTAGTCCCAACAAATATTCCTCATTCCAATCTTTTTCCGAAGTCTCGTCGCAGATTTTTGTGATCACGTCGAGCGCTTTCGGCACCAGATCCAAAGTCACTTTCTGTTTCTCATTTACAATCTGCTCAGCTGAAACTTTCGGAGCTTCATAGAAGAAGCTCAGCATGTCTGGTGCATCTTTGAAAAATGCGATGCGCTCTTGGATGAGGGCGACTTTCTTTGCAAAATCCGGGTCGCTTGCAGCAGTTGCGTACTTTTCTGCCACGATAGCTTGAATGCGTTTTGCAAATTCTGCGCCGTCCATTTTTCGCATCCACTGGCCCTGAAGCCAATCCAATTTTTCGGTATCGAACACCGCTCCGGCTTTTTGCACACGTTCCAAGGAAAACTGATCAATCAGTTCCTGCATGGAAAATACGTCTTGCTCTGTGCCGGGGTTCCACCCGAGGAGTGCAATGAAATTGATGAGCGCCTCCGGCAAGTATCCTTTCTGAATGTACTCTTCTACAGACACCGCATTCTGGCGTTTGCTGAGTTTGCTCTTATCTTTATTCAGGAGCAGTGACACGTGTGCGTAGCGCGGTGGAGTCCACTCCAAAAATTTAAAGAGCAAAATGTGCTTGGGGAGTGAGCTCAGCCATTCCTCTCCGCGGAGGACCAAATCGATATCCATCAAGTGATCATCCACCACGTGTGCCATGTGGTAGGTGGGGAAGCCGTCGCTCTTCAGCAGCACTTGGTCGTCAATCGTGTGGCCTTTGAAGCTCACGAGCCCGCGCACGTCGTCCTCAAAAGAAATAGTTTCTTCGTGCGGCACTTTCATGCGGATGACATGCGGAAGCCCTGTATCCAGCTTTTCTTTCAATTCATCTTTGGACAAATGCAGACAGCGGCGGTCGTACATGGGTGCGCGCTTCTGTGCCTCCTGCTCTTTACGCATTTCGTCCAATCTTTCTGCGGTGCAGAAACAGTGATACGCATGACCTTTGGCAATGAGTTCATCGACGTACTTTCGGTAGAGCGGTAACCGTTCCGACTGCATGTAGGGACCCTTGGACCCTTCCTGCACGACGACTCCGTTTTTTTCCATCACCCCTTCCTCCGGATGAATCCCCGCCCACGTGAGTCCCGCCAAAATATTTTCTATGGCGCCGGGCACACTGCGGCCTTGGTCTGTATCTTCTATGCGCAGCAGAAATGTGCCCTTTGTCTGCCGTGCCACAAGGTACGAGTAGAGGGCGGTACGAAGCCCGCCGATGTGCAGGAAGCCTGTGGGGGATGGAGCGAAACGGGTGCGCATGGAATGGCAGCATACAACCAAAAATCGCGGCCGTACATACGTACGGCCGCGATGGGATTTCTCAGGCAATAAGGCTTATTGCACCTCTGTCGTAAACGTTACCGGTCGTACCGGTGCATCAAAGCTATCGCGCTCCGTATTGGAAATGGCATCTGCAATTTCCATTCCTTCTATGACTCTGCCAAACACTGTGTGGCGGCCATCCAGCCAAGGGGCTGCGGCAGTAGTGATGAAAAATTGACTGCCATTTGTTCCCGCACCACGGTTGGCCATGGCGATGACGCCGCGTTCCATTTTCATGGACTGCACGGTAGTGATGTAGCTGTAGCCCAGTTTTTCATAGTACTGCTTGAGTGTGAGGTTCTGCATATCTGCAGGAATCGTGGCGTTATTTTCCTTTGCTAAATCTTTCAATTTCGCATCACTCATGCCGAGTGAATCTGCGTTGATCTCATCTTCAAACGTGGGGCCGAAAATACTCGCACCTCCGGAGCCATCACCTTTGGGGTCGCCTCCTTGGATCATGAAGTTGGGGATTACGCGGTGGAAACGCAGGTCATCGTAGTAGCCGGCCTTGGCAAGGTTGATGAAGTTTGTGACGGTGCGTGGAGCGATGTCTCCATCCACTTCCACGGTGATATCACCCATGGATGTGTGGAGGACGACAGAGTGTTTTCCTTTGATGAGAACTCCATCGAAGGCGGGAGGAAGGCGCATGGATGTTTCTTCTACCGATGGTGCTCCCCCGAAGGGATTCAATTCCTGAATGCGATCACAGCTGACAAGTAAAAACGCGAGTGCGAAAAGGGGGATGATGAATTTGTACATAGCGGAAGAAAGAGTAGATCCACTGAAAGACTTTATGCAAGCACGTGCACGTTTTTTCCGTGAAGTAGAAGCGAATATTGTGCGGTCCGAATTACAAATGCTTGTCGCCACGAGCGTAGTCCACGAGAATCGCAGCAATCTCTTTTGCCGCATCCAGACGCGCTAAACTGTGTATAGCCTCCGAGAGTTTTTTTCTTTCGGATTCACTCGATGCCAGGCGCACGAGTGTCGATACTAATTTTTGTTCAATCTCTTGTTGCTTGATGTACACACATGCATTTTGTGCTGCCATCGCTTCGGCATTTTGCACCTGATGATTGTGCGCCACTCCTTCCAGCGGAATACACACCGTGGGAATTCCGTGCACCGCAAGTTCACTCAGTGCGCCCGCACCGCCTCTGCTCACGGCTACATCTGTCATCGCGTAGATGTCCGCCAATTCACTTCCCAGAAATGTTCGATGCCAGTACCCGGGCACATCCATCTGCTTTTCTTTCCCGCGCCCCGTGATGTGCACGATGTTGTAGTGAGAGAGAAGCGTCTCTAAATTTTTCGTAATCGCGTCATTGATAGCTACAGATCCCTGACTTCCGCCGATCACCAGAAGGACTGGCTTTGTGCTTGTAAAACCTGTCAGCTCTTTTCCTTTGTGTGCGGATCCTTCACTCATGCTTTTTCGCACGGGATTTCCGGTGAAGATCCAGTCGCCTCTTTTTGTAGTCGTTGGAAATCCCTGACACTTCACCTGGGCTCGTTTGGAAATAAACGCATTCGCCCAGCCACTTACGCTGTCGGACTCATGAAGGACGATGGGAATGCCGCGCCATGCGGCCTCAATGCACGCAGCTACACTGGCACTTCCTCCTTTGCTGAACACGACCGTCGGTCCAAATTGATAGATGGCTCTGCTCGCCTGCATCCACGCTTTCAGAAGTTGCCACGGAAGGAGTAGGGACCTGCGCGGGGCCGTGATGCTGATGAATGTAACATCTTCACTCTGCAAATACTTCCGATCATCGTCTTTCTCCGAACACATAAACAGCGCCTCCATCCGCGGATCCATTTTTTCCACTTCTCTCCACACAGCCACGAGCGGGGCGAGGTGACCGACGGAGAGGCCGCCGACGAAAAGGATTCGCATGAGGATAGGTTAGTGGAAGAGAGAGAGGACGGACAGAGGGGGATTGGGGGTTAGGGATTGGGGATTAGGATTTTCAAAAAAAGAAACACCATTGTCCTAATCCCTAACCCCCAATCCCCAATCCCTCAACCAAAGAACCCTTTCTTCTTCCCTCCCGCCCGCCTCTCCAATATCGCCTCACTCGTGGATTGCATGGAAATATTCAGAAGGATCCCGACAGCAATCATCAAGGAAAGCAGCGACGATCCGCCGTAGCTGATGAACGGAAGCGTGATGCCGGTGAGCGGGAAGAGCCCCACGTTCACGGCAATATTGATGAGTGTCTGCATCGCAATCCAGGTAGTGATGCCGGTGGCGACTAGGAATCCAAAACGATCCGGGGCATTCTGCGCGATGCGGAAGCCTCTCCATACGAGGATACCGTACATGGAGAGCACGATCAGTAATCGTACAAACCCGAGTTCTTCAGCCATCGCGGAAAAGATCATGTCTCCCTGCACTTCCGGCAAGTACCCGAACTTCTGAATGGATTTTCCGTAGCCCACTCCAAAAAATCCTCCGCTTCCTATGGCGATGAGCGCCTGTTTGATTTGGTACCCGATGGTTTCACTGAGTGATGGATCATTGGGAAACACGAACGCGATGAAGCGGTTCCGTACGTACTCCTGCTGCAAGATAATCGGGAGTCCCAGCACTGTTGCAAGCGTACCTCCCATAAAAAGATGAATCACATTTCCTCCGGCGATGAAAAACATGGTGGTACCGATGACGGTGAAAATGAGGAACGATCCGAAGTCCGGCTGAATAGCCACGAGCACCGTGGAGACCACGAGCAAAATCACGAAGGGGATGAATCCTTCATGAAACGTGCCGATCAACTGCTCGCGTTTTTGCAGCCACACGCTCAGGTAAAAAATGAACGCGAGTTTCAGGAATTCCGCCGGCTGCATGGAAAATCCTCCGATCCTAAGCCAACTGCGCGAAGTGCCCCACCCGGAGTTGATACCCGGGATCAGCACGGCGATGAGCAGGATGATGGCCAAGAAGTACATGAGGCGCGCGTACCGTTCCCAAATGTGATAGGGGATGATCATGGCCACGCTCATCGCGCCGCCCGCTACTATTAAGTGCATGAAGCTTCTCCACAAATAAAAAGAATTCGTCCCTTCCCCGGACAAGTGCTTGGTCAGCTGGTAGCTCTCAAACACGCTCACACTCGCGATCATGGCCAAGCCGAAAAGCGTTAGCACTACCGTGATCCCCAGCAGAAGAAAGTCCATTCGTCTGAACATGAGGACGATATAGTAGCAGGTCGGGTCTTTGAATTGAGAATTGAAAATGGAGAATTGAGAATTTTTGTTTTCTTATTCTCAATGTTCAATTCTGCATTCTCAATTTTCACATCTGCGCTCATACTCTCCTCATGCCTGCCCTTGCCATTACTGCCATCATCGCCGTTCTTACTAGTCTCACCGCGATGGAGTTGGCGAATCGTTTTCTTACGGAGAGAATCGCTGTTGTCGGCACATTTGCCGGGCTTACCAAGTCTTTCAATGACGGTGTGGCCTTCAGTATTACTTTCCCGTTAGCCATTCAATACACTCTAATTTTTGCAGCCCTTGGCCTGGTGCTCTGGCTTGCGTACACGTCTCCACGAAGTATCTGGAACAGCTTCGGCTTTGGCATGATTCTTGGGGGAGCGCTGGGGAATATTGTCGATCGCCTTCTGGATGGATTTGTGACCGATTACTTCCAGGTAGGCACATTTCCCATCTTCAACGTGGCCGATAGCTGGATTACGGTGGGGATAGCGGTTTTGCTCCTGGGAATCATTATGGAGCGTAGGTTTCGTAAAAGCAGGGGAATCCACTGAGAGGTAAGGTAGGTATAGTACGTACGGTAGGTAAGGTAGGGATTTGAAAGAATCTCGTCCTTACCGTACGTACCTTACCTACCGTACTTACCTTACTTAAATCCCCATCTAAACCTATACTTCCCCCACTTTTCCGCTATAATTCAACCCCCCTATGGATATTACCTATCGCGTTCGTGGTGGCGTGCCCTTACAGGGAGATGTGATTGTGGGCGGTTCCAAAAATGCAGCACTTCCGCTGATTGCGGCAAGCGTGCTCGTGAGCGGTGAGACTATTTTGTCCAATGTGCCACGTTTACGTGATACACAAGCCATGTTGGAGATCTTGAAGTACCTGGGAGCAGAGACGGATTTTGAAAATGGCACAGTCCGCATCAATACCGTCAATCTCCAAAGTAAACCGATCCCCGCAAAGTACGTGGATTCTCTCCGCGGATCCATCGTTCTCCTGGGGCCTCTGTTGGCTCGTTTCGGAGTAGTGGAAATGGCGTACCCAGGCGGATGTGTGCTGGGAAAGCGCCCTGTGGAGGCTCACATTCAGGCTATGACGCAGCTAGGTGCCACTGACATGAGTACCGATGAAGTATTGCACCTCCAGGGAACACTCCACGCAGCACACGTGATTCTCCCGGAATTCTCTGTGACAGCCACAGAAAACGTACTTTTGGCCGCATCTCTCATTCCCGGTGAAACCCGTATCGATTTAGCTGCAGGCGAGCCGCATGTGCAGGATGTGGAGCACTTGCTTCAAGAAATGGGTGCCAAGGTCGATGGAGTAGGAACGCACACGGTGACAGTCTACGGAACCAACGCTCTCAAGCCTGTGCATCACCGCGTGATTTCCGATTACTTGGAAGCGGGAGCTTTGGCTCTGGCAGCACTCGTCACCAAAGGAAAAGTACGCATTCACGACGTAGATAAATTTCACCTCCTCTCCTTCCTAGAAATCCTCCGCCGCGCAGGATGCGTGTGGAAGTACGATGACATGCAGCAGATGCTCTTCGTAGATGGAGAAATCTCCTCGCTGAAAGCCATGAAAGTGCAGACAAATATTTTCCCAGGATTCCCTACCGATCTTCAGGCGCCTATGGGTGTTGCCATGACACAAGCCAAAGGAGTCTCACGTATTTTCGAAGTACTCTTCGAAGGCCGCATGGCGTACCTCTACGAACTGGAAAAAA
>CAZVOK010000003.1:0-172138 GCA_964628805.1 uncultured Candidatus Peribacteria bacterium | reverse complement strand
AGGGGGCTTGAGGGGTAACAAATAAAAATACTTCTACAGCACCGCGGGTGTGAGACCCGCTCTCAAGGTGGTAATTATCGGTGTATCACGCGCGGCCAAGTATGGCCACGCTGAGATGGATGCAATTATTCCTTTACCAACCTTCTCCACTTCCTCCTCCCAAACACAAACACCGGAGGCGGAATGCTAATGGCCAAGAAGCCTGCAATCCACAGAAGATATTCACTGAGTAAGTTTCTAGGTTTTGAAGATAAGAGTGCCTGCAGCGAATCTACAGACGTGCGCCCGAGGGTGTAGGCGTCGCAGGCCAGCGCGCGGGCGAGGCAGGAGAAATTGTCGCACTGCATGTCGAACACGTCGCACGCGTTGGCGGTTGTGTGCACGATGGATGCGGAAGGAGCGCTGGAGTGCGAAGAAGAACTACTGCGTCTGTTCGTACGCAGAGAAGAGGTGCTGGAAGATGCTACTGAGTAAAGTCTGCGTGTGCGGACAATGGACTCTGGATCCTGCGGCGCTGCGGCGTGCGTAGAGGAATGTGTGCGTGCGATCGTGCGGCTGCTGGCAGCAGAAGATGACGATGAAGTGCGCAGAGGCACGCGTCTGTTTGCGGCCCATCTGCGTAGCAAATGCACTGTGTGCCAGTAGCTGTGTTCTGCCGTTCTGCGGTGTGCGCCGCTTGTAAGAGGATCTACGACTGTGGCGCCATCTTCACTTTCGCCTACTCCTGAAGAAGAAATGGAAACGGAAGAAGAGGAAGTAGAAGAAGACGAGGAAGTAGAGGAAGACGAAGAAGATGAGGAGCTGCTCACATCGTCATTGGTCACGCTCAGCATTACTTCTGTGAGAGCACCGCGCATATCCAAAAAAGGTAGGTTCAGTGCCTGGAGTCCTACAATACTCGTCATCACGCTCAAGATGGCTACAGTACCCCGGCGGAGGGAAGGAAAACGCATGAGTGGATGTGTGTTGTGAGTTTCATTATACCGTTTTTGCGGGAATTAATCCATGTAGTCCGGCAAACACGTGCGATTCTTTTTTGGAAATGTATACTGACCTCCGCCCCGTATGCGTCTGCTTTCTCATTTTTTGGTAGGTTTGCTGTTACTTCCATCCATTGCGTTTGCCGTGGGGGAAAGTACGAACTATCAGATTCCGAGCGATGTGCAGGGGTCTGGAGGAGGGGACGAGGCGAAATCCTCAAATTATACGCTACTGGATACCATCGGCGAAGGAGCCATAGGGCCTTCGGGCAGTACCAATTACTACATCAACGCCGGGTACCGTCAGCCGGGTGATTACCTGAGCCTCAGCTGCGCAACACCGCTCGATATCGGGACTATCAACTTTTACGGACAGACCGATGCGTCTACTACCTGTACGGTCGTGACCGATGCTGAAGCGGGATACAGCCTCAGCTGGGAAGCCTCCAGCGCCGCTATGATTTTCGGTTCGTACTCGCTGAATGCGTTTACTCCCACTGTGGCCAATACTCCTTCTACTTGGACCGTTTCTAGCGGTACGGGAGCATGGGGAGGGCGTGTGAAGTCCACGAGTACCGATACCGCCGTAGAGTGGGGTACGGACGGTGTATCGGAGAAATGGCTGAATGTGGCCACGTCTTCCAGGACCATTGTGTCACGTGGAACGCGCACCACGGGGAGTGGATCGGTCCAACTTGTGCAATTTCGCGCAGAAGTGGGTTCTATGGCCATCCAGCCGGCTGGAATCTATACAGTCACCGTAACATTGACGGCTGTAAGCCTATAGTTTGTAGTACACTAATTGCATCCTCTATTTCCTGTTACAGGGGGTATGACTTTCGTAATTTTTGACACAGTAGACGTTTCTGTGTTCTTTCCGATGGTCGTGCCCTCCTGCGGCAATGGGTTTTTAACGCTATAAAATCCTACAAAAGTCTGTTTATTCCTGTTTCTTGGGTTCTACTGGCTGGAGGTCTATAACGGCACATGTCCCCCTGTCACAGGGGTAAAACTTTCGGAACAATTGCAATACTTCTGTAAATTTGATACAATATTCTATTGTACATAAAACCAAACTCACAAAAACATAAAAATCATTCATGCACAATACCCACTCCATCATCGCGACACTGGAAGCGCTCACGCGTGATGAGTCTGTGGTGCTCAGTGATCGCGCGCGCGAGAGACTCCAGTGGTTGCTGCATTACTACCGCAGTGGAAGTTCGGTGAGCGACACGTGCCGCACGTTCGATATCGCACGTGTGACTTTTTACAGATTGCTGCAGCGCTTCGACATCGAACATCCGGAAACCTTGGAAGATAAACCGTCGTTTGTGTCTCAGCCGACTGTGTCCGAAAGCACCATCGGCATTATTCGTGCCTATCGTTTAGCTGATCCTCTTGCGGGAAAAGAGCGCGTCGCTCATTTGCTGTTGCAAGATCACGGCATTCGAATGTCGGCATCACTCGTGGGAAAAATTATTACGCGTGAAGGATTATTTTTTGCGACGACACCATTGCATCGTCAGAAAAGATTGCAGTACGGACTTTATGCACCGGAAAACATTTCTTCTGACACAACGTTCCCACCATCTGCAGAAAAAAATAATTCTGACAGTTCTTCGTACGCACATGGCAGTGCAGGTCATTGCCTCTACTGCCATGTGCGTGTGCGTCATGGACGCCGCCTCAAGCGCACGTTTGTGGCCATGAGCATCTTCACCAACATCGCTGTGGCAGGACTCATCCTGCTCACAGCTTTTATAGAAGGTCAGACACAAACGGCAGTGGCCGAGAGACCTTCTTTGGAATCTACCCTCCTGCAACCGTGATACTCCACCTGCTTGATCACAGGCTGGGAAAGAAGGCGGCTGCAGCCGTACTGCTCCTGAGCATGGTGCTGGCGCTGGTGCCGGTGGGATCCGTTCCTGTGGCACAGGCTGCTGCAGGCATTTACCGGCCTATTTCCTACCAAGGAAAAGTGAGTACCGCTGCCGGAGTAGCCATTGCCAACGGCACCTACAACATGCGCTTCAAGATCTTCACTGCGTCTACGGGGGGAGACCCTGTGTGGACGGAAACGTGGAATAACTCTACGACTCGCGTGACCATGACCGGAGGACTCTTCACAGTGCTCCTGGGAAGTAAGGTGACTATGACGGGGAGCGTGAACTTCAATACGGATTCTCTGTACCTCCAAGTGGAATTTGACCCCGGAAACGATGGAACCTACGAGGAAGTCTTCAGTCCACGTCGTCAATTCAGTGCCGTGCCGTACGCGCACAATGCGGACCAGGTGGATGGGCTCGATAGTACGCAGCTCTTGCGAAATGATACATCTCAGGTGGCATCCGGCACGCTCACTGTTCGTCCGCGTGATGCGTCCAAAACAGGTATCGACATTCAAAGTAACGCAGGAGCCGCAGCTATTGCCGCCCTGAAGCTCAGTACACAAGGAGCGAACCACATCGTATTCGGCACCGGCGCCTCCTCTTATGACACGAACTTGTACCGCGCCGCAGCGGCCAGACTTCGTACCGATGGCTCCTTCTATATAGGAGGGACGCTCAGTGGAGCAGCCTTGGCAGTGATGGGGCAGAGTAATTTGCTTGGAAATGTGGCTATAGGCAAATCTGGTACGCCGACGGCGAAGCTGGATGTGGTGGGGACAATTTCCGGTTCTGCTCTCCAAACTGGGGCAGGGGGATTGGTCTTCCCCACTAGCGTGAGCGGTTTTGCTTCCACTTTGACGACTCTCCCTGCATCCAATCTCTTTCGTATCACAGGAGCAGCGTCCATCATTGATATGGATCAAAACGGTATTACGCTGAAAGGTGCAGGTACTACAAGCAATATGTTGCTAGTGGACGGTGGCAGCCACATTCTGAGGTCTACAGTGGGAGCAGTAGAGCGCTTCCGCATTACGGGAGCAGGTGCCACCAATACCACGTACTTCATTAATACAGATGTAGGCATCGGAAAGACGTCTCCGTCTACAAAATTAGATGTCGTCGGCACCATCTCCGGATCCGCTCTCGCCATCAGCAATCCTTCGGGGACAAACTATATGATGGGCAAGCTTGGTCTTGGTACTACTACTCCAGGTTCCCGCCTCACAATCTACGACAGTGCCAATACCTACAACGGACAGCAGATTCGCATCGGCTCCGGTCCGGGCTTTGACTACACTATGGGACGGGATGTGAGTACGGGGTTTCTCACCTTTAGCGGATCGCAGGTAGCGTTTACGGGGTACTCATTCCTCAATGGAAATATGGCCATTGGGAAGAACACCACTGCAGCTGCGAAGCTGGATGTCGTAGGAACTATCTCCGGAAGTGCTCTCACGGTCTCCGGACTCCAAGATTGTTCTGCTCTCAAAACCTCCTCCATTGGCGCTTTCTCCTGTGCCGCGGGACTCACACAAACTGCTCTGGATGCTCGCTACGTAAACACAAGTGGAGACACCATGACCGGCGCACTGGTGATCTTGAAAACATCTGGAACAGGAACAGGTAATACGCTTGTAGTAGATACAAAGGGTCTGGTGTACGACGCTACAAATAAGCGTGTTGGTATTGGCACTGCCGCACCGAAGGCAAAGTTGGAGGTGCAGGGGACTATCTCCGGCTCCGCTCTTCGCATCAATGGAAATGCTTCCTTCGGGTACCGCGGAGCAGGAGCTACAGGGTGGCTGACTTTGAATGATACCGGTGGATCCAATGGATCCATGCAGTTTGCAGGTATCGGTTCCATCGACTCCACGGGAGATTTCTTCTTCCGTAATAACCCTGCCACGGTGGTGTACATGACGGTAAAGGCTACTACGGGAAAGATCGGAATCGGTACGCAGTCACCCACAGACCTGCTCACTGCATCCGGCACTATCGCCATCGACGCGGACCAAACATCCACTTCGGCAAATCTCTTCAGTATCACTTCTAACGCGGGTTCCACCAATAACCTCGTCTTCCGCATTCAGGCAGACGGCTCCAGCTTCTCCGACAACGCACACTCTACGGCTGGAGCCGACTACGCCGAATGGTTTGAGACGGCAGAGTCTGATCTGAAGCCCGGAGATATTGTGTGTATCGATGTCACTCGCGCTAACAGCGTGAAGAAGTGTTCCTCAGATGGAGACACGAACGTGATGGGTATCATCTCCACCAATCCGTCTGTGATTGGTAATGCCGTCAAAGGAAAGACGATTACCGCAGAAGGCTTCGGTCGCCCAGGATACGCACTTGTAGGACTTATTGGTCAGATTCCTGCCAAAGCCGTAGTGGAAAGCGCGTCTGGCGGTGTCTTGGAACCTATCCGTCCCGGAGATAGTTTGGCCGCTGCTTCCAAACCTGGCTTCGTCCGCCGTGCGAGGGCAGGGGAATCTACGGTAGGAGTAGCTTTGGAAGGTCTCTCTTCTGGTGAAGGAACCATTAAGGTCCTCATCGCTCGCAGCAACAAGTCCATTACGACCGAACTCATGGAAGAGAAGGTCCGCAGCAATATTGCAGCACTCAAGATTGATGATGAGATTGCTCTCTCGATGCAGAAGAGCTTGGAAGGATTGGACTTGGAGAAGACCGTGAAAGATCTGACAGATGCAGACATCGTTCGCTTGGAAGAGACGATGGAGAGCCTGAAGGCACAGATTTCTGCTCTCTCTGGAGCATTGGTCCAGAGCCAGCGGAACATCACATTGTCTGGGTCTACAGTAGTAGAAGACCTCACGGCAAACTCCACGCTCACAGTAGTCTCCGATACGCGCATCGGCGGCGACTTGTACTTGGAAGGTTCACTCAAGGTCAGTTCCATCTTCGTCCCGGGCGGCATGCGCGTGGATGGAGGTATGGAAGTAGGAGGCACGCTCCAGGCCGATAAGATCGTGGCCGGTTCCGGTTCGCAGATCACAGGACTCTTGAAGATCAACGAAGCCATCCTCAGTAGCTCCGGCGCAGCACTCACTGCTGATCAACTCTTTGTGAAAGGGGCTCTAGAAGTGCTGGGCGACCTCACCGTCCGCGGCATTGCGAAGTTCTTCGGACCTGTAGAAATCCACGGCGAACTGATCGTGAGTGCCAAGCAGGCTGGATACGCACGCATTCAAGCCGGGGAGACACAGGTGACAGTAGTCTTCGCTTCTGGCGGATACGTGTCTACACCTGTAGTAACAGCTACCCCAAACAGCTACGTTTCATCCGCATGGTGGACTAGCAAAGCTACGGCTACAGGATTCACTGTCCAGCTCAAGGAACCGGCCACGGAAGACGCAGACTTCTCTTGGATTGCGGTAGGTACGTTTGATCCTCAGACTGCCATGGGAGAATCCTTGCCGGAGCCTACGGTTGCCTTCCCCATTGATTCCATGGGAGTGCCAGTCTCCAGTAATGATGTGTGGAATAACTGCATCCGCAGCATTCCGACCTTCGATGCCGAAGGCCAGCCATTCTCCTGCAGCCGCTACAACGCTGGAAATGAGTGGCATCACCCAGACTTGAATATCACCTTTGTGTGGAACCTCCACACAGCTCCGCCTTTGCTGCTCTTGCCTGAAGGCTACGTGCCTACCGTGACTCAGCAGGCAGTGCCCGTGATGTCTTCTTCATCTTCTGAGGAATCCAGCTCTTCTGAGTCATCAGTATCCTCAGAATCTTCTGAGCCTTCCTCTAGTGAATCATCCGCTTCGTCTGAATCTTCCGTCAGTAGCTCTTCCGAGAGTTCTGTGAGCTCGGCTGCAAGCAGTTCCTCTGAGACAGCCTCAGAATCTTCTGCTTCTTCTGAGGCTTCCTCAGCAGAGTCATCTGCTCCTGTAGAAGAGGCTCCGGTAGAGACGCCGGTGACGGAGTAAGAGAGGATGGTTCCATTATTTCATCCCTCAGAGCGCATTTTCTATGCGCGGTTGCTTTCGGCGTGGTTGCCTCCATTCCCCGGCCCCTTCCTCCAGAGGAGGAAGGGGAGAAGAGACAAGACTAAAAATTACAAAAAACAACACTTGCAGGTCCCCCTCCTCCTTTGGAGGAGGGGCTAGGGGTGGAGGCTTCTGGGGGTTAAATAATCCTCAATCATCATAAAAGTACCGCGGGCAGAAAGCCCGCTCCCGAATCAAAAGAATCATACACAATTCAACATTCTACATTTCCCCCACACTCGCCCCCGATCCCGATTCCTTCAAAACCTCTACAGCCAAAGCTCCCTCCAGCATCTTCCCACACTTTTCCAGATCCGTATGGATGGTTGCCAACGCTAACGCCTGAGGAGTGGTCATTTCGAGCAGATTCTGAAGAGCCGTTTCCTGTGTCACAAAGCACAATCGGGCTTCTGTAAAAGTATTTGAGGTAGAAGCTTTAGCTAGCTCATCAATATCCGTAATCATGAGTGCTACCCAGGTTAGTTCTTTATCCGCCCGTGCCGTAGTCCAGCTGCTCCA
Organism: uncultured Candidatus Peribacteria bacterium; assembly: GCA_964628805.1. Taxonomy (GTDB): domain Bacteria; phylum Patescibacteriota; class Gracilibacteria; order Peribacterales; family Peribacteraceae; genus CAZVOK01. The sequence continues at coordinate 164,734 of CAZVOK010000003.1, read as the reverse complement.
AGCTTTGGTGCGGTACTTCTGTAGCAGGTTCTTTTTCGTTTCCTGCACATCTGCCTCTGTCTCGTACACGCCAGAATCAATGCCATCGATGACGGTTTCTACGGAGTCCAGCAGTGTTTCTGTGCGGTCTACACTCATCACGCGGGTGGCGCTCGTGAGGCCGGGAACTTCCTGCAGGAACGCGATGTATTTTTGGAGGAGTTCTCTTTCGGCGGTCATATCACCTTTGTAACAGCGAAGGAGAGTGGCCAATTTTGCCTGTTTATTGACCTTCCGTAAGTCTGCTCGGCATTCCGCTCTGCGCGTGATGCGGGACTTTCTGTACGACGCCACCTGCTCCTGAAACTGCGTGTCTTTGGTTTTAAACTTCTTCAAGGCAGTCGCAAATCCATCGATCCTCTTGGCCCTCCAAGCTTTTGCCAAATCCTCCTGCATGGAGGAAGAACTGGAGCCTTGTGTCACTGCTCCGGTTCCGGTGTCTTGTGCGGAGGCAGTGTGAGCACTGAGAACTGTGATCAAGGCCATGAGCGCGAGGGGGCGGTGCATGGAGGGGAGTGTAGCACGAGTGAGGAACTAGGAACTAGTTACTGGGAACTAGTAAAATAAATCCTAGTTCCCAGTTCCTAGTACACTAGTTCCTCATAATTTATTATTTCCCCAACCGCTCCTCCTTCTCCCTAAACGCCAACACCGTATCCACAAATGTCGCATGACTCCACGTCAGTGGGGATACAGAGATGGGCGCTCCGGTGAATGGGTTCAATTGTTCGGCGAGGAGTCCCGAGGATGATGCGTACTTCACCACCCATGCGAGTGTCTGTCGGGGCTTTTCCAGGTCTTCCACTTTTGTGGCGCGAGCGATCTGCCACTGGGCCATCCACAGAGTAGTAATGATCCAAGGATTCCCAGGAACTTCGTTGTTTGGTGGAACAACAGCGTGATAGTGGTCGATAGGATAGCGGGCGAGGCCGCCGACCTCCGTGTGTACCTGTAATTCTTTTTCCAGACTCTGCATCGTGGAGACCATTCGTGGGTCATCAGGTGAGAGTACTCCGAGCATCCAGAGTGCCATGATGCTCGCGTCTGGAGTGGTATCTACTTCTACAGTCTGTCCATCCTTGCGCTTGATCTTCTTCACGAATCTTCCTGTCTTCTCATCAAACAAGTGGAAGAGGAGCGCCTGCTTCATTTCATCTGCGGTATTCTGGTACATCTCGGAATGCTTGTGGTGTCCCAAGATGTGGCAGATCTCCGCACTGGCGTGAAGACCGGCAATGGTGCAGGCGGTAGTGTAGGTGAAAATACCTCTGTGTTCTTCCCAGGGATCGTAACTTGGGAGTGGTAGACCCGATTCTTCATCACGGAAGTCACACAGGAACTGGGCGCCGTTTCGTACAAAGGTCTGGTACATCTCCTGGAGGAATTCAAAGTCATTCACGCTCTGGAAGTGCTTCCACATGGCGTAAATCACCAAGGCAGTTTCATCTTCCTGGATTGGCAATTGCGAGACTCCATCGCGGTACCAAGGGTGCCAGGAGGAGCCTGGGGAGCCATCTGGGTTGTACTTATGGAGCATGAATCCATCAGGCATTTGGACCCGACCGCAGAACTGGAAGAACTTACGGGTTACTTCCTCGTACCCGGCTTTATCGAGTGCCAGGGATACAAAGGCTCCATCACGAGGCCATACGTAGGTGTAGGTATCACGGTTGAAGGCCATGATGTCACTATCGGCCGCAGCCAGGATTCCGCCGCCGTTATCCACGTGTGTGCGGACAATCAAAAGACTGCGCTTGAAGAGGTCTACTACTTCAGAAGACAGCGACCCAAAGCTCCATGCCTTCTTATTCACCCAGCTTTTCCAGTAGTTGTGACAGTGACGGTGCAGCCTATCGGGGGTTTCATCCAGTACGGTTTTCTGAAGTGCCAGTACTTCCTCGAGTCCTTTACCCAAACATACCCACAGAGCTACTTCCGTCTGTTCCGTAGCATCTACATTGCAGTGAATAGCTACCGTGGAATCTACAGATCCTTGTTCGATCGTATTTTTAGAAAGTTCGCCGTCTTCGGCATCTCTCCACGTTCCCTCGAGTCCACGGTATCCAGCCTTTCCTACAGTGTAGGAAGAGATGCCGCAGGTCTTGTGATTTTGGAGCGAGCGTAGGACAGAGGCATACTTCTCTCCGGAATTTCCGGTCACACACTCGGTTGGCTTATTTGTTTCACCTCCTATCAGGAAGTAGCGTGTCTGGCGGTAGTGAATGACGCTATTGGTGTGCGGCTCGTAAAAAGCTGTGTCTTTCTGTTTATCGCCATAAATGTGGAAATCGTGGTTGAAGAACATGCGGACTTTTTTCTCGGTTCCATCGGTGGAACGAATGAAGAACTGACGCAGGAGAATATTGTGCACGGGGTGCACCATGTCGCGGATATTCATCTCTAGTCCTAGTTTTTCGCTACGAACAACGCTATCTCCCACGAGAGTTTCCGGAGCGTAGCGGATGCTCATCTGCCAGGAGCCATCGTCAAACCAACTGAATCCCTTGCCTTCTACGAAGACGCCAATCCTGTGTACATGCCCGTACGTCGTCTGATCTTCCATTCCCACGTGTGGGTAATAGAGATCGCGCATCTGCAGCGTTTCGTCGAACGTGGCGAGAGTTTGGCCGTTACCGAGGACTAAGCTTCTTGGCATTGGAGGGTTAGGGTTTGGGTTGGGGTTAGGAATTTGGAATTTTATTTTTAGAATTCATGGGTGAAGTTGTACCAAGCTTGTTTCAGCCAGGCTGTAAAAATATCCACAAAACTTTCACCTTTAATCTTTACATGCTTTTCTTTGATAGTTGATGTTTGACGTTTGTCATTTCCCGCCAAACGGGACCGTACATCCCATACAGCATGACTAAATCTTCGATATGCTTCGTAGGGTGAATCGTACGGACTGAAGTACTTGTGGACGTCGCCATCGTGCCAGAACTTCGTGGACATGTAGTAGAAGTGGTCCGAGGTCTGAAGCTTGCGCCAGCGGTGAATCAAGTCTTCATCGCCGGTTGCTTTCACGTCGTGCTCCAGTGCGTAAATGGAATCCAGCGCTGCTTTCTGGATGCGGTTACCCTGCCAGGCCGAGAGATCGCGTTCGGTATCGGCCCAGGAGATGTAGTTGTGGACGTCGTACACGTGATCCCAGCGGTTTTCCCATTCGAAGATGGCCTGAGAGGGAGTGGCACAGCGGATGCCGCGATCCTGCCATACTTGTGGAAGAGCGCGGAGGAAGCTGAAAATACCCGTATCTGCCCACTGATGCTCTCCAAAGGTCTCGTAGTCCATGAAGAGGTTGATGGTGTGGCCGCCTGTGGCCTGGAGCCAATCGGTGAAGGTATCTGCGTGGAGGGGGAATCCGATCCAGGATTTATCCGAGAAGCGGAATGCTACGTCATCGGAGAGGCGGTAGTTCTTCAAAAGCAAGTGGATCGAAGGACTCGCTTTTCTGTCCTGACGGTACTGGTTAATGATCTCTGCCTTTGCAGGATCCAGGTCAAAAGCCGGTGGCACAAACACGTCATTGGGACTTCTGCCCATCAAGAGGTGATCAGCTCCTTCGGCCACAATGCCGTGAAATCCGAGCGCACGAACAATGTGTGCGAGTTCATTGTTGTAAATGAGCTCTGTGTTACGGAAGACTCTAGGCGTCTGTCCAAAGTGTTTCTGCACCATGCGGGTGTGCATATTGACCTGCTCTATAAACTCCGGGAGAGACTTAATGACAGCGAGTGAGTGGTAGTACGTCTCTGCCAGGAATTCCACTTTTCCCGTGCGAGCGAGCGCCTTAAATGACTCCAGTACATCCGGTCCGTACTCTTCGCACTGTTCCATGAACACTCCGGAGAGCGAGTAGGCAACGCGGAAGTTCGGGTGCTTTTCCAGAATTTCCAACATCAAGGCATTCGCAGGCAGGTAGCACTTCTCCGCCACTTTGCGGAAGATGGCAGGGTTCTTCTCGTCATCGAAGTACTGCTGTTCCAGCTCTTCCATCTCCGTGATGCGAAGATCCTTCAGGCGGTAGGGCTGGTGTACCTGGAAGTAAAATGTGATCAGAGGTGTGGACATGATGGGTGAGGGTGACGAGGGATTAGGGGATTGGGGATTGGGGATTAGGGTTGGAACTTCGAACTTGGCACTTGGAACTTCGTTCATCATGTGATCATTTGGTTATAAATCGAATGTACAGCTCCTGCTTGATTCTTCCAGGTGAGGCGGTTCAGGACACTCGGGGCTTCGTTGATGAGCTGTCCTGCCAATGCTTCCTCGCGGAGGATCGTGAGGATGCAGTCGGCCATTTTTCCGGTGTCCCAGAAGTCCACTTTGAAGGCGTGTTCCACTACTTCGGCTGCTCCGGATTGCTTGCTGAGGATTACAGGAGTTCCGTGGCCGATCGCTTCCAAAGCCACAAGTCCAAATGGTTCGGAGAGCGATGGCATCACGAAGCAGTCTGCGGCGGCAAAGAGCCTCTTGGCTTCTGCTTTATTCACTTTGCCGGTGAAGGTGATGCACTGGGAAAGTCCCAAGTCACAGGCGCGATCGAGCAATTCGGGGAGCATGCCTCCGTCGCCCGCCATCACAAACTGCGCGTCTGGATTATGCTTGTGGACGACCTTTGCCACTTCCAAGAACTGCACAGGGTTTTTCTGTACTGTCAGGCGTCCCAGGAAGAGCACCAGTGGAGCTTTTTTCTCAGGCAGCTGTGAGGTGATCTGTGTAGCAGGAGCTGCTTCATGATCGTGGCCGTTGTGGACCACAGAAATCTTGTCTCCAGGAATACCGTAGTGCTTCATGAGCATTTGCTTGGTGTAGTCGCTCACGGCAATCACGCGGTCGCTGCCGAGTAGCCCGTTTCGTTCTTTCATCATGATCCACTCGTTTGGGTGGAAGTCTGTGCGGTCCAGTTCTGTAGCGTGCACATGGCTTACAAGCGGACGTGTGTGGTGGCGTGAGGCTCGGATACCTGCTTCGTAGGTCATCCAGTCGTGGCAGTGCACAATGTCTGGATCTACGTTTCTGGTCATCTCCACACTCAGAGCAGTAAATCGTTCCACAGCTTCTCCCAGGTCTGCTCCGTAGAGTTCGTTCATGTCCCTAGGAATAGATGTCAGGTGCAGACGCTCCTCGTAGGACATCAGTGAATCATACGGCTGCAGGAGGCTTTCCACTTTCACGGTTTCGCAGAGTTCATCGGTGGGGAATACTACGTTCAAATTCCCGTCGCTCTTTGCGTGCGGATGGGGGAGCACCAATGTCACTTTTGCACCGTGCTTCAAAAGCCCTTTCACAAGTCCTTGGCACGCTACTCCGAGTCCTCCCGAGTGAAGTGGAGGATATTCCCAGCCGAACATGAGACTGTGGAAGGACATGTGTGTGAGTTTTTGCGTGAGTGTTGGTTAAAGTAAATCTCTTGATTATAGCAGATTTAAGCAGAAATTTCGAGGCTCTGGACGTATATGGGACTCTAGTTTTTGTAGTTGGCAAGTGAGGTAAGGAAGGTACGGAGCGTACGGAAGGTAAAGAAAATACCTACTAAAAACTACTCTCCGTACCTTCCTTACTTTCATTACATTCCTTACTCAACAATTCTACGCATTCGTCAATCCACTCACATGTTTTTTCATCACTTCAATCACGCCGTCTAAGTCCTCATTCACGATCACGTGATCAAACAAATCTTTGCGTTCGTGGAAGAATGCCAAGTCTTTTTCCGCCACGTCCAAGCGTGCGCGGATTTGTTCTTCTGTTTCTCGACCACGATTCCTCAGGCGTCTAAGCAAATGACTCAACATCGTGCGTTTACTTTTGCCGGGAGGGAGTAGTCCGAAAGAGAGGAGCGACCTGCGTCCAAAGTGATTCGTAAGACCTTGGAGCAGATGTGTTTCTGTGATCACAATCGGCAGCATTCCTTTTTTCCAAATAGCTTCAAATTCTGCTTTCCTGTACCCATACCAGCGGTCTTCTCCGGCTGATGGAATCTTCGTCATGGCGATCATCTCGCCTTTTTCTATAAGCTCTTCAAACACCTGTTTAGACACGTATTTGTAGTCTCCGTCGTCACCTTCTTTTCGCTTTCTGGTCGTAATAATCGGCACATTCTGCGCGTAACTTGCGGACGCAGACACGAGCAATCTGCTGATGGTTGTTTTGCCAACGCCCGAGGGTCCCGTGAGCGCCAAGATGTACCCTGGGAATTCTTTTTCCAGAATGGATACTTGTGTGAGTGGTTCGTAGCACACAGCGTACGTACGCAGTCCATCCTCACTCACTGTTGCGAGTCTCATTCTGGGTTTCACTTCTTGTCCGATGTGACACTTGGCTGTCACAGGTGCTAGAACTTTTGTGTGATCCTCCAGTTCGATGAGTGCGATGGTCCGCGGATGATGCGAAAATCCTGCGGGAGGGTGCATGACGGTAGTGACCGAGAGCACAGTCCCTGCCTGCATTTTTTGGCTTCGCCCTGCGTTTGCGCGGTGCTGAATAGGTGAGGTGTTACGCATGGGTGTGTTCCAGAATATGAATGCCCGCACTCGCGCAGGCGCCACCAAAGTTATGCGTCATGCCAAAGCGCTTACCGCTGGATACTAGCCGTTTTCCAATGTCATTAAACTGTTTAATGCCTGTGGCTCCCACCGGGTGGCCACAGCCTTTGAGCCCGCCGCTTTTATTGATCTGGAGCGCGCCTTCTTTTTTCTCTATAAGGTCTCTGTACATGCGAATGCCTTCACCCGGATCGCAAAATCCCAAGTCTTCCATGTTGATGAGTGCGGCGATCGAAAAACAATCATGTGTTTCCAGGAACGAAAGATCTGCGTTGGAAATATTGGCTTCAGATAGCGCCTTTTCCGCTGCTTCTTTCGTGGCGGAAAAACTTGTGATGTTTGTGCGGTCCGTAAGACTCACGTGATCGCTCGCGATTTGTGACGCGGCCAAGCGCAGTGGGCTTTCGAATTGGGTGGAGAGGATGCAAGCTGCAGCGCCATCGCTGATAGGAGAACAATCCAGAAGCCGCAGTGGATCTGCGATCATGGAACTTTTATTCACTGCTTCCGGGGACACATCCATCCGAAACTGCGCGTACGGATTTTCCTTGGCGTGTGCGTGATGTACGTGGCTCACAAGGCTCAGTTCTTCGCGCGTGAGGCCGTACTCGTGCATGTAGCGCGCGGCGATGAGGCCGAAAATTCCTGGGAAGGTGAGTCCGCTCATTCGGTCTTTTTCGCTATCTGCTGCGCCCATCAGAGCTGAGGCGATGATGTCTGTAGAGACATCGGTCATCTTCTCTGCGCCAATCACCAGCACTGTTTTTGCACGTCCACTTTCCAAAAATGCAGCTGCTGTGTGCAGCGCCATCGCACCCGATCCACAGGCGGACTCTGCGCGAATAGCTGGTGGATGATGGGGCAGAAGTGAAGAGGCGATAGATCCCAAGTGAGCCTGGTCGTTTGTGGCTTCACTCAGCATGTTTCCTACGATTACTAGATCGATATCAAGCGATGTACAGGGCGAGTTTTCAAGTGCCTGATGCGCCGCTTCAGCCATCAAGTCTCTGAGGCTTTTGTCCCAGCGTTCGCCGAACTTCGTCTGCCCGGAGCCGATGGAGTAAATGCTGTTATTCAAGTTTGAGGAGGTAATTGTGTTCTTGAGAGGGGGGGATTGGGGGTTAGGGATTTGGGATTGGGACGAGGAATTCTTCTTTACTAATCCCTAACCCCCAATCCCTTACTGGAATATTCCAGGTACTTCGCATAATTCAAATACGTCACATCACGAGTGTCCGGCGGGAGGGCTATTCCGTCCTTGAGCATCGTGAACAAGAACGCATCGCACCCGGAGCCGGAGCCATAGGATACCAGAAGAATCGTCTCTCCTTTTTTGGCTTGCTCCAGCACAAAGGTAAGTCCCAAGGGGGAGCAGGCGCTGTAGGTGTTGCCGATCTGCGGGACGATGAATCCGTGTTTCATCTGCTCTTTGGTGATGCCAAATTCTTTGGCGATGGTTGTCGGGAACTTTGCATTCGGCATGTGGAGCACCACGTGATCGATATCTTTCATCTGCACTTTAGAGACTTCCAGTATTCCTTTGATGGTCTCTCTCATGTGATGAAAATATCCAGGTTCACCTGTGAATCTCCCCGCATGATGCGGGAACTTTTCGTGGGCTGGACGCCAAAAGTCCGGGGTGTCGGTCGTAAACGAAAGGGTATAATCCATTTTCGCCAGTGCATGTGCGTGCTTCTCGGACCCCACTACAAACGCAGCCGCACCTGCAGCCGCTGTGTACTCGAGCGCGTCACCAGGTTTTGATTGAGCGGTATCGGAGCCAATGGCCAGACCAAAATTGATCTGATTACTTTCCACAAAAGATTTCACGATCTGCAGTCCTGCTGTTCCCGCTTTGCAGGCGAATTCCAAATCCGCTGCAAATGAGAAAGGGTGAAGTTCCAAGGCAGAAGCGAGCATGCTGCTGGTGGGCTTTACCGCGTACGGATGACTTTCGGACCCTACAAACACCGCAGACACTTCCGATGATTGAATTCCTGCCATTTCGATGGCCTGTTTTCCGGCTTCAAACGCCATCGTGAAGCTATCCTCGTCCCGGTCCGGAACGGTTTTCTCTTGAATTCCTAAAGCAGAAGAAATGCCTTCCTGTTCCCAGTGTGCAGCAATGTCGTCTACTTTGATGCGAAAAGACGGCACGTACCTCCCAAAACCGATGATGGCGGACGGGGACATCGGGCAGAGTGTAGCAGAAAAGTACGTGTTTTTAAGGTAAAAGACTGGGTTTTTAGGGGGTGTGCAAGGGTGTTCTTTTAAGAGGCAAGCCTCGTTTGGCTCTGGTTTTCACCGCTCATTTTGGCCATTTCCAGTTCATAGACACAAAAATGAATTTCTTCAGCACGTGTTCGAAAGTGGGCAAGTATGTAGCGAAGTGCAGGATACAGCTTTTCAAAGTCTGCATAATTTCCCAAACCTGCTAGCTTTAATTCTTCGTACAGCATGTGTCCATATTTACCCACTGGATCAGTGCCTATTCTTTCCGGAAGTCCTGATGCGTCGTAATACGCTTTTACTGCTATAACTTCCAAGAGGCATTGTATCCTTTCTCTCGTCAAAGTTTTTATTCGAGGATTGAGGGGCAGCAATGCCCCTACTTCATCTAAGAACTCAGTAGGCCATTCCATGTCTCTACAGTGTCATGAAACAATTTATCGAGCCAGATCTTTGTGTGCCTTGGCTAAAGTATGGCTCGCTTGAGCCGCTAAAAGAGATGCCTCCCCAGCTAAGACCGCTGCTGCAATACTTTCGGCCAATTGTGTGCACGGATGCAGTGAAGTTTTGTTTTTTAGTACCATCGAAAGGCACTGATTTTGAGCTGGAAGCGACGTCCCGCCTCCGCGTACTCCCACCATCACCGCAGGTAATCGCACAGTGATCGTAAGACCATCGTCTGCTGATTCCACAGATGTATCCGCCATAGAGCCCTCCACGACGTGTGCTAGATCCTGGCCCGTGGCAGCGTACAAAGCAGCGACAATGTTTGCTGCATGGAGGTTGCTTCCCAGTGCATTCACGAGTGAGGATCCCAAGTTCAGCTTTGCATGCGCCACTTCCAGCATCGCTTCCGATGAAGATTTTAAAACAGATTCAATAATCTTCTCTGGAATCGTTACCTTCGCAAACACTTCGTATCCACGCCCGCGGTCGTAGGTGCGAAGGCTCGGCTTTTTATCACTATCGATGTTTGCGGCGACCGTCACAAACCGATTCTTTGGTTCAGTAATATGTTCCTGAATCCACTGGCCCACGGCATTACCGGCGATAGTCACCATATTCATGCCCATCGCTTCATCGCAGTGACAGAAGAGGGTTAGAAACACATAGGTTTCTGCTTCATCGATATCGAACTTCAGGACTTTCAAATGATCACTCGTGCCTTCGGCAACTGCTTTCCAGTCACTGTCGCGTTTCTTGAGTTCATCGATGAAGGTCTGTTTTTTACCTTTGATAGTGAACGCCAAAGATCTGCTGGTTCCGTGGTGAATCGAAGAAGTCTCGGCGCCTCCACTTTCCGAAAGAGCTTTGCATCCGCGATTCACGCTGGCTACGAGAGCTCCTTCTGTTGTGGCGAGTGGCAAATGTACATCTACTTTTTCACCGGAACTAACGGTAATACTCAAAGGCCCTGCGTACCCCACGGGTAGGGGAATCTGCCCAAACATCTGCTCACAGTTTTTTTCGTCTGCGAATCCAAGATTCTTTGTATTCACTTCCGTCATTGAAAGATCGATACCAAGCTCTTTTTCGATCCTGTTTTTGCGCTCATTGCACCGATCTGCAGCAGATAATCCCTGTGGTAAATCTCGAAGTTCCATAAGCTCCCATCCTACAAGCTACAAGCTAACCGCTGCAAATGCTTCCAAAGACACCCATCACCCAACAATGTGAGAGCCAGCCCCCGTCTTTGCTACAAACACCGTGCAATCTTTTTCCTCATGCGCGAAATGCAGGACTTCATCTTTAGCTTCCTCAGTGCAGATGAGATGCACCGTGGGGCCGGCGTCCATGGTGTAGAGCACGGGCAAATGCTTAGTCTTTCTGTAGCTCTGAATGGCATCAATGATCCGTAGGCTATCCTGTGTCAGGTAGTGCAGCTCTGGCGTACTCGTACGCATCACTTCGTGCATATCTAAGGCGTCTTCCTCGGACACTGCCTGCAGTTTTTCGAAGTCTTTATTTTGAATGGCCTCTACGCACATCTGCTGACGGCGGGGCATTTGGCTAAGTCGATTGGCAAAGAGAGGACTGGAGTTTGCAAACGAATGTCCTTCGGTGGAACCGTACTTTTTCTCCTGATCACTCGGCATCATGATGATGTCGTAGAGCATCCAGTGCGTTTCCGGCGCAATCTGCACTGCCTTTGCTGCGTCCATAGAGTCACCTTGTCCTGCCTGTAGAGCCGAATACCCGCCGTACACACTGCGTGCGGCAGAGCCGGAGCCCATGCGGGCGATGATGCTTATTTGCTCACGCGTGAGCTCGCGCTTCACTTTCACGAGTCCTGCGTACGCTTCGGCCAAGCAGCTGAATACTGCTGCAGAAGAAGCGAGGCCGATGCTTGGGGGGATCACCGAGTGAATGTGCAGGGACACAGAATGCGGAATCAAGTCGGGTGAACCCAAGTTCGCCAAGTACTGCTTGGTGAGATCCAAATGCTTCTTGATCCGCGTAAGCGCCTGCATGGTCATGTCTTTCTCTTTTCCATCCACTTCAAATGAATGAATATCCAGCTCCGGCGAGTGATCGATGGTCACTTTCACGTGTGGACTATTGAGCGTCATGGAGAGCGAATCCGCCGCCGGCAAGCGCAGGTCTTCATGCCTATTTCCCCAGTATTTTATGAAGGCGATATTGGGGAAGGATTGAGCGGTTAGTGGCATAAGAAAAGAGAAGAGGTTCATTTGGAGTATAGCCGTCTTTTTTGCGCACAATAGGGGATTTAAGATAGAAATCAGTGTTATACTGTTCTGCTATGCAAACCCACGCTTACTACGTCTACATGCTCCGGTGTAGTGATGATAGTTATTACACAGGTGTATCTCGTAGTTATGAGAAGCGATTACGTGAACATAACGAAGGAAAAGATCCCCAGTCTTACACTTTCAGACGAAGACCTGTGGAGATTGTGTACACGGCAATGTTTGAAGATGTGTTTGAGGCCATTCATTGGGAGAAAGTTGTGAAGGGGTGGAGTCGGAAGAAGAAAGAGGCGCTTATCAGGGGAGATCAAGAAGCCTTAAAATTCTTCGCAAAAAGAAAAGGTGCTCAGGAAAATATCTTAAAGAAGCACGGTAGCATGTCACCCTGAGGTGGCCCGCCCACAGAGAATATGCTTCGTGGCCCCGCTGACTCGTTTCAATTTGTACGACTACTCAATCACTACTCTTTCACTGAGGGCGGGGCACCTCAGCATGACAAAAGAATTGATTGTATGGCGGGCCCACGAAGGGCGACATGCGGTCCCTCTGGAAGTAATTGCAAAGGGTCTATGCTTCGACGCGGCTCAGCATGACAAGATTTAACAGTTATTTTTTACACATTTCCCGGTACCACCAACACCATTCCACCCCCGCCAGTCCTCCCTCCCGCCCCTATCACTTTGGCAGCTTTGCCTTGAGCTTCCAACTCGGCGATCTTTTTTTGTACATCGGGAGGCACGACTCCCAAAGCTACCTGCGCCCGATGATGATCGCGAATGATGACTGATAATGGTTCTTTTCCTTCTTTCAAGCGCTCCGTGCATTCGGCAATCTTCCGTAGTGGCTCTTGCAATTCTGCTTCTCTGCTTTTCACCCATGTGACCATCTCCGGTGTTTGTTGATCGGGCGTGCCGGTATCCATAAATTCTACGTTCTGTAAAAAGCTTTCATCCAAGGAAATGAATTCAGGCTCCTGACCTTTACGGAAGTACACAGGTTTCTCGTGCCAAATGACGGTGAAATCGAGTCCACTGTGGCCGGGGTTCATTGTATCTTCACATGAAAGCGCAAAGTCTTTGTAGTCTTCTCCCAGAATGCAGCGGCAGATGGCAATGAGAAGTGCTGTGGAGGAACCCATGCCTTTGCCGAGCGGCAGCGAGCACTTCACGGTCATGTTTCCGGTGATGTCTTTTCCGGTGTGTGCTTCGCACAATTTCACAATCTTCTCTGCGTACTCGCACCACCGCCAGTCGGCGTCCCAGCTCAGCTTAAAGTCTTCGTCGTACCGGTCATCTGCGAGTGTCACGCCAATACCCGGCCCGGAGGGAACGGCGATGCCCGGGTGCCCGAAGAGCACGGCGTATTCGCCAGTGAGGATGATCTTGCCGCGAGCGTTTCCGGATTGTTCCATAGCTTAGCCGCCAAAACGGCGGGTACGATTAGAAAAAGTATCGATGCATTTTTTTAGATGCTCAGTAGAAAAATCTGGGAAATACACGTTCTCAAACATCCATTCGGCGTATGTGCTCTGCCAGAGCGCGAAGTTACTGGTGCGCATTTCCCCCGAGGTACGAATGATGAGATCCATATCGGGTAGTTCCGGATGATCGAGCTTTGACCTGAGTACATCATCGGTGACGGGAATGCTTCCTTGTACTTTCCCTAAAGCACGAAGAATTTCATCTTTGCCTCCGTAATCAATGGCCAAATGCAAAGTCATTACCGGTTCTTCCTGTAGATCTTTTTCCATTTCTTCCATTAGAGTAATCAGATTTTGCGGCAGCCTGTCTCGTCTGCCGGAGTGCGCAAAGCGGATGCGATCTGTTTTGATCTTTGCTCGCTCTGACAGTAGATACTGTTCCAAAAGACCGAATAGCTTCGACACTTCATCCGGATCTCGTTTCCAATTTTCGGTGGAAAAGCACCAAAAGGTAAGCACTCCCACTCGACCGTCTTCTTTTGCGTAATCCATCAGCGATCGGAAATTTTCTACGGCGCGTTCATGCCCTTTCCAGGGAAATAACGTACGCGTTTTTGCCCAGCGTCTATTGCCATCCGGAATAATCGCCACGTGGAGCTTCTGATCACTCATGAACGTTGAAGAAGTTGTGTAAGGCCAAGGTGAAACCAAGGGGCAAAGTGATCCGGATGCTCGGCCATTTCGTTTTGTAATTCTTCCACATTTCTCCAGGCGTACTCCGCTACTTCATCGGGGTTTGGAACTACTTCTATATTTTCCCCCGCGTCGCTCACGAGGAGCGTCACGTGTTCGTGTTCCACGCCTTTCCCAAAAGGATCGAGTGCGCGGTACACGAGGGTTCCTTCTTCTTTCAGAGGGGCTTCAAAGCCCAGTTCTTCGCGGAGTCTGCGCTGCCCGGCTTCGCTACTGCCTTCGTTTTCAAACGGATGACTGCAGCAGGTATTGGCCCAGATTCCCGGCCAGAGCATTTTTTTGCTGCTGCGCTTTTGAATGAGGATTTCTTGTCTGTCTTTTCGAAATACGTACACCGAAAACGCCCGGTGCAGTTTGCCCTCGCCCGTGTGGGCATCGATGATATCGGCGAGACCCAAGGCATTGCCCTGTGCATCGGTGAGGGTGACGGTGCGGTTCATGATGGATGTGTAAAGCATGGGGGAAAATGGCGGCCAAATCAATGTCGTAGGGGCAGGGCTCACCCTGCCCATACCAGCAATTGTTGCCCGTGTGCCATTTCGGTTCATCGCCATTATTTGGCAAATATGGATTTGCGGCCATTATTGGTACGGGCACGGCGAGCCGTGCCCCTGCGTTTAACGACGCGCCTTTTTTGCCTTCTTTTTGATCACTTTTTTCTTTGCCTTCATCTTTGATGTCTTTTTCATTTTCTTCACTGGCTTTTTCTTCGCAGGCTTCTTGGCTACTTTCTTGGTTTTCTTCACCGCCACTTTCTTCTTCGCAGCAGCCTTCACTGCTTTCTTCTTTTTCGGTGCAGGCTTTGCTTTTTTCTTTACAGGCTTCGCCTTTTTTACAGGCTTTGGTTTTTTGGCTGAAGCCGCTTTTTTCACGGGAGCTGACTTTTTAACAGGAGCTGGCTTCTTTGCAGGTGCTGCTTTCACGGGTGCTGCTACTTCTACTTTCTGTACCGGAGGTGTCATGGCTTCTGCTACAGGCTCTATGGCTGGCGTGGGAGGAATTACTTCTACTTCGCTTTCTGTTTCTTCCACCTCAGGCTTCTTTGGCGGAACGGGTGGTGTGTCACTCCAAATATCCCAAGCATTGTTATCTTGATTGAAAGAATTTGTCTGCTGTCCTGCAGTGGGCTTCTTGTCTTTTGGCATGGGGGAGTGGGAAAAAGAGTCCTTAGTATAAGTAACTTGTCATCGGCTGCAAGCGGGGACAATAAATTTTCGGATAAAATATCCACATTTCATTTACAGAAAGCCAATTCTCAATTTTCAATCCTTACTATTCAATTGCTCCAAGTCTTTCATTGAAGGCCCATTGAGCACCTTTCCCATCGCGTTGTAGCGGGAGCCGTGACAGGGGCAATCCCAGGTTTTTTCAAATCCATTCCAGGAAACTATGCAGCCTCTGTGTGAACACACAGCAGAGCATGAATGTGTTTTTCCAGCCTCATCTTTAAACACGGCAATTTTCTTGAGCCCTTCGCGGATCACTGCTCCTTCGCCTGGCTTAATGTCCTCGGCGGTTTTCACTTCGCCGGGGGTGACATATTCGCTGATGTTGCTCATCACGTTGAGCCCTGCTTTTGCAAATTCACCTGCTGCTTTTACCGGAAGGCGAGAGGGGCTGTAGAGATCTTCCCAGGCATTCTGGTGCCCCAGGATGAGGTCCCGAATGAGCATTCCGGCGATAACTCCGTGTGTCATGCCCATGCCGGAGTCTCCGGTGGTGATGTACACATTGTCCTCATCCATCGGCTTTCTCCCAATGAGCCCCAGCCCATCAATGGTTTCCAGCACCATGCCGGACCAACGATACTGCACGTCGCCGATGGGAAAGCGCGCACGCGTCCAAGCTTCCAGCACGCCAAACCGGCGGTTCATATCATTCGCTTGGCCGGATACATGATCCTCACCGCCGACTATCAGAATATCCGTCTTTTCATCCAGCTCCTGCACGCGAATGTAGTGGTATGGGTCCAGGGTATCCCACAGAAGCACGTGCTCCACAGATCCTTTGGGAACCGGGGCGCCAATCACGTAGGTCATGTACGGTTCCTGCTTGCTGTAAATCGCTGCGTTGTCATTGATAGGTGCATTGGTGGCTACGGCAATGTGGTTGGCTCTTACCGTGTATTCGTTCTGTGTGCTTACGTGCGCATCACTTCCACCTTTTATAGTCGTCACGTGTGCATCGGTAAAAATCTGCCCGCCTTTTTCTTCAATTACTTTGGCGAGTCCTTCCAGATATTTCAGAGGATGAAATTGTCCTTGGCGGGGGAATCGCAAACATGCGCCCGTATCGAATGCTTTCACGGGCGCTTTCTCCAGCATTTCCACTTCTTTCAACCCGGCACGGTGCGCGGCCTCCAGCTCATCTTTCAGCTCCTGTTTTGATCCTTTGGGCGGAAGAAACAGGTAGCCATCCACGCGCTCAAACTCACAGTCAATCTTCTCTTTGGTTACAATTTCCTCAATGCGATCGATAGCCGCTTTGTGGCTTTGTCCTGCGAGCTTGGATCCTTCTTCCCCGCGCACGCGTTCCACTTCCATAAACCTGTCATCCAATGCATACGCCAAATGTGCCGTGGTACGTTCCGTCTGTCCGCCGCCAATCTGACGATTATTCAGGACAATCACTTTTTTTCCTTCCGAAGCGAGTTCGTACGCAATCGAAAGCCCTGCGATGCCCGCTCCCACCACGCACACATCGGCTTCCATATCCTGCGTCAGCGAGTGCTTCTCTGACACTTTTGTGGTATCCATCCATACGGAGAGGCTTTGGCCGACATGAAGATGGGGCATACTTGAGGCAAGGGAAAAGTTCTTCTTGGTTAGATAGTGACGGATGAGCGGTCTTGACCTTACAGGTTTTAAGTAAGGTAAGTACGGTATGTAAGGTGGGTAAGGTAGGGATTTTTAGAACATCTCCCTACCGTACTTACCGTACCTACATTACCTACCTTACTTTCCACTACTTCTCATTGCGGAAAGTACTTTAATGCCACCGTTGCCAAACCTAGGAAGGCCAAGAATCCAAAAATATCCGTCGCTGTCGTCAAAAACACTGTACTCGCCACCGCAGGATCGATCTTTTTGAGTTTTAAAATGATGGGGATCAAGGCTCCTAGGACTCCCGCCATCACCATGTTGATGATCATGGCGAGTGCCAAAATGGCTCCTACCATCGGGTTTCTCCAGATGACTGTGACAATGACGAACACAATGACGCCGTTGATGAGACCGTTCACGAGGCCTGTAGTGGCTTCTTTCCAGAGGATCTGCCGCATGTATTTCCTATTAAATTCTCCCAGGGCGATACCGCGTACCACGACCGCCAAGGCTTGCGTACCGGCATTGCCCCCTACTCCCGCCACGATGGGCATGAAGGCTGCGAGGATGGCGATCTGCGAAATAGTTCCCTCGAAAAAGGAGATGACCGTGGCAGCCACGAACGCAGATACGATATTGATATTCAGCCAACGCCTGCGGAGCTTTATGGCCACCCACGGCGAATCGAGCAGTTCTTCTTCCTTGTTTACTCCCGCGAACTGATACACGTCTTCGGTAGCTTCTTTCTGCGCAATGCGCAGAAGATCCTGCAAGTGAATGACTCCCAGGAATTGCTGATGATCATCCACCACTCCCATCATGTCGCTGCGTTCGCTCGTAGCTGTTTCCAGTACATCTTCCTGATCCATCTGTGGCGATACCAAGGGCAGGGGACTGGCGAAGAGTGCTACTGTGCGACTCGGCGGAGTGAGGAGAATGGTTTTATAGGGAATAAATCCCATGATGCCTTTTTTGGCATCGTTCACCACCACCATGGGCGCCTGCTTCTCTGTTTCCGAATGCGCTCGGATGCGCTCTGAGACTTCTTTGAAGGTTTCTTTGGAATCCACCATGATGAAGTTCAAGTCCATGAGACCTCCGGCGGATTGAGGATCGTAGGCTAGAAGTTTCTCGATCTTTTTCTTCTTCTCCCGTTTCAAAAGCATGGTCACTTTTTCCTTTCGTTCGTCTGGAATGTGTTGGATCAAATCCGCTGCATCATCTTCCTCCGTAAAGTGCAAAAACCGCGCGATGGTGTCATCTGTTAAACGCTGAAGCAGATACTCAGTGGAGCGCTCGGACAAGTGCACCACCACTTCAGCTTGTTTCTCCGGTGGAAGCATGGCAAAAACCTTTCTCTTTCCTCCTGGCAGGTCATCGATGGTTTCTGCAATGTCGGTATCGTCCAGCTCTGCGAGGAGCTTTTTCAGCTTCGCATCATCTTTTTTTGCCAACAGGCTATCCACCTGTTCTGTGAGTTCTGGCCCGGACATGAGAGCGGTGGTGGGACGGGGGGAGGCATGGAGCGCGGGGAGTGTAGTCCTGGGTTTATGAGCTTGGCTAGGGCAGAAAAAGAGGTACCCGGTGCCTCTTCCTGAAAATCGTAGTGGCCGTACGCCTACGCCTGTGCCTCCGCGTACTTCTTAAAGTTATCCAAAATGGCCTGCCACCCAGCCTTTTGGAATTCCACCGGGTTCTCTGTTTCGGCCACGAAGGTTTCTGTGATGTGCGTGGATCCGCCCCGGTCTTCAAATACGATGGACACTGTTCGCTCATCATCCATCGCATATTCCAGTACTTCGTTCGGTTCTACTTTGGTGTAGGTTCCTCCAAAATCAAACCCTGCGCTTTTGTCCTTGGCTTCCATGCGCGTCACAAATTTCCCGCCTTCTCTGAGGTCTGATACTGAGCTTGGGCTGTGCCAGTCCGGTGATGGGCTATTCCATTGCATGATGTGCGTAGGCTCTGTCCACAGTGTCCAAACTTTCTCTGGGGGTGCCTGAACGGTAGTTTCTACAGTAATAAAGGTTTTGTCGGACATGGGTTGAGAAGTAATGGTAACAAGTTCTATGGTATCGAGTTGGAGTTTTTCTGACCAGGGGTTAAATGTTTATGTCTAATGGCTCGTCCTGATCCGGATTTCAAATATTTCTCAAATTTGATTGCTGTTTCTTTACTCCGAAATCCACAGAACCATTCCGTATGTCATGGTTTTCCTCGTTTTGTAGAAATGACAGACCCTTCATTGTGTTCTAGAAGACGAGCATTTAAATCTGCCGTTTGACCCACATATTGTCGACCAAATTCATTCTGAAGAAGATACACAAAATGTACCATAGCAGATTATCATACTATGAAATTCATTATTGGAGTAGCGCCCGCCTTCGCACTGCTGGTCTGCCCACGTAGTCCGCGCCCATGGATAAAAACAGCTTCCGCAATGGCAGTGCTACGGTGGGCAGCCTTCTGAATCTCTGTCATTCTTGAGCTGGCCCGCCAGCCGTAGCTCCTCATCGATACGAGAAAAAATGATCGCAAAGCACATGTGAGTGATTGTTTGCAAAGGAGCGAAGGCTGGAGCGGGTAACGGGGCTCGAACCCGTATGTCTAGCTTGGAAGGCTAGCGCACTACCATTGTGCTATACCCGCACAGGGACACAGAATACTAAAAAAACTCCTTCCTGAAAAGGGTGGGTTTGCAGTATGGGTCTATTCTCTGCGCACAGGCTTTTTCTCAGGAATACGCAATAATTTCTCTGTGAGTCCGTCTACATCTATACAACTTTGCCCGCACTGGATTCACGTACAGTTTCGTGTATCCTCACAGGCACGGCAGATGTTGTGATGATTGTGAGCGTCTCCTTTGATATTTCTCTCTCTTATTTCCGTTCTCTTTATGAACAAAACCATACTCGTGGCCGAAGATGATTTCTTCATCGGTCAGATGATTAAGCTGGGACTGGAAGAACACGGCATGAATGTGGATTTGTGCGTGAACGGCGAGCAGGCGATAGAGAGTATCGAAAAAAATCCTCCCCATTTGCTGCTCTTAGACCTCCTCATGCCGGTGATGGACGGCTTTGCCGTACTGGAGCACCTGAATAAAAAGGGGATTACGTTCCCTATCATCATTCTCTCCAACATGAGCCAGGAGATCGACCAGGAGAAGTGCTTGGCGCTGGGGGCGAAGGCGTTCTTTGTGAAGAGTAATTTGGAGGAGGATGAGCTGTGGACGAAGATTCAGGAGTACCTATAAAAGGGATTGGGGGTTGGGGATTAGGGATTGGGTTTTTCATAAGCCTGCAATTATTTTGCGAATTTTCTCGTCACTCGGTTTTTTCCAGGGATGACATGTCAGGACTCGTCCTACCAAAAAAAAGAATCCAATCACTGCTCCGCGCTTCTCCAGCATCTCTTTTCCATATTGCGAACAAGTTGGTTCATGTCTGCAGAAACCATACGGATACAAGCCTTTCAAAGGGCCGTGATCCGGTGAGAGTGTCTGCTGATAGATACTCAAACATCCAATCATCAGTCTGCGAGGGAAGTGCCAAATATGTACAAGCAGTTGATTGACCATGAAATGGGGGAGTGGGAATTGCACGTTTGGAAGCCGGTTCCTAAGATGCAAGAGTACTCTTCTCCGCTTTCCTATGCAGCTCACCGGTCCCGATATTCTCATTGCCCTGGGCATCCTCATTTCCCTGATGCTGGTGGTGATTCTGTACCACGTGCTTTTCATAGTGGTAGACCTGCGGAAGATCGTGAGACGGTTCAATGATGTGTCTACGGAGGTAGAAACCATGATTCTGAAGCCTATTTCCGTGGCAGACCAGCTGCTGCAGTGGGGTGTGGAATACATGAATTCCAAGAGAGGCCACAAGAAAATAGTGGATCATGATTCCGATGAGGACTGATGCCAAAGAAAGAAGCTGCTCCAGCGGCGCCTGTAGTATCTCCCAAAGAGCAGAAACTGGCTCAGTCTCTGGACGCGCTCAATGCCACCATCCGTGAGCTTCCCGAAGAATACGGCTACGCCTTTCACCCGGCTAAAAATCTCCTCTTTACGTACCTCAAAGGCATCATCACGGGCCTAGGCGTTCTCACTGCCGCAGCCATTGTGGTTCCGGTGGTCATCTGGTTCCTCCGCGAAGTGCAGTGGGTGCCGCTGGTGGGGGATTTTGTGAGTGAGGTGGCGACGAGGATGGAGGAGGCGGGACGGAGGGATTAGGGATTAGGGATTGGGGGTTGGGGATTAGGATGGCGATATTTTTTTATACGAAAAAAGCTCCATTTTCCCAATCCCAAATCCCTAACCTCCAATCTCTACAAAATCGGCTGTCTATCCACAAACACTCTTATATAAAACTTCCGCAGTACGTCCATGGAAGCCTCTACAAGGCTTGAGAGCAACGTATTGAGCCTGCGCATGCGGGCGTAGAGTTCATTCAGCTTATAGGCGCCTCCAGGAGCGGATGTTTTCTTGTGATGATGTGCGGCTGCCCGAAGCATTTTGATCTCCTCCTGGATGTGTTCCTTGAGTTTTTCGCGGATGACAGGAGCCTCTGTAGGCATAGCGGCAATGGCTTGATCGCGAGGGGACACTTGTGACTGCTGTGTGCCGCCACTTCGAGTCATGCCGGTGCCACCACCCATGTCACTACTGCGGTCTTCGCCGGTCATCTCGCTTACTTTCTGCGGGACGCTCTCGATGGTATCGAGCACACCCAAAATATCCTCCACAGCCTTCATTTTTGCAGGCTGTGTGGTCCGCAGAATATTGGTTGTTTCTTTCTGGGTGAGAGCTGGGGCCTTTTCCAGTGACGGGACATTGACCATGTGTACTACTATTTTCTCTTAAATTAGCCAAAAAGTCAATGTAATTAGGGGTTGGGGATGGGGGGTTAGGGATTAGGATTGGCACAGAATTTCATTGGAAAGTGTCAGAAATAAGCCAATATAAGGGTTATCTGCATGAAGTGAAAATTACCCGAATAAAGTCATCCTAATCCCCAATCCCTAACCCCCAATCCCCATGTCCACTATTTTCCACAAAATCCTCGCCAAAGAAATTCCTGCTACTGTGATGTACGAGGATAGCGATGTCATTGCCATTAAAGACATTCATCCCAAAGCACCCACACATTTGCTCTTCATTCCAAAAACATTTGTAGAATCTGTGGCTACTTCCACAGGTGCTCATGAATCTATTCCCGGAATGCTTATAGAAAAGGCTCGGGCATTTGCGGAGCAGAAGGGGATTAGGGGTTACAAACTGCAGTTCAATGTCGGCAAAGAAGGCGGGCAGGAAGTGCCGTACATTCATCTGCATTTTTTGAGTGAGCAGAAGATCGAGCAGTAATTCATCAATTATTCTCACTCTCAGGAGCGCCTTTTCTAGGCGCGGTCCTCTAAAGAGAAATAGTTTCCAGCTCAATCTTATCAATGGATGAAACAATTTTATCTGCAGCAGATAGGTCTTGTTTTTGACTCATGGAAGTTCGTAGCCCAATGCAGTACATTCCGGCAGCTTTAGCAGAGGCGATGCCGTTCTTGGAATCTTCCAAGGCCACACATTCATGAGGATCTACATTCAATTTCTTGGCTGCCAAAAGATACAAATCCGGCAGAGGCTTCGTTTTCCAATCAGTATCTTCTGCAGTACACACTGTTTGAAAGGAAGACTCCAATCCAAAGCGTTTCAGCGGTGGCAGAACCCAATCGCGCCTGGAAGAAGAGGCAATTCCGAGGAGTATTTCTTTCTGCTTGAGCCGTTCAATCAGCTCCATTATTCCTGGAAGTAGATTGCATTTGTGTGCGTAGATCTGAAGCACTTCAACGGATTGTTGCTGATCGTATTCCTCAAAGGATAGTGTGAGGCCGCAGTGTGCCTTTAGGTACGCAAAAGCTGCTTTTGTCCCTAAACCCATCATATTTTCCGCGTGCTCCGCGTTGTACAGGGGTGCAATGGATGGAAAGAATGTTCGGTCCAGTTCGGGCCAGTACCGTTCACTGTCTACTAGTACGCCGTCGAAATCGAAGATGAAGGCTTTCATATTAGAAGTATGACAGACGAGTTATTTGCTACGCACCCAAAAATCCCAAGGGCTACCTTGGGATTTGGTCATCGGCCGTCGCTCTCTGGAGCTATGGCCGACAGGTTGGGCATTGGGATTTCATTACGCTCCGTATCCAGCTTCCTCAGCCTCTTTCTCCGTCTTAAAGAACACCCTCTTATCGCCCTTGATCTTCTTTCCTTGAGCGGAATCTACCGGGTAGAACTTCTTGCCGCTCTTGGAGGCTACAAAGGCCATTCCTTCTGGAACTTCTTCAGAACCCTCGTCTTCCTCTCCTTCTTCGGCTTCATTGTCTTCTTTCTTGGAAGACTTCTCTTCCTCCTCGCGCTCGCGCTTGATGCGCTCCATCGTCTCTTTATCGATCGGCTTCAGAGCCTTTACGGAGAGACCGATGCGACGTTCATCTACGTCGATATTGATGACCTGAGCATCTACTTTCTGGCCAATTGTGAGAGCTTCGGAAGGATCAGTCACTTTGTAGTGAGCGAGCTCGGAGAGGTGCACCAAACCATTGATATCGCGCTCGAGCTTGAGGAATGCGCCGTAATCTGCGAAGCGGACCACTGTTCCCTGGACTTTCTTTCCCACTGGGTAACGCTCGGCAATTTCTTCCCAAGGATCTTTAGTCAGCTGCTTGATGGAGAGGCTCAGTTTCTCGCCGTCTACGCCGATCACTTTCACGCGCACTCTGTCGCCAACCTCAGCGTATTCTGCAGGGTTCTTCACGTGACCCCAAGCGATCTCGGAGATGTGCACAAGTCCTTCCAGTCCATCGAAGGCTACGAAGAGACCGAACTTCACAATGCCGCTCACAAGGCCGTCTTTCTCGTCACCCACCTTCAGGTGTTCCAGGGCCTTTGCACGCTCCTCAGCCAAAGCTTCGCGCTCAGAGACGACGATCTTTCCTGCTTCTTCATCCATGGTGATGATCTTCACCGTGAAGGTGTGACCTACGAACTTCTGGAGGCGGTTGATGATTTCAGAAGCATCGGCGTTGTTCACGCGTGGGTAGTTGACCGGTGCCAACTGGCTCACAGGCAAGAACGTGCGGATGCCATCGATATTGGCCAAAAGCCCTCCCTTGTTTGCTTCCTGCGGGATGAATTTCATGGTGGCATCGGTTTCGATCATCTTGTGGAACTTGTCCCATGCCTTCTGCTGGCTCGCCATGCGGAGACTCAGCACAATCATTCCTTCGTTATTTTCCTCTTCCAGCACGAGTGCGCTCACATCATCACCGGTCTTCAGTTCCTTGAACGTGTTAAAAGAATCGCGAAGCTCGCGGCCGGATACAATACCCGTGGCAACGCCACCGATATCCAAGAGAAGCTTATTCTTCCCGCGGAAGACGACTCTTCCTTCAACGAGCTCTCCCGGCTTCACGCGGAGAACCTCTGGGGAATCTTTCAGGAGTTGCTCCATCACGGATGGAGCGGCGGTTTTTGGAGACATAAAAATACGGGGTGCAAGCGGAAGGGATAAAAAAAGAGGGGACCGCGCCCTTGCACGAGCAGCGTCGGTTCTTGGTCATTGTGCATTCTGGCGGTTTTGCTGTCAATCCCTTGGCCTTAAGCAGAGGTGGCAGAGGAAGCAGAGGTGGCAGATGAGGCAGAGGAAATTGGAAATGACAAAATTAGCCAATTCCTCTGCTCCATCTGCTTCCTCTGCCACCTCTGCTTCCCTAAAGCAAAAATGGCTCAGAGAACCGTCTTTTCAGTTTTCAAATCACTCTCCCCCGGCAGCTTCTGCTCCTGGCTCGTTTTGGGGTTGAAGATCTGATAATAGAGCTCGATGAGTTCATGGGTCTCCAGGCGCTTGCTACTGAGGCCGATATTGTTGAGACCTGTTTGGATAAGGTTCGTGCGT
This sequence comes from uncultured Candidatus Peribacteria bacterium, assembly GCA_964628805.1. Taxonomy (GTDB): domain Bacteria; phylum Patescibacteriota; class Gracilibacteria; order Peribacterales; family Peribacteraceae; genus CAZVOK01. The sequence goes on along the minus strand of CAZVOK010000003.1, from coordinate 140,278 downwards.
TCCTTGAGGTTGCGGCTGCCTTCGGAGAAATCCCTGTGACGCTGTGTGGCTTTACTCAGCGTGTCATCGGGGTTCATCCAGGCGAAGAATTTCTCCACCATGGTTTTATTGCGAGGGTTCTGATCGTAGGGGACTACCACGTAGAACTTCTTCTGCATGATATCGGCTATATCGATGAGCTTCTCAATGAAATCCGCGTAGGCGAGTGTTTGATCCTTCAGGAGCTCATTGGGCTGGGTGGAGGCGATGGTACGGAGCTGCACCAGGTACGGATCGATATTCATCTTCGTAGAACGGATGACAATCTGCAGTGGGAAGCCGAGGGTATTCACAAAAGACTCGTATCCGGAAATGATTCCCTGCTGCTCGGTTTCGCTCTTCAGGTTGAAGTTCAGCGCCTCCACCTGGAGGATAGCGCGCAGCCCACCGTTCTTCAGCCACACGGTGTCGTTGCGGATCTCGCCGATGGGCAGGAAGCGCTGCGTGGAACCCATGGGCTTGCGCTTGCGGTTCCGCACCGTGCTCTTGGCCTTCTTTGGTGAATCAGTACTCACGCGCGTGTGGGGGGAAGAATGTCTTGGAACAGGGGAGAGGCAGCGGAAGAAGAATCGTCAGCTTTGATACGGGAAGGATTCACCGGTGTCACGCTCCGTACCGGAACAATGGCATCCGATGGATCTACGTCTACAGCCAGGGCTTTTTCATCGGTGTTAATAGCCTGATCTACTACGGCACTCAATTGCTCGAACCGTGAATGGTTCTGTGTGGTCACAGGAGTACTCACGACCGGTTCATCTTTTTTCACGGTTTCTTTTATAGTCACTCCAGCCTTGGTACCGATATCGATGCCCGTGCGAGGTTCAAACACACGTACGGAAGGCTTGTTTGCCTTTTCCAGCATCAGGAAACAGATGCGCATGAGCGTGAGATCATTCACTTTTATGAGCGCAAAGGCTGCCGAGAGCACCCCCGGGATCCAGCAGATAACCGTGAGCGGAATGCCAATGTTTCCGTATGATTTCGTGAGCATGGAGTAGATGGCATAGCTGAAGCCGCATCCCACCGTCATGAGGAGTGTCTGCCTGAGCGTCAGAGGACCCACGATGCGGTCCTCGATGTAGACGTTCTGCGGGATTTTGACGGGATCTATTGGCATTGTGGGGGATTGGGTGTTTGGGATTGGGGATTAGGTCGGGGTTTTTCGGAGATCGACCGTGATTCAGGGAATTCCTATTATTATAGCGGAAAATGGGGGGTTTTCCAATAGGGGATGCGAAACTGTGGATGTTTTGGGGTTTATCGCGAATACGGGCACGGCGAGCCGTGCCCGTTCGCGAAAATTATCGATTATTCGGCGATTGCGGCCGTTTCCTGCTCCTCGACGGCTGCCTCCGGGCGTTTCTCGCCTCGCTGGAATTCCAGGCCGTTTTCACCCTTTTTGGTGATGCGAATGACGTCGCCGGGTTCGAAAATGCCTTTCAGGATGTGCTCGGCGATTTCGGATTCGATGCGGTCTTGGATGACCCTGCGGACTGGGCGGGCGCCGTACTCGGGATCAAAGCCTTCTTCGGCGAGTAAGTTCACCGCTTTCTGATCAATATCGAGCTCATACCCCTGTGTTTTCAGGCGGCTCCCCAGCTGTTCCACGTGCATGCGGACGATCTTGCGGATGTGTTGCTGATTTAGGGCATTGAACACGATCATGTGGTCGATGCGGTTGAGGAATTCCGGGCGGAGGTTATCTTTCAGTTCCTGGATCACTTCCTTGGATTTCTCTTCGTACGCGTGCTCCTCTTCCTTGGCGTCTTCTTCCATCTTGAAGCCAATGCGCGCAGCTTGCTTGGTGAGCTTTTCGGCACCGATGTTACTGGTCATCACAATGACGGTGTTGGTGAAGTCCACTTGCTTTCCCTGACCGTCTGTCAGCGTTCCATCTTCTAAAATTTGAAGAAGGACATTGAAGAACTCAGGGTGCGCTTTTTCGATCTCATCGAAGAGCACTACGGAGTAGGGCTTTCTGCGGACTTGCTCGGTGAGCTGGCCGCCTTCTTCGTACCCTACGTAGCCGGCGGTGGCGCCGATGAGGCGGGAGACGTTGTGGCGCTCCATGAACTCGGACATGTCGATCTTGATGAGGGCATCTTCGCGGTTGAACACTTCACGTGCGATAGCGCGGACGAGTTCTGTTTTTCCTACTCCCGTGGGACCCAAGAAGAGGAACGAGCCGATAGGACGGCGGCTGTCGCCAATGCCTACTCTGCTGCGGCGAATGGCACGAGCTACTTTCTTGATAGCTTCGTCCTGTCCGATGATGTGCTTGCGGAGCACCAGTTCCAGGTTTGTGAGGCGCTTCACTTCCGTTTTCAAAAGCTTTGTGACAGGGATGCCTGTCATACGGCCCACGACTGCGGCGATGTCGTCTTCGGTGATCTGCACCGGAGTGCGGTGGTCGCCGTCTTCGTTCTTGCGGAGAGACTCGATCTTCTCTTTCTGCGTCTGCTGTTCCTGCTTGAGCTTGAGTGCCAAGTGGTACTTCTGCTCGCGCACGGCTTGCTGTTGCTTCTGCAGTAACTGCTCGAGCTTCTCTTCCGCCTTCTTCAGCTCCGGCTGAGCGGTGCTCTGCTGCAGGCTCTTTCCTGCGGAGGCTTCGTCCAGCACGTCGATAGCTTTATCCGGCAGGTAACGCTCCGTGATGTAGCGCTTGCTGAGATTCACAGCAGCTTCTATGGCTTCATCGGTAATGCTGAGCCTGTGGAAATCCTCAAATGATTTCTTGAGGCCCATTAAAATAGAGATGGCATCAGTGGCATTTGGTTCATTCACCGTAATGGACTGGAACCTTCGTTCCAAGGCACGGTCTTTTTCGATCGTCCTGTATTCATCCAGGGTCGTCGCACCAATCACGCGGAGGGTGCCGCGGCTCAAGGCCGGCTTCAGGATATTCGCAGCGTCTAGGGACCCTTCTGCGGAGCCTGCTCCTACGACAGTGTGGATTTCATCAATGAAGAGGATGATTTCATTATCACTCTTTGCCGCTTCCTTGATGATGTCATCGAAGCGCTGTTCGAATTCTCCGCGGTACTTGGTCCCTGCTACGAGGGATCCCATGTTCAGTACCAGTAAGCGCTTATTCTTGAGGGCATCCGGCACCGTTCCTTCCACGATTCTCTGCGCCAATCCTTCCACAATGGCGGTCTTTCCCACGCCCGGTTCTCCGATGAGCACCGGATTATTTTTCGTCTTACGGTTGAGAATCCTCACCATGCGTTCAATCTCTTCATCGCGACCGATGATGGGGTCAATCTTCCTTTCTTTCACTTTGGAAATGAGGTCATCGGTAAAGTAATCCAGCACAGGAGTCTTGCTCTTGCTGTCTCCTTTGCGGCGCTTGAGGGCCTCAGGTTCTGTACTTCCCGGCTGGCCTTGCATGCCCACGATGGCACCCTGCAGGCCGTGAAAGAATGCTTCCAGAGACTGCTCCAGGTTCCTATTTTGTGACTTGAACGAATTGATCTGACCAAACATCTCCTCTACGCGGAGTCTTAGATCTTCCGGGTCCACCTGCATCTGTTCCAAAATGACATTCGCTGCATTTTTTCCTGTAGAGACGAGCGAGTGCAAGAGGTGCTCCGTTCCTACGTTTGCATGACGGAACTTGTGAGCGGTCACTACGCTTTGTTCAATGATGGTGTGGAGTGCCACGGAGAGTCCGTGCTTCACATGCTGCCCTTCCACCATCTGGATTTTCAGAGTCTTCAGTAAAATCCTCACATTTTCCTGCGTGACGCCTGCTCCGGTGAAGATGGAGAACCCTAAAGACTTCGGGATACTGAGTAGCCCGAGCAGCAGGTGCTCTGTCCCAATGTAGGGACTCTTCAAGTTCTTTGCTTCCTGCTCTGCAATCTGCAGGGCAAGCTTGGCATTGGGAGTAAAGCGATCGAACGGGTGCATACAGAGAAGGGGTAGGTGGCCTGCCGGCCGTAGCAAGAGCGTGCGGCTGACTGTTGTGATGATCGTCTCCACTGAAGAGTAGTCTGAGAACTCTTGCGAAGGCTGGTTATCACTCTACTGCCTCGAGTGTTAATTGTCGAGAAAGTATCAAGCAATTTTAGCGGATATTTTTAGGAAGAGCAGTCCCGTGGTCTATGAAATAGTGTCGTCTTCGTACAATGTTTGGTGTGTTTGACGTTGTAGGATTTAAAAGAAATAAAAGATTAAAAGGATGTAAAGGAATCTCGTTATCCTTTACATCCTTTATTTCCTTTCAATCTTTTAAATCCTATTTCTTCCGCTCCAACATCGCCTTCCTCCTAAAGTCCCTCAGGTCTTCCAAAAAGAGCGCAATCACTGTGGTGGTTGGGATGGAGAGAATCACTCCCAGCACCGGGTGGATGACTGTGGGGAAGCTCACTCCTACGAGCATGGCGAACATGATGGCTGTGGGAGAGAGGCCCACGGCGCGCTTCATAATGAGCGGGACCAAGAGGTTATTTTCGCACCACTGGATGACGTAGTACACGAGTGCGATGACTACTCCCCACAGAAGTCCTTTGCTGGAAGCGCCAATGAGTACCGATGGCACGGCGGCGATGAAAGGTCCTACGACCGGAATGAATTCCGTGAAGCCTGCCAGCAGTGCGAGTGTGAGTGCGTATGGCATACGCAGGATCACAAGGGCGATGAAGACGAGTGCTGCAATGGTGCAGCAGAGGATCAGCTGACCGCGGGCCCACTGTCCGATCTTCCAGGTGATGGCTTCGGATTTATCGTCCAGGTATGTGCGGTACTTCCAGGGGAGGAATCCACGGAACCAAGAGAAAATGTGCTCTTTCTCCAGCTGCAAGAAGAACGCGAGGCCCAGTACCACGAACATGTTCAGGAAGAAATTTACGATGGATCCCGCGATCTGCGCTGCAAGTGCCAGCGAGCCCTGTGCTGCTGTAGAGAGGCTCTGACCGAACTGAGCGAGGGCATCGGTAAACTGCTGAATGGAAAGCTGCTCCAAGGTAGTGATGACCAGCCCTGTGAGCTGCGCATTTACGTCCGCAGGAATGAGCGGCAGGGAGATCTCCGGGTTTGCTACAAACGCATTGAACTGTGCGTTTAAGTGAATGGCCAAGCTCTGAAGCTGGCTTGCGATGATAGGAATGAAAGAAATGAGCAGGAATAGCGCCAAGAATCCTGCAATGAGATAGTGAATGATAATGGCAAAAGGACGGGGGATTCCCATGCGGCTCAAGGTCTTCACGCCAGGGTCTATGACTGTGGCGACGAAGATCGCGAGGAAGAGGAGAACGAGTTTATCTATCAAGATGTACGCAATCAGCAGTCCCATGAGGACCGCGAATACTGCAAAGGTTGCTTTCACTACTCCGGGAATAGAGAGGTGCACGAGTACCTCCTGGTACGGAGTTTCCTCCGGAGGGGGAAGCTCTGACGTAGACACAGGTTTCTTGTTTCGTTCCTCTTTTGCTTTCGCCAAGAGCCGCTGCGCCTTTTCTCCAATGATGCGGAAAGACGTGAAACTGTCTGCGTTTTTTTTGGAAGGGGGCATGGGGTTTAGGGAATAACTGCGGAAATGACGGTATCGATGAGGAGGAATGCCAGAAGAGAGAATACCAGCCCGAAGATGGCTGCATAGAGCCGCTTTTTTCCACCTTCATTGTCCCCGGTCAGGTGGCCCATCTGAATCTGATACCCCGCGATCATGATCTGAATGAGAGCGATGGTTCCGAGGAAACTGAAGACGAGCTTAATGAGGTACGACACGTACAACGGTATGCAATGAAAATGAAATTCGCCTGTCACAAAATTGCAATCCGGTGCCAAAATTCCACTGGCAGGAATGAGCGACGGGTTCCCTAGCTGCGCCTGACTTGGCAGAGGGGAGAAGAGGACGAGCCCGAGGAACAATGCAAAAAGGAGACCGCGCATGACTGCTCTATCTTGCTTCAAGAGCGCTGTTTCAGCGACAGATGAGCCACTTTTTCTGTAGCTGACATGGCAAAAGTGTGCTGCAGTGGCTATGATAGGCCGGCTCTCACCCCTATGGCGTTTTCCTGGTCCACAACACCGCGCCCCATTGTGGCACTCGCTCCTATGGCGGGAGTCACCGATGCGTCGTACCGGCAGCTCATTAAGCAGATTGCGCCCGAGAGTATTGTGTATACGGAATTCTTGAGCACCGATGCCATTCACTACGGTGCCAAGAAAACTCTGGGGATGATCAATTTTGATCCCGATGTGGAGCGGCCGTTCATCGTGCAGATCTTCGGCAAAGAGCCCGAGCACTTCCTAACAGCAGCAAAAGTGATTGAGCAAATGGGCGCTGATGGGATCGACATCAACATGGGCTGCCCTGCCGCCAAAGTGATTTCCTCCTGCCACGGATCGGCCCTCATGAAAGATCCAAAGCTTGCAGCGGAGCTCGTGCATGCCACCGTAAAAGCGGTCTCTATTCCCGTGAGCGTGAAAACACGTCTTGGGTGGGACGATAAAGATAAATTGATTCCCTTCTGCCAGGGGTTAGTAGAAGCAGGCGCCGCAGCCCTCGCCATCCACGGCCGCCGCTACTGCGATAAATTTACCGGCAAGGCAGACTGGGAACCTATTTATGAATTAAAAAGAAATGTGAGCGTACCGGTCATCGGCAATGGAGACATCAATTCCGCGCAGGACGCCTTGGAAAGAATTGGGAACTTGGATGGTGTGATGGTAGGGCGGGGAACATTTGGGAATCCCTGGGTGATGGCGGATATTGTGAATGCATTGCGCACGCGCGGTCCCGTCGTAGAGACGCGCGAGTCGCGCGTCTCTACCGGGACCGTCGCGCCTATTCCGACATTATCGACCTTGTCGTTTGCCGAAAAAATCCCGTTCATCCTCGCTCATTGTGAACTAGCCATCCGCCACAAGGGCGAAGAGAGGGGAATGCTGGAAATGAGGCGCCACCTGGCGAGCTACGTGAAAGGGTTTGATGGCGCTTCAGATATGCGTGCGCGCCTAATGACTGCGACGACGCTGGCGGATGCGAAGGGGATTTTGTGTGCCTGAATTAAAGTAATTGCAGTAGTTCTTGGCGCACGGCAGCGAGCTCCTTTCCCTCTGTTTTAATACCGCGAATTTCTGCAAGACGCAGTACTCGTCCAGTATCCATTTTTTCTATTTGAGCTATCCAATCTCGCTGCACGTCCAAATCTTTCAATGGATGATCATCTGTTTGACGATACGTTCCACGCTGATTTCTGTCTTCCAGTAGATTCCGCAACACACGTCGAAGAATCTCTATACGCTTGTCCATCTGCATCTCTGCAGCTCTTTCAACAGTTTGTTTTCCGGTTTCCCCAAGCGAAATTAAATGCCTTTCCAATTCCTGAACATCATTAGGAATTTCTGATTCCGGAACCGCTTCATGTGAGAGTTTAATCATAGTTGAAAACTATTCTCCTCCCGGCTTCATGCCCTGGCAAATGAATTCGGAAAAAATCAGCTATTATAACTGGCTTTCCATAGCTAATCGAAGTTTTCTTAGGGCACTTTCTTTCACTTGCCTAATTCGCTCTCTGCTAAGTCCTAAAATATCTCCAATCCCTTTTAAGGATTGAACTTTTTGTTCCTGAAAACCAAAATGCGCACCAATCACTAATTTTTCACGATCTGTAAGCAAAGGATGTTCCTTGTCCAAGAAATGCTTTGGATTGAAGAAAGCCACGGATTCCTCCTCGGCTTCTGGGCGGCCGGCGGGATCTGCAATAAGTTCTTGTTGTCGCAATTTATTTCTAGTCTCCATTTTTCCTCTTCTGATATGCCACCTAGTTAAGCAGGTATAAGCGTACGTGCAAAAGCGCACTTGCAGCCAGGGATTGTAACGAAGAATAATGTCTAAAAATATAAGATTTCCATCTCCATCTAAATCATCTTTGGTAACAGGGGTTTTATTGCGCATGTAATTGGAGGCTGTGAAGACGAGTTTTTGATTGCCGAGAAAAATGGCGTCTCTGGCTAGTAACTGCTGAGCACGCCATTTCCCGCGAGCATTTTCTGTGACTGATGTAGCTGCTTTAAATCCCGCAAAATGCATAGTCTTTGCCCATGCCTGTGTGAGCTCATCTGGCATATAGTCTTCATATCCTTCAACGGGCATTTTGTACTTCTGGGATGCGTTCGATTTTTCAAAACTCGGATGTTTAACATAGAAATATCCTTTGGTGGGAAATACGTCTTCCAGACCAGTTTTTTCCTTCAGCTTTTCACGCTCTGCTTTATTTCTTTGCCTTTCTTCAGGAGTTTTAGGGGCAAATTTCATTTGTTCCATGGACATACTTTACTCTTATCTAAATCATGTTCAATTGCATCAAAAAGCCCCACGTTTTACGCAGGGCTTTTAGATAGTGGGTATTACAGTTGTACTTTAATGCCAGGCCCCATGGTAGGAGCAATATTCACCGAAGCGATGTAATCACCCTTGATGCCGCTTGGCTGAGCGTCTTTGAGAGCCTGGATGATGGCCTCAAGGTTTTCCTGGAGCTTCTTGCCACCAAAGGACATCTTTCCAAAGATGGTGTGGATGATGGCCTGCTTGTCCATTTTGCATTCAATACGGCCTTTCTTCAGTTCCTCAATGGCCTTAGCAACGTTTTCCGTCACCGTGCCTGCCTTTGGAGACGGCATCAGTCCTTTCTGACCGAGTGTCTTGGCGATCTTTCCCAGGTCCTTCATCATGCGGGGGACTGCTACGGCAATGTCGAAATCGATCTTGCCTTCTTCGATCTGCTTCACGAGTTCTTCGTTACCGGCCACGCTTGCTCCTGCCTTTTTCGCAGCGTCGATCATGTCATCGGGCACGAAGGCTGCCACACGCACTTCTTTGCCTGTTCCGTGAGGAAGAACAACCGTGGTACGCACAAGCTGATCGGCTTGAGTGGTATCGGCGTGGATGCGGATGTGGACTTCTGCGGAGGCATCAAACTTGGTAGTGCTGAGACGCGGTAAAAGCTCTGTGGCCTCGGCCAGAGAGTAGATTTTCTTATCCAGGAGGGCTGCTTTCTCTGCATATTTCTTGCCCTTCTTGCGGGCCAACGGACTAGCCTTGGAGGTCATAAAAATAGGGGGAATGTGGTGCAAGCGTCCCAGGAGAACACCTAGGACTCCCACAAAGTGCGGCGATTATGCCTATTTTTTGGGCAAACGCAAGGGAGGAGACTTCTTCTTTAAGGCAATAGGAGGGCGAGCTGGAGCCTTTTCCTGGGCAATGATGACGGGGCTTACGGGTCGCGTAGGAGGAGTCACCATGGGTGCGGCACTGAAAGCAGGTTCTTTAGGCTCCCAGCGAGTGCACCAGGAAACCAGTACTCCGTGGGCTAAGAGAATAGTAGGCATCAGCCACCAGAAGTCGCCCAAGGGTCCATCGGACAGCAGCATCAGAAGAACTAACCAGAGCGCACCTATAAGCATGCAGGCGAATCCCATCAGCTTCCAGGTGTAGAGGTACACAGTTACAGGGCCTGTCTTCGCTTCCTCTGAGAGTGTTTGCAATACGGAATCGTGCCACAGGAAGGTGAGACCTCCAAAGGTGAATACCAGCAATAGAGCCAAGTAAATATTGGCCGAGAGTGCCACTCCTCCCACTACTCCGTAGAGCGCCACAATGCCTGTGGCCGACATCATCACTAAAGCGATGGTTTGTAACAGGCAGCAGTACACAGCCTTTCCAATGTCTTTCACATTCCGTTTATCGCTTACAAGCGATGGCAGAAATGCCAACATCAGAAACTGCATCACCAGCAATGGCAGAATTAGAATATAGAAGCTTGCGGCGCTGAGCCCAAGAACGGTGTTCATACGGAAATAGGGAAAGATCGGGGGTCATCGTACGAGGACAGGGGATTTTTCGCGAGTTAAAGCGGTTGCAGTGTCTGGTGAAAATGATGTGATGCCCTTGGTAAATCCGAATATCGAAATCCGAAATCCGAAGGAAATTCGAAAAATAAGGAAAGTGGTTTTTTAAATAATTAAAAATTTTCCAAATATTCGAATTTCCTTCGGATTTCGATATTCGGACTTCGAATTTATTCGATAGTTACTCCCATACTCCTAGCCGTTCCCATCACCGTCTTCTCTGCTGCTTCTATGGACACAGCGTTCAAGTCCGGCATTTTCTTTTCGGCGATCTCGCGGACGTCTTTCATGGTGATCTTTCCTACCTTCTTTTTGTTTGGCTCACCGCTTCCGCTCTGGATCTTGGCCTTCTGCTTGATGAGATCAGACATTGGAGCCTGCTTCAGGACAAATGTGAAGCTGCGGTCGTCATACACCGTGATGATCACAGGCACTACTTCTCCCATGCGATTCTTGGTTTGGTCGTTGAATTTACTGCAGAAACCTCCAATATCGACACCGGCCTGACCGAGGGCAGGACCGAGTGGAGGGGCGGGGTTCGCCTGGCCTCCTTTTGCCATTACTTTGATTACTTTCTTGACTGCTTTAGCCATAAGTGCGGGGAATCTACATGACGGGAGTAGCAGGGTCAATGACAATTATTGGGGTCTTTGTGAGGGGGATTGGGGGTTTGGGGTTGGGGATTAGGAATCAAGGAAGATTTTTTATTAAAAAAGAAAGACCACTATCCCAATCCCAAATCCCCAACCCCTAATCCCTCACTCATTTCTTCAATTCTTCCACAATCTCCGCCACTACTCCCTCCGCAGCACCCGGCGCCACATGGAACTCATACAGCCGCTGGCGCACTCGCAGGAAGATCATCTTCTCCTCGCTGATGGCAGGGTCTGTGAAACTCAGAATATTGTACGTGGGTCCGGCTTCCGGGGTGGCGGTTTCATCTACGAGACCCTGGAGGTCCGGGGAGAACGATGCGTTCACTGCCACCTTCAGTGCATTGAAGTACTCCTTCACCTTGGCGGATTCCACGTAGGAGAAGAGCGCCACTCGGTCATCGGATTGCAGGAGGACTCGGGTGGTTACTTCCTCTGTGGCCGGTGTGATGCGACGGATGAGGCTTTCCTCGGAAGGAGTGGTAGTAGTGATATTCCTTTGTGTGAGAATACCGAACACATCTTTTTCGGCGATGGGGGATACTCCTGTAGCGGGGGACACATTTCTTTGCGCCGGATATTTGATGCTATCTGCCGTATAAAAAGCATCGGCACTGCCAATTCCTATGAGGACCACCAAGTACATGGCGGAGGCGATGATTTTTTCGTCGAGGGACATCGGAGAGAAGTGTATCTGTTTTAAGTGCTAAGTTCCAAGTTAGAAGTTCCAACGAGGGAACTCTCTATTGTTAAAAAAGTAATACCTTACTTGGAACTTAGCATTTCGAACTTGGAACTTCATCTAAAGGAACTTCTCAAAAGAAACATTATTTCATCTCGCATGCCTTTCACTATGCTATCCTTTCCGCATGGTCCTCCAGCGCACAGATGCTTCATCCATCGTTCATGAGACTGTAGCCAAGCCTGAGGCTGTGACCTTTGAGTTTTCTCTGCGACCAAAAACACTCCGCGAGTACATCGGGCAGAGCAAGATCAAAGAACATTTGATGATGCACATTGAGGCTGCAAAAGCGCGTAAGGAACCGCTTGGTCACACGCTACTTCATGGACCTCCAGGTCTGGGGAAAACAACTCTGGCATCTATCATCGCCGCAGAAATGGGCGCGCAGATTCGCATGACGAGCGGACCATCGCTGGAGAAACCAGGAGATCTAGCATCGATTTTGACGAATCTTCAGGCAGGGGACGTCCTCTTCATCGATGAAATCCATCGCCTGCGTCCAGTAGTGGAAGAAATGCTCTACTCTGCCATGGAGGATTACGCGCTGGACTTGGTGATTGGCAAAGGGCCAACTGCTCGATCCATGAGATTAAACTTGCAGCCATTTACGCTCGTAGCAGCAACGACGAAAGCAGGATCCATGAGTGCGCCGCTTCGGGATCGATTTTTGAATCAATTCAAGCTGAGCTTTTACGAACTGCCTGAGATGAAGCACATCGTAGAGCGCTCGGCAGAACTATTGCAGATTTCCATCGATAGCGACGCCGCTCATCGCATCGCGCAGTCGGCACGGGCAACTCCGCGCATCGCCAATCGCCTCATCCGCTCCGTCCGCGACTTCGCACACGTGAAAGGCAAAACGCACATTCCATTGGATTCCGTGGAATCCACACTCAATTCTTTGGATATTGATGACGAAGGTCTCGATGCCACGGACAGAAAAATCCTTCAGGTGATCGTAGAAAATTTCAATGGGGGACCGGTGGGACTTTCGACACTCGCTGCTATTTTGGCTGATGAAGAGGAGACGATTGAAGATGTGTACGAGCCGTTTTTGATGCAGCAGGGGTACATTCAACGGACGCCTAAGGGGCGAATGGCCACTAAGAAGACCTATGAAAGGCTTGGTCGCGAGGTGCCGGGGGGATTTATGGCGCAGGGGGAAATGTTCTAGCTCTTGTGAAGTTCCAAGTTCGAAGTGCTAAGTTCCAAGTAAGGAGTTGATTGTTTTTTGGATGGACTCCTCAAAGTGGGCGCGGGAGAACTTCTTTGAGTGAGCTATACACGCATCTGCGTCGTACTTTTTAGGATCAAATAATTGGAGTGTTTTCATGAGTGACTCAGGTGTTTGTTCCTCAAAGAACGTTCCCGTTTTTCCTTCATGAATCGTCTCCAGTGCTCCACCGCCTTTCCAGCCGATTACGGGAGTGCCGCAGGCCATGGATTCCAAGGGCACGAGGCCGAAGTCTTCGTTGCCGGGGAAGATCGTTGCTTGAGCATTTGCATACAGGACTTTCAATTGTTCCTGCGATTGAAAGCCAACGAAGCGAATCGTTTGCCCAGCACGTCGTTCCAATTCTTTTTTGTGAGGCCCTTCACCGGCAATCACGAGTGGTATTTTCAATTGATTGCAGGCGTCGATGGCGAGCTCGATGTTTTTGTAGGCAGCGAGCGTAGAGGCGACGAAGAAGTAGGGATTGGGGGTTGGGGATTGGGGGTTGGGATTTTCTTCAAACCAAAAATCATCAATCGGCGGATGAATCACATCACTTTCTCTTCGCCAGTAGAGCTCGATTCTCTTCTGTACTTCTTTCGATGGAGCCATGAGTACATCGGCACGCTCGGCAGCTTCACTGTCCCACACGCGGAGCTTGTGGAATGTTTTGGAGAGATAATATTTCTTGAGTGATCCAAGGAATCCTTGGCCAGCTTTTTCCTGCACATCATGCGTGCGATCCCACAGGTACCGGGCAGGGGAATGGACGTAACAGAGGTGCCTCGGGTGGCCATTCGTAATAATTCCGTGAGCAAATGCAGACGAAGAAGAGATCACTAGATCGAACTCTGAAAAATCGAAAGCCTCGATGGCGGCGGGGAATTTGCGGAGGTAGCGATGATGGGCGGCTTGTAGCTGGTAGCTGGTAGCTTGTAGGATTTTGATTAATGCGTGTTTCTGGATTTTACTGGTTCGGACTCGCTGTTTGGGAAACCACTCGCCTAATTTCTTTTCGTCGTACAAAAGCGTGTAGATGGGGGCCTCAGGAAACATGTCTGCCAGAATCCGCAAAACGTTCTCAGCTCCTCCTTTCATTGTTAATAATTCGTGAACTAAAGCGACCTTCATGTAAGGATGCTAGCGCAAAAAAGCGGTTTTGGAGAGATGAATGTTTGGGTCTGAATAGTGAATGTGGAACGTAGAATGTTGGGAAAGACACAAAGCTCACATCCAATATTCTAAAGTTCCTTACTCTCCTCACTTTTCGTATTTTGCTTACTCAATCAATGATTCTTTCTGTGCCTTACTCCATTTTTTTACTTCTGCCTCTCTCTTCCTCGCTTCGCTTAAGGTCTCAAATTCCTCCGTGTAAATGATCTTCACCGGCCCCCGACTGCGTGTGTACTTGGCACCGGTTCCATTGTTATGTTTCGCCTCACGTTCTTCTGCATTCATGCACGTTCCTGCGTAGAGCGATCCATCACGGCAGCGGGCGAGGTAGAAGTAGTGAGGCACGAGGAGAGTATAGATCATCGAAGAACCCCGGCCGATGGCCGGGGGGGTGCAGGGGGTTAGCCTGCGTCGGCGAGAGTGGCATCTTGGCTGACTCGGAGGAAGATTCCGTCCTTGTCGAGCAAGTGTGCCTGGGCTTCGGCTCTGTCCAGGCTGGGAATCGGAGCGATGGTACCGCGCCTGCCGAGGGTAATGACTGCGGTACCGTCTTTATTGACTGCTACTAATCCACCTGCAGTGAGTGTGTCGTTAGAAGACACCACGGAGCCCGTTTCTGCCACCTGGAACCAGCTTTCAACGTCGGTTAGCTTCACTAGCCTTCCGTTTTTCAGCCGCACGTACGCGCGGTGGTAGTCAGCCCTTTTCATCTTCATGAGAAAGCCTCTTTCTCGCTAGGGGTTCTGCAAAACCGATGTTCTGCCGCGGTATCCTACTGCGAAAAATACATTTGTCTAGGCTTTAGGCTGCGAGTGCATTCCATCTTCCTTCTGAAAATTTCTGATAAGAAGTGCAGTGGTGATGGCTCCCAGGGCATTTGCTACTAAATCCCACCCCGTATTGATGTATCCTCCCACGTTTGTTCCCGGGATCAGCAGCACTGCCATGAATTCCACTATTTCATTCACAGCTCCCAGTCCCATTCCTGCACACACGCACAGCACCATGGCTCCCACGGAAGGGCGAATGGTAGGAGCCAAATATCGCAGTGACTGCCAACAAGCCCAGGTAGCCACGGCAAATCCATAGGCGTGAATAATATTATCAAACTTCAGGTAGCCGGGGATGAACCAGAGGCTGTAGAGCACAGGTGTTCCATTCACCGGCCATGTTTCTGGCACAGGCACGAGTCCACCAAGCATGTGAAAGAGTCCCCACAGGCTGAGTGCCCACAGGAGTCCTGAGGAAAAATTGATGCGTCTATGAAGTGCGTACGTCAGCCCCGCAAAAATAATGACGATGCCGATGTAAAACAGGAACTCCGTATTGTCCTGCGCGATGGCAAAAGGAGTGGCCAGCAATAAATAGGCGAGTGTGAAGAGTCCAACGCGGAAGAGGGAGGTGGTGTACACGCGCATACAGTACCTTATTTTTTCTTTTCCCTCTTCTTATCCCATTCGTCCCAGGCTTGAGTAGTGAAAGGTTCAGAGCTCATCCATATTTGCCCCAAAGTCCGCAGGACCAAAGCCTAACGGCAGAAGGGCACTAATGCCCACGACTCGCGCAACTTCTGGTCCGTATCCATCCATGAGAATGACGATGGGCAGGCCAGCAAGATCTTCCGCTTCGCGAATGACTTGCCGGCAGGCACCGCAAGGTGTCAGAGGCGCACTGCCTTTGTATTCTGCTTCGGACACGGTCCCGATTCTTCCTGTAACGGCGAGCTTTCGGATGTCTCGCTTTTTCCCCATATTTTTTATAGAGAAGATAGTCGTGCGTTCGGAGCAGACAGCGAGACCGTAGGAGGCATTTTCCTGATTGGCTCCTTTAACAATAGTGCCGTCTTTTAAGCGTACAGCGCTTCCTACCAGGAATTTGGAGTACGGAGAGTGGGAGACAGAAGTGGCCTCGCGCGCTGCAAGTACCAACTCTTGCTCGTCCAGCGTAAGCTCAGTCAGGGAATAGTACTCTACGGTAGCTGTAAGAAGTGCGGATCGCATGAGCGTGACAGGGAATTGAATGGTGCCCTCGACAGGAATCGAACCTGCATCTCCAGCTTCCACCTTCGCTACTTGAGTGGTGCACTTGGCGGGATTTGAACCCACAGCCTTCAGCTTCGGAGGCCGATGCTCTATCCAGTTGAGCTACAAGTGCAGGATGCTTCGGTGGACAGGTCTCCGACCGGCGGTCTATCCGTTTACCTATGGGGACTTACTTGAGTCGAAAGAATTCTATCGCATTTTGAGTAGTGACACGATCCACTTCTTCCATAGATATCTTCTTTATCTCCGCCACCTGCTTCGCCACTTCCACCATAAACGCTGGTTCATTTCTTTTGCCACGGTGGGGGACTGGTGCCAGGAACGGACTATCGGTTTCAATCATCGTCTGTTCCAAAGGACAGCGTCGAATCGTTTCACGGATGAGAGTTCCCGTGGGATACGTAGCAATTCCAGTGAACGAGAGGAGGTAGCCTTTGGCGAGGAGTGATTCCATCGATTTAAACGTTTCGCTGCAGCAGTGGATCACGAGCATCTGAGGCGATACTTCTTCGATGATCTGTTTCAAATTTTCCACCGCTTCGCGACAGTGGACCACTGCGGGGAGATTTAAAGACTTTGCCAGTTCCAACTGTTCTCTAAAGGCAATTTTCTGCAGATCTTTGGGCGAGAAATCGTAGTGATAATCCAGGCCAATTTCTCCTAAAGCTTTCATTTTTGGACTGGATTGAAGCAGTGTCTGCAATTCAGCGGCACTGTGGTCTGTCCAACTTTTTGCGTTGTGAGGATGCACTCCGGCGGTACAGAAAATATCTTCATGCGCTTCCGCTATCTCTTTTCCACGGGTTGCTTCCTCCAGGGAATCCGCGATACACACCAAGGGCGAAACTCCGGCGAGCTTGGCACGCGCAAGCACATCAGGCAGATCGGCCTGAAAGGCGGTATCCGCCAGGTGACAGTGGGAATCGATCATTGGATTACTTCTGCACAGTAGGCTCTTTGATGATCAGCTGCACTTGTGTCTGGCCTTCCACGGGAGTGACAGTGAAAGCTCCGCCACGCTGCTCGTTATCCGGCTTTTCCTGATCTTCCAAAAATGTCAGCGTTCCTCCTTGGTTTCCCTGGTCCATCAATGACGTCACCCATCCTTTCTGCTTCAAAACGCTCTCGTAATTCTGCAGTAGATTTTCTGGGAGAGTAGTGGTTGTCCACTGAAGAATGAAGACGGTTCCCTCTTCATCCGTACGGAACGTAGAGCTATTGGTGAGTTCCATGCCTTCCGGAGTAGGAATATCTGTAGGGAAATCCTTCGGCACGGTTACATCTTTGGCTCCATCTTCTTTGCTGGTCTGTGTGAAAGATCCTTCCGGAGTTTCCATGGTGATTGTTCCCTCATCTTCATTCATGGTCACTCCGTTGGATTCAAGGCTTGTACCGGAATTCCCGCCGCAGGCAGTGAGTGTGAGAAGCGAGACGGACAAGATAGAGAATGTGGAGCGCATAAGTAAAAAAGAGGAAGTACAAGCGGAGTATAGAGCCTGAAGCAGATTCAGTACACCCGAAGGAAGCTACTATTGGCATTTAGGATTTTTCGCTACACTCTCGTGGCTCTGAGGAAAAACCAGGGTCGGTAGCTCCCACCTTCGCCTCTGGGCTACGGCGGGCGAGAAGCAGCCGTTATTGTTCTTTCATTCACTCAATTATTTTCCTGGGTCGGTAGCTCAGCTGGTAGAGCAGTGCCCTTTTAAGGCATTGGCCGCGGGTTCGAATCCCGCCCGACCCACCAACCTCCGCAGGAGGTTGTCCACCGTAGTCCCGCAAGAGCGGGCGGAGGTGAACTTCTTTGGGCATGAACTCCTGACTACCTGTCGGCCGTAGTCGCGAAGCGCGAAGGCTGACGGTTGGCAGGCCAATACAAGAGACCTACAATAATCCACCTATGTGGCATTACGTATACATTTTAGAGAATACTGAAGGTCGACAATATGTCGGTTCTACAGGAGATGTAAAGAAGCGCCTTGTAAAACATAACAAAGGAGATATATCTCATACATCGAAATATTGACCATGGGAGCTTCGTTTTGCATGTGCATTTCCTACCAAAGAACAAGCACTGATTTTTGAGAAATATTTAAAATCAGGATCAGGGACGACTTTCAGGTACCTGCACCTTGTAAACAACAAAAGAGCTCAACAGCCTCAATTGTAATCGAAGAGTTCCGAGTATAACTTCCATATCCAATCATGTGCAATTTTTCCATGCCCGGAGTACCATTACCCTTACTATGATTCGCAAGTTTCTCATCACATCATCGGTTCTTCTTTTGACGGCATGCAGTGCAAATACCAACACCGCAGGCACTACGGCAGACGATCACAGCCAGCACAGTGTAGATAGCAGCCAGGGGACATCGCAGGACCGCTTGGCCAATTCACCGAGGCATGGAGAATGGATAGAAATAAATAGTGGAGGCAAGACTATCTACACGTGGGTGGTCTACCCGGAAACCACGGAAAAAGTGCCGGTAGTTCTGCTGATTCACGAAAATAGGGGACTCAACGACTGGGCCCGCGGTATGGCAGACCAGATTGCGGAAGCAGGTTACATTGCCGTAGCGCCGGACTTACTCTCGGACTTCAGTGACACTGAAAAGCGTACGAGTGATTTCAAAGATGAAGATGCTGCTCGTACGGCGCTTGGCACACTCAAGCCGGAAGATGTTCAGTCTGATCTGCAATCCATCGTGAGCTGGGCCCAGACCATTCCTGCCTCCAATGAACAGGTGGCAGTAGCAGGATTCTGTTGGGGTGGAGCGCAGGCGTTTGAATTGGCTACCAAGAATGACGAGCTGGACATGGCCATGGTCTTCTACGGCACAGGCCCCACAGATGCGAACGCGTACAAGAACATTGATGTTCCAGTCATCGGTTTTTACGGCGGTGCTGATGAACGTGTGAATGCCACTATTGCCACCTCTGAAGCTGCCATGAAAGCAGCAGGCAAAACTTTTGAGTACGAAATCTATGACGGAGCCGGACACGCATTCATGCGCAGTGGAGAGGATCCCAATGGCGAAGCAGCAAACGTGGCTGCGCGCAATGCAGCGTGGGAGAGGATGAAGCAGAAATTGGAGACGCTTAACATTCAATGAAAGTATTCTAAGGAGCAGTAGCACACACTACTGCTCCTTGATCGTATCCTCATAATATTAGTAGATCCTGAAGCCTATCTTTTGAGTGACAGCCTCTCCTTCTTGACTCTTTTTTTACCCAAATTAGGATGGCGGCTCGCTCCTTACATAGTAGTGAATAGAACGATCCGCCTTTGCAGAAAGGGTGGATGGACTCTTCACTCTTCCCATGAGGATGCCGTGTCTCAGGACCCACCACAGGAATTTTGGAGGCAGGAAGCCTTGAATCACTGGAGGGATGCTCAGCGGCTTGCTTCAGTGCGCAGCGTGAAGACGCAGATCAAGCTCCTGAGGCAAGTGCTTCGGCAGGCGGGTAAATCCGTAGCTGATCTCGGCCTGACCGAAGAGCAGGTTGCCGAGATGGACCGGTAGAGTGAGACCGCAGTTGCAAGACTGCATTCAGAGGACAGCGCCCGTGCTGTCCTCTTTAACGTACTAGTGCAATCTAATACAGCGCGTACTTCGTATTCAAATATGTTTCCACAGCCGCTCTATCTGTAGGACTCAATATGGAATCAAAAATCATGATTTCGGCGATGTTAATGTTTCCGCCATACGCCCCTTCTGAAGCGCCTATCTGATACCTGCGGACCATGGTGGGGTTGGCTGCATCCACAGTCATCTGAAAGTAGGATGTGATGGTGCCTAAGTTAAAGGGCGACGGCGTGATGGCTACACCATTTTTCCGAACAGCCGAAGGATAAATGTTCACATGGAAATACGTGGTTCCGCTTTCAAAGAGGAATGGCCTTTCCAGGTAGTTGCTTATGGCCCCTACGGGTGTAGCGTAGTAACTGAAGGAGGCAGAGGGTGAATTGATCACTGCGTACGTTTGATGGTTCTGGAAGGAGTTTGCTGTATTCATGAACTTTACGCCGCCGGCACTGTTAAATTGTATAATCGGTTTTCCGTTGAGGATGTTGGCTCTGTACGTGGGGCGTGATCCGGATGTGTTCTGCGTGGTATCATTTCCATTCCCTGATGCATCGCTCCAGGTAGCGAGCGTTCCTCCGTCTGCTACTCCCGTAATAGCATCGGCTTTTAGCCAGAGCTTCATGCTAGCCATGATAGTTGCGGAAAATGCACCTGCTGGGCAGGTAGGATCTGGCGTGATCTGGCTTTTGGTTTTTCCCAAGTTTACCGATTTCACTTTGATGAACGAGCCGTCCTTGTACATGCTGTAGCCAGTAAAGGTAGTGCATGGCTCGTCTGCATCTACGGGAATAGCGGCAATGTACGTAGGGACCAGGCTATCGACATTGATGCAGGCGCTTGATGTGGTTCCTGCAGCACACACAGGCAGGGCATTTGCGCTGCCGGAGGGAATAATGATGCTAGAAGGGAGCGTACCGCCATTGCCAACCAGCAACTGCGACATCGCTTTTTCCAGCTGCGCCACACTCTGTGCTCGCTTCGCATCGGCAGCACCTAAAAGCTGCCTCTGCGGATTGATGGCGACAATGGTGATGGACGCGAGTATTCCAATAATGCCTATGACTAACAGGAGCTCAATGAGTGTGAATGCCCGGCGCCGGGAAAGAAGAATACGCATCGGATGTGCACATGTTATTTGATTGCCTGAATGATCACCCCAAGCTCCGCTTTGTGAGCGATGACGGATACTCGTCCGTAGATGGCATCTTTCACGATACTGTAGCCTGTCCACCCAGATCCTGTAGGCGTCAGAGGATCTTTAGGTATACCGGAAAGATAGGCTCCAGTCAGCATGCGTAAGTTGATGCATCCCGATGGAATAGGAGTAGTGGCGCTATTGCAAATAGGTGTGGCAGTAGTGGTGATGGTTGTAGGGATAGCGCCTTTATCTATGGAGTACTGATACACGGCATTCACGATGGTATTGACATCCGATTTTCGTGCGGAGTTACGTGTGGCGGCTAGTTGCTTGGAAGGATTGATAGCTGCAATAGTAATAGCAGCCAGGAGCCCGATGATTCCCATGACCATCAGGAGTTCCACCAATGTAAAAGCTTGTCGCAGACGAAGAGGTATCATCTTCAAAAGTATAAGGGGTGAGTGCCTAGTACACGATAAAATGGGATTGAAGAAAGAGGGGATTGCGTCTGCAATCACCCGACCTGACCGTTCGTGGGCATTTCTTGGCATTCATGCCGTGTAAGACGGGGTTTGCCCAGGTGCCATATACAGGTGGTGAACAAGGAGTTTTCTGC
Source organism: uncultured Candidatus Peribacteria bacterium (assembly GCA_964628805.1). Taxonomy (GTDB): domain Bacteria; phylum Patescibacteriota; class Gracilibacteria; order Peribacterales; family Peribacteraceae; genus CAZVOK01. Next base: position 119,220 of record CAZVOK010000003.1, on the reverse strand, counting down.
TATGCTACGCCCAGTCCGCACCCTCCCTATGATTATTCGTGCCTCCAGTTCGGATGCTTTGGAGCTCTTCCAGCAGGCCTACGAAGAATACAAAGATGCTATCTTCCGGCATTGCTACTTTCACGTATTTGATCGTGAAAAGGCCCTGGACCTTACGCAGGAGGCGTATATCAAAACGTGGGAATACATTGCGGAGGGAAACGATATAGAGAACGTGCGTGCGTTTCTCTACAAAGTGGCCACGAACTTGTACTTGAATGATTTCCGGAAGAAGAAAGAGACATCCTTGGATCAGCTGCAGGAAGCAGGATTTGATCCTCCATCAGAAGACGCTGCGCTCTCTCGGGATTTCCTGGGTGAAGAGAAAGTGATGAAGACCTTGGAGAAGATCGAAGAGCCGTACCGCACTGCCGTGGCGCTGCGCTACATCGAGGATCTGTCACCTGCGGAGATCTCGGAAATCACCGGGGAGAGCGCCAATACTATTTCTGTACGTGTGACCCGGGGAGTGAAGCAACTTCGTACACTACTTGATGCCCATGGACTCGCTTGATCCGCTTCTGAAGCAGTTTTTCGCACAGGCAAAAGCTATTTCCCTGACATCTCAGGAGTCCAAGCTCGTATGGTCTAATATTTCTGAATTATTCTCTGAATCTTTGGTAAGAGACGGAATTTCGCCGTGTCTTAGCGAGCATATGACCCACAAGTCCCACTCGTTTTCCAAGGACGCGCAGAGAATTTCCATGACGGATGCCGAAAATAATCGGCTTCAGAAAGCCATTTCTGCGTTCGTCGTGTCCAATCCTGTAAGAGTCAAAGAGACTATGCATCATAAGGGGCAGTTCTCCCTAGAAAGCATCCGGGAGAGCATCGTTTCATTTCTTTCCCCCTTACGTCCTATGCCAGTTATTGCCGCTATCGCCGCGCTCTTCGTGAGCTTTGGAGGAGTGTCCTACGCCGCCGAGAGTACGGTCCCAGGAGATCTTTTGTATCCTGTGAAAATCCACGTCAATGAAAATGTGAGTGCTGCATTCCATGTATCCAGTGAATCCAAGGCGGATTTCTATGCAGATCTTGCCGAGGAACGTGCTGAAGAAGCACAGAAGCTCGCTGCCGAGGGTCGCCTCAATGCAGAAGCCCGCGCGGAGCTTGCCAAGAACTTCTCTCTGTCCCTGGAGAAAGCTCAAAAACGTATCCAGGAAGTGTCTGCCGAAGGGGATACCCAGGCAGCACTGGAGTTAAGCTCCCGCTTGGAAGGTCAGCTGGAAGGATACGCCCTTGCCCTTCGTGCACTGAGTGATACCGGTATGGAGGCCGATGCCTCCGCTGAAGCTGCTGCATTCCTTACAGTGTTAGAGCAGAAGCACAAAGATGCTGTAGACGCTCGCACCAAAGCTGAAGTGAATGTGTCTGCTTCTACCAGTGCAACCATGGAAGCTGATGCCCGTGCACGCATCGCCGAAGTAAAGAAGGCAGTGGCCTCCGTGAAAGCCGGAACCGATGCTGCCGCATCCGCCCAACTGAAAGTAGCTACAGACCTTCTGTTAAAGGCAGAAGCTGACTTGAATGCCGGAACCTACAACAAGGCACTCCTGGAAGCAGCCAATGCTGAGCGTCATGCTCAGAAGGCTACGATCTTCTCCAGCGTACAAAATGGTCTCCACTTGGGCGTGAAGAATCATTCTTCATCCTCCACCACTTCCTCGTCTTCCAGCTCTGTGAGCTCGGTCACTTCCTCCACCTCTTCCGCTCCCTCTTCACTTTCGTCCTCCTCTACGCCTAGCAGCACATCGTCAGCAGGATCCACCTCCAGTCAGGCTGATGCCAGCGGACAGGGATCTGTGAAGATCAAGAGTGATGTGAAGGTGAAGGTTGATAGCAAGGTGAATATCAAGACGGGGCTGTAAATAATTGACATATGGTTTTAAAAAGAGGGGCTGCGGCTCCTCTTTTTTTAAAATACGAATATCGAAATCCGAAATCCGAAGGAAATTCGAAAATAAAGGTAATTTTAAATAATTTAAAAAAGTTTTTCTATCATTTGAATTTGTTTCGAATTTCGATATTCGTATTTTCACAAAGCTTGATTTTAGGGTTAAAGTAGCTAAAATCCTTGAACTTTCACTTCACACTTTTCAATGACCGTTAGATCCCCTTGGACGATATTTTTGCTCGTGGCCGTGGCGCAGTTCATGGTGGTGCTGGATGTGTCCATTACCAATGTGGCGCTGCCTGCTATTCAGGAGGCATTGAAATTTGATACGAATTCATTGCAGTGGGTCATCACTGCCTACGCACTGACCTTTGGAGGATTTCTACTGCTGGGAGGCCGGGCCGCGGATTTGTTTGGGCATCGTCTGATTCTCATTGTAGGGCTGGGGTTCTTTACGTTTGTGTCACTGCTCATCGGCTTCTCGCAGTCGTCTGTGATGCTCGTGGCACTCCGTGCACTGCAGGGGATGGCCGCGGCGTTCATGGCGCCGGCGTCGCTCTCGCTGGTGCTCATCTATTTCCCGGAAGGTCCCGAGCGCAATAGAGCCCTGGGGTACTGGTCTACCATTTCCACTGCAGGCGCTGCGGCAGGGCTGCTTTTGGGCGGAGTGCTCACGCAGTACATAGGCTGGAGAATGAATTTCTTTGTGAATATTCCTATTGGCATCGCCATCATTGTTGCTTTAGCCAAGTACCTTCCTGCACACGACTCCGAAACAGGCCCAAAGAATTTAGATCTACCAGGAGCCTTTTTGGTGACGAGCGGACTCACGCTCTTTGTGTACGTGGTCAGTATGGCTCCGGAGTGGGGATGGCTGCACATGAATACGCTCCTGTGGGGAGCTTTGGCTATTGGTTTGATTCTGGCGTTCCTGTGGAATGAATCTCGTCATCCGCATCCGCTCATCCCGCTCGGGATTTTCCGTGTGCGAAACCTCACCGGTGCCAACCTCATGATGGCGCCCATTGTGGCCGGAATGTTTGGGATGTTCTTCCTTACGTCGCTCTACATTCAAAACGTGCTGAAGTATCCGCCGGTACTCACAGGTCTTAGCTTCCTGCCATTTCCGCTCATCATGGGAGTGCTGTCGCCACGCATGGCGCCGTACGTGTTCCGCTTTGGGTTCAAGCGTCTTTTGATGATCGGTGCACTCATTGTAGCTGCCAGTATGGCATGGCTCATTCGACTGCCGGTGAATGGAAACTACTGGACCGATATTTTGCCCGTCATCGTTCTCATGCCCATAGGCCTCTGCTTCACCTTCATGCCTTTGATGATCGCAGCTACATCCGGTGTCACACCCGATAAATCCGGCCTTGCATCCGGGCTCATCAATACATCTCAGCAGATGGGAGGAGCGCTGGGTCTGGCGATCCTCTCCAGCGTGGCAGCATCGGTCACAGCGTCCCGTGGAGGAATCCAAAATGTGCAGGCGCTGGTCACAGGGTACAACTACGCATTCGCGACAGGGGTGCTATTTGTGCTCATTGCAACAGTGCTCGGTGCGCTGATTATCCGGCAGCAGAAGCCGGTGGCTGAGGCAGGGGATATTGTAGTGTCTTCCCATTAATGCTCTCCCATCAGTCAGGTGCAATGAGTTTGTACTAGAAAGCGTTTAGGAATACGCTTGGGCGTATGTCTCACCATCACCCACCCGGTCACACGCATGGAGATCTGTTTCAAAATCTCCTCCACGAATTGCAGCCAGTCCTGGAACACTCAGAACAGGCGGTGTATGTGTACTTCGATGATGAACATAAAGCCTGCAATGAAAAGTTTGCCTCGCTTTTAGGGTACAGCTCTGCTGAAGAATGGGGGCAAGCAGAAGGATCATTTCCAGATCTTTTTGTGGATGCACAGAGTCAGGACACGCTCATTGACGCGTATCAGAAAGGCATGGAGCGCATGATGGCTTCTACGTTCAAGGTACTGTGGAAGAAGCAATCCGGAGGGACCGTAGATACCACGGTTATCCTGGTTCCTATTTCTTACCAAGGGCATCTCTTTGCTCTGCATTTCGTGGCATAGAGAGCGGAAAATTTTGAATATACCTCTTCATCCTCATGCGAAAAATCATTGTTCTCTCTTTTATCACTTTGGATGGCGTCATGCAGGCACCGGGCGGTCCGGAGGAAGATCCCTCTGGCGGTTTTCAGTACGGCGGGTGGACGGTGCCGTACTTTGATGAATTTGTCGGCAACCTCATGGGAGAGCAGATGAGCCGCTCGTTCGACCTGCTCCTCGGCAGAAAAACATACGATATCTTTGCAGGATATTGGCCACAGCATGAAGAGAATTGGCCTGGGGTGAATGACGTGAAAAAGTACGTCGCTTCACGTTCGTCTAAAGAATTGGAATGGAAGAATTCGATCCTCTTGAAAGATGACATCGTAGAAGAATTAAAAAAGATCAAAGCTGAGGATGGACCTGAGCTGCAGGTGCACGGCAGTGGCAATCTCATTCAAACACTCCTGAAGCACGACTTGGTGGATGAGCTGTGGCTGAAGATCTTCCCCATTACTCTTGGTCCGGGAAAACGTCTTTTTGCCGATGGTACTGTCCCCGCTGCATTCAAGCTCACCGGCACCAAGGTATCACCCAGCGGCGTCATCTTCGCCAATTATGAGCGGGCGGGGGAGGTGAGGACGGGGTCGTTTTAAGCCAAGGCTTTTTTGGTTCGCTAGCCGTAGCGCAGCCTCCCTGGAAGCATAACAAAATCCGCACGGCGGGCTCCGGCGGGCAGCCTTCTTAGCCTCTGTCATTTTTTGAGCTGGCCCGCCAGTCGTAGCTCCTGCCTGACACGAGGAGAAACGGATTGCAAAGCACACCTGAGTAATTGTTTGCAAAGGAGCGAAGGCTGGAGCGGGTTACCGGAATTGAACCAGGTATCTACAGCGTGGAACGCCATCGCCCTAACGTTGGACCAAACCCGCAGGACGTCTAGAATAAGCTGGAAAATGCGGAAATCAATGGAAAATACGGTGGATTTTTGTGTACGAAGTCTCCACCCCGGCCGTCGGCCGGGGTGGTTTGGGGTTCTCTCACACGTTCAGCTAGGAACGGTCATTCCTTCTTCGGTCAGTTGCTCCCGCAGGATGTCGAACGTCGCCTGGATGTGTGCTGCTCGTTCCTTTCCCTTTTTCCAGCCGAGCTTGGTCCTCATGCAGACTGGGCTCGAAGGGGTCACCCAGTCTAGACAGTAGGCGATGTTCCGAAGGTTGCTCCGTGGAGCGTGGTAGGTGGCAGCGGGGTCAGCCAGGTAGTGTTCGAAATCCACCACTGGCAAGTTGGGGAAGTTCTGTGCGCCTCGAAGCCAGACGTCCACGTCCAGGTTCACTACTCGGTCACCGTCCTTGAGAGCGATGAGCTCTTCGGGGTCATCTGGCTTGTTGACTTGACCGTGCCTCATCACGATCCGAATGATCTTTTTGCGGTCTGCGTTATGCAGCTGGTCTTTGGTCCAGTGCAACACCAGGTCGGCGATGTTCCCTTCAGTGACCTCTTCCTCTGGTTTCCACAGTTGCAGAATATGATCTGCGTTGTGGCAGAGGCCCGCAAGACCTGCCACCATGGCAATGTGGTGGTTTCCCCATTCGTCCATGGCGATGGCGTGAGCGACGTATGCCACGCGCTGCGCGTGGGCATAGTCGTGATGGGTGATTCGGGCTTCTTCGTGTGATTGCCTCACTCTGGCGGCAATGGTGGGAAATTCATCCCAGATGCGCGGCATGGGTCACCTTCCTTTCTGAAAGAGCGTGTGTGAGAGATGCCGGGCGAGTGCCCGGAGTATTTTTATTGTGAAACATATATTTTATATTGTCAATAAATCCCGCTTCCTTGAGATATCTGCTGGCCTTCCATAGAATGCTCGCCATGCGCGAACACTCACAGGCTTTCTACTTGTGGAAGCTTCTCCTCACCGTGCGCAATTGGCCTCTGTACTTGCAGAATCGTTTTGGTGGGGGCAGAGATCATGCCAATACGTACAAGCTCCGAAACGGTCTTCGCATTACCACTCGCTCGTTTCAGCTGGATCGCTTCGGCATCAATGAAGTGTGGCTGGATGAGATCTACAATCCTCCGGGGTTCAATTGGAACAACTGCCGCACAGTCATCGATGTAGGGGCAAATATCGGCACCTTTACCCTCTTTGCCGCGGCTCACGCTCCTGAGGCGAAGATCTACGCGTTTGAACCGGAAGAAGGTACCGCAGCAGCTTTGCAAAAGAATGTGGATGATAATCAACTAGGGAATCGCATCACTACCGAAGTGAAAGGCATTGCCGGCACAGAAGGCGAGCGGACGTTTTATGTGGCCGGAAAATGCAGTTGGTTTGGCTCATTCTACAAGCCTGTAGGCGAGAGTATGCCTGTCACCATCAGCGTCACGACTTTGGCGCAGGTGTTCCAGAAATACGGCATCACGCAGTGTGATTTTCTGAAGCTCGATTGCGAGGGGGCGGAGTACGAGATTCTCTACGGACTGCCGGAAGAACTTTTTGAACGAATCGGTTTCATTGCACTGGAATATCATCCGTTTTCCGAAGATCCCCGCGATACACCCGGCGCACTGCGCGCTTTTTTGGAGGAAAAGGGGTACCAAGTAACGGAACGCCCCAATGAAATTCTCTACGCGAAGCGCGTGAAGTAGTTTTATCAATTCGAAGACACTTTCCAGAGCGACCATCCGCTGCCGGAGGACACTCGTTCCAGGGGAACTTGCAGGCGTTTGAGCTTCCATTCAGGATGCTTTTCTTCATCCCAGAGCACGTACGAAATACCGTAGGTGCTCAGGAATTCCGCAGGTTTCCTGTCCGCACGCAGGCAGGCGTTGCCTACCATTTCCAGTTCTTTCTGCCGTACCCACGCCTCGTTTCTGTACGCACTCACGGCATCGGGGTAGATCAACCATTCTCGCTTCTCGATGAGTCTGTTTGCAGGTTCCACAGGTAATTGCGTGAGGCAAAAACGTTCGGCGATCTCCGTGTGGGGGATCAACACATTTTTCAAGTACACAGAGTAGGGAACATCGTGATGTGTGGCACCGGCAATGAAGGCGAGGGATTCGGGGTCCGAGAGAATCGTAGTCCGCGGTAACGCGTGTAGGACTGGGAGCAGTGTTGAAAAGTGCTGCTCCGCGAAGTTCGCAGGCTGTGGCTGAAATTGCTTCAAAACCCATCGACCATCGTAGGCCAGAGCTGCCAGGTAGAGCGATGCGGCAAGCCCGGTGACCACCAGTGCCGGAGTGCGGAATCTAACCGCTAAGAGGAAGCAGCACATGGCTGCTACGGCGAGAGCGAGCAGATAGTGCGACACGAAGTTAAATACAATCCCGTGCACGAATTCCTGATGCATCACTACAAACCCTGTGAGCAGAGTGACGATGGCAAAGCGGTACGGACGGAGACGCTCGTAGTTCTGGTAGAGCGATAACAGGACGCCCCCGGTCATGGTTGCAAACAGAATGCTATAGATCCAGGACTCCGGTACGCGTGATGGGTGCAGACCGCTTCTGAATGCAGCATCCGCGTATGAGGGATGGTGAAACATCTCTGCGAAAGGGATCAGGAAGGGGATGGTGACTACTGCTCCTACAGCGCATGACAGGCCCAGCCACTGTAAATGAGTGAGTGACGTGGAACTTCGAGTTCTATACCACTCGGCGATTTCCCACAGGATGAGCAGCGCTATCCACGCCCAGGCGAAGGTCCAGCTCCAGAAGTAATCGCCGAACAAAAGACCTAGTAAAATCCCTCCGATGACCGAGAAGAGGGGACGCCCGCCGTACCCCTTGGCGATGCAAAAAAGGGTGAGGAATACCAGGAGGAAACTGGGTGCGGGATGCACGGGGCGGTTCAGTGTATTGAATTCAATGAGGGAGACGAGTACGGCCCCCAGAAGCGCCAAGCCGCCGCTAAATCCGCACACATGGAAAAATCCGAAGAGAGTGAGTACGAACAGAAATACGACGAGTGAATCCAGTACTTGCAGTACGGTGGCTGCGCGCCAGCCTGTGGGGGCAAATACGGTTCCTATCACTCGCTCTACCAGGGCAGGCTGCGTTCCCTTGAGTGACGCATCTCCAATAAAGGCATCGCCTGTTTGCTCGGGTCTTCCGGTAAGCGCTTCTTCCACGCGTGCCAGGTACACGTACTCATCGGCATTCAGGTGGACGGGGATTCCTTGGTACCGGGCGTCTTGCTGATGGATCCACTGAGGTACTTGGATGAGTACTGCGGCGAAGAGTGCTGAGCCGATTGCCGATACAAACCACAAACGCGATGTCATGCACACACGCTACCAGTCTTATACCCTGAGCTACAGGTGTTGTGTGTAGACAGCCGATATCCTTTATACTCGCTACATCGCCCGCAACTATCACCAGCTTCTGCCGTACCTCTTCAAGCGCTTCAGTGTGCTGAGCGCGCGCCGTACGCTAGTGCCGACTCTTGGGTACTACGCATCGCGTAAGCCTCTCCCTCCCAGTGATAAGCCGGCTCTGTTCACCATGAATATTTTTCCGCCGATGATGACGGTGTGGTATCACTGCCTGCAGAAGTACATTGGCGACAGCGTAGACGTGACGATTTTCGATTGCTCCGGCAAGCTCAGTGCACGGGATTTTCCCGGCGCTTGCGTACAGAAGTTTTTGAACTTCTATGCAGCCACGAAGAGCGATGAATTCCTGTACTACATCGCGAAAAACAGGGACATCGGCTGGATCTGCGATGATGATATTTTCCTGACAGGCGATGCAGTGAGTATTCTGAAGCGTGAAATGCAGGTGCCAGGCACTGCCAGTGTGAGCTTCAAGCCCAGAACCTGGTGGCACTTTGAAATAGAGAATCAACGTTTCGAGCCCAGCGGCAGCTACTGCCTCGCATTCAACAGGGATATTTTTGTGAAGAAAGAGCAGCTGTCGTTGGCTCCTGCGGATGGCAATTCCCATCCTTCACACATCGGGAAGGGGACGAGGCGCTATGACACCGGCGATAAAGCCAATGAGATTCTTCTGCAGAAAGGCTACCGATGCTGCATTGTTCCGGAGGAAGAAAGTTCTAAGGTTCTCACGCCTTTCACAGGCCTCAGCGGGGCTGTGATGCTCCTGGAATACTTCCGCTCGCAGGAAGAGCTTTTGGATTATTTCCTCTCTCCCGAGAAAAAGGCGTGGGGAGGGAATGTGCTCTACGGGACACTCACCGGTGTGCTATCTCTCAGTGCGATTGTAGAAAGCCACTATCAGCTTGGTGGCAAACCGTATCATCTCCCGTCCCTCCCACCGCGCGAAATTCTCGAAAAAATCCGCAGGGATCACGAACAGTACCTGCGGTCCGACAACACGTTTCAGTGGGTGGATGAAGCCAGGGAGAGGCTCCAGCAGGCATTATAAAAAGTATGTATAGGAATATACGTATGAATGTACTCCTGTAGTGATATGTCGAAGCATGCTCTTATTCTCTTGCGCAGAATGAGGTTTATTCGTAGCATTCCTTGGCTCTGTGCGGATGTAGCTTACATCTCCGCTCTCTGGAGCTACGGCGGACAGGAGGTCCCCGGAAATTCAGGTTCATTCATATCATCTTACGTTTGCGGATGTAGCTCAGTTGGCTAGAGCGACGCCTTGCCAAGGCGTAGGTCGCGGGTTCGAGTCCCGTCATCCGCTCCAGCTTTCGCTCCTTTGCGAAGGAGCAACGGCCGGCAGGCCAAGACATTTATAATGAATAAGCGAAGGCTGCCGGACGAAGCGCAAGAGCGCGTAGTCTGGCTTTTCGCTTTATGCATTGAATCAGCGACTTGATCACTTTTTCATAATGCTCATTCCCGCTATCATCCCTTTTGTCCCCTGCGGGATTAGTACAGTGGTAGTACGTGAGCTTCCCAAGCTTAAGATGCGGGTTCGATTCCCGTATCCCGCTCCATCTGGCTTTACGCTTTAGGTTACTACCAGAGATCGCAGGGCTCCTAAAACAGCTTTATTTACCTTACAGAAGCCATTATTGCCATCGCACGGAGGGTGATTTTGTGCTATACTGTCTTGATGCTTTTGAAAAACACTCTTCGGCTGGCAACGACCGCGATGTCGCTCATTCCTGCCATTGCTTATGCTCAGAGCAGTGCCAGTTCCAGCAGTGCTGCCGGCGGTTTTAAGGGTATTAAGCTTTTAGAAGGAATTAATGGGACAAACACTCTGGCACCGCAGGCGGGCCTTGGAACTTTTTTCCAATACGTTGCTCTTCTGTACCCCTGGGTTTTGGGAACAGCTGCTGGCATTACGTTACTCTACGGGCTCATAGGAGGAGTGACCATCATGATGTCCGGAGGCGACAGTGGTAAAGAAGAGGAGGGGAAAAACAAGCTTCGTCAGGCCATCATGGGTTTACTGCTCGTAATTTTCTCCGGAGTGATCCTGAACTTCCTCAATCCTACTTTTTTCCGCTAAATGCGCTTTATGGGTTCACTACTGGCAGTTCTGCTTCTCTGGTTTCCAGTCCCAGTTCTCGCACAGATCAACGTGTGGTGCGCGGGTCTGCCTGGCTGCGGAGACGGGCCTAGCAATGTGATTGCTACAAATACGCTTCCTGGAATCATCCTGATACTGGCTACTCTTTCCGCAGGAGCCACAGTGGTATTTGTGGTGTACGCCGGCATTCAGCTGGTAATGATGTACGGAGATGAAGGGAAGGCGAGTACGGCAAAGAACACTGTTCTCTACGCCCTTGGAGGCCTGGCTTTGTCTATCATGGCTTCGTCCATTGTGTCATTTGTGGCTACCGAAAACTACATTGCGGGGAGCGGAAACATCATCATTGCGTTCATGCAGTCTGTCGTCCGTATCATGCTAACGGTATTCAATACCTTGTTCTTGGCGGCAATAGTGTTGGCAGGGCTGCGCTTTGTGCTGGCCGGGGGAAAGACAGACGAATTCAACAAAGCCGTCGGTATCATCAAGTGGGCCATCTTCGGCGCCATCATCGTCAATGTCGGCCGCGCCTTGGTAGAGGCCCTCATGCGCACCTTCCTTCTGTAAGTATGTTTTCCTGGATCCTTTCCTGGCTTGTCACTCCTGCATTTGCAGAGACACTCGACCGTATCGGTTCCGCCGATGGCAGCGTGGCGCAGATGTGGACGGAGATCAAAACACTCTTCCCACACACCAGCTGGGGAGATGATGCGCCGCTACTCTTGCTCTTCAAGGTGGCATCGTTTGTAGCCGGACTTATAGGAGCTGTGGCTGTGGCGGTGCTGGTATACGCAGGCTTTGTTCTTACAAGCTCCGCAGGGGATGATTCCAAGCTGGGTGAAGCCAAGAACATGGCGAAGTACGCCATCATTGGAGTGATCTGCGCCATGGTGGCCGAGACAGTCGTGGTCTACACCTGCGCGTTCATTATTCCGCTGCTGGCAGGAGGAAGCGCGGGGGAGTGTCCGGTGATTTGAAGGGGCAGACGTGGCAGAGGAAGCAGATGAGGCAGAGATGTATGCCTCTTTTTCAGTGGATCAATGCTTCTGCCACATCTGCACTTCTGCTTCCTCTGCCACCTCACCACACCCATAGGCACCTGCCGGTTTCTTTGCTAATCTCTTCGCCATGGCCACCCGCCGCTACATCACTACGGCAATCGATTACCCAAACGCAGCACCTCACATGGGGCACGTGCTGGAGAAAGTGCTGGCAGATGTGTGCGCACGCTGGTTTAGACTGCAAGGGGATGACGTCCGGTTTCAGATCGGTACCGATGAACACGGCATCAAGATTCAGCAGACAGCGGACAAAGAGGGAATGACACCAAAGGACTTGGTAGATAGAAACGTGAAGCTTTTCGAGGAACTCTACGGAAGGCTGCACTTGTCCTACGACAAGTTCATTCGGACATCGAATCAAAAAGATCATTGGCCCACGGTGCAGGAGCTTTGGAAGAAACTACAGGCCGCGGGAGTGCTGGAAAAGCGAACCTACACCGGGCTCTACTGCACGGGGTGCGAGCGATTTCTAACCAAGAAAGATTTGGTAGACGGACAGTGCCCCATTCACTTGCGTGCACCGGAGGAAGTGAAGGAGGAGAACTGGTTTTTCACACTCAGCAAAGATACTGCGTGGCTGAAAGAACTTCTAACTACAGATGGGGGATACAGGATCGTGCCCTCGTCCAGAGCACAGGAAACTCTGACACTTCTGGATCAAGGTTTGGAGGACGTGTCTTTCTCTCGCCCTATTACAAGTCTTTCCTGGGGGATTCCCGTGCCAGGCGATGAGCAGCAGACAATGTACGTGTGGTGCGATGCGCTCACCAATTACATTTCCGGACTCGGGTACTTCACGGATCACGAAGAGCGTCAGTACTGGGACGATGCGGAAGTCACACATGTCATCGGCAAAGATATCGCCCGCTTCCACGCGCTCATTTGGCCTGCCATGTTAAAGTACGCAGGAACCAAAACTCCAGACCGTTTGCTCATCCACGGGTTCCTCACCAGCGAAGGACAGAAGATGAGTAAGTCACTGGGGAATGTTGTTCATCCAAACGACGTTCTGGAAAAGTATGGAGTGGATCCTCTACGCTTTTACTTGAGTCACGAGATTCCGGTAGGCAACGACGGAGATTTTTCCTGGAAGAGGTTCGGGGAGTTGTATGATGCCAAGCTTCGGAATCAATTGGGTAATCTTCTGAATCGTGTGCTGATCCTCATGAAGAAAAATGAGATCCAGATTCCTTCGGAGATCCCTCATCCTTCGGATTTACATCTGGTCGCGGAGAAGACATGGACAGCGTACCAATCCGCATTTGAGAAATTCGAACTGAGCGATGCTATCCAGGGTGCACTCAGCATTGTGCAGGCTTGTAATGAATTGATGCAGACGCATGAGGTGTGGAAGCATGAAAAGAAGGCGGAGTACCTGGCGGAGTTCTGTGAGGCGCTTCGCCACGTGACACTGATGCTTTTACCATTCATTCCGGAGACAGCTCAGAAAGTGGCTACTCAGCTGAATACGCCAGAAGCTCCAAAGATGCTCGAAAAGAATTTTGTCATTACTTCAGAAATGAAGCAGTGGGGTGGGGCGACGGAGTGGAGTAAGACAGGGGAGCCGAGCATCCTTTTTGCTCCACTAGAAGAGAAAAAGCAATAATCCTGCTCAACTCTCAAATCTTATGTCTCAAGTCTCCAGCCATCTCTTTTCAGTTGCAGGCGTTTTTCGCTCTCTGCTAGGCTATCTTTGCTTTATGTCCTCCGCATGTGTTGGAGGAGAGTCACTTTATTACCCCACTTTTTATGTTCGATCCAATGTCAGATCTCACGGGTGCTCCATCGGAGGATGGTGAACTCATGGGTACGGGAGGGCTCCGCGGTCCTGCACAGCCACCTCGTCCAGCCCCCATGGGCGGTCACAATGCAGGCGGTCGTTTCGCTCAGGATGTGCACAGCATCACCATCCACGCACGTCAGCGCACGTTCTACATCGACCTCAAGGAATCCGGCAACGGCAAATTCTTCAAAATTTCCGAAAAGTCCCGCGGCGGCCAAAAGACCACCATCATGTTCGATGTGGAGGATTTGGACCAATTCATCAAAGCGTTCCAGGAGATGAAGACGAAACTCGTATAATGTCATCCCGTCCGTCCCATGCATGCCCGCAGGCGTAGAGACGTCCCAGTCCGCATCAAAAATATCCGAGGCTCATCCCTCGGATTTTTTTAAAAAGGAATGGGACGTCTTTACTCTTTTGATGTTGATGTCGAGACGCCCCATCATGCAACAGACCGCCCAGAGGTTCCACGAGTAAACACGCGGTATGATCATGGGGCGTCTTTACCTATAGGTGTCTCGGATGTCTTGGTCGTTTTCACCGAAGGTATCCCCGCGCCCACGCCGCCCCCGTCATGGGTTTTTTTCCGGCGGGTTGAACCGTCACCAGGTGCAGTAGTGATCCGTCTTTGCACGGAACCGGATGTGTTTGTACGGTGGGTTCCAGGGATGTTTCCAAGAGTTTCAGAGGTTCCGTGTGTCCATTGATGGTGATGCGTACGCCAGGCCAAGGATTCAGCGCCCGCACGCGGCGGTCGATTTCTTCGGCAGTCATGGTTTCTGGGTTTGCGTCTCCATCTTCACGGGTGAGCTTAGGGCACAGGGTGATGCCGTGTGTATCCTGTTCTTTTTCTGCAGGATAATTCTTCAGTGCTTTCACCAATAAATCTGCACCAGTGGCAGCCAAGCGATTGTGAAGAGTCGTGAATGTTTCTCGTGGATCAAGAGGGGATTCTTCCTGTAGTAAAATAGGTCCGGCATCCAGTTCTTTCATCATTCGTTGGATTGTGACACCAGACACCGTATCTCTGTGCAGGATCGCGTGTTGCAGCGGGGACGCTCCGCGCCAGCGGGGGAGGAGCGATGCATGGACATTGATGGGGGCCTTCACAGGGAAATCGAGCATTTCCTGGCTGAGGATTTGTCCGTACGACACTACTACCAAGTACTCAGGTCTCTCTGAGGCATAGGAACTACTGAAAAATTCTTTTCGGAGGGACTCAGGCTGATACACCGAAATGTCGTTTTGTAGTGCCAATTCTTTCACGGGAGAAGCTTTCAATTCCTGTTTTCGCCCCACAGGCTGATCTGGTTGGGTAATCACCAAGCGCACATCAAATGCCTCATCTGCTAGGAGCGCCTGCAAAGAAGGTACAGCAAAGGCCGATGTACCGCAGAAGATAATGGAGATGGGGGCCTTGGACATGGAAACAGTGTACACTGGACAACGTGTACTCGTGTACTCGTATATCCGTGTACTCGTTTACACGAGTATACGAGTACACGGATATACGAATTCTCATTTGTACCATCTTTTTTCACTCGCATCCGTATGACACGCAGAACCGACATGCTCGCCTCCGAAGTCCGCGATATCGTGGCACCTATTCTACGTATGTGTCCGCAGGAGTGCGGGATGGTGTCTATTTCACAGGTCCTGGTGGCACCGGATGCGTCGTATGCCACGCTCTACATTACGTCTCTCAATGAACCGCAAATGGCCTTGGATTTTTTACGATTGAAGTTACCGGAGTTGCAACGTGATATGAGCAAGCTTACACGCAGAAAAATCCCTCTGCTTCGCGTGCGATTGGAAAGTGGAACGGATCAGGCGGATAGAGTGGAAAGGCTTTTGAAGGAACTCGAGTAACTGGATGGACAGTAGCCCCCAATGCATCTTTGTGCATTTTCATTTGGCGAAAGAGTATTTATGATAGCTTCCACAGATGCTCCTCTTAAAAAGTCATCGTCGCGGCTTTACGTTGATAGAGCTTTTGCTCGTCATCGGAATCATTGGCACCCTGGCGACCATCACTATCATCGCCATCAATCCGCAAAAACAGTTGCTTGCCGCGAATGACGCGAAGCGCGTCCAAATTGCGAACCAAGTAGAAAAGGCTTTTTCACAGTACCTCATCGACAAGAAGGGGACTCTGCCTTCTGCCATTTCCATTCCTTCAGGAGTTTCGAACGCCACACCCATCTGCCGGACAGATGGAGTGCCCATCAATTGTTTGAATGTGGATTTCCTTACCCCTACCTATATTGCCAGCATGGGGTTGGATGACACTGAGCCTTGTTCTGCTTTTTCTGGATACAAAGCTTACAAAGACGGGTCTTTCATTAAGGTCGTTGCTGCAAACATAGGAAAAACAGCGTCGCAAATTACCATTGATCCCAATTGCCCTACGGCGGTGGCAGGCACACTGAAGATGTGGTTGAAAGCTGATGCTATTACGGGTATTGCCGATGGAGCCACAGTTACTACCTGGACCGATAAAAGCGGCAATGGGAATAGTCCGACACAAGTGACTCCGGGAATTCGTCCTATTTACAGGGCAAATCAATTCAATGGGAAACCAGTCATGGAAATGAGTATTAATAATCGAATGGATACACCTACCTCTTTTACGTCTCAACAGGCATACATTGTCTATAAGGCCATCACAACTCCCTTCAATGGATATGGCGCAGTTGTTGGAGTACTCAGCGGAAGCAGGGCGTTCGTTTTTGAAAACGCACAGACATATTTCCACAGTAACCCTTTTCCATTGGCTGCTTACAAAAACGGTGTCGCTCTCTCAAGTCCCTTCAACATGGCCCCCATCACTTCTCCCATGCTCCTCACGGTGAATCTGGCAAATCCAACAAGCGTGAGGCAGTATCAGATTGGCGCTAGTGAGAACGGATACGGTGCTCCTCTCTACATCGCGGAAATTCTTCTCTTTGATTCCATACTGAGTGCGCCAAATCAGGCTGCGATTCAAAATTATTTGAATGTGAAGTATGCACTTTATTAATAATAGAATTAAAAATGCGTAAGCAAATAACATGAATTTTTTTGAAATCCTTCATTTTTTCTTTCTTATTTTTATTGTAAATTTCTTAATACATTCGAAGACACTGTCCTACTTTTTCACACACGCAATGTCATCACATGGAAAGAGTTCGCGGGAGACGTACACTAACCCTCCTCCATGTCCTTGGACTTTCTTTCCGAACAGGCGCTGAAATTACTTGAATCTACTCAGCGCGTGCGGTGCGTGTGCCACAGAAATCCCGATGGAGATGCGCTTGGCTCCATGCTTGCCATTGGTTTTTTGCTAGAGAAGCGATTTCCAGAGACGCTCGTGACGTTTCACTGCGTAGATCCTGTACCGGAAACATTCGCTTTTTTACCAGGAGCGCCCCGTGTGCTTCGTGGTTTCCCGCATACAGACAGAGGAGAGGATCGTTTGGAACCCAACGATCTCACAATTTTTGTAGACTGCGCTGAAGCGAAGCTCACGGAATTGCACGAAACTCATCCTGAACTCTTCGATGGATCACATCGCTCGATCGTTATTGACCATCATCCGAAAAATCCTGGCTTTGGAACGGTGAATATTATCGTGGGAGAGGCATCATCTACCTGTGAAATTATCACAGACATGGCGTCTATTCTGGATTGGCAGCTCGATGCAGACATTGCGACTTGTCTTCTGACAGGGGTGTACACCGATACAGGAGGACTTCTACACAGCAATACTACTGCCAAGGTGTATCGCACTGTTTCTACTCTCTTACGTGCCGGAGCACGCAGACAGGTGCTAGTGACTGCTGTCTTCCGCACGGCAAAACTCAGCACACTTCAGTTGTGGGGACGCGTACTGGAAAAGATCTCGCTCACGGAAGAAGGCGGAGCCATCTCTGCAGTCACAGAAGGGGATTTCCGTGCCACGGGAGCAGAGTACAGTGAGCTCACAGGCGCCATCGACTACGTGAATGCAGTACCCGGCATGAGATTCTCCTTAGTTCTGGCTGAGCGTGATGGCAAAGTGAAAGGATCACTCCGAACACTGCGCGATGATGTGGATGTGTCCCAGATGGCGGGAAAGTTCCAGGGTGGTGGGCACAGGAAGGCTGCCGGATTTGCGGTCACAGGAAAATTAAAACCAGAAATGCGGTGGAAGGTGGTGGAAGAAGAAAGTGACGCAGATCACTCGCAATAATTTTTAGGCACGTCGAACGGCAACCCCCGGAGGGGCTGCCGTGAGTGAGTCTTACCGTTTCTTTCTTGGCGCGGGCCAGAGACCTTCGTCTCTGTACCATCCTTTATTTCCCAGGCCGTGGCGTCCTATGCCGGACCGTCCGTAACTCATCCCAAAGATCTTCCCATCTCCTAGATCCATTGCGTAGTGCAGCATGAGCTTTTCAATCTTTTGTTTGATCAGTGTAGGGAAGATGCTGATGGTCACAGGGGCCATACAGTAAATTTTGAATGTGCCATTGTTCCAGGCGCCCATTTCAAGCAGCATGTGGTCGCTACCAAAGACTACGCAACCTGTCTCAAAAAATCTGCGGTCCGGTTGTTCTGCACTTACCTGGGACCACAGGGCACTTTGAACGGGCACCGATTGAATAAACTGACACCCATTAGCACTGCTCAGTTCCAAAGGGGTGTCGCCGGGCACCGGTTCCCACCAGCGGAGGATCATATGAAAGGATCCCCGGGGCAGTTCCGCCACAATGATCTTGTCCACAGTCAGGACTCCTAAGGGCTGAAGGATCGGTTAGACTCTAATTTATACTATAAATCAATATTTATAATTTGTCTATATCCTACTTTTCCGCTTATTTCTGCTCATCTTTCTTCTCCATTCCTTCCACCAAGGAATCCAAATCTGCCGTAGAGGCGGAGGTGTCTGCGGCTACGGTGTCGGGCGTTACCACATCGTCTGTGGCAGCCTTAGCACTCTCCGCAGGAGCGTCTGCAGGAAGGCTCACCTGTGCATTTTCTGATTCAGGAGTGTTTACTGCTTCTGGAGCAGCCTCAGCTTCTAGGACTGCAGGAGGGATTGCTTCACCAGTTGCGGAGATCATGCCTACAACAGGAGCGGTAGGAGTTTCTGCTGCTTTCTTTTGTGCTTCAGCTATGAGCGTTGCTTCGTCTTTCTCCTCAAACTTTTCGTTCAGAGGGGAGTAGGCAGAAGGCAAGAAGCGGCCTTTGTTTTCTGCGGGTTTTCTTTCCGTCGGTTCAGGCGTTACGATTGTAGTTTCTTTTGCTACCTTAGGAGTGTCTGGTGTTGTCTCTGCTGGTGCTTCTACTGGTGTCTCTTCTTTTGTTTCCAAAGGAGCAGGAACAGGAGCATTGGGAGCAAGATCCGCCATGAACGCTGCGCGAGGAGAGAGAGTAGCTGTGACTGTCTTTGCTACTTCTTTCTTTGGGTTACGAGCATTCTGGCGAGCTATCACTTCTTCTGGCTTGGTTGTCACAATGGCTGCTTCCTCCGGACTGGCGATGATCTGAATAGCCACGTGCTTATTGCCAGCAAAGAAGATTCCCTGACCTACGCCGGAGTTCAGGAGCAGGTATTTTTCTCCATCCGTGAGGTAGAAGAGCTTCTGCAAGTTATCCACGGCGCTGGGGGATTGCTTCAGGAGGATCTGCAGAGAGGAGTTGGTGATGATCGGCTTTCCATAAGGAGAGTTCACGAAGTCATCTACGTCCTGTGTGATGGTGGTGATTCCTAAGAAGTACTTACGTGCACGCTTCACGATGCCGTAGAGGAAGCGTGCGGAGTCCTCGTGTTGCATGAGGTTCCAGGCTTCGTCTATCACCAGGTAACGCTTCTTGAGTTCGCTTCGTACGCGGTTCCAGAGGAAGTTCAGCACGATGTAAATGGCAATAGGACGGAGCTGATCTTCCAGGTCGCGGATCTGGAAGACGATCATCTGCTTGCCGAGTTCTACGTTAGTTTGCTTATCGAAGAGGCCGGCATAGCTTCCTTCGGTGTACTTCTGGAGCACTTTGGCCATATTCTCGCCTCCTTCTGTAGTCATGAGCACATCTACGAGGTCGTGCATCGTAGGAGGCTCGATGCCGGTTGCATCTTCCGTTGTAAGGGTAATGCCTTTGAGAGCGTACGTATCCAAAATCGCTTTATCCAAAATGCCGTCCTCTGCAGGAGTAAGGCTTCCAAGCATCAGCTTGAAGAGACCGTGGAGGTTCAAGACTGCCGTACGCAACACTTCGCCTACCTGGGCATCTTCACCGCGGATACTCTGTGGGAGGTCAAAAGGATTGATGTGAAAGTCGCTCTGGAGGGACATGGGGATGAATGATCCGCCAATAGTCTTGCAGAGTTCTACGTATTCATTTTCCGGATCGATCACGAGCACCTCTGTACCAAGCATCAGGGAGCGGAGTATTTCCAGCTTCACGGTGAAGGACTTACCGGCTCCGGAGGTGGCAAACACGTTGGCGTTTGCATTGGAGAGGTCGAAGCGGTCGAAAATCACCAAGCTATCGTTATGGCGGTTGATGCCGTAGAGGATTCCGTGATCATCAGTCAGATCTGAGCTACTGAAAGGGAAGCTCGTGGCGATAGGCGACGTATTCATGTTGCGGTTGATCTCCAGTTCATCCAAACACAGTGGCAGGGTGCTGTTCCACGCGTGCTCCATCTGGAAGAGTGCCGGCTTTGTGAGCACGAGCTTTCCGCCCAGGATGGATTCAATGTCTGTCTGAAGCTTCTTTAGTTTCTCTTCATCATCAGCGTAAATCGTCACGTACATTCCAAACTGGAAGAGTTTCTCGCGACCACGAGCTAAGAGATCGCGGAGTTCCTCGGCATCTTGGAGGGCTGCTTCCAGCATTGGATCGCGCACGATGCCGCGTTGTTCCAGCATGCGGATGCCGGAGCGAAGTTCCGCAACTTTCTTGCGGAGCATCTTCATGATGGCCTTGTTGTTGCTCGGATAAATGAAATGCGAGATGTCCATCTGCGCATCGAAATTCACAATCTGTGAGAGCCAGTTAGGATAGATGTAGTTTGGCCAGTTGTAGCAGTAGAGTGTGCGTGCATAGGTGTCATTGAGCACAATATCTTTGTGGCGCACCTCCATAGCTGCAGGGGCGATCAAGTCCAAAATCTTCTGCAGGCCTTCCTCGTACTGCTTCAGCGTCTCTTTTTCCTCGGCAGTGAGTGTTGTGCTCTCGCTATTTCGACCAGAAAGAATTCCCGTGGTCTTACTGTGTAAGCCAAGCAGGTCATCGATAGCGATGAGCAGGGGATTTCCTGGAAATGTGCCTTTGGGGAGTGGTTTTTGTATGTCTGCCATGAATTTCTAGAATTCCCTTTATTATAGCGGAAAATGGGGGGTTTTTCAATGCTGTGAATAGGCAAATACGGCACTTTTAAGAGCTATTAAGCCAAATTCGAAATCCGAATATTGAAATCCTAAGGAAATACGAAAATGAAGGTAAATTTTTTAACTTTTAAATAGTTTTTCCATTTTTAGGGCTTCCTTCAGATTTCGGATTTCGATATTCGGATTTACATCACAGGTCCAGAAACCTCGTATTCCTTCTCCTCGTTCCATCCATCAAAATATCCAAATCTTCCACTCCGGGAACATCCACTACTTTCAGTCCTGCCAGGAGAACCTCACGATTTGTTTCAATGGCCTCGATTCTCTCTGCGGATACTTCCAGGAGGTCTTCAAAGACATTTAGGAGATCACTCGTACGTTCCTGGTCTCCTTCCAGGAGAGACAGTTCTGTTTGTGCGCTCACAAGTTCCTGACGTCTGCTGCCGGCGGTTTGGTAGTCGCCATCGTCGGTGGCCTTACGGATTTCTCGTTCCATGGTGCTCACTTCACTGCGTTTTTCGCGCACACTCTTTCTCAGTTCTTCTTCGCTGGAGCTCAGTTCCTCGGCCTTTTTCTGGCTTCTGGCTGTGATATTTTTGAGCCCGTTGAGGTACTCATTCAGGATCGTAGGGCGGTCATCGCTGCGGTTGAGGGTGTCTGGAATATCCACCTGCAAAATAGCGCCGAACTCTTCCAAGAGAGCGTAGGTCACATCCGCATCTGCGGGATTTATTTTTTTGGTGAGTGCGAGTTGTGCCTCTATGCCACTGCGAGCAGCGAGCACACGTGTGAAAGAATTCTGTGCGAGGTACAAGCTCACGTAGAGCCCGAGTGGGGCAGACGGCCTGTAAAATTCTTTACTGGTGTTTGCAATACCAACGATAGTGCGAAGTGCGTTGAGAGCACCTTGTGTCTGTAGAGCATTGGCCGACGAGTCGTTGTTTGTTTTGTCTGCACATCCACTGAGTAATACGAGTGTCAGTAGGGCGGTGCACACAGAGAGGGGAGTTTTCCTCATGGGAAACACAAAGGGTACGTCTTTAGTATACTCTTTTTTAGGGTTTTTCGGAAGGTCTTTGTTTGTTCATCTGTGCAACAAAACCCAATCCCTTGTATGTGGAAACTAATTTTTGCCACTGGGTAGTGGTGCACGAGTGTGCACACAAATTGTGTTCACAATATGAGGACTTTCTGTGTGCAAGATCAAATTTTGTTTTCAACTGGTACCCCCTCTGTGGGGTGCTACATTAAGCCCCGCACCCTGAGTAGCACATTTGTTCAGGACTACTTTTTTTCTTGGATGTTTGCCCCCCTGTCCCTAGAGGCCTCTTCCATCCTTTCTGCAGAGTTTTCTGTGGAGGAATTGACGGTGCAATGGACAACACCACAGGAATTATCACACGGAGACATCTCTACAAACATTGCTCTGCAGATTGCAAAGAAAGTCGGAAAGAAACCTCAGGAGATTGCTGCTGTTTTATGTGACAAACTCTCCTCGCACGCATTTGTGCTGAAAGCAGAAGTGGCAGGAGCAGGGTATGTGAACTTATGGCTGACGCCCAAGGCACTTTTGGCAGAGCTCAATACATCTCGTGAGGCTTGTACGGCAAAGGTGCAGAGGAAAAATGAAGCGCCCGTCATAGTGGAGTACTCCCAGCCAAACATCGCTAAACCGCTTGGTATTCATCATATTCTGAGCACGGTGATTGGTCAGACCATTGCGAATTTGTATGAGCACGAAGGATACAACGTCCTTAAATGGAACTACCTAGGAGATTGGGGAACGCAGTTTGGCAAATTGGCCGTGGCTTTTCAGAAGTGGGGAGATAGTTCCCGTGAAGTAAGCAGCTATACGCTGGATGAGCTTTTGGATTTATATGTCCGGTTCCATCAGGAGATGGAAAACGATGAATCGCTTGAAGAAGAGGGGAGAAATGCATTCCTGAAATTGGAACAGGGAGATAGCGAGCTTCGTGCCTTCCGCGACGACGTGGTGGCTATCACCAAAGCATCTCTGGGATCTATTTACGCGTCTCTACACGTATCTTTCGATACCGATATCGGTGAGAGTTTCTATGAGGATAAAATGGAACCGGTGATTGCTGAAGGAAAAGAGAAAGAAGTATTTACCGAAGGAGAAGGAGGTGCACTCATCGTGGAGTTCCCTGAGGAGGCGAAGTTGCCTCCTTATATGATTGTAAAAAGCGACGGTGGAACGCTCTACTCCACAAGAGACTTGGCGCAGATGCGCTACCGTATGGATACCTACAAGCCACAGGCTATCTTGATTGTGACAGATATCGCTCAGCAGCTGCATTTTCAGCAGCTGGCTGCCACATGTAAACTACTTGGATGGGAGCTTCCGAACTTTGAAAACATCAATTTCGGACGCATGCGCTTTGCTGATAAATCCATGAGCACACGTAAGGGAAATATTCTGAAGTTGGAACATGTACTGGAGGAGGCCACGAAGCGTGCCGAGGAAACCATCGAGGAACACCGCGCATCTATCCAGACCGATGATGAACAGGGACTTGCACAGATGATGGGAGTAGGAGCACTCGTCTACGGCATCTTGAGCCAAAACCGCAAGATGGACATGGTATTTGATTGGGACAAGATGCTGAGCTTTGAAGGAAACAGCGCACCGTACTTGCAGTACACGCACGCTCGTGCGAAGTCTGTACTGCGTAAGGCAGGGGAGAGCCGCAGTGCTACCGAGGACATTCAGACTCTTACTGATGGAGAGCGCACGCTGCTTCGCACGCTTCTTCTGTTCCCATCTGTCCTGGAAGACGCACGTGTCACCAAGATGCCGCACAAGCTTGCGAACTTTTTGTACCAGCTGTGTCAGGACTTCAACTCATTTTACAACTCCGAGCCAATCCTCAAGGCTGATGAGCCTTCTCGTTCCTTTCGCCTCACCCTCACAGCCGATACGGCTGCAATCTTGTCTACAGGGGCGGAGCTTTTGACTCTGCGCGTTCCAGACTACATGTAAGCGCAGCGTTTCCGCTCCACCCCTCCACTCTGTCTTCCTTCACTTCATTACTCTCGTTCCCATGACCCGTTACCGTTCCCCCCGACGAGCCACTCAGAGCTCTCCCGCCCGCCCGCTCGTGGCGTTCATGATCATCGCTTGTTTCGGTATCCTCTTTGCAGGGTGCAGTGCACAGGTGACGACCAAAGAGAGCGAGAAAGACGATGTCGTCTTCACAGAAGAAGATGTGGCACGCTTTCAGGAGCTTGCACGCACGGGAACAGAGCTGGACACCACGGGTGAAGTGGACACAGGAAGCAGCAGCTCGGGTCAGAGCTCTGGTGGTCCAACCCTCCTAACCAACAGTTCTGCGTCTTCCGTACAGGTGCTGGATATGTCCATGGCTAAGACCTATGACTCCGCACGGTCTGCATCTGCTGCGCAGGGAACGAATGTATTCCGTGTTACGAATCCTACGCTGAATGTACGTGCTGAACCTTCTGCAAACGCTGCACTGGTCGCAAGTCTGCGAGGAGGCGACAGCGTGAGTGTTGTCGAAATCACCAACGGTGAATGGGCCAAAGTGACGACCTCTGATGGGAAGACAGGGTTCGTGTCCGTGCAGTACATTTCCAAAGTGATCGACGAAGCGAAGCGCGCTGAGGAAGAAGCAGCCTTTGCAAACCTCTACTACGTGGACTTCCAATTCCTGAACATGCGCAAGGAACCAAACCAGGGAAGTGAGAAGATTGCAGAAATTCCCGGTCTCTCATTTGTGAAGCCGCTCTCTATAGAAGGAGGATGGGCGAAGGTAGAGTTTGGTGGCAAGCAGGGATACGTGTCTACCCAGTACCTTACCAAGTTTATGGTGAAGTTCGTGTCACGGCAGGAGACCTACAAAATACCGATATTGAATTACCAACTAAGCCAAGCAGGCATGGGAGGTACCCTCGTCGCCCATGCCAACCGTCTCGTTGCAGAGGGATACACACTCATGTCTCTCAGAAATGTCTATGATGCTGTTCTCGCTCAGGAGAAGGACTCTACAAAAAGATTCGAAGGAAAGAACGTCGTCATAGCTGTTTCGGACATTACGGGGGCTAACGTGAAACAAGTGTCAGATCTTCTGTATAGCAATCGCATTCCAGCGACGTTTTTCATAACAACAAAAAACATCGGCATGAGCGGCATCACTGAAAAGCAAATGCTGACCCTCAAGGCCAATGGATTTGATCTGCAGGCAGCCGGGCACACAGGAGATGATCTACGTTCGCTCACAAACGCGCAGGTGACACTAGAAGTGCAGCAGAGTAGGAAGATGATTGAGGACTTGTCCGATAAGCCTGTGTACGCCATTGCGTATCCACAGGGTGCTACCAATGACCGCGTGATGCAGGCGGCAAGAGATGCCGGGTATCTCTTCGGAATCGCCGCAGGAAATACATCCACTTTCAGCAGAAGTCAGTTTCTCCAAGTGCCAAGCTTCACGGTAGCGAGCAGTATGACGGGGGATGAGGTGGTGACAATAGCGCAGTAGACTTGAGACATGAGACTAGAGATTTGAGTGGCTCTATTTTTTCTCATGTTCAAATTTAGCCTTTTTACTCAAGTCTCACGTCTCGAGTCTCAAGTCTAAGAGTTCAAAAAAGAGGCAAAATTTACTGCCTATTCATCATTTCCTGCAGTTGCTGCATCATATCCGCACCTCCCTGCTGCGAGTAATTCATCGTCTGCTTGGTGATTTGCTCTGTCATCTTACTGAGGATTTCATCGCTATGGGTGATGAAGTACCACGTGCTCCAGATGAAGAAGATCGTAGGGATGATGAGAA
The DNA here is from genome assembly GCA_964628805.1 of uncultured Candidatus Peribacteria bacterium. Classification (GTDB taxonomy): domain Bacteria; phylum Patescibacteriota; class Gracilibacteria; order Peribacterales; family Peribacteraceae; genus CAZVOK01. The sequence continues at coordinate 93,760 of CAZVOK010000003.1, read as the reverse complement.
TGAGACTTCGAATGAATCCTTCGATGGTACGGATTTTGTCGCGTCTATCCATTCGCTGGATGTGATAGGCGATCAATTGCACATGATTCTGCAGGGCTTCAAACTCTTCGCGGGTGATGAGATCCTGGGATGATGTCTCTAGTACTGAAGCTTTTGGCATAGGTAAAAAGAGTAGCGTGGTGGAGAGGAAGTTCCAAGTTCCAAGTGCGAAGTTCGAAGTATGGTGTTTCTTTTTAAAAAATATTCCTTCGTTGGAACTTAGAACTTGATACTTGGAACTTTACTCAAAACCCTCTCTTCCACTTCCGCGCGTATTCAAACGCTCGCGTGAGGTAGTAGGAAGGGGACACGGCCATATCTCTGCAGTGTGTGAGTTCCAAGAGGCTTCCTCCAAAGCCTGTTTTGAAGAGCGTGACTCCTGCAAATGGATGCTTGCTGTGGGCGGCAGCTTTCAGTGGATCTTCGGCAGTAGTATCTGGCGGAGCGATGCCCCAGAAATTGTAGGTGTGATCTCCGCGCTTGATGGCATCGGAAATAGCGGTCCATTGGAGCAAGTAGCTTGCCGGAATCTTTGCGTACTTATGCGTACTCGCACCATGGTGGTAACTGGTTTCCTTGCCGAAGTGCATGTGCACAGAGGCGGCAATCACTTCGCCCTGGTAGCGTGCCAAGTACAGTGTGGCGGCGTTCTCCGCCGCGAAGAGCTCTGCTTGCGCCTGGAAGAACCGATTGCTGTATGGAGTGAAGCCGTGGCGCTTCCTGGTTTCTTCGTGGAGCGTCAGGAAGTGCTGCATGTCTGCTGCAGGGTCTTTACTGGCTTCTACCGTGACTCCTTCCTTTTGCGCGCGGCGAATGAGGTTTCTGTGCGTGGCACGTAAGTTGGAGAAGATGGATTCCTCCGTAGGATCTGAGTCTGCAGAGTGTCCGCTCCAGGGGTCTACTTTCTGCAGTGGCAGGTACCACAAGTGCTCTGCGAGCAAATGAAGAGGGGAGTTCTTACTTCTTTTTTTCAGAGCATGAGCCGTACCGGACTCTTTCAGCCAAAAAGGACTGAGGCGGATGAAAGAACATCGGCGTTCTTTTGCTTTCTGTTCCAGTGCCTGTAGCAGTGGTTCCAGCGCAGTGTCATCGCTCAGGATGGGCCCGTAGGGAACAGACAAATGCCTGCCGCGACGAGCGGGGACTACGTGCGCGAAACAGATGGCTTTGATGGTATTACCATCACGAACTACTAAACGCACAGGATCCTGCCCAATGGCTCTGTACACTTCGCCCATCGTCCAGCTTTGGAGAAATGGGTGGAAGCGCTGGCTCAGGAGAAACTGATCCCAGGAGGCCTTGTCTGTGGCTTCGGTGACGAGCATGGGGGAATTATAGCGGAAAAACGATGGGAATACTGGAATACTAGAGTACTGGATTACTAGGAATTTTTTGAATTGCTTGTAAATGGATATCCGTCTTGTATCTTTAAGTTATGACTACTCTAGATAAAGATGATTTTGAAGGCGGAACACCTATTGTCACTATATTCAGCTTCCGGAGGGAACTACTCCTGAGAAGGCTCAAGTGGTGCTAAAGAAGTTCGAAAACGATGTGAAGATTTGTGTGCTCAACATAATGCGAAAATTGAATTGATTCTTCCTGAATTGGCAAGTGAGGAATTTGCTGTAAAAGCAAATTTTGATGGAGTACTTGAACCAGATTAATATTTAGGAGAAATCATCAATATCCAAAGATCAAAGTAAGATTCAAAGAAGAAAGTACAAAGTTAAAACTTTTGCTTTTAAATTTCATGTTTACTTTGATCTTTGTATTTTGACGTTTGATCTTTCATTCATAACCCTCTCCAATGCCTCACAAAGCCTCCTTGCTTGCGCGCGGGACATGTTCGGATGGGTCGGGAGGCTCAGCACTTGTAAGCACACTTCCTCGGCCATAGGATCGAGTCCTGCAGTGTACTGGGATTCGCTGATATCTACGTTTGCCGGGCACACGACACAGCCGGTCCAGCCATCGTACAAGTGAATATTCTGCTGCTTCAGTTTTTTGCGGATCTTCTCTGCTTTGAGGAGAAACATCGGGAACTTTTGGAGTGGAAGATCAGGAGTGATTCCATCGACTCTAGGCCAGCCGCGTTTCCTGGATTCCTCCAAATAGAATTGAGTGAGAGATCTGCGGTGATCGTTAATTTCTTTCAACCGCTTGAGTTGCCTCAGCGCCAGATACGCGCAGGCATTGGGCATTCTATGAAAGGTCTTTCCCATGTGGCCTTTCTTTTCTGCTTTGGACAAAATAGGCACGAGCCAGCCGATTTTTGCAATGAAAGCGAGTAGTGCTTTACCGATGCCAAGTCCGTAGAGCGGCCTACAGAAGGCGTAGATGGCTGGGTACTCGAGTAGTTTGGCGATAGTCCACCAGGAGAGATCCACTGCACTCCGTTCTTTCTGCTCTAAGCCCATCGCGGTTCCGGGTGACCTGCAGATAACAGCACCGCCACTGACTCCAGAGATTGCTTTGTCGCGACCAAAGCTCAGGAGAAGAAAGTCTCCGTACGAACCGATTTCTTTGGGACCTGTGTCATCGGGCAAAATGTGCGCGCAATCTTCGATCAGAATCAGTGAATGCTCGTCGCAAAAATCCCTAAGTTCTTTGGTAGAGGCAGGGATTCCGAAGGTGTGTTGGCAGATGATGACTCTAGTTTTCGGGGTGATGGATTTTTTTAGAGCGTCGATCGAGAGGTTCAACGTGTCTTTCTCGATATCGCAATACACAGGAATCATTCCAGCTGCTTGGATTGCATTCGGGACCACCATGCAGGTGTAGCCTTGAACAATTACTTCTTCACCAGGTTGAAACTTAAGTGACTGAAGAAGTGCCATGAGCGCTTCGCGGCCGGAGGCGAAGAGGTAAGCGCGGTTTCCGTAGCGGTTTTGCAATTCTTTTCGAAGTTCCTCCGTACTCTCGCCGCGTTTATACCGGTGCACTGCGTAGGACATTTTGAGCGCATCCATGCGCTGCGCCTTATCCGCCAATGGCCCAAAGGTGTGATGAATGGGGGAGAAGAGGCTCATGAGAGAAGAGTAGCGCGAATAACTTTAGCGATGTCTTCTGCTTTGTCTCTGTGTACGGCGTGCCTCACTCCCGGGAAAATGTGCACAGAGCTTCCTGCAATCCCTGTGTGCATGATGTCTGCATCGCCCACGGGGGTCATGCCATCGTTTTGCCCCCAGAAGAGATCTGTTGACACTTTAATTTCTGAGAGCAACGATCGTAGATCTTCTTTGGTGACATTGATGAGTGTCTGCCGCATGACAGGGCTCGCTTTTTCGTAATCGTGCACGCGGACGAGTTTGTAGAGGAATTTCTTTCCCAGGGGTTGCAGAAGATTCAAGCCTGGTACCTTCAATAACGTCTTTCCGGTCTTCGCGAGCGTGAGTCCAATCATCCGTTTAAGGTGCCGTGCGTGCTTGATTCCAGCGGACGCACACAAATACAGGTGAGCGATGGGTAGCTCATGCTTGGCAGCAATTTTTAAGGCAATGCGGCCGCCGTGGGAGTGGCCTAGGATGGCGAACTTCCTATCTTTCAATTGGTCTTTGCTGAATTGGTTCAGGAGATACTCTTCCACCCACTGAACATAGGAATTGGTATCCCAGGCTTCTTTGGGCTCTGCTTCTCCACCAAATCCTGGTAAATCGGGTGCCAGGACTTCGATGTCATCATTCCTCAGGGCATAGCGCAGTTCCGTAAACGACTCGTGGGAGCCGCCCCAGCCGTGGAGGCATAAGAGCACGGGTTTCATGGCTCTAGTGTAGCTCAATTTGAGGCTTTGGTTAGAGGTTTTGAGGGCTAAAAGATCAGTTATCAATATTTAAAGATCAAAGCATGATTCAAAGAAGAAAGTACAAAGTTAAAAGTTCTACTTTGAAGCTTCTTCTTTTCTTTGATCTTTGAATATTGATGCTTCTGTTTTACTCAAACAATCTATCGAATATCTTTATACGTCTGTGTCACAGGCTTTTTCCAGAGCACTTCGGAGACGAAGTTTAGGACATAGATCCAGGCAGTTTTCAGGATACCTTCTTTCATGAGTCTCCGGCCGGAACTGGCGAGCGTCAATGAGTGCAGGAACTTCATCTTTCCCACTTTGGAAAGCCGACGTGCGATGTTTGTATCTTCGCCGTAGAACGTGACAGACGTATCGAAGCCGCCGATCTTCTTGAGTGCTTCCGTCTTCGCCACGAAGTTTCCACCTACGACCATGTACCCTGTGAAGAAGCGCCCGATGCGAGCGGGGATTGCCCAGTAGAGCCGTACAAAGAGCAGGTGCAGCCAGGACATATCGTAAAACGTGTAGGGGCCGCTGACACACACGAGCGATGGATCACTTTCAAAGGTTTTTTGTACTTGTTCAAACCAGGCAGGAACTAGCTGCATGTCGGCATCGATGGATCCAAACAGTTCAGTTTTAATTTCCAGGAGCCCTCTCTGACGTGCGAAAGTGAGGCCTTTTTGGGTCTCTTTCACTACTCTCACCTTGGGGAATTTCTGTGCTATGTCTGCTGTGACATCGGTGCTTGCATTATCTACTACAATGATCTCTTCTAAAAAATCTGTAGCAGAGTCTGTGATGCTCTGCAGGCACTGCCCAATGTACTTCTCCTCGTTATACGCCGGAATGACGATGGTCAGTTTCATGAAGCAGGGGATAAAAAAAGAGGCACGTGTGCGGTGCAAACGTACCTCTTTTTGATTTCTTCGGTCAATTACTCAGCCAATGCTGCATCGGAGCTCACGGAGGAGTCCATCATAACGGAGGAAGAAGACGTCTCATCCATTACGGAAGAGGAGCTCTCCATCATAGCATCCGAAGAGGAAGATACTTCCATCAACACATCGTCGGAAGACACGGAAGACGTTGTATCACCCTCGAGTACGGAACCCGTGGAGTTGCAGCCTGCAAGGAGCAGAGCGGCAGAAACAGAAAGAAGGGAAACCTTTTTCAACATAGGAAAAGAGGAAAATAAACTAAGAACGTTTCTGATGGCAGAGCTTAGATCATGCAGCCCCAGTCTCAAAGTTGATTAATCTAAAAATTATGTTTTGAGTAATCCTAGGTGCTATTCTTTTGGCTTAAAATAGATAAAAAGACACTTTCCAGGGCAATCTGCTTATAAAGCAGCAGGTGAATGAATTAAGCATTCTGGCCATACTCTTTTCTATAAGAAGGTCTTCTATCGAGGTATCGTAGCATCCATGCGCGCTTGCATACGCTCTGGAAGATTTTTCGCACCTGCCGGTTTTACCTTGATCGAGCTGCTGCTGGTGATGGGAATTATTGCAGTGCTGGCTTCCATTACCATTGTGTCCATCAATCCAACCAGGCAATTGGCAGCCGCACGAGATGCAGAACGCAAACACTTGGCTACCGAACTCCAAAATGCCCTAACACAGTATTTGGTCGCAACATCTACTTTACCCAATACATCACTCATACCCACAGTTGCCGTGGCTGCCATGCCTATTTGCAAGCAGGGAGTAACAGGCGATGCAACATGCATCAATGTGGATGTTGTGGCACCCACGTATATAGCATCTCTTCCTCGAGACAATACGGAAACGACCGTAAACCATAGTGGATTTTTGGTGTACAAAGACGCGTCCGGTAGGCCCTATGTTCGCGCTGCAAATTTTGGTCAGGCGATGAAAAGCTGCAAGGAAATTTTAGCTGCAGATTCTCTGGCACCAAGTGGTCGTTATATGATCAGCGGAGGAACATCGGTCTACTGCGACATGACTACCAGTGGTGGAGGATGGACCATTGTTGCTGCTATTACAGGAGCAAATGGCGAGCAGCCGATTGTGAGTGATACCGAAGTGCTTACAGGAAACCCTCTTTCATTCGCGCACTATAATCTTTCTCGTGCCAAGAAAATGGCCATTAATGCCGTATCATCACAGACGATCTTCGTTCGCAATAACGGGACATGGCTCTTTGCTACTTCTCCTGCGTTTACATCAGCATTGAGTACGCCCAATACGCATACAGACATTGCCACTACACTCTACACCAGCACTACCGGTCCTACAGCAGCTGTGATGGGATTTAGTAATTTTGGTTATTCCGCTGGAGGAGATTTTGGTGTCACGGTTTCAGGATTTGATCACCATAATACTAGTGGCTATAACCACTTGAACGGCGGATGCGCAAATCATTACCTATACAGTTACAGCGTAGCTGCTTCAGACAGTGATGCGGGATACAAAGTGAATACCGGACTTGGAACTTGGGCCTCTACAGCGGGTTGTGATGGATCAGAAGGGGGCACACTCGTGTTCTACATGGGAATGCGATAGTTCCGAGACATGAGACTTGAGTGACTCTGTTATTTCTTGTTCTTACCACTTTGCCTCTTACTCAAGTCTCTAGTCTTATGTCTCGAGTCTTTTACTCATAATTCACGCATTATGAGGTAATTTACACAAAATCAAATTTGTGCTATAATAATCAGATTCATGACACTCACATACACAACGCTCAAAGGGTTCTTCGTAGCTCAGCAAAAGCATCTTCGCGTGGGTCTTTTGAGTGTGCTGTGTGTTCTTTCAGCTGTTCTGGCTTCGCAGATGTCTGAGCAGCGTTATCAGGCGTATACCCTCCGGGATTATTCGGTGAAGATTGTGAAAAAGCCTGTATCTAAGAGTCCTTCGCCTGTGGCTCTGAGAAAAGTGCGTCGTGTGAAACAGAACAAAGTCCCTGTAATAGAAAAGAAAGCGCTGCCGCAGTCAGCAGTGCCTCAAAAGAAAGTAGCAACAATCGCTTCTGCAGACACTCTGAGGCCCGCAGCACCGGAAGTGACGCCACCTATCGTGACTCCTGAAGAATTTCCTGCTTTTGAGTACACAGTGATGCCTGTGACTTCTACGCCAAACTGGGGAGCCATGCGCACGCCAATGGAATGGAATCGATCGTACAGAGAAATGACCTCTGCGGATTTCGTAGAGCTTCCTCGATACGATGTCATCAAGCTCAAGACGTCTTTGGATGAGTTGGCTCAGGATTTAACGGAGAGTTCCATCGCGCTCATTACTGCAAAGCTTTTTTATTCCACGCGATTCTTTGGTGCGTACGATTTAGACAGTGGAGAGTTTGAAGCTGTGCATCCAGGTGTAGACCTGAAACTCGCACGTGGTACGCCCATTGGAGCCATTGCCGGTGGCAAAGTGCATGCCGTGAAGCGCAGTGAGGGCATGGGGCTCCATGTAATCATCGAACACCGATTGCCGGATGAATCCGTGATGTTTTCCGTGTACGGCCACTTCGATATCACGTTGGTCGACGAAGGGGACAGCGTAACACCTGGCACACCTATTGGCGTCGTAGGAATGACAGGTAATACCAGTGCACCGCACTTGCACCTGCAAGTAGATGCAGACACAGGAGCTCGTCCTCACAAGGTCTATTGGCCATCAAGTATCCCGACACGAGCGGAGGCGGCGAAGTTTACGGTGAATCCTTTGGTGTTTATTGCGAAGTACGGGCGGTAGACTTGAGACGTTTGAGATATGAGACTCGAGACATGAGACTTGAGTGACTTTGTTACTTTCTATTTTTACATTCAGTCTCTTACTCAAGTCTCTAGTCTCATATCTCAAGTCTAAAAAAGCCACGCTGAGCGTGGCTTTTTTAGAACGAAGGGACAAGATTGTCAGATTTACTTCCCGCAGAACGCAGGGTTCTTCAGGGCTACCAAGATGGCTTCACTGCTCACTCCGGTGATGCTCTGAAGCGTCTTTGCTGCTGCTTCCAGGATGGCATCGGTCATTACCACTGGCTGGTTATCCAGGAATTTCTGTGCGTTGCAGACAGTCTTTTTCTGATCCGCATTCATGACGCTGGATGTTCCTCCTCCGAACGCTCCTGGGGCAAGGTTGCCGCCAAAGGCTCCTGGTGCAAAAGGGGACTTGCCGCCGCCAAAGGCTGCGCGGAATTCATTGGTGCGGTGACCAATGTATCCTCCCTGACTGCCATTGCCCTGGGACTCAAACGAGAAGAGGTCTACCTCTGGAGCTGGAGGGCAGGTGAGGTTGGTGAAGATCGAAGATGTATTGTTACCGGAGAATGAATCCGTTGCGGTATTCGTAGAAACAGTACCGATATTTTGGTGATTGGCGCAGCTCGCAAACTGAGTGGAGAAGGTAAGTGTGAAGATGGCTACCTGGGTATCAGCCAGTGAACCGCCTGTGCAATCGACCGTTCCGCCTACTCCCAGTGCGCAACCCGCCGTGCCACCGGTGAACGTAAATCCTGCAGGGAAGGTGTCTGCCACAGTGAAGCTTGTCACTGTATCTGGTCCGTGGTTTATAACGGTGAGTGTGTACGTAATCGGCTGACCTTGTTCCAGAGTCTCTGGTCCGGTCTTCACGATCTGCAAGTCTGCCATAGGATCCGAAGAGGTACTGGAAGAGCTAGAGCTGCTAGCCACACTGGAGGAACTGCTGGAGCTAGAGGTGCTGACACTGGAGCTGGAGCTTGATTCAGAGCTTGAGCTGGAACTGGAGCTGCTTGCACTGGTCACGCTCGAACTATTACCTGCACCGTTATTGCAGGTAAGAAGACTTGGGATTTCATGGGCAGTCAGTGCTCGGTTATACACGCGGATGTCATCGAGTGTTCCCTGGAAACTTGGCTGATCGGTGTACTTTCCAAAGAGGAGATCGCTACCGGCAGAGAGATCGCCAACAGTTGTGGTGTTCGTTCCTGCGAGGACGCCATCCACGTACGTTGCGATAGTGAGCAGGCTGCCGCTGCGGGAATACACGCCTGTCACGTGGTGCCACTGGTCATCGAGCACAGAAGCGCTTTGAGCAGTGTCATTGGAGCCCATGCTTCCGTAGCCAAAGAAGTTCAGGGTGCCATTGCCGTATACGTAGAGTCCCCAGCCTTTGTGCGCAGCGCTGTAATTTCCCAGCACTCCGCGGTTACCGGTCTGAGCCTTGAGGAAGAGAGACACCGTGAAGTCTGACGTTCCAAAATCAAACGCACTGGCTCCTGTGCTCACGCGGACAAGGTCATCGGATCCATCAAAGGAGAGTGCAGAGACGTTTGATGTTACCTGCGGTGCACCTGTTACCCACAGAGGGCCGTTTTCCAGTGATCCATCGCGGTTGGCTGTGAGGTCATTGGCCACGGTTCCCGTGTTCTCATCGAATGGCCAGTAGCCGTAGAGGCCTGTAGGAAGTGTGCAGGCGACTGATGAAGAAGACGAGGAAGACAAAGAAGAGGATGAGGACGAGGAAGAAGGATTGGGTGCGATGAATTTGAAGCCTGCCGCGTCGGCTACCACGTTATTGCCCGTAGCAGACACCAGCTGCACGCGTGCGCTGCCGCTACCAGTGAAGGTGAACTGTCCGAGTGGCTTCCAGTGTGCTTCTGATGCCAATTCATTCTGTGATCCACAAGGAGTTCCATCTTTGCTTTTCAGGGACTGATCCACAGGAATAGGCGAAGTTGTGAGCTTTGTATTTCCGTTGTAGACATCGTAATACACCATTCCGCGGGAGGAATCACAGATGTAGGACACGGAGACGTCATACACGCCGTCCAGCGCTGCGTTCGTGTGCCAATCAAATGTCTGAGTGCCAAAAGGTCCTGCAATGCTGTAGCCGTCTCCTCCTACTGTCTTGCTCATAATGGTTTCAATACCGCTCATGTTCACGTGGTATGAACCCCAGGTACCTGTCATAGAGGTAGTTCCGGTGGAGATGAAATCCTGCAGCATGGAATCATCATCTACGACCACGGAGAGCGTTTCTGCACGACGTGGTTCAATGCTGGAGAGGGGAACCATAAAGCTTGGAGATGCCGAAGGGCCTACGTACGGCTGCACTTTGTAGAGCCAAGCGGCACCCAGTACTACATCATCGGCGTAGTCATAGGGAGCACCTGTCGTGTGATCGTGAATTTCCAAGCAGTTGCTGGCATCGTTTGGAATGCAGCGATGGATTTTGTATCCGGTTGCCCCTGCTACTGCCTGCCAATCAATGCGTACAAGTCCCACGTTTGGATCCGTCGCCTTCGGGTCGCCTGGTTCCACCCAGAAGTGGGTTGCTGGGATCGCGCAGGAGACGGTGGAAGGATTGGTGGAAGAGTTATTGCCAAGGTTTGAATCCGGAGTGGCAGCAGACACAGTGGCCACGTTATCGCCGCTATCGCAGGAGATAGCTTTGGTCTGGAGAGTGAAGACCGAAGAACCTGTGGTCATGGAAGACGTAGAGCAGAGGATCGTTCCTGTGTCTCCTACAGCAGGCAACATGCAGAGCCAGCCTGCAGGGATTACGAGTGACTGGAACGTTTCTGAAGCACGCAACGCATCGGAGAACTGAACGGTGTCTGCAGCCTCTGGACCATTATTGGTGACAGTGATCTCGTACGTGAGTGTGTCATTGAGCACAGGTGCTGTGGTCGTCAGGACCGTTGCCACAGAGAGATCTGCTTCCAGAGGAGTATTGGTGAATGTGCACGTGATGTTCTCACTGGAATCCACACCAATAGTGGCCGTGCGAAGGGGGATGGAAGCCGTAGTATCGCTTCCGCCACCTGAGCAGGTGAGGTTTGTGAGGAGAAGCCCTGGGTTCAAGGCTTGTGTCAGATTGTAGTCGCCGCCGCGCTTGGTGAGCGTCATAGTGTTTGGCAGTGTGGCAGTGGCATCATCGTCCAAAGAGAAAGATCCTAATGTGCCTGCAAATGCTGCATCGGTCGCACTTCCGGATACTTCTACGATCTTCACTTGCCCTACACTTCCGGACTCACAGTTGATATTGATGAGTGGAAAGAGCTCCGGGCTGCCGCGGTTGCAGTAATCGGTTCCGGACCCTCCATCGATAGGCAAATCCAAGTCATTTCCTCCGTAGAGTGTATCGCTATCGCTGTTTCCGGAGAGGAGGTCATTTCCACTCTCTCCGTTCATCGTATCGTTTCCGCTGTCTCCCTGAAGGTAGTCATCGTTTGCGCCTCCGCACACGGTATCATTGCCAGCTTTGGCTTTGATGATGTCTTTACCGGAGGTACCAACAATCACATCATCTCCCGCAGTTCCATTGAGTTCTCCTGTGTAGGCGAGGCCGTTATCGGGTCCACCCACAATCACTCCGTTATCTACAAAGATCGTTGCCTGGAGTCCGTTACAGTACGGAGGAATTGGCAGGACGATAGCGTTGGCCGTACGGATGAGAAAGACGCTGGAGATAAGCGTAAAAACGTACACAGCGGTGAGTGCCACAGCGTTGGTACGAACGGATCTCGTTCTCATAAAAGTTTTGGGAAGTAAGTGAACTGGTTGAAGGAGTACAAAATGATTGATTGCTGCAGATATTGAAGAGCTTTGCGCAGATTTGGTCAAATGCGCGCAGGGGTTAGGACTTGTGCTTTTCAGGAAATGTTTCGTGTATTTTACTGCTGGCCGGTGGCAGCGAGTGCTTCTGCAAAGTTGAGCTGATATTTTTTGCAGTGTGCTTCAATATCCCGCAATGTTTGCAGTGCGTCATCTTCGAATTTTTTACGATCCTGTGCATCGGTAGTATTATTTGCTGCATCCATGCGCCCTTCGTATAACTCCAAGTGCATACGCAGTTGTTGAGAAGGAGAGATTGCTGGCATACAAGTTTTTGGGAAGACGGTAGAAGCAATGAATTCCTGTGGCACAATGGCCGAGGCGATCATGTGCTCATTTCGAATGAAGGCATTGGAAACGTCCAAAGTTCGGACGTTATAGAATTTATGCAGAGGGATGTCAAAATACTTCTTCCGAAACACTGCTTTTCCTCACTCCTATGAGCATTTTTCTGTACATTTTCCAGGATGCAGCAGGCTCTCATTATCTTCGTGTATGTTGCCTACAGAGAGCTTTTTCTAGATGTATCTGGCTAGAATAAATCGCTCCTACATGCTATACTGTAGTGAATGAAACACACGCCCTCACATACAGAAACAGAACACTCTCAAAAATCAGTAGAGCATGAGCGCTCCGCGAATACTGCACATCTTCCTGGCATTATTGGACGAGGGATGCGCGCACAAGTATACGAGGTGCTTGTGAATGGGGAACAAATGGCTAAAAAGCAATTTAGGGATCCCAATGGTGCAGACCGAGCCATGCAGGGGCATGGAATCTTGGAAAGTAATTTGCCCCCGCGTGAACGGCCTTTACTCGTACCCATGACAAAGGAGAAGGGGGAAAATGCGGTGGTCATGCCAAAGCTCAATAACACCGCATGGGTGGTGAGTATGGGCAAAAACACGTCTAAAGATCGAGACGAACTGACCGCCAATAAATTGAAATCGATTCCCAATTTCAACGCAGTCCTGAAGCAGCTGATGGACGCTGTACAAGAGTGCGGCGATAAATGCCTGGCTATGGGTCCCGATGTGTACTTCCTGGCCATCGACAAAAAAACAAAAGAGCTGGGCTACAGGTATGCCGATACGGAATCTATGGTGACAGAAGGCCAGGTGCCTCCAGAGGAAACTCCACTGGCCAATATCTACTGGGCAGCGGGGATGCTGTATCAGTTTTTGCAGGAATGTGTGGAGAACCCGGAGCCGTACTTGGCACGCGTACAGAGCGAAGCGCTCAGCCGTATGAATAGTTACACCTTTGCAGATAAGCACTGGCAAACACAGCTCCTGGAAGAAGGAAGAGAGTGGCCTGCCAATACCTGGAAACAGAACGTTGCCTGGGGCCTTGAGACTTTGAAGCGGCACCTCGTAAATACGTGGAATAGTTAATCTAAGACATAGAGTAGGGAGTTATGGGATGACTTTGTCTTACCCCTGCCTTCTTGATCTTGCCTGGAAAGTAAAAAACAGTATCCTCGGTGGGCTGTTCTTTGCTTTGGAGCTGCCAAGCTCACGCAAAAAGACGTACCAACATGTCACGGTAGCTCAGTTGGTAGAGCACGGGACTCATAAGCCCGGGGTCGCCGGTTCAATCCCGGCCCGTGACACCATATAAATTTTTTTACAGTTATAATTTAAGTGTGATATATCCTCCAGATTTCCATTATCAGCGCTTCATGCAAGTTACAGAACGCATTGAGCGACAAGGTAATTTGATAACAGATCTCCGTGAAAAACAGGTAGTTTTTACGATGGAACAAAAAGGGAAACTTAATTGGCTGGCCTTTGCAGTTGTAGGTGGAGCACTTGCATTTAATCCAAATGCTCTGCAGAGCTTATGGACTGTTCTTGGAGCAATGGGACTCCTTTTAGACGCGCTGATTTTAGGTTATATCGCTGATGTATTTCAGGGCAATTTGAATATTAAAGGTCTTACGGATCAGCTAGATACTATGAGAAAAGACTATAAGCCCTATGCAGGCGCATACGATAAATACACCCGGAATATATCTGATCAGACAGAACGAGTAGTAATAGACTCTTATATTAAATATCTTGATGATTCTAATGGAAAAGAACCCCCTTTGACGAAGAAGACGTGGCTTTCTAGGCCAAAGATCTATTTTGGGCTCTATCTCATATGCTTCTCAGCATTTTGCTTTGGAATTTATGAAACGTCTCAACATCCGAAGCCAATGCCAAATATCATTGATGAGCAATTAGGAGTAGACGGTAAATAATAACCCTGAAGTTAGTATAGTTAAAACAAACATTATTCGTTTCTTAAACGAACGAGAGTAGAATTCCTCTGATTTCTCTATCCCTCATGAACTACTCCTTCCTCCCCTCCGCCATCGGCGTCATTGCCATTGCTGGTATCGTCCTGGCCGCACCCGCCACTTCTTTGGAGCAAAATCCAGATCCTAACCACACCCACGCAGACTTTGCTGTGTGGATAGACGGGCAGAAGCTGGATTTCTCGGCGGATACATATATGTCCAATCCTGTGGATGATCCCATCGATGGGCCTATGACTTACAAATTTATCCCTACTGCCGTAGCGCATGATGGAGTGGATGATGGGCATCCAGATGAAGTCACTCTTCCGGGACGGAAGTACCTGCACCTGCATGACGGAAACGGAAGCGTGATTCACAGGCACAAGCCGGGGCTCACACTTGGTGATTTCTTCGCATCTATCGGTTTCACTATGACTACTGACTGCTTCACCTTAGATACTAAGGAGCAGTACTGCAATACAGGCAAAAAGCACTGGAGGATGTTTGTGAATGCCAAGGAAGTGCCTATGAATCCCGGTTATGATTTTGCAGATAACGACAAAATCTTGCTCACCTACAGTGCGGCAGATTCCGTTCCTCAGGAGCAGCTGGATCAATTGACCGATGACGCGTGCAGGTACTCCAAGACGTGTCCTTGGAGAGGGGATCCGCCGACGGAGAATTGTATTGCGGATCCTACGGTGCCGTGTGTGGTGCAGTGAGAATTTGGTAGTCTCAACATTTTGTCATTCCCGAGTATACGGATAGACGAGTATACGGTTATACGGATATACGAATAACCGTATACTCGTGTACTCGCAAAAGCGCAGACATCACAAGACCCGCACATTCGCCTTAAACATTCCCATGGAACACGTGATGAGGAAGTCTTGCTGCGGCACAAAGCTCCCCAGCCACGTGGTGCCTTTTTCTGTGAGTGGGACCGAGAGGCCGTGGGCGGGGACGTTCATGAAGGAGACACAGCCTGCGAGCTGATCTTTGGCGATCACGTAGATCCACGTTTCACGATTCTTTTCGATGGTGAAAGACGCAGGCGAGTAGCCCTTGTCACTCACGTACATGGCGATGATCTGGCGGCCTTGCGCGTCGATCGTCACAAAAGGATCTTCCGTAGCTGTGGAGGAGCTGGAGAAGGTTCGGATAGCAGCATGCACAGGGTCTACTCCCGCAAGCGCGAGTCCGTTTCCCATGCTTTGAATCCCCAGCAGGATCACGGCCGTACCGGAGAAGGTGAAAAATAGATGCCGCAGCTTTCCTTGTACAAGGGAGCTCAGAACACTGATCCCCAGGAGTGATGGCAGTGTGCCGAAGGCGAACGCGAGCATGATGAGCCCGCCACCCAGGTAGCTTCCGGAGGACAGGGCCAGAAGCTGCATAGACTGTGTGAACCCGCAGGGAACGAAGAACGTGAGCGCGCCCAGGAGCGCTGCCGCAGAAGGATTGCCGGATTCCTCCAGGCCTTTCATTTTGCGACGGAGCGCAGGAGAAAAGGGGAGGGAGCAGTACTTTTTGGGGATGATATTCAGGATTCTAAGCCCAAGGACGATCATGAATACGGCAATGATGATGGTCACAAGGCTCGTGAACGCCGGAGACACAAATAAGCGGCTGCCGATGAAGCCGATCATTCCCCCAAAGAAGAAGTATCCCAGGAGCCGTCCTATGTTGAAGTACAAAAGCGGTTCAAAGGTCTGAAGTATTCCTGCATTTGGCCGTTCCTGCTTCCACGCAGCCGATACGGATAGGAGCATTCCTCCTACGAGCGCCATGCAGGTGGAGACGGCAGCCACAAGGCCGATGGTAAACACAGTTCCCAGTTTTATGGCTCCTGTGGGAGTGACGGCGGAGTAATTCACCAGGTTCAATTTCTGCAGGAAGTACCCCAGCACCAAGAGCAGTGCCGTCATTCCTGCTATTTCCGCTCCGCGAATCCACCGCGAAGGAGCGCGCGATACCGCCAAAGGCTGTGGAGAAGCTTTGGGTACAGTTGGCTGGTCCTTTGGCAGGGAAAACTTCTTTCGGGGCACGGCAAAAAGTATAGCAGGAGATTTCTGATGGCCGAGAGTTCTTTGCTGATTTTTTGTGTAGAGCACTTGTGAAACTCCAGATCGTCAACGCCATGTGTGTAACCGCTGCATCTGTAGTGCGTCATCTAGGCAACTACCTACCCACCTTTTCACATGTCCATGCTCAAGCTCTACTCCTTCGTTACCCTTACTGGGATCCTCATGGGAGGATTGGTTCTGGAATCCGCTGTCCGGTCGCTCGGATAAATATTGAGCGAAAGTCAGTTTTTGCCTACACTGTGGGCATGACTGACGATCGCACTGCACAGGATGATGATGCAAACGACTCTGTGGAGTTGGAGAGAGAGGAAAATACAGTTGATGATGAAGATTCTACTGGTGGAGGAACGGCTTCAAATAATTACTTACAAGAATTGGAAGCCAAAGTAGAAGAGCTAACTATCCAGAATGCCAAGCTTTTAGACATGGCCGCTCGCGCCCAGGCGGATTTGCAGAATGCCAAGGCACGGCTGGAAAAAGACGGCGATGATATTCGTAAATACGCATCCCAGGCGGTTCTGGTAAAACTTTTACCGCTCATCGATAACTTCCAGCGCGCATTTCAGCATTTGCCGGAGGAACTGAAGAATCACGAGTGGGTGAAGGGCGTGAATGCCATTGAACAGGATTTTTTGAAGCAGCTTTCAGAGATGGGACTGAAGAAATTTGAATCCTTGGGTCAGGTAGCGGATTCCAGCAGGCATGAAGTGTTGATGGTGGGAGAGGGCGCGGAGGGGGTAGTGACAGAGGTATTTGAGGAAGGATATGAGTTGAGTGGGAAAGTATTGAGGCCGGCGAAGGTGAAAGTTGGTGGAGGGAAGTAAATTGAGAATGGAGAATTGAAAATTGAGAATTTTTTGGGTTTCCATAAAGGACCGCATGCCGCCCTTCGTGGGCCCGCTATACAATCAATTCTTTTGTCATGCTGAGGTGCCCCGCCCTCAGTGAAAGAGTAATGAATTGAGTGGTCGTACAAATTGAAATGAGCCCGCGGGGCCACGAAGCATATTCTCTGTGGGCGGGCCACCTCAGGGTGACATGCTTTTATTTATGACATGCTGTCTGTGATTTTCTTAAATCTCTCCGGAATCCCATGCTCTTTCACCGGCGTCATTACTTCATCCAAAAGCGCTTTCGGATCCCGTATCTCTGGCAAAGCTTCCTCTACAAACAATTTCATGACTGGTGTCTTCTCCCATTCTCCACGCTCATGTGCCAGGTACAGCGCGGCTTTTGTTTCTTCGGGGGTTCCCACGCACTCAAAAGGCTTAAAGCCTTCCAGGCTTAAGAGTTCTCGGTACAGCGGAAGCAGCGCTTCATCGGCGAAGAGATTTTTACCGAAGGTTTCTACCAGTTGATCTTTAGGGATGAAGGCGCTGTAGAGGGCGAATACGAATGCACACTTAGGGCACGTTCCACACCATTTTTGATTTGGCTTTTCTTTCAGGATTCTCCAGTTGGTATTGCAGCTGGTCGTAGTGCTCAGATATTTAGGATTCTCGCAGAAGAGCTTCGTAATGGAGAGCTCGCTCAAAGGTCTCAAGGGACTGAAGTAGTCGATGCTCTGTGTAATGTACGTGTGCACGTAGTTCTGGAACGCCTGTTCAAACTCCAGGCTTTTACTCCACTGGTGATTGATCTCTTTACCAAGGTACTCCACGTTCCCGTAGTTCGCACTGCGTTCGTTGCTGAGTGCCACGGCATCAAAGTCATAGATGATGCTGAGGATAACCGTGACGCAGGAGAGATACGCGGTAATAGGAACATGACCATTCAGCGCGCCCTGTGCGTTTAAATCAAATAAAGTTGGGGAGAGGTGACGCTCCGTAGTAATGATCGGCAGGCCAGCCTGTTCCGCCAGAGTATCCAAAATAGGATGCTTTCCCATTCGGTACAACGTGCTCTTGTACCCAGCTTTTTTGAGTAACTCGACAGTGACCATCGAATCTTTTCCTCCCCCAACAGGAACCAAAACTCTCAAGTCTCTCGTCTCAGGTCTCAAGTCTTTTTCTGGCACCAAAGCCTGATACTCGCTGTTCGTCACAGCTGGAAACTTCACCAATCCTCGATAATCGATCTGATTTCTGTAGAAAAATTCCCCCAGTCCATTTTCGTACACCGTATTCCAGAACGCAGCTTGTTCCTTGGTAAGCGCACCGCTGCGGATTTCCATTTCCTTGGGCAGACACGTTTTGTAGTAACTGATGCCGCCAATGAGGTGCAGTGCAAAGAGCGCCCGGTCCAGCACTTCGTGCTTGGCATCGGATACGTGTGGAACGGGAGTAGGGAGTAGCAGAGTCTCCGTAAATTCCACCTCATGATCCAAGGAGTACCGGAGCTCTATTTTCCCGGCCTCTTCGTCGAAGAGGTAGGATTCGAAGATGAAGGTGGAGTGGGGTTTCATGGTGTAGGCAGAGAATAGCAGATTTTTTGCTTTAATTATTTAAAATTGCCGTTAAGCCGCTAATTATTAAAGCTAAAATACCAGTAATTACTGCAACCCAAGAACGAACCACTTCCCATCTTTTGGATTTATCATGCTCTTTCATAAGGGCGATTGAAGCCGCTATTTGCTCTGGCTTATCGCCTTGTGCCTAAAAAAATTTCTTTACTGTTTCATAATACTTTGATCTATCCCACATAATAATTTGATCATTAATTTAGATGGTGCCGAAGGAGGGAATCGAACCCTCACACCTTGCGGTACACGATTTTGAGTCGTGCGCGTCTACCGTTCCGCCACTTCGGCAAGCCGAGGGCATTTTAGCGACTTTGGCGAAAAGAAAAAGAAGTGTTTGCGTGTGTACCAGGATTTTATCGTATGTATTGGCAAGCCCTTCGCTGTAATCCCTTTTCACTCCATTCGTCATCCAAGTCATACTTCCTTCTTTCTTGTATGACTCATCAACGATTCACCGCAGGATTTTTCGCTCTAACAACAGCATTTGCCATCATCTTCACGGTTCAATCCGTAGCCGCACGGTCTGCCAGTGACTTTGGCGTGAATGGACGTCCCTCCAGCCGTGCACAGGTGAAAGGCACATTCACGCAGGCGAGTGTGGATAGCAGCAGTTCTTCCTCATCCGGACCATTTTCACCAGCTGTTATCACTACTGAATCCAGTTCCTCTACTAGCGTTTCTTCGGCTGCTAGTTCGCTTTCTCCTGCGGAGCAGCAGCATCAGTGTATGAAGCAAGCCATGGGAAAGCGTGAGGCCACTATCAACGCTATTTTCGATGCGTACTACAAGTACATCAAAGATGCGCTTCACGAGCGTGATTTGGCTTTGGGAATGGCGATGAATGAAACGGATGAAACAAGGCGCAGGGATCTACTGGCGGGATCATGGAAGCAATTTGGGTTCACCTGGCGCACGGCCGGTGTGCACATGCGTGAGCTCCGCCGCACTACCTGGACGCAGTTCCGCGATGACAGGCTCGCATGCGGAGTGCTGGATAAAGATGATCCCGAGGGCGGGGGATATGGGATGGACTCTCAGTTTTAAGGATTGGGGGTTGGGGATTAGGGATTGGATTTTATAAAAAGCTTCTGAAGAAATTCTTCAGAAGCTTTTTGATTTTCACAAAAGTAATTTATTGCATGGATTGTGGAATCACTGCTCCTGTTCCTATTTTTACAGAGGCACCGGAGGCGGATGTTGTGGAGACAGACATAGAAGAGCTGCTGGCGGTAGAAGTTGGTAGTGCGGCGCCGGCGATTTGTGGGCCGAGGATTTCTTCTAGGGCCGCCGTTACTTTAGGATCTTTTCCCAGGTAAATGGCGATGAAGTGTCCGTTTCGGAAGAAGTGGGGCGTGTCTTCCCACTGCCAGCCTGGTTGGTCTTTGGGCATGCCGTTATTATCAATCTTTTCCATAGCTTCTTCTGCCTTGGAGGCACTGCCGTAGGCGTAGGTTTGGATTTCATCTCTCTGAACGCGGATGGCGTAGCCGAGTGGCTCAAAAAGAGGGGACGCGATTTTTTCTGCTTCTTCGTTTTCCGACACTCTTTCAATGTTTCGGTCTCGCAGGGCATCTGCCAAATCCTGGTGCGTGCGAACTCCGGAACCGGCGCAGGCAGTGAGGAATAAAAGTGTAAGAGCGGTGGTGGTTTTCAAAAATGTTTTCATAGGAAGAATACGGTAACGAAAGACACGCCGGGTGGAAAGCCTTTTACCCTAGATTCTCTTTCCGCACGCATCTTTTGCTTTCCCGTGCGCTGTGCGTTACGCTCATCGCATGACCAAATACGACACAATTATCATCGGGCTCGGATGCGCCGGGTACACAGCCGCCATCTACAGCGCTCGCTATAAACTCACAACCCTTTTGGTGGGAATGGAAGACGGAGGACTGGGTCTCACGGCTGCCGAAGTAGGCAATTGGCCCGGGGAGATCGACATCACTGGTCCGGACCTGATGGAGAAGTTCAAAAAGCACGCCGTGAGCTTTGAAGAGGTCACACACAAGATTGCCAGAGTCTCTTCCATCGAAAAAAAGAAGGGAGGATTTTTGATCACATTTGAAAGCGGGGACACAGCGGAAGGAAAAACCATCATCTTTGCCACAGGTTCCAGGAAGAGACACTTGGGAGTGAAAGGAGAGGAGGAGTACTCCGGAAAAGGAGTGACCTACTGCGCCACGTGCGATGCATTTTTCTACAAAGGAAAAGACGTCGCCGTCATCGGCGGAGGAGATAGTGCTGTGGAAGGTGCTGCTATTGCGGCTCAGGTAGCACGCAAAGTGTACCTCATTCACCGTCGCAACGAATTCCGCGCAGAGCCTTATTGGATCGATCGTGTGAAGGCGAAAGAGAATATTACGATGGTGATGGAGACGAATATCACGGAAGTACTCGGAGGATCCAAAGTCACGGGCGTGAAACTCGATAAGCCATTTGAAGGACTCGAGGAATTGAATGTAGACGGTGTCTTCATCGAAATCGGAGCAGATCCTTCTACGGATTTGGCTAAGAGTGTGGGATGTGAAGTGGATGAAAAAGGCTACCTGATAGTGAATGCCACGATGGCAACTACGGTTCCTGGTGTGTACGCAGCAGGGGATGTGACCAATGGCAGCAATTACTTTGCACAGTTCACGACTGCGGCGGGGGAAGGGGCTGTGGCGGCGAATGGAGTGTTTAGCTACCTTAATGCGAATTAAAGGTAGATGGATCGCTAAATGACAAATATCAAACGTCAAATATCAAAGAAATTGTGAAATGAAAAATGTTAAAGAAAAACCCCGGCCTTGTGGGTCGGGGTTTTTCTTTCTTCGCTACTACCTGTTCTGGTCACCCCTTCATGACGGGGTTAGTGCTGGCTTCCTGGACCAGGCTCTCGGGAAGCCCCAGCCGCCGGCACTCTTCCTGGACGTACCGCAGCCGTTTGGCATCCTCGTCGTCCGTGTCTTTTTCCCAGTCGTAGTCGGGCTGCTTCAGCTTTTCTTCGTCGTGCTCCGAATAAAGCCGTGTCGTACCGACGGCCCACACTCCTGCATGCACTGCATGCTGGTCTTGGACCTGCTCTTTGTTTACGCTGAGCGGGTAGAGGGCACTGAGGCAGGCTTCCACGGCCTCCTTGAGGGCATCGTAGACGCCATCGACGTTGGGATGTCTGCAGAGAATCTGGTTTGTACAGTTGCTCGGCAGGCCATCCAGGATCTCGTCGATCTGGAGGCCCAATTCCTTCCGTTTCTGGTCATCCTTGATCTTGAGGTACTGCGGGATCAGCTTCCGGAGCTGCTCCGCCGACTTCGCGCTCACGAGGAGCGCGATGATCTCGAGCACCCGGTTCAGCGTAGCCTGGACGAAGGGACCGTACATGGGGAAATCTCCTGCGTTTTAGGTCCGCCGACCGTGAGGTTCAGAACAGGGGTAGTTACTTCCCCTATTGCATCTCTCTTTAGTAAAAAAGAGACAGAATAGGGGAAGTGAGTGAATGTGAAGGAGCGTGTAGTCAAAAAGACTACTTCAACACAATACAATAAAATTTTAATAAGTCAATAGCTACAATACGCTTAAAACGGCAATAAAGCTTAAATTTTATGCTTTGTTCGCATTTTATTCTTTCTTTGGTATTTGGAGTTTGGAATCTGATATTTAATGCTCAAGTGCTTTAAATCTCTTGCGTAATCCATTTCCCTCATTACACTGTCCCCGTTATGCCACGCGGTAAGCGCACAGTCTTCGGCATGTATTGTTCCGAATCGGGAAACCGAGTCGGCACTGTTCGTTTGCTGAAGCAAAACAGCAAAGGAGTGAGCTGGAAGGATTTTAAAGTAGAAAAGTACTGCCCAGAGTGCCGTGTCAGAAAGCCGGCGAAGTTGAAGGAAGAGAGACATTCGAGTTAGGAACTAGTGTACTAGGAACTGGGAACTAGGGCTTTTTTGCAAATTTCCTAGTACACGAGTTCCTAGTTCCCAACGCCACTCCTGTTCTTTAACCAGCACTCGTTCTATACTCCGCACGTGCCCGACCGTTATCGCAGTGCGGCTTCACTCATAGTCCTTCGAAAAGTAGGAGAGAGTTACCAGCTCTTGCTTTTGCATAAGCCACGAAAGAAAGATTCTTGGCAGCTGCCTCAGGGTGGAGTGGAGGAGGGCGAAACCATCGAACAGGCGGCGCTCAGAGAACTTCAGGAAGAAGCAGGATTGAGCGGCTGCACCGTCATCGGACACAGTAAAAAGGTCTACCAGTACGATTTCCCGCCGTCTTTCCGCAGATTCCGCCCCGATAACGTCTGTGGCCAAAGGATTGAGTATATTTTTGCGCTGGTACCAGATGGTGCGGAGGTGAAAGTGGATGGAAAGGAAATCAACGATCACCTGTGGATTGATATCAGTGATCTGACAAAACACGTTCGTCGCGAGGAATACTTGAAATTGGTGAGGGATTTGTACAATGAGGCGATGGGGATACTGGGAAATGAAGTTCCAAGTGCGAAGTTCTAAGTTCCAACGAAAGAGTTCTTTTTTTAGAAAAAAAGAAACACCATACTTGGAACTTCGCACTTGGAACTTGTTACTTTCTCAAAAGAACCAAGTATTCTCCCATGCTACCCTGTAGAATATCTTCCTCATGCGTCTCCTCTCTTTCACCCTCGAGCAGTTTCGCAGTTATGAACGGCTGAGTTTGGACGTATCTTCGCCGAATGTGCACTTGTTTGTGGGGCCCAATGGCACGGGGAAGACCAATATTTTGGAGGCGATTTCGGTGTTGTCGCTCAGTAAATCTATTTTGGGTGTAGATGAAGAAGATCTGCAAACATGGGGCACGGAGTACTACCGAGTGCGGTGCGAGCGTGAGAGCGATAGCGGCGAGCGGATGAGTTTAGAAGTGGTGTCACAGTCTGCGCCCCGGAAGCAAAAGGCTTGCTTTGTGAATGATGTACGGTCGCAGGTGTCATCTCTCATTGGGCAGCTGCCTACAGTTACATTCCTGCCGCAGGATCTGCAGTTATTTACCTCGTCGCCGTCAGAGCGTCGCCGGTTTTTCGATCAGCTCCTCTGCCAGGTGAGCCATGAATACTTTCAGGCGCTCTGGGAGTATCAGAAGATCATCAAGCAACGAAATGCACTGCTGAAGCACATTGCCAAGAAACAAGCGTCACCGGAGGATTTGGATCCTTGGGACGCCCGGGCTGCGGAGCGGGGGAGTGTCATTACCCTGCATCGGCTAGAGCTCATAGAAACCTTTGGGCTGACGCTCAGCCAGGAAGTGCAGGCATTGGGGGAAGACTGGAAAGAGACGCGCATTTTGTTCCAGCGCACGGGCAACGCTCGTACTCGGAAAGAATTGGAGCAGGAGTTCTTGCAGGAGTTACGCGATAACCGACAGAAAGATATTCTCCTGCAATCTACTACCAGCGGTCCGCACCGGGAGGATTGGCAGCTCGTAGCCGATGGACATCCGCTTCCATCCTTTGGATCTCGCGGACAGCAGCGCATCGCAGTTCTGGCACTGCTCTTTCTCCAGGCCTCCTACCTGGAACTCCGCCGCGGCGAAAAGCCGATTATCCTGCTGGATGATATTTTTTCTGAGCTGGATGATAAGCATCAGGAAAGTATTTTGAGTTCGTTTACGGGGCATCAGGTGCTGATGACAGGGGTGTATGTGCCGCCGGGGCTAGACAATGCGAAGGTATGGGAGGTGAAGAAGGGGGAAGTGATGTCGACGGAATTGAGAATGGAGAATTGAGAATTATGCGGTTTATTCTCCATTTTCAATTCTCCATTCTCAATTAAGTCACGAGGGCTATAATTCTCCCCATGGACGATCGTCTCTTCCTCCACGATAACGAGAAGCTTCTGTGCAACATGCATCCTTCCAAAGGGTTGCTAGTCCGCTCCCTTTTTTCGGCTGTTCTTCCGGCGGTAATAGTCTCATTGGTGCTGTGTGCAGCTTTAGGCATTGGGTTCTATCTGCTCTGGGAGATGATTCTATGGCCTTTTGTGTACGTACTACTGACCGCCGCCTGTCTTGGATTTTTCTGGATGCGGGCTTACACCGAGTGGAAGCATTTTTCGTTTAGAGTCACTACCGATCGCTTGCTTCTGCTCTCGCCAGAAGCACCTAGAAGTGTGAAAGAAATGACACACGAGCCGCATTCGTCTCATCATTCGTTTTTCGGATTCGGTTCGCATCCGCTGCACACCATCAAATGGTCCCAGTACCAGGAGAGCTACACCACGCGCCGGTCGTTTTTTGATGTGTTCTTCAAGGCTCGTCCGCTCTGCATCCGCTATGGCACTGCCGATACGCAGATGCACTTGTGCTTTCCATCTCTTCGATTTGCCAATGACCTCAAGCACTACCTAGATAAAGTAGATAGCGCGGTGCGGGCGAATCAGATCGATGCACTCAGGCCTTTTGTGGCGAAGCCAAGAGGGGAACGTGATTTTGATTAATTGAGAATTGAGAATGTAGAATTGAGAATGATTTTTGAAAATTGTTTTTTGTATTAATTCTCCATTTTCAATTCTCAATTCTCAATTCCTGAGTCATGTTTAATGCTCCATACACTGCCAGCGCCAGCGCATCTGCTGCATCATCCGGCTGAGGGATAGAAGAGAGTTTCAGAATGCGAACGATCATGTCCTGCATCTGGCGTTTATCTGCACTGCCATCCCCGGCGATGGCGCTTTTGAGTTGTAGAGGTGTTGCTTCTACTAGGGGAATCCCTGCCTGGGCGAGGCAGAGGAGAATGACGCCGCGGCCTTGGGCTACGTCGATGGCTGTTTTCACGTTGGTCGCAAAATAGAGCTTTTCTACCACTGCCCTGTCTGGTTTTGCGTCTTTCAGAAAGGCCGTCAGGTCATCGGCTATTTCTTTGAGTCTATCGGACAGGGGTAACCCTGCTTTTGTCTGAATAGTCAGCCATTCCAGGGGGCGCATGTCGTAGGGGGAGGTGGCTTCGATGAGCCCCAAGCCAATAGTGGCAAAACCCGGATCCAGACCTAAAATTCGCATAGGGAGACTTTTGATCTTTCTGAGGGTTTTGGCAAGGGGTACGAATGGCAAAAAAGCGCTATTTCTGCTATTCTATACAGAAAAATGGATACAAACACACAACCAACACACAGGCACTTTCTGGGGTTTCCGCTCTTCGCGTTTGCCCTCATTGCCTCGCTCTCAGTACCTTCTTTTTCCGCACTATCCCTCCAGGCGACCGTGTTGCCGTGGCAGGAAGTAGCGGTATCGGAAGGACGTGTATTTGAATCGGGTGCTGTAGGTGGAATGATTTTCAGTGGTGGAGAGGCCAAAGAAACCAATGGCATCATTACTTTGGAACAGGGGAGCATGCTTGCATCCAGCGATGGAGTGCTGCAGGTGACAGCCGGAACATTTGCTGTGGTGGGCGCTGCGGGTGCTATGCATGTGACTCTACAGGGTGAGGAACTCACTGTGGCAGCTGTTACAAGTCCCGCACTCGTAACGAGTGGCAATACCCGGGTGTTGGTTCCGGCGGGGTATCAGTGGACGTCTCCGGAGGCACTTGATGTATCCGATACTTTCTCCTGGAGCACCTGGTTTGCACAGACTGCGTTTCAGGTGCTGCCTCAGGACTTTATTCAGGAACAAGTAGCCGTACAGGCGAAGCTTCCACAGAAAGAATCGATTGCCGTGGCAGAGGCTCGCGATGTTCCCGAGGCTTCTGTATTTGAACTTCCAGGATCTCTGGAAAAGCGCACGCAGCAGTGGATAGCAGATGTCCCTGCAATGATTCGTTCCTTAAGCTACGCACAAGATCCCGCTGCTTTGCAGGCATTTGTGGGGAAACCGGAAGTGCAGGAGGTACTCGCTCAGAATCATGCGCCTTTTCTGATGATGCCTGTACTTGCAGATAGTGCTGAAGGAACGCCTATTCGCTCACTGCTCTTGCCTTTTGTACTAAAAAATCCCGATCTCTCATTGCTTCTCTCCATTCATCCATCCTTCCGCACATCCATGGGCGGACGCATTCGCGTGATTGATGTGGGGACAGAGAGTGCTATGCTCTTTGTGAAGACTTTTCCATTTGCGGAAGTGCCACAGCAGAGCTTGTCCTCGGTACTCATCGAAGACTGGCGCACGACTGCAGAGACTCTCTTGCAGGGTCAGCCTGATGAAGCCCGGTACTTGCTGGTACAGACGCTTGCTCCGCAGGTACTACAATTACATGCACGCGGGTACCCGGAGCGTGCGGCCCTCTACCGCGATGCTTTACTGAGCTTGGTTCCCTTTGAAGAATCGTATTCCACCGAGGTACAGGCAGTCATTCAATCCCTTCGTTCTTTGGACGCAGTACCCCTGGAAACCGCATCTGAAGAGCTTCCAGAGGCTCCTCCCGTGAGTCTCACTCCTGAGCAGGCACACACAGCAGAAGCCCATGCACGAGGCATTGTGAGGGACGCAGGGGCTGCGCTCACCGTAGATGCCAGCTTCACGGCAGTCACCCCTGCTACAGTAGCCGTGCAGTCGGCATTATTTGCGTCACCTGCAGGCGACAGGCTCTTTTCTTTTGAGTTGGATGTAGAGAAGCTGACACTGCAGAACATCAAAACAGGGGACGATACGCTGCCGTATCCTATGAGTTTGGAGAAGTTTTTGGGGTGGGTGGAGGGTGAGTAATTTGATGTAATGAATAATTTCAGATAAGGATAATTATTCATTTTATGGCTCTATAATAAGCAAAAACCTGTAAAATATGTATCGCCTTGCAGAGGAAGCAGTAGTACACTTTCCGTACCCCGCTTGCTGCACCGAAGCAGCACAGGTACCCTTTGCGGGTTCTTTCTAAGGACATCCGGGGCGATTAGCTCAGTTGGCCTAGCCTTGCGTACGATTCACTCCTTATGCCACTCTAGAGACGCCTTTAGAAGAATAGCCCACGCAAGGCGTTATAAAAAATCGCGATTCGCGCGATGATTCCTCTCTCTTTCTTATCATAATCCGGGCGATTAGCTCAGTTGGTTAGAGCGCGACACTGATAATGTCGAGGTCGGCTGTTCAAATCAGCCATCGCCCACCACACTTCGCTGCGCGAAGTGTGCCCCGCGAAGCCGCAAACAAAGTGGGGCGCCATTCTCTAATTAGCCGCTGCGCTTCGCGTGGCGCAGCCATTTTAAAGACTTTAAAATACAAAAACGGGGCCGAAGCCCCGTTTGAATCACAACTACTAGTGTATTACTGAGCCGAAGAGCTGGAACTGGACGATGATGACGATACAGAAGACGAAGAGGATACAGAGGAGGAAGAAGAAACAGAGGACGACGAAGAACTAGAAGAAGACCTCATCTGCTTCTTCATGTCCTTCTTTTCCTCTCGCCACTCCTTCTGGATTTCTTTCTTCTCTTTCTTCAAAAGTTCCTTTTTAGCCTTCATTTCATCCTTCAGCGTGGCCTTCTTGTCCTTGTGCGCATCCTTCAAGGCGTCCTTTTTCTCCTGCAGAGCCTTGCGGGCAGCTTCCTTTTCTTCTGGTGTGGCATCTTTCAGTGCATCTTTTTTCTCATCACGCTCCTGCCTCAGGGTCTGGCGCTTCTCCTTGGTATCGTTTCTCAGTTCCTTTTTCTTTGCCTTCGTGGCGTTCAGTAAGGCCTTTCTCCTCTCGGCCAATGCCTTCATCTCCTCCTGCCTTTTCAGCTTTGCAGCCTTCAGGGCAGCGTTTACTGCTGGAAGGGATGATACAGAGGAAGAAGAGCTGACGGATGTAGACACAGAAGAGCTGGAGCTCATAGATGAAGAAGGGCTAGAGGAGCTCGCACCATCGGTGGCCAGAGCGCTCGCAAACATCCCCATAGAAAGGGCGCCTGCAGCCATGGAAGCAGCAAATTTTTTCATAGAAAAAAGGGCAAGGAATAACGTTTCTCAGTGTACTGTTGTTTTAGAGAAGAGGAATTGTGATGAATTGTAAATTGTTGCACTACTGAGAAAATCCGAAACTCGAATATCGAAATCCGAAACAAACCCAAATAATGGAAAAATTTTTAAATAAAAACATTTTCCTTACATTTCGAATTTCCTTCGGATTTCGATATTCGGATTTATCTCAGGCTTTATAAATCTCCGTCACACTCTGTCCGCTCTCTACGCTCTGAATTACCCGAGCAAGTAGCGGGGCGATAGGCAGAACCTTGAGGTTGGGGATTCCTTCTTTAGCGGGGATGCTGTCTGTCACGACCACCTGAGCGAACCCTGCTTCGCTGAGCCTCTGAACGGCAGGTCCGGAGCACACGGCGTGCGTGGCTGCGGCGTATACATCTGGGTTCGCGCCTTTTTCTATCAGCGCTTTCTTGGCGGAAAGCAGCGTGCCTGCGGTATCGATGATGTCATCGAACAAGATGCAGGTTTTTCCTTCTACGGAGCCGATCACTTCGTGAATTTCCGCCTGCTGATGTCCCGGGCGGCTCTTGTGGAGGATAGCGAGCTCGGCACCCAGGGCGTCAGCCATCTTTTTTGCGCGCTTGGCACCGCCGGTATCCGGAGCTACCACCACAGGATTCTTCAGGTTCAAGGACTTGAAGTACTCGCTGAAGATAGGGCGTGCCTGGAGGCCATCGACCGGGATAGTGAAGAAGCCTTGGATTTGGTCTGAGTGAAGATCCAGTACCATCACGTGGTCTGCGCCGGCGCTTTCCAGGAGGTGAGCCACGATCTGCGCCGAAATAGGCTCGCGAGGCTCAGCCACGCGGTCCTGACGTGAGTACGGGAAGTGGGGGACTACCACGTGCACCGTGCGGGCGAAGCTGAGCTTGGCGGCCTGGCACATGAGCACGAGCTCCATGATGTCTTCGTTGGGCTTGTCGGTTCCTGTTTGCAGGATGTACACATCCTTCCCGCGAAGCGATTCATCGAACCGGACGTAGTTCTCGCCGCAGCTGAACTTCTTCAAAATCACTTTTCCCAAGGGAGACGACAGCTCTTTTGCCAGAGAGTCGGCGAGGGTTGGGTGGGAAGATCCTGCGAAGAGAAGCATGGTTGGTGTGGAAGGGCCTTTCCAGTATATTCTAGCACATGCAGGCGCGTTTCTCCATCTCTCTTGGGCTTCCCGTATCTGCGGAAGATACAGGCGATACGCTCGGGGAGCTCGCAGGTATCGCTATACACCCCGATACGGGCAAAGTAGAGGGTTTCTACGTTTCCATGCCGGCAGGCTTTTTCTCGTCTGAAGCACTATTTTTAGGCTCTTCAGACATCCTGCACTGGGGGACTATCATCACTATTCGCACGCGCTCTGTTCTGTCCCCGCCCGAAGATTTCCTGCGGCTCCAGGCACTGTTTGAGGACGAGAGATCCTTCCTGGGCCAAGCCATCAAAACAGAATCCGGAAAGTACATCGGCTACTGCGGCGATGTGCAGTTTGATACCGATCACTTCATAGTGGAGTGGATCTTCCCCAAGAAGTTTTTCCAGTGGGGGATTGCTCTGCCTGTTTCTGAAATTGTAGAAGTGAAAAAAGAAGCTATCATCATCCGCGATCCCTCTCCAGCTCCGGAGCTGGCTGAAGCTCCCGCGGAGGAAAAATCGTCACTCATTCCTTCTCTGCCAGAAGTCGCTTCACGCGTGTGATGCTGCTCTGGAGTACGGGCATGTGGGTATTTTGTCGTGCGGAGCTTTGTCACAAAAAATCCCCCTCAGGGAGGGGGATTTTGATTCTTGATAGGTACCAGATCCGCTTATGATCCAGTCGTGATGTCCTCTGGAACGGAGAGTGCGAAGTTCACGATGACCTTTGCCAGTAGCACCACGATGAGACCGATGACTACGTAGAGGATTGTCTGCTTGGCCTTTTCTCTCTGCTCTTCCTCTCCCTGGGAGACAATGAGGCGGATACCGGCGATGACGATGTAAATGACAGCGATGAGCGCCAAGAAGTTCAGCACGAACTGCAATGCATTGGCGATAGCTTCGCGTGGTTCCAAGTTTCCTTCTTCCAATCCCGTTACATCATCGGTTCCTCCCAGTTTCTCCTGGGCGAACAAACGAGGGATGCTCATGCTAAATAAAGAAGCAGCCAGTGTCAGGCGAAAGAGGGCATGCTGGAAAAAGTTCGACATGAAGTAGAAGGGGAATGTGGTGGCTATTGTTGCGTACTGAGTTGGCGTCTGCAACGAGTGGAGGGGGCATTGAGCTTGACGAGGGTGTGTGTGGAGGTTGGAGTAGATGCGGAGGGGATGAGGGATTGGGGGTTAGGGATTAGTAAAAATAGAATTTCAAAATCCTAATCCCCAATCCCTAACCCCCAATCCCTCATTACGCGTTATGCAAAAACCCCACCGCCCCCAGCAGCACTGCCGGGAACGCAAACCACAAGTCTTGGTTTTGAATCATCAGTTGCATGATCTGGCTTTGTACGATGAGAGATGACAACTGCACATTGGTTGCGAGTGTGGCATCTAGCAGAGGAGTGCCTGTGATGTAGGTGAGGAGTGTTGAGAGGAGCAGTCCTCCTGTGGCCACTCCAAAGAGGGCTGTAACCACTACCGTAATCAGTGGATTGGATTCATGTGCGTACACCACATCAATGCCTGCACGTACCGTGAGGAAGATGACAATGGCTACGAAGAGCACCAGCTTGATGATGGTGAGCGTCATGGTATCGAGCGTGGTCATGCCTACATAACTCAGCACTGATCCGGATTCCGACATAAAACGCAGAAGTGCATTGCCGATGCCTTGCACAGCAACGATCGCGATATAACACGCAATCATGATCTTCACCGATTCCTTTCGTCCGATGATGAAGGTGTAAGTTACAACCAGCGCGAAGAACACGATGGCGAACAAATCCCAGCTGAGGGTCAGATTCATGGAGATCATAGTACTGTCTCCCGAGGTGTGAGCCAAGAAACCGTGCCTTAGAGAGGGTGATAGGTGAGCGTTTTTAGGTTGTAGTGTTATGTCGATCCTCTATTCTGGAGGCACTTATGAGACATGGATTTTTGCTCGTCGATAAACCCAGCGACATGACCAGTCATGACGCCGTGGCGCTTGTGCGTCGAACGCTTGGCGAACGAAGTGTGGGTCACCTGGGCACGCTCGATCCTGCTGCAACTGGATTACTCGTGATCGCAGTTGGAAAGAAAGCACTGAAGGTAATCGAACTTTTTTCTGACATGACAAAAGAATACGAGGCCGATGTGACACTTGGTTCTGTGAGTAGTACATACGACCGCGAAGGAGTGATAGAAGAGGTGGCGCTGAAACCGGGAGTCGAGATTCCCACAGACATTACGATTCAAAATTTAATTGCCGATCGATTCATTGGAAAAATCAGTCAGGTCCCTCCTTCGTACAGTGCCGTGCACATCAACGGGGAACGTGCGTATCGCTTGGCGCAAAAAGGAGTGGAAGTAGAAATGCCCACACGCTCTGTGGAGATACATAAGTGCGAAGTACTCACGTATCAGTATCCGTATCTGCAGTTACTTGTGGAGTGTGGTTCTGGCACCTATATCCGTTCGCTCGCGCACGACATGGGCCAGCTCCTTCACACTGGTGGATATTTATCTGCGCTTCGTCGTACTAAAGTTGGAAGGTGGAGGGTTGAAGCTGCTGTAGAACCGGAAGCAGTGAATTGGACGCAGGTGATTCCCCTGAAAGATATTCTCGTCGATTTTCCAAGAATTGATCTCATGCGCGATGAAGAGGAAGACATTCGTCATGGACGCACTATAGAAAGAGAAGTGCAGCCGAATACCTTTGGCTGGGTGGATGATCTGCCCATCGCGCTTTTGAAGCCGCTCGGGGAGGGGGTGTCGGGGGTGAGGAAGCTCCTTTAAAACAATTGCCCACAGAGCGCGTTTCCTACGCGCGGACCTATGCAGAGATGACCGCAAGGCCTCCTAAGCGATTTCAGTTGTGTTTTTAGCCAGTATTTTGCTAACGTAACCCGGCTCTTGGGTCGGTAGCTTCCACCTACGCCTGCGGGCTACGGCGGACGGGCCCTAGTCACTTAGTATTCCTCGCTCTTTCTTCTTTCGAATGGGTCGGTAGCTCAGTCCGGTAGAGCAGGAGCCTCTTAAGCTCTTGGCCGTGGGTTCAAATCCCACCCGACCCACCATTCGACTCGGCGCTCTGGCGCCTCGCTCATGGTCCTCGCTGCCGCTCGGGCCACTTTTAGATCATTGAATAAAATACAAATTGAAATCGTCATTTTACGTGGAAAGGAAGTATTACATCTGTCTATAATCCCTTTGAGGAGACATGTGATGTCCCATCGATTTCAGTCCGTAGGGATTGAGAGATGATGTGGAATGCACGCGAAGGCCCGTGTATTCGGATCCCTAGCGTTACACATGTCTCCTCGTTTTTTATGCTATAATTGACAAAAATACAAAAATAGACTATTTTATACAAACTCAGCGCTCTGTGCTGCGTTCCTTAAAAACACGAGCAAGTACAAATATATCCCTCAACGTCACAACTCCTAGGAGACCATCATGGTCGACTCAAAGGTGGTGGATGCCGTCTGTGCTCTGTTCACGATGCTCGGCTTCCTGCAGTACTGGAGGATGAAGGCCCACGTCACATCCTCTCAGGTTACGTGGCTCATCTGGACCGTCCTCGACAGCATCGCCTTGGCTGGCATGCTGGTGAAAGGCACGCAGAATGGAGCCATTGTCGCTTCCGTGATTGGCGCTTGGATGACGACGATCCTGGCCTTCCGACATGGACGTTCACAGTGGACCAACGTGGACAGGTTCTGCCTCGGTGGGGCCGTCCTTGGCATCGGCATGTGGGCGGTTACAAACAATCCTACAGTCGGGATTGCCATCAGCCTTAGTGTGATCGTCTTAGGGTCCATTCCCATCTTTATCATCGCATGGAGGGACTTCAGGGACGAGGACCGATTCGCTTGGTTGTGGTTCTTCATTTCCGCCGCCTTCTCACTATTGGGGGTGAAGAACTGGACCATAGACGAAGCGGCTCAGCCTGCCAGCTTCACCCTGATCGAAGGCACGATGGTGTTTCTGGTGTGGATTCGACCCTTGCTCCTCAAGAAAAAGGAGGAAGTGCTTGCTCACTCCTGCCCCCGCGCATAGCGCGGGGGTTTTTGGTATACTCTTTTTCTATGTCCCTTCTCACCTTCGTCTCCGGCGGCTTACTCTCACGGGAAGGCCTGGGTGAGTATCAGCAGAAGCTGCAGGAGTTTTTGAAGGATGGAAAGCTTTCACAGCTGGAGGCACTGGAACTGGAAGGAATGAGGAACAAGTACGGTCTCTCGCCAGATGACTTGAAACAGATGCATACAGCTGTGGTGTCTGCTGCGTATCAGACGATCTCCAGTGACAGGCGCATTACGGAGGATGAAAAGGCGTCGTTAGAGCTCCTTTTTAAGCATTTCAAGGTCTCTCCTAAAGACACGGCGTTCAATCAAAAAACCTTCAATAAGTACTACATGCTAGCATTGCTTGAGCAGGGGATTATCCCGCACATCACTGCCGAGTTTCAGGAGCTGCCGATTGTCTTAAAAGAAGAGGAAATCCTGCACTACGCCGCAGGGGCATTGCTTCATGTGCCACGCAGTGTGGCTAAGGAAAAAGGTGCCTTTTACATCACCAATAAAGAACTCGGGTTCCATGGAACTGCCACACACATTTCTGTGTCCTACGGCACGCTACAGGCTCTACAAAAAGACAAAGATGCACTGTCTGTATTTCAGCGCAGCAAAAAGACGCCATTGAAGATGACGCTGGAAGATTATGAGGTGCCGATTGGGATTGTGAAACTGCTGACAGCGTAAATTCGAAATATTGAAAATATAAAACAAGCACAAACAAAACATCTCCCTCCCGGCGGGAGGGATTAAGGGAGGGGATCCACTACACCTCTAATGTTATCCTTAGACACCGCGGGCGGGAACGCCCGCTCTGGGGTATGAAATAATTGAATGCGCACCGCCGGAGTGGATGCGCCTGCGGTTTATAAAATTATTTTCCATCTTTCGAGCTTCCTTCGGATTTCGATATTCGAATTTATTCAATACAACGTTTATTTGTCCTCCATGCATTGCTTCTGAATCGTTCTCCAATCAAACGGAAATTTATACGTCTCACAAGCGCGTACCAAGGCTGCAAACGCATGCCACATGGTCTTTCCTGTGTACACGAAGGCATTTCCTCGCTCTTGTACGGGGTTATAGTCTTCCAGGATCTCCTGAGCAGGGGACACGGGCACTACTCCGTATTTGAGGCAGAATTCCAGTTCCTTGGTAGGAGCATCGCTCAGGAACATCGCCATATCGCAGGCGGCGTACATCTTATGTAAGGCTTTCTCTTCCGCAGGCACAATGTGTACGCGGTGAGGCTGTTCCTTGGCGAGCTTCGTGAAGAGTGTTCCGTAGGAAGAGGATCCTTTGCCGACGATCAAAATTTCTACTTCCAAATTCAACATTCCAGGCAGTACCTCCTCCAAAAGTTTCCCCCCTAGCTGGTCTGTCATCCCCGCAGGGAAGCAGACCATGGGGCGCTTAGGTTCTGCGGGCCAGCCAAATTCCTCCTGCAGGGCAGTCTTATTCTTGAGTTTTTTTTCCAGATTTCCAGCACCGTAGCGCTCGGTAATCAGGCTGTCTTGGAGGGGTGAAATGGTGGTCATGTGTGTGTTTGAGATAAGAGGATATTGTATCAAAAAATTGACATTTATTGAAGGGTGTAGGTGTTGACGAAGGTAGGGTATGTTTTTTGATGTACATTTGAGTTTTTGGCTTCTGGAGGCCCCAAAATATGAAGACAGATTGGCGAATACAACGCGAATTTTGAGGTCTCATTCGTTGCTCTAAAATGACCCGTCAAAGTCTTGTACTGACATCGCATCCTTCTAAATTTCCTCTACACTAATCACCATGAAACATCTGGTCCTCATCGACGGACATCACTTAATGTATCGCGCTTTTTATGCGATTCCTGGATCGATGCACACGGCTTCAGGCGAGCAGACGAATGCCGTGTACGGGGTAGTGTCGATGCTCATCAGCATTCTCAAGGCCGAAGAACCTGATTATCTCCTCTTCTGCTTTGATGCCGGGGAGAAGACCTTCCGTCATGAAGAAAATGCCACTTATAAAGATGGACGGGCGGAGACTCCTGGGGAGTTCTACACGCAGATTCCACGCATCATACAATTTATCGAAACTCTGCAGATTCCTCACGTGTCCGAAGGGAAGTACGAGGCGGATGATTTCCTAGGAACCTACGCTGTGGCAGCGGAGAAAGCGGGAATGAGAGTGACGATTGTGACCGGGGATCGTGATGCATTGCAGTTGGCTACAGAGAACATCCGCGTAGCCATTCCTCATAAGGCCTATCAGCAGCCGGAGTACATGGGGCCGGAGCAAATTTTGGCGAAGTATGGCGTACGGCCAGATCAAATCGCTTCCTATAAAGGACTTGTGGGCGATAGCTCCGATAACTTACCTGGGGTGAAGGGGATCGGTCCTAAGGGTGCTGCCGAACTTCTGCAAAAGTACGATACGCTGGAGAATCTGTATGCACACCTAGAGGAGGTGAAGCCGACCGTGCGGGCGAAGTTGGAAGCAGATAAAGAGAAAGCGTTCTTCTGCGAGCACATGGCACGTTTAGTGTGCGATATTCCACTGCCCTTGCCCCTAGAGGAGACCGCCTTCCAGAATATTCCTGTAAAAGCTGCATTGGATCTGTTTGCAGAATTGGAATTCAATACTCTAGGAAGAAGACTCCTTTCTATGGCAAAGACGGAATATGGGAAGAAGTGCTTTGTGGATGTTCCTGAGGAGGTGGTGCCCCAGGTGGCGAAAGTGAAAGTGGAGGATCAGCTTTCTATGTTTTAAATTCCACAAATCAGAGCGGCCATACTTGGCCGCGGTTGTACAGAATGATGGAGTGCATTTTCGCACAACATCCGCGCGGCCAAGTATGGCCATGCTGAGTTTTATGCATTGTTTCTAATTGAATACAAAGAATACTCACAAAATTTTCACGTGTTTTTAAGATGAATACATTTTTTGTGTTCTTTCATGTGTAAGCCAAAAATTCAGAGTATTTTTTGTGTACGAACTAGGGGTATGTGAGTACGAAACGTAGTCGGTGGCCCCTTGCGGTGCTTCTGGAAGCCGCATTACACTGAGGTCCGTCTTTATTTTCGCATTCCTTTTGAATTTTCAGAAGGTCTCCACCCGCTTTTTCCCTGCATCCGCCATGCCGAAGGAACGTGTCCTCTGCAGCCTCGATATAGGAAGCTCCAAAATAAGAACGGTCATTGCTGTCGTCGATGGCAATGAGGCTGACCGTCGTACTCCCAGTGTTATAGGTGTCGGACTCTCTCCTTCCCTTGGAATGAGAAAAGGTCACGTCATCGACGTAGAGGAACTCATCCACAACATCATCTCTTCCCTGGAAGATGCCGAGCGTATGGCAGGAGTACCGGTGAATCATGTGTTTGTAGGCATGAGTGGTGCACACATCGAGGCGTTCGATAGTAGGGGAGTCATCGCCATCTCCGGGAGCGAGATTACGGTAGAGGACATTGCCCGCGTGCTCGATGCCGCACAGGCAGTGAGTATTCCGGCCAATCGCCGCATTTTGCACATTGAACCGAAGTTCTACGCCGTGGATGAACAGCGTGGTATCAAGAATCCTTTGGGTATGACCGGTATTCGCCTGGAGGTAGAAGCGCACATCATCACAGGTCACGTGCAGCATGTGAAGAACTTGGAAAAGAGTATCGATCAAGCTGGTGTAGATATTGATGCCATCGTCCCTGCCACTATCGCTATTGGTGAGGCAGTCCTCACGAAGCGTCACAAGGAACTGGGAGTTGTCGTCATCGATGTAGGTGCCGGCTGCACGAGTGTGACAGTGTTTGAAGAAGGAACCATCTTGCATTCCATGTCACTGCCTATTGCAGGGGAGAGCGTAACCAACGACATCGCCATCGGCCTCAGAACGTCTATTGATACCGCAGAGAAGATCAAAATTGAGTACGGATCGGTGCTCCCTGCAGAGATCAACGATCGCGAGATGATTGATCTGTCCACAGTCAGCAAAGTAGATACGCAGACTGTGAGCAAGAAGTACATGGCAGAGATCATGCAGGCTCGGTACTACGAGATCTTCTCGCTTGTAAAAGAGCAGCTCACGCGCATCGGACGTAGCGGCATGTTGCCTGCAGGTGCATTGCTCACCGGAGGTGCTGTAAAGGCTCCGGGTGCATTGGACTTGGCTCGTGATGTGCTGGGTCTCCCTGTACAGATGGGCTTCCCAGTAGACATCGGCGGAGTGGTAGAGAAAGTAGATGATCCCGTGTACGCCACGGCCCTCGGCACCATGGTCTGGGGGATGCGTGAAGATGAACACGGGTTCATGTCCGGCGGCGTGCGCAATTTCGAACTCGGCAAAGCTGCGAAGCAAGTAAGTACTTGGATTAAAAGCCTCTTTCCGTGAGTCATAAGTTACGAGTTTCGAGTCATGAGTAACACTCGCAACTCGAAACTCGTAACTTGATCCCATTTCTCTCAACTCCCTCTCCCTAATTTACTCCTCATTACTCCTCCCTCTCATGTCCGATACATTCCGTTCCCTCTTCTCCGGCTCAGCCAAGCCAGGTGCTGGCGGTAAGCAACCGGATCCTGCTATCTCTCGCGAGGTACGCCCAGACGCGCTCCCAGGCGCCATCATCCGCGTGCTCGGTACAGGAGGCGCTGGCGATAACGCCCTTGCCCGCATGATTCACGAGAAAGTGCAGGGAGTGGAGTTCATTGCCGTGAATACCGATGTGCAGGCGCTCTACCACAACCCTGCTCAGAAAAAGATCACTATTGGACGTGGAACCACGCGCGGCCTTGGTGCCGGTGCCAATCCAGATGTGGGAAAGAAAGCTGCCGAGGAAAGCTTGGAGGAGATCAAGCAGGCAATAGAGGGTACGGACATGCTCTTTATTACTGCGGGACTTGGTGGAGGAACAGGAAGCGGCAGTGCTCCCATCATCGCGGAGGCTGCACGCAGCATGGGAATTCTCACAGTAGCGGTCGTTACCAAGCCTTTCAGCTTTGAGGGATTCAAGAGAAAGAAGCAGGCGGATGAAGCGCTGGAGTCATTGAAGGGAAAAGTGGACACACTGATTACCATCCCAAACGACAAGATCCTCTCGCTCATCGATAAAACCACTCCTCTCACGGAGGCCTTCCAGGTGGTGGATGAAGTGCTGAAGCATGCCATCGAAGGCATCAGTAACTTGATTACGGTGCATGGACTTGTGAACGTCGACTTTGCCGACGTGAAAGCCATCATGCAGGATGCTGGAACGGCGCTCATGGGAATCGGATACGGAACAGGAGACAACCGCGCTGCAGAGGCTGCACGTGCCGCTATCGATAGTCCGCTCCTGGAAACAAGCATCCACGGTGCACAGGGAATTCTGTTCAATATCACCGGAGGAAATGATCTCTCTATGTTTGAAGTCGATGAAGCAGCTCGCATCATCACAGAGGCATCGTCTCCAGAGGCCAACATTATCTTCGGTGCCGTGATCGACGAAAACTACACGGGCCAGGTGAAGTGTACGGTGGTGGCGACAGGATTCGTGGAAGAGAAGAATATTCCTACATCCGCAGTGGCAAATCCTGCTCAGAAGATCGTTCGCAGCAATTTCAACTCAAAGCCGACGCCCGCTCCGTCCATGAACCAGGGCGACAGCATGATGCAGGCACCATCTCAGCCACAATCCCGTCCATTCAGCAGTTCCTTTGACCCAATGCCGAAGTCTTCATCTTCGTTGGATTTGGATGAAGGGGAGCTGGAAGTACCGGCGTTTATGAGGAAGCCGCTTAGTAAATAATTTACACGTCATACACCCACCATTGTCGAAAATTCATCGTAGAGACGTGCGAATCGCACGTCTCTACGATTTAACATTGGCAATCGATACGGCTCTTCGTCTTTAAAAAATCTCGTCGAACAACGCGGGTTGGAAATCCGCTCTGAGGACATGGGTAATTCCCTGCAAGGATGATTTGCCAAAAGCGTCATAAGGCCTGACACTACCCCCTCATGCGGAAGCAGTACCTTCATCTTTTGGCTCAGACATGGCGTTTTGCGGAAGAAGAGCGCTGGAAGTTGGTTCTGACGACCTTCATGTTTGTGGTGGGCAATGGCATCCTGATGCTGGAGCCGTATGTGCTGGGATTGGTGCTCAATACCGTGCAGCAGGGAGGGCCCGATATGCTTCGAAATCTGTTTTTCATGCTGCTCCTGTATTCATCGGTTACTTTTGGATTTTGGATCTTCCACGGTCCCGCACGCATCATGGAGCGCAGAGTGTCTTTTGTGGTCACTACAAACCTTCGCAAAAAGCTTTTTCAGATTGCTCTGCAGAAGCCTCTGAAGTGGCACAAGAGCTACCACACGGGGGAAACCATTGATCGCATCAGCAAGGCATCCGGAGCACTTCGGGAATTCAGTGATCAGAGCTACGTGTACCTGGAAACGGTTGTGCGGTTTTTGACTGCGAGCATCGCCATCATTCTGCTGATGCCGGTGTACGGGGCCTTTGCGTTTGGCTTCGGACTCCTGGTGATGTTCATCATTTTCTTCTTCAATAAAAAGCTTGTGTCTACTCACCGGGAAATCAATGAACGGGAACATGGAGTGGCGTCCATGCTGCACGATTACTTGGGAAACATTGTGACTATCATCACGTTGCGATTGCAGAT
This sequence comes from uncultured Candidatus Peribacteria bacterium, assembly GCA_964628805.1. Lineage (GTDB taxonomy): Bacteria > Patescibacteriota > Gracilibacteria > Peribacterales > Peribacteraceae > CAZVOK01. Next base: position 53,835 of record CAZVOK010000003.1, on the reverse strand, counting down.
GTTGGCGGAGAAAGAATTCGCCGGGCGCATGCTGAAGGTGTTCCCGGTGTTTCGGCAGAATATTGTGTATAACGAGTGGAAATGGTTTTTGGTGGCGGTGCTGCTATCGCTTCTGAATATCTCGCTCCTGTTCCTGTACGTGTTCCAGCGCGTGCGGTTTGGCGAGGTAGTGCTAGTAGGGTCACTCATGACGCTCTATCAGTATTTGACCCGCTTCACAGACGTGTTTGTGCGCCTGAGCTCCCAGTACGATAATCTTTTGCGAATGGAAACATCCCTCCGCACGGCTGATCTGCTTTTAGAATCGCAAGAGGGCGCATTGGAAGAACACCAGTTGCCTCAGCAGTGTACGGAAATCGCCATTCGCAACGTGATGTTCCGCTACGAGGATCCAAGCCACCATGTCCATCATTTGCAGGATATTGATATGAACTTGGCTCCAGGTAAGAAGATTGCGCTGGTAGGGGAAAGTGGCTCTGGGAAAAGCACGCTTCTTTCTATCCTCAGAGGCTTGGAAAAGGCGGATAGCGGAGAGATGACAGTAGACGGGACTGCTACGTCGTTATCGTCACTGGCGTCTATCACTACCCTTATCCCACAGCAGCCTGAGCTCTTCGATGCCACTATCCGTTTCAATATCACGGCAGGCTTGGAGTATCCCGAAGAAGAGCTCCAAAGAGTGTGCGAACTCGCCTGCTTTACCAAAGTGATGGAGCGGCTGCCACAGGGGCTTGATACGCCCATCAAAGAAAAAGGTGTGAACCTCTCCGGTGGGGAAAAGCAGAGACTGGCTCTCGCACGCGGCATTTTGGCGGCCACGCACAGTCAGATTCTGCTCCTGGATGAACCCACAAGCAGCATGGACAGCGTGAACGAAGCGAAAATCTACAAAAACATGTTCAGCAATTTCGCTGACCGCTGCATCATCTCCTCCATCCACCGTCTACATCTTCTGCATTCATTTAATGAGATCTACGTGCTCGCAAAAGGAAAGGTTGTGGAAAGAGGATCTTTAAACGAGCTTCTAGCAGCGAACGGACAATTAAAACGAATGTGGGATGAGTATCAGGAATCCTCAAAAGATTAATCCCAATTCCCAATCCCTAACCCCCAATCCCTCCTCCAGTTGATCCAAACCCTCCCCGACTTTCCTTCGTCATAGCCACTTCCTCCCACTCAGCTACTTCTACCTTCACGAAGAGTCCCTGCGCAATTCTCTCTCCGCGCTCTACTGTGACAGGCTCTGTAGAAATATTCTGTACTTGCACGAGGATCTCATCTTTTTCGCCATGATAGTCCTGATCGATGACTCCTATGGAATGCGGACACACGAGCATTTTTTTCCTAGGGAGCGAGGAGCGGGGGACTATCAGCAGTGCGTACCCCTCAGGCACCTTCACAATCACATTACCGGGCACTAGAGCGATTTTTCCCGGCTCAATGACGGTTGTCTCACGCGTGATCAAATCAAAGCCTACAGCGCCTGTGGAGGCGTAGGGAGGTAAGGGGAGACTGGGGTCTACTCGTTGGATGGGGATGTGCATGGCTGCAGCTTACACTTATGCGGACATGGAGTAACTATCTGCTTCTTCACCCTTCTTCTTTTTCACGATTTCCGGGCTATTGATGTACGTTACGTCTTCAATGCTTGGGAAATCGAATCCGTTCTTGCCTTGATTCTCTGCTTTCCACTTATTCAAAATCGTAAAGGCGGGTGTTTCATCGGTCTTATCTTTCGCATCTGCTTTTGCTTTTTCTATAGCGCTGTAGAGTTTAGGATCTATTTGCCTCAAGATATCCTTAGCCATACCAATACCGGAGTTTTCAGAGGCAGCCCAGAAGGTGTGTACGAACGGATCAATAGGCAGGAATCCTTCTTTAATGAGTGTAAGCAGAGCAAGTTCGTCCGTTTCGCTGTTCATTTCCATGGTGTTATACGTAGGCAAACCCGTAGTACGAGCGTCTCTCAGCACCATCGTGAAGTGGGTAGTGAGCTTGCGTCCCATTTCCTTGCGGAAGGCTCTAGCTTCACCTGAAAGTCCATCCTCTTTCAGACCACGGTATACCTTCAAGATGCTTCCAATGTAGTTCTGTGCAAACGCTTCATTCTGGAATTTACCTCCTCCGGTAGGAGCGAGGATTTCAGATACAGGAATAGCACCAGAGAGCAGGTTATCGCCTGGAGTGGTGTAGTAGTCTGGATCTTCTTTATCGATACCCGGAGCGGTATTTCCCTGACCTGAAATGTGTCCACCAGTGCGGTATTCTTTGTACTTATCGGCAAAGATCGTCACAGGTGTTTTAAAGTGTACCTTTTTACCGGACAGCATTTTTACGTCACCTTTCAGTGTCATTGTTGTGAGTACTTTTGCTACAAGGTGATCCAGGTCCGCCTTGTCTGAGTGTGAGGCAAAATCTTCACCTGTACTGTGCTTAATATCTTGTTCAATCTCATAGATCGTCTGACCTTGCACGAGTCCGGAATCTTCAATGCCCTTTCCGGTTTTGAGCCACTTGTGGATGTCCTTTCTTTTTCCTTTAAAGAATCCTGCCGTCCATCCTCCCGCGCGGTAGAAGGTGAGTCCACCCAGCTTATCCAAAGCATTCACAGGCATGTGCTCTCGCAGAGCCTGGTTTTCTCTGAGGTTACGAGTGACGGTTGTGAGGATCCATGGAGAGATCTCAGACCATAGTCCACGGTCGATGGCGCGCTTCACGATACCTACTGCTTCCCAGATATTCACTTCATGGAGTTCGTGCTCCAATTCATGAATAAATTCCGGAGGCGATTCGATGTCGTGGACACGTTCCTCTCCGTGCTTGATGTTACTTTCGCGTCCAGAGGCGTTCTGTGAACGAAGGCTGTGGTAGTAATCGCGAAGACGCTTATCGTCGTAGTCATGCATCAAGTGTGCCAAGCTGTGACCCAGCACTGTTTTATCTTCTTTCGTGGCGCTGTCATCTAAGTCATACAGAAATCCGTAGCTGGCGCCATATTCCAAAATGGCACGTGCGTGATTGGAGTCTCTTTGGCCTTCTGTATTCAGCAAGCTGTCATTGCCGTAGAAGAGCTGCTTAAAGTTTGGATGCAACTGTTCCAAGTATTCTTTGAATTCATTTTTCTGTTTATCATCGCTGGAGTTGGCTCTTTTCTCCAAGTACGTCTGTGTGCGTTCGCCAAAAGGTGCCCATTCCACCATGTGCCCCATGGAGCGGGCAAGGCCTGCCTGCTTGTGGTGAGACCAAGCGTGATACGCTTCCATGTACGATTCTTTTATTTCTTTCAATGCTCCCAGTACTTGTGCAGGAGTGAACCATTCGATGCCCAGTTTCTGCGATAACGTTTGGTGATGTCCATGATTACCATGAGCGAGATCCTTCAGAGCCTTCGGGAACTCTTCGCTCAGTACTTCCTCCATCTTTCGGAAGATCTTCATGCGTTCTTCTAGGTGATTCGCGGCACCAGCCAGGATGGTATCTGTCTCTATGATGCCGTTCACTTCCTTGCGGATTTTTCGTGCATAGGCAATCTGCGCCAAGATGCGGTCGGTCTGTGCGATAGTGTTCATCTCTGCAATGATTTCCAGTTTTCTGGATTCATTGAGGCCTTGTCCTTCGCCAGTCTGATTCCACATCGCTATGTCTGCTCCATGGGCTACTACATAGTTATTCAGTTCTACCAATATGGGTGTGTACATCTCCGGATCATTCTGTGCATGCATCGCGATGGTGGAGACAAAGCTTTCGGGAGTGGATTTGTGGTCTTTCCAGTTATTGATGCCACGTTCGATGGTATCGATATTTTCCATAGGAATGTACTCTGCCAAATCCTGTTTATGACCTTGCATATACATCTCCAGTGCATAGGCATATTCAGTGGGCCCGCCATCCGCGTGCTTATGCATGTCTAGCATAGTGGCCAGGAAAATCTGTGGATCTGCAGACCCTCGGTCCCAGTCACCTATGATATTCAACACAGATTCCCACTGAGCCACTTTTTCCTGTTCGGTGTAAATCAGCGCCTTAGATTCCTCCAGCTCTCTGGAGGCACCCATCGTTTCTGCGGCAGCACTTACGTCTTTGGAAATAGCAATTTTTTCTACATCTTTTAAAAGGTTTCGGAAATCTTCATTTTTCTCTCGTAGTGCCTCCGCTCTCTTTGAGCGGGAGGGCAGAGCTTCTGGCTTATTCAGTACATCATCAATAGCCCCTCTGGTTTCTTGTGTTTCGTCTTGAATGTTCTGTGTGGCAGATAAGCGGTTCGTATTATGACGTTCGATCTGTTCCCCGGTAGCAGTCTCCGCCATCATACGATTAAATTCCGCCTGCTCCTCTGGCGTCATAGGAGTCCCCGTATTCACAGCAAAATAGATCTCCCTCCGCTCCCTGGTGGGAGAGAAGTTGGTTGCAAGGCGGGCAGCATTGATATGCTCCAGCATTTATAGTTTAAGAAGGCGAATACAAAAATCCAAGAGTCTCTCTCCCTGATCCGTCCTCTCGGGGATTTTTTGGCTCAGGGATGAGCGAATAGTGGAGAGGGGGATGTCGGCTGTTTGCAGGATCGTCTCTTTGTCCAGGGCGCCTTTTTTCTTTTCTATGTGCAGTTCGCTGTAGCCCGGAAACATCACAATCCAGAAATCTTTGCAGTCCGCCCAGGCTGTGAATGCGCCATTCAGTGTGTAGCCTTTTTCTTCAATCTTGATAGTTTTTACCACCGGTGGAGCGTTTCGAATGAGGAAGTAGATGCCTCCTACGAGGATCATCACTACCGTAAATGTCCATGCACCGGAGAAAATGCCGTACACCGCACAGGCGAGAACAAATGCTCCCGCATACATGTACCAGCGAACCGAGCGCTCATGTTCCGGACGCGCCAAGGCACTCCACTCCAGTGGTTCAAAAGGGGCCTGTATGTTGGTGGGGGTGTTTGTATTCAAATCGTTATAGTATAGCGGAAAACAGCATTTTTGAGCAGGGCGGAGGACTTGCGTGAATGTGAATATAGTTTTGTTATATTACTTTGATTTTGCTCAGAGGTAAGCCAAAAAGTCTTCGTTGCTCAAGTTTCAGTTTTTTATGTTGATAGAGACACTGTGCTTGTGACTCTTAGCATCCATTGCTACCCTTCCGCAGTCCTCGGGCAATTAGCTCAGCTGGCTAGAGCGCCACATTGACATTGTGGAGGTCACTGGTTCAAGTCCAGTATTGCCCACCAGAATTTAAATACCTCCGGAACAGGCTTTAGGCCCTCGGTCCCGGATGATTTTTTATGCCGGGCCCGCAGCCAGAAAGGCTGCTCCCGATTTAAAAATAATTCTTCCCCCTTCCATTTCTTGGCTCACAACCAAACAAAAATCAGTTCCATTGATGAATGGAACGGACTTCATGGCTTCCAGAAAATCAAAAGTTTATATCGCCATTTCTATTTTGTAGACTGCCCTTTCTAGGAAGATCTAGAAAATCCATCCTTTCCTCATGCTCTCCCTCCTCCTCGATTTCCTCTTCCCTCGCTACTCCATCGACGGCGAAGAAGGGGATTGGATCACCTCCGAAGAACGGCGCAATCTCATGGCCCGGCCGAAGGTTTTGAGTACAGAAGAATTGCGATCCACGGACGTGCAATTTCTAGATCGCCTCACCTCCGCATCATCGTACGACGAAGAACCTCTCCTGAAGCGGGCGATTCAGCTCTTTAAGTACAAGCGCATTGCAGACTTGGATGCAGACTTGGCGCTGCTTCTATTTCAGGCATCTGACTTTCTGGAAGATCCGGATGATATCGTCCTCTGCCCGGTGCCGCTTCACTGGACCAGGAAGTTTGAGAGGGGATTCAATCAGTCGGAGCGGCTCATGGAACTTTTGGCTTGGGAGAAGGGATTTTCTTGCGCGCATCTTCTGAAGCGTCACCGAGCCACGGGACATCAGGCGCATCGAAAAAGAGGGGACAGGTTCACAGCCTTAGATGATGCATTTTCGTTTGTGGAAAAAGACATTCCTGCTCGCGTGGTTTTGATCGATGATATCTCTACCACAGGTGCCACACTGGATGTGTGCGCGAAAGTGTTGAAAGAAGCGGGAGTGAGGAGGGTGGAGGGATTGGTGGTGGCGCGTGGGTGAGACTTGAGATATGAGACCTGAGACTTGAGTGGCTCTGTTTTTCTTGGCCTTGAGATTTCATGCATTACTCAAGTCTCAAATCTCTAGTCTCAAATCTCTAGTCTCAAGTCTGCATTCATTCTTCAGCAAGAGACCAAAACCAAAAGACTGCAAGTAATAACTCTGTGGAAAACTTTTTAGTTATCCACTCCCTTGCTAGGATCGCCTCCTTATGACTGTTCTCATTTCCGCACTCGCCTTTTTTGTACTTCTCACGGTGCTCGTGATGCTTCACGAGCTGGGACACTTTGCCGTCGCCCGCTGGGCGAAGGTGACAGTGGAAGAATTTGGCTTTGGGCTGCCGCCGCGAATCAAAACTCTCTTCCGTCAGGGGGGCACGCAGTTTTCTTTGAACTGGATTCCATTCGGCGGATTTGTGCGCTTGAAAGGAGAAAATGCGGAGACACATGAAGAGCGCACGGCTCCGGGAAGCTTTGGTGCCGCCAGTTACTTTGCGCGCATCATGATCCTCATTGCGGGAGTGCTCATGAATTTCCTGTTCGCCATTCTGCTCTTCACCATCGGATTTTCCGTGGGTCGTTGGATTCCTACGTACCTGTCGTACGAAGACATGCAGGCGGCTTCGGAAAGAGGGGAGATTCACTTGGCGCCCGGAGTGCTTATTCAAGATGTGATGCCCGGAGGAACCGCGCTGAGCGCGGGTGTGCCTGCGCGGAGTCTTCTCTTGCAGGTGGATGGAAAAGATGTGTATACGCCGCAGGAAGTTTCCTCTCTGCAGCAGGGCAAAGAGCAGGTGAGCTACACATTTTTGCCAACCCCCGATGCCACCGAACAGCAGACCATCACCGTGCCCGTGCAGGATGGAAAAACTGGAGTGGGGCTGCAGGCGTACCCACGTGATTTGAGTGCTCCGTCACGTTCGTTGGGTACTGCTATTTGGCTGTCACTGCGGGAAACGGTGATCATGACTCATCAAACGTTCATCGGACTCTCCACTCTCTTTGTATCGCTCATCAGCAAAGCCACTATTCCGGAGGGCATCACGGGAGTGGTGGGTATTGCGCAGCTCACCCATGCCTCTGTGCAGGAAGGATTCATGATGTACCTACGGCTCGTGGCTCTCCTAAGCCTCAGCTTAGCAGTGCTGAATATCTTGCCGCTTCCGGCTCTGGACGGCGGACGCTTGCTCTTTGTGTTCTTGGAACTTATCCGTGGAAAGCCGGTGAATAGGAAGCTGGAGGTGATGACCAATGCTATTGGGTTTCTGGCCCTGCTTCTTCTGATTGCTCTCATCACTTACAACGACGTGCTGCGAGTGTTCTGGAAGTGAGCAGTTCTTCTTTTTTCGACCTATGATGACCGTGTCTTCAACGACGGCGATCGCCGATACTTCTCTGAAGGAGCTGTGGTTGAAGATGCTGCGCGAGATGGAACCCAAGCTTCAGCGAAGCCAGTTCATCACATGGTTCAAAGACACCATGATCCTAGGAAACGAAGAGGGGAACCTGGTCATCGGTTTGCCGCTTCCCATGTACCTCAACTGGCACATGGAGCACTACCGTACTATGACACTGGAGATCGCTCAGGCCATCGAGCCCGGCATTCGGCAAATTGTCTATAAAGTAGATGTAGGACTCAAAGATAATCCGCAGCGGTCTGTGGATTTGCTGCAGTACTTCCCGGAACCGAAACGCAGGAAAGTGTCGGGCAAGCAGGAAGTGAAGTTGGCCGAAGGAATTGTGAGCAAGATCTTGAACCCGCGCTACACGCTGGAGAGCTTTGTGGTGGGTTCCAATAATCGCTTGGCGCAGGCTGCGTGCCAGTCCATCGCCGCGCAGCCGGGAGGGAAGTACAACCCGCTCTTTTTGTACGGCGATGTAGGACTCGGGAAAACACATCTGCTGCAGGGCACCGGCAACGCCATCCTCAAGCAAATGCCCAAGGCTACCGTGGTCTACACCACTACCGAAGATTTCACGAACCAGGTGATTGAGGCTATCCAGCATCAGAAGATGGAACAGTTTCGCCGCCGGTACCGCTTGGTGGATGTGCTCATCATTGATGATGTGCAGTTTTTGGCCAATAAAGAGCGCACGCAGGAGGAATTCTTTCACACGTTCAATGCGCTGTACGAAGAGCGGAAGCAGGTGATCATCTCAGCAGATCGCCCGCCACAGGAATTGCAGCTGGAAGATCGTCTCATCTCCCGTTTCGAGCGCGGTATGATTGCCGATGTATCTGCGCCGGATTACGAAACGCGCCTGGCGATCCTCGTAGAAAAAGCCGCCGAGTATGAGATTTTCTTGGACATGAGCGTGCTCCAGTTCATCGCCGAGCATGCCACCAGAAACGTGCGTGAACTGGAAGGTATCCTCATGCAGGCGATTGCTTTGTACGAGTTAGAGCAGCGTATGCCGACTGTGCGGAGCATCGCGGACATTATGCGAAAGCTGAATAAAGACCCTCACATGGAAGAGGAAAAAGTAGGCTTCGACATGCCCACCAAACGTGCACCCACGTTCCAGGACACACTTGAGTCCGTGAGCCGATATTATTCCGTATCCGTGCAAGACATGATCGGCGCCTCACGTGTGAAAGAAATTCTTCTGCCTCGTCAGATTGTGATGTACCTCGGAAAAAAATATCTACGCATCAGCTACGTGAGACTTGGCGAACTTTTCAGCAATCGTGATCACACGACCGTGATGAATGCGGTGGAGAAGATCGAGGATAAGCTTCAAAATGATCCGCAATTATTACGTGAGGTGAGGGCGTTGGAGCAGGAATTGGGGTTGGTGTGAAAATTGGAAAATTTATTACGATTATTTTATAAGCCAGAGCGGGTCTCACACCCGCAGTCGTTTTAGATGTAGCAACCTCGCAGCGTTCCCCCAACCCCCGGCCCCTTCCCCCTTGCGAGGAGGAAGGGGAGGAGAGACCAACAATAAAATTTTAGAAAACACACCCAAAACAAACATTCCCCTCTCCTCGCAAGGGGAGGGGGGTAGGGCGTAAAAGCCACGTGGGGCCACGCCCCTATACGGGTGATGGGGACGCTCTACAAACATAAACAAAAATCATCACGAACACCGCGGGTGTGAGACCCGCTCTGAGGGTGGAAATTATGGCTGTAGCCAATAATCGAACATTCTATTGTCTCGTTTTTTCTGTTACCCTTTCATTCATATGGCAACCCTCTCCCCCGAAGAACTCCACAACCTCAGGCACTCTCTCGCTCACGCGCTCGCTCAAGCTGTCACAAAGCTCTGGCCGAAGACCAAGCTGACTATTGGTCCTCCTATCGAAACCGGTTGTTATTACGATTTTCAATTTGAGGAGCCGATTACAGATAAAGATTTCGGGGCGATTGAAAAAGAGATTCGGAAGATCATCAATCAAGGACAGACATTTCGAAAAGATGAGCTGCCGACTGAAGAAGCCAAGAAATTTTGGGCCGAGAGAGGACAGCCGTTTAAGGTGGAATTGATTGAAGATTTGGAAAAGAACGAGGACGTGAAGACGGTGACGAACTACGCGAATATCGGCCCTAAGGGAGAGGATACGTTTGTGGATTTGTGCCGTGGGGGACACGTAGAGAATATGAAAGATATTCCGGGCGACTGCTTCAAGGTGATGACTATCGCCGGAGCGTACTGGCGTGGCGATGAAACAAAGGCACAGCTGACGCGTGTATACTTGGCTGCGTTTGCTACTAAAGAAGAACTGGATGCACATTTGAAGATGATGGAAGAGGCACGCCGTCGCGATCACCGAAAGCTTGGAAAAGAATTGGATCTCTTCACTTTCAGTGAGCTTGTTGGACCGGGCTTACCGCTCTGGACGCCACGCGGAACACTGCTTCGAAATCTTTTGGATGGTTACGTGTGGGAGCTGCGCCAGGCCAAGGGATATGAGCGCGTGACGATCCCGCACATCACGAAGAAGGAACTCTACGAAACATCCGGTCACTGGGCGAAGTTCAAAGATGATCTCTTCAAGATCCAGACGCGTGAGGAGCATGAATTTGCGATGAAACCCATGAACTGCCCGCACCACACGCAAATTTTTGCCTGCCAGAGTCGCAGCTACCGCGATATGCCGCAGCGCTATGCCGAAACTACGATGGTGTACCGCGATGAGCAGTCGGGAGAATTGCACGGTTTGTCACGCGTGCGATCGATCACTCAGGACGATGCGCATGTGTTCTGCCGCCAGAACCAAGTACGTGAGGAGTTTTTGAAGATTTGGGAGATCATCGATACGTTTTACAAGACTGCAGGTTTCGGCGAATTAAAAGTGCGCCTGTCGCTTCATGATCCTGCAAATTTCCAGAATTATCTGGGGACGCCGGAGCTCTGGAAAGAAGCTGAGGACGGTATCCGCGCTATCGCCAAAGAGAAAGGCGTGAACTACGTGGAAGCGCCAGGTGAAGCTGCGTTCTATGGTCCAAAGGTAGACTTCATTGCCCAAGACGCCATTGGACGTGAGTGGCAGGTGGCTACGATCCAGCTGGATATCAACATGCCGGAGCGGTTTGATCTCTTCTGCATCAATGAAGCCGGAGAGAAAGAACGCATCGTGATGATCCATGCCGCCATCATGGGCGCCATCGAGAGGTTCCTGAGCATCTTCATCGAACATCATGCGGGACTCTTCCCTGTGTGGGTTGCCCCCACTCAGGCGGCTTTGGTCCCTGTAGCAGAGCCACACGAAGGCTACGCGCAGGAGATCGAATCGATGCTGAAAGAAAAAGGCATCCGTACCAAGTTCATGGATCACACGGAGTCTCTGGGGAAGCGCATCCGCGAAGGGGAGACATGGAAGATTCCATACATCCTCGTGATGGGCGATAAAGAAGCGGCAGATCGATCGGTGACCGTGCGCAATGTAAAAACCAAGCAGCAGGTGACGGTGAGCGTGGAAGAATTTGTGGCGGCTGTTGTGGAAGATGTGACGATGAGGAAGGTGGAACCTTCGATTGGTTAGGTTGTAGTGAGTAGGTGATAGGTTGTAGAAACAATGAAAACTACAACCTACAAACTATAACCTACCACCTAATCTCCTCATTCACATTTCAAACCAACGCTCATTTTGCTACGCTCATCTCCGATGTTCGAAGCATTCCAGATCGGGCCTTTCTATGTGTGGACGCGTCTGGCGTTTTTACTGATTGGGATTTGGCTGTTTGCGGAGTTTTTCCTGCGCCTGGCACAGAGCGCGAACCTATCCCTGCAGCATTTTCAGCAGCGGAGCTTGTGGTATGTTGTAGCGTTTATCCTCGGAGGAAGAGTACTGGCAGTGTTTGCAGAGTACCGCGTGTACTGGAAAGATCCGCTACGCACCTTTGTGTTGTGGGATGGGAACTTTAGCTTTCTGGGCGCTGCTATCGGCATCGGTATTGTGCTCTACATTGTCACACGGGGGCATAGAGCTATCTTTCTGCATTGGCTGGATGCTCTAGTTCCGGCCACTACTCTGGGCCTCGTGTTCTACTGGCTCGGGTCCTTTTTCTCCGGAACGGCGTACGGAAGTCCGACGGATATGTTCTGGGGAGTCACATATGACGCCATGAACGTGCGCTACACGGTGCCAATCCACCCTGTGCAGCTCTACTACGCCATCTTTTACTTTGCACTCACGTTCCTGCTCCTGGTCATTCGTCAGAAGTCCAAGCACGTGGGAGCGGAGACACTCTCGGGCATTCTCATCGCGTCCATCGGTACCTTTGTGTTTGAGGCCTTCCGCGGGGACTTCAGCATTCCGGTGTTTGCCACTAAGCTGGATTTCTTCATTCTTGTCGTGCTGTTTATTAGCCTTGGAGTTTTCGCCGCCATCGAAATGAAACTCACCGAAAAAGGATTTTTCATCTATGAACTGATCCTGGGTATTTCTTCCACAGCATATATTTTCGCACGTCCGTGGTTGGACTTGGAAACCTACGAACTCCGCTTCAGTCAGCTGCTTGCGGTTCTGACACTCCTTGGTACCATCGTGTACGTGGTGGTGCAGCGGAGACGATACCCTTACCTCTAGCGTTCATGAACCAGTGGCTTACCCTCCTCTCCACCGACCCCACGCTATTCACGTACCAATGGATACTCGTAGGCATTGCGGCTTCTGCCGTGTTCCTCGTGTTTTTCACAGCGCGTGACATCACGCTGCGCTCCAGGTCCTTTTTCATGCAGCTCTTCTGCATTGCCCTTGTGGCTGTGCTTCCGGTGGTGGGATTCTTTGTGTACCTCCTGCTCCGTCCGCCACGAACCATAAAGGACCGCGATACAGAGAGGCTTTTAGAAAAGCTGATCGCCCTGCAGGCGGAGAATCTTTCCATCATTTCCTTTGAGCACACGCAGGCTCCCGTTGCTCCCGTAGCAGCTGCGCCTATTCCTCTCTCGAACCTGCCTTCCTCGGCCTTTACGCCAAGTGTGAGTGCCGTAGAGCCTGTGACAAAGCCCGCGGAACCTGTAGAATCCACCGAGAAAGCGAAGCCCAAGAAATCCTCCAGGCACCTGCACAAGGCTAAATCTCGTCATTAATCCTTCCATCATTCTTATGAACGACGCATCCTCCTTGCTGAAGTACATTTTTCATCCCAATCCAGGTTTTTCCTCGTACACCACTACCTCGATGATGACGCTGCTCATCATCTGCACGCTCCTGCTGCTTGGTTCTTTTGCGGTGCGGTACTGGAGGACGGGCCTCAAGAATCCTATCACCAAAAAGCTCAGCCGTTCCTGGCCGGCCTTCATGTTCACTATGAGCCTCATAGGCTTTGTCCTGGTAGTGTCCCGTGTGGAAGGTATCCAGTTCCTCGCCATGCGCTTTTTGTGGGCACTCTGGCTGCTTACAGTAGTGGTGTACGCATTCCTGCAGTATAGGCTCTTCAATGCCAAGCACTACGAAGTGCTGCCAACGCAGAGAGTGGATGATCCGAGGGACAGGTATTTGCCGAAGAAGCGTCGTTAGGATCACATCGTACAGAATTGTTGACACCCGCCTCAGGCTGCCGGACAATGCTCCGCTATGCCACTCAAGCACCTCACGGAAACGCTCTTGATCATCCTTCTGTGCGTGGTCACCATGATCACAGGAGTGCTGGCTTCTACACTGCCCGCTCTTCCTGAAGGCTTCCTGCCTTTTGTGATTTTGATGGGCTTGGCGTTGGCGTACGCGCTTTCCTTGTACCCTGTGCTGAAGCAGAACCGCGCAGACTACGAATTCCGCATTCTGCACTTGCTGCCTGCAGTTGTGTTGCTCATCTGGCTCATCGCGCAGCTGGTTACTTTGTACATTCCTGCGGCTGCGTCTCTTTCTAAGATTCTTACCTGGGGATCCTTCTTATCGGTGATTGTCATCGGCTTTGGTCTCCTCGCCTGGTTCTGCGTCCATGTACTACGAAGGTGGACCACACGCCTATCGCTCATTGGAGTCCTATTGCTTCTGTTTGTAGGCTGGGCAGCTACCAGTGAAGTGTTTTTCCCAAATGTAACTCCAGTGCTGACAGCAAACGTCTGGCAGGGGGACTTCTGGAAACTGATCGGCAGAACAGGGGAGTCGTCTTCGTCTTCTTCTTCGCTTATTGCTGGCAACACACAGTCGAGCGTCTTGCTTCCGGGGCAGACTTGGGAGGATCGCCTGAAGGATGATCATCAAAAGAGCCAGGCGTCGCAGTCGTCTGTATCCACACCTAAGCCTCCAGTGTTATCTTCGGCGGGACCGGTGATGAATGTGTTTGTGCTTCTGTTCATCGCGGGGTATTGCGGGGCGGTGCATCAGAAGACCAGAAGGCGGGCTGAACTGAGAATTAAGAATTGAAAATTATAAAACACAAACATCACACACATCACACACACACCTCCCTCCCGTGGGGAGGGATTGAGGGAGGGGGTCCAAGACACCTAAAACAATCGCACGCTACTGCGGGTGAGAGACCCGCTTTGCGGTATGAAACAATCCTCTGTGCACCCACGGAGGGGTGCACCTGCGGTTTATAAAATAACTTTTCCACTTTTCGAACTTCAAATGTACCCTTGAAGCAAATCTTTCCGATATTGCTCATGCCAAAAATCTCCACCCTCCACGCCCGCCAAATTCTCGACTCCCGCGGAAACCCTACGGTCGAAGTCGATTGCACTTTAGACGACGGTTCGTTCGGCCGCGCGGCTGTTCCATCCGGAGCTTCTACGGGCACGCATGAGGCACTGGAGCTGAGAGATGGGGACAAATCTGTGTACGGAGGTGCATCAGTGCTGAAAGCTGTGTCCAATGTGAATACGACTATTGCTTCAGCTTTGAAAGGTTTTTCCGTGGAAGATCACCGAGCACTCGATGCGAAGCTTTTGGAGCTGGATGGCACGCCAAACAAAGCGACATTGGGAGCCAATGCAATCTTGGGGGTTTCGATGGCTGTATGCCGCGCTCGTGCCGCAGCGGAGAAAGTGGCTCTGTGGCAGTCACTGGCACGTCAGTACGGAGTACCTGTGGATGGGAAAGTGAAACTTCCGGTTCCGATGATGAATGTGATCAACGGCGGCAAGCACGCCGATAATGGGCTCAGCTTCCAAGAGTGCATGATCATCCCCACAGACTTCACGTCATTCTCCGAGGCACTTCGCAGCGGTGCAGAAATTTTCCATGCGCTGAAAAAATTGCTGACCAAGGCGGGGTACGTCACAGCTGTGGGAGACGAAGGGGGATTTGCTCCTCACATCAAAGACAGTAAAGAAGCGTTTGATCTACTCCTGCAGGCCATTGAGGTGGCGGGTTACACCGGCCGCGTGAAGCTTGGTATTGATGCCGCTGCATCGGAATTCTACAGCGATGGACAGTATGATTTAGATGGCCAGAGGCGCAGCTCGGAAGATTTGGTGAAGTACTACACAGAGCTTTGCGCTACGTATCCGCTCGTGAGCATTGAAGACAGCCACAGTGAAGATGACTGGAGTGGTTTCCAGGCGATGATCCAGGCGCTGGGCGATAATGTGCAATTAGTAGGAGATGATTTGTTAGTGACGAACGTGAAGCGTGTGCAGGAAGCCTTGGAGAAAAAAGCTGCGAACGCAGTGCTCATCAAGGTAAATCAGATTGGTACTGTGAGTGAGACCGTGGATACCATTCAGCTCGCGCAGAAAAACGGCTGGAATTCCATCGCGAGTCACCGCAGTGGGGAGACGGAAGATACCTTCATCGCACACTTGGCGGTGGGACTTCAGGCGGGGCAGATCAAAACAGGATCACTCAGTCGTACAGACCGTGTGTGTAAGTACAATGAGCTTTTGAGGATTGAGGAGGAGTTGGGGGAGAGAGCGGGGTTTGTGACGCCTTGGTGAATTTTGTCATGCTGAGCCGCGTCGAAGCATAGACGCTCTGCAAATAATGACTGAAGGTCCTCATGCCGCCCTTCGTGGGCCCGCTATACAATCAACTCTTTTGTCATGCTGAGGTGCCCCGCCCTCAGTGAGAGAGTAATGAACTGATAGTCGTACAAATCAAAATGAGCCAGCGGGGCCACGAAGCATAGTCTCTGATGGCGGGCCACCTCAGGGTGACATGCTTTCGTATTTCTTCAGTATTTACAGCTGCTATACTCCCGCAGCTCTATTCATTTCGGGACGTAGTTCCCGCCTTCGCCTTTTGGCTACGGTGGGCGAGTACTGTCACCAATAGCAACTATCTTTCGGTCATTTATCTCGGGACGTAGTTCAGTTGGCTAGAACGCATGCCTGGGGGGCATGAGGTCGCAGGTTCGAGTCCTGTCGTCCCGACCAGCCTTCGCTCTGCAAGTTACTTACAGTAGCTCAGGCGTTGGTTTTACTTTGAGTGAATCAAGGCAGAGCTATGGCTGGCGGGCCGGTACAATAATGGGTACAAAAAACCCTCATTTTCCGCTATAATAAGCAGAACATGCACACAAAAGACTTTTCCACCTGGCCCGCCGACTCCGCCGGACATCACATGATGTCCAATGTGCCTTTTGCGAGGCCGGATCAGACCTTGGGCGAGGTGCAGAAGGAACTTCATGCATCTATGACGGCGCATGAGACGATCAACTACATTTACGTGCTGGATGAAGAGAAAAAGCTTGTTGGAGTACTTTCGATCAAAGATCTCTATCGCCACACGCTCGCGACAAAAGTGAAATCGGTCTGTAAGAAAGAATTTGTGACTGTGAAACCCGCCACGCATCAGGAGCGCGTGGCGTACCTGGCGCTGAAGCACAATATTAAGTCTGTCCCGGTGGTAGATCATGAAGGAGTATTTTTGGGCATTATCCCCAGCGATACCATTCTCACGATTCTCTACAAAGAAACCCACGAAGACTTGCTCCGCATGTCCGGCGTGCACCATCACAAGTCGCTCTTCGATAACGTGCTGACGCTCACCCTTTGGCAGTCCATCAAGCACCGTATTCCTTGGCTCTTCATAGGACTCCTGGGAGGCATTGGCGCCGCCAAGGTCGTGGGAGCATTTGAGGACATTTTGGCAGAGCACATCGTGCTGGCCGCGTTCATTCCTTTGATTGTGTACATGAGCGGAGCTATAGGTGCACAAATGGGAGCCTTCATGATTCGCGATTTAGCGATCAATCATCAGATTCCGTTTCTGAAGTACTTCATGCGTCAGCTGATTATTATTACCTGCATTGGCATCTGTTTCGCTTTTCTGCTGTTTGGTGCTTCGATGATCTTCTACGGACATCTACAAGTGAGTGCGGTGCTAGGCGTATCGCTTTTTGCTGCCATCGTTTCATCTGTGTTTACAGGGCTTATTATCCCGCAGTTTTTTAGTGCACTGAAAATGGACCCGGCGAATGGGAGCGGGCCGATTGCGACGATTATTCAGGATATTCTGAGCATCATTATTTATCTGAGTGTGGCGACTGTGTTGCTGTAGGGAACATTGAGGCTTCTGCATTTTTTTTGCATGCACATTTAATACCCCCAGTCCGTTGGGGTACCGGTTGGACTGGGGTTAGCTGCTCAGTGGCCGGCGTCTCCGAAGGTTTGATACTGGGCCGGGATCCCGGCCTGACCGATCACCCACAGGGAGTAGATCGGGTCGTTCTGGAACGAGGACCACTTTTCCGGATCGCCCCATTGGGCGATGAACTGAGAGTACATCTGACGCCTCCTGAGTGAATGAGCAGACACCTGTGACGGTGGCCGCTCGCCCTTGGGTGAGCCGCTGGTCCGTCGACCAGGCTGCCTATAGTGTACGAATTTCTAGCATATTGTAAATTTAACAGTAATATTTTATAGTTATACTTCATTTCAGAAGCTTTTAGGTCTTTTGGTCTAAGAAATCTTCAAAACTACCATGACATAGTGTCAATATCATTTGGAAAAGCTCATTTTGGCGGTGTGAGCGCATATAGGATGGGGAACATTCCTTTCCTGCTGAGGCAAGCATCAAATGCACAAAATCCCGTGTTATACTTCGTTCGAACTTATGACAGTTACACCTTCAGTGAGCGACGAAAGCACAACATCGGAAAAAACAGACCATAGCGACCCTCCTCCGGGAGATATTGCTGATAAGGTCTCCAAATTAAAGCAGGCTATTTGGGACAGACGTCCCATCCTGGGCGAGATTATGCAGAAAAACGGGGACAAGACGCTCTACCGGTATTCTAAGGATTTCATGGATGTAAATCCGCTTCCGGGGATTGATGAGCGCAAAGAAGAATTGATCGTGGTTGCGGCAGATCTCATCGAAAAAAGATTGGGTGCCGATGTTGCACAAAAGATGGCAAAGCAGCTCCGCAAACTTCCTTTGGTATCTACTGCGGATCATCACTCATTCATCGATCATCCGTTCTGGGTGAACGCCAACTTGATCTCTGCGATCCCGTACATCGAAAGCAAAGACCCGGACATTCACTACCTGGTAGTCTTCTCTTTCGCGAGTGTGTCTGTGAATAATGCGTCTGGGTTCCCGCGCGGCATCCTGTTCCACGGTGGCATCAATGGATCGGGAAATATGATGAAGATGCCGGTGCTGCCGGATAAGCTGAAAATGGGAACAGTGTATGGCATGGAGCCGTATAACAGGAACGATTTGGATCGCGTAGAGGCATCGCTCCAGAAGAAGGCGAGCGACGGCGAGATTTTGAAAAAGAAAGCCGATGATGTAACACAAGTGTTGGAAACCTTCTTTGCCGGTGATACCGAGCTGCAGGCACCGGATCTGTCGTCACAAATTACAGAGGTGAACTACCGCCTGTGGCCGAAGCTTTTTCATCACACACAGGCAGACGGAGCGGCTTCCACCATGGCACATGTGATTCCGGATCTCATCTACCTGGAGATTGAAACTATTGTGGCCGAAACACTTCGTCGTCATCACTTGGATGGAGATACTCTCATACACAAAGCGCTTTTCGATCCAACGTATCAGACATTAATCCTGCGGCACTTCAATGGACTGCCGGGAGCGTTTTCATTGGAAAATAATTGGGGAACGCACCTATTCTGGGGAATTGATGCCAAGCTGCACCGCGTGCGATTGTCCCTGAAAGATGGTGAGCTTCGCTCTGAGGATGGAAGCATCGTGGTGCCTTTCACGCCACAGGGCGTGCGCGAGGCATTGGATCAAAAGAAAATGTTCCCTGCCATGGCGCTCTGCTACTTGGTAGTGTCGCTCTACTATGGCATGAAGTGCTTGGGCGGATTCTGCCAAGTGCACGATCTTACGATGATGAAAGCTGCGTGGATGAAGATCTTGGAAGAAGCAGGCGAAAAGAAAGAGTCCGAGGCACTTATTCCTCTGCAGACCAAAGAACTCGGCGGAGACGGCATGGTGCTGGCGTACTTTGCTACCAGGCAGGAGACACTCGTCCCTGCCACAGGCATCGACATGGTCCTGGAAAAAGTGAATACCAGCTACGATTCCTACATCGAGCTTTCTAAAAACATCACCCTCTCCGAGGCCATGAGTCCGCTGCTGCCAGAGATGTACACCGTGCTCTACTCCCAGCAGGACCGCGACCCGGCACTGCTTACGACGCCCGAAGAAATTTTGAGGGAGAGTGGACTGGAGAAGAAGCTGATTAAAGAACTGGGACGGGCGAATATGGGGACGGTGGCGTAATAAATAGAAGACGAGGAATTCGAAGAAGACGAGGATTTTTTAATAAAGCAAAATAGCCCCACCGGTGAGGGTAGAGCTGAGGGTCTTTTCTGTGTGGCTGATGGTTTCCTTACGCCGCCCGAGCGAGCGGCGCATACTGGCCTTGTAGTAGCACTTCTTCTACATGGATTTCGCATCCGATGCGGGTGTAGTGCCACTCTACAATACTGTAGATCATTTGCAGGAAGGCTTCCTGTGTGTAACGGATGACGTGCGTAAACTCGAAGATGCTGCCCTTCATTTTGAGGCTGGCGAGGTTGCTTGTGAGTTCGACTTCCTTACCGTTCCACTTGCAGACTCCGCAGGCGAGGTCTGCCATCAGTTGTACCAGCCGGTCATGCGATTCCTGCGTGAGGGGCTCCAGTGAAGAGTGACCGTCTGTGATCACGAGTTCGATTTCCGGACGGTTGAACTTTTTCCGCAGGTGCCGAAGAGGTGTTTGGAAGGCTTCCTGCCAGTTCTTCTCTTGCTCGCCGGTGCAGATGATGGCTGCGGCGGAGTCTGGAATTACTTCTGGGTTCGTTCCTCCGAAGAGCTCCATGAGGAGCGATCCTCTGGGGAGGTGCGTCAGGAGGTGGCCCAGTTCCTTCAACGCATTGCCTTCGGGCGGCAGGTTTTTTAGCGTTAGCCGGAAGGCGCCCCCCTCCACGGCTACGCGCTCCGGGCACAGGCTGGCCATGAAGATGTAAACGCCGGTCATCTCTTGTACTCCGAGGGTTGTTGTAGATTGTGTTTTTCTTTCCATCAGCCGTTGCTGTGAAAAGAACTAAGTATCATATTTAAATAAATTAGTTATAAAGTCAACTATTTGGTTTCTTTAACAATCAAAAAGGGGACCGGCACAAGGCCGGCCCCCAAGGGTCTTTTCACTGGCTACAACTCATAGCCTACACCTCCAGGCCGTACTGGGCCTGGGCCTGCCGGTGGCCACTGGCCCCGCCCCACACCGCCACGGCCTTGGGGCCGAGCTTCTGCAGGGTATGGCCGGGGTTGCCGCTGTCCGGCATGGAGCCGGCCGTCAGCACCTCGCAGGTCTCCACGTTCCCGGTCCAGGGGTCGTACCCTTTGTTGCCGGGCTCAAGGTGCCAGTTCTCGCCGCCGTGGTCGCTGCTGTAGTACGTCCAGCCGCGGGCCATGGCGAGGTGGTAGCGGAGCCGGTTGGCGTCGCGGATCTTCCGCCACTCGCTGGGGGTGAAGGTCTCCTGGGTATAGCCCATCCGGATGAAGTGTCGCCCCAGCAGCTCGTCCTCTGCACGCGCTTGAGGTACTGCTGGTAGTTGGCGTCGTCCTCCATCCAGTCCATCCCGGCCTCGCAGCCGGGATAGTCGAACGGGACGATGTTGACGGGCATCCCGTGCTTGTTCACCAGGAACACGTCCACCGCACCACCCCCGGCGTGGGCGTTGCCCTCGAAGACGAGGGGCACCCCGCGGTTGGCCGCCCGGCCGATGCCAGAGTTCGCCGACACCGTGATGTAGGTGTAGAGCGTCTCCTGGATGGCGTCCGGCAGGGTCATGCTGGTGAGGGTGCTAGCGAACTCGCGGATCTGGTCCATGAACGTGGAGTCGGTCTCCAGTTCCTGCGCCAGCAGCAGGTAGCTGCGGGCGCTCGTGTTGGCGTTCACCCAGGCAAACGTCCCGTCGGCCGCGTTGCCGGCCCGCAGGAAGTCCACCACCCGGTCGTCCACGTTGTCGGCCGTCAGGCCCATCCGGTTCATCTGGATGCCGAGCATGCGGGTGAATCCTGCCGCTTGGCGCTTCCAGCTCCGGAACCCGTCTAGTGCGCACAGGCGGTATTCGCCGCCCGTGATCTGGTGCAGGTTCTCGTCGGCCTTCTCCAGCTCCCGGGCCACCTGCTCGCGGACGACGAACTTGCCGTCCGGGAGTCCGCCCGCGAGGGCGATCGCCGGGTCCAGGATGCCGAACTCGTCCTCCCCGTCGTAGCTCGCGCGGATCAGGACGTTCGGGATGACGAGCGGGGAGGAGTTCTCCCCGAGGGTCTGGACGTTCCGGTAGCCGGAGTCGTCCCCCTCGATCAGCCCCGTGAGCGGGTTGATCCCCCGGATGATCGGGGTCTCGGCCCACAGCTCGGGGCGGACGGTGTACGGGCTGGTCATGACTCACTCCTTGAAACGGTGACACGGATTCGAAACACTGCGTCTCCCCACCACTGGCCTATTTTGTTGTAGCCGATGGTGAAAAGAACCAATGTGAATTTTAACCTATTATTAAAATAAGTCAATCATACAAGCTCTTAGATACAGAATTCTTCTTGGGAGACACCTCTTCCAAAACCCCTAAAAAGTAGGTATTGTACCCTCTTTTCTTGACCCCTCCTGGGTACTTGCAAATAAGTAATAATTATGTTACTATAGTAAGTCAACTATACATTACATGCTCTCCCTTCAGGAACTATCGGCGGCTACGGATGCGATCAGTAAATATCAGCGCATTCTGGTGATCCCACACGCAAATGTGGATCCGGATGGTCTCAGTAGTGCTTTGGCTTGCTACCAAATGTTTCAGGCGCTCGGGAAAGAAGTCACCGTCATCTGCCCGGATACCCCACCGGATTCTTTGTCGTTCCTCCCGGGGTTCGAGAAGTTCGAGCAGAGCATCGAGACCAATGAGAATTTCATCATCACCGTAAACCTGGAGGAAGGAGTGGAGATCGATAAACTTCGTTACACCGTAGAAGATCACCGCGTGAATATCATTGTGACCCCGCGCAAAGGGAAGATCCGCCCTACACAAATTGCCTTTGGAGAAGGGGAGAAGAAGTACGATCTCATTGTGATTGTAGATACGGCTGACACGGCACTGCTTGGATCCATTTACACTGACAACATCGATCTGTTTTCAGAGGTACCAGTGCTGAATATCGATCACCACATCAGCAACCTTCGCTTCGGTCAGTTGCAGCTCATCGATCCTACCTGCGCCAGTGCCACGGAAGTTCTGTACGCGTGGTTCCTGCACAATCCTGAGTGGAGACAGTTCATCACGGCCGATATGGCAACCTTGCTTCTGACGGGGCTCATTACTGATACTCGCAGTTTCCAGAATCCAAATACCACACCACGGTCCCTGGAAGTAGCTGCAGAACTCCTGGAAAAAGGTGCGCGTCAGCAGGAGATCATTCAGCATATTTATAAGACGAAGCCGCTTTCTACCTTGAAGATCTGGGGACGTGCGCTCAACCGCATTCAGATAGATCGCAAAGCGGGGATCGTGTGGTCCACGGTCAGTAAAGAAGATCTGCAGGAAATGGGGGCTACCAGCAAGGAAACACACGGCATTTTGGATGAACTGATTTCTACCATCCCTGAGGCCGATGTACACGTGCTCTTCACGGAGCTCGAGGAAGGGGGGCTCAAGGGAAGCATGCGTTCCTCTGCGGCCATCGATGCCAGTAAGCTCTCTGGTGAGGCCTTTGGAGGCGGCGGCCACGCGCGTGCCGCAGGGTTCCGCGTCCGCGCGTTCGAGAACTTCCAGCTGCAGGTGCTGCAGTGTATCGAGAAGCTGAAGCAGGGGATTCTGAGGCAGAAGAAAGAGGATGATGAGGGATTAGGGTTGGGGATTGGGGTTAGGACGGTCGCAGCACCAGTTCAGGAACAATTGCCTGCGATGCACAAGACAGTGGAAGAGTCAGAGCCGATGGTGCAGATGAAGCAGACGGATATCGTGGGGGGATTGAGTGAGGAGACGAAAGGCGAGGGGACGGATATTGTGGAAGGACTGCAGGGGTGAAGTTCCAAGTTCGAAGTGCGAAGTTCCAAGTAGGAGCTTTTTTTAAATAAGAAATTCCTTCGTTGGAACTTAGAATTTGGTACTTAGCACTTACCAGGCCCAGGAAACTCTGTTACACTCGTGCTGTTCACCTTCTTTCCTCGTAACGTATGCGCCTGGTTCAGGTTGCAAAAGCATTGGGTATGACAGGACAAGAACTGCGTCACGAGCTGATGCAGGTGAACTTTGGCGTGAAGCCTACGGATCGCGAAGTGCCGGATGGCCTCGCCAAGGGAATTCTGCGTTTCATTGCGAACAAGAAGGGGATTACGGTAGATATGGTGGCGCTGGGGTTTGAAGGTGAAGGAGGAGAAGGCGAGCAGACGAGTGCTCAGAAAGAAGCACCGGCAGCATCTGCCACGGAACCAGCTCCTACGGGTGCAGCCATGCAGGCCGATTCCAAGGCGCCGGATTCCTTGAATGTGCTTCGAAAATTGTCGTTAGAAGGAGTTTCCCAGCAGGAGATCGCCAAGCAGCAACAGCAGCTCCCAAAAAAGCCTACCAAGGCTGAGCGTGATGAGAAGCTGCACGAGGAAAGACTTCTGCAGAAGCAGCAGCGCCAGAGTGCGGAGTCTTCCCATCAGCAGCAGATCAAAAAGAAAGAAGGCATCGTCATTCTGCCGGATTCTATTTCCGTGAAAGAGCTGGCTGAGAAAACCGGTATCCAGGTGCCGCAGCTCGTGGCCACTCTCATGAAAAACGGCATCATGGCCACCATCACGCAGAGTATTGATTTTGAAACAGCGTCCATCGTCCTTAGCGAAATCGGCATCCAGGTGCAGCGCGAGGAGAGAAGTGCCAAGGCGGAGGACTTGCAGTCGCGTAACTTGGAAGAGCTTCTGAAAGACGATCCGGAGAACCTCGTCACTCGCCCGCCTATCGTGGTAGTAATGGGTCACGTGGACCACGGAAAGACCGCTATTTTGGATGCTATCCGTCAGACCAATGTGGTCTCGCAGGAAGCAGGAGGCATCACGCAGCACATCGGGGCGTATCAGGTGGAGCACACGCCCAAGGGCGAGAAAGAGCCAAAGAAAATCACGTTCTTGGATACTCCCGGTCATCAAGCCTTCACCGCCATGCGCGCTCGCGGTGCGCAGATTACCGATATTGTCATCTTGGTCGTGTCTGCCGAAGAAGGCGTGAAAGAGACCACACTGGAAGCACTGAACCATGCCAAAGAGGCAGGTGTGCCCATCATCGTAGCTATCAACAAAATGGATAAAGAACGCGCCGATCCGGAGCGTGTGAAAGGTGAGCTTGCCGGCTACGGTTTGCAGCCGGAGGAATGGGGAGGCGAGACGCCGTTCATTCCGTGTTCCGCTGTCACGAAGCTCGGCATCAATGATATTTTGGATCACATTCTGCTCATCGCAGAACTGCAGGATTACAAGGCAAACCCTAAGCGCACGGCTGTGGCCACTGTCATCGAAAGTCACTTAGATAGTTCCATGGGTCCTTTGGCCACGATGATCGTGAATGCCGGAACGCTCAAGGTAGGGGACATCTGCGTGTGCGGGGAAACCACTGGAAAAGTGAAGGCGATGATCGATGCCAGCGGTAAGCGTCTGCAGGCTGTAGGCCCTTCTGCGGCAGCACGTGTATCCGGCTTGGATGGCGTGCCGGTAGTGGGAGATCTGCTCCAGGTAGTGCCGTCCGAGAAAGCCGCACGCGAGCTTCTGGAGGCCGTCAGTGAGCACGCACGCAGTTTGCAGAAGCGCAGCTTCTCCGATCTCGTCTCGCGCCTGTCCGAAGGAAAGTTGAAGCAGCTGAAAGTGGTGCTCAAGACCGATGCCCAGGGTTCCCTGGAAGCCATCCGCCATGCGCTCAGTACTATCCAGAGCGATAACGTTACCGCTAAAGTGATCCACGGAGCCATCGGAGATGTGTCTGAAAACGACGTGATGATGGCCAGCGCCAGCGATGGAATCATCTTGGCCTTCAGCGTAGGCGTCTCCGCCGATGTGGCCCGCACCGCAGAGCGCGAAGGAGTGAAAGTGCGTCAGTACAGCATCGTGTATGAACTGCTCGATGAAGTGCAGGCGCTTCTGAAGGGGTTGGTAGAGCCTGTGGAAGAGGAGAAGATCCTGGGGCACTTGGAAGTGCGCGGCGTATTCCTTCGCAAACGCAGCGAGCAGATTATTGGAGGAAAGGTTACCGATGGTCTCATCAAGCGTGTCACCTTCCGCCTCCAGCGAGACGGCCAGGAGATCGGCACAGGGCGCATTGTGTCCTTGAAACATGTCGATAAAGACATCAAAGAAGCCAAAGAAGGCTCCGAATGCGGTATGAAGATCGATTGTTCGGTGGAGGTGCAGGAGAAGGATGTGTTGGAGGTGTATAATAGGGAATTGAGGAAAAAAGAGGGAGCTTAAGAGAAAATCCGAAACTCGAAATCCGAAGAAAATTCTAAAATTAAGGTAAATTTTAGTATGTAATAACATTTCTAAACTGTTGGATTTTACTAAAATCCCAATCCCTAACCCCCAATCCCCATCACCCTAAATTCCAATTCCCCGGATTCCCCGCTCCTTTGCGAATGAATTCCAGTACAAACTGCTTTGCTTCTCTGCTGCTGGCTTGCCGTACGAGTGAGAGGAACGTACCGAAGTCTTTAGGATCTTGCGCCATGTCTTCCAGGGCGGGTCTTAGGGAAGGGGACGCGGAAGCTAAAGTATCTAACAGCGCTGCTTTGTCCTCTTCAGTAGCCTTTCCACTCTTTCTTTTAGAAATGTATCTATTCACTGCAGTAGTATTTCCCTGCAGGTCTTCCACTACGCGTGCCCATTCTTCACCCTGAATGCCGCGCTTTTTGATGAGTGCTGCATAGTCTTGCTTTGGGTCCGCCAGGAAACCTACTTCCTGCACAAGCCTATCTCCGCCTTTGGCGAGAAGCTTGCTGGGTCCATAGGCTGCAGCACCCGCTGCCGCCAAAAAGAGGATTCCCGGGAGGGGAGTGCCTTTATTTTTGTGTGCCATGTACAGAAGAATAGATCCTACTACCCCGCCTACCCCAATGACGGCGGCTTTGCCGATGAAGTTCTTCTGTGCGTCCAGCGCCTTAATATCTTCCGATTTCGCTGCGGGCGCCCTCCTATACACAGGAGTCTCCATAAATGCTGCTTCGTAGCGATCTAGTGCTGCGGACACGCTATCCAGTACAGAGAGCTGCTCCGCAGTCATGACTCCACTGTTTTTCCAGTCTTCTACTTTCGCCTTCGCCTGCTGCACATCCACCATGAAGCTGGTGGCTCTAAAGTTCTTCCCCGCTGCCTCTGCTTTGCTGCTGCGGCTCTGAAGGTCCCGAAGAATCGATTGAAGCTGTTTTTTGATGTCTTTCAGTGAATCACCTGCACGTGTGTCCAGGGCAGCCATTGCATCATCTACAGTGATTCCGGAGATCTTCTGTGCAGCCAGTACATTGATGTTGTCGGTAGCCTGGCGCTGAATATTAGCCAGTGCATCCGCTTGGAAAGGATCTGCCGGCATATCCGCTGCAAAAGACATACGCCTCAGCGCTGCCTGAGCTTCAGCAACTTCCCGGGATTCCGGCTGTCTCTCACTTTCCCGTGCTTCGCGCCCGGCCCCCATGGTTTCACTTCTTTCAGTCATGGGGTATTAGATAGTGGGAGGAGGTGTAGGCGTGGGTGCGGGTGGAGTAGGCGTAGGTGCTGGAGCTGGGGGAGCAGCATTACGACGTTTCTTTTCTTCTAGTGCATCGCGGAGAGCTTTTTCTTCAGCGGCAGATAGTGCTTCGCCAATTTCTTTTCTCTTTTTGATCAGGCCTTCAATAATGTCGGCATCATCACCTTTAAGACCACGGGTCTTTTTCAATTCTGTCACGAGTGCATTTAATCCGGCCTGGCCCGCATTACCTGTGGGGTTATTGAACACATTCTTCACTTCAAGGTTCACCTTTGCATTGGTGACAGTCTCTTTCTGAAGGGCTTTTGCATTCACATCGCTATACTGTTCTGGTTTCCCTCCATCCAATCTTCCAGACGCATTGATGCCTGCAAGAAGATTTCTAGGATCTGCCTTTTTGCCCATCTCCAGTACGGATTGCTTTGCACCACCTCCTCCCGGAGCTGGAATAAACGGCACCGCCAGCGGAGCCTTGATGGCCAACTGAGCCATGGATTTCCCAAAGCCTTCAATAGTCTCTGTAATACCGCCAATGACGCTCTGGCCTTTCAGCACCATGAAGGTGCCGGTATAGAGCACAAAGAGACATATAAGCAGCCACAGGAGCTGCCAGTAGTCTGTAATACCGGTAAAGAAGGGGATTGCCGTTTCCAATTTATTGATGCCCGCAGGCGCTGCGGTATTTGCTCCCGCATTGATCAGGACAAATCCTACAGTCAAAGGCACTGCGACTAGCACAGGCATAAAGACTGCCTTGATGAAGTTATTCTGAATTTTTTCTTTGATGTTGAAGTCTCCCGTACCGGGAATGTCCACCACGTACGTGAGCGCCACAAACGGCATGAAGGCCATTGTTAGCCACAGCACGGGAATGCGGAGGAGCAGGGCCACTACGAGTGCCAGGAGAGGGAAGAAGAGTGCAATGTGAATGAGGAGCACCATCACGAGCTTCACAATGAACATGAGCGTAGCGCGCACATCAGTTTTAGAAGGGTCTACTCCTCCGCCCGTAGGATCGCTGATAGTAGCAAGCGTACGGAGGCGTGCATGATTCACAATAAGACCGTTTAAAATCTGCGTATGCATTCCTTGTCCTACCGCACGCGGGTCATCGAAAGGGACAGTTTCTATACACACGAGCCCAGGAAGAGGGCATTCCCAGCCAAAGGGTGCACCGAGAGCCACGTGATCCACTTGTTTCCCCGCCTTTGGAGGAAATATTGCTCCCACCATCACCGCACATTTCTTTGTTACAATAGCTCCTCCTGCTTCCTTGAAAGGAATGGAACAATCGCCGGAACCTATGAGCGATGGAACTTGATAGACCGTATACGTCAGAACCTGAGATACATCGAAAAGAACCCGTGGGATAAACCAGGAGAAGTTCACGAGAACAATTGCCATCACAAACTTAGGAGCCAATTCTTTTATGCGGGACGTATCAGCTTTAATGACACTCATTACTGCTCCAATGATCAACATGAACGCAAACCCCACATTCACCATATCGCGGGAGAGTACCCAGATATTGCGGAGCATGTTCATCAGGCCCGGGCCTGCCTGATAGTCGAAGATGAAAGCGGGGTTGAGGACTATATCCAGCGCCACAAAAATCACCCACATAAGGAAGTTCAGAATGCTGATGATCATGGATGCTCCCACTGCGGCAAAAGACATCACGTTCTGTGAGATTCCTCCGGAGGCTGCATGTGCTACTTGAATCTCCAGCACGTCTACTCCACACGCCATGAGGACTCCGAAGAATCCAAAAGTGGCTAGTAGATGCAAAAGGTGTGGGTGTTTGGACATCAGATAATTATAGCACAATCTATCTTTAAGAACAATCATTCATCTAGGTCCAAACGATGGATTACTAGAATACTAGAGTACTGGAATAATAGGATAAATAAGGCTTTAGGACTAAAAATTTTACTTTTCCCAGTATTCTAGTAATCCAGTATTCCAGTACTCCCAAATGGAAAGTTATCTAGACCATAAAAGGCCCTGGAGCGTGAGTAGAATTTGTGTGCAACATGCGAGATCAGAGATCGTCTAAAACAGTATTTTTTCATGACACAAAGCCAAAAAGTATCGAACAAAAGGTTGAGTCATAACGTTGATCAATTTTCTTGCACTACCCAGTACATCATGAGTAATGTTTGTGAACATGTCCTCTAGTGTTTTAAAGGCTCTCTTCAGCTCCCAGACCCGGGTGAAACTTTTGTCTACCTTCCTCCTGCACCCTCAGGAAGAGTACTTCATCCGTGAGCTCACCAGGTTACTCGGCGAGCAGATCAACTCCATCCGTCGTGAACTGGAGAACCTCCGTCGCATCGGCCTGGTGAAAGCGCGTCATAGAAACCGGAAGAAGTACTACCACGTAGACCTGGAGTTTCCTTTCTACACCGAACTCAAAAGCATGTTTTCCAAAGAGATCCAAACCGAAAGCCCGGTGATTGCCAGTATCAAGAACCTCCCGGGCATCCAGCTCATTGTTCTTGCCGGTACCTTCATGGGGACCGAGAGCAAGGTGGACTTGCTCATCGTGGGAACCATTAAAAAAGAGGTCCTAGAGGCACTGCTCCTCCAGGAGCCCACCCTGAAGAATGTGAAATACTCCATTTTTGCCGAGGCAGACTTCCTATACCGATTGAGCCTCAAAGACCGGTTTATCCTGGAAATTTTGAACGATCCGCGCCATGTGATTGCGTTGAATGGGATCCAGAAGCAGATAGAGGAGGCGCAGGGGAGATGAGCGGGGAGTACTAGAATACTGGATTACTAGAATATTAGGGGGATTGGGGCTTTGGGCTTATTTTGTCTATTCCTAGTATTCCAGTACTCTAGTAATCCAGTATTCCAAGCCAAGAGGCTCAAAAGCCTTTACAACCCCCCAGACGTCCATTACTCTCTCCGCACCCCCAAATGCCATCCAAGATTTTGCACGCAGAGGCCACAAAGTACAAAACCAACCACCCGGAGCTTGCTCCCGGGTACACGGTGCGTGTGCATGAGCGCATTAAGGAAGGCGATAAAGAGCGTGTGCAGATCTTCGAGGGGCTGGTCATCAGCATTCACCGCGGTCACACCGCTACCGATGCCACTTTTACGGTTCGCCGTATTGCATCCGGCATTGGTGTAGAGAAGATCTTCCCTTTCTACTCTCCTCAGCTTGCTAAAATCGAGGTGAAGAAGGTAGCCAAGGTACGCCGCGCCAAGCTCTCGTTCCTCCGCGGACGCCAAGGAAAGGCTGCTCGCCTGAGTGAGCGCTTCACGAACGCCGATGAATTTGCCGTAGCAGTAGCCGCTCCAGTAGCTGAAGAGGCCCCGGTAGAAGCAGCATCCGATGCTCCTGCAGCAGAAGCTAGTAGCGACACAACATCGACTTCTGCTGAGTAACACCTTTGCCCTATAGTGGAGGCATGCGTCTTTTGCTCGTAGGCAATTACGGCGATGGGAACACCGGAGATGAAGCACTCAAAGACTACTTTTTGAAAAAGTATCCTGCGTACGACTGGACTGTTTTGTCGTCGCGCCCGGAGCATGAGGATGAATTGCCCAGGCTGCCCACAGGGTTTCGGTCGCTTGTGTCGCTTAAGTGGCTACGAACCCTGAACCAATTGCCGGACTTTGATGCAGTAGTCTTTGGTGGGGGATCGCTATTTACAGACATCGAATCCACTTTCGCCTGCTTCCTCTGGTGGGTGCATGTGAAGGCTGCCAGGTTTTTTGGGAAGCCGGTACTATTGGCTTTCCAAGGGATTGGACCGTTTCGCACAAAGCTTGGGGAGAGGCTCGCGAAGTCTGCGGTCCTGAGTGCCTCGTTCATTTCCGTGCGAGACTCTGTGTCGCTCGATCGCATCACGCCGTGGGTGGGGAATAAGGCAGTGCTGAGTTTTGATCCTGTGTTTTCTTCTTTCCTCGGCCATCACACGTATCAACAGAAGAAGAATGTGCTGATGGTGATTCCGCGGAAAAATGCGCCTGTATCGCTCCTGAAAGACGCGTGCGACATCTTGGCTGCTCATACTTTTGATGAAACGGTGATTCTTTCCATGCAACCGGATGATCCCGGGGAAAAGAAGATCTGCCAAGACTTGTACCGTGCCCTGCCGGGAAACGTAGTACAGCGCTCTGTAGCGTCACTCAGGGCTCTTCTTGATGAAGTGTCCTCCGCTACATTCGTCCTTTCCGCGCGCTACCACGGAGCGCTTGCAGCACTAGCTGTGGGCACGCCGGTGCAGATCTCTACACAGGGAAAAGGGGATAAGCTTTCTACGCTGGTGCAGATCATGCGCCGCGAATCCGATGCTGAAGCCAGAAAGGCGACTCTCTTGGATGACATCAAAACAGGGGAGGAGGCCTTCGTAAAAGCGCTGCAATTGATTGAATATAAAAGGCGCTGATTTACACTGGATTCATGCATTTACAAGCAGGAGATAAGGCACCGGCGTTTGATACGGAAGATCAGAGTGGAGCCCGTCATTCGCTTTTCGATGCCACAGATGGCAAGTGGCTGCTCCTGTACTTTTACCCGGAAGACGACACGCCCGGCTGTACTACAGAAGCCTGCGGACTGCGCAATGTGTACGCAGATTTAAAAGACTCTGTAGTGATCCTCGGAGTGAGCGGCGATAGCGCCGAAAGCCATCAGAAGTTCATCGAAAAGTATCAGCTGCCTTTTTCATTGCTCATAGATCCAGAAAGCAAGATCCGCGATGCGTACGGTGCCAACGGAATCCTTTTCCCCAAGCGCGTGTCATTTTTGATCGATGACCAAGGCACTATTCAAAAAGTGTATGAGTCTGTAAAGCCGGAGGAACATGCGCAGGAAATTCTAAAAGATATCCAAGATCTACGAAAATAAGCGCGTAGTAAGGTTTTCATCTACAATTTGCTTCATCATTTAAAAGTAATTCTCCATTTTCAATTTTCATGGAGCCTCTCGCCTACCGTCTTCGGCCAAAGAAACTGGAGGATTTTGTGGGGCAGGAAGAAGTGGTGGGAGAAGG
Organism: uncultured Candidatus Peribacteria bacterium; assembly: GCA_964628805.1. Lineage (GTDB taxonomy): Bacteria > Patescibacteriota > Gracilibacteria > Peribacterales > Peribacteraceae > CAZVOK01. The sequence continues at coordinate 22,145 of CAZVOK010000003.1, read as the reverse complement.
AAAAGCGCTGCGTGCGTCCATAGAGCAAGATCAACTGTCTTCAGTGATTTTGGCCGGTCCTCCGGGCACTGGAAAAACAACACTCGCGAAGATCATCGCCGAAGCGACGAGTGCCGCTTTTGTGCAGCTGAATGCAGTAACTAGCGGAGTGAAGGATTTAAAAGAAGTGTGTGGCGAAGCAGAGAGTGCAGCGAAAAATCTGAAGCAGCGGACGGTTCTATTTGTAGATGAAATCCATCGGTTCAATAGAGCGCAGCAGGATGCACTGCTGCCGTACGTGGAGAGTGGGGTTGTGATCTTGATCGGTGCCACGACCCAAAATCCGTACTTTGATGTGAATTCCGCGATTATTTCCAGGTCACACGTGTATTTACTGAAGCCTTTATCTCCAGAGAATTTGGTGACTATCCTGGAGCGAGCGCTGGCGTCGTCTGAAGGATACGGAGGAAAGGTAGCGCTGAACGACGAAGCACTTCGTCACATCGCCCAGGTGAGCAATGGAGACGCGCGTGCGGCGCTGAATGCATTGGAGTTGGTTGTGACGGCTAAAGGCAGTAAGGCGTCCCTGAAAGACGTACAAGCCATGTTGGCACATCGCAGGACGCGGTACGATAAGGTAGGGGAGGACCACTACGATACAATCTCTGCGTTCATCAAAACCATGCGCGGGAGCGATCCGGACGCAGCGCTCATCTGGATGTACAAAATGCTCCAGGGAGGCGAGGATCCGCGGTTCATTTTCCGCAGGATGGCAATCTTTGCCTCGGAAGACATCGGCAACGCAGATCCGCGTGCACTGCAAGTGGTGGTGAGTGCGTGGCAAGCGTTTGAATTAGTTGGTCTGCCGGAAGGCGAATATTTCCTGGCGCAGGCCTGTGTGTACGTGAGCCAAGCGCCTAAAAGCAATGCAGTCACACGTGCGATGGGAGCATCGAAAGCAGCCGTTGCCTCCGCTTCATCGTTGGAGGTTCCCAATCACCTGCGCAATGCACCCTTGAAAGGTATGAAAGAACAGGGTTATGGTGATGGATACCTGTACCCGCATGACGATCCACAGGGCGTGGTACAGGCCAATTATTTCCCGCTCGGAATGCAGCCAACAGTGTTTTATGAGCCGACGGAGAGGGGATTTGAGGAAGAGGTGAATAGAAGGCTGGAAAAGGTTCGAAAGACTCTACGGGGAGAGTGATTATTGATGCTTGCAAAAATGTAAAGAATGTTATACAATATCTAGAAATGCATTTTTTGCATCGCTTACTGACCGGCAGTTCACAAGTGCATCACGATATCCCGTCTATTCGTGCAGGCTATTTGATGGTGATTGTAGCTATCTCCGCTCTCATGCCTGTGCAGATTGTTCTGGCTCTGGTGCCGGTGCATTTCCTGGTGGCATCCGCTCACTTGCGTCTGACACTCCGCAAAGGGGCGTATCGCAAGGCGCTTGGGAAGATTTTCACACGCGATTGTTTCTTTGCCATCCTGGCTCTGTTGGCTGTAGCCGCTCTTCCTCAGGCGAATGATCTGCCAGACACGCAGTTATTCTTCCGAGGTGTCTGTATTGTACTGGTCACAGGAACGCTTTTGTACGCCAAGGCAAAGCTTATGCTTCGTTTTTGCGGAACGGTGTACGGTGAATTGAAGCCGATGTTGTCGCAGGTACTGGCGTAAGACTTGAGATGTGAGACCTGAGACATGAGTGGTTCTGAATTTATTGACCCTTATCATTGAGTCTTTTACTCAAGTCTCTAGTCTTGAGTCTCCAAAAAGTTCTCTCTCCACCATCTTAATTTCCTCAAACCACCACTCCGCTTCCGGAGTTACTTTTCCTCCGGCATACCGCTCGCGGAAATCTGCGAAGCGCTCTTCCAGCGTGGCTTTTTTATTCTGGATAATCCGTTTATCTGCGTAGTACAGGAGCTTCTGCTCGGTGAAGAATCTATCGGGTGAGGGGACTACAAGCCCATGTGGTTCGATGATGCGGGCGAGCTCGGGGAATCCTTCACTACGTAAAAATGATGCGATGGCTGTTTCGTGTTTTTGGCCTGCGAATCGCTCTTTCCAGTGGTTCCAGGTGTTGTTCTGTTCATCTGTGATTGTAAAATCCGAGGGGCTGGCACCGGGACGGAAATCGATGAAACGGAAGAGATCGTGCAGAAGGCCTGCTTTTCTTACTGTATCCATGCGGACAAATACTCCTTGTTTAATGAGTTCTCCCGCCAATTCCACGCACATCCCTGCTACAGCATCGCAGTGCTTCACAATGTGCTCAGGAAGCATCACATCTTTTCTCCAGGCACGAATCTGCTCATCGCTGGGGAGTGGCAGTTCATCGAATACAGCCTCGATGCGGCGGCCCGTACCTTCTTCTTGTATGTGTAGATGAATAGAGTGGGGGAATGCTTGTGGTAAATCCACTTCCAGCTTTTCCGGCCATTCGATGCAGCGAATGCCTTCATGATCATGTGTTTGTTCTACCAGTTCCCGTGCTTGCTCTGGGTTCAATCGATACAGATCCATGTGCAGGAATTCGCCAAATCTTTCGGTGCTGTACCGCTGTTCCAAGGCGTAGGTGGGACTACTTGGAACATCAGTGATACCCAAGCCCCTCGCAAAACCTTGAATAAACGTGGTTTTTCCGGCTCCCAATTCCCCAGAGAGCAAAATGGTCACAGGCAAACGATGAAGTGTATGAGCCAAATTCTCGCCACTACGTTGCATGTATTGAGGCGAAGCCGCTGATATTTGACAAGAATGGAGCATTGACTTCTAGTACCTAAAATGGTATGATGGGAATGTAAAACAAACATGACATCTTTCAATACACATTCCAAGGGATTTTCCAAGAAGGCTCTTCATACGAAGAAGCCTGAACATGCGATGGACTATTTGTCTCAGAAGGTGACCTTCTGGATCGCAACTTTTTCGCTCATCGCCTTTGTGAGTGGAAACTTGGTGGGTCAGCATGGGGTGCACGTATTCCTCAGCTCTATTCTTGCCGGTACGGATGATAGTCTTCTGACGTACGATGGAACAGTGTCGCCTATTCCACGTATTCCAGACCCCGTGAAGTGGGCTCAGAAGTACGGAGGGGATTTCCGACAGCATACGTATCAACAGGCGCCGGAGGATGTGCTCATCAAGGTTCCAGCGTATGTGCCGTTTGAAAAACGTTCTTCGTCAGACGTGGCTGCCAACCGCATTTACTCTGTGGATTACTACGGTACCTACGAACACGGTGGAGGACACGGAAGCCACCATGGTATCGATATGGCTGCTCCATCGGGGACACCCGTGGTAGCGGTCATGAATGGACTTGTAGCTAAGGTATCGGAAGATGCGGGAGGATTTGGACAGTATGTGATGATCAAGCACAAGGCGCCGGATCCGGAGAATCCCAGCAAGCTCATCATCATGTACTCCGTGTACGCACACTTGAGCTCTCAGCTGACTACCGAAGGGATGTACGTACAGAAAGGCGATGCTATCGGAACCGTGGGAAAAACGGGCAACGCCAGCGGTTACCATCTGCACTTCGCGATGGAACGTGGAGATGCTCCCAGTCACCCGTACTGGCCTTTCACGTGGAGTGATACAAAAGACGCACGCATGACGTACAGTCAGGCCATCGACAAAGGCCTCAAGCGTGAGGAGGGACTGAAGTACAGCATCAATCCGATGCTCTACGTGCAGGCCAATTACTCCGCTGTAGACACACGAGTAGTGACGGCATCATCTTCCTCCAGGCCACGCAAAGTAGTACTCACAAAAAATGACCGCTTGCAAAATAGGCTCGCGAAGCTCGCTTCCGATATGACACGCGTAGCAGTGCTGGATAGAGCGCAGATCCAGAGCGCCAGCTCCTCTAGTGCCGCAGCATCGTCTACTGCTCCTGCATTCGTGCTGGAGTACACGCCTCCTGCCGCTCCGTTTTCTTCGTCCTCCTCTTCATCTTCCAGTTACGTGCCTCCAGCCAGCAATGGAACCGTGACAACCATGGAGATCCACGCACCCCAGGAATTCACAGAGCGTACCTGGCAGAAAGTGCGCATCGTGCTTTTGGATGATAAAGGCAGTGTCGTGACATCTCCGTCACTCGCTCAAGATATTTATCTACGCACAGCATTCGGCTCGGCAGACTTCCGCCCCGCCGTGCTCTCCGCTTTGGACTTCAAAAACGGAGTAGCCGAAGTGGAGATGCTTCCACGAGGGGAAAAGACTGTAGTCATTGAGCTCAAGCCTCAGAGCATCCTGAGCAAGCCTATCCGCTTTGCTGGAAAATAGTCTCTGACCCTATGTCCACACACTTCGTTCTTCGCCGCGCCATTCTGCACTACGCCGCCGAGATTCATGAGGGACTCTTCATGACGGCCCATGCGTATCATTTGGCGACGCATTCGTGGGCGTTGTCTTTTGCGGTTGCGTGAGGAATTTCATGGCAGAAAAGAGTATATTGTTCTGCTATGTACCGTTTTCCACTTGCCCGACCGCCGACTCCTCTGATTCCCTGGGAAGAAGCGAAAACATGGGGTTTTGACAGAGTGGATATAAAAGATGAGAGCGTGCAACCGACGGGGACTTGGAAAGATAGAAAAAGCGATATGGTGATTCGTCGTGCGGTAAGAATGGATATACAAAAAATCGCCATTATTTCTGCCGGTAATGCTGCTTATAGCTTGGCGCAAGCGGCAAAGCCGGTAGAAGGCATGAAAATTGTTCCTATGTGATGCCTTTTGGGAGTGGAGAGGCGATGGCGGGAGTGTACGCAGGAGTCTTATCCAAACGCTGGAAAACAAACTTACTGGGTATCAGCAGCAGATCACATCCCACACTAAAGGCCAATTTTGACGCTTACCAGCTCGGTTCCGACGGTTACCTTGGAATGTACTACAGGCCTCTGCATTTACACGGAAGGAATGAATTTTTCCAGGAACGTTTTCTGGTAGAAAAAGAATTTCTGCCTACCAGGCTCATGTTCAGAACGGATTTTCAAGATGATTCTACTGCAACGGCATATGCACCCTCACATGTGCTGGCAGAAAAAACGAGTCAGATAGCTATGGGTGGGATGAAGCATTGGGCCGAGACTCCATTGGGTCAGAAGTTGCTTGGAAAAAAAGTGGTGGTCATCAATTCCGGCAAAGGGAAAATTTGGGACCAGAAATAATACTCAAGTCTCAGGTCTCACATCTCGAGTCTTCAGTGATAATCCACCGTCGGTAAAATCTGTATCACCGGCTCTTCGTACGGATGCACTGCCCGCACGGCTTCCACGAACTTTTTTAGGTGACTCGCATCTTTCACGGAAAGCATCACTTCAATTCGTTCTTCTTCCACTTCCTCCAGCGTTCCTTCCTGGCCTATGGCAGGATCAGACCCTTTGAGCGGACGGAATCGACCGGTTCCTTTGAGTGTGAACGAGCACGCATCGTAATTCCCGATTTTCCCCGCACCTGCCTCTGCCAGTGCGTTTCGTATGGCGTCACCATGGGTTTCCGGAACGTAGACGATGAAGTGGTAGAAGAGATCGGGGGTGAGGGAGGGCATACAAGGAGAGTATGGCAGGGGAGAAAGAAGTAAAAGAAATAAAAAACAAACAACACACAAAACATCTCCCTCCCGGCGGGAGGCATTAAGGGAGGGGGTCCAAGACACCTATTACGTTATCCTTAGACACCGCGGGCGGGAACGCCCGCTCTGGGGTATGAAATAATTTGAATAATTTTTTCCATCTTTCGAATTTCCTTCGGATTTCGATATTCGGATTTAAAAAAACACCCCCAGGGTTCGGGGGTGTTTTTGATCACAGAACCTAATTATTTCGCTGGCGTCACAGCCTTCATCGTAGCAGCCTTGCGTGCAGCGGCACGGGACTGAGCGGAGGAGGAAGAAGCTGCAGGAAGCTTGGTAGGACTTACTGCGAATGTCACAGACAGCGTTGTCTGAGCATCGGCGGTGTTTGCCTCTGGGTCGTAGCTTGTGTAGCCGTCTACCCAGGTGTTCATGGACGCACCGGATACATCAGTGAGCTTCTTTCCGAGGAGCTTCTCGAAGAGTGTCTTACGCTTATTGAGGCGGACAAGAAGTTCATCGATGAGATTTGTCTCGTAGCTCTGGGTGTCCAGGAGGCGCACATCCCAGCTTGGGCTGCAGCCTTCGTTTTCCAGGAGGGTTGCCACGTCCTGTGTAGCCTTCACGTTGGTAAAGCGGATGAACACGCTGAGGTTTCCGTTGTAGCTACCGGTCTCCTTACCGACCTGGTCATACATCGGCATGATGGAGTATCCACCGGCCTTGCGGACGCGACCGTTGGTGCCGACTGCATTCTTGATCTTGTTGTAGAGCTGGTCCAAGGACACGCGTACCTGCTCACGTGTACCGCTGGTGTCTACCGTGCACCAAGCGTTCAGTGCTACGAAGTCTGGAGTGACTTCCTTGGTGATGGATGCATCTACCGATACTCCGCCCTGACCAGGGTAGGGGTACATGATGGAAGACATTGCTCCTCCTCCGCGGCCATCTACGGCTGGCATATCTAAGAGCATATCTTCTTCGGTGAGCTCCGGAAGAAGTTCCTCTTTGGTGACTGCATCATCTGCAGTTGCTGCCATCGCCATAGGGGCGAAGAGGGACAGCATGGTAACGGCAGCAATAGAGCCGCTGAATCTAGCTTTGTTCATAGTGAACAGTGGGGAAAAGAATGAATACACCAGTTACTACGCAGTGTGAGGCAGTTAGTTACGGTGTTCTACTTGAGTTTTTGGCTATTTGTGGAGTTTTAGACTTGAACCTTGTAAGACTTGAGACTCAAGATCTGAGACTTGAGTAACAGGTGGAATTTTTATTTGAAGCAGAAACGGACTCACTCAAGTCTCTAGTCTCATGTCTCAAGTCTCAGATCTCGAGTCTCACGCGAATACCAGGAAAGCCCCAGCATAATGAGAAATAGCAGCAAAGCGGCGATGAATTTCTGAAAGGTAGAGAGAAAAATAGCGGTGAATCCAAACGCGGTGCCAATGCATGCGGTGAGGAGGATCACTTGCCTCTCAGACCAGCCTTTGCTGAGGAGCCTGTGGTGCAGGTGTTCATCCTGCGCATTGCCTTTGGCGATGGACACTCCCTTGAATACTCTGCGTCCAAGAACCAACACAAAATCAATGAGTGGGACGCCGAGCACCAGAAAAGCGGTGGCTACTTTTCCTCCGGAGTAGATAGTGAGGACTCCGATCATGAGCCCGAAGAACATGGCGCCTGTGTCTCCCAAAATTCCTTTGGGCGCAGGGAAGGTGAAGATCAGTGATGCTAGCGCGATTCCTGCTAGTACAAACGAAAGCAGTGCCAGTGAGGGCTGATTCACTCTGTCGCTCAGCGATAGAAACCCTATGGTGACGTACGCGATGACACTGAGCGTACTCACTTGTCCGGAAATACCATCGAACCAATTGAGGGCGTTGATGGTCATAATGAGCCACAGCACTGAAAATATCACGCTCCACACGGGTAGTAGTCCGAATACGGGAAGGCCGATGACCCAGGTATCCAAAGGCAAAAATGCAGTGCCAATAACTCCTTCCAAAGGATTGGTGATGGTATAAATCCGAGCTCCTCCGGCGACGATTAAAAATGCTGCGAAAAATTGAATGAAGAGCCTGAGCCAAGGAGACAAGGGCTTTCGATCATCGATGAAGGTGAAAAGACCTAGCAGCAGGACTCCGGCGCATAAAAACGGCACCAGCGGATCGGTGGCGTGTAAGATCAAATAAAATACAACAAAGGTAACTACGGAAACGATTCCAATAGGGTAGGGGAGAGGATTGCGCGTGAGGCCGTACCTTTGGGGGAAATCCAACAGGCCGAGCTTTGGAAATGCTCTCTGCACAATCAAATGCAGGATAGTTGCTACAAGTAAAGCGAGCAGGGGAATCCAGAGCAGAGGGGACATGTGCAGAAGTATAGAGAGCTATTGCGAAGAAGAGTACTGGATTACTGGAGTACTAGAATACTGGGATTGGCCAAAATCCTAATTCTCCGACCCCTGATTCCCCCAGTATTCCAGTACTCTATTATTCTAGTATTCCACGTATTCCAACATTTCAAATTCTCATACTTCCCACTACACTCCTCTTATGCCTACCTACCGCACACTCAAAGAAGCGGACGTCAGCGGCAAGCGCGTCATTGTGCGTGCCGGGTTTGATGTCGCCATTGAAGAAGGAAAAGTGATGGATACGGAACGTATTGAGGCCGTGATCCCCACACTGAAACACTTGCTCTCGCATGGAGCGTCCGTCGTGCTGCTGTCGCACCAGGGTCGCCCGAAGGGAAAGAGACTTCCGGAATTCAGCCAGAAGCCGCTCGTGCCCATCATCGAAAAATTCCTGGGAAAACCTGTGCAGTTCTGCGAGGACTGCAGCGGCCCCAAGGCTGAAGAGGCAGCAAGCGCTCTGAAGCCCGGAGAAATAGTGTTTATGGAGAATCTTCGCTATGAAGCCGGAGAAGAAGCGAACGATAAGGATTTTGCAGCGAGCCTGGCGAAACTAGGAGACATGTACGTGAACGATGCCTTCACCAACTGTCATCGCAAGCACGCGAGCATGGTGGCCCTGGCCGAGCTTCTACCGTCTTTTGCGGGGTTGCAGCTCAGCAAAGAGCTCGAGTATCTCTCGCAGGTATTGGACGCTCCCAAAAAGCCTCTGGTGCTGATTGTGAGCGGTGCCAAGATGGAAACGAAAGTGCCCATCATCGAGCGATTCCTCAGCAAAGGCGATGATATTCTGCTCGGAGGCTGCATTGCCAATACGTTTATTGCTGCACGTGGGTTTGATGTAGGAACGTCGAAATACGAAGAAGAGCAGACGGAAACAGCACGCGAGTACATGCTGGAATCAGAGAAAGCCGATAAGGCAAATATCCATGTTCCACGCGATGTGGTGCTGGCAACAGAAGCCACGGACTCTGCGCAGAAGATTGATCTGCCTGTAGAAGATATCGAAGGAGATATGGCGATTTTTGATGTGGGAAAAGTGACTATTGAACGTTTTAAGGCTGTCATTCAAAAAGCCGGAATGATTGTGTGGAACGGCCCACTTGGTTTGTACGAATTGAATCGTTTCTCGCACGCTACCAAGCGCATTGCGGAGGCGGTGGCAGAGGCTACAAAAAACGGGGCGATTTCCATCATTGGTGGCGGCGACACTATCGATTTTCATGTACGTTATGGCTACAGCTTGGATGCGTACACCTTTGTCAGCACCGGCGGCGGCGCCATGCTGGAGTACATTGCCGGCAAAGATTTGCCGGCGCTGCGTGTACTGGAACAATAATTTTCTAGTTTCCTGCAGCACGCGTCTTTTTCATTTCTTTTTCATGTCTTCTTCCCAGATCACCGTTCTCTTCCACAAAGAGGAAGAACTCTGGCCCGCGTTCGCGCGGAGAATCAAAGAAGCTGAAGGCGAGGTGCTCGTGGTGCTTTCCGGAGGAGACTGTAATTTCCTGGCAAATGAAGAAGAGCGAAAAACTTTTTTAGACGAGTGCGCGAAGCTCCGGTACCGCTTGAAGCTTGCTACCAAACACCCGGGGATCTTGGCGGCGGCAAAGTCTCTGGGCATCAAAACGTATTCCCATGCCATTTCTCTTCGTCGCCTGCTCAAGGGCCACCCGGAATCCGCAGAAGTGCTGCGGACCTTCACGCCTCATCCTCTCAGCGAACAGTGGAAAACAAAGCTGCAAGGTATGGGGCTTCTGTCCCTGCCGAAGCTGCGCATTGGCATTCTCATCGGCATGAGTGTGTTTCTATTTGCATTCGTGTTCTTTCGATTACTTCCTTCCGCAGAAGTAAAAGTATGGCCGCGTCAGGATGTGGTGAGCCGTACCACAAACCTTGTTTTAGTGCAGTCCGGCGCCACAGGGATTCCTTCGCACGTCCGTACACTTCCGGTGATTCCACTCACAGTCACGCTCACCAAAACCATTCAGTTTGATCAGATCAGCAAAGAGTTCACGGGTACCAACGCACGGACCACCATGAGCATCGTGAACGATTCCACGGAAGAAGTTTCTCTCATCAAAGGAACTAGGCTTCTGAATCAGGCCGGAATGATCTTCAAGCTGAAGGAAGCAGTCACTATTCCTGCCAAAAGCAAAGAGGCAGCCAGTGCCGAGGCGGATCCACAGGACATCTACGGCGAAGATATTGGTGACCGCGGCAATCTTCCGGCGGGAGTGAAGTGGGATATCCCGGGACTCCCTGCGGACCTCAAAAAGTCTGTGCATGCGGTCAATACCACCAAGGCTCAGGGCGGACGTACATCGTCACGCAGGGTGCTTCTGCAGAAAGATCTGCAGATCGCCTCGGATCTCCTGAAAAATCAGCTCCTGGCTGCGGCGCAGGAGGAAGTGACGGCTATGAAAGATCGGTTGAATCTCTCCGGGGACAAGTACGTGGAAATGCTCAATAAAACGGATGTCATCAAGAAAACCTACAGTGGATTCGTACTCCCCACCGAGTCTCTCGGCAAAGCAGTTCCCTCAGTTCCTGTCACAGGAACCATCATCTACACTGTATACGGGTTTGATGCACTAAAGGTTCTGGAACTCATCAGTAAAGATACTGAAGCGCAGACGATGGAAGGAAAACGCATTCTGGATGACTCCCTCCGCCCCGATCGCCTCCGGGTCTACATCATCGATTTCTCCAATAATTTATCGTGGATCAAGATCACTGCGGATCTTTCAGCGCAGCGTCAATTTATTTTGGATCCCCTCACGCCCACGGGAGCCAAGTTCGCCAAGCAAGTGCGCGATACCGTGGCTGGGAAAACAAAGAAGGAAGCGCTGAGCGTGCTCAAGAACCTCACAGAGGTGGAAAAGGTGGAAATCTCCCTGTGGCCGCCGTGGAGTAGATCTTTGCCGAGTATTGCGTCGCATATTGTGATTACCCCTCAGTGAGACTTGAGACTAGAGATCTGAGACTTGAGTGACGAGGTATTTGTTCGTTTGAGTGACATGCGCATTTCTCAAGTCTCACGTCTCATCTACAATGTGAAACGATATGAAGTTCCACTTTTCTCTTCTCAGCTTCCTCCGCACATTCTCCATCTTGGTGGCAACGTGCATAGGGTTACTGACCCTGGGATTTGCAGGAGTTCTTTTAGCGATTCTCGTGCTTTTTCGTGGCACAGCGTCCATTCCTGCAGATTGCGCCATAGTGTTTGGAGCTGCAGTTCATGCGGTACGCGACGAGGAGGGAAGGGGAGTGGGGGCAGGGGCTGGACCTGGCATCCAGCGTCGCATGGAAACTGCTGTAAATTTGTACAACACTGGAAATATCAAAAGACTATTTGTTACTGGTGGCAAGGGAGAGGGGATGCTCAGAAGTGAAGCAGAGGTCATGCGTACACTTGCCATTTCTAACGGAGTCTCTCCTGATGACATCGTGATGGAGTCCTCTGCCAGGAACACCCAGGAGAATATTCGCTTCACCCGTCCCTTGACTTCGGACTGCTCGAGTATTGTGGCTATAAGTGATCGGTATCATATGGCAAGGATCCAGTTTCTGGCAGCCTTACAGGGATGGGACCTCAGGACCTATCCCGCAGAGCGGCATGCGACCAGAGATTTTGAAACGCAGAGCGTCATCCGTGAAGCTCTAGCAATTGTGTACTACGGTTTATTGAGCGATTAATGAATCCTATCGCCCGTTATCTACGAAAGTGAGCCGTAAATAAAAAGTATGATAACACCACAGGAAAAGGGTCAGTAGCAAAAAATGTAAGAGTACTCTGACACGGAGAAGAGAGGGGCTCCAAATCATGAAAGTAGTTCGTACGCTTTTATGATCTTTTGTAGATGACGGGAGAAAGTACGTCAAAACACATGAAAATCGCTTATATGTCATCTTGAATATTAACATAAACTGTATTATGTTAACCCTGAAATCTAGGAAGGAAAATATGTTAAGCGGAAGAAATGTGGAAAACTTTTTCTCTTCTCCCTCTCCCCCATGCCACTTCCAAGGCAAACACCGTTACAACAAGCGATTGATCGGTATTTAATGTTTCTTCGTTCCGAAGAAAATAAATCTCCACTCACGTTGGAGGCGTACACCCGCTCACTCGCTCTCTTCGAGGAGCTCTCGGGACTTACCCACCCCAAGGACATCAATAAGGGCTCGGTACGTGTCTTTAAGTCCAATTTGCACGTGTATAGGACCAAAGAAGGCGGAGAATTGGCTATACGGACCAAAAATCACCACATTACGGTACTAAGGGCATTTTTACGCTATTTAACGCGCGAAGAGGAGCTGGACGTGTATCCCTCCGATAGGGTCACTCGTTTCAAGGAAGAGCAGCGTCAGGTGAAGGTGCTCACGGCAGAGGAGCTTGTGCGTCTTCTGAATGCACCTGATGTGAACACCAAAGAAGGGAAGCGAGATAAAGCGATGCTTGAATTATTTTTCTCTACGGGGTTACGTCTTGCAGAGTTGCGATCCTTGGATTGCAAAGACCTGAACTACAACACACGCGAGATCAGCGTGCGTGGAAAGCGCGGCAAGATACGTGTAGTTTTCTTGTCAGATCCTGCCGTAGAGGCTCTGAAGGCCTACATCGAGTGCAGATTGGACAATCTCAATCCCCTGTTTATTCGTGACATTCAAAAAGCATCTACTGCCATGCCTCCGGGTGAAGAATTCCGTTTATCGCGTATCAGCATCTATAACGCCGTGAAAAAATACGCACGTGCCGCAGGAATTGTGTCTGATCCATCGCCACACACGCTGCGTCACTCGTTTGCTACAGATCTCCTACGAAACGGTGCGGACTTGCGTAGCGTGCAGGAAATGCTTGGGCATAAAGACCTGAGCACCACGCAGATTTATACGCATGTCACGAATCCTCAATTGAAGGACGTGCATGAGAGATTTCACGGGAAGAAGCCATGATACGGATCCGGATTGAAATGTCACTCTTGAAATCGATACGGATACACTCATACTTGAAGCACCTCACTCTCACGGAAAGGAGTAGGCCTCATGCCTCGCTTTAACTCGTGAAAGGGGGTGATCCAAAATTTGGAAGAGAGTCAGTCTCGTTGACTGGCTCTAACAGGGCCGTCGCCCTCAACCTTGGCGGCCCTACTTTTTCGATGTAGTTGACAGATAATTCATTTATGGAAATATTTGTATATCACAACTTTTGAAAGGAGGATGTTGTATGAGCCTGCTTCGGTAGGCACTTCCACACTAGTACGTTCATTGAGCATGTGAAAACTCAATGATTGGGGAGAGCAGCTGGTGGCTGCTCTCCCCTTTTTTAATCTAAGATTAAACAAAATATTCTTGAGACTGATGAAGATAGTTGAAGAAAAAAGAAATGTCTGAAAAAATCTTCTAGCCTCACCTACTCTTGTAAAAAGGAGAGCCTATGGAAGCCTGCTTCGGCAGGCATACCCAATGATGTTCTCGGTGTTCGGCCGTTGCCACACTTGTTGTGTGGCAACAAGGGGGACTGGTTTGTGCGGCTGGTCCCCCTCTTTTAAAATAACCCTAAAAAACTTGTTAAACAAAATAGTATGTTAATTTACGTTCAGTGAGCCTTTTCCTCTCGCGTAGGAGATTTTGTGATCCATCCGGACATGCTCTACAGCGACACGCAGCTGATCTTGTACCTACGAGGACTGCTGGTGCCGTGGGAGATGACCCAAGTGAGAATTGCCGTCTGGAGGTACGATGAACTCGCCTTCAGACTGGCAGAGTTGCGCCGTTGGCGCCTGGACTAGTAGTCAGGTTCACGTTTTTGCCCACCCGGAGACCGGGTGGGCTTTTAATGAAGAATTACTTGTACGATGAATATTTTTCAGAATAATGCCTCTGGCTCGCATGTACCCCAAGGAACAGCCAATGGTTTCTGACGAAACGATCTTTGCCTACCTTCAGGGAAAGCTGCCTCCCGATGAAGCCCGCCGCCTTCAGGAGCAGGTCAAGGCAGATGTTGAACTCCAGCGCAGGATGGAAATCTGCAAAAGTAGGCTGGATGTCCTCCAGGCTGTGTAGTCAGAAAACTAGGCCCACTCCACTCGAGGGTGGGCCGTTTTTTAAAGCCTGTAAGAATCCTGCGCTCAGTTCGTCTTATACGTATACTTCCTTCCCTCTTTTCTATGGCTGATTCCAATTCAAGCACCAGCATGATTGTGGCCATTGTGGCTATTGTCATCTTGGCTCTTCTGGGATTCTTCGTATTCACTCAAATGGGTGGAGACGCTGATACAAACGTCGTTCCAGATGTAAACGTGGGTGAGAACGTAGATGTAGTTCCAGATGGTCAGTAAACACACTCTAAAAACGCCATCCTCAGGGGTGGCGTTTTTTAGTTAGAATTTTATTTTCAAAAACTTTCGTTTCCCTACTTTCAGAATTCCTTCTTCTGCTTCTGCTTCCATCGACTTCACTACTCTGTCATTCATCTTCACGCCGCCTTGTTCGATGAGCCTGCGGCCTTCGCTCTTGGATGCCACTAGTTTGTGTTCGGCCATAATTTCCAAAAGCAGACTCCCCTTCCCTGCGTGTACTTCCTGAATGTCCTCAGGCACGCCTTTATCTGCAAAGACATTCTGAAAATTTTTCTCCGCAGATTCTGCAGCTTCGGCACTGTGTAGCTGAGTCACGATCTCGCGTGCCAGGCGCATCTTCAGGTCTTTGGGGTTACTCCCCTTCTTCATCTCTTTTTCCATCTGCGATATCTCTTTCTGTGGCACATCGGTGCAGCACTCGAAGTACGTCAGGATTAATTCATCTTTGATGGAAAGAATCTTGCCGTACATGTCATTGGGCTCATCTGTCAGCCACACGCAGTTATCGTATGTTTTGCTCATTTTGCGGCCGTCTGTGCCTTCTATGAGCTTGGTCGTGAGTACAAATTTCTCGCGCTTGCCAAATGCTTTTTGCAGCGTGCGCCCTGCGAGCATGTTGAAGTACTGATCGTTTCCTCCCAGTTCACAGTCCACATCCAGCATCACGGAATCGTACCCTACCATCAGTGGGTAGAAAAACTCATGCACACTGATGGGGTTGCCCTCGTTCCATCGCTTTTCGAACATATCCCGCTCCATCATCTGCTGCACAGTGAAATTGCTGGCGATATTGATGATGTCGTCGAACTTTAGTTTCTCCAGCCACTCGTGGTTGTAGACTACTTCGATTTTGGAAAAATCCAGGATCTTGCTGGCTTGATCTTTGTACGTTTGAAAATTCTTTAGCACGTCTTCTTTCGTCAGCGGCTCGCGTTGCGTATCGCGCCCCGAAGGATCGCCGATCATAGCTGTGAAACTTCCAATGAGGAAAATCACGTGATGTCCTGCATCCTGAAATGCGCGGAGCTTGCGTAGTTGCACGGAGTGACCCAGGTGCAGTTTGCTTCCTGTGGGATCAATCCCAAGGTAGATACGCATCGGCTTTCCACTCTGCAGTTTTTCTTCTGCGAGTTTTTTGGGAGTCACCTGCGTGACAGCCCGGGTGAGGAGTTCCATAGAAGACATTGGAGACATTGTATCGAATCACCGCGGAATTGCACCATCAGTGTTTTTTGCTGAGCCAGCTGTAGTTTTCGGAAGCTCGGTGCAGCTTTATTTTGTCTTTTGAAAAGAGAGAGTATCTTTTTCAGTTACGAAGCCGCCCCGGCTTCCCTCCCCTACTCACCCGTTCTTTGAGGCACTCAGATGTACAGCTGGCATGATCCTCGGATCACCAACAGTGCTTCCTTTCTGCAATGGGACTTGGCTCAGCAAGGGTTGCACTTAGAGGGATGGGATCCACCCACTCCCCCACCCTGGCTACGAGCTCCTCCCGTTCCAGATGAGCAGTTTCCTGTACAGAAGCCTTTACGACGACGTTTGTCCCCGTCTCTGGTATTTTTCTGGGGATTGGCGACATTCATTGTTATCTGTGTGACTGTTAAAGAGTGAGTATCCCCACGGCCTTCCAAGGCCGTGGGTTCGTTGATATTAAAAGTAACCCCCTCCGCCATCGGAGGGGGTTTTGGGTTCCCACACGGTACGATGCTCAGGTGTGGGAGGTTGGCGCCTCTGAGTAAGATGGCTGTGAAAGATATGGGCCAACTCGTGTCAGAGGGTTATGCCCCCGGGTCTCCGCTTGCGTTTGTTCCGTGAGTTCAGAGGGAAGTAACTGCAAGCTTGAGGAGACGGGGAGGACACGAAGTGTACGTTTGTGAGATACAGACGCAAGATATTTTTTCTTTCATAAAATCCCCCACCACTCTCGTGGTGGGGGCCCGTTCCTTTGGAGGTGAGAGCAGGAACGGCCGCTGCCGATGTGAGCTTTTGCAGCGGGCTCGCTTCTCGTGATTTGCACCGTGCGTATCACGCAAACCTTAATATGCAACCAGTCCGCATATCCTAAGATTTGCCCTACATGGTAAGAAGCAAAAGGCTCGGGCAGCGTAAATATGTATAGATAAATTGACAAGCAAAAAGTACTCTAAAATTCTTTCATTTGGGCTTCTGCTGGAGAAAATTACTCTTTCTGGCATACTACCTACATGTCTTCCTGGCTCGTCCCCTCCCGCGACCGGCTTGATGCATTTTTGGCCGCCGAAGGCCGAACCCTCAGCAGGTCCCGGGCGCAGAAGGCTATAGAATCCGGACTCGTGAAAGTGAATAAGAAGATCATCAAAAAAGTATCTTTCCGGGTGGAGGAAGGAGACAAAGTGCACTTGGAAGAAGTGGAAGAAACAGACGACGGAAAATTTATCCCAGTGGATATGAAGCTGGAAATTTTGTATGAAGATGATGTGTGCATGGTCATCAACAAACCTCGTGGTATTGCCGTGCACCCGGGTGCGGGGATGTCTCCCGAAGAAAAAACATTGCTGCACGGAGTGGCACATGTGTTCAAGAAAAAGAAACTGCCATTTTTAGCATCATCCGTCCTGGTGCACAGGTTAGATAAAGATACGACAGGATGCTTACTCATCGCAAAAAATGCAGAGGCGCACATCAAGCTGCAGGAACAATTCGCCACGCGTACCGTGCAGAAGTTTTACTTGGCTCTCGTGGCAGGTGTTCCACAACACTCGGAAGCGCTTATCGATGCACCTATCGCGCGAAGCTCTGTAGACCGTACACGCAGATCTATCCAAGGCTACAGCGGCCGCCGTGATGCGCAGACCACGTACAAGGTGCTCGCATCTACCAAAGACGTATCACTCCTTTCTTGTGAGCTTCACACAGGTCGCACGCATCAGATCCGCGTGCATTTGCAGTCCATTCATCATGCTATTTTGGGAGACACTTCTTATTCTTCTTCTGCCGCAGAAAAACTCAGCAAAGCATATGACATTTCAGATTTATGCCTACACGCATGGAAGCTGACGTTTACCTCTCCTGAGGATAAGAAAAAACACACAGTGAGCGCTCCTCTCCCCTCTTCACTGGAAGATGCTTTGGAGAGTGTGGGGATTGAATCGAAAAAATTGTGATGGATTAAGCAGCGTGTGCTTGAGGGGCCTTCGCATGTCCATCAGGAAAAGAAAGCACTTTTGCGGCAGGCTCAGCTGCATCTAGTAGGTCCAATTTTGCGGAAAGTTCGTTCACAACTCTCAGAAAATTATCTTTAAGATAAGCCAGATTGTCCTCCGGTGATACTGGAGTTCGTTCCTGGTGAAACGCATCTTCTCGCAAGATGCTATGCACATGTGCTCTGGCATCGAACACGTCGATTGCCACTCGCATGTGCGCGGCAATAGCTGCCAATGATTCAAAACGTGGCGTGGCTTCGGCGATGAAGGCTGCATCTACGCAGTGATTTGCTGCTTCTTTGAAAGAAGAGAGCATGACAGTAAAGAGAAAAATTTATTCCGAGTAGGTCACTACGTATTCCACAGTATCCAGTATCTGCCCATCTTTATTGCGGGCTACCACTCGGTACACATTTCTCCCGGGCTTCAGGTTGGAAAGCTCTGTACTTGCGATGTAATTCCACGAAGTGTTTCCAGGCTTGTAGAGTTGCAATTGGTAATCATTCACCCAGACCGTTGCTGTTTGCGCTGAGGTTGTTCCTTCCAGCAGGAACCCTGTGCCGGAGGCGACGTAACTTGTGCCTGCTTCCGGTGCGGTGATCTTTACGGTCCCTGCAGCAAGCGGTGCATTAGTGGGAAGTGTGGCGGGGTTCACGGACGTCTTGGAGGAACTCGAAGCATCGCCGCTGGAGACTGTCCCCTCCCCTCCTTCGCCTTGGATAATTGTGAGCGTCGTAGGCTCGCTCTTGCGCACGCTGCCAGCGCCATCAGGGTAGAGGGCGTACACGTTATACACGTTGGTCCCGGGCTTCAGGTTCTGGGCCTCGGGAGTGGCCAGGTAACTCCATGTTCCCTTGGCGGGGTCAAATAGACGCAGAGTGTAATCATTCACCATGATGCCGATGGCTCCCTTAGGGGCCGTACCACGAAGAATAATTTCGTTACTGGAAGTGCGGTACACCTCGCCTTGCTTGGCAGGAGAATCGATCGTCGGCATATCCAGAGTAATATTCGATCCCCTCTTCACGATGCGCTGCACTTCCTGGAGCGTGCCGCCTTTGCTATCGAGTGCGCGGACGACCAAGGTGATATCTCCCGTGGACTCAGACAGAGACACTTTGGAGCTAAACGTCCGTGCCAGAGTGATGGTGGCTTCTTGATTATTGATCGTCACTTTGGAGACATTGCTTCCCACCGTGCCGGTAACTTCCACGAGGTTGGTACTCACAATCGCTCCTTCTGCAGGTTTGGTGACGGAGAGATCATTGGAACCGGGAGCCTGCGCTATCCCTTGTCCAAAGAGTGAGCGGCTTTCAGTGAGGAAAGAACTCTGCAGTTTTGCGGACGTGAGTGCCGTGCGGTACTCGTACAGGTCATCTCCTACGTTGGCTTTGGGCAGTTCCCATTCTTGTCCTTCGCCTATGGTTACAGAATCGTATCCTTTCACGAGCACCTGGATGCCGTTTCCGTCTGCTGCAAACACAGCCAGATCATGGGTGCCGATGATGGCTTCGGTTCCCGAAGGAATCTGAAATGTGGCGGCGGATGTGATGACTTCGCGGAGTACTGTTCCTGTGCCGGCCTTAGGAGTCTTCAGCCACACACTTCCGTTGGCCAGGGACAAGCGAACTACGGAAGAGTCTTTGGAAGATCCGTGATCCACCAAGCTGATATCGGTTCCTTCATTCAAGCGCACGATGCTTCCATCGAAGAGTTGTACTGCTGCGTGTGCGGCGGATGATGTGTTGATCTTGTCATCGGCGTAGAGCTTCATGCCGTTACTGGCACTTTGCCATTCCCCTCCTTCTATAGAGACTCTCACAGTTCCTCCGCCTTCCATTTGCAGTAGAGCAGTTTCTTTTTGCAAGGAATTGCCAAACCCGAGCACGCCGAGTGTCCAGGATCCTGCGTAGTACAGAACGACAAGACCTATAAGAGCCGTGATAATTTTTCGTAGCGGGCGGCGGGATTCACGCTCCGGGGCCAGGGCGTACATACCTCGGCGACGTCGTCTAGAAAGAAGCATAAGGTGTGGGGAGGGCTGCAAACACCATCGACATCGATGGAGTACATGCTACGGAAAAAGAGTGAGGAAGCGCAAGGATAACACTCTTGATTTTATCTCATAAAATGAAGTGTTCACTTAGAGTCGTAGTGTTTTATTTCGCGCATGACATTTTGTACATTAAAAAAAATTAATTTTCTATTTCCATACACCGCAGGTGTATCCGCTCCGGCGGTGCACATTCAATAATTTCATACATCAGAGCGGGCGTTCCGCCCGCATTTCTTTGCAATTATTTCCTCCCTGAGAGCAGCCATACCTGGCTGCGGTTGTTTCACGAGAACCTCATCTGCAGCCACCAAAGGTCGGTACTTTCTTTTGGCTATCCACCTTCGCCCTTCATTCTTCTAGGCCACTAGAAGGCTACGGTGGACAGGCCCGCTCTCTGTCTTTATTGGTATTGGGAGGAGGGGGAAGGTGGCCGCCTGCCCTCCGTAGTCCGCAGACGAAAGAGGGTGGTTTTGGGTTGTTGAGGAGCTTCCTCCGACCTTTGATGAGTGGAAGTTTCTCGATTGACCAAGGCTGCAGGAAACAAAAAACATAAAAGTCCCCCTCCCCCGTGGTGTAGAGGTTTGAATGGAGCAAAAATCAATTTCACACTAAAAATAAGAGCACCAATTCCCAATCCTAACCCCAGCCCTTACCCTAACACACGCTCCACTTCCTCCTTTGTAGTGAGCTTATGCTTCACCGCCAACTCTCCCCATTCTTTCATGGTCGCGAAGCCTTTCTTGCGGGCTTTTTGTTCGATGGCGGGGGCTTGTTCGAAGGTGAGGATGGACTCTTGGATTTCCGGTGTGACTTCTAGGAATTCGGCGATGGACATTTGGCCGCCGTAGCTCTTGTGATCGGACGGATCACAGGCGGCTCCTTCTTTTCTGCAGTCATCCGTGAGTGTACGTACCAAGCGCTGAGCCAGTACTCCACGAAGTGCCGGAGCCAGGGTGTAGGGGCTCACTCCCATGGACAGAAGACGTGGGATCGTTTCGATGGCGGAGTTCGTGTGGAGGGTGGAGAGCACCAAGTGCCCTGTGAGAGCCGCATTCACGGCTGTCTGCGCTGTTTCCAGGTCGCGGATTTCTCCCACCAAAATCACATCCGGATCGTGACGGAGTACCGAGCGGAGTCCGGAGGCGAAGGAGTAATCGTGGCTCGGGTCTATTTGGCTTTGGATGATTCCTTCCAGCTCGTATTCCACTGGATCTTCCAACGTGATGATATTTCGTTCCTTTCCGATGAGTGTAGAAAGGAGGGCGTAGAGTGTTGTAGTTTTACCGGACCCTGTAGGTCCTGTAACGAGCACCATGCCCTGGGGCATCTGGACGATAGTCTCCAGCTTCTCTTTGATCTCTTTCACAAATCCCAATTGTTCCAGTGGCAAAATACCGCGCTTGGGGTCCAAGAGACGCAGTGTGTAGGCTTCACCGAAGCGGGAAGGCAGAGTGGCCACGCGGACATTCACCATGCGGCCTTGGGACTGGAACGTGTACTGGCCGTCTTGAGGGATACTTGTGAGGTTCAGCTTCAGTTTCGCTTCAAATTTCACACGTCTAGCGAAGTCCTCGTACTGTTTTTTGGTGAGGATTCCAATGGTCTGGAGCACTCCGTGCACTCTCCACTCCAGGCGGACGTCTTTTTTCTGCGGAGACACGTGAATATCGGAGGCGCCGGCTTCGGTGCAGGCGTCCTGAAGGGCTTTCAGGAGTGTTTCTCCGTCCATTGCGCCAAGAGACTTTTCTGAAAAATCCATCTAAATAGTATACCACGAATGGCTTCCTGGTGCTATTCTTTTCGCCTCCCCCGGACTGAGACTATTGCAACGGCACTGTACTGATTTTATGGCTTCTATTAGCCATTCTGGGGCTACCACCTATGTCTCCTCGGCTCCTCTCGTCACAGTCGGAAACCCAAAAAAAGCGCTCGCTTCTGCGTCGCATGATTATCGTGCACGGGGTGCTGGGAATGCTTGCGCTTACCATTGTGGCGCGACTCATAGAGCTCCAGGTGGTCAACGGCAGCGAATATCGCGAGGCTGCGGAGCAGCGTCACTACCGAACGGTGTCGGTGAAGGCCAAACGTGGAGAAATTTTGGGAGTAGACAGTAAAAGTCACGAGAAAAATATTTTCGCCACCAATACCACGCTCGATTTAGTGTACGTCGATCCGCTCATCGTCACTCATCCCACATTCATTGCCGAAACACTCGCCGATATCATCGTGACGCCGGAGTATCACGACGTGTGCAGCCGCGGGCAGGAGCAGTGCCCCCGAGAGCTCATCTCCCTCTACAAAAATGCCTTCGATCCTGTACTCCGTGAGAAGCTCTTGTCTTCGGGCGCGTTACTGGAGCCTATTCCCCAGGGAGAGCTACCGCAGTCTTTTTTGAAGCTTCCGGATCTCACGGAGGCCCGCAGGCAATTTGCCCGGTTGCTGGAGGAAAAGATTTCTGAAAAACGTGTGACGTATTCGCCACTCAAGTACGGCGCCACAAAAACTCAAATGAAAGCGGTGATGGACTTGAATGTTCCCGGCGTTACCGTGTCGGAGGAGCAGAA
>CAZVOK010000002.1:10027-294186 GCA_964628805.1 uncultured Candidatus Peribacteria bacterium | reverse complement strand
TGGGGGCAGGGGGCTTGAGGGGTAACAAATACCCACAAGACACCAAAAAAGCGCGGCCAAGTATGGCCACGCTCAGAGACACTATTTTCAAAACGTCACCGTCGTCTCAAACTCCTTCCTCCCATCCGTATTCAAAAGGAGCCTGGGCTTCAGATCAAACAGGGAAAAGAATTGCTGCCCGAGCCACGTATCCTGCTCATTATTCCACTGCTGCACCATCGTGTTGTAGGCCTGAAATTGCTGGTCCAATTCACTTCCCTTCCCGAGTGTTTCCTTAGACACATACACGGCAGGATCCGCACTTGCTTCGCTATCGCCTGGAACGGAATTCAGAAACTCTGTGACAGATCCTTGTGTTTCTAAAATTGCTTCCACGGTCGGTTCGCTTTTTTCCTTCTGCACCGCACTCGCTACCTGCTGGAGTGCAGGGCTCAGCTCTGGAGCGAGCAATGATCCCTGCAGAGGAGCGATAGCTGTGACACGTGACTCTACCAAGCCCACGTGCTGGTTTGTAATTTGTGCGAGGCGCGCATCAATCGCCTTGGAAAGCGACCAAAGAGAAATTCCTTTCCATCCCACAATGGCGATGGCGAGAAGAAGTGTGACACCAATAATTTTTTTGACGGCGCGGATGGAAGAAGTGAGGGGCATGGTCGCCACTATAAAAGCGATGTTGCGCTCTCGCAATGAGATCCAGTACCATGACCGCCATGATCCGTTCCAAATATGCTCGCGCTTTTGTGAGCACTCTCCTCATCGTGGCTATTTTCCCTGCCACTTCTTTTATTGCACACGCACAAGTTCCAGACACTGACCCTTCGAAGTTCGCAGAAATCCGAATCGTAAAAGAAGGAGGCGTGCCTATCTTGAACGATTTCCTCATCGCTCCTACAAGGCTCTTTGGGACACTGTCCCCCGGTGAAAGTAAAACACTCGATATCGAAGTCACAAGTCGCATGGAAGAAGTGAGCAGCTTTGCTCTAGAAGTAGAAGATTTCGCTGCCGGCCCCAGCGAGAAAGAATCCACCAAACTCTATGGAAGTGTGGCCGGTCCGTACTCCGCACGCGATTGGCTGAAGCCAGTGTCTTCTACATTCACACTGCAGCCAGGCGAAAAAGCCATTGTTCCTGTGACTATCACAGTTCCTGCAAATGCAGATGCCGGCGATCACTACGTGGCGCTCCTTGCTAAAAGATTTCCCGGAACGGGCGAAACCACCGACAAAGGATTTGATGTGATTTCCAGGGTAGGAGCACTCTTCATGGTCACGGTTCGCGGAGAACTTCGCCGCGATGCGAAGATTACCTCGCTCACGTCCAACGCTCCTCTGTACTTTACGTATCCTATCTCCCTGCAATTGCAGGCAAAAAATGATGGAACCGTGCACTTCATTCCCACAGGAAGCATCGTCATCAAAAACTTGCTAGGAGTAACTGTCGATGAAATCCAAGTGAAAGATTGGGTGATCCTCCGCGATTCCACTCGCACCATCACCTATCCGTGGCACCCACGTTTTGCCTTAGGGATGTACACAGCAGAAGCCAAGCTAGAAGCTTTTGGAGAAGAAATGAACCCTGTCTCAGTGCGTTTCTGGGTGTTCCCAGCATTGCCACTCCTCCTGGCTCTCTTCGTGATTTTCACTGTCTCTTTCCTAGTCCAGTTCTTCTTCTCCCGCTTCGAGATCAAGAAGAAATAGGAAGAATCTACAGATTCCATAGAGTGCACATGAGCCTTTCTGTGTTTGCTTAAAATTACATTTTTTGGTATAATATAAATAATAAAACACAAAAAACATTTGAAGCAACTTCTCTCCCCTCACAGGAAAGTCCGTGTCATCACCGTGGGTGTATCGGCCACCGTGTGCCTGTACGTGCTGATGGCGGTATTTGTAGAAGCGTCGCGAGCGCTCACCGCAGACTCCAGTTCCAATGTTGTTGTGAGTCTCACTGTGGCATCCGGCCTCAGTAACTCCTGCACATCACCAGTGGCGCTTGGAACCATCAACCGTACCGGAGACACGAGCTTCAATACCTGCGCCGCATACGGTTTTTGCACGACCAATAAAACTACCTGTGTCATCAGTACCAATGAAACAGCTGGTTACACCCTCTCCTGGGTAGTTGCGACCGGTACAGGAGCCGCAGGAAACCGCACAGGAACAGGACATTTGAATGGTTTTATTGCAGGAAACCGCATACGCGCTTTAACTCCTGCCGTAGCTAGTACTCCTGAAGCCTTCAGCAATGCGATCCCTACAACCAACGTCACAAACGATGCCCGCTGGGCCGCTCGCCTCTCTTCTACTAGCACTACCACAGGTGGCGCAGGAATCACCTGGGGAGCAGATGGTCCTACGGATACTTGGCTCAATGTAGGAACAGGATCCGCAGTGAATATTGCCAGCCGTACTAGTGAAACCTCGGGCGCTGGAGACTCTCAAGTCATCGGTTTCCGCGCCATCATCAATGGATCAGCTATTGTCCCAACAGACATTTATAAGGCCACCGTGACCTTTACCGCTACATCTAACTAAAAATACCCTCCTCTCTCTAGAGTAACCCGCCTAATTGACTCTTGCGAGTTTCCACAATATTTGCTACAATATTTAGAACTCACAAAAAAACTATGACACACACACTTCTTACACCACACCGCCGCATCCGTGTTCTCACGGTAGGACTCTGTGCAAGTATTTGCGTGTACGTACTGATGATGCTGGTAGTAGAACCGCTTCGCTCACTTGCAGCAACGTCTTCATCCAACGTAGTAGTGTCTCTCACAGTGGCTGCCGCTATCAGTAACTCCTGCACATCCCCTGTCTCTCTTGGAACCATCAACCGCACGGGTGACACAAGCTTCAATACCTGTGCCGCCTACGGATACTGCGCCACGAATAAGACGACCTGCACCATTACGACCAATAACACTACGGGCTACACGCTCTCGTGGTTAGTCGCAACAGGAACAGGTGCTGCAGGTGCTCGCACGGGTACAGGTCACTTGAACGGATTTGTGGCAGGCAACCGCATCAAGGCTCTGACTCCTACTACTCCAGGCACTCCTGAAGCATTTAGTAACGCGATTCCTACAACCAATGTCACAAACGACGCTCGCTGGGCCGCTCGCCTCTCTTCTACCAGCACCACCACAGGTGGCGCAGGAATTACCTGGGGATCGGACAGCACCACCGATACGTGGCTCAATATCGGTACAGGATCCGCTGTGAATATCTCCAACCGTACTACTCAGACATCCGTAGCAGGAGACCTCCAGAACATCGGTTTCCGCGCCATCATCAACGGCACGGCGATTGTGCCGACTGACACCTACAAAGGTACGGTGACGTTCACTGCGACGACGAACTAGTACGAGGGATTGGGGGTTAGGGATTTGGGATTAGGAAAGTTTTCGCTGTTGCGGAGACTTTTTAAAAAAAGCCTAATCCCTAATTCCCAATCCCCAATCCCTTCATTATACTCTCGGCCTCATGAACCCAGAGGATACAAAGCATCGCATCGAACGCACCAAAAACCGGCATTCCAGAGCACTGCTCCAGGGCGATACGATTGTGATTCGCCTGGCGAAGAATTTATCGAGCGTACAGGAGCGGGAGCATATTCATCATCTACTCGGCCGCATGGCGAAGCACGCGCTGAAAGAGCGCGAAAAAACACGTATCGACCCCTTCCGTCCCCTCTTAGAAGGCCACGATACGCTCCGCCTAGAGCTTCCAAACGGACGCGCGTATGTGTTTACCTTGGTACCGGGAAAACACACCAAGGCCCAAAGACATGCAGGTGGATGGAAAGTAACTGTGAGCCCCACGGAACGCAGGCATACCCTGCATCGCCTTCTGTGGAAGCTTCTAGCGGAATCCGAAGTACACAGCATGGCGGACCTCGTGCACGCACTCAATGAGCGAACATTCAAGGTGCGCCTGACACACGTACGCCTCTCCTACGCCACCACTCAGTGGGGCAGCTGCTCGCCCCGGGGCCACATCATGCTCAATAGCGCGCTGCTTTTTGTTCCTAATCACCTCCTACACTACGTGATCCTCCACGAGCTCGCCCACAGGCATCACCCCAATCACTCCCGTGCCTACTGGCGCGAAGTAGCGAGGTTCTACCCGGAGTATGAAGCGGCGAGGAGAGAGATGCGGAGGTTTCGGTTGCTCTCTTTGTAGGGATTAGGGATTAGGATTTTGTAGTGCTGTCTTTTGCCAATCCTCACTTTTGCTTCAACCAAATTCTCCCAGACGCGTCGAGGGAACAGCTTACGAGGCAAACCCACCCACCTTCGCTCTCTGGAGCTACGGTGGGCACGCGGCCTCTTTTCTTAGGGTTTCTTGCCCGGCGTAGCCTTCTTAGGGTCAAGAAATAATAAAGGGTGAAGTCGGGTTCTTTGGGTACTTTCTTTTGTCCGGGCCTGTCCGGCGTAGCCTTGGTCGTGTCTACTTTCTATGAAGGGCGAAGGTGGATAGATAAAAGAAAGTACCACGAGGGGCTTCCTCCGGTGTGATTCAGCTAAAACGACCGTGGGTGGGACACCCACTCTGCTTTATGAAATAATTGAATGTGCACCCTCGGAGGGATGCACCTGCGGTAGATGAAATAATTCCAAAGAACCACAGGCAGAATGCCTACTCTGAGAAAATGAAAATGCCCTAATCCCAAACATCTGCTACACTCCTTTTCATCTTTCCCCCACCACCATGACCCACACACGCGATGGCGACGATGATGAAGATGTGACCCCTCAGGACACAAACACTCTCCCCGACGATATCGGTGAGAAAATCGGCGAAGGAGGCGATCCGCTGACGGATGATGACATGATGTGATGCTAGCTTGTAGCTGCAAGGCACGTAGTGAGTTTTTCTCATTTCCTACAAGCTCTCAGAACTACGTCACGAAAGAACAGTTCATTCGTCTTCTATAAAGACACCTGTTTCTTTCCCCCCTATTTGTATGAACGTACACACCTTTCGAAAAGGCGGAGATGACGATGATAAAGCTACCGATAAGGCCAGTGACGATCCTGGAACCGTGGAAATGGCCGATCGCAGTATGCGGTCTGTGATGGGAGATACTAATCACCCGGACGTCAACGTCCTATAACGCAAAAAACGGCGCCTTCGCTTGCTTACACAGCTCTCCAAAAAGAAAGACAGGGAACCCCACAATACTGGTCCAGTCCCCTGTTATTTCTTGTATCAGAAGCTGCCCTTTCCCATCGATCTGAAATCCACCGGAGCGTCCTTCCCAGAGCCCCAAGTTCACCCACCAAATTTTCTCGTCTTCAGATAATTCTTTGAACGTCACCGAGCTCGTAGAAAGTCCGCTCCACTCTTTTCCTTGAGGATCGATGATAGTGAGGCCCGAGTGCACCAGCGACGTGTGCCCGCTGTGCAGGTCCATCATCCGCTTGGCATCCGATGCATTCACCGGTTTCTCCAAAAGCGTGCCATCGTGCGCCACTACGAGCGTGTCGCAGCCGATGACCCAGGATTCATTTCTGATAGCAGCCACATCTCTTGCCTTGTGCAAGGAAAGAACTTTGGCACGAGCAGGAGGGTCATTCTCTAAAATATCCGGTTCATGCACGCTGCTGGGGACTATTTCAAACTTCAGGCCCAAACCTTCCAGGAGGGTCCGCCTCTGCGGGCTTGCCGATGCCAAAATAAGTGAATGGCTCATGCGTGCAAACCAACTGCTTTTCGCACGCGATCCATGGTTTTTTCTGCCATCGCAGCTGCTTTTTTTGCACCCGCTGCGGCCACTTCTTCCAGGTATCCTTTTTTCTTCTCGATCTCTTCACGCTTTGCTCGCATGGAAGAAAAATAATCCAAGTACGTCTCCAATAAGTGCTTCTTCGCATCTCCATAAGACATTCCCTCTTTGTACTTCTGAGCCAAATTTTTTGCGTCGGCTTCCGAAATAAATAATTTGTGAAGCTTGTAGATCACCGATGTGTCCGGATCTTTAGGGTCAGTCGCTCCTGCACTGTCTGTTTGAATGCCCATGATGGCTTTTCTAATGACGGACTGCGCTGCAAAGAGCGGGATGGTATTGCCGTAGCTTTTACTCATCTTCTGACCGTCCGTTCCTGGAATGAGTGCGGTGGTCTCACTGATTTGCGGCTCCGGGATCACGAGTGTTTCGCCAAAGGCATTGTTGAATTTCACCGCAATATCGCGCGCCATTTCCACGTGCTGCTTCTGATCTTTCCCCACGGGAACGATATTCGTATCGTAGAGCAAAATATCTGCGGCCATCAGCACCGGATACGTAAAGAGTCCTACGGATGCAGGAATCCCCTTTTCCACTTTTTCCTTGTAGCTCACCGCCCTCTCCAAAAGCCCCATGGGGCTCACGGTAGTGAGTATCCACATGAGTTCCGTATGAGCGGGCACATCAGACTGATAAAAAATCACCGCTTTGTCCGGGTCAAATCCACACGCCAAGTAGTCCAAGAGCACATCGCGACGGAATGCCTGGAGCTGACTTTTATCCTGCACGGTTGTGAGTGCGTGCAAGTCCGCAATGAAGAACACATGTTCCTCCCCGGATCCAATCATCTCCAAATTCGGCTTCATAGAGCCAAAATAATTACCTAAATGCAATTGGCCGGAGGGCTGGATTCCTGAGAGGACTCTCATGCGTGAAAGTGTACCAGATTATATGTAAGGGTAATAAGGGGTTAGGGATTGGGGATTTGGGATTAGGATTTTCCAAAAAAAGAAGCCACCATTTTCCTAATCCCCAACCCCTAATCCCCAATCCCCTCTACAGGTCTCTCATTTTCTTCAACACATCCTCAAACGCCTTCGGCCTCGGTGCTTCTATTTTCACTAGTTCTTTCGTGATGGGATGTCGGAAGGATAAACCGGATGCGTGGAGGAAGAAATTTTTGTACTTGAATGCTTGGTTGAAGTGTCCGTTGAATTTCTTGTCTCCGTACACGCTGTCTAGCGCCAGCGGGTGTTGGATCATGGCAAAGTGACGGCGGATTTGGTGGTGCTTGCCGGACACGATCTCTGCTTCTACAAGCGTAGTGCGTGGGAAAAGTTCCAGCACTCTGTACACCGTTTGCGCCGCTACGCGCTCGCCTTTCTGGCGTGATGGGAGCGGGAAATCGATGACGCCGCCTCGTTTTTCAAGCCTCCCCGCCACGACTGCTTGGTACGTTTTCTTCCACTCAGCTTTGTCTGCGTCCATCATCTGGGCCAGGATAGGGCGAGTACGCGCAAAGAGGACGATGCCCGAGGTTTCAAAGTCCAATCGATTCAGCGGATGGATGCCCGGGTATTGTTTCTTCAGGAAATCAAACAGCGGCAATTTGCCCACTGCTCCTGAGCCTTTGACCACAAGCTCCCCACTCAGCTTTTTAACAGCGAGGAAGTACGGATCTTCGTACAGGATGCGGTCGGCAAAGATGGGCATGGAGGTATCGTACTGGAGGTCTCTGCATAAGACCATCGGGAGAAAATTCTGCAACGATGCCCTGAGGGGCGGATCGCGCGGAAAGCTGACCGTTCTGCCAAAAACACGGGTTTCTTCGTTGCGTTTTCGGGTGGCTTCAGGCACAGTACGCGGGTTCGTTTTCTGCCCCAACAGCATGATATCCACCCGGAATGTAAGCTTTGTATTAGACCAGAATTATGGTATAATATCAAGTATGGTCCCGAACACCAAAAACCCTCCTCTCAAGATCCTTTTGTACAATGTGGGGTACTGCACGGAGCTCAATGGCTCGGTACGGGATTACGTGCTGCGCGGCTACAGGTACCTGTATACGCCCAAAAGAGTGGTATCGGAGACGCTCAATCAGCTCAATACCCTCATGGAAAAGGAGCAGCCGGATATCTGCTGCCTTATAGAAATTCACAACAATAAGCGCAGCAAGCCCGTATTTTCCGCCTACGGCTTTGGCGATATAGACAACAAATACGGCTTCAATAGCCTCCTCCGCCGCCTGCCGTTCTTTCGCAATAACTGCAACGGATTCTTCTCTCGAAAAGAGCTTTCGTTCCAGAAGCATTATTTCAAAAGCGGCACCAAAAAGCTCGTGTACGAGATCCAGCTGCAGGAAAACGTGTCCCTGTTCATGGTGCACTTTTCACTGAAAGCCAGCACCCGCAAGAAGCAATTTGAGGAGCTCAAGACCTTTTTGGACCCCAAAAAGCAGAATATCCTCTGCGGAGACTTCAATACGTTTAACGATACAGCCGAACTAGAGGCCTTTGCGCTGTCCTGCGGGCTCAGAATGGTCAATAAGCCCTCAGAAGGCACATTCCCAGCCAAAGACCCCCGCAAAGCCATCGATCTCTTCCTGTGCTCCACCACCATCAATACCGGCAGTACTGAGGTTCTCAGCGACGTACGATTATCGGACCATTTGCCGGTTTTGGCGCATATTACGATCCCGCAGCCGCAGGTAGCTTGATGTTTGACATTCCAAGTACCAAGTTCTAAGTTCCAACGAAGGAACTCTTTTTTATTAAAAAGAAAAACACGATTCTTGGAACTTCGCACTTAGAACTTGGAACTTACTCAGGTAGTCCAAAACCCCATAAAACAGCCCTTTAATAGCTTCAAAAACCCATCGTTTTGTGCTATAATTCCTAGATGAAAACAAAAAAGCCTGCCGGCAAAAAGACCTTGGTACGGAAGACTGTGCGGAAGAAAACCTCTAGCAAGCCGAAGGTTTTAGCAGCTCCAGTTTTGGAACAAAAAGCCCCCGTAGAGTCTCTGGGAAAAACCATCATGATTGTGGAAGATGAAGATGCCATGGGCAAAGTGCTCAGCAACAAGTTCGCATCTTCGGGGTTTACCGTGAAGCGCTGCTACAACGGAAAAGAGGCCATCGATGTCCTCACACAGACCAAAGTGGATTTGATTATGTTAGATCTCCTGATGCCGGGAAAGGATGGCTTTGCCGTGCTAGGAGAGCTCGCCTCTACGCAGAACCGCTACACGCCTGTGTACATCCTCACAAACCTCGGCGATGACGACACAGTGAATCGCGTACGCGATATGGGTGCGAAGGACTGCTTCATTAAGTCCCGCACGTCACTGAATGATCTGGTGCAGAGGATGAGAACGACGATGGCGAGTTAGGGGGGTAGTGGGTAGGTTGTAGTAAGTAGTTGATAGAAAATAAGCAATTTGCGATCTTTCGACATGTCATCATATTTTTTTATGTGCTTTGCTCTACAACCTACCCACTACTCACTACAACCTAGACCGAAAAGTTGCCAAAATACCCACTTGTCTTCTAATAAAAGAATAGGTAGCATTTCCCGCTATGTCACACACCACTTTTTCCAAGTTCACTCTCTCATTCCTCCTGGGAGGACTCCTCGTTCTATCCGGTTGCTTGAAATCAGACAACACGCCTCCTACAGGCTCCGGCTCCGTGCTGAACGGCTCTGGCTCCAGTGTAGGGCAATTCTTCCTCAGCTCTTCTTCCATGGCAGGCTCAGGAAGCGACGTGATGGTCTTTGACCTCTCGTCCTCTTCCTCCTCCGAGCTCCTCCGCGGAGATGCCATCGGCATCACGCAGACGCCAGACCGCCAGGAAGTGCAGCCTGGAAACGATTTCATGCTGAGCATCAGCATCGCCAATAAGTCTAGCCAGGTAATCTCCGGCCTTCAGGTAGAGAGCGCCTTTCCGGTAGCAAAGATGACTGTGTTAGACCCCACAAGCGGTAGCCTGGATGGCGACCGCATCACCTGGACTATCGACTCCCTAGAGCCAAACCAGGTGCGCAATATCCGTTTCATGGGTAAGGCCAATGACACGCTGGCCCACGGCGAGAGCATCTTGAATATTGTGACAGTCCGTAGCGACGCTCTGCCGTTCCCTATCACCTCTACACAGGACATTCGCATCGTGCAGAAGCTGCCACGCACGGGCGCCGGGGATTTTGTATCTCCGTTGGAGGATGGCTCGAAGTTTGTGACTCCCTTGAAAAAATAAGGTATCTAAAAACCTAGGGGCCCGCTCTGCGGGCCCCTTTTTGATGGTTCACTTTTTCCGTGGCACCTTCACTTGAGGGAAGTGCAGTCTCTCCCACAAGAGTGTCAGGTTTCTTGCATCCTGCCTGTAGATGTGCGGATGATGGGGAACCAGGAGGTACGCAGAATGGACACAGTCCGACTCCTCGAAGCTGACCCCAGGACTGTCTTGAAGTACCGACAAGGCATCCCACGCCATCCGAAGCATGTCCGGGTCCATCGTGTAGTTCGGGAGCTCCTGACGATTCACCCAGAGCCTCTGCGTGTCCGAGCGGAACGTGTGGAGGAGCTTGCAGGTAAAAGCGACCGGACAGGACTTCTCGCCCTGAATGGCCACTATCGCCCGCCGCACCCTCACCACACACCCGTGCCTACGACACTCGTCGCGCACATCTTCTTCTCCGGTGTCCGTATCCAGAACACCCACCACCGGAAGACTCCAGTGGAGATGGCCCTTGGGACGGATCAGCTGCAACTGCTTCTTTTTCTTGTCCACGATGAGCCCGTACACCAGCCGTACCACTCCGTACCCTCCTTGAGATTCCCTTGTCACCCTTCGGCGAAAGGAAGAAGTGAAAGATCACGCCACCCACGGTGGCGTGAGTGACGCCGGATTGAAGCAGAAAAGTGGCGGAGGGAAAAGGAAAATAAGATTTTCATGCTGCTCTCTGAAGCTCTTCATGCGCACGTTGCATTACTCCAGATTCTGCAAGTTCTCTTAAAGTCTTAAAAATACGATTTTCCACCGCGCCTTTAGTAATTCCCAAAGTCAGAGCAGCCTCAGGTTCAGTCATATCATCAAAATACAAGCATCGAATAACATCTTTTCTGGCCTCTGAAAGACTGAGTATTTTAGCTCGTACTTGTTCGCGCTGTTCCTGTTTAGACACAATGACATCCGGAGCAGGATTGCTGTCGGCTAGTTCATCTGCATATGTAGAAAATTCTTCATTATAAGATCCCAGTGGTTCACACAAAGATAAAACGTGCTTCCTTTTTGAATGCCTGTAAGAATTCCGCGCAGCATTCCTTGCGATAGCAAAAAGAAATCCTGTAAATCCCTTGGTAGGATCATAGGAGGATTTACTTCTATGAAGATTCATAAAAACATTTTGTGTCACATCATCTGCATCCGCATGGTTTCCGAGTAGTTTAAAAACTAAACCATGAACTCTACTTTTATACCTTCTGAAAAGCTCGGCATTACAATCCCAATCTTCACGCTGTGCGTATTCCATCATTAATTCGATGTCACTCATATCTGCCAAAGATGTAGGAGCGTGCTCGGGCATAAAGCACATACAATCACTCTTTTGCGCGCATGCAAAGAATTTGAGAGGAGTTTGAATTTAGTGTGGAGTGGCTGCGGGAAATTGAGTGTTGGAATCACTACGAAGCCCGCCTGCAGTGGAGTATGCAGGTGGGCGGGGTGCTCAGGAAGGCTTCTCCTCCAGTCGCGGAGTGGGGTTGATGTACCCCACTAGAATGGATGCCAGCACGAGCGCACGTTCGCTGTCAGTCATGCCATTGTCGGCCGCGAAAACGGCCTCCAAGAAGGCTTTAAGACCCGAAGCAGCAGGCTCTTTGGCGGCCATAGGCCACCTCCTCCTGTGTGAGCGGATGCCAAGACCGACTCTCGGCCTTGAACTGAGGGAAGGATCTTTGGATTGGTGAAATGTGTCAATGAAATAGGCCTGGCAGCTTCACTCAGCAGATAAATTTTGACAAAAATACAATAACATTTTTTGTGTACATAGTGTCCAATCCGCTCCTTCACGCCCTCATCGAAAGGACCTGACCATGAACCCCCTCAACCTGCTTGAAGGACTCTCTGATCGCGCCCTCAAGGCAATCCAGCTGCCAACCAGGAGGCCCAACTGTACCGCCACGACCACGTGGGGACCGAGCACATCCTACTCGGGCTGATCCGGGAAGGCGGCGGAAACGCCATCGCGATCCTCAATAACCGGGATGTGGATCTCGCAAGGATCAGACAGGAAGTGGAACGCATAGTTCATCCGGGAGCCGGCGGTGACGCAGTGGTGACCGCGCGTCTCCCACACACTCCGCGAGCCATGAAGGTTGTCGAGTACGCCCATGAGGAAGCCGAAGCAATGGGCCGGGAGGCAGTGGGTACCGAACACCTGCTACTGGGCCTGCTGCACGAACTTGAAGGCGTGGCCTGCCAAGTCCTTCTGAATCTTGGCCTGCGACTGGAAGAAGTGCGTGCCATCATAAAAGAGAGCGCACCCAAGCCAGTCCTCAGGCAGGGCATGTCCTTCACGTTCCCGCCAGCCGTGACCGGCAATCGTGAACTGTTCCTACAGAGACTTGGATTAGTGCTAGACAGACACAGGCGGGTGACGGTCATCGTCATCGTAGAACCCTAGAAGACCTGACGGCCTTCAAAGCGCAGCCTGCCCCGGGTTCTCCGGGGTGGGCTGCTACTGAATTTCAAAAAATGGCCTGAGCCGCCGCGAGGACCATGAGCGAGCACTGTCGCGCAGCGACTGCGAGTCGAATGGTGGACGATCTCGGGATCGAACCGAGGACCTTACGAATGTGAATCGTACGCTCTAACCAGCTGAGCTAATCGTCCGTAGTTTTGAAAGAAGAACTGAACCAGCTGCCTGCCCGCCGTAGCTCCAGAGAGCGAAGGTGGGAGCTAATCGTCCTTGAAAACGGGCCTATCTAAGCTGAAATTCTGTTTTTTGGCAATCGCTTACTACTTCGTAAACTCCGGATCCGCCGAGAGCCTGCTTTCCTCCGGGAGCATCTGCCCCTGGTACTTGGAGTGTGGTTTCATGTTGTAGGGCGTTTCTGCGGGGCTGCTCATTTGCTCAAAGGCGATCTGACAGATGCGCATGCCGGGATACAAAGCAACTGGCATGCGGTTTAAGTTACTGATTTCCAGCGTAATGGTTCCGGAGAATCCTGGATCCACAAACCCTGCCGTAGAGTGCACAATGATGCCGAGTCTTCCGAGGCTGCTTCGTCCTTCTACGCGCACCACAAGGTCATCCGGCACGGTGATGATTTCCTGTGTGACTCCCAACACAAATTCCCCTGGCTGTACGATGAATGAATCCCCTTCCTGAAGCGTAATGAGGCGCATGCGATCCTGGAACGTAGCGGGGTCGCGAGGATCGAGGATAGCAAAGCGGCTGTGCTCGTAGAGTTTGAAGCTCTGGCCCAGGTGTAAATCCATGCTGCTGGCGTGGATGTGGGACTGAAGGTCCGGGCGCGCGGAGTCGATTTTTACGCGTCCAGAACTGAGAGCTGCCTTAATATCGCGGTCGGAGAGAATCATATGAACAGAGAGTAACACAAAACCCTAAATACTTTCCAAGCAAAGAGATTCACTAGGTTTTTGTGCTACACTGACCCTCCACATGGCGACATCATTTCCCTCATCGGCAGAGAATTCTTTGGGAAACAAGCCAAAGGCAAAATCTATTGAGCCTTTATTGAATGCAAGGGGCCATGATGGAGCTTTTGAGGATGCAGATTACAGACAAGAAAAAAGCCTCAGCCATGAGCGTGATCGTATTCGTAATGAATGCCGCAGAAAGCTCGAAGAGTGTGCCAGAGACAGCAGAACAGCCATGAACATGGCAGACGTGGAAACATTTTACGATAATCTTCTCAGTGAAAAAGGACTGGCAGATGCAAAGACGGAAAATGAAAAAAATCAGTGGATTAGGCAAAACAGCACTGAATCAATCCCTAAATTTATTCAAGATGCGCGTGACGCGGGTATGAAAGCTTTGAACATTATTGATGAATCAGAAAAGCAAGGACTGATCTCCCGGCAAAGCGCAGATGAATGGCGCTCACGCCTTAAAAAAGGAAATGATTGGAAGGAACGAGAAAAATTCATTGAGCAAAAACTCCCCGAGTATCAAAAAAATTGGAAGAAACTGAACGAGGAATTAGTCTCGCTTCGAAAGAAGCAGAAAGCTCTAGGTGTCACGGAAAAAGATATTCCTGCGCTCAAAGCCATCAACGCAGAATCGTTTAAAAACAAGAAATTCAGCGAGAAAAAACAGCTTTTGGATCAAGCGATCGCCGCGTTCATTGCGTACGAAAAAGACCACAAAAACGGCAGTCCGGAAAAGAAGATGAAGCAGCTCTACGAGAAAGCTGAAAAAAATCTGCAGGCCGCTGTACAAAAAGGAGTTCTATCGCCTCGCAAAGTGGGAACGTGGCTCAGGAGAATTTTTGAGGAAAATAATGAGCCTGCACAAATAGAGAACTTCCTGAACGGCAAGGGGCATAATCCTCTCTCCTCACTGGTGGAAGAGTGGACCAAGGCACGGCAGCACTTTGACGCCATCGAGAACAAACGGAAGGCAGTGGGTACTCCCATGAGCTTCCACTTTGTGCACGCGAATGTGTTCCTGGACTGGCACTTCGATAAACGCATGGCGTATGTAGAAGAAGCCAATCACCGCTTTGAGGATATTCAAAAAGAGAAATATCAGTTCCTGCTCATTCGAAATGCATTAGATATGAAAGATTGGGACGAAGCTGAAGAATTGATGGCCGAGGCCAAAGGAGCGGATATGACGGTGGAAGATGCAGCGAAGCTCAGTTCCATGGAAAGATTTCTGCTCACACACCGCCCGAAGAATACTGATGCCAAGGAAGAGCAGGAAAAAGAACCCACGGATGAACAAGTAGTGGAACGCACACGCGAGCTTCTGACGCACATTCCTCTGAGCCAGCAGCGGTCGCACATCATGGCCTTGAAGGAAGGCGCCTCTGTATTCCGCGTGAAGCGCATTCTGTGGTACAACCGCGTGTGGTGCCACCAGCATCGGTACTTAGATGAAAACCGCGAAAAAAAGCTCTTCAATCAGGCGCAGCTGCTAACCCCAAAGCGCCTCAAGCACGGGCACGAGGAAGGCCACGTTGCCAACGATGTCACGAACCCCACCAACGTGAAGCACGCCATTCGCGATCAAGAAGGCATCAATGCCTCACAAGTGCTCATGACCAATGAGCACAGCGCCGACCCCCTGCACATTCAAATGAAAGAGCAGAAAGACAACCGCAATTTCTGGTACTGGACCAGCGAAGTGCCTGTGGATGTGCCATACGAGAAGCACAAGCATATCGTGGATAACATCCACCCGGAGCTGCAGAAGCTCTCGCGCGAGATGGATAAGCGTCATATTGCCTTCACGCTTTCCGGCGCTGTGGAGAAAAAGAATCAACCGATGATTGCCGCCGAGAAAAAGAACGAGGAAGCCGCTCATCCTGCGCTTGCAGCCTAACTTAAAAGCGGTATACTTGCCTTTCCCATGCGAAAAACTCATTTTTCCATACTGGCTTTTCTCCCCGTGGCAATGCTTGCCGGATGCTCTGCAAACGCCGGCTCCAGCAACATCTCCATGGAGCAGCACCTGCAAAATCCTCTGTTTGCTGAGCGCTACTGGGAGGAAATGGTGGATAGAATGGTAAGCCGTCAGCTGAATGATCCGGAGATTGTGAAAGACCCTGCCAAGGCTGCAGTCATTGATGAAATCCGGAGCTCTGCGCTGGAAAAAGCACAGGAGCAAACCCGTAAGCGCAGAGAAGGAACCTTCGGGTACTTTGTGAGCATCAATGAACCTACGGAGGGCCAGGCCTTGCTCATCGATAAAACGCTTTACATCGGCCCAAGCTTCATGACAGTCCCGGGGCCGAACCTGCACATCTACCTGACGCAAGTGGTAGATCCACGCGATTCCAAAACATTTCCGGACGAAGCGACTATCGATCTAGGTCCGCTTTCCTCCCCGTACGACGAACAGGTGTATCACCTGCCGGCAAACACAAAGGATATAGAAAAGTATCGCACCGTGGTGCTGTACGATACGGAACTGGAACGGCTGTATGCGTTTGTGCAATTGACCAAATAATGCGCCACGTCGTAAAGACGTGCGATTCGCACGTCTTTACAATCGTGTCGCCGTCCCCGCCATGGCCTCTTGAATGGCTGCGCCCAATGCCTCCACGGTAGCCTCGGTCTTTTTGCCTGCTACGAAGTAGGTAGGTGTTCCTGTGACGCCTGCATCCTGGCCCATCTCGTAATCTGCCATAATGAGATCACGCTTGATGTTGGAGCGTGTGCAGCGGTCGAAGAGATCCATGTCCATGCCCAGTCTCTCGGCCCACTCTTTGAGTGCGTCATTCTTCAGCTGCGCTTGGTTCGTGTACACGGTATCCACATATTCCCAGAACTTCCCCTGGTCTGCGGCACATTCGGCTGCCTCAGCGGCGTCTAGTGCGTAGGGGTGGATGGCGCGGAGAGGGAAATGGCGGAATTCAAAACGGATCTGCTGTCCGTACTGAGCCAAAAGCGGCTCGTTCACTGTTTCATGTGCAGACTTGCAGGAAGGACACTGAAGGTCCGCGAATTCCTGCACCACCACAGTCCCCTGCGGATTGCCCTTAGGAGGCCTGGAAGTTTCTTCG
Organism: uncultured Candidatus Peribacteria bacterium; assembly: GCA_964628805.1. GTDB lineage: Bacteria > Patescibacteriota > Gracilibacteria > Peribacterales > Peribacteraceae > CAZVOK01. The sequence goes on along the minus strand of CAZVOK010000002.1, from coordinate 277,701 downwards.
GAGAGCCCCGTAGTATCCACGCACGATGCGAGGAGGAGCGTGAGCGGGAGTAAGAAAAGAGAGTGTTTCATAGGTGAGTAGAATGGCAGTTGGGTGGGGAAAAAGCAACTTACGACTGAGGCTGTAGGTAGTAGTGAGTTGGTTGTAGCTGCAAGGCATGTAGCAAGTTTTACAAAATTTCTACCCACTACAACCTACCACCTACCCGCTAAATTCCATGCACAAATAACTCCCACCCGTTATACTCACTCCACATGTCCCTCTACGGAAAATACCGGCCCAAATCTTTCGCCGATGTCGTCGGCCAGGAAAGTGCGGTAGAAACACTGAAGCAAGCCGTGGAGCAGGGTAAAATCTCGCACGCGTACTTGTTTGCTGGAGCCAGAGGAACGGGGAAAACATCCGTGGCGCGTATTTTGGCAAAGTCACTTCTGACAAAAGATATCCAGGATGACACACTGAAACAGCAGATCATCAAAGGAGTGGAAGAAGGATCCATCGTAGATTTGATTGAGATCGATGCCGCCAGCAACCGTGGCATTGATGACATTCGAGAGCTTGTGGAGAAGATCCAGTTCTCGCCGGTAGTAGCGTCCGCCAAGGTCTACATCATCGACGAAGTGCACATGCTCACGCGCGAGGCGTTCAATGCAATCCTGAAAACTCTGGAGGAACCGCCTGCCTACGCGTACTTCATTTTGGCCACCACCGAACTGCAGAAAATCCCTGCCACCATCCAATCCCGCTGCCAGCGCTTCGCGTTTCATCAAATCCCCGAAGACACGATGATCAAACGCCTGCAGTTTATTGCAGACGAGGAAAAGATGAAGATCGACTCGGAGGCAGTAGCAGCCATCGCTCGCCACGCAGAAGGAGGTCTTCGCGATGCCATCTCCCTCTTGGATCAGCTACGTTCACTGGATCACGTGACGCTGGCTGAAGTCCTGGAGCGCACAGGGGAAACGAGCCACGCGCACTTAACAGCGTTATTTGATGCATTAGAAAAACAGGACAGATCCGGCATTGTAAATGCCGTTCGTACCGCCGAAGAAAGCGGCGTCTCCATGGAAGTCCTGGGCCGAGGCTTACTCAAGCGCCTTCGCGCGTCTCTGCACACAGCTATCGAAAGCAATCAATCCACCGAACAGATCATCCGAATGATCGACGGGGTGCTGACGTCCCTCCGGTACATCCGCACATCCCCTCTTCCAGGATTGGTGCTGGAATCTACACTGGTAGAACTCTGCGGTGCGCCGAGTGCCCCTGCTGCAAAACCCATAGAAGTAAAAGCCGCGCCTGCTGCTCCCGTCGCAGCTCCAAAAGCAGAACCGGCACCGGTGGCTGCAGCACCTACACCAAAAGCTCCTGCTCCTGTAGCTGCACCTGCTGCCGTAAAAAAAGAAGAGGCCGCCACTCCTAAAGAACCAACACCTGCAGGAGCACCGGATCTCTCGCTAGAGGCAGTACTCAGCGTGTGGCACAAAGTAGTAGACACAGCTAAGCCACCCTCTGCGAAAATGTCTCTAAAGAACGCACGCGTCGCATCGCTGCAGGATGGCGTTCTGATGCTGGCTTTTTCCTCACAGTTTCATAAAGAACGCGTGATGAAAGAAGGAATCCTGGGACTAGAAGAACACCTACGCAGCATTTTTGGCCAAAAAGTGAAGATCCTCTGCAGCATGGATACAGCTCCTACAACTCCAAGTGCTGCACCCGAGGAGAAAGATCCCGTGGACTTGGCCTCGGCGGCGGCAGATGTATTTTAAAGCAAACAGATAAGGAAAAACACTGTTACGCCAGTATAAAAGTTTGATTTTTTGGCTTGTGTTTGTAAGCATAACCGAACTCTCCACGGTTCTGTTCGCCCCCTTACCAGAGGTCTTCCTCATGTCCGATCAAAACGGTCGTCTTGGAAGAGTGTTCAACTGGCTGCTGGCGCTGACCGCCGTAGGTGGCATCGCATGGTTAGTGTCCACGCAGCCTGTGATCAAGCGGCCGTCGGTGTTGCAACACAACGTCGTGTCGAGTGGCTTCAGTCTCTGAGATTGGAGCACTAGGGCCCCTGCACAGCAGCGGGCCCTATTCTTTTATCTATAATCTTCAATTCTAAATTTTAATTCATGCAAGGAGTATCATAATGGCTGTATGCACCCCCGTGACGAAAAAGAACACCTCCGCCAAGCCATCAAAGAAAGACTCTCTCATCAGTCCGATAACGAACGCCACGCCGAGAGCCGCACGGTATGCCGGGAAATCCTGAAACTTCTCCCCAAAGAACCCATCACCATTGCTGCATATTTTCCTCTGAAAGATGAAGTAGATGTGCGCCCGCTGCTTCTGACTCTGTTTCAGAAGGGCTGCGATGTCTATTTACCACGCTTCGAAGGCCGCCTCGTCTTCCGCAAAGCACATGATCTGAAAAATCTTCCTGCCGGACAATTTTCGATCCCCGAACCACTACCCTCTTCGCCGTTACTCGATCCAAAAAACTTGAACATAGCCCTCATCCCCGGCCGCGCATTCGATCGCCAAGGTCATAGGCTCGGCAGAGGAAACGGCGGGTACGATATTTGGATCCGCGAGCAGAGGAAGAAAAATCCAAGTACGCACTTCTGGGGAGTGTGTCTGGAAGCACAGTTAGCGGAGAAAATTCCGATGGAGGAGCACGATGAGACAGTGGATGCAGTCGTGACTGCCCGAGGACAACTAGTAGCTACCAAATAATAGCGCTAGTATCCTAATCCCAATCCCCAATCCCCAATCCCTAATCCCTGCAATGCCATCTTACGATTACCTCAAAGCCGAAGACCCCAAAATCCACGCCGCCCTCATGGGCGAAATGCGCCGTCAGTGCGATGGAGTGGAGATGATCGCCTCCGAAAACTACATCTCCCCTGCGGTGATGGAGGCCATGGGCAATGCGTTCAATAATAAATACAGTGAAGGCTACCCAGGCCGCCGTTACTACGGAGGGCAAGAGTTTACGGATGTCGTAGAGCAACTGGCAATTGATCGCGCGAAAGAGCTTTTTGGCGCAGGGCACGCGAATGTGCAGCCACACGCGGGAGCACCGGCGAATGTGGCGCTCTACTTTGCTCTCTTGGAACCAGGTGACACAGTCCTGGGAATGGATTTGAGCCACGGAGGACACCTCACTCACGGTCACCCGGTCACCTACATCACCAAAATCTTCAAATTCGTCCGGTACAAAATGAAAAATGTGGAGACCGGAGAAATTGATTACGATGAAATGCGTGAAGTGGCTCTGCGAGAAAAACCAAAGATCATCCTGGCAGGCTTTTCCGCTTATCCTCGCGAAGTAAACTACGCCAAGATGAAGGCTATTGCCGATGAAGTGGGTGCCTACACGGTGGCGGATATGGCTCACATCGCAGGATTGATTGCCGGAAAGGTCCTCCGAAACCCGTTTGATGATGGCTTTGATGTCATCACCACTACAACGCACAAATCCCTCCGCGGACCACGTGGAGGAATGATTCTTGCCAAGACTGAAGAACTCGGAAAGAAAATCGATAAATCCGTATTCCCAGGTTTCCAAGGCGGACCCATCATGCAGATGGTGGCGGCTAAAGCCGTGGCATTCGGCGAAGCACTGAAGCCTGAATTCCGCGATTATGCTGCGCAGATTGTGAAAAACAGCAAACACCTGGCGGAGTACTTCATGAAAAACGGCGCCAAGCTTGTCACCAACGGAACCGATAACCACCTGATGCTCATCGATTGTGTGACATCATGGGGACTTCCGGGCGGAGAAGTGGAGAAACTCTTCGATGAGATTGGCATCACCATGAATAAAAACATGATCCCAGACGATCCTAGAAAGCCGATGGATCCCTCAGGCGTGAGGCTCGGAACTCCTGCCATCACCACACGCGGCATGAAGGAGCAGGAAATGGAGACGCTTGCAGAGTTCATGCTGCGCGCCATTCAGAAACGCAGTGATGAGCAGGCCATCAAAGACCTTCATCAGGAAGTCATCACGTTCTGCCGAAGGTTCCCTGTCCCCGGCATCTCCCTCCCCCAGTAATCATGCCTCGCTCACCCATCAAAAGCTTTTCCTTCGCGTTCGCAGGCCTGTGGCACGCGTTTGTACATGAGTTCAACTTAAAGGTCTTCTTCTGCGTGTACATCGTTTCAGTGCTCCTAGGCTTTGTGTTTCACATCGATCCTATGAGCTGGGTGCTTCTGCAATTAGCCGGTGGCACATTTTTAACGATTGAATTGATGAATACCGCACTAGAAAGACTCTCGGATGCGTTTGATGATCACACCAAGAAAGAAGATGATTTCCGCTACCAGGCGATAAAGACCACAAAAGATGTAGCAGCAGGGGCATCATTGCTGGCTGCCTGTACCTGGGCACTGGCGATGGTGATTATTTTCTATCCGCATGTGATGGTTTGGTGGGGTTAGGGATTGGGGGTTTGGGATTAGGGATTAGGAAAAAATCCTCAAATGTAATTTAAACTTATCTTTTTTTAGATGTGAAATGTCTACTTTTGTTTTCACATAGCCCTAAAAATTGATGCAAAAAGTTGCTCAATAACTGCAAATGATCGATACATATACTTCCAATAAACATCAATAAAACCATACTTTTGCTGCATAAATTTTTTCTACAAGTATGCAGAAACATCATTTCTGCGCGCATGGAAGCGCAGAATGTTGCAGATTTCCGCTGCAGGGCTAAGATAATCTGATTTGCGGAGAGCAGGAGCAAACGTACTTCTCTCCCCTGCAAATCTCACACCCACACACACCCGCCCCGGGGCACACACCAACATTCTCAAGTCTCGTTCCTTCACACCACCGCGTACACACATCTTGTAGAGAGAACAGTGGTCATTCTCGGACGTCAAACGTTCCTCCCGGCCAACTTCCTTCTTCCTTTGGATCACCTCTGGGCATAGGACTCGTCTTGCTCTGAACTATAGTGATCACTGTCCTCTCTGCTCTGCGATGTCGCGCCGAAGAACCCGAGGAACCCTACCGGCGTGCGTCTATTTCTCCCCAGTGTCCCCCCGGAGCTTTTTGCACCGCGTGGCGGACCGGTCCGGGGACTTCGTTCGGTTACGAGGAGAAACAAGAAACCGTAGCAAGGCAGAAGATCGAGGGCTCCTCCCCTCAGTACCCTTCCACACAACTTTGGCTCAATGGCGTCCCTGTTACATACGCCGTCGATAGCCACTCGGAAGCGGATACAAACACAAAAAGGGCCAGGCAACTGGTCTTTTTTGATGGTGTGCGGGTTTTTGGTGAATGAAATATGCAGCCATTGAGGGTACGAGCACGGCGAGCCGTGCCCCTGCGTTTGGGTGCGTTTTGTGGGGATTATAATTTATATCCATCATACGCGGCCCAACGTTTTGGGTTTTCCTGGATATACGTACGGATACGCTCGTGCTGGGTGCTATTTTTGATGATGCGATCAAAAAAATTTCGATGCCATACTTCGGCTCCCGGGGTTTTTCGAATTTGATTGATGACCCGGGCAACGCCCGATTTATATGATCCGATGACACTGGAAATGGATCCTGCTTGGGATTGGCCGAATTGGCGGGATGGGGCGGGAATGATTGCCGGGGCGGCGGGGCCGGGCGATGCGGGCAGGGCAAGCCCTGCCCCTACGCCGCCCCATGGCGGCGTCGTACGGGCACGGCTCGCCGTGCCCGTACCCGATGCTCCCTCCGGCCCATATTCGCCTATTGCCTCCGCATGATCCAAAACCAAAATCCCATGAATATGATTCGGCATCACCACAAATTCATCCAAATGCACAAATGAATGATGTTCGGGTATTTCAAACCAATGCTCTTCGGCTACTCTCCCCAATTCATTCGGATACATGATTCCGTCGCGAATATATCCAAAAATACTCTCCTTCCGATACGTGCACACCGTGATGAAATACCCTGCATTCATACGATAATCCACCGTGCTTTTACGCAGGGAATTGTGTCGTTTGGGCCATGAGAACTCTGGATGCAATTCCATGGATCTATAATGAATTCATTACATGATAAAAATAGGTGCACTGAACCATTAAAAAACATCGATATGGTTATTTGCTGATCCAATAGCGATAAATTCCGTTCTATTGGTGTGTGGAACGCCCCTCTATTTTCTTTTGTACCGCTTTCATTATGACACGATGAATAATTTGTGGCGACTACTGGTCCGGGCACGGCAGGCCGTGCCCCTACGGGGGACCGACGGGAACTGAAATGTATCCGTTATTTTCCTTCCCCTGCCTCTTTGTCCTTTTTCGGCGGTTTGCCTTCTTTGGCTTGGATCATGGTTTTGCTTGGTGGCGGCACTCCGCCGGTGGCTTCCAATGATTTTTCTAAATCTTTCATTTTCTGTTCTTCTTCCGGCGTTAATGCCTCGCCCAAAAACTTCTTTTTACGCAGCGCGTTGAAATCATTCACAGCCATCTCGCGGTCGCGCCATTTGCGGTAGTCTTCCAGGCTCATTTTCTTGGCACGGGCCTTCTTCATCTCTTCCTCTTCCTTCTCTTTCATCTTCTCCAAGGATTTCGTATTCTTTTGACCGCTACGGGCTGTGGCGAGCCACTGGGTGATCTTATCCTCCACTACCTTCCTCTCCTCGCTGTAGCGCTCTCTGGAGAGCTTGCGGATAGTGTCTACGCGGCCTTCGTCCTGCTTGAAGACCGGTGGCGCCAGAGTAGACACAGAAAACGGCTTACTGGGGATTCCTTTGATCATCAGGCGCATGTAGGCCTGGTACTTCGGCAAGCTCAGAATGTCTTTGGGCAGCACCATCTCCTCAAACTGTTCGCTGAGCGGCTCTGCATCATCGGAACCCACCTGGAAGCTCACCATGCTTCCTACGTTTCCGAATACCGCATCTTTCAGGGCTGTGCTGTTATCCCCCAGCAGCAGCTGCCCCACGTACTGGTGTGCCATCGTAAGGTTCAGGCGGTATTTGCGCGCCTCGGAGAGGATCGTCGCAAAGGATTCCGTGGCGAAGTTCTGGAATTCGTCCACATACAGGTAGAAGTCCCGGCGGTCTTTCTCTGGAATATCCGCTCTACTCATGGCATCCAGCTGGAATTTGGTGACAAACATGGAACCGATGAAGGCGCTGTTGTCTTCCCCGAGCTTTCCCTTACTGAGGTTCATGAGGATGATCTTTCCGCTGTCCATCGCGTGGCGGATATCGAGCTTGCTACTCACCTGCCCCACGATATTGCGGATGAGCGGAGTGGAAAGTAGCTGACCCACTTTGTTCTGAATGGCGGCAATGGCCTCCGTGCGGTATTTATCGGACCAGGACGTGTACTCGTCTTCCCAGAAATTCTTCACCATGTGGTTTGTAACATTCTCCAGGATTTTCTTGCGGAACGTGTCGTCCGAAAACATCCGCATGATGCCGAGCATGGACTGGTTTCCGGCTTCCGTGAGCGCATAGAGCGAGTTTCGGGTGATGTACTCCATACGTCCGGAGAATGCCTCCGGCCAGAGCTTGGTAAACACGCTCATGAGGCCGGACACGACGAGCGACCGCTGGTCCTCGTTCTCACACTGGAGCATGTTGAAGGCGACGGGGAATTCTTTATCCGCAGGATCAAACAAAATCACATCGTTGGTACGGCTGGGTGGAATGAACCGCAGCACCGCTTCCACTAAGTCTCCGTGCGGATCGATGACGGCCACTCCTCTGCCCGCGTGGATATCGGAGAAAATCATGTTTTCCAAAAGAGTGGATTTTCCCATTCCTGTCTTTCCGATGATGTAGATGTGACGACGGCGGTCGTCTTTGCGAATACCGAATTTGGTTTTTTGTCCGCGGAAAAGAGCTTCTCCCAGGACTGTCAGTTCATCGGGATCTGTTTCGTTATCGGCAATGGGCAGGTCCACCGGCGGCTCAAGTTTCTTGCTCAGCACCCAATCGAAGTTGGGCGTTTTCATCAGAATATTCGGGATGTGCCAAAGCGTAGCTACTTCCTCAGCAGAAAGCACATACGGCTTATGCTGCACGCCGTGCACGAGTTTTTTATAGGGCCGCACACGGTGTGCCTCAAAGCCATTACTCTCCGGCAGTGTGAACTGACGGAAGCTACTGGCCAATTCTTCTACTTTTGCCTCTGCTTCATGGGAAAGCTCTGTGGGAGCAATGACGCTCACGCGGATGCTGGCACGGAAGATCAACCTGTTCACTTTATCTGCAGCACCTGTAATGGCATCTTCCCGCTCGTGGCTGCGCATGCTGGATTTGATCTCTTCATCGTGCCCGCCGGATGACTCCGATACTTCTCCGGTAACGAGGGAAATATCCGGACCACGGAGCGATGGGAACCATGCGCGGAATCCTCCCAGTAGCAAATACGGTGGAATGGCAACAATCTTCTTCCAGCCCTTTGCCAAGTGCAGCGACGAAAGCAGATTCACGTAGCTCTCCGAGTGCTTCGCGATACCTTTGTTCAGAAGCGGTAGAAAGTGCAGGATTTTATGACGGTAGTGGCCTCCCATCGGCTTCAGCACAATCTCCACATGCCCGCGCATGCCGGGCTTGGGGTAGCGCACAAGTGCCGAGGTAATACCTGCAATGGTATCGATCTGCTGACGGCTTGTGAGATCGATAAACTGCGGATGACGCTTGATGGGGAAAAATTCCGGGGCGGTCAGCATCATGTCGCAAGAGTAGGCCGTTTCCCCTTCTTTCACATCAAACAAATCTGGTGACTCATGCTCTATTTCCGCATCCGGATACTGTGCGTAGAGCTGGCTTTCAACGAGTGCCGCCGCACGGGAACTCGCACGCGCAAAGAGCGCGATCTTTCCATCCACAAATCCAATCTCCAGACCAATTGTGGCATTTTTTCCTGTGAGTGAGTGAAGTGAGGACAGAACCGTCTCCATCATCATCGGCCCACGCGCAGCGCTCACTTCCTTGGGGTCTGGAAGAGAAGGGCGAATGCGGAGGAGAACTGTTTTTGCAGTGGCAGCCATTTAGGTGAGTGTATCAGATTCGAGCACACATGTACTCGATTTATGTGTGTGAGATTTATGCAGAACGTAGAAGGTCCGCGACCATTTCTAAAGCAATGTGGTTGTACGCATAATCCATACGCAGCGGCCCCAGAATCCCAATGACCCCTTCGCTACCGCGAAGTTTGTAGGATGTCACCATCAAACTGCAGCTCGCAAGTTCGCGCATGATATTTTCTTCCCCAATGTACGTGCGGACAGTGTCATCGATCTCCACTTCCGAGAGCACATCAGTCAGACGTTCCTCCAAGACCTCCACCACTCCTGTGGCCATCGTAGGATTCAGGGAAAACTCCGGCTGGCGAAGCGCATTGGCAAGTCCTACGTAGTACACACTAGGCCTGTGGGGAACTGTGACAAACACAATATTAGGCACCATGTGCGAGAGCATGGACACTGCTTCGTAGGCATACTCCTGATCTTTTCTCTGGAAGTACAAATCCTTGAGCGTCGTGAACTTCTTCTTCACATCTTTCTCGTACATGGAGGGCTGCAGATGCTGTTTTACGTAAAGCCTATAGCCTTTGGCGGTCGGAACCCGACCCGCAGACACGTGTGGCTGCTCCAAAAAGCCTTCCTCACCCAAGAAACGCATTTCATTACGGATCGTAGCTCCAGACAGGCAAAAGTTGCCACATTCCAAAAGCTCCTGCGAGCCCACAGGCTGAGCCGTATGAATAAATTGATCAATAATGGCAGCCAGCAGCTTTCCTTGGCGTTCGTTCATGGCTCCTAGTGTAGCAGTCTTGGGGTTTGAGTGCTAGGTCTTGGTGTGGTTTTGGAGTACGGGAGTACTAGAGTACTGGAATACTAGGAAATGCAAATAAGCCCCCTTTACTGGCTTTTTAAGTCTCTTAGATGAAGTCAGCCAAATGCAGATAGATGAGAGCAAGTGTAACTACATTTCCAGCCGCAAATGACCAAAGAAGCTTCTTCCAATCATACTTCCACAGTGATCCAATGGACACTTCTACGAGTGTCGAGATCAAGAAAAACACAGGGAAGCAACCGTACCACACGTAGGCACCCGAAAAGAGAAGGGTATCTCCAAATACGGCAAAAAAACTTATACCCGCCATTGCGGAAACGCAGATTGAGGCACAATTTGCTACCAGCGATATAACCAATGATTTTTCCCAATTCATAGTCGCAAACCAACGAAGTAGCACTATATCAGCAACAATGGCGACTATCCCTATGTACCAGGAATAGATCGGAGCTGTACCAATTGCAAAGGGAATAATGGCACTATCGGCAGATACGGCGGCAGGAAAACTAAGTAAAATAATTGCCGCTAAGAACGAAATAGATTTCATCAAAAGGAAGTATAGTACAGATACTCATTCGTATCTATTTCAGCTTCTAAGAATTGTTAATTGAAATACCAAAATAAGCAAAAATACCAATCCCTAACCCCCAATCCCTATTAATCCTTCTTCCCCGCAGCCATACGCTTGCGGAATCGGTCCACACGGCCTCCCTTCAGGTCCTTCGTTTCCTTACCGGTGTAGATGTAGTGGCAGTTTCGGCAGATTTCCACCGTCTGTTCCTCAATAGTGGAAGGAATCAGAAATACGCTATTGCAAGACACACAGGTGGTCTTGGCATTTTCGTACACAGTTGGGTGGATGGCGGATTTCATAGCTGCGAGATTGTACAGTGTATTGATCCTATTGCAAATAAATGTGGTAACGAACGGATCGTATACTCGTGTATCCGTATAACCGTGTATTCGAGTACACGGTTATACGAGTATACGAAGCCAAAAAGTCACAAATTACATCCTCTCGATTTCCTCAGCTCTTTTTCACCTTCCTCGCCTTCTTCACCGCCTTATTCATCTCCTCCATCTCCTCTTCCAAGGCTTCCATTTCGCCTGCGCGCTCGTCTAAGGCCATCTGGGCGATCTGCTCTTCGGAAGCTTTGTCTTCCATAATCACGCTTACTGTCGCCACTTTGTCATCGGCATTCAGGCGCATGACAATGACTCCCTGCGTAGCACGGCCGCGAGATGGGATATCGGCCAGGCGCATGCGGATGGTTTGACCCTGCTTGGACATGCAGAGCAGGTCACCATCTTCTCCTTCTTCCAGCACACATCCGCCCACGATGTCTCCGGTTTTGGGAGTGAGCTGTGCCGCCTTCACTCCCGTGCCTCCACGTCCCTGGAAACGGTACTGATCCACCGGCGTCATTTTCCCAAGTCCGTTTTCCATCACCACGAGGAGCTGGCTCTTGTCCGGGTTTTTGATGACGGCTGCCTCCACCACAATGTCATCGTCGGCCAGGCGGATGCCGCGCACTCCTTCGGCGGCGCGACCCATGCTGCGCACGTCTCCTTCTGGGAAGCGGATGGCTTTTCCTTTGCGGCTGAGGATGAAGATCTCGTCTTTGCCGGTAGTAGCCACTACCCACTGCAGTTCATCGTTTCCGGAAAGCTTCTGAGCGATGAGCCCGGACTTACGAATGTTATCGAACTCGCTCCAGTCGGTGCGCTTCACGGTTCCTTCTTTGGTGACCATGAAGAGGTGCTTTTTATCTTCCATTTGCGCCTTCAAAATAGCAGTCACGCGCTCCCCCGGCTGCAGCTGCAGCATGTTCACAATCGCCTGACCCTTCGCCACACGTCCTGCTTGAGGAAGTTCATACACCGGCATGCGGAATACCCGTCCCGTATTGGTGAAGTACAAAAGATCATCATGATTCATCGCATGAAGGAGCGAGAGCATTTCATCATCTTCTTTTGTAGCAACTCCTATCACTCCTTTTCCACCACGATTCTGCGAGCGGAACTGGAGCGGACTCAGGCGCTTCACATAGCCTGCGCGCGTGAGGGCCACGATCATCGGAGCATTCGGGATGGTGTCCTTGGCGGAGAATTCCCCTACCGCATGCGGCACGATGGCCGTCTTGCGCGCATCGCCGTAGCTTTCACGAAGTTCCTGGAGCTCGCCCGTCATGATTTTGTCGATCTTCTTTGGATCTTTCAAAATAGCTTCGCACTCCGCAATGAACGCCAGCTTCTCTGCGAGTTCATCCTCGATCTTCTTGCGCTCGAGTCCCGCCAGTGTCTGAAGCCTCATCTGCAAGATGGCATCGGCCTGGAGATCACTGAGCTTGAACTTCTTCATGAGGTTCTCTTTTGCCACCTCCTTCGTTTCGCTCTTGCGGATGGTTTCGATAACGTCGTCGATATTGTCCAAGGCGATCTTCAGTCCTTCCAGAATGTGCGCACGCTCCTTCGCACGGTCGCGATCAAACGTCACGCGGCGAGTGATGACCACTCGTCGGTGCTCGATGAAGATCTGCAGGAGCTCCTGCAAATTCAACAGACGTGGCTGAATGCCATCGGCCAGAGCGATCATGTTGTACCCGAAGCTGCTCTGCAGGTCCGTCATTTTGAAGAGCTGATTCAGGATCTTCTGTGGGTACGCATCTTTCTTCAGTTCGATGATGATGCGAATGCCATCGCGGTCGGATTCATCGCGGATGTCGGAAATTCCTACGATGATCTTCTCGTTCACCAGCTCCGCCATGCGTTCGATCATGTTGGCCTTGTTCACCTGGTAGGGAATCTCGCTGATGCGGATGATGTAGCGGCCGCCTGTGGTTTCCTCGATGTCGGCCTTTCCGCGAATGACGACACTCCCGCGCCCCGTGAGGTACGCCTGGCGGATGGCTTCTTTGTTGTAGATAAGTCCTCCCGTAGGAAAGTCCGGCCCTTTCACGAACTTCAAAAGATCTTCCACAGTGGAATCCTTATTCTCCAGCAAGTGCAGCGTGGCATCCACCAACTCCGTCAGGTTATGAGGCGGAATGTTCGTAGCCATACCCACGGCGATTCCCACGGTTCCATTCAAAAGAAGATTCGGCACCTTGGACGGAAGCACTGTTGGCTCCACGCGGGATGCATCGTAGTTTGGGGCGAAGTCCACGGTGTCTTTTTCGATGTCGAAGAGAATTTCATCCGTCACTTTATCCATGCGGCACTCCGTGTAACGCATGGCGGCGGCACCGTCTCCGTCTATGGATCCGAAGTTTCCTTGACCGTCGATGAGCGGATAGCGCATGGAAAAGTCCTGCGCCATACGCACCAGAGCATCGTACACGGAGGAGTCTCCGTGCGGGTGGTACTTACCGAGCACGTCTCCTACCACCAATGCAGATTTACGGTAGCGGGCAGCAGAACGCAGCCCCAGCTGGTGCATGGCGTACAAAATGCGGCGGTGCACAGGCTTGAGGCCATCGCGAGCATCCGGAAGAGCGCGCGACACGATGACGCTCATGGCGTAGTTCAAGTAACTCTCCTCCATTTCACTCACAATAGGACGTGCTTCGATGCGTCCGATGGAGGAAAGGTTTTCAAGCGACTCCTGCTTGGGCTTCTCCTCTGGATTCTTATCTTTCTCTGGCATACGAAATTCGGGAATGGATGCAAGCAGAGTACCTGATCACAAAAATTGCGACAAAGGGAATTTGAAGCATTTCTGTGCACACAAAAGAAACCCACGGCGCTCGCGCCGTGGGCGTAGGAGCTCATCACTGTCTTCAATCCCCGGCCCCGTGTTCCAGACTGTCCAGGAACTGCGTCACCTTGTCCGGCCGGTTCGGCTTGATCTCCTTCACCGGCAGCTGATCCGGCGCGGGGTCGATCTGTACCTCCGACGGCTTCGCCGCCTTGGTGACAGGACCATCGTCCATCCACACCTCAGTGTCACCGTCCTTCATGACCTGCTCCTGGGAGATGACCGGGCGGGACGTACGTGTCCCAACTCCGGCAGAAAACATACTCGGAAGTATCCTTTCTGCCAGAGTCAGGTGGACTGAAAAATGAATGAGCACTGCCGGAAAACCGACGGATGATGATTGAGCTGAAGCTGGAAATTGTCAATGAAAATGAACACGAGGAAGCCCACGGCAGGTGCCGTGGGCTGAGGGGTACTGAGTACCCGTGAGGTCACGCTTTGGCGACCTTCTTGCGTTGTGCTGGCTTCTTCTTCGTCGGCTGGACCACCGGCTTCTGGCCGGCACATTGAGCCTTGATCTTGGTGACGCTGCCGTCGATATCCACCTCGTAGGCCGCGCAGCTCTCGCCCACCCCCACCTTCATGGTAAAGGGCTTGAGCAGGTGACTGACAGAAATGGGGCCAGACGATTGACCGGACTCCAGTTCCTCAATGGGAACCGGTGTTTGCGTCCCGATCTTGTACCAGCACGGCAGCTTGTTCGTCTTGCTGAGGTTAGTAACCCGAACGAGGCCCGCCTTGCAGGTACCACCATCCAGCACCTCAGCCTTCGCTTCACCATGCACACACTGCCCGGCCATGACTGTCTCCGCGTAGGAGCCGTTCAGAGAGGATCTCTGACTTCGGCAGTAAAAGTACGACATACCCTTACTGCCGAAGTCTGAAAAGGAAGAGAATGCCAAAGAGCGCGTTCAAAAAATTGAACAGGGACTTTATAAAGGAGAGTAAAAAATAATCAATGAAAATTGGCATAAAGAAGCCTCCGTGCACGATGTGCATGGAGGCGAATGTCTTTGATTCTGGGCTGCCCGAGGGGGACAGCTATTTGACGCGCGCCGCCTGGCGACGAGTCGGCGCCCTGCGCTTCGTTGGCTTGCGCCGGGCCGGCGCGAAGGGCGTGGCCGGGTCGCTCTGAGCCTGCTTCAAGGCGGTAAGATTTCGCACGTCCGTGTAGCTGATCGCCAATTCCTGGCACTCCTCGCCCAAGGTAATCTCCAGCTGCCCCATGCGGAGGAGAGGAATCACCTTCGACTTCTTCGGATCCAAGATGCCGTGCTGGTAGGGATCACTCCCGTTCAGCCGGTGGGTCAGCGGCAGGGGCTTCTTCCCCTTGTTGGTCACGGCCACGCTGACGGGCTCGTTCCTCCCTTGCTGCATGAGGACGTACACACCCACGCGGGGGCTTCCGTAATCGACCACGACCACTCCTAAAGTGAGGCGGGACAACACCGGTCGGGCAACCGCGCCACGATTCCGGTTTTAAGTTCACAAAATGCTCTTAAAACCGGAATCGTCAGTATAAATCAAAGACCAAAGTTCCTAACCGAAATCAGGATTGGGACTGTTTTATAGATATTTTGGCCAGAGTCAACGAAAATAGACCTACTTTTCAGCTTTCTGCAGCCCTGTAAGAAATAATCTGATATTCTATTTTTCAATGTTATCTGTCGTAGCCACACCTATCGGCAACCTGGGAGACATCACTCTCCGAGCCTTGGACACTCTCAAGAGTTGCCAAGCCATCGTGTGTGAAGATACGCGCGTCACTGGCAATCTCCTGAAGCAGCTAGAGATCGAAAAGAAGGAACTCATCAGCCTCCACGGATTTACCGATGAAGGAAAAGTGAAGTGGATCATCGAGCGACTGAAAAAAGACGAGCACCTGTGCCTGGTGAGTGACGCGGGAACTCCAGGAATCAGTGACCCAGGTTACGTGCTTGTGTCCAAAGCCCGCGAAGCAGGAATAAAGATCGAGGCCATCCCCGGCCCCGCCGCGTTCCTTACAGCACTCAGTGCCAGCGGACTTCCCATTCATCAGTTTTTGTACCTGGGATTTTTGCCTATGAAAAAAGGCCGCAAGACACTCCTGGAAAGTTTCAAAGAAGAAGAGCGAACGATTGTGTTCTATGAATCGGTGCATCGGATAGAAAAAACTTTGTCTGAACTCGCCGAGTATTTGAAAGATCAGCCTACGCGTGCGATCGTCATTGGGAGAGAGCTAACGAAGATGCATGAGGAGATTATTCAGACGACGGTGGAACACGTGAAAGAGGCCAGTGAGAAGATGGTGAAGAAGGGGGAATTTGTGGTGGTGGTGGGTGCTTTGTGAAGGATTTAAAGGATGGCAAGGATTTAAAAGATTGAAAGGATTAGGAAAAAGAGGATTCCTTTCAATCCTTTTAATCTTTTATTTCTTTTAAATCCTTCGCTCAGGGCAGCACATTCCTCGGATTCACATTCGCCCCTCCTTTGATCACCTCAAAGTGCAAGTGTGCTCCGGTGGTCATAGGCCCTGCACCCACAGTCCCCGGTGCCCCTCCGCTCTGACCAATCACCTGGCCTTGTTCTACGTCATCCCCAGCACTCACAGATACAGAAGATAAGTGACCGTACAGAGTAGCGTATCCATCGCGGTGGCCGATGAGGACGTAGGTGTAACCGGTGGCTCCCCCCTCGCGAACCAGGAAGACCACTCCATCCGCACTGCTGCGCACTGCGGTGTTCTGAGGAACAACAATATCCATACCCAGGTGCGGAACACTGAAGAACTTTTTGTACTTCTCGTCATGGAATCCTGCGGACACTTTTCCTATCACCGGCCAGGCGAATTGATCGGTACCTACCACGGAACCATCGGAATATTCTCCCGGACGTGCGGAGCGAAGACCTTTTTCAATGAGCGAACGTTCTACACGACGACGCACACGTTCATCAATGCGTGCGAGGTCCGCCTGCATGCGAAGCACTTCCTTGTGCACGTCACTCGTGATGCGCTTCACCTGCTGTAGCTGGATCTCACTGAGGATGATGGTGTCTTCCGCCTTCTCCGCCTGCTTCAGCGTCTTCATGTACTCCGTCTGCAGTTCTTCCAGTTCCTTCTGCAGCGTTGCCACCGTATTCCCCGTGTCCCCCGCCGCACTGTGCAGGCGCAGGAGTGTCAGCTTTTCAAGTTCCTCTGCCTGAGCCAAGCGAAGTACTAAGTCCTCACGCACCGTAGCTATGGCTTCCTCTCGAATGCCCTCATGCACCGACTGCCCGAGCGAGAGTCCAAAGAGTCTTTGGAAGACCGTACGGCCTTTCACGGGACCCGTCTCCATGCTCACACGTCTATCGCCCACCATGTGCAAAAATACTTCCATGTCTGCCTGCGCATCGGTCTTCATGGATGCCGCCTGCATCTGATTATTGATAAATACCGCTGCCTGTGCGTCCCCGGACTTCATTGCCTTGATGACCGCAGCCAGTTTCAAACGTACCGCACGCTTTTTCTTTCCCAGTTCCAAGAGTTTCTTCTGCGCACTCGTGAGTGTCTTTTTACTCACCGTTGCACGCGTACCAAGGCCCGACCGAGTGCTGTACGTACTGCGAGCTTTTTCAAGAGTCTCCTCCAACTGCTCTTTCAAAGCCGCACGTTCCTCCGGAAATACCAAAGCCGAGGTGCAGAGTGGCAGAACCACCAGCATCATGAGGGTCACGACGAGCATTCGGTTAAGGATGTGCATTTCTCCTTATTATAGCAGATTTTGGGGTTTTTGAGAATGTCCTTTTAGGCTTTCGTATACTCGTTTACTCGTCTATCCGTGTACTCGAATCCCAGTACACGAGTAAACGAATATACGGATACACGAAATCTCCGTCCTCACATTTCTTCCACCATTCCTGCCCTCTGCTACACTCCCCTCATGATTGCCACCCTACGCGGAACCGTGCACAAGATGGACACCGGAGAGGTCATTGTAGATGTTCAGGGAGTGGGCTACAAAGTCACTGTTCCTTTGGATGTGTGGGACGCGCTCACAGAGGCGGAGCAGACGATGCTCTGGGTGAGCACCTACGTACGCGAGGATCGGTTTGACCTGTACGGCTTTCGCGACCGCGCCGGACGCACGATGTTTGAGGAGTTCATCAAGCTCTCCGGCATCGGCCCCAAGATGGGCCTGGAGCTCTGCGCTGTTCCCCGGAGCATGCTGCTGCAGGCAGTGCACTTGAACGACGATAAATTACTCAGCAACGTGAAAGGTGTGGGCAAAAAAACCGCAGAAAAGCTGCTCGTGGAACTGCGTTCCCTGGTAGAAAAAATGCCGGACTTACTCGGCAGCGCATCAGAAGGAGGCAGTGTTGCCCGAAATGAATTCGATAGAGACGCCATTTCTACCCTGGCCTCACTCGGCTATGACATGCAAACCATCACGCGTACACTGAAAGACCTGCCGCCGGACTTGAAGACAACCGAGGAAAGAGTGGCAGCTGCGTTGCGATCTTTGTAAAATTCCATGTCTGTCGTATACTCGTCTATTCGTAACTCGTGTACTCGAACACGGATATACGAGTACACGGATACACGAGTATTCGAATACTCAAAAAAGCTCTATCATTCCATCCTATAACTTAACTCCATCGTATGCTTCACCTCGACATCTCCGCCGCCCTCGCCAAAGCCATCACTCCTTCTATGGGAATCCCGGACCAGGAAATGACGGCAATGCAGACCACCATGAAGCGTCACATCGAGGACTTTTTGAAGGAGCGCGCACGCGGCCTCCATGGATGGTCCATGAACCCGTACGACAAACAGGCTATAGAAGAAGTAAAGCTCGTAGCCGCACGCGCCAAGGCCGATGGCATCCAGACAGTCGTGTGGATCGGCATCGGAGGATCGGGACTGGGTCCGAAGGTCATCAAAGAAGTGTTCGAAACCAATAAAACCGTGGAATTCATCATCGTGGATTCCATCGATCCTGCAGCCCTCCTGCAGCTTGTGGAAGACGTGAACTGGAAGAACGCGATGATTGTGATCGCCAGTAAGTCCGGAGACACCCTAGAACCCATGAGCATTTTCTTCCGCTGTTTCCATGAGCTTCGCGAAGCAGTGCGCAAGAAAGCCTACGAGCGCGTCATCGCCATTACGGATCCAGAAAAAGGCCACCTCCGCAGCTTCTGCACCGAGTACAATATCACGATGCTCCCCCTCCCTCCCGATGTGGGCGGCCGCTACTCCATCTTCACGCCCATCGGCATCTTGGCCTTGGCGCTCCTAGATGCAGACGTAGACCGCTTCATCCGCGGAGCCAAAGAGATCGATACGCTGTGCCAGAAACCACTCTTGGATCAGAACCCAGCAGCGCTCCTGGCTGCCGTGCAGTTCTTGCTGGATACGAAACGCGATTGCCCCGTACGCGTGATCATGCCCTACAGTCAGAGGCTCGA
Organism: uncultured Candidatus Peribacteria bacterium; assembly: GCA_964628805.1. Lineage (GTDB taxonomy): Bacteria > Patescibacteriota > Gracilibacteria > Peribacterales > Peribacteraceae > CAZVOK01. The sequence goes on along the minus strand of CAZVOK010000002.1, from coordinate 258,716 downwards.
ATCCATCGCCAGGTGGGATCAGCAGCTGATTGCAGAGAGCCTTGGAAAAGATGAAACCAGAAATCCTATTCCCGTCGCCGCCATCGGTACTCAGGATCAGCACTCGCTCCTGCAGCAGTGGATGGCCGGCCCGCGCAAAGCTTGGCATCTCTTCATCCGCGACCTGGAAAAGCCGCGCCTCACGGTACCCGAAGAAGTAGAAGAACTCGCACCGTCGTGGGATTTCATCGCCGGAAAAGGCTTTGGAGAACTGCTCGATGCTTGCTACGAAGGAACCAGCAAAGCACTTACGAGCGTGAAACGCCCGCATGTGACCATCTCCCTTACCAGGCTCGATGCCTATCACCTGGGCCAACTCTTCTTCTTCCTCATGACCGAGTGCGTGCTCCTGGGAAAACTCTACAGGTTAGACCCCTACGGTCAGCCGGGAGTGGAGCTGGGGAAGCAGATTACGAGGGAGCTTTTGGGAGGAAAATAGTGTCTTTCAGAGTATACGGTTATACGGATACACGAGTATACGAAGCCCCGTGTACTCGTATAACCGTGTACTCGTGTACCCGGAAAGACACACAAATGTCCAAAAGAACTAACTGGAAAAAACCCTCGCGACACTCTATACTCATTCTCCTTTCCCCATTGACCAAATGTCCAACGCACAAGATGTGACTGATGCTGATTTTGATACCGAGGTCCTCAAGTCCGAACTCCCTGTTCTGATAGATTTCTGGGCCCCTTGGTGCGGTCCTTGCCGTGCTATGGCACCAGTACTGGATGAAACTGCGCAGGATTTTGCCGGCAAGATCAAAATGGTAAAAATGAACGTGGATGAGAATAGCGATATTCCCGGAAAGTTCGGCATCATGAGTATTCCCACCTTCATCATCTTCAAAGGAGGCAACGCTGTACGCACGTTTGTGGGTTCCAAGTCCAAAGAAGATTTCAAGAGAGAGATAGAGGCAGCCATGGCCGCCTAAGTCGCTTTTCTACAGACACTTTTCGCGAAGCTTGGACGCAGGTAGACTCCCTCCATGACGACATTTTTAAGTCTGCTCGGCATCGTGGCATCGTTTTTTATCCTGAAGTACCGCGAAATGCTGGGCGACATGGTGGGCGAAGCAGACTGGATGCTAAAAGTAGGAGGTGTGTACAACGTGATGATCTTTGTAGCGGTATTCGTCTTCTTTTGGAGCGTGGCTACGCTGACGGGCACTACAGAAGTCCTCTTTAGCTTCCTGAGGTTTTTACCTGCATTGCCGCAAGGTGAGCCGCAGGGGGATATGATGCTGTAAAAACCTGTGGAAATTCCCCTTTTCCTTCTGTATTCTTTGGTCCCCGTGAATCTATGGGGCTGTAGCTCAATTGCCTAGGCTTGCGCACAAGCCGTAGAAAACAATAAGCTCGGTTTATAGCATTATCTCCGTCATCATTCCCTTCGGGGCTGTAGCTCAATTGGTAGAGCACCTGCTTTGCAAGCAGGGGGTTAGGGGTTCGAGTCCCCTCAGCTCCACCATTTTAAGAATTAAGATATTGAGCTCGATAAATAGTTTTACGTAAGTAGTTTTCTTGAAGTGTTCAACATTTAATATCTGTTACTATCGTCTAAAATGACCCCAACCGAGGACCCATTTTCGGCTTTTGGCAGCATTGGGATAATAATGCACGAATTATTAGTCAACTCTGTTGCTCCATCCATAAATCAAGAAATTCGAAATCCTTAATAAGGAATAATCGTGGGAAATCATTTTAGAAGCTTACAAAAAGAGGAAGGCCTCGGCCTTCCCCTTTTGTTGATGATCGCATCAAAGATTATTGCTGGATAACCGTGTTGTTGTTGGAAGAACCAGCGTTGACGTTGTTGTTTACAGACGTCGTAGCGTTGCTCGTTACTGTGGCAGACTGGTTGTTTCCTGCGGAGGAAGAACCACCTGCTACCTGAGTCACACCTGTCTGGTTCATAGCGCCAGCGTTTACGAAGTTATTTACACCAGTTGTAGCATTGTTCGTAAGACCTGCGTTCTGGAAACCAAAGCTGGAGGAAGATCCTCCACCTACCTGCTGAACAGTGTTCGTATTTGCAGAACCTGCAGCTACGTTGTTGTTCACACCTGTGTTAGCGGAAGCGTCTACATCAGCGTACTGCTGAGCACCAGCGGAAGCACCTCCAACCTGAGTAAGGGATGTACCGTTTCCAGACATTGCAGCAACTCCGTTATTCACCGTGTTGCAAGCGCAGTTGTCGATAGTTGCGGACTGCAAACCATTTCCAGCGCCTCCACTCTGAACAGCAGTGTTGCTGTTTGCAGCGTAGGAATTCACGTTGTTAGACACACTTGTTACAGCTGGAGAAGTCACAGCTCCGTACTGAGCGGAGATACCGTTTGTCACAGTTCCTCCCACCTGCACGATTCCTGTGTTATTGAAGGATCCTGCGTTCACCATGTTAGCTACATTGCTCGTAGCATTATTGGTGAGAGCGGCGTTCTGGAATCCAAAGCTGGAAGATGTTCCTGCACCTCCAATCTGGTAGAGCGTATTGCTGTTAGCAGCACCAACATTAGCCGTGTTGCCTACAACCGTTACGGCCGTAGGATTGGCCTCAGCGTACTGAGCGCCGATACCGTTTGTCACACCACCTGCTACTTGTGTCATTCCTGTGCTGTTTGCAGAACCGGCATTGATACCGTTATTGAGGGTTGCCTGAGCTCCGTTATTACCCTGAGCATTCTGGAAGCCCCAAGCCATACTGGAGCCGATCTGGAAGACCGTGTTGCCATTTGCAGCACCGACATTGGCCGTGTTAGCTACAGAATTAACAGCAGTAGGATTCAAGTATCCTGCCTGAGCGGAGATTCCATTGCTGGAAGCACCTCCCATCTGGCTGAGGAAGCTGTTATTAGCGGACATAGCATTGACCATGTTGGCTACGTTCGTGAGAGCTGTGTTCCCGAAGGATGCAGTCTGAAAAGATGAGGCTCCAACCATTGCCACACCACTTGTAAGAGCGACCAAACCGGAAGTGACCTTCATGGCCAACTTCGTGTATCGCGGATGAAGTACTGACATACTGATAAAGATGAAAAGAAGTAAAAAAAGTTGGTAATCGAGCAACTCTCGAATACTGTTAAGCAGACGGGGCATGCAGAGTTTCATGACAAAAACCGAGAAGTTTTTCTGGGCATCACCTTGAAAAAGATTTGAAGTATATTTTTGAAAGGTTTTCTATGTGTTGTCTTTGCCAATGCCTCCCTGTTGCTGAAACCAAACTCTCCCAAACGCGTGGAGGGAACAGCTTACCGGAGCAACCCAAAACCACCCTCCTTCGTCTGCGGACTACGGAGGGCAGGCGGCCACCTTCCCCCTCCTCCCAATACCAATAAAGACAGAGAGCGGGCCTGTCCACCGTAGCCTTCTAGTGGCCTAGAAGAATGAAGGGCGAAGTGGATAGCCAAAAGAAAAGGGCTACCTTTGGTGATATCCAATGACATTCTCCTAATACGACCGCGTAGAAAACGCGCTCTCGGGGATGAAATAATTGCAAAGGACTGCGGGCGGAACGCCCGCTCTGATGTATGAAATAATCCTCACGTCACAATCTGCTCCAACGCATCATTATCAATCGCTGTCCTGATCTCCATGCCAATACGCTCACCAATGCTCATGGATTGTCCGTAGAGGTATCCGGAATACGGTGTGGCTGCAATCCCAGGCGAACCCGGTGCACGGAACGACACGTCGAAAATCACGATGTCTTCCTTGCCCTTCTCTGCCACCACAGCACCCTGCAGCGCAAAGGGTCCGATGATCCCCTTCTGGGAAGGATCCTGCTCCTTGGTAAGGTTCTGTGTGGCTTTCACGAAGCTCTCACCCATTTCAAACGCCTTTTCAAGGATCGACTCCTTTACCGTGCAGGCAATGTGCCCGGTTTCGATCATCTTCAAGGGTACCTCATGCAGTGTCTGCTCCTGCTGCTCGTAGGTCATGCGCAGGAAGCCATCCAAGTTCGTCTGGCGGCGTGTATCGGTACCCATCAGTTCCAGCTCTCCTGTGAGTGGAGAATAAAAGAAATTGAAGTTGATGGGTGAGCCCACCACAAATTCTTCAATAGTTGCAGTACGCCAGTCTGGTCCGATCTGTTTATCGTGCTCCAGCACGAGTCCTTTGCCCTCCCATTCGTCTTTGGACTGCACCAAGAAGAACCCACGCTCGTACCCACGCTGCGCCTCACGCGCCTTCACAATGGCAGGACGATCTATATCCTCTGGCTTCTCAAAAATCTTCGGCGTGCGAATGCCGGCTTTGTGCAGCACATGATACTGATTGAACTTCTCGGTACGCTCTTCTAACCTCAGCAAATGACGTGATCCAAAGAGCGGGATATGGAAATCAGTCTCCACAAGTCCGTAGTCATCGATGTACACAGAGAAATAGCGTCCGTGGACCATGATGGTATTCATTTCCCGAAGCTTCTCCTGAATTTTGGGCTGCAATACATCCTGAAAATGCTTCAGGACAATCACTTCATCAATACATCCTTTATCCTCTCGTACTTTGTAGTACTTCTGAAACGTCTGATGCCTCCCCTGCTGTGCCACCACCATCGTCTGAAATCCCCACTGCTTGGCACCGTGCGTAATATCCAAAGCAGTATGACCTCCCAGCACTCCCACCGTGAGCTTGCTCGGGTCGTAGCCTTTGAGGAGCTCAGCTGGATTCATGGGTAGAGTGCTTGTGAAGACAGGAGGAGAAACAGAAATATTCTGTCACGCGAGTGACACGCATCGGCTTGAAGACGCATTACTTCGATGACTCTTTCTTGCAGTACTTTGCCAAGAGGTCATCGAGCACGGTCTTCAGCGGAGCTGCAGGATTCGTCACTTCGCCTTCAGCGTCTGTAATCTGAAGCGGAGTGATGGCCGCAGACATTTCGCCGTACACGTCTGTCATAGTCTCGCAGGCGACAGACTTTGTAGAAAGCTTGGACGCTACAGAGCTAGAAGACGCAGCTTCAGAAGCCTCGCGGCGCTGCTTTTTCTGGAAGGCAGTATTGTTCTTCTTCACCGCACGCATCGCTTCCGCAGGGCGGAAAGACACCGCAGCTGTGGTGAAGTCAGCGGAAAAAGATGCACCGGATGCAACGAGCATGAGTCCTGCAGTGAGCCCTGCAATAGCCTGAGCAACAGCACGAGAATTCATACGAGTGTGGGGAAGGATGTGTGTGTGAAAAATTCATAAATAGTATAGCAAAGTTTACGTTTTTTGGCAAAAAATTAAGCGGCAAGGAATACGTTGTGGAAGTGTATGCCCACCTTCGCACTCTTGGCCTGCCAGCCGTAGCGCAACCCGCCTGGAAGAATAATAAAATCACCCGTCGGGCTTCGGCGGGCAGCCTTCTATGGCTCTGCCATTTTGAAACTGGCCTGCCAGCCGTAGCTCTTTTCCGACACGAGAAAAAACAATCGCAAAGCATACGTGAGTAATTGTTTGCAAAGGAGCGAAGGCTGGAGGTGCCGGCGAGGATCGCACTCGCGCATGGGGGATTTGCAGTCCCCTGCCTTACTGCTTGGCTACGGCACCAGTGGAGAAGAATTATTCCAGAATGTATGTATCTGCGATAGCCCTGTGTAGCCACATTCTTCAGTTCAAATAATTCATAAATTTCCAATTTTCAAGAATCAAGGGCGAAGCACGGGCTGCTTGGCTACGGCACCATTAGGGAAATTATATCGTCAAAGAGCCGCGTTAGGATACGAAAAAATCACTCTAAACAAAAGTGAAACTTGGCCTAGTTCCCAGTACACCAGTTCCCAGTTCCTAATCACTAGAGGCTGCTCCCTCCGGCGCCGTAAAACTCACCGATGTCATCATCGTAGAAATCTGGCCTTCAAGCGTCTTATTGACAGAAAGCGGCGTCAGCGCTGTAAAGGTGTAGCCAGCTCCTTTGGAGGTGCTGCTAAGCTGTGTAAATCTCCTCTCTGGCTCATCTGCCAGAAGCTGCGCACTGAAGATGTGCAATTTCAGGGCTTGACCATCTACGGTGACATTTTTTGCATCAATCTGCTTGTAGCCGGGAAGAGCTGTTACCGACCGAATGCTCGCTTCGCTGTAGTCTGCAGCGCTCATCTCCTGCGGCAAGTTTTCCTTGGTCACGGTGATAGTCGGGAATTGCCCAGATACTGCCGTTTGGCTCTGGAACGCTACAATGACATCTTCAGAAATACCGCGCTCTACCAGGGCATCGCGGTCCACCACCCTCCAACCATCGGTCAGACACATGCCAATGATGCCATCCCAGTACTGTTCCGTGCATTCCGTGGAACCGGAAGAAATGCCGCCACAGGCGGAAAGCACCAAGGGAACTGTGAAGGAGAGGATCCATGCGCGTTTCATGGGATGCATCATACTCGCCGCGGTCCACGGGGTGAAATGCGCTGACTACAAACACGGAGAATGAAGTAGACAAATGTCTAGACAAGGTTCTAATAAACCTCAGAGGATTGAGCAAATGAGGGATTTTTGCTATACTACTCTGATTTATGCACACAAAAACCCTCCTCGCCGCAGCCTTACTCGTGGTCCTTCCGATGAACTCGTTTGCCGCGAGTGTCCTGAGCATTGATGACCTCATTGCTGGCATTGGTGGTATGGCACGTATCACGGGCGGTCCTGCAAATACCGATATGGAACTCGTGTTCCGCAAAGACGATACGAAAGTGTCTATCCCCCTGAAAACAGACGCTGCAGGCGATAGTGAAGTGCTGATCTCCGGATCATCCGTGAAAGAAGCAGGCACGTACCGCGCGTCTTTGTTTGGCGACGGAAACGATGAAGTGGACTCCACGACTGCAAAAGTCCTCCCTGAGCGTCTCGATCCCCGCTCGTCCCTCGTGTATGCCGATAGACGTCAGATCGCATCGGACGGACGTGATGAAGTGATCGTCACGGTTCACTTGTCCGACCGCTACGGCAATGCTCTTTCCGGCAGGCCCGTAGAACTCATCGGCAGCCGCAGTGATGATGATATTTCCCCTCTCTCGTCGCTCACAGACAGCAGAGGTAATCAGCAGTTTGCCGTGAGTTCCACCAAACAAGGAACCATCATTCTGCGCGCGTTTGATCTCCTGAGCGCACAGACCTTGGATGGCACCGTAGAAGTGCGCGTAGGAAACGGGGCCGTGGGAGGAACAGCTTCTGATGACCTGTACGCCTACACAGGAAGTAACCCCTACACAGGTCAGATCATCCCCGGTGCCAAGGCTGCAGGACCGGAGTTTGGCGCACTCGTAGAATTTGAAGTGAGCGTGAGCCCGGTACAGCTGAAGACGGGCGAAGTAGGAAACCTGTCCATTCGTGCAGTAGATAGCGACGGCAACACCGTCGAAGATTATGTGGGAACCGTGCAGGTGTATTCTCCTACCGATCCCGATGCAACGCTGCCGGGACTCGGAGAAAATGGAACGAGTGGGTTTGTGACGTTCACTCCTAAAAACTTGGGACAGAAGTTCCTTCCACTCTCCGTAGGGTTTGCAGCCCCCGGTCAGCAGTCGCTCATTGTGGAAGATGATTCGGACCCCACCGATGTCATCCGCGGACAGACGACAGTGAAAGTAGCCGGAGGCGGACCTGTGACCATCACCAATAAAATTGAGATCACCTCTCACGTGCAAGACGGCTATGTGAATACCACGGAAATTATCCTGGAGGGAATTGGCCCAAAGCTTTCGAACCTGGAAGTCACGGGCGGAGCAGAAGACGCTTTCGGCGAATCGGAGCGCGATGGAAGCTTTTCCATCCCCGTGAAGCTCTCTGCCACGCAGAAAGAATTCACCCTCCGCGTGCGCGATGAATCGAAGCGGTACGACTCTGGAAACCTGCATTTGATTTTGGATACCGTGCCTCCTTCTATTACCTCTATCTCCTTCAGTCCGGAAAAGCCGCAGCAAGATACGGATATCTTGCTGACTGTAGAGGCAGATCCAAAGAGCATGCTCAGCATGAAGCTCAGCACGCAGGAGTTTGCACTCCAGGAAAGTACAGCGAAGGCCGGAACGTATCAGGTATCGTTCGCAGGCCCTGAAGCTGGCAAGTATCAGCCGTCTATCATCGCCAAGGACAATGCCGGAAACGTCACAGAAGTCCGAAGCAACTTGGTGGTGGCAGAGAAAGGACTGCCAAAAGTCCTGAATCTCAAAGGAGAGCCACGCCCCAATGCTGTGGAACTCCGCTGGGATAAAGTGGTAGGTGAAGAGGTAGATCATTACCGCATTTACCTGGGCGAGAGTCCGGAAACACTTTTGACACTCGATACGAACGATACGCAGACTGCAGCGATTGTGGGTAGCCTCAAGGCCGGTGCGTCCTACCACTTTGCTGTCACGGCTATCAAAGGAAACCGCGAAAGCGAGACTGTCAGCGATCCGATCATCGTTCGTCCGCTGGGCTTGGCACTGGATGTCACGCCTCAGGACGGCGCCTTGCAGCTCAAGTGGGATTTCCCTACTGATGCTCCCCTCTCTGCATTCGTGCTGGAGTACGGAGTAGATGGCCTCACGGAAAAACGCATGATCAATGGAGCACTCCGCGATTTCATCCTGCGTGATCTCTTGAATGGCATTGAATACCAGCTGAAGATCACTCCAGTGACGACCACTGGCGATCTCATGACTGATCTGGCTGCCACAGGAAAAGGAAAGCCTACTGCTACCACAGAAGGATTTAATCCTACAGCCGGAGAAACGTTTGATCCCAATATCATCGCTCCGGATAATGGATTGCACGAAGGTGCTCCCTCCACTCCTAGCAGCGGTATCCCGAAGGCAGCCTTCTGGCTCATAGGTGCAGGAGCCCTCCTCGCAGGACTCTTTGAGTGGCGCCGCAGACGCGCACGCGCGCTCTCGATGTCATTCTTCCGCGCAGTGGAGCAACACTACGATATCCGATAAACTGGAATTCCTCCCCTGCCCATGACTGGAAAAACCTTTCGTACACTGTCCATCGGCGGAGCCACGTACGATCTGTTTTTGCAAACAGAGAAAGATTCTCTCCCACTAAACGAAAAAGGAACAGAGGTGCAGATGCCTCTGGGAGGCAAGATCCGCGTGAGCGAAGTGATAGAAACCTGCGGCGGTGGAGCTATGAATACCTCTGTGGGATTAAAACGGCTCGGCTGTGATGCAGGCTTCTGCGGTGTTATTGCGAGCGACGCCTGGGGCGAAACACTTCAGAAGAATTTACAGAAAGAAGGTGTGGATACGACGGGTGTCACAGTAGTAGAAGGAGAAAAATCCAGCTTCTCCATGATTCTGCTCGCCGGAAGCGACAGGATTATTTTCTACAACTCCGGAACCAATAGTCATCTTCACGACGCCAACTTCGAACGCGATGCGCTCAAAAGTGCCGATTGGATTTACTTAAACCGCATCCACGAAGGCAGCTGCATGATCGAAAACGATATTATTGAGGTGATCTCCAAAGAACATGCTCCCGGCCTCACCTGGAACCCCGGCGGCAGCCACATCGAAAGTGGTCTGAAGAATGAAGGCAATAGAGAGCTTCTGGCCCACACTCGTCTCTTGCTACTCAATAAAGAAGAAGCACTGGCCTTCACGCATCAGGACACTTTAGAAAAAGCAGTAGCAAGCTTGCTGGAAGCAGGAGTCACTATCTGCTGCATTACCGATGGAAAGTACGGCGCACGCGCCTGGACACGCACAGAGGCCTGGCACTGCCCGGGTATTACGAACACACACATTGCCGATACCACGGGTGCCGGTGATGCCTTTGGAACGGCGGCCACGTGGGCTCTTTTACAAGGCATGGACTTGCCAACAATGCTCAGAGCGGGTACTATAAACGCAACGAGCGTCCTTGGTTCCATCGGAGCCGAAGAAGGCTTACTCACAGACACAGAGATGCATAACCGACTGCGGACACTGCACCTTCCTGTGGAGCCCTTCTCGCGGTAATCCGAACTCAGACGCACATCCACTTCACTCCCTCTTCCCATGTCCGACGATACACTTGTTCAAATCCAAGAGCTCATCGATAGCGCACAGGCTTCCCTGAAGACTGCCAATTCTTTACTGCGCGAGATGACAGGTGTTGCGGACACCGGAAAAGAACGTCACATGCTCCGCGCCAGCAGCATGACTGGAACTGGAAACGCAGCCACAGGCAAAGTGATCGAAGGAAGCTTTGATGGACAGAACATGGTGGATGGAACAGGCCAGACCTATCCAGTGCCAGCCAACTACGCAAGCAAGAGTAAATTGGTAGAAGGTGACGGCATGAAACTGACGATCACAGACGAAGGAAAATTCATCTACAAGCAAATCGCTCCTATCCCACGCCGCACAGCCTTGGGTGTGCTCATCCAGGAAGACGGACAGTACAAAGTACTCTGCGAAGGAAAATCCCTCCGCGTGCTCTTGGCATCTGTGACATTCTACCGCGCAGAAATTGGTGATCAGGTCACAATCCTCCTGCCACAAGTAGGTGAAGCGAAGTGGGCCACCATCGAAGCTGCTCTTCCAAAGCACCTCGCTGACGCTGCCGCCAAAGGCAAAGTGAGTGCGATGGCGAGGAGTGATGATGGGGAGTTGAGTCCGGAAATGTAGGGTTAGGGTTAGGAATTAGGTTTGGTAATAGACATTTTTTATAATTGATGTATTATTAATAAAGTTCTTTGAAATTCTCAGAGAGAATTCTAGGCATCTTTAGTGGTGTTTGGTGACTCTCTGTCCCGTTTCCTCAAGCCCTAGGAGTTCCTGTGAGCACGAAAAAGCGGATCACTCTGCCCGAGCGCGAGGAGATGTTGCGCCGCCTGGTGGCGGCGAACGACGAACCCCACTACCAGGAGGGGCTCTACCCGCTTCTCCTCAAGAATGCCGGCCAGCAACGCATCGCCGGGGGCGTCGTGACGATGTTCGCCCTGGCCATCGCCGACTACACCAAGGACATGCCGGGCACGATGCGGTCCCTTGTGTTCATGAGCGTCCCGGACCTCATCGACGCCCTGGTAGACGACAAGGAAGTCGCCGACGAGGCTAAGGCCTTCCTGGCCAAGGCGCTCGACAGGAAGTAGGGCAACAACCGACAGAGAGGAGGGCAGGCCACCGGGCCTGCTCTTCTTCGAGATAAAAGTAAAATTTACATAAATTTGTCACGCTGAGGTGCGTCCTGAAAATTTTATTGAAGAGTTATTTGGGCGATAAAAATAAGTACAAAGAAAGCCTCGAAGCGCGACACTTTGCGATGACTTCCAGAGGGACCGCATGTCGTCCTTCGAGGCTTTCCGTGTGATTGTTTAACTTCTAGAAATTCGTCAATCATTCTTCTTAAAGGACGCACCTCAGGATGACATGCTTTTCTAGTTCCTAGTTCCCAGTTCCTCTATAATCCGCACGATGAAACTCCCCGCCCGCATCTGGCTCCCCATCCTCGCCGCCTTACTTCTGACAGGCGGCCTCGCCTTTTTCCTGTGGTGGCAAGTGAGTTCTTCTGCCAAGGAACTACGGGCGAAGTTGCAGAATCAGAATACGAATACTCCCACACTCCAAAATCCAAATCTTCTAGCCTCAGATCCCATCGATTCTGGAGATGAATTACTCCTCTCACTACGCCGTGGAGACATGTACGCCCTCCAAGGTCAGTGGAAAAAAGCGCAGGAGCAGTATCAGAGTGCGGTGGATAATGATGGTGGACTTTCTGCACTGAGGAAACTTGCGCAGGCTCAGCTGCAAAGGCGAGATATCGATGGCGTACGTTCCACTATTCGCAGTATGGAGCGCGAGGGAGCGCGCGCAGAGGATATTCTGCTTTTACAAGTGATCGTCTCTTTGCGTACCAATGATCGCGAAAAAGCTACGACTCTTTTGGAGTCTGCAGTGGAGTCTCCGCAGAAGCACTACGGCAGCGCGCTGCTGGCAATGGTCCAGGCAGATCACGAGAAAGCGAAAACAGAGCTCACCGCTGTCATCAATGGATGGGAGCCCGTGCTCCGTGAGTACGCAAAAATCCTCCAGGGTGCGTACGAAGAATACGCGCTCTTCCCCAGTAGCAGAGATATTCACCTGCAGGCCCTCCTGGCACGCGCGCTGGCGCAGGTGCAGGAATGCGAGCTGGCGCTGCCTTTTGTAGCCGATGCGATCCAAAAACAGGAAGACTACCGCGATGCGTGGATTGTGCAGGGGTACTGTCAGCTGACATCCGAGCGATATCCAGAGGCACTCACGTCCCTGGAGCGCGCGTATTCATTGGATCCTGAAAAGCCGGAGATCCAATACTTTCTGGGGCGCACCTACAGCGCGCAGGACGACCACACAAACGCACTCACGTTTTATAAGTACGCGCTGAAAAACGGATTTCAACCGGAGAAAGAAGTGCGTAAAGCAATCGCCGTGGAAGCAGAAATTCTAGGTGACCCCCTGCAGGCCTTGGATCAGTACCGTTCACTGGTAGCGCTGGAAGATAGCAACGCGGAATCCTTTGCAGCGCTCATCATCCTGGCACTGCAGACACAGAAACATGACGATGCTTATAAAGCCGCACAGGAAGCCATCCAAAAATGGCCAGGAAACGCAGCTCTCCTGGAACTTCACGGAGACGTGTCACTGGCGATGGAAAACAAAGACGAAGCCCGCGCGATGTATCAGCAGGCTCTGCAGGTGGACCCTGCACGAGCGAGTGCGAGTGAGAAGCTGAAGAAACTTCAGTAATTACGCTGCAATCTCCTTAGCAGGGTGCTCGCGCTTGAAGTACTTCGTAAGTCCCAGCCGACCGAAACGGCTGTGAGCAAGGTTACCAATGGCAGCAATGGCCAGACCAATTTTGGCAACATTCGTTTTGGAGTAATTCAACTTCTCTTTCTCTTCCTCAGCCATTTCCACATGTCCTTCATGACCATGCGCACCCGAGGCATCTGCATGAGGTGAAGCATGAGCAGAATTGGGCGCATGAGAGTGAGCATCTGTATGGTTATTTCCATGTTCGCCATCCGAGTGCCCGTGGCCGCTGTGACCATGAGAACCATGACTTCCATGCGAATGAGTAACATCATGTCCAAACACTCCATGATGTTCCCCCTGATGATGACGATGAGCGTGCTCTGCCTCTTCAATGAGCTCTTCCAGCTCGTTATGATGGTGACCAGTGTGACCCACATGAACACCATGACCTCCTTGATGAGAATGACCCACATGAGTTCCATGCAACCCGTGGTCATGTTCATCATGATGATCGGCATGTTTATGACTCCTTAAATGAGCGGCATGAATAGCTTCCAAGTCAGCTTCTGCCTTCAATTCCATCGCATGACCCATTTTGTGCGCTTCCTCTTCGCGCCTGTGATGCATTTCCATTTCAGCTAACTCCATCGCTACGTGCATCAATTCATGGACATCATGCTCACCACTTTCTGAGTGAGAATTCTGCTCTTCCTGATGAGTGTTGTCTTCAAAAGAAGAACGCTGATTATGAGTAGTCGCATCCACAGACTCATTCGTAGGATGCAATACCTGTGCCACATCTGCATGGATGCTTTCTTGGTGGTGCACTATCTCTACGCTATGTGCCGCAGGAACTGCTCTGGGAGTCAGCTCTTCTACGCCTAGTCTCATGCGGTTAATACTCATACTTTGTTGAAGGAAGAAATTGAGATTAAAGGACATTTTTAGTATTAGGCTCTGGAAGTCAAGGGTCTAAGAGGCCACTTTGCTAGGGAGGGGAAAATGATAAATTATTGATTCATTCACCAAATGTCCGACAAATAGACCTCACTACTCTTACCAAAAAAAAGACCAGTTTCCTGGCCCTTTTTGTGTTTGTATCCGCCTCCCCGTGGCTATCGACGGCGTATGTAGCAGGGACGCCATTGAGCCAAAGTTGTGTGGAGGGGTACTGAGGGGAGGATGCCCTCGATCTTCTGCCTTGCTTGGGTCTCTTGTTTCTCCTCGTGACCAGACGAAGTCCCCGGACCGGTCCACCACGCGATGCAAAAGAGCTTCGGGGGGACACTGGGGAGAAAAGGGGATGCACCCTCCTCGCTTTCCTCAAGTGAGGGAGGGCGACATCGCAGAGCAGAGAGAACAGTGATCACTGTGTATCAGAGCAAGACGAGTCCTATGCCCAGAGGTGATCCAGAGGAAGAAGGAAGGTGGCCGGGAGGAACGTTTGACGTCCGAGAATGACCACTGTTCTCTCTACGAGATGTGTGTAGATGGCGGTGGTGTGAGAGAGCGAGAAGACTTGAGTGTTTGTGTTTGCCCCGGGGCGGGTGTGTGTGGGTGTCGATCTGTTGCGTTGAACAAATCACGTCATTGTATATGTACAATATGTTTATGCAATTTATAGAGCTTTCTGTAGCGAAGAAGCATGGTGTGAATACATAAAGTACTCATTACTTTCCATTCCCAAAAACCCAAGACAAACCTCTTTTCTCCGCTACAATAGCCCCCGATATGGAGGAACACGCCAAGCGATTTACTATCGGCATTGCAGCGGGAATAGTAGCCCTTGGTGCTGCTATTGGAGTGGGAATGTACGCGCTCTTCCTGTTACAGGCGTCTCCCTCCCCTGCTTCGTACCTTCCTGCAGAAAAGACGATCGCCTACTTCGCACACGTGCAGTCCAAGGACTTACAGTGGTATAAACCATGGTTCCCTTCTTTATCGACACTCGCAGATTTTCAGATCCCTGTGACACTCGCACTTTTGAATGAAGGAGGAAAAGAACAGTGGGTTGTCTTTCCGGAGGACGCTCAGGGGCAAATGATCACAGGCGAAGTGCAAAGCTCTATCCCTCAGATAGAGACCTACTTAAAGGATAAGACCGCAGAAAAGCTAGCCGCTCAAAAATACTTTTCACTCCTCACGAAGCAAGCTCCTACAGATAAGCCCTGGGCATTTGTGGACTTGAAACACAAAGACCCAGAGAAAACTGTGGATAGTACGCTATTGAAACTCTTAGAAGCATCGCCCTACGCACTCTTTACCTCTGAAGGTGCTGATCAATCGATGACTGTGGCTGTCTCCACTCCGTTCACGAGCCCGTCTGTCCCGGAGTCTCTTCCTCAAGTATTCCCCTCTTCTAGCTTCTCTGCAGCCTTTTCCTCGCCTGCACTCTTCCTGGAACACTTGATCACCGCTCTGCCGGAGCAGAAACAGGATATCGCCTGGGGATTTCTCTCTACGTTTTTCCGAACGCGCACAGGGAATATCCAAGTGAAAGAAGATATTCTGCCGCTCCTGAAAGAACCTGGAATGCTGCTGGTCGGAAAAAAATCCGCCTCCGGCACCGTCACTCCTTTTGTGTATAAAGGACGCATGGATAGTAAAACCCTCAGTGGAAGCCTGGCCGTTCTTCGAAACAGTGTACGAGCCAAAATGCCAAAGATCTCCGTGACGCGTCATACATTTGAACAAGGCTTTGGCTCTACCATCATCCAAAGCGACCCCAATGCCCTGCAGGAAGAAGTGACAGAACACCTCGGATGGGAGATCCGAAGCATGAGCGGAGATGGTAAATGGTTTACGACTGCCATGAATGGCAGTGAATTTATGGTAGGAAATGACCCAGAAGCTGTGAAAAAGCTGATCTCTGAGGATACGTCTCCCACACAGGGCACGGCTCTGCCAACCGATAGTTCCTCTACTTTAATAGCTGGCGGAGTAACGGATCTTCCCTTTTTGCGCTCCTTCCTTCAGACTATGCCGGTATTTGCCCTGGAGAGCTCACTCTTCCCTGCATTGGAACAAAAGACAGGCACAGCCACGTGGTCACTCCTGAAAAGAGGATCCCTCCTCACGCTCACCACTCGTACGCAGTAATTTTTCTCTAGTTTCTCACTTTTCTTCCCGGTACCCTCTGCTCCCATGTCATTTCTCTCTCTGACCAAAATCACCCTGCCTATCTCCGCAGTACTCGTACTTGCGTCTATAGCTTTGATTGTCTTTGTAGGCCCACGCATGAGTATTGAATTCACTGGAGGAACGCTCATGGAAGTGCGTTTGCCAGAAGGCAAAACAAAAACTGACCTGGAGCCTGCAGTAGCAAAGTTCGCGCCCAAGGAACCACTGGGACAGGTGACCTACACCACTATTCGCAGCGCTATTGGAAGTTCCGTCCTCATGCGCATGCGCGAGCTGAATAACGAGGAGCATGTCGCTCTCCTCAGTCACATCAATGCCGCTCTTCCTGGTACTACGGAACTGAAGTTCAATACCATCGGGCCTAGTGTGTCTGCGAGCTTGGCAGAAAAATCCATTATCGCTCTCATCATTGCCTCCATCGCCATCGTGCTCTTCTTGGCGTATTCATTCCGTTCCATGCCAAGTAAATTGAGCCCCTGGAAATTTGGAACACTCGCCGTACTCGCGTTTTTGCATGACATCATTATTACCATGGGAATCTTCGTCATCATCAGCCGCTACACGAGCTTTGAGTTTGATACGCTGTTTGTGACGGCCCTTCTCACAATCCTCGCCTTCTCCGTGAACGACACCATCGTCATTTTCGATCGCGTCCGCGCCAATGTGCTGGCAAACCCACGTGAGCCTATTCCAAACGCTGTGGTCTCGGGCCTTCGCCAGTGTGTCACACGTACCACACACACCACTATGTCCGGTCTCATCATGCTGTTTGCCCTCTTCTTCCTGGGCAGCGAGAGCATCAAGTGGTTCATCCTTGCCTTGATTGTAGGAACCATCATTGGAACGTACTCCTCGTACTTCGTGGCAGCACCACTGTTGGTGTACTGGCGGAATAAGTAAGGAAGGTAAGGAGAGTAATGAAGGTAAGGAATGTGTCTTTTGACTCTTGCCTTCTGGACCCTCCCTTCCGTACATTCCTTACCTTCCGTACCTTCCTTACTCACCACTCACTGTCTTCCTCATGAAAACTACAGAACTCAAAAAACTACAAGCCGGTCGTGCTCAATCTACTGTCACTTTCGAGCCCAGTGATGTCGCACAGGCGGAGGAGAAAGCTCTGGAAAAAATGGGAAAGACTGTCCGCATTGAAGGCTTCCGCCCAGGACATGTGCCTGCACACATTCTGAAAGAGAAAGTGAATCCAGAGATGCTCTTTGAGCAAACACTCCGAAGCCTGCTTCCCGACGCGTTTGAAACACTCATGAAGGAGCACTCGCTGCGCCCCATTATCCCACCAACCGTAGATGTCACATCCAAGGATCCACTGACTATCACAGTCACTTTCATTGAACCACCCGAAACGACCATCAAGAATATCGATTCCCTGAAGGTGAAAAAGAAGGAAGTGAAAGTAGACGAGAAAGACATCGAGCGAATGGTTCGTTATCTTTTGGAACAACAGCGAGTAACTGCAGAAGTAGACCGCGCTGCCAAAGAGGGCGACCAAGTGACGCTGGATTTCGTGGGAAATGATAAAGAGGGCAAAGAAGTCCCCGGTACCAGGTCCGAGGGCTACCAAGTAGTGATCGGCAGCAAGACACTCATTCCAGGCTTTGAGGATAACCTCAAGGATTTGAAAAAGGGCGATCAAAAAAGCTTCACTCTCACCTTCCCAGAGAAGTACCACGCAGAGCAGCTCCGCAATCAGCCGGTGACGTTTGCTGTTACTGCAAAGAAGATTGAAGAAGTGACGCTCCCCGAGCTCACCGATGAATTCGTGAAGAAGCACCAGATTGCCGAGAGTGCATCCGAACTACGCAAGAACATCGAGAACTCACTGAAACAGGAAGAGGAAAACATGAACCAGCGTCAGCACGAAAATGAACTCTTTGATCTCATCCGTACAAGTACCAAAGTAGAGCTGGCCCCAGAACTCGTGAACTTTGAGCTCAGAAATATGATCGAAGAGCTGCACCGTCAGCTGGATGAGCAGAAGATGACCATGGATAAGTGGTTGGAAACGACCGGCAAGACTGCCGAAGCGGTGGATAAAGAATTGAGAGAAGAAAGCGAGCGCCGCCTGACTCTCCGCTTTGGAATCGAAAAGATCCTTCAGGAGAAGAAGATCGATGTGACGGACGAGGAGATGGATAGCCTCGTGAAAAATGTCATTGCTGCAGCTCCCGCCAGCGAACGGAACGCCATGGAACATGCGTATTCCAAGGGGCATCAGGAATACGAACAATTGAAATGGCAGCGGAAAATTGAAAAAATGATGGACATGATGTTGGGGTAAAACCCAAAACACCCGTAGGAACATGGCATGCCATGTTCCTACGTTGGCTATTCAATGATCAATCATTTCCATTTCACCTTCACTCGCCTCTCAGGATTCGCCGCGCGCACCATCCTGCACGTTTTGCCGTGAATGGATACCTCCCCCGTCCGCGTCACAAACCCGATGATTGCCGGCCGTTTCTGCTTCTGTGGCTTGCAACACTTGGCGAACCTGTAGGGCATATTCATATTCGCCTCAAAGGCAACCTCCAGGGGCTTCACTTGTCCGGGCGCTGTAGGCGTTTCTTTCTCCTCTTCAAAGAGATCACTCAACGCAGCGAGCCTGGGTAGGAGAAGATAGATCTTCTCTGTCCCCTGACCCACTTTCATGAGCATATCCTCGCGCTCGGCTTTGGATAATAGTTTTCCATCGCACACGCGGAGGATGCTGAGATCCGTATCTAGCGGCGGCAAATGATACAAGGCAAGCGCTTCATTCATGAGGACGCGCCCTTCCAAAATATACTGCGTGCGATGCTGCAGGTGCAGGTAGTGGCGAAGCTTGCTGCGTGATGATGCCATTGCCAACTGCTGCATCCATTCGGTAGAAGGCTTCGGGGTGCGATGACGAAGGATTTCTACTGTGTCTCCGTTCTCTAGCACGTAACTACTGGGAACTATGCGACCGTTCACGCGTGCGCCCTTGAACGAAAGGCCTAAGTCCGTGTGGATCTGAAATGCGAAGTCGAGTGGTGTTGCGCCCTCCGGAAGCTCCACGATGTCTCCGTTAGGAGTAAGTACGAAAATATGATCCACCAGTGAAGCTTTGTGCCCCGCCAGAATCGGCTCCTGGGTTTGGAGCATCTGCTGCAGCTGGAACCTTTGTGTGGAATGCGACACACTGCCGCCTTCTTTGTAGTTCCAGTGCGCGGCAATACCGTACTCGGCTTCGCGATGCATGGAGCGCGTGCGAATCTGTACTTCCACCGAAATTCCTTCGGGTACACCGGGAAGTTTCATCACCGTCGTATGCAAGCTTTGGTAGCCGTTGGGCTTCGGAAACGCGATGTAGTCCTTGAAACGGTTCGCCACAGGGCGTCCCATGCGGTGCAGGAGACCTAGTACCGTGTAGCATTCTTCTACCGTGTGGACGACCACGCGAAGCGCGAAGAGATCGGGCAGACGCGTAATGTGCGACACGCTTTTTGTGCGCATCTTGGAGAAAATACTGTACGGATGCTTTTCACGGCCATACACCGTGGCTTGGATCCCCTGTTCCTGCAGGGAGTATTCCAAAAGAGATCCTGCGACCGTGAGGAAATCCCCCACGCGCTCATGAATCTGCCCAAGTTCACTGGCTACTTTTTCACTATCTAGTGGATACAAGATAGGAAATGCGAGTCCTTCCAGACGTTGCTTGAGTGTATGAATACCCAGGCGCGCCGCCACTGGAGCGAATAATCCCAAGACATCTCTGCACTCACGCTTCAAGTCTGCCAGAGAAATCTTGGCATGCTCCAACACAAATGATCTCTCGCACAGCACGATCAAAATCACGCGCATGTCATCGGACACGGTCAGGAGCATGAGGCGCAGGTCTTCTATGGAGCTCCGGCGATTACGCATAGTCACGTGCGAGAGCAGGTGAATGCTGGAGACCATCTGCCGCACCGAGTGCCCGAAGCGCTCTTCTATATCGGCAAGCGTCATGGTCTTGGTTTCCAGTGTGTGCTGAAGCAAACACGCAATGATGGCATCGTCATCGGCCTCAAAGCCCAAAAGAATCTCTAAAACTCCCAACGCATGATCGATCACAGGCATTCCCGCCCAATGCATTCTGTCTCCATACAAGTCTTTGGCCAACCGAAAGGCAGATTCGATCTTTTTGGAATCCACAGGAGACCTGTGTCCTTTCTGGAGTTTCTCCTGGAACTGTGCCAATGAAGAGACATCGGTTGGCATGAGTGGGGCGGAAATCCGAAAGGGTAGCGTATCACGAGTAGCGAGGTGGGTGGGAGTGAATTCAGAAGGAATACTGGAATAATGGAGTACTGGAATACTGGGAATGACAAAATTCCTATTTTCCAGAGCCCAAATCCCCCTAGTATTCTAGTAATCCAGTACTCTAGTACTCCAAAATGACACAAAATTCCTTGACTCCAGAGAATACCTGTATACAATGCCCACACGTCCGAAGACCGAGGGCACAAGGCCGCAGGCCGACATAAGCCCCTCCGAGGAATACAGCATCGCTTACTCGGCCCCGGCTTGGTAATTCGTGCCGTGTTCCTCGCTGGTCTCCCGGACATCTGTCTCAGGGAGATTTTTGCGTTATAGGCCCAAAAAAGGAATCTCCATCAGACCCCCTGTCGGCCGTAGCTCCAGAGAGCGAAGGCTGAAATCCCTAGCCCCAACCCTAACCCTCTCTATCATGGCTCTCACCCGCGCCGAGAAAGAAGTACAGCTCAAGGAACTGAAAGAGAAGTTCCAACAGGCTTCCTCCATCATCTTCGCCCACTACATTGGCATGAATGTGTCCGATGTGAGCGCTCTCCGCAAGGAACTGCGCGCAAGTGGTGCGGAAATGAAGGTGGCCAAGAAGACTCTCATGCAGCTTGCTGCAAAGGAGCTCTCCCTGCCAGAACTGGAAGATTCCCTGCTCCAGGGACCTGTCGCCTGCATTTTCAGCTACACCGATCCTATTGCAGGACCGCAGGCAGCCATGAAATTCAGCAAAACCCACCCTCAAGTCGCCTTCATCGGCGGTATGTTCGAGGGAAAGATCCTCTCCATGCAGGACGCCAAGACCATGGCGAGCCTCCCCAACCGTGTCACTCTCCTTGCAACATTCGCCGGAATGCTGCGCTCCCCGCTCACCAAGTTTGCGGGCATGTGCAATTCCCCGCTCACGGGCTTTGCCCGCGCGGTCAGCGAAGTGGCCAAGAAGGGCGTCCCGCTGGCACCTGCCGCGTAACCTTATTATTTATCCCCCTATTTTCCCATCTCTCCCATGTCCGATGAAAAAGTAAGTCTCTCCGCGGAAGAGCAGGCAGTGATCTCCGCCCTGGAAAAGCTGAACATCATTCAGCTGAATAACGTAGTGAAATTCATGGAACAGGAATACGGCATTTCCGCTGCTGCTCCTGTAGCTATGGCTGCTGCTCCTGCAGCAGGTGGCGCCGCTGGCGGTGCAGAAGAAGAGAAGTCTTCCTACAACGTGGAACTCACGGATGCAGGCGCTCAGAAGATCGCCGTCATCAAGGTAGTCCGCGAAGTCACAGGCCTCGCTCTTGGTGAAGCCAAGGCAATGGTCGATGGCGCTCCAAAGGTTGTGAAGGAAGGAGTTGCTAAGGCTGATGCAGAGGCTATGAAGAAGAAGCTTGAGGAAGCTGGCGCAAAGGTCACCCTCAAATAGATCTATTTGTGATTACTGCAAAAAACAGGGCTTCGGTCCTGTTTTTTGTTGAAAAAGAGCAATAATTCTACTTTCTGAATCTACGTTGAATTGATCGCTGGAGGCGTATGGAGCCTAGAGAGACAGAATAGATACTCAAATAAATCTCCCGCACATTGACAAAATCATCACTTCCTATACAATTAGCCCAGCAATCTCCTTCGAACAAAGTCTAACGGTTCGACATCCTCAAGATCAGTCCCCGAAACACTGAGAGAGAAGGACACTGCAATTATATTCTTTCTTTCTTACTTTTATGGCTGATCAGCAGCTTCAATGCCGCGATTGCGGTACGTCATTCACGTTCACAGATGGTGAACAGGAGTTCTACAACTCCAAAAACCTGAGCGCTCCACAGCGCTGCAAGGATTGTCGCAACGCGCGCAAGGCTCAGAAATTTGGCGACCGCCAGATGTTTGATGCCGTTTGTGCACAGTGTGGCAACCAGTGCCAGGTTCCGTTCAAGCCCCGCTCCGTTGAGGAAGGTGGCAAGCCGGTTCTTTGCAAGGATTGCTTCTCCGCATCCCGCGCGTAAGCGTAGGATCGAGACCACTCTCGCATTCAAAAAAATCCCCCACCGCGAGGCCGGGGGATTTTTTGTATCCGTACAATGATTAAACGATTGTTATATGGTTATATTGTTCAATTGTTACTACAGTTTTGATAGCAATATAACCATATAACAATGAGATCTTATGAGTATGTACAAGAGATACATCGAGATAGATATTCTCCGCACAATAGCAATTGCCGGAATGGTTGTATACCACACGCTGTACGACCTTGTGACGATGTATGGTTTGGAATTGGATCTGTTTACGGGTGAATGGAAACTCTTCGCACGCGTTACTGCTTCATTATTTCTGCTCCTGGTAGGAGTCAGCTTTGCTATCTCCTGGGATAAAACCAAAAAATCTTTGCCACTCACACTTGCGTATCACAAGTACCTTCGGCGAGGACTCTTGATCTTGGCAGGCGGGATTCTGATTTCCACTGTGACGTACGCCGTAGACCCAGTGACGTACGTTCGCTTTGGAATTCTGCACTTGATTGGCATCAGTATTCTGCTTCTCCCCTTCTTTGCCAGGCTCAAAGAAGGCAATGCATTCATTGGCATCGCGATTATTTCGCTTTGGACTACAGTGCTACAGACAACTGCCAGCGGTCCACTCTTGCTTCCTCTAGGAGTCATGCCTGCAGGTTTTGAAAGTGTCGACTACTTTCCGATGATCCCGTGGTTTGGCGTGATCTTGCTTGGATTCAGCAGCGGATACTTTCTGTACGTTCGCCGTGCACATGCCCCTGTATCAGTTCCACCAGTTCTTCAGTGGCTCACATGGCCGGGAAGGAATTCGCTTATTATCTATCTGATTCATCAGCCGATCATTCTGGGAATTTTGTATCTCTTGCATCGCGTGTAAACAGAAGCAATCACAGACAATAATGAACAACAAAAATGCACGCACAATCCGGCTCCAGAAAGCCCCAAACCACGCTCATACATGTACAACATAAAACCTCAATCTTTCTGCCCCGAAGTCTTTTTGAGACCCTCGCTTTCCTCTACACTCCCTGCCGCATGTCAGGATTTTCCCGCGAAGGCGCTTCTTTTACTAGTCGTCGTATTGATGATCAGAAAAAGAAGACTCACCGTTCTATCCCCTGGGCATCTATTGGGATGGCTGCTATGAAAGTGAAAGAACCCATGCTTGGATGGTACGCGCGTTTCCGCGAGCGACGTGAGGAAGAGCAGCGTGAAAAACAAAATATTCGGATCTTCAAGCGACTGGGAGTCATAGGATTCTCTGTGTTTTTGGTATTTCTCCTCCTGGCAGGAACCGCCAAGGCACTTGTGGCCCTGAACATTGTGAACATGAATACATTCTTTTCCGTAGCAGGGTCCGATCTTCCTGCCGATGAAAACGGAAATACGAATATCTTGCTCCTGGGAAAAGGCGATGACTCGCATCAGGGAATCGATCTCACAGACACCATCATGATCGCGAGCTTTGAGCCAAATCGCACCAAGAGTGCCATTCTGCTGAGCATTCCGCGCGACCTGTACGTTAAAGACAGCCGAGGCCTCCACACGGGCCGCATCAATGATCTGTACCGCGTGTACAAGAATTATCATAAGCGTCAGGGACTTTCTCCGGAGGAAGCGTCCGCACAGGCCATGAAAGATCTGGCCAAAGAAATCGGCGACCGCATGAACATGCAGATCCACCACACCGTGATGGTGGACTTCATTGCCTTCGTGAAGGCTGTGGACGCTCTAGGAGGAATTGACATTGAGGTTCCAGAAACGATTGTGGATACCGAGTACCCAGGCCCCAATTACAGCTACGTCACTTTCGCCCTTCAGGCAGGGCCACAACACTTGGATGGGGAAACAGCCCTAAAATACGCACGCAGCCGCCATTCCACGAGCGACTTCAGCCGTTCCGGACGTCAGCAGCAGGTCATCGGCGCACTCGCGCAGAAGGCGAAGGAACTCGGCATCATCAGCAGCGCCACGCGCATGGGAGAGCTATGGCAGATTATTTCGGAGAACTCGGAAACAACCATGAGTTTCGGGGAGCTTGTTAGTATCGCCGGCATGGGCAAAGCCATAGAGAAAGACCGCATCATCAGTATCCAGCTCAATAACCAGACAGGCTACGCAGCAGGCGGTATGGCGAGCCCTGGAGGCTTCCTCTATTCCCCGCCTCGCGATCAGTTCGGCGGAGCATCGGTGCTGCTGCCGGTCTCTATTCCTGAATTCCCTCACACCTGGCGCCAAATTGAAACATTTTCTACGATCCTCTTTCAGCACCGGTCTATTTTCCTCGTAAAGCCCCAGGTAGTAGTCCGCAATGCAGGCGCTCGGTCTGGCCTGGCCACAGTGCTCGGCGATGAACTCATACGCTACAATTTCCCCGTGTACGACACCGGGAACTACAGTGGCGAGAAACAGCCGACATCCACGGTGATGGCCCGCACGGAGGAAGATAAAAACCTGGCGACGTTCTTTGCTACCCTACTGCAACTCCCCGTGAGCATTGCCCCAGTAGGAGCACCTTTCCCGGAGGAACTAGGACAAGTGACAATATTCCTAGGAGAAGATTATACGTACACCCCCATTCAAAACCTTTTGCCCTAAGACTATGACCCGCCTTCGCGGTAAGCTTGCATGAATACTTCTTCTTTTGATCTAGGCCTGCACTTACGATCCCGCTTCGGCGGGCGGGAGGAGGTAGTAATGAATTTGCAAAATTCCCTGCTTTCCTTTTTTATTCTGGTATGACCCCCCGGGAAATCATCGCAGAGGCCTGGGCTATTACCCGTAAGGAAAAACTCCTGCTGCAGTGGGGATGCTTTTCGTCTTTTTTTGAAACACTCCTGAACCTGAAACTACTCTCGTACCAGGCATATGTGGTCTGGGCCTACACCTACGGTGATGGAAGTGCAGGGATGTTTGATTTGGAAATCATGATCTACGAGCGTCTGCCGTTGTGGTTTTTCCTCACATTCATGATCGCCTTCGGCATTCTGCTGATCCTTGAATGGTTCCTTCCCCATATCGCGCAGGGCGCCATCATCGGCCTTGCTGCCAAAGCCCACAAGAAAGAGGAAGTGAAAGGTGGCCTCGTGCTGGGACTATATAACTTTTTCCCTATCTTCGAGATCCACGGCTTTCTGCTGCTCAGCAGCTGGGCACTGACCATCACCCTCTGCTCCATGACATTTCGCTACGTAGAGAGCGACCTCCGGTACCCCGTGATGGCTGTCATCATCGGATTCTGGATATTTTTCAGCGTCGTGAAGTTTCTCTTCAGCTTCGCGGAACCTGCGGTCGTGATCCAAAAAACAGGTGTCTTCAGCGCCATGGGCCAGAGCTTCAAACTGATGATGAGCTACCTCAGCGAAATGATGTTCCTCTTGATCCTGCTCTTCATCATCACGCTCCGGATCGTAGTCAATAGCATCATCGTGCTGCTCATCCCCAGTGTTATGTTCGCTGTCGGCTTCCTGCTGCTGTTCTTCTTCTCCCCTGTGGTCAGCTACAGCATCGCCGTCACTATCGGAGTCATCCTCGTATTCATCGCCAGTTATTTCTTCGGCTACCTGCATGTGTTTAAGGAAACCGTGTGGACGATTACGTTTTTGGAGCTAAGGAAGAATAAGGAGTTGGATGTGATTGATTGAAGAACTGGTTACTAGGAACTAGGAACTAGGATATGTAAGTACCCTAGTTCCTAGTACACCAGTTCCTAGTTCCCAATTTGCGCGCACAAAAAACAAAACTATTGACAGTGAACAAACGTCCACCTACTATGGTGTACGTTCATCACCTTCCTTACTCTTCTATGGTTGCTTCCACTCTCACACCGCATCAGCGCACAGTGCTTGGGCACATCAAAGAGTTCCAGGCGAAAAAGGGCTACTCCCCTTCGCTGGCCGACTTAGCCGTGGCCTTCGGAGTCCGCAGTAAGAATGCCATTGCTAAGGTCGTGAATGTCCTCGCTAAGCAAGGACACCTGGAGAAAGATCCCAAAGGCCGCATCAAGATCCTCGAGCGCATCATCGAAGAAGTCTCCGCTCCCTTCGCCCTCCCCCTCTTCGGGCCCATCTCCGCAGGTTTCGCAGCTCCGGTGGAAGAGCAGGCTGAGGAAACAGTGACTCTGGAGAGTTACCTCGTCCGCGATAAAACGAAGACCTTCCTCCTCCGAGTGAAGGGCGACAGCATGATCAACGCCGGCATCCAGGAAGGAGATTTGGTGGTAGTAGAACGAGGTGCCACACCAAAGCCCAATGAGATTGTGGTAGGAGTGCTTGATGGAGAATTCACGTTAAAGCGACTGATCAAAGAAAAGGGTATGTATTTTCTGAGAGCTGAAAATGACAATTATCCGGACCTGTATGCCATGGATGAATTGCAGGTGGCAGGGGTGGTGAAGGGTGTCATACGCAAATATTAAAATCACCCGCGTAGGGGCACGGCTTGCCGTGCCCCTACCGGGATCCCATTTCCGTTTTTTGCTCCTATGTTCTGTCATGTCGACGCAGACGCGTTTTTCGCAGCGGTCCTCGTCCGAAAAGACCCCCGATTACGCGGCAAACCATTATTGGCTCTAGGCATGGGCGGCGGTTGTGTGATTTCCGCCAGTTATGAAGCCAAATCCAAAGGCGTAAAGACCGGAATGCCGCTCAAGGAAGCCTTGGAACTCGTGCCCAATGCCCTGCAGTTTCATTCTGACTTTCAAGAAACGGGCCTCGCCTCTCAGCAGATAGAGGCCACATTGCGAGACGTCTGTCCGCTCATAGAACAAATGTCTATTGATGAATGGTTTTTGGATTTGAAAACAGTGCCCGGAGGAGTGCCAAAGAATCTCGGCAGTTTTGCCAAGAATATTCGCGCAGAAGTGCTGTCTGCTACGGGCATTTCTGTATCCGTAGGCATCGCCCCTAGTAAATTGCTTTCCAAAATGGCCAGTGAGTACCGAAAACCCGGAGGAGTCACGGTTATTACAGATGAAGGAACGCCCGAAGATGAGACCATCATTCACATCCGCCATTTCTTGCAGGATCGCCCTGCAGCAGCCATTCCAGGGATTGGAAGGAGAAGACAGCGACACACCGATGCAGAAGGCTGGGACACGGCCTGGGACATCGCTACGGCGAATATACAGACGCTCATCAAGTACTGCGGGAGGCCTGGAGAAGAAATGCAGAAAGAGCTGAATGGAATCCCAGTACACAAAGTAGTGGAAGATACAGGCCCGCCTAAATCCATCTCCCGCTGCCGGAGTTTCCGGCGCGAGAATAATCCCAGGATTCTGTGGGCACATGCACTGCGTCACATGGAGTACTTGATCTTGAAACTCCGACGTCACGGCCTCGCCTGCCGAGGCATTTCCGTGTGGATGCGTGACGACGAGTACCTGTATAACGGCACGCACTTCTCGCTCCCCCAGCCGATGGATACAGAAGAAGCCATCCAGCCGTATTTACGAAAGTGCATGCGAAAGCTGTACCAGAAACGCAGAGCCTACACACAGATCGGCATGTCTATTTGGAGACTAGAACCCAAGGGGGCCGTGCAGTACTCGCTGTTTGAAGAAACAACAGTAGAGGACAAGCGTGAAAGCGTGCAAAAATCTTTGGACACTATTCATAAGCGTTTTGGCAGGCAAGCACTGACAAAAGCCTCTGCGCTCCCTGTGAAAACTGGGACCAAGAGAGGGCTCAATATTCCGTTGTATGAATCGGGGTTGAAATAAATTATTCTACTTTTCCATGCGCATCTGGGACGTCCCGCCGGCCATGCTCTGCAGAGTGCACCTCCTGGGTGAGCACAGGGAACTGCATGCCATTTGGACGGTGCTGACACAGAATAAAAAGGGCTACAGCAAACACCCGGAAACGCTTCGATGGATAGGGAAACTCAAAGCCCTGTTTCTACGGCACGAGGAACTCGTGAAAGAAATGCAGAGGCGTGGGTATACGCACAAAAGCCCGCTTTCAGAAGAACTTGCCACGGGGGATAGTCTGCAGACTGCGTTTGTAGATACGCCGGATGATCAATTGGTGATTTTAATGAAGAAACCTTGTGAGTGTTTGTTGCAAAGTAGCTAGCAAAGCATGTCACCCTGAGGTGCCCCGCCCTCAGAGAATATGCTTCGTGGCCCCGCTGGCTCGTATTCATTTGTACTACCATTCAGTTCATTACTCTTTCACTGAGGGCGGGGCACCTCAGCATGACAAAAGGGAAGGTGACTCAGCGGGCCCACGAAGGGCGGCATGCGGCCCCTTTGCGATAATCATGCCTTACTTCAAACTCTTCAGCCGCTCCTCAATCTTCTGCAATTTTTCCGTCAGCATCGCCACTTTTTCTTTTTCAGCAGCAATCACCTTCTCCGGAGCCCGAGCCACGAAGTCTGCATTCTCCAGCTTAGACTTCGCAGAAGACAAAAATCTCTCCGCATCAGCTTTTTCTTTTTCCAGGGAAGCCTTTTCTTTCTCGGTATCGATGAGCCCTGCGAGTGACAGGTGTACTTCCATGGCTGGAAGAAATACCGATGCCATGTCCTCAGTCTTCACCGGTTTCTTGCTGATGATGAGCTCCTGCAAGCGACCCATACGCTGGATGTGGACGCTCTGCGAAAGAAGAGTCTCTGCAAATTGCTCACTTACCACCGTTACTTTTACTTCTTTCTTCACTTCCACCTGCTGATCGGTGCGGAGCTTACGGATGGCGCTGATGACATCAATGACCGCCTGAAGGTCTTTGGCAGCTACTTCGTCTTTGAAAGACTCGTCTACAACTGGCCACTCTTCTTTGATGAGCATTCCTGCGTGTGCAGGCTTCATGTGGTTCCAGATCTCTTCTGTGACAAACGGAATGTATGGATGCAGAAGCTGCAGGAGTGTTCGCTGTACGTGCACGAGCACCGCCAAGTTTGCCTCGCCTTTGCTGAGCTCCAAATACCAATCGCACACGTAATCCCACACAAAGCTATAGATTCGCTCCCCTGTGTCGCTCAGGCGATACTCTGTGAGCCCTTTGGACACATCTTCAATGAGTGTTTGCAACGATGACAACACTGCACGGTCTGCCAAAGACAGATTGGTCACACCTTCCAGAGAGAGTAGATGTGGATCTTCGCCTTTCTCTTCACACTGCATCAGAATAAAGCGCGATGCATTCCAGAGCTTATTCACAAAGTTCCTGTACCCCGCAATTTTCTCCTCGTACAAACGGCTGTCTGCCCCCGGGCTCTGGCCTACGATCATAGAAAGACGCAACGCATCAGCTCCGTACTGCGAGATCATATCCAGCGGATCAATCATCGTGTCTGGATCCGATTTACTCATCTTTCGCCCATCGCGTGTACGGATGAGGCCATGCAAGTACACCGTATCGAAGGGCACTTGGCCGTACTCCAGCTCCGCAATAGGTCCTGTGACATAGGTCGTCATCAGAATCATGCGAGCTACCCAGAAGAACAAGATGTCGTAGCCCGTCTCCATCACATCGGTCGGGTGAAACTTCATGAAGTCTGGGCTTTGGAGCAGCAAATCCTGCAGGGAGATCGTAGGATCCTTGGCGAGTTCTTTGTCTACGAGCGTGCTCCAGGTCCAGAGAGCGGAAGAAAACCACGTATCCAACGTGTCATTATCCTGCTCCCAGCCTTCCCCTTCTGGCGGCTGCACGCCCACGTGAATATCCATGGTGCCGCGTTCGTTTTTGTACCACACAGGCACTCTGTGCCCCCACCAGATTTGGCGGGAGATGCACCAGTCGCGCAGGTTATCGATCCAGTGGAAGTACGTTTTCTCAAAACGATCCGGAACGATCTTGATGAGCCCCGTACTCACTACTTCCTGCATCACCTCTTTCAAGGACATCTCTTTACGCTTCCACTGCACCACGCGCTTATTCACATCGATGAACCACTGCTCTTTAATCTGCGGTTCTATCACTCCTTTGCCACGCTGACTCAGCGCCACGTTGTGGATGTAATCCTCTTTTACAGACACCAAAAGACCCTTCTCTTTCAGCTTATCTACAATCTTCGGACGTGCATCTTCGATGAGTAGTCCTTCGAATTCTCCAGCAATAGAAAGTAGTTTTCCATTGAACCCAATCACTTGTTCTTTGTGAAGATCGTGACGTTCAGCAATTTCAAAGTCTATGGCATCGTGCCAAGGAGTGATAGTCATGACTCCTGTTCCAAAGGTGGGATCCACGGCTTTGTCTTTGATGACAGTTGCCACTACAGGTCCATTGATCCATTCTGCTTCAAACGTATCGCCATGCTTGTACTGTGCGTAGCGTTCGTCGTCTGGATGCATTACCACGTATTTATCGCCGAATTTTGTTTCGGGACGCGAGGTACTGATCTGAAACGGTCCGTACTGGAACGTGTAAAAAGGTTCTGTGCGCTCGCTGTATTCGATCTCATCATCAGACACTGTCGTCTGCAATTTAGGATCCCAGTTTACGATTCTGTGACCGCGGTAAATCAATCCATCTTTGTACATCGAGACGAACACTTCATTCACGCAGCGGTTCAGAGTCGGATCCATTGTGTAGCTCTCGCGTGACCAATCGCAGCTACTACCCATTTTGCGAACCTGGCCACGGATAGTTCCCCGGCTTTCTTCTACGAACTTCGCGATCTGCTTCAAGAGTTCTTCACGGCCAAGGGTGGCACGCGGATCTTTCATCTTCTGCTCTTTTTGGATCTTTTTTATGACCACACTCTCCGTGGCAATGGCCGCGTGATCTGTCCCCGGTACCCAAAGCGCTTCTTTACCACGCATCCTTGCGAAGCGCGTGAAAATGTCTTCCAGCGCGAGCATCACGGCATGGCCCAAGTGCAACTGCCCTGTGGCATTGGGGGGCGGCATGCTGACTGTAAAAGGCTCTTTGGGACTTGTGACATCGGCTGTGAAGGCCCCGCTCTCCTCCCACATCTTGTAGATGCGATCTTCGGTGGCCTGTGGGTCGTAGGCTTTGTCCAGCACCGCCGAAGTGTACTGGAAGGCCTCTGGAAGGAAAACTGTGAATCAAAAGTGATGGAAGAGGTTACTTCAAGTGACTAAAGATGATATTTGACAAAATAAAATTTATATGTAAAGTACTTCGGCTGACTATTCAGACCGACCCTTCACACCATCACGGAGGATGACGACATGGGACTCCCGACTCGTACGGAGATCCGCCCCTTTCGGGAAAACCCGACTGTCCGGCTCTTGTACACGCCGCTGTTCCTGAGCGTTCCGAAGCTGGAGCCGGGAGACAGCATCGTCTACCTGGAGACCCCGGGTGAGATGCTCATCAAAACGGAGTTCTGGCGAACCGATCAGAGAATCATGCCCCAGGGCTACCGCCAAGAGTCCCCGGATCCGGAAACCAAGAAGGCGTTCTACCGAGCCTGTGAGCGGAAGTACGGATGCATCCACGAGTTCAAGGATGACTGCAGAAAACTCGCCAACAAGTACGGCCTAAGGGTCGTGCAGTTGGTAGACGCCAGCAATGGCGTGAACATCCGGTGGGTGGCCATGGTCGGCTGAGTCAGCAACATACCCCGACGCCACAAGTGGCGTCGGGGGATTTCATCATAGTCGTCGCCCCTGGGAGACCCGCTCTGGAAGTATGCTTTTTTGAGTTTCCAGAATCATTGGGCGGTACGAATTGCTGTAAATGACGGAGCGGGTCTCCCGGAGGCACCATGTTCCAGACACGCGAGAAATTTTTCTGTGACAAAAAAACCCCGCGTCGCCTTTCAGCTTCACGGGGATTTTTTAAATGTAGAGAAAGAGCAGATGCGTCACGTTTTCTGCGACGACCGGATGTTTATACACGGGTCAAAAATACTGTGCAAGAGAATTTCGGGTAATCTTACAGGAAATTCGGAGTTTTTTTGCTGGAAACTGGAAATTGTAGGGGGATAATACGTGCATGAAGCGCTTGGAAGCCATCGGGAGCCTCATTAAAAACGACGAGCGTGGCGGAGCTCTGGGCAATATGCTCGTGAAAGCGCACGACGTGTACGCAAGTGTCGTACCTGCGATTATCTCTCCTCTAGATAAAGGAAATTACGAAGTGGTGAGAGACGATGGAGTAGTAGCAGGCCTGCGTGCCAATTTTCATAATGCGATGTACGCAAGGTGGGCAGGGACCAAAGGGCATTTTCACCCGGTGAATCTTTTGGCAAAAGGAGTGGAGGCAGTTGCCAATACCCCCGATGCCGTCGTATCGGACATATTGCACGTAGGAGGATTGAATCGTCATGTTGTTCGCGTTCGCCCGTAAGCAATGGCGCTCAATACTCCATCAGATCTCCTTGAGCCTGTTGCCGATTTGCTAGGTACGGAAGTAGCTGGGTATTCGGTGGGTGCATTGGCAGTAAGTGGAGTGGCAGTAGGGCTTGCTGTGTACATAGGAGTGAAGGCTGCTAGAAAAGCGACAGAGAATTTATTTGCGTAAGTCCTCTATACTCCCCTCATGCCCCTCTTCGATTTCCGCTGCCAAAAGTGCTCCCATACCTTCGAATTCAATCGTCCCTTCGGAAGCAAAGAAGTGCCAGTTTGCCCGGAGTGTGGACACAAGAAGGCAGAAAAATTGATCAGCCCTCCTGCTATTCATTTTAAGGGATCTGGGTTCTACAAAACCGACAGTGCGTCTAAGCCTGTAACCAAAGCAAAAGAGAAAACCCCGGCCGAACCTGACACAACAAAACCTGCAGACACGAAAACTCCCGATGTAAAAGCAGCAGAACCCTCTACTCAGAAGAAAACAGAAACGAAAAAGGAGAAGCCGTCTTCATCGCACTGAAGAGCTATCAGGCTTTATACTGCGCGCCATGCAGATGCGACAAGCGTACAGAGCTCCTCTCTCTTTCTTTGGATACATTACGAGTCTCTCGTACCCAGCGCTGTTTTTAGTGTGGGTTGAAATACTGATTGTGTTTGCTGGCATCTACATTGCTCTGGGGTACATCAATCCAGCGTATGGCATTGCAGGGCTGCCGGCCATGAAACCCCTAGAACAGGCATGGAATGCGCTCTACTTCAGCGTTGCCACTGCTACTACTGTGGGTTACGGAGACTTGGCACCTCTGGGATGGTCTCGCCTCTTTGCCGGCACCGAAGCGGTGATGGGATTCTTGGGGCTCAGTATTTTTATCGCCAAGCTCGTAGGGCACAAACAGGAGATGCTCCTGCGCCAAGTACACGGTCTCAGTTTTGAGCACATGTTGCATCAGACCCGCGAATCCCTCTTCCTCATCCGCAGGGATTTTGATCAAATCTTGAGCGAGATGGGCGGCAAAGGATCGCTCTCGCAAAAGAGTTGGGAAAATACTGCCATTGCACTTTCTATGTGCGAAACCTGCTTGGATGACATCCCGCATTTTTATCAAAAAGATAAATCCTTCTACACGTTGGATAGCAAACGCGAGGGCCTTCTACTGGATGCCGTAAAACGCACATTGCTACAGATTGAAAATTTCCTGAAGACTGCAGATGGCACAGGAGTGGACTGGAGAAAACAACGCGAAGTGCATGAGGGATACGCAAGTTTGCTAGCAACACTCAAACGCGTCGTGCCTATTTGGCAGGCGTTTGCGGCGCCGAGCCACAAGGAAGCGTTTGCGGAAATTATGAAACAGACAAGGGGATTGCAGGGATTTTCGACGGTAAAAGGAAAAGCTGTGGTGAAGAAAAAGAGATAAGGCATAGCATGTCACCCTGAATAGCCCTGCGTGGGTGCGCTTCGATACGGCCTCCGCTGCGGCTCCGGGCAACGATGCGTGACAAAAGCAGGGTGTATCGAAGGGCGACATGCGATCCGTGAGGAAACAAAAAAACGCCCCACCGGGGCGTTTTCAGAATCCTTTATCGACGTGGTCCCCGATTGAATCCC
Organism: uncultured Candidatus Peribacteria bacterium; assembly: GCA_964628805.1. Classification (GTDB taxonomy): domain Bacteria; phylum Patescibacteriota; class Gracilibacteria; order Peribacterales; family Peribacteraceae; genus CAZVOK01. The sequence continues at coordinate 224,707 of CAZVOK010000002.1, read as the reverse complement.
CCTCCCCCGCCCGGGCGTCCTCCCGGCCTTGGTCCTCCAAACGATGGACGTGCCTGGAACCCTTCCGGTGGTTCGGTCATTTGGCGCAGGGACAGGCGTGTCTTGCCTTCCATGGCATCGTACTCAATGACTTTCACTTCCAATTCCTGGCCCATCTGCACCACATCTTCCACGTTCTCTGTGCGCTGCCATTGGAGCTCGGAAATGTGGACCATGCCGTCTTTGCCTGGCAGGAATTCCACGATGGCGCCGACTCCCGGGATGATACGTGTAACCTTGGCCTTGTACGTCTGACCAACTTCCGGCTTCTGCACAATTCCCTGGATCCACGTCTTGGCCTTTTCCATTGCCTCCCCGTTGTTTGAGGTGATGAAGAGGAGACCACTGTCTTCGATATCGATCTCTACTCCCAATTCACCCGTAATCTTCTGAATCATCTCGCCGCCCTTTCCGATGACCAGGCGAATGTCTTCAGGATTGATCTGCATGGTCTCGATGCGTGGAGCGTAAGGCGACAATTCTTTTCTAGGCTCAGCAATAGATGCGAGCATCACTTTCAGGACTTCCATACGTCCTGTCTTCGCACGCTCCAAGGCTTCTACGAACACAGAATCGGGCAATCCTTTGATCTTGATATCCATCTGGATAGCTGTGACGCCTTTTTCCGTACCAGTCACTTTGAAGTCCATATCTCCGCCGAAGTCTTCTTCGTCCTGCAAGTCCGTGAGGATGATGTACTTGCCTTTCTCTTCATCGGAAATGAGTCCTAAGGCAATAGCAGACACAGGAGCTTTCAAAGGAACTCCCGCAGCCATGAGGGCGAGCGTGGATCCGCAGGCGGCAGCCATAGAGCTGCTTCCGTTACTACTGAGGATTTCTGTAACAGTACGGATAGTGTACGGGAAATCTGCTTCGTCTGGCAGCACTGGAATGAGGCCTCGCTGAGCCAGGTTTCCGTGCCCAATCTCGCGGTTTCCGACCATCAAGCGATTGCTTGTTTCACCTACGGAGAACGGAGGGAAGTTGTAGTGATGCATGTAGCGGAGCTTGTACTCCCCTTCCATTCCTTCAGAGATCTGCTTATCGCCAGGGGCACCCAGGGTGACTGTGGTCATGCCCTGTGTTTCACCGCGGTTGAAGAGTGCAGAACCGTGTACGCGCTTGGGGAGGATATCCACCATCGCGGAAAGGCTGCGGATCTGATCCACCTTGCGGCTGCTCATGCGGGTGCCTTCTTCCAGCACCAACCTGCGCATTTCGCTCTTCACGAGCTTATCCACCAACATCTTTCCGTTCCCGTAGAGTTCCTGCATAGCAGCGTCGCTTTCAGGAGTGCCATCGGACACAAATTTCTCTTTGAGCTTACCTTCAGCCTCATCCATCAAGCGATTGAAAATCGCACGGCGGTCGCCTTTTCTCATGTCATTCTTAATAGCCTGGCTGATTTCAGGTGTAGCCCAAGCCTTGAGGTACTCGTAGGCCTCAGGGTGCGTGTACGCATCTTCGATCTCAAACTTCGGCTTGCCGATCTCCTTCTGAATATCTGCAAAGAACTTGGCGATCTTCTGTGCCCATTTCTTTCCAAATTCAATGGCGCGAAGCACCTCAGCCTCAGGAACCTGATTAGCTTCAGCTTCGATCATCACTACGCGCTCGAGTGAGGCCGTCACGAACATATCCAAATCGCACTTAGCGCGAGCTTCTACGGAAGGATTCAACACAAGCTCTCCACCGATGAGTCCCACTCGAACGGATCCCAGAGGACCATCGAATGGACAATCAGAAATAGAAGTAGCAAGGCTCGCTGCGTTTGCAGAGAGAATGGCGTGATCATGCTCAAAATCAAAGCTCAAGGGCGTGCAGAATACCTGAATGTCCCTGTGGAAGTGCTTTGGGAACATCGGGCGCATACCGCGGTCGATCACACGAGCGAGGAGCACAAAGTCATCGGATGGACGGCCTTCGCGCTTGCGGAAGCGGCTGCCGGCAATCTTGCCTCCGGCGTAGTACTTTTCCTGGTACACCACCTGCAGAGGCAGGAAATCTACTCCAGGGCGAGCAGTGGAGCTGACAGTAATATTGCTCATGCAGACGGTATCGCCCATCTGGCAGAGCACAGTGGCATTCGCCTGAGCGGCAATGCCGCCGATGCGAACGGTGAGTGTCTCATTTCCCAGTTCAAGGGAAAAGGAACGCTCGTTAAGAGCATTTTCAGACATAGGAGTTGGGGAAAGGAAGGAAAAGAGCTTCATAGAAAAGAAGAAGCCATCCCTTCTTTCGACTAAAACTTTATCTTCAGCACTGGATTCACATGTGAGGGTCGAAAGTTTCGGCCATCGAACGTAAACCCGGAGTGAAGGAAGAAAAGAAGCGGCGAAAGAAAGAACGTGGAGAAATCGTACTCTGCTATTGATACAATGAGAAGTACAAATGGAACGATCTTTCTAGAGTATGACTATTGTATGAATCCTATGCGTACGCTATACTGTACATATGAATACCTTCATTACTGCCACAGAGGCTAGAAAGAAGTTCTTTGATGTCATTGATACAGCCGATCATCCCGGCTCATCTGTAGTTATTACCCATGAAGGCCTACCGAAAGTTGTCATGATGTCTTTTGAAGAATTTGAAGGATGGCAAGAGACAATGGAAATTATGGCTGATCCTGAACTAGATAAAGAGCTTGAAGAAGCCATGAAGGATATGAAGGCCGGAAAGCTTCACAAAAATACTGTGAGCTTTGAAGAGGCAAAAAAGAGATTCAAATTGTGATATGTACAAGCTTGAAATTAAAGAAAAGGCGTTGAAACAAATTGAGTCTCTTCCAAAGAAGGATAAGCAAAAGATTTTTTCTACAATGGAAATTCTCAAAGAGAACCCATTGGCAGGAAAATCACTACAAGGAAAACATAAGGGATTTCGTGCTCTAAGAGCATGGCCGTACAGAATTATCTATGCAGTAGATCATCACACTATCACCATAACTGTAGTGAAGGTAGGACACAGAAAAGATGTCTACGAATAAGAAAAAGACGGCCGAAGCCGTCTTTCATATTCATAAAGGAAAGATCTATTTCTTGAGGTCATGTGCCTCCAGCACACTCTGGTACGCCTCAGGCTTATTCATGCGCAGGTACGTGAGAAGCTTTCTGCGCTGAGCTACTTTGCCCAGAAGTCCGCGGCGTGCGGAGTTGTCCTTGCGGTGCTCCTGAAGGTGATTGGTCAAAAGAGCGATTTCTGTAGTAAGAATGGCGATCTGAACCTGCGGAGAACCGGTGTCCTTCGCATGGGTGCGATGATCTGTAATCAGCTTCTTCTTCTTGGTGCGCTTGAGTGCCATACCTCGAGGGTGGGAAAAATAGGCAAAAAACCTTACTGCCGGGCCTTCTAAAGCGAAATCGCTTTGGAGAGCGCGGACAGGGGCATAGTGTATGAATTCTGCGAAAAAAAGCAAGCGGAAAGCCACTTTTGTGAGGATTTAAAAGATTTAAAGGATGGAAAGGATTGAAAGGAACTCCTTTAAATCCTGATCCTTTAAATCTTTTATTTCTTTTCAATCCTTTAAATCCTACCCACATAAAAGGACAGTAAAAGCTACCAGAGAACCGACGACTCCAAAAAACAAGTGCACATTCGTTCACCAAGAGTTAGCCTCCACTTCCTACCAGAAGAAAAACGGCAATTCACTTCTGTGTTCGGAGGTCTACAGCGTATGGTGCCTCCCGACCCCCCCTTTCCCCCCATCTGATATGACTCCTCTGTACATCCTCTTTGGACTCATGATCGGCATCTTAGGATTTGTTGCCTGGAAGCTGATGCAGATGAAAACGCCGGAGGATGCCTCAGAAAAGCTGAGTGTCCTTCAAAAGGAATTTGCCGACGCCAAGGCGCAGCTGCACTTGAAAATGGAGGAGCTGGGGCAACAGAAAAAGGAGCTGGAGGACACGCGCACAGAGAAAACAAAGTTTGAGACTAACAGCAAAGGCCTCTACGCAGAGAAGATCGAACTGCGTGCGAAGCTGGAGAACTTGGAAAAGGAGCGCGATGCTCTGAAAGAGGAGCTAAGCGTGTTCAAGGCTGAGGATAAACGTCGGCTGAAGGAACAGGACCAGCGTCTGCAGCAGCTCAACCGTGCGGAGGAAGCATTTAAGGAAGAACGTCAGCGTGTGATTCGCGAAGATGAAGAAAGAAGAATCCAAGCCGAGACAGAGCGAGACCGCATTTGGAATGATCATGAAAATGAAGTCATCGCTCAGCTCACAAGCTTCTGCAAACTTCCGCAGCTATCTTTCGCGCACTACACGAATAATAATTTGCCCGATGGATTCGATGGAAGCCTGAAGCCAGACTTCATGATCGATTTCCTGGGGCAATATGTGATCTTCGATGCAAAAGCCTCCAAGGCCGAAAGCCTTCAGACGTACATCAATAACACGGTAAAAAAGACTGTAGATAAAATGAAGAAGAATCCACAAATTGCTACGACTATTTATTTGGTAGTTCCAACCCAGGCAATCCATGAGCTCAAGAATCACTATTACCCACTGGACGGCTACAGCGTGTACATCATCTGTCCGCAGTCTATCGGTCCCATCCTCGCAGCCCTCAAGAAGATCACCACCTACGAACTCGCAGAACAGCTCGATCCACAGAAGCGCGAGAACATCATCAATATTTTGAGCGAGCTGGACCTGCATATTAACCTGCGAAATAGTGTCGATATCGCCCTCTCCAAGCTCGGTGCGGGCCTCATCGATAAAGCGCAGCACTTAGACCCGGAACTGGCAGAGGAAGTAGCACTGAAGAAGCAGGAGAAGATCAAAGAACTTCCGACCTTGCTGAATTCCGCTGTAAAGAAAATGGTGGCAGATGTGAAGGCACAGAATGAAGAGATCGAGAACCTGGTATCTCCAAAGGCTTCCGTGAAGATGATGGAGATGGAAGAGGCGGAGGATGCAGTGCTGCAGAAGCTGCTTTAATTTAAAAATCGATAGCTTGTCACCCTGAGGTGGCCTGCCATCACAGAATATGCTTCGTGGCCCCGCTGACTCGTTCTACTTTGTACGATTGCTCAGTCACTACTCTTTCACTGAGGGCGGGGCACCTCAGCATGACAAAAAGGAAAGTGGCACAGCAGGCCCACGAAGGGCGACATGCGGTCCTGAAAAAGAAATGGAAACTTCGCATGATCTCTCCTGAATTCTCCGTTACTATCCCTACCTCATGACCCTCACCGCCCATCCCATCTTAGAAGCTTTAAATGAGGAGCAGCGCAAAGCTGCGGAGAAGATCCAGGGTCCTTCATTGATCTTGGCAGGCGCAGGCAGCGGCAAGACAAAAGCACTCACGCACAGGATCGCCTACATGATGGATAGCGGCATTCCGCCGTGGCAGATCTTGGCTGTGACGTTTACGAACAAAGCCGCCAAGGAAATGCAGGAACGCATCAAGAATCTTTTGCGGTTGCAAGATAGTGAACAGGGAAATCCTCTTTCCATCGAACGCGGTGCGGGCAGGCTTCCCATCATGGGCACCTTTCACTCCGTGTGCGTGCGTATCCTCCGCAGAGACATCGAGAAACTCGGTCGAAACAAGAACTTCATCATCTACGATACCGATGACCAGGAGAAGCTCATGAAAAACGTCCTGAAGGAAATGCATATCGAAGATAAAGAACTCAAAGCTCGTGCAGCCCTCGGCTACGTGAGCAGATTCAAATGCGAACTTCTGACTCCCAAGCAGGCAATGGTGCAAGCTACGACCGCTCGCATGCAGCAGGTGGGAATGGTATACCAGAAGTACCAGCAGGCACTGGTGGATGCGAATGCGTTGGATTTTGATGATCTGATTCTGGAAACTGTGCGGCTCTTCCAAGAAGTCCCGGAGGCTTTGGATCACTACCAGGAAACCTGGCGGTATCTGCACGTAGACGAGTACCAGGATACGAACCACGCGCAGTATATGTTCATTTCACTTCTCGCACAGAAGTACCGAAACCTCTGTGTCATTGGGGATCCCGATCAGTCTATTTACGCCTTCCGCGGAGCAGATATCCGAAATATCTTAGAGTTCCAGAAAGAGTATAAAGACGCCTTGGAAGTGAAGCTTGAACAAAATTATCGCTCCACTCAACCGGTGCTGACAGCTGCGAACGCCGTGATTTCCGCGAACCCCAATAGGCCGGAGAAGCAAATGTGGACCAGCCGCACCGAAGGGCCGCATGTGATCGTCCATGAGCTACGCGATGAAAGAAAAGAAGCAGAGGAAGCCGTAAAAGCAGCCATGGAAATGAAGAATTCCGGCATGAACTACAACGAGCAGGTAATCCTCTACCGCACCAACGCCCAGTCGCGCCTCTTTGAAGAAGCCTGCATGCGCGCCGCCGTCCCCTACCGCATCCTCGGCGGCATGAAATTCTACGCACGCAGGGAAGTGAAAGATGTGCTGGGGTACCTGTACGCCATTTTGAATCCCGCAGACACGATCTCGCTTCTGCGAATCCTGAACGTGCCTGCCCGAAAGATCGGCGACACAACCATTGCGAAGATGCAGGCGTTCAGCAGTGAACACCAAGTAGGACTCTGGGCCGTGCTCTGCAAAGTGGCGGAGATCGATGACCTCAATGAACCCACCAAAAACCGCATCACGGCGTTTGTGAATATCATTGAGCATCACAGGGGACTCGCACAGACACTCGTAGTCTCTGAGCTGGCCAAGCATATTTTGGACGCTATCGGTATGGAGAAGTGGCTCCGGGACGATACAGACGAAGGAGAGGAGAGATGGCAGAACGTGCAGGAACTGCTCACCGTGATGCACAAGTATGACGCTCTGGATCCGTACACATCGCTCACCAGCTTCTTGGAGGAAGTGGCACTGGTCTCGGAGGTGGATAAGCTTTCGGCAGTAAAAGATGACGCTATCACGCTCATGACACTGCACCTCTGCAAAGGACTGGAGTTCGAGCATGTGATCATCGGCGGGTGTGAGGAAGGGATCTTCCCCCACGCCAATAGTGCGTTCGATAAAGAGCAACTGGAGGAAGAGCGCCGCCTGATGTACGTGGGTATGACGCGTGCCAAAACACAGCTGAGGCTCTTTTTCGCCAGAAGCCGTCAGCTCTGGGGAGACACCCAAGCCAATGCCCCCAGCCGTTTCCTGGATGATTTGCCGGAAGGTGTAACCGAGCGCAGAAGTGACGAGCTTCTAAGTGCCTTTGCCTGGGCCAGCGAGAGCGGCACCAGAAAAGCCGGCGGAAGCAGCCTGGAGCCATTCCGTCAGCAGACCTATAATGAATTCAATCAAGAGGGAGAGTATGTTGATACAGATAACAACCAAGATGCATTTGCAGAAGGCACCCGCGTGGAGCATCCGTCATTCGGCAGAGGCCGAGTAAGCGCCAAGCGCGGCGATATCGTGACCGTGGAATTTGAAAACGGACAAAAGAAAAGTTTCGCGTTGAGCATCGCGCCATTGCGCGCCATCACGTAAGGGCACGGCTCGCCGTGCCCATACGTGTGTAGTTATGTGTCGCATTATTTATCGTGAATACGCCGTCCCCCTCACAATCGGCGTATCAAACGGCACCCACGTAAATGTGGTGGTTCCATCACTCCAGCCAATGGCTCCCGCCTGCGTGCTGCTGCCGCCTTGGTTGAGAGTGATGCGCAGGCTCGCATTGGATGCATTCGTAGGCACTGTCACATCGGCGTACAGGCGCAGGAATGCAGGCTCATCCATGGTTCCGAATGTCTCTGGAATATTGGTGCAGGAGATCATCGTAGTGCCGGAGAGTGAACAAGAATGAGTATCCGAAGATCCACTGCGACGAATCACGGGATTTGCGAGTGTCACTCCTCCTGTCTGCTCTATCTGGAACGTGAGTGATGTCACGCGCGGATGTGCACTGGTGTCGCTGCGCTCGGCGGTGAAGCGGAACGATGCAATTTCTTCATTGGTTCCGCCTACCAAGATGCCTGTAGTGGCCCCTGCATTTTCCACTTTCGTGATGCGTGCGCGAGCAGACTGGAATACAGGATAGGTTTCCGTGGAAGACGCTGTGTAGGAGCTATCGGTCCATTCGCCAATACCCTGTACGCGGACTGTGGTTACTTGAATATTCTGACCCGACGTTCCACCTGCCGTATTGCCCTTCAAGCGAGCGCGACCGTAGATGGAGAAATCCTGGCTCTTTGGAATCGTAAGAGCTCCTGCAGGAAGGGAGAGCACAAAATCATCCCCTTGCTGAGTGGCTGTTCCCAGAAGTTTCCTGTTTTGATCGTACACGCTAAAGGAATCAACTGCGGATGCTGCCCCTGCAAGAACGATGGTGATGGTGCGCACGTGCAGTGCCTCCTGGCTCATGAAGATTTTGGTACCGAACATGATGGGAGATGTTTGACCCAACAGTACTGCCTGAGAACGCAGAGTAGTATCTGGAGCTGTGTCGTACACAAAGGATCCGCTAGCTGAGGAAGAGCGGGAAGAAGAGGACGACGATACGGAGGAACTGCTCATACTAGACGATGACGATGAGACAGAAGAGCTACTGGAAGATTTGCCTTCCTCTGCAGCTCTGTAATCATCCAATTCTCCTGCTGCATACACTTTGAACGTAGCCGTGAGCCTCGCCATTTCACCGCGGGTGATCTTATCGCCCGGCATGAGCCCATCGAGTCCCAAGTCTTTCTGGGTCGCACTCTGCACGTACGGTGTGTACCACTCGCCTTCATCGTTATCGATGTACGGAATAGCCAAGAGTTCTGTGAGCACTTTGATAGCCTCTTCGTACTGGATAGCTCTATTGGGTTCGAATAACCACTTGTCCTCCGGCACGCCTGCTCTTTCATTTCCTCGGATAATTCCCTGTGTTTTTGCGTAGCACACAGCTGGCGAGTACCAGAGCCCCACGGGAACATCTGGGAAACAGGGCTTGGTGAGCGTGACCGTAGCCGCAGGGAACATACGGGTGACAATAGTCACAAACTCCGCACGGTTCAGGTTAGAATTTGCACGGAAGGTTCCATCTGCATTTCCCTGCAAGATGCCTTCGCTCGTAAGATAACTAACAGCCAAAGCTGTCGGACGATCTGTAGGAGCATCGGAGTAGGGCAAGTTCGATGTATCAAACGTGCGCGCTGCGAGTGCAAGCGGAGAAATAGCGATAATGGCGCTTAAAGTGAGTAAAGCGAATCGTTGCATAAAAAAGTGAGGGGAGATAACACCAGTATAGACGTGTAAGGCAGGAAAAAGTGACAAACAAATTACGCGCAGTAATGAGCATTCATTTAGAAAGCTTCGCGCAAATCTCTTTTAATTCATCTAAGCTTTTTTCACGATCTAACCAATCTTCCAAGTCAGTTGGCCGTTGAAACTCAGGAATTAGTAATTTTTTTATTTGGGACTTCTTTGTTTCTGCAAGCATGGAGATAAGCACAAGCAATCGATTCTTTTTCCAGGCATTGTAAGCCTCTCTATGCTCTTCATATTCTGAAGTGTCGGGATGCGGAGGCAAAGTCACATGTCTCTCTGTACTATGTAAAGAAGCGGTGAAACGTTCCATAAGATGATAAAAGAAGAAAATAGAAAAAAATCCCCTCCGCCTTGTGGGGGAAGAGTGCGGATTCTGAGATCGTGTCAGCTCAGACGTGCGCAAACCGCCCCCGTACTAAACGTAAAGGAGAAGAAAGCGCCGAAAGACATCTGAGACCTGGACATGTGCGGGCACTTTACTCAGAGCCTGTATGCTGTCAATCTTTTCACTCATGGACTCACTTTTTTCAGCACAGATCAAAGACTTTCTACGAAGTCACCAGTTCCGGCTGGATACCAATAAGGGCCAGCACTTTTTGGTAGATGAAGAAGCCTTGGAGACGATTGTAGATACTGCAGCTATTGAGGATACAGATCACATCGTGGAGATTGGACCGGGAATAGGAATTCTGACCCGGGAATTACTCAAGCGTGCTAAAGATGTGACGGCTATTGAGCTAGATGAACGTCTTCCGCCGCTTCTGAAGCAGTACATTGAGCTTGATGACGAAGCGGCAGAGAGGTTCCCGCACCTGGAGATCATTCGTGGAAACGCTCTTCACGTGCCCTTCCCAGAGACTCCGTACAAGATTGTGGCGAATATCCCCTACCACATTACATCCCCTCTCCTGCGCCACGCATGCATCGAATCGAAGCATCCCCCCACCTCCATCACACTCTTGATCCAACGAGAAGTGGCGGAGAAAATCTGTGATACGGAATCAGCAGGAATGCTCACGATCTTCGTGAGGCTCTTCGGTACTCCTACGTTTATCAGAATCGTCCGTCCGGAATCATTTCTCCCACCTCCAGCGGTAGACTCTGCCATCCTACACATCGAACCCTACGAAAAACCGATTGCGAACATCGAAACTATTGAAGCCGTTCTCAAGCTCACCAAAGTGGGATTCGGTCAGAAGCGAAAGATGCTCAGTAATTCCATCGGGAAGCTGCCCGGAGGGATGGAGCTTTTGTCCGAAGCAGGAATTCAGGCAGATAGGCGCCCGGAGACATTGGATATCCAGGAGTGGATGACGCTCGCAAAACTTCGAAAAGCATAATCATCAACCGTTCCACTGAGTAAAAGAACTGAAAAAGTGGCTTAATATTCAACAAAAATCCAACCCAAAGATTTTATCTGCAAAAGATGATGCGGCGAAATTTGAGTAGTCACTCACACTACATTCATGCCTCGTTCCCACTACTCCTACGCTTTTTTGAGTTCTTTCCTGTTCGCCATTTTCTGCCTGCAGTGGTGGCAAGAACCTCAGTACCCCATGAATTTGTGGATTTTCCTCGGACTCCTCGGCTTCGTCGGTTTCCTCGGCTTCCTTACCCGATACAAAAGACTCACTCTCCTCTTGCCCCTCGCCCTCGGCCTCACCATCGCCTTTCTCTCGGTCGCCCGCACGGCTCACGTCCCCACTCCCGCAACACTCGATTTCCACGCCCGCCACGAAGAAGTCACCGTCATCGGACGAGTGGTAGATGAACCGCAAAAAAAGCCGCCCAAAGTCACCTACACCCTTCAAGCCTCGTCACTCATCGAAAACGGAACGGAGATTCCTGTGACCGGAAAAGTAATCGTCACCCACACCAAAGGCTGGCCGCTCTTTCAGTACGGGGACACCGTGGAAGCCACCGGCATCTTGGACGTGTCCGATTACTTCAGTACGTATTCCAAGTACCTGAGCGTATCGGGCATTCGGACTACTTTGGATAAAGCGGTCATCACGAAAAAAGAAACAGCTCCTCAACGGTCGCTCTTCGGCTGGCTCTACGGTGTGAAGTCCGGCTTTGAAGGACGCATCAACCAGATGTACGGCGAGCCGGGTGCGTCGCTGCTCGCAGGGATTCTACTCGGCTCCAGAGCGTCGATTCCCGATCACATCATGGATGACTTTGAAGTAGTGGGCCTCACGCACATCCTGGCGATTTCAGGGTTCAATATTACGATCATCCTCACTACTCTCAGCAGCCTCCTCTTTTGGTTGCCCATCAAAAAGCGATTCCTGCCATCGGTCATCGCCGTCATTCTTTTTACGCTCCTCGTAGGAGCCAGTGCCTCAGTAGTACGAGCGTGCATCATGGGGGTCCTGGGACTCATCGCACTACAGTCCGAACGTGTGCAGACCTCCAGACTCACGGTTCTGTGGACACTGTTTCTGATGCTCACATGGAACCCGCTCTCGCTCTGGTACGATGCAGGATTTCAACTCTCATTTCTGGCTCTCCTAGGAGTGATGGAAGGACCGGCATTATTTGAGAAACTCGTACATCGATTGCCGGACACTTTCGGCATTCGTGAAAATTTACAACTGACCCTCGCAGCCCAGTTCTTCGCATCGCCCTGGATTGTCTTTCTATTCGGCAGGCTCTCACTCATAGCCCCCCTGGCCAATCTTCTCATCGCCCCACTGATTCCCCTGGCGATGCTCCTGGGATTTCTCTCGATACTCATCAGCCTCATCTCCTTCCCACTCGGCCAGCTCATAGCGTTCAGTGCCTCACTCTGTTTACACACGCTCGTGTGGCTTCCATCACTTTTAGCAGATATTCCATTTGCATCGATAGAAATGAAAGGCGGTTCGGCGACCGTGATTTGTGCGTATTATGTGGGACTCTTGGGGGTGGTGTGGTGGAGGAGAAGAGAGGTTGGGGGTTAGGGATTGGGGGTTGGTAACTTGTGTACTAGGAACTGGGAACTAGGATTTTGCGTATGTTGTCTTTTTGTCACTATTCATTTTTGCATCAACCAAATCCTACTACCCGCGTGGAGGGAACAGCTCACGAGGCAAACCCACCCACCTTCGCTCTCTGAAGCTACGGTGGGCACACGGCCTCTTTAAAAGTAGGGTTTCCTGCCCGGCGTAGCCTTCTTAGGGGCAAGTAATACTAGAGGGCGAAGCCGGATAGACAAAAGAAAGTACCGACCTTTGGTGGCATCCGGTGTCATTCGTCTAAAGTGGCCGCGCGTAGAAAATACGCTCTGGGGGATGAAATTATTTGCAAGGGGCTGCGGGCGGAACGCCCGCTCTGGTGTATGAAATACCGCATGCAAAATGCCTGCTCTAAATATATGAAAACCCCCTATCCCCAACCCCAACCCTAACCCTACAATGCCCTCATGAAACTCCTCCTCCCCCTCTTCACCCTTCTACTTTTAGCCAGCTGCAATACTTCTGACTCAACTGCAGATACCAATCAAACTGCCTCTTCTTCATCCACCTCTCTCGCAACTTCTTCCACTTCCTTTTCCGCTCCTCCAGTCTCGGATATAGAACGAAAGAGCATCGAGGAAGGAGCTACTGCCGGAAATGCGAATGCGCAGTTTCAGATGGGCGCGATCCTGTTTGAAAGCAGCAAGCCGGAGGATCAAACTGCCGCTCTTTCGTGGTTTGAAAAAGCTGCAGCCCAGGGGGAAGTGCGAGCGATGTTCAATGCCGGGCTCATGTACCAGCAAGGCATGGGCACACGGAAAAATATCCCGAAATCCACTCAGTACTTTGAGCAGGCAGACGCCAAAGGTGATGCACGTGCCGCGTTCAACTTAGGGCTTCTGTACTATGAAGGAGGCAGCACTCCGCAGGACTTTACCAAAGCACGAACCTACTTTGAAAAAGCCGCCAAGAGCGGACTCCCCGCAGCTGCGCTGAATGTGGGCGTGATGTACATTCGTGGAGAAGGAATAGCATCGGACCCCGTGTCAGCAGCAGCCTGGTTTGCGGTGGCCAAGCGCACAGGGCATCCACAGGCAGCGGAATACTACGCGCAAGTTACTTCTACGATGCCTGAGGCAGATAGGCAGAAGGTGGCGGAGAAAGAGAAGACTTTAGTGAATTGAAAATTGAGAATGTAGAATTGAGAATTGAGTTTGAGCTACACTTCAAGTCATGCGAGCCATCCTCTTTTCTTTGGTACTTCTGCTGTCTGTTCCTACTGCGTTTGCGCAAGAAGCGGATGTGACGAAAACATTGGAGGCAGAGATTGTGTCTATCACTCGAGTCTCGTGTAACGGAGGTGGAGAGTGTCTGGCGCTGAAGCTGGAAGGAAAAACTGGGGAGTTCAAAGGCCAGGAGATTGAAGTGATTACTGACGCCGATTCCCTGGAAAGAAACCGTCAGGCGGAATTCAGTGAGGGGCAGCGGCTCATCCTGGAAACACAGAAAATCGGTGATGAACAACGGTTTATTGTTGTGGATCGCGTACGACGCGGGGGCCTCATCACGCTTTTTCTGCTCTTCTGTGCGGGCATTGTAGCAGTAGGAGGCATGCGAGCACTGCGTGCGCTGGGAGGGCTGATTCTCAGCATGGGGATCGTATTCTTCGTCCTGCTCCCCCGCATCCTTGCCGGTGATCCTCCGCTACTCGTAGCTTTTCTGGGGGCACTGGTGATTATGGCACTCACATTTTTTGTCACGCACGGATGGAACAAGAAAATGTGGAGTGCGTTTCTGGGAACTGCGGTGAGCCTACTCATCACAGTCCTCTTGGGAGTGGCCTTCAGCGCCTGGGCGCAGCTCTTTGGTACTGCCGATGAACACGTGGTGTTTCTGATCAGCTCCTTTCCGGAGCTCAATACCCAGGGAATTCTGCTCGCAGGAATCATCATCGGCGCCCTAGGCACGCTCGATGATGTGACGATCGCACAGGCATCAGCGGTGATGGAATTAAAAGACGCAAACCCTCTCCTGAGCGCCAAAGAGCTCTACACACGTTCACTCCGCATCGGACGCGATCACATTGCGGGAGCCATCAATACACTCATCCTGGCCTACGCCGGAGCCTCTCTACCGTTACTTCTACTCCTCGCAGCCAACGCAGACTCTGAATCGCTCTGGACACTCCTCAGCCGCGAAACCTTCGCTACAGAGATCGTGCGAGCGCTGGTAGGAAGTGTGGGGCTTTTGACGGCTATTCCGTGCACGAGCTTCTTTGCGAGTCGGCTTGCGGTAAGGGATTAGGGGTTTGGGATTGGGGATTAGGACAATGGTGTTTTTTCTATTAAAAAAACTTTCCTTTTTTCCCAATCCCCAATCCCAACCCCCAATCCCTATCTATCTCGTCATAAATATCACCTCCCCTCCCTCCGCCCCCGGAGCCAATACCGTGATGCGGTTGAGTCCGTTGCTCTGAATCCAGTAGTTCGTTCCCGTGGCTGTTTCCGGCTTCTGAGGATCGATAGGAATAGTAACAAGATATGAGCCTGTAAGAACTGATAGATCTACACCGTTATTGCATTGAGATCCTCTCTTGCCTGTTTTGCAGATTTCCTTGAAAGACGTCGTGGGGATGGTGGATGGCATCGGGTTTTTATCGATGACGTACTGGTACACCGCATTCACGATGCTATTGGTATCTTGACGCCTCGCTGCATTACGAGCGGAGCCAAGCTGTTTATCGGGACTGATGGCGGTGATGGTGATGAACATCAGCATCGCAATGATGGCGATGACCAAAAGCAGCTCCACGAGCGTGAAAGCTTTTCGAAACGGCATCCTGCGTGACAAGTACTGCGAGAGGAAAGTCATCAGGTGCAGAGCGTAGCACTGAGTGCGGGAAGTGTGGAAATGACAAGAGCGAAATCAAGTGTGTGTTGGTACTACAAAAGAAAAAGAGAGGAGAACTCTCCCCTCTCTTCTCTCATCCTGAATACTTACTGTGCAGGATTTTGCGGAGTCACCGCAGGAACATTGACCTCAGGCAGGTCCACACCCACATTCATTTCATTACCTGCAGGAGCCGCATTACCCAGGCTGCCGTTGTAGGCATAGAGGGCAAAGCCGATGATAGCGAGGAGAACTACCAGCAGAACTACTGCCAAAAGTGACCCCGTATCGGTACTCGGTGCATCGTGATGCACGTGATCGATTCTGTCTGCCATAATGCTTGGGGGAAGAAATTAAATACACACTTCAGACGTGCGAACAGGAGTGCTCTTACCAAAATTCTTCGGGCGAAACACGGTAAAATCCCCTGAAAATGTGGTTAAATGATGCTCACAGGGAAATACGCAGTATGTTTACAGGAGTCCAAAAAAAATGGATAATACCCGAAGTTTATGCGCCCCCTTTTAAAAATGCTGGCAGAAACCGGTCTGGAACTGCAAGCCCAGCAGTTACTGGAGGTGAGGCAAAAAGAAAGCCTGCGCATAAAGGAAGAATCCGTTATGCAGGTGGTCCGCGGCAGTGTGCGACATGTTATAGAGCACATAAGTGCGAATGCCGCTGTTCCTTTGGGACATTACGTTCGAGGGGCGGAGGAGCAGGCGGGTTTCACGGCTTTTTTGGGAGAGAAAGTTGTAGATGCTATTGGGCCGCAAATGTGCCTATGGATGGACCAACCGAATGCCTTGAGCCCTACGCAAAGCATTGAATACATGATGACTCAAACGCACAGAGCAACATTGGCACTGTTGCAGCAGTGGCTGGAAGGTCCCGATGACCACAGCGCAGAGGTACTTGATGCCGTGAGAAATGAGTTAGCTCCAGAAAATCTTCGATCATCTCTCACTGAAGAATACTGCACGGATATCCGTCAGAAAGGCAGAGCGTTATTCCGCATCAAAGGTGCGGATCAAATGAAAAAATTACATACAGCATCTTTCGTACAGCTAACCGAAGACGACATCCCTCTTTTTGCTCAGCACTATAACGCTCGTGTTCTCACAGATAAAACTCTGCGTAAAGCAAAAAAACCTGTAGATCCTGCCGGACTCACGAGAGATCTGGAAAAAGGATTTTTCCTGGCACGCTTTGAGGAAGGAAGTGTTCTAGATGGTGTCAGAGGACAGTCGGAAGAAGAATACATGCGCGAAGGAATGAGTGAACTCACCGGCGAATATGGTGCCTACGCTCTGAAAGATGAAAAGGGGAATCCTCTGGCATTCATTGCGGGCCGCATCCCGGGAAATCCCGCAAGTCACCACCATAAAACTGTCATTACCAATAGGGTCTCCAAAGGAGTGACAGGAAAAATGCAATATGAGGATGCAGATCGTGATACGTTTTTCATCACGCATGCCGGTCAGACCGCTGCTATGGATCTTCTCATTGCAAACCAAAAAGGTGCTGCCGTTGCCATTATGAATCAGTGGGCAACATTACTTCCGTCGCACGTTCGATTCATCGAGCTATACATTGCACATTCTCTTCACACTCCCGACATTCGCGACTTAGTGATTCCGGAAAACCCTGGGAAGAATCAGGCAAGTAACGCGCGTCTCTCAAGCTTAGGTTTTAATACCTACGCTTTGGACAACAATCCCAAAGGACCGGTGCTTCTACGAACAATCGATGGAGATACTGTGCCTGTATCTGCCTGGTGGTGGCACAAGTACGCTGCAACGCATATTTTCAGGCACAATGCGAGGCTCTATGCAGAGCATGACCTGAAAACCCATGGCATCTACCCTGCTACGGCAACGGAGCTTCAGCCGTTTGTGCTAGAATAGGGAATGACACAGTAAACGTAGTCCCCTTCCCTTCTTCAGAGACAAAAGAAATAGTGCCTCCCAGCATTCCCACTAAGCGATATGTTAGGTACAGCCCTAGACCGCTTCCGTCTGTATTGAGCGCTAAAATATTATCGGCGCGGAAGAATTTACTGAAGATTTTTTCTTTCTGAGACTCGGGAATGCCGTAGCCGGTATCGGACACGGCTATGTCTACGCGCGTTGCGTGCCTGGACACACGTAAATCTATACGGCCGCCGGCAGGCGTGTACTTGATGGCATTGCCAATGAGGTTCTGAAGGATTTCTTTCAGCAAGTTACGATCCGTCATCAAGCTCACCGAGGTGTTATCGGATATATGAAACGCCTGTGAGTGCTTCTGGTACTGAATCATATTCTCTTCCTGCACTTCCTGAATGAGAGGATCCAGCTCCACCGGCGCCATGTCGATCTTGATTTTACCCGCTTCTATGCGGGAAATGGCAAGCATGGTATCGATGGTCTGAGCCATATGTTTGGTAGCGTTCTTGGAGGTCTCTAGGAGCGACACCGTAGCCGGTGACACCGTAGAGCTGCCAATTTCTTTGGTCAGACGCCCCAGGGACCAGCGAATGGCCGTGAGCGGCGTACGCAGTTGGTGACTCGCCAGTGACATGAACTCCGTCTTCGCGGCATCGATGCGCTTTTCCTGAGTAACATCACGGAAGAGGAGCAAGTGCCCGTGGTACGTAGTACCTTCAAATACGGCGATGAAGTCGCTGGATACAGTTCGTCCATCTTTGAAGACAAATTCACCGTTCATCAGGCTTTTTTTGGAGGCAAAAAGCAGCGTAATCCACTCATCGTATTGATCCGCCTGTGCAAAAGATTTTTTGCACCATTCAAAGACTTCTTTCGCTTTATGGCCCGATACAGCCGAGGGACTGAGAGGAATACGAAAGAGTTTGCAGAATTTTTCATTGGTATGCAGCACGGAGAAATGCTCATCCACGGCAAGAGCCGCAATGGGAAGATGTCTCATAATGTTCTCCAAGCGATTGAAGCTCGCCCGCTGCTTTTCCTCCACTTTCTGCTTCTCCTGAATTTCTTTTCGAAGCGCTTCATTTAGAGCATTGAGTGCGGAGGTACGGTCCATCACGCGCTCCTCCAATTCTTCATTGAGGAGCCTCAGTGCTTCTTCCGTGATTTTCTGCTCGTGAATATCGGTGGCGGTTCCAAACCATTTGATGATCCTCCCCTCCGGGTCACGCACGGGAAGAGCGCGGCCCAAGTGCCAGCGGTACATGCCATCGGTACTTCTGCGAAGGCGATACTCAATCTCATAGATCTCCCCCGAGGCAATGGCGTTGTTCCACCTCTGCTGAAAGAGATCGTAGTCCTCCGGATGCAGTACGGGCCTGGCTCCGTGCGCCTGAATATCTTCGGGCGTGAGCCCGCTGTAGTCGTACCAACGCTGGTTGTAGTAATCCACATCGCCATTGGGCTCCGCCGTAAACACGATGTGCGGAATAGCCTCGGCAATAGCCCAGTAGTGATCGTACGTTTTGGCGGCAAAAGATGCGCTCGTAGGCACAGGAACTTTTTTGTCCTGAGCTGCAAGCGCCTCTATGAAATGATGCGCAGAGTTCGGAGCACGGTTCTGTGACGACACCCCGTCCGAAGAAGGGCGCATTGCGGCCGACGTTTGTGGCTGTGGATCCATACGAAAGCACATCAGGATACCCTGGAACGCGAGGGGATGAACAGAGTAAAAGTCGTTCCTTTTCCTTCCTCAGAAGCGAAGGAAATGCTTCCTCCCAGCATTCCTACCAGCAGAGACACCAAGTACAGCCCCAGCCCCGTGCCTTCGGTATCCTGGGTCACTACGTTATCGCCACGGAAGAACTTGGCGAATACCTTGTGCTGCTGAGCCAGCGGGATGCCCACTCCGGTGTCTCGCACGCTGATCTCCACGCCGTTTTTGTAGGGAATGCACCGCACGTGGATGTTGCCTTTTTCCGGCGTGTACTTGATGGCATTCACGTAGAGATTTTGGAGAATTTCTTTCAGTACATTCACATCTGTAGACAGGAAGAAGTTCGGCTGACATTCAAAGGTAAAGGTCTGCTTTTTCTCTTCATAGAGCTCACGGTACTCCACGCGGATATCGTTTAAGAGCGCACCCATCTTGATATCCGATACCTGCAGGCTCAGCTTCCCGGCTTCCACGCGCGAGATGGTGAGCATGGTATCGATAGTACGAGCCATGCGCTTGGCAGAAGCGTAAGCGTTTTCCAAGAGGGCACTCTCTACTTCCGAAAGAGCATTACTCCTGGCTTTCACGAGCCTTCCCAGTGACCAGCGAATAGCCGTAAGAGGGGTACGTAACTGATGACTCGCCAGGGACATAAATTCAGACTTCGCCGTATCGATCCTGCGTTCGTGTGTGACATCGCGGTACATGAAAAGTTGCCCGCGGTGCTTTCCTTCTACAAAAATAGGAATGTAGTCGCGCTCCATCACGTGGCCGTCCTTGAAGTGCAGTAGGAATCCTAAGTCCATTTCTTTTTGATCCAGCATCACAGCGGTTTTGGTGGTGTACTCGGCTTCATTTACCAACTGAGTGGCAAACGACGGAATGAGCGTACGGCCATCATGTCCTTCCAGTGCTACCGGCGGCAGATCGATGTGAAATACCTGACAAAAGAGATCATTCACGTGCAGGATTTTGTAGTCTTCATCCGAAGCCAATGCCGCCACCGGCATGGCGTTGATCATTTCCTTCAGCCGCTGCAAGTTGGCGCTATCGCGCTCTTCGGCTTTCTCTCGTTCGCGGATCTGCGTTTGGAGCACGGCATTTAAGTCACTCAGTTCTACATTGCGGCTTCTGAGCACCGCCTTATTTTCATGCGTGAGTTCTGTGATCTGCAGAAGCTGAAAAATGCGGCGCACCCAAAATGGCAGAGCAATCACCATCGCGAGACAGGAAGCTGCAGTACCGTACTTGAGTCCATCGCTCACCCAGGTAGCAGGGTTCCAGAGCGTGAGAGCGGTGATGAGATGCAGGAGCCCCACAAGCACAATGAGCGCTCCAAAAGCCACAAACGCCCACAAGAAGAGTACCTTCTGCTGGATCTTTCCTGCAAAAAACAGGAGCATCAGGGACAGCGTGATGTAACACGCTCCCACGAGCACATCGGCAAATGCCTGTAAGTACACGGGCAAGGTTTCCCCGGAGAAAAGCGGCCACGTCACCAAAAATTCCCCAGCCAGTGGCAGTAGGGCAGAAAGCCCCAAAAGCCCCAGCGACACATACAGTGCTGCCACCATTCCGGACGACTGCACAGAAGTCCCCGATGTCTCAGGTGTATCCGCGGGCATTGGCAAGTACGATAAATCGGTTTGAAAAGTCAGGCAAACAAAAAACAGGATTTCGTAGCGACAAAACTGAAGAGCTCTGAGCAAGGACTATGGCTTGAACACTGAAGCGTTCAGAAAAGAAACTTCCAGCACAGAGCGGTGAAAAAATTTTTCACTAGCTATCCAATGACGAAGAAATGAAGTTTGTAATTTTTTTCAACACAAAAATCACCTTGCATGAATTACTTGAGATGCACGCAAGAAATCCGTACAAAGGTGCAGGCTTCTTCCCCTCACCTATGGAATTCATTGAGTCCTGCAGCGACACTATTGTAACGGCAGAATTATCTGCGTTACACATTACAAATCATAGAAATGTGCTCGGAGGTATGGCACGTTGTGATGTTGAAGACTGCAGAAGATCAGAGGTGGGAACGGAGGTAACGGGAAAAGTGGGCGACAAACATGTAGTCGCGATAGCGATTTGTGGACGTTGCGAATCCGTCTTACGTAGGGCGGGAAAATTATTCGCTGCAGCATAATGAACGACGGGGCGGCAACTCGTCTTCCGTCCAATTCAAAAAGGTAGTATAAATCCTCTGATGAAGTTCTCTCTACCCTGGACTGAAGTACTCCTCACTATTCCTGCAGCGCTCATCGCAGGGTTGGTATTCGGAGTTCTGTCTCCCACGTATTTTCAGCAAAGTGCGCAGCTCTTCTCGCAGAGTGGACTGACCTTTCTCCTCTACACCTCCACTCAAGTCACTATGGTACTCGTGTGCGGAGCTCTGCTGATAGGAGGACTCGCCACGGGACTGCGCCGTCATTTGGATATGACATCGCTTCTGATGGCCGTGGTAGGAATTGTGCTGCAACTCACATCTTTGGTGTTCCTCCACATCCCTATCCTCTTGATTGTAGGAGGGCTGGCAGTCCTCATGTCTGCTTTCTGGAACCTCTTTAAAACACGAGTGAACTGGAAGAAACCCCCTACTCTGCCGGACCTCAGCGATTTCCAAGACGGTACCACCACTGAATCATGAACGATACTGAAACACGCAGTCACTGGCTCTTGCATCACACCAAGCTCTGGATAGGCCCCGTCGCGCTCAGCGCAATTGGACTTGTCCTTCTGCCCACTCTTCTCATGCGCCACTGGAAGCTCCAGGGGGCACTGGAAAGCATGGTAGCGGATGACACTGTGACAGCGCTTGTTCGTGAACAGGGAGAGCTTACTTCGGGACTACTTCTGCTGCTCTCTACGTTCTTTGTACTCCTCGTGATCGCCTACACCATGCTCCAGTACCACGCGTACCTGCTGGAGTCTCGCGGGAAGTACCAAGAGCAGAAAACATCCTTCGTACGCATGGCAGCCGATACCATCCGCACGCCTCTTACGGGACTTCGGTGGATCACCGAACTCATGATGGGAGGAGATCTGGGAGCCCTCTCTGCGTCGCAGAAAGACAGCTTGGGAAACATGAATAAAGCCATCGAGCGCGTGATTAAGCTGGTAAATGAACTTCTAAATATCATGAGGCTTTCGGGAGGCATCATTCAGTATCACCCCAAGGATTCCGATGTGAATATTCTCATAAGAAACGTCATCAAAGACAGTGAAGCAATCGCCGCCGCAAAACACCAGACCCTCGGCTTTGGAGGAGTATCCAAGGACGCATCCATCATGCTCGATGAACCGCTCATCCGTCACTTGTTCTCGTCCCTTGTGGCAAATGCCGTCCACCAGGCCACCATCGGCGATACCATCGTGATCCACGCAGAGCCAACCGACTTGGAAACCACTATCGGCATCACATACCACGGGGAGCCACTGACCATGAAAACCGTAAACCCGGACATGACCGAAAATATTCAGGATATCATCATGCGCCCCGGTGAGGACGATAGCCTGAGCCTCGCCGTCTCCTGGGAAATCCTCTCCGCCGCCCGCGGACGGTTCTGGGTACGCGATGAGCCTACGGAGCACACGCTCTTTATAGCGCTCCCTAGGAAGTTTGATGCGAAGATTGCGATGGAACCTGTCGTAAGCTGAGACTTAGAGAGCAGATACATTCACTCGCAAGATCTGATCATCCTCCGCCCCCGCTCTCCCACGCCCATCGCGGTTACTTGTGGTGATGTACAAAAATCCATCCGGTCCCACGACCACTTCGCGAATGCGTCCGTACTCGCCCACAAAGTGCTCACGCAGTTCAGGTGTGCCGCTTCTATTCAATACTGCCTGATACAACGTCTCGCCTCGTAAACCACCAAAGTAGATGCTTCCATTCGCGAACGCCGCAGATGCAGGCGCCCACGTGTCACTGGCTCCGGAGTGAATGACTGGTGAAACCATTCCATCCAGTACATTCGGCCCTTCTACCGTCGGCCACCCATAATTCTTCCCTTTTTCGATGAGATTCAATTCATCGTACCCCGTGCGGATAACACTCCTGCCGTGTTCGGTACTCCAGAGCCTGCCTTGATCATCCCAGGTAATTCCCTGTGGGTTTCTGTGGCCGTAGGAATACACCGCGTTCCCAAAAGGATTATCGGCGGGGATCTTTCCCTGATCATCAATTCGCAGGATTTTTCCAGCAAGAGACGCCGTGTCCTGTGCCAAGTTCTCATTCTGTGCATCACCCGTAGTGGCATACAGCAGTCCATCCGGCCCAAACGCAATGCGTCCGCCGTCATGATTTGTAGAGCCGGGAATACCGGAAAGAATCTCGGTTTGATCGATTAATTGATCAGCAGCCAGACGATACCGATGAATACGATTCTGAACTCCCGCAGAAGTTTGTGTCGTGAGGTACACGTAGATCCATTGGTTCTCCGCAAAGTCCGGATGCAGTGCTATCCCCAAAAGCCCCCCTTCTCCTCTGTGCCGCACACCTTGAATGGGATACTTCTGCTGATTCTTCCCAATCCTCACGATCGTTCCTGTTCGTTCTGTCACGAGCAAATCTCCATCCGGCAGAAAGGCGATGCCCCAGGGGATGCTCAGGTTCTCTGCTACTACTTCTACACCTGTGGATCCCTTGGATGTACCGACAGCAGAAGACTCTGCTAGGTCCTCAAATACAAGTGGATCCGGAGCTGCAGTGCAGCCAGCCAAAGCAATGACAGTGATGAAGCCAATGGAACGGATAGAGGAGAACACGGAGAACAGTATACCCGCCGGACATATGGGGCATGTATTTTAAAGAGACAATTTATCACTGCCTCCGCAGCCGCAACGCATTCCCTATCACCGACACGGAACTCAGGCTCATGGCTGCCGCAGCGATCATGGGGTTTAAGAGCATGCCCCAGAATGGATACAGCACTCCTGCCGCTACCGGCACGCCGAGGACGTTGTAGAAAAATGCGAAGAAGAGATTCTGGCGGATATTGCGTATGGTTTCCTGGCTAAGGGTCCGTGCGCGGACAATGCCGCGTAAATCTCCCCGGATAAGCGTCACTCCCGCACTCTGCATAGCAATGTCTGTTCCAGTGCCCATGGCAATGCCCACGTCTGCCTGTGCCAGCGCCGGAGCATCATTCACGCCATCCCCCGCCATGGCTACCGTGTGGCCCTGTTCCTGAAGTTTACGCACCACTTCATTTTTCCGCTCCGGGAGTACTCCTGCTTCTACATCCGTGATGCCAAGCTTCTCTGCAATCGCCATTGCGGTCGTGCGATTGTCACCTGTGAGCATCACCACTTTCACTCCTGCGTGTTCCAAAGCACGGAGTGCTTCGGAAGTGGATTCCTTGATGGGGTCCATCACACCCAGGAGCCCGAGCACTGTTCCATCGACTGCCAGAAACATCACTGTCTGCCCGTCTTTCTGAAGTATTTCTGCCTGCAAGAGAGCATCACCTGCATGAATCTTCAGATCTTCCAGAAGCTGCTGATTGCCTAAAGCAACCGTACGACCTTCCACCATTCCCTGAATACCGCGTCCAGTGCGGGATTGGAAATTGCTGACCGTACTCAGCGACACAGACCGATCTTTCGCTCCTGTCACAATGGCAGCGGCCAACGGATGCTCGCTTCCCTGTTCCAGGCTGGCTGCGTACCTCAGCAGATATTCTTCGGAACCGTTCCCGAGCGCTTTTACCGTCACCAGACGCGGCTTCCCTTCGGTGAGTGTTCCTGTTTTATCCACCACCAATATATCCACTTTCTCCATCGTCTCCAGGACTTCCGCGTTCTTGATGAGCACGCCGAGCGTGGCCCCTTTGCCGATGCCGACCGTGATGGACATGGGAGTGGCAAGACCCAAGGCACACGGACAGGCAATGATGAGCACAGAGACTGCATTCACAAGGGCGTAGGCCAGGGAAGGCTCTGGACCGAAGAGGTACCACAGCACGAAGGTCAGAAGGGCAATCAGCACTACTGCAGGAACGAAATAGGCAGACACGGTATCCGCCAAACGTTGGATCGGCGCGCGGCTCCTCTGTGCCTCGCTCACCAGCTGCACAATGTGCGCAAGGAGCGTCTCGCTCCCTACTTTCTCCGCACGCATGGTAAAGCCACCGGTACCATTGAGTGTCCCGCCAGTCACGCGTTCTTTCACGTGTTTCTCTACAGGAATCGATTCGCCCGTGATCATCGACTCATCGATGGAACTGCTGCCTTCCAAGATCGTTCCATCCACAGGCACTTTCTCCCCGGGGCGAACACGCAGGGTATCACCCTGTTTCACGTGTTCCAGGGGCACATCCACCTCGGTCCCATCAGCCTGAATTAAGCGTGCAGTTTTCGGCGCGAGACCCAGCAATGCTTTGATGGCGTTGCTGGTCTGACTGCGGGCGCGGAGCTCCAGCACTTGCCCTAAAAGAACAAGAGTGGTGATGGCCGCAGCCACCTCAAAGTATCTCCCCACTTGTCCGTGCTCGTTGAAAAACGATGCAGGGAAAAGCTGCGGAAAGAAGACTGCAACCAGGCTGTAGACATACGCAACAACAACACCCAGCGCAATGAGCGTAAACATATTGAGCGACCGATTTTGTAGAGACTGCCATCCGCGAACCAGGAGCGGCCAGCCGCACCAGAGCACTACGGGCGTAGAAAGCATCAGCTCTATCCACGGCATGAGCGACATAGTCATCACACTCATCAGAGCATCTCCAAAGAAACCCTCCGCCATCCCCAGTGCCACTACCGGCACCGTGAGTACTGCTCCAATCCAGAACCTCCGTCGCATATCGGTGAGCTCTGGATTTTCTGTGTCTTCCAGTGTCACAGCCATCGGCTCCAGCGCCATACCGCACTTGGGACAGCTGCCGGGCTCATCGCGGACAATCTCCGGATGCATGGGGCAGGTGTACTTGGTGGCAGTCTTCGGTACTGCAATGTCCATAGTCTCCAGAGCCATGCCACACTTGGGACATGCACCCGGGCCCATAGTCTGGACCTCCGGGTGCATGGGACAGGTATACCTGCCGGTTCCTGAGGTGGTGGATGAATGCTGCTTTGGAGCAGCGTGATGGTGGCGATCGCAACACTCAGCCATAGTGTCTAAAGAAGAGAAATTAATCGTTGTAGCCCCAAGCCTGCATCCAGCCATTCATCTGATCAATCTCCAGCTGCTGGGCGGATATGATGGCATCGGCCATCTGCTTGATTTCGGAGTGCTTGGCATTCTGCCGGGCAAGCTTCGCCATATTGATGGCTCCCTGGTGATGCGGGATCATGCCTTCGAGGAAAGCTTTGTCGAAGTCGTCACCAGTTTTTCCTTGTAGCATGGCATCCATGTCGTTCATGGACATACTCATGGCATCGTCCTCATCCATCATCATCCCCATGTGGTCCGATGTATCGTCATCATCTCCCATCATCTGCATGTGCATCATTCTGGCACCCTTGGCTCCTTCATATCCCCAAGGAGAACCTTTGCCAGCAATGGTGAGCAAGCAGAGCACAGCGCCAATAGCTGTCAGAGTAATACCCCAGGCTTTCAATTGGCCGAGGGTCAATGTTTTCATTGCCCAGTAGAGAAGAAAGGCAACTCCTACGAAGAAGAGAAGAACGGAGAGCATATGCAGAGTCCAGAGGACTGCAAATCCTGCTCCCGGGCCGGTGGTGTACATGGAATCCATCATAAAATTGGAGGGTAAAAAATTTAGCGGCTCGAAAGGCCGATGGTGCGGATGATCTCCGCAATGAACGCGTCGTAATCCTTCTCCCGCTTCATCTTGTCCTGCGCACACGTGTGCAGGTGACTTTCCAGTACCTGTCCCTGAACGTGCTTTACATGTCCCTGCATGGCCAGGAGATTTTCCAGTACGTGCGGGCAGTATTCGTCACCCTCAATCATCGTCCGCACTTTGGCTGTAAGACCCTCGAGCCTCTTGAGGCCTGCCAGTGCTTTCTGCTTGTAGTCGGTTCGCATGATTGTAGGGGTAGGGGGTAGGGGTATGGTAGCACTCCAAAAAAAGAAAATCAACCCATCAAAAAACAGGCAGGGATCTCCCGCCTGTTTCAGTAAAAAACGGCAAATCCCTCTTACGCTGGCAGAGCCTGATTCTTCTTCATCACCTGGAAGAACGACCACGCCATGCCTATGGCAGCCAGGATGAGGGTTACGTGGAACAGCCATTCGATCATGAGGAGCCTGCCCCAGTTATCGTGCGCATTGCTGATGTGCATGTTGTCATGCGGCCACCAGGACATCATGGACCAGGCAATGGATACATACAGAATGCGCGCAGCAGCCCCCGTCTCCCGCGTGGCACGCCTTACCCAGCTCCATCCAAAAACGAGAAAAGACACGCCGAGTCCAAAGGCGATGGATTCTAGAAGCGATACCACAATAAAGTACGGCAAGAGCGCGCCCGGGCCTTCACCGTTTGCAGGAGTCCAAATGATCGGGCCGAGAACAGCTGTGACGATGGCAACAACGACAGTGACCAGAGTGACTTTGAGTTTGGTGGACATGGGAAAAGAGGAAGAATGTGCAAATGATAGCACTGGACTATTCAAAAAAGGAAAACTACTTGAATGTCAGGCTTTCTTCCTGCTCACTAAGGTACCAATCCAATACAGCGCAAACGCATTAAGCACGATGGGCAGCAGAATAAGTACGTACAGAAATGGACCGCTCACGTTTCCGTATTCAAAAGACACGAACACCAAACTCAGAGGCAAACCCAGAATAAGTGCGATGAAGCTTTCACCAAAAAGCCCCTGCGTGGCAATGAGCCACACGCAGAGTACAAGGTAGGTACCAGCAAGTAGTAAACCGAGTTTTGATGTGATCATGCGGGAATCTTACTACTAAAACCTGCAGGGCACTAATGAGCACTGCTGCCCCATCCACTTCGCCCCCTTCTCCCGCACATCCTTGGCACGGTACTCCGCAATGGTGCGAATGAGATCTTTCGGAAGCGGCTGATCGTACGGGAATTGGATGGTATCTTTACCTGTCACATAGTCCTTCAATGATTTTTTGAACGGCTCTAGAGAAGAGCGTGTAGGCATGAAGTTCAGGTGAGTCTTAAAAGCCGAGTAGGCAAACAGAATGCGCTCTTCTTCCAGCACCGGCGATCCCCACTTGATGCTTTCCGTGGCCTTGGGTGCCACTTTCTTGAGGATGGCACGCAGCTCACGGAGCTTTTTCTGAGCTTCAAGCGAAGCATCACTGATGTACGCATCTACACCGGAAGCTTTAATCTTCGACACAGCTTTATTATAACAAATCCTCAGAGCACTTCTCTTTCTGCTTTCTCTTTGCTCACAGAACTACTGCCTGAACCAGACATACGTGATGTACAGCCCGGTGAGGATGGCAACGACTAAAAGCGGCACAAGGTACTGCCCGAAAAACTCATTCCAGTACGCACCCACCGCAATCCCGAAAGTCACCAGAGAGATCTTGAAAAGACTAACCTGCCACCAGGCAAATGTGACAGAGTGAAAGATACTCATGTGTAGAGGAGAAAGAATGTCTCTACTGTGTACTTTTTCCAGACAGAGATCAAGATCCTTTGAAACTACCAAGCTTTATTTCTGCCCTCAGGAAAATGCATGTATACTTTTCATCATGACACCATTACTACAAAATCAGGCGCTCTTCCTGGAGCAGTTGGGGCCCTTGCTTTGGGTGCTCATTCCACTGGCACTCTTTGATCTGGCCCTGAAAGCCTGGGGCATGTGGCGCGCCGCGCGGATGAATAAAAATATCTGGTTCATCGCGCTGCTCTTGGTCAACTCCTTTGGTGTTCTCCCCGGCATCTTCCTTCTGATGACAAACAGCGAGTACAAGAACCTTAAGGAGGCTGCCTGATAAGCATATTGTCGATGAATCATCTTTGATGAGGCTCAGACACCGCACTACTCCACACACACCGAAGGATCGGTGCTATTCTCATACCCCAGCATCACCGATTGCTTTCGCTGTTCACTGGACCCATGGGTCCAGCTTTCCGGCTGCACTGTCCCCTGCGTGCGCTGCTGAATATTGTCATCACCCACGGCACTCGCGGCATCAACAGCCTCGAAAATTTCATTCTGCTCATAAATATTCTGATCTTTCAGAGACCCCAGCCACGCTCCCGCAAAACAATCCGCCGTGAGCTCTGTGCGAATGGCTTCTTCTGATGACGGAGAACCCGACAGCATATTCAGCTGCGCCTGCAGGTGATGCCCCACCTCGTGAGCGATCACGTAGGCCTCGGCTACGTCTCCACCCTCCGCACCAAACTCTGCTTTCAATTGTTCGAAAAATCGCTCGTCTAAGTAAATTGTCTGATCCGCTGGACAGTAGTGCGGACCTACGAGGCTCTGAGCGCCGCCGCAGGAAGAAGTAGTCACATCACGGAAGAGCACCAGCTGCGCGGGGCTATATCCCTCCATTTGCTGCTCCCAGTACCCGTCCAGAGAGCCGAGTACTACGCTCGTGAATTTCTCATAGGAATCCTCTCCCTCAAACTCTCCTGCGTTTTCGGACACCGTCTCTGTCATCATCCCCTGCTGTTCCAGCTGGCCCAGCATGACCATGGGGTCTACACCCAGAAATAGGCTGATACCCACCACTGCAAGCGTGCCAATCACCCCAATTCCACCCATCTTCATTCCGCGCCTGTCGGACACATTTCCCTGCCGTGTAAGTTGGTCCCAATTTGCCATAGGGGGTTATGGTAGCACATTTGAAGGATTTTAGTGATACACTCATTACTGTTTTCTCTATTTATTTATGATCATCACCACCACTCCCTCCGTAGACGGCAAAAAGATCGAGTCCTACCTGGGTGTCATCACCGGCGAGGCGATAGTAGGAGTAAATATCTTCCGCGACCTCTTCGCCTCCATCCGCGATATCGTGGGAGGCCGCACGCAGTCATACGAGAAAGTATTAGATGAAGCGCGTCAGTTGGCACAGAAAGATCTGACAGACCGCGCAACGGAGATGGGTGCCAATGCCATCGTGGGTGTGGATATCGACTATGAAGTGCTTGGTCAGAGTAATGGGATGCTGATGGTGTCGATATCTGGCACAGCGGTGAAATTGAGCTAAAAGCTACGTTGATGGGCTCATGGAGCAGAAAGGCCTACTTTAAAGATTTTGGCTCCGAGACCTCTGGTTTTTACCCTGGAGATCCGTATAATTTGCCCGCAAGAGCCTTACATGGCCTCTTGTATGTCTTTGACATCACGGCCTCATCGCCCTTCGTCAGGCTCAGGACGATGTCGCAGAAATGTCTGCCTTCAGAGCCTGAATCCAATCTTTCACACCACGGCCTCATCGTCTAACGGTTAGGACACAGGATTTTCATTCCTGTAATCGGGGTTCGATTCCCCGTGAGGCTGCCAACACGTGGTATGGTTTATAGATCCGCTTGCCTCAGCTAAAAAGTCAAAGTCTGAGGTGGCGGATTTTTGGTTCCAGACCGTGTTGCTTCGCTCGATTTTTCTGGAGGTTCGACGCGGCATCTTTCGTAGTCTTAGAAACCAAAAAGGAGTATAAGCAAATACGATGTTTGAGAAGATTTCCTTTGCCGATCTCCTGATAACCGTCATCCCCGGTGGGTTCCTCGTGAGCGTTGTGTTCATGAGCCTCTTGTTCCTGAGTCCGTCGGATCTCCCGACACTTCCTGATCAGGATTTCCTCCTCACGTTCGTTTTTCTCGCCCTTAGCTTCACCGCGGGTGAAGTGGTGCAAACGCTTGCTCGCCTCTGCGAAAGCTTGATCGATATCTTCTTCAAGGGATACCGTCCCTCCGAGCTGATCCTGCTCCCGAATAATCCCGTGACGAGCGAGAGGCAGATCCAGCGTCTCTTGGAACATGCAAAACTCTCCGATGCCGACAGGAAACTCCTGAAGGATTATCGGACTCTGTCCTTCTGGGGACGGCTCTTCAAAGGAAAAGATGCATGCGCCGATCTGTGCCAGGATATCTTTCGGCAGACGTACACCAAGCACCAGTCTGATGAGCGGATCACCGGCAGCAACGCACGATATCTCTTTACGCGAGCAATGTTCGTCGTTTTTCTGCTCGTCGCTGGGTGGCTGCTCTTCCTTGCCGTCCACTTTGGACATACCGAGGTTTACCCCTACCTCATCGTCTCTCTGCTCATATCGCTTGCTTTCCTTCACCGTCGCACGAAGTCCTTGGTTGGCATAGATGATCATGCTATAGCCGCGTTCCAGTAATTCAGCGGACGTATACTGATTGTAGGTTGTTGGGCTACAGACGAGTGGAACATCGCGTTTCCACGCTTTCGTGAAAGCGACGATGTCCTCATCGTTCTTTTTCTTGGAATGGACAAAAATGGCATCCGCCCCGGCATCGGCATAGGCATGTGCGCGTTTCAATACCTCTTCAAGACCAAGATTGCGTATGAATGCCTCGGTTCGAGCAATGATGAAAAAATCGGTGCTCTTCCTTGCTTTGCAAGCCGCCTGCACTTTTCTAGCGTGTTCTTCAACGGTTACAAGTTCATCTGATCCTCCCTCGTAGAAACTGCATTTTTTCGGGAATACATTATCTTCGATGGAAATGGCAGACACTCCTGCCTGCTCATAGAGCTGGACCATGCGATATACATTCACTTCATTCCCGTATCCACTGTCACAGTCGGCAATAACTGGCACAGTCACCGAAAGGCAGATTCTCCTAATCATCTCCAGATTTTCTGCCATACTCAGGAAATTGGCGTCTGGAAGACCGTTGACCGATGAAAGTTCTAGGCTGCTTAGCCACACAGCTGGGAATCCAGCCGCTTCCGCAAGTTTGGCTGAGAGTGGACTATGGCAGCCAACAACTTCCACGGGAAGATTGGATTGCATTAGCGATTTTACGCTGCTCGAAGCCGTTTTTGCATAGTTAGGAAGCATGGAAACGCTAATTCTTCCTTATCTCCTTCCATATGTCAAATGGAAATGAATGCCCAACTTGTCTAGTCAGCTGCTAAGATGCAGTTAGATGAGCACACTATCCGATTCTCTTCACGGCTTTCTCCAAACACACAAGACTAAGATTTTCTCTACACTCAGCGAAGTATGTGAGATACCAGCTCCAACGTTTCACGAAGAGAAAAAAATGGAGTACCTGGCAAGAAAGTTGCGAGAGTTCGGATTGAAGGAGGTAAGGATCGACAAGACGGGGAACGCCCTCGGCAAGCTTATTGGAAATCCGTCGGACAAGAAATTCGTTCTGCTCTCGGCCCATGGGGATACCGCTTGCGAAGCCCCTCTCCCGATCAAGGTTAGCGAGAAAAATGGGCATCTCTATGCTCATGGCATTTGTGATAACACCGCAGGTGTGACGGCGGTTTTAACTTTCTTAGAATGCCTGCGTGCAGAAAGCATCAAACTACAGAAAAATTACTTGGTTGGTTTTACCGTGGGCGAAGAGGGACTCGGTGCCAAACGAGGGATGAAGGGGTTGATGCGTGATCACGCCAAGATCATTCGGTATGTCGTGAATGTTGAGAGCCATGATATCGGCAGGGTCACGAATGCTTGTGTGGGACAGTTGAGAGGGCAGCTGAAGATCACTACCCAACAGAAAGGTGCACACAGCTGGCGTAACTTCGGAGAGCCCAATGCCGTTGTCATACTCTCCCGCATCATCAATGATTTCTCAAAGGTGCGCGTTCCTAAAAATTCGACCTACAACATCACGGCGATTAAGGGAGGGAAAGGAATCAATGCGATTCCGAATGAATCTGAATGTCTCTTTGAATGTCGCTCTGGCACGCAGAAGCATATCGATTTCCTCGCAACTCAATGGCAGAAAATCATCAAGCGCCATTGCAAGGGAAAAGTGAAAGGTGTCTTCGAGATTCTGGCAACAACAGAGGCTGCCTCACTTTCCGAAAAACATCCTATTTTCACGATCACGCAGCGTGTGCAGAAATCCCTTGGCATCAAGCCGTATTTTAAGACGGGAAACACTGATGGCGATGTACCCCTATTTCTTGGCATTCCTACGATCACTCTTGGTTCCAGTAATGGTTTCGCCACGCACTCGCTCGAAGAGCATATGGAAAAAGGAACATACCTTCATGGAGTGGAGCAGGTTCTGCGCATCATTCTCGCGCTCGATACCGAATTGAAGCTCTGAAGGACGATACTTGACATAGAAAAAATCGCTTTCCTAATGCTTTCTTCTCTGGTAGCGTCTCCATTTCCTATGGATACTCCTGACCGCACCAGCTCCTCGGAAGAGATTGAAGAATTTTTCGGAGGAATTCTCGATTACTCTCGCTTAGGGCAGGATGCGCTTTTGGTACAGGCCAACCAGAGGCTTTTGCGAAATAAGGCTTTCTCGATAGTCAATTTTCCTGCGCAGAAATCTGACTATGCGAATTTCTGCTCAATATTTGGGGAGTTGCTTCCAACGTATCGGGAGCAAGCGGAAGGTGATGTGTTTGGCATCGGTGACGTCGCCTTCAAGCCGTTTGTTGCTTCGGGTGAGCGTTTTGCCACCGAGCGTCTCGGACCTCTGCCATTCCACACGAGCAGGTCATGGAGCATGCAAAGACCTCGGTTCTTCTCGATGCTTATGAAGTCGACCGGACCTTTGGGAAATCCAGTGGGACAAAACGGCGAGTCAATGCTCCTTCGCTCCAGCGATGCACTACGGGACATACAGCAGCGCCATCCTGAGCGATACAAAGAGGATCTGGCTGTGCTTATGCAGACTGCGGTGCGGTTCAGAGCGGATCATCTACTGGAAGATCCTGACACCTATCCCTTAATATTCCCGCTACCAGACGGAGCGAATGAGTATGACTACGGGATGCGATTCAAAAATAATCTCGTGAAGATTTTGAAATCCACACGCGAAGAGATTAATGATGCGGACCACTTCTTTGAAGTGCTTGATCGCTTCGAGTCCGTGTTGCTTACCACAGATCGCTCTCTAGTGTTCCAGATGGCTCCAGGACAACTGACGTTTTTCGATAATAACCGGGTCGCGCATGGCAGACGGCCGTTCACGCCCATAGAAACTGACGCAAATCTTCCTCCACGGCATTTGTTCAATGCCCAAGTGCTCTGATCGCTATGCCACACCTCTCCCGCCCCGATGCCGAGATTTACTATGAAGAGCACGGCCACGGCGACCCGCTCATTCTCTCGTACGGCTTGGCAGGAAATACCTCTCAATGGGAATTGCAAGTGAAAGATATCAGTAAGGATCACCGACTGATTCTCTGGGATCAGCGGGGGCATGGACAATCCAGCAGTCCGACGAATGTGGAGAGTTACGGTCTTTGGGAATCGGTAGATGATCTGCGGGCATTGCTCGATCATCGAGGCATCCCACGTGCACACATCGGAGGGCAATCCATGGGCGCAGGGGTCGCAGCTCGGTTTGCATTGCAGTATCCGGATCGGACAAATGCATTACTGATCATCGATTCACAATCAGCTTCCGGTTTAAAGAGCTCTCCTGAACGCGACTTGAGGCGGGTGAAAAAATTGCAGCTTGCCGAAAATGAAGGAATGCATGCCCTCGCGGAGCTGGCTTTGGAGGAAGATCCGAACGTCCTCAGTCGCTTAAGAGCTTGCCCCGGCAGACTCGACGATGTACGAGAGGAAGTGCGACAAATGTTTTGTGCCATGAGTGTGCAAGGATTCATCCATTCGACGGTAGCACTGGCGAAAGCAGATGACATTTCTGGTCGACTTCAAGAGATCGACAAGCCAACCATTCTCATCGCGGGAGAATTTGATCCCGCTCTTCCAGCGATGACCTTCGTCCACTCGCAAATACGAAATTCCATCCTGAGGATCGTCCGTCAGGCTGGCCATTATTCCAATCTGGATAATCCTGCGGAATTCAATGCTGTCTTGTTGTCTTGTCTCGAGCAACTCAAGAGCGAAAGTTAAACTTTGATATTCAAAGGATTGCCTGTTGGGTCTTTTGATCCCTGCATAGATTTCAGAGTGGCAATCTCTGGCCAAAGGAGCACGGACAAGATGACGATGAGAATGCTGGCCACCCCACCGCCGACTACCGAAGCAATTGGTCCAAAAAATTGTGCCGTAGCGCCAGACTCAAAGCCACCCAACTCATTCGAGGAGATTCCAAACAGTGTGTTCACGGCGTATACGCGCCCGAGCATCGCAGGTGGAGTGAGAACTTGCAGAAGAGTATGGCGCACAATCACGCTGATTGCGTCGAGCGCCCCTCCAAGAAGGAGCATGAAAAAGGAGAGATAAGGGTTCACTGAAAGACCGAATATGATCATCGAGAGACCATACCCGCTCACTGCCCAGAGCATGGCGATACCTGCCCTACGCATCGGTGGGCGATGCGCGATGGATAGACTCATCACAATGGCACCAATAGCTGGAGCCGTGCGCAGCCAGCCCAGACCAACCGGGCCGATGTGGAGGATGTCTTTTGCGAAGAGGGGGAGTAAGGCTGTTGCCCCACCGAAGAGCACGGCAAAGAGATCGAGCGTGATGGTCGCGAGGATGAGCTTCGTGCTCAGGATAAATCGGATACCTGCGGACAAAGATGCAAGTGACCAGGGCTGATGCACATGTTCACTCGTTCGGGGCTGTATGCTTGCTATAAGTACAACAAAAATGAGAGAGCATAATATATAACCGAAGTATGCCCATTGAGCGTTACCTGAT
This sequence comes from uncultured Candidatus Peribacteria bacterium, assembly GCA_964628805.1. GTDB lineage: Bacteria > Patescibacteriota > Gracilibacteria > Peribacterales > Peribacteraceae > CAZVOK01. The sequence goes on along the minus strand of CAZVOK010000002.1, from coordinate 189,292 downwards.
ACAGCAATCGTCAGCCCCCCGAATACAGGCCCGAGAACTGTTGCGATCTGCCGAACGCTATTGTTCCAGGTCACAGCATTAGGGAGGCTAGAAGAAGTCAGAAGTTGCGGGAAAAAAGCAGCGCGGGCGGGCATGCTCATTGCAGAAGCCAGACCGATCAGTGACAGACAGCCATATGCAATGAACAAAGACCCTTGGAAGAGGGAGACAGCCGCAAGACCTATAGCCGCAGCGATCATGAAAGTTTGAGCAAGAAGCAGGATCATCTTGCGTTCGCGCGTGTCGACGAGATGCCCAATTGGTAGAGAAAAAAGAAGAATTGGAAGAAACTGCATAAGTCCGACCAGACCTAGCACGAAAGCTGAACTTGTTCGTTCATACAGTTCCCACCCGACTGCAGTTATGAGCATCTGTAAGCCAAAGATGTCTAGGAAATGGCTAAGAAGATAGCGTACAAATTCCGAAGATCTCAGTGCCTGGTAGGGATCATGATTGTTTGTCACTACACTATAGTACCTCGATGTATGGGAGGTTCATCGCAGAGTTTTTGTCTTCATAATTCCTTCAGCATCTCCATGTACCGATCGGCATAACCGCACTTCTCGTAAAATGCATGCGTCCCTGTATTGGGCACGAAGCAGCCCACACGGACATATGTGCAGCCTTGGTTGCGAAGATGTTCTTCCATTTTTTCCATAAGTATCCGACCGATGCCCTTCGCCCGGTGATTTTCAGAGACGACCAGCTCATGGATCTTTCCTTCTTTGGCGGGGTAGTGATCGAGGAGGTCTTCGGAGTCTTCCGCAGGGATGCTGCCTGCGATGAAACCGAGCACCGATCCGTCCTCCTCGGCGACGAAGAAGGAACCGTTGTCACGTTCGAGGTCAGCAAACAGGTGATCAAGGTAGGTCTCTGAATCGAAATCGTCAGTGCCTTTGAGGCGGCGTAACGAATCGAGAAACGCAAGATGCTCCTGCAGCTTAGTCATGAGCAGCAGGAGTGAAGGGCGATCGTCAGTGGTGTCTGGACGAATCGTAATCATGCACTTATTTTTGGAAATCAATGCCCAGTTTCTGCAGCTCGCGCCTGAGCGCAGCAACGTCGTTGGTAGCGTCATCATGGTGATACGTTTTCATGCCCATGGATTTCGGAGTGACCAGATTCTTCTTCTGATTATCAATGAAGAGCGACTCTTCCGCTTTGCATCCCGCCCGGTCGAGTGCGGCTTCGAAGATCTTTGTCGTCCCATCGCACTTCGAGGCATGCTCCTCTGCAGAGACGACGATTGGGTTAAAGAGTTCACCCAAGTTCATGTCGGCGGTCAGAGTCTCCATTCGTTCACGGCAGTTGTCGGTGATGATCCCGAGAACGAAGCGTCCCACGAGTGATTGTGCCAACTCGAACATAGCATCGTTCCTCGGTACCTTCCGAAGCACGTCTCGGAGCAGGGTCTGATCATCCGGAATGTGGAAAGTAGAACAGAGCCGTTGCCAGGTATCATGAAACGTGCGCTCGCCCAGATTGAGAAGCTCGATATCTTCGCGGTAAGAAGCCAATAACTCTTCTATTGAGAGACCGGGAACAGCTTCGCAGATGGTTCTGGACATGGTCAGGGAACCCTTGGCATCGGTCGTGAGCACGCCGTCGAGGTCGAAGAAAATTGCGTTGATCATGATGGTTCTATGATAGCGGAAGTCGTGCCTGAAGATTCATCATCGGAAGACATCACAATCTGCACATATCGGAGCAGGCTCTCGGCATATTTCCTTGCCTGTTCCTCGGATAGCTCCTCAGAATAATGCTCTTTCCAGAGCTTCCGAAACTCCGCGATATCTTTAGAGTGCAGCATGGTAGAAAATCATTGGGAAAGTCACTTCCAGCTATGACTTATAGTCGGCTTCTGCAGCCTTCTGGCGCGCATATGCCTCGATCTTCAATCGGATGCGCTGTACGTTTTCTGGAGATAGAACCAGAGATAGAGAGCGAATTTTCTTGAGCAGATACCGATCATTCAACACCCACACCTTTCTGCTGCAATCGTCTTTCACGAACCAGCCGGGGTACACGATGATCGGCTGAATATGCGGACAGGCACCGCTATCTTTTGTGAGAATTTCCCGCAAGTAGTCGGCTTCTTTTCCTGCCTCCCAGAGAGCCTTCCCACACCACCCGCCTTTGCCGTTCATGAGCACTCCACTATCAGTGTGGGTAATCTCGTTCACGCGATCCACCTCCTTTCGCGCCATTTTGGTTTCGACCGTGAACACACCAGCGGGTCCGACCAGAATATGATCGATGTTCATCCGCCCGCAGGGGATATCATGGATGATGTGATAGCCCTCTGCCCGAAGCTCTCCCAGTCGCTCGGCTACATACCGTTCGCCGATGAGCCCGAGGTCGTAGTTGCGCAGTTTCGATGTGACCCGCTTCACATGGCCCACGACAAACACTCCGAGGAGAAGAAAAATTCCGCTCGATAGGTAGGGGTGGGGTGGCACGTCCAGAAACCAGCGTACCCATTCCAGCAGAGCGAACATGGCGACGATGCCCAAGGCAAAAACCCAGATCCCAATTTCTTCAAAAACCATCCACGTTCTCTTCTGAAAAAGTGCGTCGCCGGGGTTCCGAAGTGGCGTCTGATTGATCGGTGAGCGTGTGTTTCTCACTGTTTTATTATAACATTTTTTGTTATATATGTCCATTTCCATCAAAAGCCCAAGTATGGCTACCAAAAGCCAAAATACCAACAAGTCTAGGGACGAGACACCCCCCTCTTGTACTGTCTCATTTGTCTCATTTGACCGACCGACCCGCTTGCCTTCGCGTACTCAAAATGACCCCCTCAAAAACCTTGTCTGGGACTCAAAGTTTTTGGTGTCAGACCCGCTCGTTCTGCCAATAATCTTTCAAAAAAATAATTTAGATCTATAGATAATGAATTTTGCACTTATTACTTTTTATCTCTTTGTTGTCTAAGCTTTAAAGCGGAAGCAGGAACCTCATAAAAATCATGAATTATAAGCCGCAAGAAGTTTAGGATACTTTCTGCATTTTCTTTATTTGCATTTTCAAGCTGCTCATCATCAGGATGAGCTCCTAGATTCCCATATTCTCTGATTTCCTCTGCCAAATCATGAAATGCTTTTCTTAATAAGCCTATTTTTATTGCCTGATTAATAGCATCTACAAGTTTATATTCACTCCTTCCTTGTTCCTTAAGACAACGCTGAAGAACGCGGCGACTCATTACCATCGAAGCTTTATAACACCCTGCATCAAGACAATGACCTGCCTCCTTATATTCATCTCTTATTGTTTCAGAAATACCAATATCTTTATCAAGTTCATATGAACCTGATGGAAAAGTTCCTGATAAATTACCTCCAATATCAAGGCGCTGCAGTACAAACCTACTACATGGACCATTTTGACAGCGCAATATTCGCCAATATTCTTTTCCATCGTAAGATTGAAATTGCTCAACAGTCTGAACGTATTTCGTAGAGCAATGAGGACATTGATCAATTATATGTGTAGTCAGAGTCATAATAGTTAAATTTTAACGTGAATTGGTTATTAATAACAATTAAATTAATTAAAAGCTAAAATTGCCATTTATAGCGAAAAATGCTACAATATGTACACATATGACACACAAACACCACACTCCTCTTCTTACTCTTATTCGCGCCAATACCGCAGCGTTTTTGCTGATGGGGATCGCGAATGTCCTGGGATTCCACGGACAAGAGTATCTCTCCTACCTCTCCGGAGGTGGTGTGACCATCCTGGATGTGTCTGCGAGCAACTCTGCTACGGCACTCTTGACGCCAGCAATGCATGCTTCTGCACCGGTGGAAACCTCTGCCACAGAATTGCAGCTGATGCTCGGAATCCTCTTTATCCTGGCAGGATTCGGCTTTCATGCCTTGTATATCCTGAGGAAAGACCAGGTGTTCCGCAAAGATCATCCTATTCGCGCGAGCTTCCGAGACCTGACTACAAAGTTCTGGAGCCACTTGGATAAGGCGGTGAATTAAATTGCTCGAAAATTACACTAAGAAAAAACGGCCCTAGGGCCGTTTTTCTTTTAGTTGTTGGCTTAGCCGCGCTGAGCGCGGATATTTGCTAATTAGCAGTTGCAGCCTTCACCACCGATCATAGTATTTGGGTGGAAAGAAATAGAACAAACGCAGTGTAACTAGCGAGGAGCCCTTTGTCTATCACTTACTCTTGACGAGTGATAAGTATGGCACTTCTTTAAGAAAAATTAATGACAAATCGAAAATCCTATTTTTCCACTTCAGCGCAGAAAATGACAGACCACGGAAAAACCCCTCTATGGAAACGCATGAAACCATAAGAGTATCAGACCATCAGCTCACTGTCTCTAAGTACTATTATTCTATTCCAATAGCTGCTCGGAGAATGATGGCAATGGCTTCCGCACGGGTCAGAGCATTCTCCGGGCGGAATGTGCCATCGCTGTAACCTCGCACAATACCGTGGGCCACGCTTTGAGAAACATACCGTGCAAACCAAGCGGTGGCAGGAACATCCGGAAAGGTGTTCATGGGAGGTGCTATGACAGGAAGGTTCACAGTACCCATCAGGAGTTTCACCGCCTCCGCACGATTGATGGGGGCATCAGGTCTGAACGTGCCATCTTCATAGCCTTGTGCAATACCCATGGCCATAGCCTTTCCCACTACACGACGCTGTTCATCGGTACGTAAGTCGGGATGCAATGCCATGCTATCGCCTGAAGGCGCATTGCAGGTAAGAAATAGCAGGAATTTTAGGAATTCAAACCGCGTAATGGATTGGTTGGGCCTGAATTCCCTTCCGCCCCAGGGGGACTCATATCCTCTGGAGATCGCCTCTCCTGTGGATTGCAGACTCAGGGTACCGAGAAAATCAATGTAAGTACGTGCCCAGTGTCCGCTCACGTCCTGGAATGCAGTAGATGTAGTACCCTGACTGAGGCATCGAACCAATGGCGAGATGGAGGCGGGAATCGGCACAACGGATGAAGAGGATGATTCCCCCGCCGCCGCATGCAGCTGTAGTGACGATGAGGATGAAGATGAAGATGAAGATCCAACAGCCGCTGCCACGGAAGAAGAGGATTGGTGCGCGACTATCGCCAACGACGAAGACCTGGAGCTGCTGCTGGCAGAAGACATGGCAGACGGAGCGCAGTACACCGGTACCTGATGAAGCGGAGTGACTTTCATGTCTGCATTATCGGCACGCACAACGGCAAGCGTATAGGCCACGGACTGATTGCCGCAGGGATAATTGGCCGCAATGCGCACTGTCATGCTTTTGCCAATCTCCTGCCCCGCAACCATATTCCCCAACATGCAGAACAGAGACCCTTTGCTCTCGGTGAACGTGCAAGAGGGATCGTACGTCACCATTTCCAGACCCGGATAGAGAAATACTTCCAGAGAAACATTCTGAGCCATGGCTTTGTCCACACTGCCTGCGGTCACAGTGTAGCGGAGATTCTGCCCCGGCATTCCGTTGCTTTCAAACACACGGATAACGGGGGACAGCGCGGATCGTACATCGAACTCATCGGTATCATCGCGGCTCGCGCAGCCGGGATCCTGAGGGAAATCCACTTTGCCATCGCCTTCGTTGTCAAAGCCATCGGAACACTGCGGATGCGGACGGTAGGGGTCCAGATTCTGCAGAACATCGCGCAGAATGTTCAAGCCGGGATCCCCTTCGTACCACGTATTTGCAATGGGAATGGAACCGCGCGCAATCGCCGTTCTCATGCCCGCGCGTGCCGCCTCATCCGTCCAGTAGATAGGACTGTAGGTATGCAACAGGTTCATGGAAAGCGAATACAATTTTTGAGCCGTTCCATTGCCATAACTATGCTCATGCCATGGAAATGCGATGGGAGCCGTCATGGCAAAATATCCGGGATGCTCATGCTCCGGAACCAGAAGCACATCGGGATGAGCGATGCTCACACGCTTGAACACGGATACATCGGTAGGAGCATTGGGATCGCCGTTGGTATCGATGTAAAAGAGCGTCGCCCCCCATCTCTGCTTGGCATAAGAAATTTTGCGCATGAGCAGTTCGGCCTCATCCATTGCAGGACGTCCGTCCGCTGTGCTCGTAGAAGGAAACTGATCCGCAGGACCCACCGGATACCCCGGGTATGCTTCTACAGGCTTGCCGGGATTCCGCGCGTCCCGAATGAATTTCGTGGGACGAATGCACACACCCACGCGCAGGCCGGCATCTCGGAATTTCTGGAAATACTCATCGGCAATGCTCTCCATTTCCGGTGCCGTAGTGGCGAGCATCTCAGGATCACACACATAACTGATGGCATGGGCGAATTCCTGCCCTTCAATGTCCCACGTGATCATCCCCTGGGCACCGATGGATTTCAGGATACGGATACTCTCGTCCGCATACGCCAAAAGTGCCCGACGAAAGGCTGCACGGCCTTCGGCTGTCGTCATGTTGGGTGTTTGATCATTGTAGCGTCCGATATTGTACCCGCGACGGTTCCAAGTGGGATTGGGAGTGTTGTTCGGCGGCTGAGGAGACGTAGCCAAAAACAGAGCGCCGATGGGCCGTCGATCAGGCCAGTTGAGAGTAAAAGGATTCCTCTGAGCAAACTGCGCAAAGCGGCTGGCTTCGATGCCGTAGTAATCTGTTCCTTCCGGTTCAAAACGCACTGATACGACATATGTATCTTCCCCTGAGGCGGGAATCGTGCGATCAAAAGCAATGCCCGGCAGCTCCGTCCTGCCTCCTAGAGGGGAGTGATAGATCATATTATGAGACCCTGCTATCAAATAGTAGCCGCCGTATCCTTCGATAGTATCTTGTCCTACCAGGTGCCATGCTTGCAGGTAGAGAGGCAGCCTTGGATCTTCATTGGCCACATGTACCCTCACCCCTCCGAACGCAATGGGGAAAACCGCAGGAGCCCATTCGGGACGAATGATGCCGATGGGTCCCGAAAACGAAGGGGCTCCCGGAAAACGGAGCATGAACGGGCGTGTAGCGATTCCTTTGATGCTCTTGGAGGACGTATTTACGATCCTGGTTTTCACAGTCAGCGTATTGCCCGCCTGAGTGTATGTGATTATCAGCTTCCCCCAGTTGTACGTGCGTGTCAGTTCCTTCGCGGAGGAATTCCATTCTTGGGATACAAGTGTGCTGACGGCAGATGCATTCTCACAAGCAGGCCAGTAAAAATAGCAGTAGGTGTCGTCGCCGAATTGCATGTGCTCTATCTGGAATCTGTCTCCGGATATACTGTCGCCATGCATCACTTTGGTACCGTTGTACGTGAGGGTGGCCAAACCGTTTTGATCGTACGTTGCCTGCAATCCCGTAGAAGTAGTTTGCGCGCGTAACCAGAGACCGGCAGGAATACTGACGCTTACAAGAACAACCAAGCTCACCAGGAACATGCGCGCATAGTGATGCAAGAGATGCCGCAGGGCAGTGAACGGAGTTTGTGTGTGCATTTCTCCTTATTCTACCATTTTTTGACAGTTCTTCCTATAGGAAGAAGTGGCTTAAACGCCATAAAAGCGGTCTGTACGCTCTAAAAAGGTACTGCTCAGGTGCCAAACAGATGCTTCTTCCCCAGATCATCCCGGTGGTACTTCCCAAACTCCTCAATCTTCAAGCACTGGTCATTTTTCACCACAGGCCCATCGGTGCAGATGCGGATACCAAGCGGATCCACCGTGCAATTCCCGCAAAGCCCGTAGCCGCACTTCATGTAGCGCTCTAAGGAAAGCTGACTGGGAATCTGATACTCATGGCAAATCTCGGACACACGCTTGAGCATCATTTCCGGCCCACAGGCGAAGACTTTATCCACTGGCATGGCATCTTTCTTATTCTTTTTCTTCGGATCCGGAGGAGACGACTGCAGGATTTTCTCCAGCACATCCACATTAAAACCTTTGTAGCCTTCAGATCCATCATTGGTCGCTACGTGTACGGATGTATGAGGCAGTGTCTCCAATTCATCGATGTACAGCAAATGCTCTTTACTGCGCGCACCTACAATCACTTCCAGCGTGCAGCCATGTTCCACAGCTGCGCGAGCTACAAAGTACATAGGAGCCGCTCCATAACCTCCTGCTACGAGCACGATGTGCTCACCTGGTTCCCATTCATAAAACGTTCCAAACGGTCCGCGTAGCCCCACCAAATCTCCTACTTTCGATTCTGCAAGCTTGCTCGTCATATCTCCCACCGCAAAGAACGTGATCTTCATATTCGCACCGTCGTCGTACGCCACGCTCATCGGCACTTCATCAACTCCCGGCAACCACACCATGATGAACTGACCCGGACGTGCGCCGAGTGACGCATCAAAGGTGAACGTACGGACCATTTCCGTCTCCTGCTTAATCGCTTTGATACGGTAGGTTTTGGGAAGCCAGCTCTGGAGAGGGATTGCCATATTATTTATGAGTCATGGAAGTCTGCTTCATACCACGTGCCTGAAGTTCTTTGTGCATGCCACCGATCATATCTTTTATTTCCCACACCCCTTCGTTGGTGCACCACATCTGCATTTCATCGCACACTTTCTGGAAGATGTCTGTGCCACGTTCCCATACAGCTGTGCCAATTCCTACAAGGCTCGCACCTGCGAGCATCATTTCCAGAGCATCTTCGCCTGTGTACACACCTCCAGTTCCAATGATGGGCGTCTTACCCTCTGTAGCTTCATAGATTTCTGCCACACAACGTACTGCAATGGTCTTCAAAGCAGGACCTGAGAGTCCGCCTTTGTGTGCTGCAAGGATCGGCATACGGCTTCGTAGATCGATCGCCATGCCAGGACCAGCAGTATTGATGGCGGTGATTCCATCAGCGCCACTATCCACACATGCTTTCGCAATTTCTCCAATATTTGTGACATTCGGAGTCAGTTTTACAAACATCGGAATCGATCCAATTTCTTTTTTTACTGCCTTGAGGATTGCCCCCGCTTCTTTCTCATCCTCTGCAAAAAGCTTTCCGCGGAGTTTCAGAAACGTAGGAGTAGAGAGATTCACTTCCACCATGTCCGGTTTCAAAGAAGCTACTACTTCAGCAATAGAAGCGAACTGCTCCACGCTTAAACCGATGATATTCGCAATGAGCGGAACCGGATGATCCTTCATGTAATCACCTATTTCTTCTTTTGCTTTTTCAGGACCGGCATCAGGAACTCCTACGGCATTGAGTGTCCATTTGTCTGTAGAAATAATCGTAGGGTTTGGATTTCCTTTGTGCTCCTCTGGCCACAGAGACTTCGTCGTGATGCCTCCCGCACCTCCCTGTACTACTTGCCTCCAGCTACTGGCAGTAATTCCCAGGATGCCCGAAGCGAGAACTGTAGGGTTCTGGAATTCGACGCCCAGGATGGTTTGGGAGAGGTTCATTGAGGGAAGCTTAACCTCTGGTTTGGGAAAAAGCTATTGGTGTGTTGCCTCCATCCCCCCCTTCCTCCAGAGGAGGAAGGGGGGGAAGAGACAAGATTGAAAATTACAAACAACGACACACATAGGTCCCCCTCCTCCCCTGGAGGAGGGGTTAGGGGTGAAGGTCCTACGCCTTTTTCGTCCGAACCTTCCTCAAAATCGCAAAGAAAATTCTCATCAACTCTCGTGATTCCTGTACCAGTTCATCCCGAGTTGTCTTCAAAGACTTACTGGCACCAATATCCACAAGTCTCAACCAAAATGAGGATTCTTTCGCAGCTTTCAGACATTGCTGAATATGTGCTGCAAATTCACCTTTAGCATAAGACTCATTGGCTTCAATGTAACCAATACCTACGGACGTGGAACTAGATAAAAGTTCATACGTTTCCTGACTATAACTATCGTTATCAGGCAGACGCCTCACGAAGGCACGGACATTGGCTGCAAACTGCAGCGTGCGCTCTTCCAGAGCAGCAGAGGAATGCTTTTTTGCTTCTTTCGTAGAAGCAGGAGGTGGGGTAAGAACGGCTGATTCAGCCATAAAAATGGGGGGAGAAATAAAGGACTCATGATGACTTGGTTTCTGGCCCCCTGTGAGAGCAATCAAAATGGATTTTTTGAGGCAGGTGTGATTTTTGGCTTCTGAATAAGGCAAAAGACGTTCCATGAGGCAATGGAACGGCACCTGTTTTACCCCCTGAGAGCACGTTTTCTACGTGCGGTCCCGGGCGAATATTCCCGAGGGACCGCGCCTAGAAAAGGTGCTCTCAGATGAATGATTATTGTACGACGGCTGCCATAAACGCCGCAAACAACGGATGCGGCCTGTGTGGCCTACTCTTAAACTCCGGATGGAACTGACTTCCAACCATGAATGGATGATCCTTCACTTCCACAATTTCCGCTAAGCCTGTTTCTGGCCAGATGCCGGAGAATACGAACCCTGCATCTTCGAGTCTCTTTTTAAAGTCTTTATTGAACTCATAGCGATGACGATGGCGCTCAGATATTTGCGTGGTTCCATAAGCCTCCGCGGCCTTGCTTCCTGGAAGAAGTTCACAGGTATACGCTCCCAATCGCAGTGTTCCCCCTTTGCTCTTCTCTTTGCTCTGTCCCGGCAGAAAGTGCACCACGTATTTATCGTGCGAGAGCTTCTCGTCTTCATCAAACTCCTGGCTAGTTAGCTGATTATCTCCCAAGTGACTGCGTGCGTATTCGATCGTCATGATCTGCGCACCAAGGCACAGTCCCAAATACGGCACTTTCTGCGTGCGAGCGTACTCTGCTGCTTTGATCTTTCCTTCGATGCCACGCGTGCCGAATCCTCCCGGAACAATGATTCCTTCGCACTCTTTTAAATGCTTCCAGGCTTTCTCATCATCTTTCTCCAGTTTCTCTGAATCGATCCAGTTGATATCTGCCTTGCGCCCCTCGAACACTGCTGCGGCTTTGATGGATTCGATGACACTCAAATACGCATCATCCAGCTCTGTGTATTTTCCTACTAACGCGATCTTCACTTCTTTTGTGGCTTCGTTGTGTCGCTTCTCGCCTTTTTCCCACTCGGTCATATCGGGAGTCACTGTTCCTAGCTTCAGCTTATCCGCAATGATCTGCGCCATGCCGTATTCCTGGAACCGAAGCGGTACATCATAAATGGAGTGCACCGTGAGCGCTGGGATCACAGCTCTGCGCTCTACTCCGCAGAAATGACTGATCTTATCCAAGAGTTCTTTCGGAATATTCAAATCCGCACGCGCCAAGATCATATCTGGATGAATACCTGCACGGCGAAGCTCACGAATAGAGAGCTGTGTTGGCTTGGTCTTAAGTTCTTTGCTTCCAGCCAAGTATGGAAGGAGTGTCAGGTGCACGTGAAAAATCCTGTCCGATCCCAAATCCGCACGCATCTGGCGGACTGCTTCCAAAAATGGCTCACCTTCGATGTCCCCCACCGTTCCACCAATCTCCACAAGCATGATATCGGCACCACTCTTCTCTGCAGCTTCTTTCACACGATCTTTAATGGCATTCGTGATGTGTGGCACTACCTGGATTGTCTTTCCCAGGTACTTTCCTTCGCGCTCTTTTCCTAAAACAGACTGATAGATCTGACCGGTCGTCACCGTACTCAGCTTACTCATTGGCTCATCGATGAAACGCTCATAATGGCCCAAGTCCAAATCTGTCTCCGCACCGTCATCGGTCACAAACACTTCTCCGTGCTGGAACGGACTCATGGTTCCAGGATCAATGTTCAAGTACGGATCCAGCTTCTGCACAAACACTTTAAATCCGCAGGCTTTCATAATTGCTCCGATGGAACTGACGGCGATGCCTTTCCCAAGAGAGCTACACACACCTCCGGTGACAATGACAAAACGGGGTTCCGGGAGCTTTCCCTTTGCAGAGGATTCAGCGGAACCGTGAGAATGTTTAGTAGAAGGATTCATAAACAAAAAATAGGCAGTCCTGGGGAATAATTCTCCGAAGGAGCCCGCCATTCATGCTACTGAGAAGAAATGGAAGGAACAAGTGAATTCGGAAAAAATCTTCTGGAAATTGCTTTTTTATGAAGCAGCCTTCTCATATGTTCCAGCAGATGTGAAATGCAGAGGCACTTCGGCATTCCCTTCGTCTGCAAGCACCAAGGTGGCAGCCACAATGAGTGGTGATTGCTGTCTTTCTACATCCGTAGCAGGACGATGGTATGCAGCCTCTGTCACCTCAGCCACTGCCATCATGGATTTCTTGTAGGCCTTTGTGAAATCCGCAATCAGACGCTCAGTAGGATACGGCCCATGGATTGCCTCTACCTGTTTGCGATTCACTGTGTACCGAAGACCCACCGTGCGATCAGCAGGCTTCATAATCACTGCGGCATCTACAATGGAAGCAGGAACCAAGCGATGTTCAGGGCTTCTTTCCTGCAGCGCAGTGGCTAAATGCTCCGGGTACACACGTTCGCGGCGAATATCCATTTTGTCTGCCAGGCGTACAAGCTTGGAAGCCAGTGGAATAGCATGGGAGTGACGTTCATATTCGTCCGTAGCAGCTGCTGAGTACACATTATTGTGGTAGCGAATGGCCAGCTCCCCAATGCGTCTCTGCTCTGGTGTCCATGTTTGGAAGTATTCTTTGAATTGAGGATGCTCCATGAGATCTAAAAACATCGCAGCGCCATTTGCCGCATGATCATCAAAGTCCGCCTTTACCATGGTGGCAGGAGTCTTCCCTTCTGGAACTTTGTACCCCATATCGTGCATAGTGGCGGCTACTCCCAGAGCCTCACGTTCTTTATCGGAAAGTTTCAGCGCACGTCCCATGGCCATGGCAGTGCCAGCTACACGGAACTGATGTTCATACGTATGACGATTGATGCGAGCTTCTTTCAAGAGATTCCGAATACCTCCCACAGTCTTTCCAATATGACGATGAATGTTCGTGAGAACTGGAACACGATTCTTCAGCCACAGCATTTCCTGTCCTGATTCTTTTGCGCCTATATTTAAAAAATTCCCGGACTGATGGGAATTGGATTGGGAAACAGTGGTGGAGAGACCGTCTGGGATCTCGGATGCTTCTGTGAGTGAGTTAGCTCGTAGCATTGCGGCAGAGTCTACTCACATAATAGAACATGTCAAGTAATTTATGTCAAGTTATCACTTTTTGGCTTTTTCAAGCGCTATTTATTCACTTATAACCATTCTGTCTAGTGTAGATAGTACACTTTCCGGTAAATGATCTTTTTCAAAATGTCCCTGGTCTGCAAAGACCATGCCGTAGCTTCTTGTGTGGCGAATCATCACGAGTCCGTACTCTGGAAAAGTCCATGGATCATCCAAAGATTGTACGGTAACTATCTCCCCTGCACGCGTACGAATGGTATCGAAGTCTACCGGGTATTTCAGGAACGTATTCATGCCCGCATGTTCCTTGGGCCCAGGAGAACTTCCGATCATCATGAGCGATTCACAGTCGAGCAAACCGCGTGAGAGAAGGCTCAATGCAAAAGACCCGCCCAGACTATGAGCGATGACTGCCTTAAAGGATTTCGTAGGGAGTGATTCGTACACGCTCGTCCATGCATCTATGTGCGGCTCATTCGGAGACGGAAAAGAAGGCGCATGTACCGTGTGTTCAGCTTTGTACCGCTCGCGCAGAGACGGCAGAAAATAGCTTTCACCTGTGGAGGCAAAGCCATGTAGCAAAAGAATATCTGTACTCATGAGCGCAAGAGTACACCTTTCGTTTCCTCTATGAGAGCACTTACCTGCTGCTGCGTGCGGGCAACTGCTATGAAGAGACCATTTCCTTTGTGCTGGTTGTACCCCCAGGGCAGTACGGTCGCTTTTTCTTTTACGGCAGCATCAGGACCCATAAGGCTATCGATGGGACGTGTGTAATCCTTAAAAGGCGTATTGGGCTTATCGGACGGAACGAAGAAGAAATGACTGTGATACCCCTGTTGACCTGTTACTTCTTCAATAAACATCCGCGCCTGTACAGTAGCCGTGTTTCCCGTGGGTCGGAGGCCAGGATCGAATGCCAGCCTGCGTCCATCCGGTGTTTCAAAAAAATCACACATGATGAATCCAAAAACCTGCGGATCGATAGTTTTTATACGTGCCACCATGTCACGCATGAGAATACTCACTTCCGGATCAATGTCCTCCAATTGAATCGGCGGATTTTCATTGCCGTTATAAGTCACGCCATCATCCTCCACAAATTGCTTGCTCACCGTGAGCGCTCGAACATGGGTTGGTTCCTCCGGGGTTACAAAGCATTGGAAGCTACGATTAATGCCGTCGATACTCGGTTGGACGACAATATCGAAATCTAACGCATAGTCGCCTTCTTGATGTGCCTCCGCTTCTAAGCGCAACTCTTTTACGAGCTCGGCAAACTCCGCCGCAGACTTGCAACGACGCACTCCTGTACCGGTGTTTTCGGTATTATTAAGTTTTACATAGACAGTTTTCCCACCGCCAATACGATCGAAATCTGCAGCAGTGGCTGTGCGCAGATCCACGATCTCATACGGTGCAGGAGAACTTGTGAGATCCGTCACATACTTCTTTGTATTCACATAGCGTGAAAGCGACGCTGGTACGGCGCTGTAGGCATCCCATGCTTTTGGCAAGTCATCCACGTTATAAATGGGCATTCCTTCCTGCTGTGCCAGTACGGGAAAGTCACGAAAATCGATATATGCGTCGCGCCCCAACACTCCAATGCTTTTCATATAATCCGTAAATGTTCGATCCACTCCCTTAGGAAAAGCTACGACATTGCTCTCGTCTTTAGGAACATCCGGCCCGCTGGACATCCAGCTGGCTGAAAGCGGCATGACCAACGAACTGCCGCGGCCCTTTCTTTCAAAGGAAGGACGGTACGGGAGACGCGAAGGCTCCGCATCGCTGTTATGCCAAAAATTGGACACGATCTTTCTGCGAAGAGTGTCTCGAAGCTGAGAGAACGTGGGAACGGTCAGATGGAGATCATTGGGTGAGACGATTGTTTCAGAAGCCGGTGACAATCTTTCGACCGCCATTAGCGCATACCATGCTATGTAAAATTTAAAAAGTCAATAGAGCATACTTTCTGTCTTTATGAGGGTTAAGTAGGGTATGAACCACTATGTCTCGCATTCTGGTCGCCGGCTCTATGGCTTTAGATCGCTTCGTACACTACGAAGGATCATTTTTGGATGGCATCCGCCAGGAATCCCTGGAACACCTTTCTGTGTCCTTCAGTGTGGCACGCTACGAAGAACGAGACGGAGGCTCCGGAGCGAATGTCGCATGGAATCTGCGGCTTTTAAACCAAGACCTGACGCTCCTTTCTGCAGCAGGCAAAGACGGCCAGGCCTACATCGATCGTCTGAAGGCAAAGGGAATCGATACGTCACTCATTTACGTGAGTAGCACTCTTCCCACTGCCAACGCAGTGATTGCTACCGATGAATCACGTAGGCAGATTACGTTCTTTTATGTAGGAGCAGAGATGGAACCCGGATGGCTGCAGCCGGAAAAGTTCCCGCTGCATTTCTCCCGCGCGATTGTCACTCCCTGGAAACCCATCTTCACACTCCCCGCTCTTCGCTGGTGCAAGGAAAAAGGTATCTCCTGCATTTTTGATCCTGGTCAGCATATTTTAGGATTCACTCCAGAACAATTCGCCGAAGCCATAGAGAATTGTGACGGCCTCATGATGAACACCTACGAATGGCAGCTGGTGGAAGAGCGGATGAAAGTGAGTAAAGAAGAATTACTCAAAAAAATTCCGTTCATCATCATCACACACGGCGAAGAAGGATTTATGATCTGTGAACCAGAAAAAGAAAAGAATTATCCGGCCTGTACTCCGGACTGTATCGTCAATCCTACAGGAGCTGGAGACGCCTTCCGTGCGGGAGTGCTCGCAGGCCTCGAACGCGGATTGGACTTAGCTACATCCACACAGCTTGGAGCGGCGCTTGCATCGAAAGTGGTGGAAGCGGAGGGAGCGCTGCTGCCTGAAATAGATAGAGGCGAGATTTGTGGGCGGGTGGAGAAGACGTATGGCACAAAGATTTCTCTATGAGCGAGGCCCAAATGTTTTCACTCCTTACGACACCTTCGTCTGCGTTCTCGAAATTCTCCTGAAGTGCGCGTTTCGCTGATATTCTTCCATGTTTGCTGCATTTAAATATGATGCCGTGGAAGCCATAGCGGTAACTGCGCCAAGCTGTACACCACCAACCGTTCCAAATTGATCAGTAGCTACTTTCTTCATAGCCACCTGTCCTTCTGCGTGAAGAACCAAGTCTTCGTCCTCATCTATTGCTCGTCCACTTGCCTCTGCCCTTAAGCGCATACCCTTACGTGATGCCTCGCCATAGACCTCTTTTTCCCACTCTCCTGTTTTAGCATTCCATATTGCAGGTGATGCCGCTTCAGCAGTTCCTCCAAACAGTGTACCAATCTGCTCCTCTGCTACTCCATCAATGCCAGCCACAGTACTTATACGACGCCGACGATCCAATCCTCCATCTGCCATAATTTTTATTCCTAACGCTGCAGCTGCCTTGCCGCATTCCCAAAAATAGCGGAAAGGAGGACCTCCTACTCCTGTAGCATCAAACGTTGTGCACTGATTGCCTCCGCCAATACCTATCTTCACTACATCTACACCCAAAGCGGCCAATAAACGGACTGCTTCGGGAGATGTAACAGTACCAAATCCAATGAGAATTGGGCGGTCCTTATACTTTGTCTTAATGTGCTTCATCACAGCACGAAAATCTTTTGCTTGTGCTTTGATAGAATCAACTTCTTCTTGTGGAGTCATCCCTTCTGCAATTGCTGGCATGAAACCTTGTTTAAATTTACGAACAATATCACGGCGATACGCATGTGCTGTTTCAAACTGAATAAATGAAGCTCCGGCATCTACGGCAGCCTCGGTGCGCTTGATCATATCTTCTGTATTGCTCACGCCAATAGCAACAGCCGCATGTGGAGTAGTATCAAATTTATACTTCTGCATTCCCTCATAGTGATGAATATTAAGCTTTGTAAGCTTGGCGCGAATACGACCCTGTTCATCTAGAATAGGCAACTGTCGCAATAAACGGTTGGAACGCATAAGTTCTTTTGCGTCAGCTGCTGAAATTCCCCAAGGAGCCGTTATAATCTCTTGCCCCATAATAATTCCTTCTAAGTCCTGGATAGGATGACTATCGTTCATCTCGGTATTGGTAATTTTTCCTGCACGATTCATTCCTACGTCTCTACGGGAAATCACAGCCAAGGGTCTTTCTTGATCATCTTTTATATATAAAGCAGCATCAGGAACCATTCCCATAAGCAACTGTCGCGCTCGGTGAACTGTAGTCTTCATGTGGACAAATACGGGCTCTGTGTACAAGGGATGTCCTTCTTGAATGGCTCTGACATAAGCCACCATATCATCTATAGACAGATCGTATGGCAAGAATGGCAATCCCTTACGTCTTGCTAGTTCAATTCCAAATCGAAAATCCCTACCTCCATTATTCACACCCTCCACTCCTTCGTAATATCCCCCTCGAGTATTCATCAGCATTCCCATAGCCGATGCTGCGATGATCGTTGTTCGTCCCAATACTTCTCCTACTTTACCCGGAGGCGTGGGATCAAAATTGCCGCGCGTTACATCGGCGCTAAGTTTTGAATGATTATCAAATAGCTCCTCTTTATACAGTTGGTACTCCTCGTTAGCAGCTCTAGCGGCAGCTACTAGAGTCTGATCTACATGTGATTCTTTTTCCAGATATTTCTCTGAAGCTTTGCATGCAATGTTCATTGCTTGCTCTAGTTGATCTAAACGTCTTTTTTCATCCTCAGAAATCACAGCTCGAAGCCCTGCTTCGCCAGGCATTGGATGTGTATTGAGACTTATTTCGTCGTAATCAGGATCACCACCAGCCCAGAGATTATTGACTGCAATAGCCATAGAAAAAAGAGAAACAGGAGATCTATTTGAGCACTTTTCCTAAAAATTATCAATATTTATCAAATTCAAACAAAACCCGCCTCCCGGCGGGTTTTAAAGTCACAGAAGTGAAAGATTAGACATTCTTTTCCTCAAAGCCCTTCTTCTTAGATGCAGCAGCCTTTGGCTTTACACTCTTGGAGCTGCCAGTCATAAAACCAGTAGCCTTTTTAGAACCCTTCTTCATCATCTCTTCCACGCTCTTGCGAGCATCTTTAAATTTCGCAGCAGCGAACTTCTTGGCCTGACCAAGATTTTTCTGAACATCATCGCTCTTCACAAAAGCCTGTACGTCTTTGGCGATTTTGGAACCGTCTTGCTGGAGGTGCTTGCCGAGAGTCTTGGCAGCGGACTCAGCATCCTTTGCCTTGGCGAGTTCTTCACGGAGTTTATCGTTACTGAGCAGGTACCCGGCCATCGCGCCGCCGAGGGCACCCATGAGGAGAGAAACTTTACGCATACGTGTTGTGGGGAAAGTGAGTGGAAGTATAAGGCGCGTGGGTTTGTGCGCGCAATAGTGAAGACGTGTGAGGTCTGTATTTCTTGCAAGTTTTGGATCACATTAATCCAAAGCACCCGCATGTCGCCCTTCGTGGGCCCGCTATACAATCGATTCTTTTGTCATGCTGAGGTGCCCCGCCCTCGATCAGAAAGTAGTGACCGAGTGATCGACAAAATAAGTATGAGCCAGCGGGGCCACGAAGCATATTCTCTGATGGCGGGCCACCTCAGGGTGACATGCTTTGCTTCTTTTTAAGATTAATCCTTAAACCCAACCACCAACCCCTCGCGAATCACTTTCAATAATCCTTGTCCCACTACTTCTTTCAGCTGCTCATCACTCGCTTCGCGAATGCCTGAAACCGTTCCAAATTTCTTCAAAAGATCCTTCTTCGTCTGCTCTCCCACACCTGGAATCTCATCCAAGATCGATTGCTTGGAAGCTTTTCTTCCCCGTGCCATTCTGTGTCGATTCGCAAAGCGGTGTGCTTCATCACGCAAGCGCATGAGGAGAAACTTCGCCTGTGAATCTACAGGGAATTGAATAGGAAAGCTGTGGCCAGGAAGAAACACTTCCTCTTCTCTCTTCGCCAAACCAATCACGGGGATGGAGACTTGAGCTTTGAGATCTGAGACTTGAGAATCCGCTTCTTCGCTCAAGTCTCTCGTCTCACGTCTCACATCTCCAAGGCCCATTTTCACCATCACCTCATGCACTGCGCCTAGTTGACCCTTTCCTCCGTCGATCACGATCAAGTCAGGACGACTGCTGAGCGAGTGATCGATCTTATTCTGGGACGCTTCGTACATCAGGACAATTTTCTCGCTCTCCTGCTTTGCCAATATTTCCGCGAGCACGCCTGGTGGTTTGATGACGTAGCGAAAGCCTAGGTGTGCGTAGCGATCTTCCAACGAAGGATCCGCCATCAGGTAGACCTTTCCTTTTTTCACACTCTTCAACACTTTGCGCAGTAAAAACGTTTCCACTCCTTGTCCCTGCATTTCATCGGATACCCACAGAGACGTGAGTTCTTTCACGGGTGTTCCCTCGTAACAGAAGACTCGCACACAGGCAGCTAAATTCCCTTCATGTCGCACCACGTACACATCATCACACGCCAATTCTCCTACCTCACTGCGGATCTGTGCATCGGGACCAAGAATTTCACGTAATCTCTCATGATCTTTTTTCACCGCCTTTCCCACAGTAACCCCTCGCGACTGCCAAATTTTTTCTTCTTCACTAAGAGACTGAGTCAGATGGCGTAGACGGCGGGAAAGAACTTCTTTGAGCGATTGATAGTCATCAACATCTCCACGTTTCAAGCTGCGGATGGTGAATGATCGATAATGATCATTGGCGGTTTTTCCATTGATCATCACGGTCATACTTCCCACGGTCTCTGTGCCGCCCAGGTGAGAAATATCGTAGCCTTCGATGCGATGCGGCGGTGACGGAAGTGACAACAGTTCCGCGAGTGACCGAAGTGCCTCTTCCACATTTTTTGTTTCCGCCTCCCACTTCACCTCCGCCTGACGCGCTTTCTCTTGCACGTTCTTTTCTGCCAGCTGAAGCAGGTGAGATTTACGCCCGCGCTCCGGGAGAATCAGTTCTACTTTTCTCCCCTTCTTCTCACCGAGCCACTGCTCATAAATTTCCCGCTCATTTAAATCTGCAGACAGAATCACCGACTCTGGAATATCTGTTTCATCAGCGTAGTACTGAGGAATGATCTGTGTCAGCACATCCTCTTCACTCTCCGCATTTCCCTGGAGCATGAAGCACTCGTCGCCGATCACTTTTCCGGATCTCCGCCGCATCACACACACGTGGGCGCGGCCGCTCAGCACCGCTACCGCAAACACATCGGCGTCTTCACCTGTGGTATCACTTACAATCTGTTCGCTCTTCTGCATTCGTCCTATCTGTCCCAGGGAATCACGAAGCTTCGCCGCCTGCTCGAACTTCTTTTCCATGGCTGCCTGTTTCATTTTCAGGGTCAGCAAATGTTTCACACTGTCGTAATCGCCTTTCAGGAACTGCATCACTCCTTCTATACATTCGCGGCGGTATTCCTCTGGGGTTTGGGTGCCAATACACGGAGCGCTACAGCGGCCGATGTGGTGATCCAGGCACGGGGTGGGACGGTCGCGATGTTTGCAGACGACATCAATTGCAATTTTTTGTTGGGACGAACCCGGTCCGGGCACGGCAAGCCGTGCCCCTGCGGTGCCGACCGATGAATCGGCCGCCACCGGTTCAATGTCCATTTTGCACGTTCGAAACGGAAATATTTTTCGTAACATCGTTAATGTGCTCCACAATTCACTGCCGGATAACATCGGCCCAAAATATTTGGCACCATCATTGGGATCTATCTTCCGGACGGATTCGATGCGTGGAAACGGATCCTGCACGGTCACTCGTGCGTACACGTAATTCTTATCATCCTTCATCAGCACGTTGTACTTAGGCCGCAATTCTTTTATCAGATTCGTTTCAAAGATCAGTGCTTCTATCTCTGAATTCGTCACTGTCACCTCAAAATCCGCAATTTGCTGGAGGAAGCTCAGCTTCCAGGGGCCGATGGAACCTTTGGATGGGTTCACATACGACCGTAAACGGTTCCGTAAATTCTTTGCTTTTCCCACGTACATAATGGTCCCGTGGGAGTCTTTCCATTTGTAAATGCCAGGGCCTGTAGGCGCTTGCGACACCCTGGTTCGGAGTGCCTCCAGGTGATCGTTCTTTATAGGAGCCGGGGTGGTTTTAGGCTTGGGGGCACGAGGCATCACAGAGATAATACCTTTTTAAAAACAAAAGATCTTCATGCTGGAAAAAATTTTGCTTGGAAAACTATATAAAAGTCCTAATCCCCAATCCCTAACCCTAATCCCTCTCCATCGACGTCGCGTTGACTTTTCAATCCGTTGGCTTACGCTTTTCGGGTTGTTTTGGGCGCGTTTGTGCGCGTTGATCCTTGTTTTGGAACTTCGGTCATACGGGCAGGGCAGGCCCTGCCCCTACGGATATTATGAACGACTATTTCCTTCCTACTTCCTTTTTATGTCTCCCTTAACTCTTGCACTCTTTGCGCCCGTGGTGGCGGTGGTGTGTATGTTGTACAGCCTCGTGTTTTGGCGGGGTGTGACCTCGGCTGAAACCGGCAATGATGCCATGAAAAAAGTGGCGGGTGCCATCTCTACCGGTGCACGCGCATTTATTCAGCGTCAGTACCGTACTATCACGGTTCTCGCACTCGTAGTGGGCATTGCCATGATCCTCGGCTACGGCATTGGCGGAAACGATTGGGTTCATGGATTGGAACTGGGCGTGTCGTTCCTCCTGGGCGCTCTCCTCTCCGGACTCTCCGGAATCGTGAGCATGGTGGTAGCTACTCGCACGAACCTCAAGACCGCCGCAGCTGCGAAGCACGGACTCAATGCAGCACTTCGAATGTCGCTTCGCGGAGGAACAGTGTCCGCCATCATCATCAGCAGTCTTTCGCTCCTCGGTATCGGCGGACTGTACCTCTTCTACGACCTCGTGATGGACATCAATGTCTCCGCTATTCCTGAGCTGATTGTAGGCTACGGATTCGGCGCGAGCTTCGTAGCACTTTTCGCACAGCTCGGCGGAGGCATCTATACCAAGGCTGCAGACGTAGGCGCTGACTTGGTAGGAAAAGTAGAAGCAGGTATTCCGGAGGATGATCCACGCAACCCTGCAGTGATCGCAGACCTTGTGGGCGATAACGTCGGAGACTGCGCCGGACGCGGAGCAGACCTCTTTGAATCTCTCTCCGCAGAAAACGTAGGAGCGATGATCTTGGGAGTCACACTCGCTTCGTACTTTGGGGTACAGGGAATCCTCTTTCCACTCATTCTCGCTGCCATCGGACTCGTAGCCAGCATTGTCGGTGTGTACGCCGTGCACGCACGTGCAGGGGAAGCTCCTATGAAAGCCATGATCCGTGGCTTCTGGGTGACTGTGGCCCTCATGACCGTAGCCATGGTCGTGTGTTGCTACTACCTCTTGAACGTAGAGACCCTCAACGGAAACGGATCCACCTGGACGTGGTTTGCGGGTGCAGGATTCCTGGGCATTCTTACAAGCATCGCATTCGTGTACCTCACGGATTACTACACAGGAAAGCAGTACCGCCCAGTGCGCGCCATTGCCGATGCCTCCACTACAGGACACGGCACAAACGTGATCATCGGAACGGCTATTGGTATGGAATCCACAGGACTCTCCGTGCTCGCCGTGTGTGCGTCGCTCTACGGTTCGTACTGGCTCGGTCTTCAGACAGGACTTCCTGCAGGAGGACTCTACGGAACAGCCGTAGCCACCATGGGAATGCTCTCTGTGGTTGGATACATTCTCTCCATGGACATGTTCGGGCCCATCACCGATAACGCCGGAGGAATTGTGGAGATGTCCAAGGCTCCGGATGAAATGCGCAACGTGACCGATGAACTGGATGCCGCTGGGAACACCACAAAGGCTCTCACCAAGGGATACGCCGTTGGCTCCGCAGCACTCGCAGCTTTCCTCCTCTTCTCCGCATTCATGGAAGAGGCAGATCTTCAGGTAGTAAACCTCGCCAGCATGGAAGTGTTCGTAGGAGGATTCCTGGGAGCCATGGTGGTGTTCTTCTTCACATCCCTCACCATCCGCTCCGTGGGACGCGCTGCAGGAGTCATCGTAGAAGAAGTGCGCAGGCAATTCCGCGAGAAAAAAGGAATCATGGATGGCTCTGATCAACCGGATTACGCCGCTGCCGTAGATATTGCTACCAAGTCCGCCCTGCGCGAGATGATGTTGCCGGGAATCCTTGCAGTTGCCGCTCCTGTGGTAGTAGGTCTGCTCCTCGGCAAGGAAGCTGTAGCAGGACTTTTGATGATTGGTACCATCGTAGGAGTGCTCTTGGCCTGCTACCTGAATAACTCCGGAGGCGCCTGGGACAATGCCAAGAAGTACATCGAGTCCGGCGTGCACGGCGGCAAGAAGAGCTTCGCGCACCAGGCTGCTGTCACAGGAGACACTGTGGGAGATCCGTTCAAGGATACGGCTGGCCCAAGCTTGCATGTGCTGATTAAGCTCTTTGCGACGTTGAGCTTGGCGTTGGCTCCGTTGTTTATGTAAGGCTTTACCGGCCGTCGCTCTGCGGAACTATGGCCGGCAGGAAGGAAATAAAAGATTGAAAGGATTGAAAAAAAAGGCGTTCCTTCAAAATAGGGAGCGCCTTTTCTAGGCGCGGTCCCAGAAAAGAGAACAACAAAAATCAGCCGCCCATCCGGGGCGGCGTGCTCTGGCGTGTCCTGCCAGGATGTAGTGATGATCAGCGGCCGGTCGTACGGCCCTCCTGGGTCGTCCAGTAGCCGAAGCCGACGACACCTTTGTGTTCTTCCTGCTTGGGCGCCTTCTTCTGCTGCGCAGTGCAGCCGATGGCCACGACGTTGGCCAGGACCGCCACCAAGAACCACGTCTTCATCGCCAATCCTCCTTGGGACACGCGAGTCGAGGAACGGGAACCGCCCCTCTCAAATAATCTATAGGACAATTCACTTATTAGTCAATGATGCCAAAAAGCCTTCTGTAAGCCACACTACTCACGTGACTCCTCTCGTCTCCGCCATCGTCCTCAATTACAAATCCCCCAAAGACTGCATTCATTGCGTGGAGGCACTGCTGCATCAAACCATCAAAACCAAATTGGACATACTGCTCATCGATAATCACTCCAACGACGATTCCATCCAATTCCTGAGGAACCGCTACCGGTCTACCCCTCACGTCCGGATCTTTGAAAGCAATAGAAACAGAGGCTACGGACAGGGCAATGAAATTGGTATTCAGGATGCCCAGGGGGAGTACTTGCTGATCATCAATCCAGATAACGAGTTAGAACCCTCTGGCCTGGAAACGATGATCGAAAAGATGGAAAAGGATTCTTCTATTGGCATTCTGGCTCCTCAATTGGTCCACGAAGACGGCAGCATCCGTGAATCCTCTCGTCTCTTCCCCTCCATGTTCGATGTCTTCGTGAAACGCACTGTCTTCCGTAAATTCTTTGGCGAACGGATCGATCGCTATTTGCAGCACGCCGAAGACCCTCACAAAACCCGCGATGTAGACTGGGTGGCAGGCGCTTGCTTACTCATTAGAAAAGACCTGTACCAGGAATTAGGCGGCTTTGACCCCCGGTTCTTCCTCTTTTTTGAGGACACAGACCTCTGCAGGCGTGTATGGAAGGCGGGGAAACGAGTAGTCTATTTCCCCTCCGTTCACGCTAAAGACCGCAAAAAACGCCTCAGCGACGGGGGGTTCCTGAGTATTTTCACCAAGAAAACCATGAGGATTCACCTTTTGAGCGGGGTGCGGTATTTTTGGAAATGGCGTGGTGCCTGAAGATTTAAAAGAAATAAAGGATTGAAAGGAAATCCTTACTTTCCTCATCCTTTAAATCTTTTAAATCCTTTATTTCCTTTAAATCCTGAGAGGCAAAAGTGGCCTAGGCTCCAATTCTCCTATTGACCAAGGCTCAAATCCCCCTTACCCTACCAGCCTCATGGAGATGATCTCTCTTTCCGCTTCGGCGCGTGATACATCCAAAAGCGCAAATACCTTGCGCCGAATGGGTAAAGTGCCTGCCATTGTGTACGGCAATGACATGGAAAATATGGCCATAGAATGCGATGCCAATGCCCTGCACAAGGTGTTCAAGAAGGCCGGGGAAAGCGTGCTCGTGGAGCTGGAAGTAGCTGGAAAGAAGACTCCTGTGCTCTTCAAAGATATCGCCTTCCACCCGGTATCCGGCCGCGAGATCCACGTGGATTTCTACGCTGTGAACATGAAAGAAGAAATCGAAACGCTCGTGCCAATCACCCTTACCGGTGAATCTCCAGCCGTAAAAGAGCTCAGCGGCGTACTTCTGACCCCACTCTCCGAAGTAACGGTGCGCTGTCTGCCAAAAGACCTGCCAAGCGAATTGACGGTAGATATCAGCAAGCTTGCTACATTTGAAGATGTGATCCTCGTGAAGGACATCACTCTACCTGCAGGTGTAGCTATCGTAGACGACGCAGAATCCATGATCGCTGCAGTTCAGGAACCACGTAAGGAAGAGGAAGAAGTAGTAGTGGCCGCTCCTGCCGAAGGTGAAGCTACAGCTGCCGCCGAGGGTGCTGCTCCTGCTGAGGGAGAGAAGAAGGAAGAGGAGAAGAAATAATGAGGATTAGGAACTAGTGTACTAGGAACTGGGAACTAGGATTTTTGTTTGTCGTCTTTTGCCAATCCTCAATTGTGCATCAACCAAATCCTACTACCCGCGTCGAGGGAACAGCTTACGAGGCAAACCCACGGCCACAGGCGGGACAGTGGTTGGCGCCGTAGGCACGCACTCTTGTAAACAAGAAGTTCCGGTGGTGGCCTCTATCCGCTGCAGGCGCGCGGTTTGGCCGTGGGTGGGTTTTTCTTTGGGTACTTTCTTTTGGGCGGGTAGCCAAAAGAAAGTACCGACCTTGAATTACATCCGGTGTGATTGTTCTTAGCCACCGCAGCCAAGTATGGCCGCTCTGAGGGATGAAATAATCATTCCGCCTTTTTCCTCAAAACCTCCGGCAACAACAACGCCGGCTTCACCCCTGGCACCTGCTCTGCCGCTTCTAAGTCCTCCAAGGCAATCTTCCCAATGTACGCTCGCTTTAAGTCTCCTCCACCCTCCACAAACTTCTCTATGAGCCGCTGGCCACGGAAGTACACGAGGCTTTTGGTGAAACATCCTGGTTCCGACGTGTCGTGCAATCCCCGCTTGAGCTCTATCACCTTCGTGAGGGCCTTGGCGTGCGTGTAGCCGAGCTCTTCTTCCAGGTAGCGCCTTGTCTCTACAAAAGAGTGTTCCATCGCGTACACGACCGCCAGCACACCTCTAGCGGTGCCGTAGCGCTTCTCGTGGTGAGGAGAGAGGACACGATTTTGATTGAACACTGCCAAACCTTCCTGCGTATCCATATAGTTCGCAAATCCTCTGCGGAAAATTTCAAACGGCTGATGATCGCCATTTTCCACCGTGAGGGCGTGCGTCTCGATCTCATGTGCAATGAGGGAATTCACGTGATCCCTGGCAAAGAGTGCCCCTTCGCGGATGTAGAGGAACTTCCACCCTACGGTGCAATCCGCCACAAGGGAACTACGCACAGACACCTGCCAATCGTGCAGGCCGTATTTGTTCAGAGCCTCGGTGAAGATAGGCACTGCTTCTTTGGCGGTCAGTAAATTCTTCGGAGGCAAATCGCACGCAATGCGAGACGCTAGAAAGTTTTTCGCATCACGAACCAGTTCCTCTGTCGGCAACCCGAACAACTCTGCAGATGCAGCAGTGAATCTCTTTGCGTTGCCGCGTGCTTTCAGGGCCTCCATGCGCAGGAGCAACTCACGTCGTTTCTTTGCCAGAAGTATTCCCAGCGGCGAATCATCTGTGGGAAAAGACATCAACCGCTTCTCGATGTCATCAAAATCCAAGGGCACATCCGCGTACGAAAAGTACGGACTGTAGTGTCTATCTTCCTCCAAGCGTGCGCGTTCCTCGTACAAGTTTTCCGGCTTGATGTACTTGAGAAGCAGCAAGTCTTGATCCATCTGCGCGATGATTTTATCGAGCGCGCGGAGGTCTACTTTGAGCTGTGTGCGCACAATGGCGCTCTCGGTTTCTTTGGCAGGGTCTATGAGAAATCCTTTCAGGTCACGCCGGCCCACCACCGCTTTCACAGACATCAGCGGTGCCGCCCCTGGACGAACAATCGTCTGCAATTTCTGTCCGCCGAGCGTGAATTTCACGTGCAGCGTGTTATCGTCATTTCGTGTGACACCCCCTTGTTCCTCCAGTTCATGCAGAAGTTCTGGCGTGAAAATAGTGTGCTCTGTCAGCACAGGAGCCACCAACGCAGGCACTTCTATGGTTCCTTGGTTCAGGGAAATAAGAAGCGTTTCTCTGTTTCCCAAAATCGTCCGGTCCAGTGCCTCGTCCTTTTTTCCCACCTCACGTTCTCTACGCTGACCAAACAAATCCTGCGCCAGACGCACACCTTTTTCAGGTGACCCCACTTTGAGCCCTTTCACGCGCTCCAAACGGTTCCGTAACGGCGCCAGGTTCGCCACCTGTACCGAGAGCCCTGCTCTGGCATTCACTTCCAAGAGCGCCGGGCCCATATCTTTATCGATGGTTAAATCCACAGCCAGGTACCCGATATTCGTGATGTACTGAATTCTGGAGGCAATGAGCAGCATTTCTTCCCAGTACGGGATCGGAATCCCAGAGGGCGATCCGCCGTGTGGAAGCTCCTCTAGCAAAGAGCTATACTGAAACGCATGCGTGGTCACACCCTTGGCGATATCAATGCCGATGCCAAGCCCTCCCATGTGCACGTTCGCTTTTCCTTTGCTGGCCGCAGTCGGCACGCGAAGCATCGCCATCACGGGAACGAGGTTGAATACCACCAAGCGGATATCTGGAAGCCCTGCAGGGCGGAAAGGCGCAAAGGCAGGATCTGCTACAAGGATTTTCTCGAAGAATGCCACGTCGTTTTTGCCATTTACAGAAAATTTTCCGTCTAAAATATCTTCGATGTGTTCTATAAGGCGCTCATTGGTGATGGGTGTTTTCCCCTGCTCTAGAAACACACCGCTCTTGTTGCGTCCTTTTAAAATAATAATTCCCTCTCCGCCAAAGCCGTAGTTTGGTTTCAGCACGCACTCATCCGGAAGACTATCGAAGTTAAACCCACGCAGCTGATCACGGTTTTCGATCCTCGCGTACACCTTGGCGACCGGAATTCCGCGCGCTCCCAAAAACGCCTTCGTCTTCATTTTGTCGTCCGCAAATGCCACAGCCTTTTTAGGGTTGTACGGCCTCAGGTACAGCAGATTCCGAGCATTCATGCCGAGGACGCCGGGGTTGTGGAAGAAGGGAAAGCGCATGTTGGGGATTAGGGATTGGGGATTAGGGGTTAGGATGGAGAGAAGAGTTACTAATCCCCAATCCCTAACCCTAATCCCTATTCTTCGGCTACGTGTTTGAAGACTTCGCGGAAACGGAAGTATTCGCTGAGTCTTAGACCAGTGAAGCGACCCAAGAGAACGTTGATAAGAATCGTCAAAAGAATTAATTCGGGATATGCGAGAATGAGTGACTGGAAGAATGGAAGTGAGACCACAGCCACACAGAGGAGAGCTGCAAAAATCGTCTGTCCGATGGCGAACACTGCCGAGTTCCATCCTTGTTCTGTTTTGGCAGTCAGGAAGTTTTCGGAGAGTGTCGACATAATGAGTAAAATGAACACTGCATCACGAGACAAATGCACTCCGGCAGCGGCACCTGCGGCCAGCAACACAAGGAGCGTGAGACTTCCCACAGTGAGGATGATGGCAACTTTTGGAATGAAGAGCAGCGGCCATCTGCGCATCACGGCGCGCGTGGCATACCCCGTGGCGACAATGAAAATGAGGAACAGGAGCCCTACCCACCAGCCAAGAGCCAGGAAGCTCAAGGCCACGATGGAAGGCGTAAACAATCCGAAGGTATTGATACCAATAACCTGGCGTAGGAAAGCCAAAATCGTGGCAATCACCGGGAGCATCAAGAGCAAGATCACAG
The DNA here is from genome assembly GCA_964628805.1 of uncultured Candidatus Peribacteria bacterium. GTDB lineage: Bacteria > Patescibacteriota > Gracilibacteria > Peribacterales > Peribacteraceae > CAZVOK01. The sequence goes on along the minus strand of CAZVOK010000002.1, from coordinate 160,134 downwards.
TCTGACTTGGCACCCCATGTGTGAGCAAATACGTCACCAAAAGTGAGAGCACATTCCACGGACGGATGGACGCCGTTTTATCATCCAAAATCTGCAAATCCATCTCGCGTGCCGAGGCTTGTTCTAGGAACGCATCGGCGCTGGGAGTGGTGGTGAGTAGATTTACCGACTCTGGTCGCACGAGCACAATGCGCTCCGGCTGAAGAGTGAAAAATGGTCCGCGAAGAATGCGTGCCACGGTGTTCAGACTTCCGTCCACTACCAATGCAATCGTCTGATTTTCCAGCGTAAAGGAATCCCTTGTGTCATTCTCTTTCACTGACATCATACTCTGCAGTCCCTCTACTCCATCGGTACGCAAAATAATCACATCAGCAGTATCCAGATCTTCCAAGTGTTCCTGCAGAAGTGTTTCAATGGCTCCTTGATTGGTACGACCCTGAGCATCGGCTTCCGGGCGAATGACTTTCAGATAAATGCCCGCCTCCTGCGCCGCCACTCTTTGCGCTTCTATCTTTTCATGTTCGATGGATTGATCCGCCATCATGAGTATTTTTCTGCGATAAATAGTCACGGTGTGCGTGACACTCTCTTCCCTGTTTTGACCGTCTACAACAGAGCGAATGAGCAAACGGAACTTGAGCGTTCCCTCTTGTTCTGGAGTGTAAATAGCATCGATCTTCCGGCTGATGGGCTGTGCCTGTCCCTCAATGTGCCACACGTATTCCGCATTTTCTCCGGCAATGCGACTATCGGAAGCATCTAGAATAATTGTGCGTCCCACCAAACTATCATCGGGTCCGATAATAACCGGAAGCGTGGTAGTAGGTGCAGATGAAGGCGTGTCGTCTGTCACGACATCGATAAAGTTAATAGAGGAGACCGAGGATGAAGATGCTGGCACCTGCGCAAATGCAGGAGCGGTGAGCATCCAAAACAAGGCCAGTGCCCCACCGAAGCGGCGTGAGAAAGAAAAAGAAGACATCATGCGAGAGTGCGGGTACGGCTATTGCGGGCACGTTCTTTGCCCGTGTTCTGCTCTTTGTAGCGCTTGATCTGCGGCTCGAGCTTTTCAATGCAGCGCTCTACGGCATCCAACACCCCAGGACGCCTGGACTCCGCACGAAGCTGCTTTCTGGGAAGCGTCACATTGATCATCACCTTCACCTGGTCACGATCTTTTTTCGTATCACGTCTCTCCGCTTCCACCCGAATAATGGAGGCCTCATCCTTCAAACGCTTACAATATGTTGCTAGTTTGCCAATTTTCTTGGCTAACATAATAAGTTCACTATCCGTGTAGTACAGCCCTTTTTCGAAGTGTTCTACGTTCATAGGAGGATGGGAAGGAATACGGAGTATTGTACTGATTCTAGCGCAAAAAGAGCAAGAAAAGGAGGAAAGATCCACTATAGATGACGCACGAAGGAAGGGGGTCTTACCAACCATGGAAACAGGGGTTTTAAGCCCAGATATTGCGATAAAACCCAATTTTTGCTATAATTATCTGATTTATTCCGCACAAACACTATGTCAACTCCAGAAGTCGCCCCCGCGCTACGTAAGCAGATCGTGGAGGAAAATAAAAAGCCTACCCTGACCGCTGAACATGCAAAGCGCTTAGTAGAGGATACTGACGAGCGCGAAGCATTTCGAGATCTTATAAAGAAAGAAGCAAAAGATCATCGAAAGCATTTAAAGGAGCAGATTAAAACTCACCATGAAGTTCTGATCCCTACTACGAATGTAGAAGAGGAAACAAAAGAAAAACTACAGGAGTTGCACGATGAAATAGAAGATACACCGACAGTAGCTGCCCCTACAGCAGCTCCGATTCCCGATAAACCAGAAGGTTTCTCAGCAAAAATGAAAAGTGTGATGAAAGACATGAAAGAAGGCGTAAAGCACTTAGGATCCTTGAAAACCTGGGAAGCCTGGATGGATACGGGACTCGATAAAGCGATGGAACTCTTCACGAAAGTGACAGACTTTTTGAAGACGAATATTGCGCCAATTATGGTGAAAGCGGGGCTGGATGTGCCACCCTGGATGAAACCACGTCCACGTGAACAGAAAGAATTGCACGACATGTTCGCAAAATTGCATAAAGAAGGAAAAATAAAGGTCTCCATGATCGACGGAGACGACGCAGCTGCAGAACTTGCTGCAGCTCAAGCGCTTCGCAAGAAAGAACGTGAATGGATCAAGAAAAATCCCGGTAAAACCAAGCAGGATTTCTATATCGCCGTTGCAGAGCAGGTACACAAAGAAGATAGCTCCAAGAAAGCAGCGACTGCCAGTGAATTCCTAGAAGCAGCACAGGTTATTCTGCCAGATGCAGCTGCACCAAGCGCACCTACGGAAGATCCTGACACAAAAGCAGAAAAGGAACTTCCTGAAGCCGTGAGAAAAGGCCTTAGCGTTCTAAAAGATAAAGCTGCCGCAGCCGATATGTTAGAAACTGCTACCAAAGATCTTGTCGGATCCTTGAACGATCTGAAGACAAAATTTTCTGCTAAGCGCAAAGATGAACTGAAGACACAGGCTACAGAACAGCTGGCTCGTACAGGTATCACCTTCGCAGGAGATACCAAAAAGAACTTGGAAACTATCAAAGCTCTCTAATTTTCGTCATTCCCCTTTCCCTATGAATCGCGAATCCCTCCTCTCCGCCGAAAAGCCTTCAGAAAACCTACCCCCTGTGGAAGCACAGCAGGAACGCACACGCGACAGCGTATTCCGTGCCGTGGGAAAAACTGCAGAGTTTAGTTTGGATGCATCTGCCTTTGCACTCAAAGCTGCCGGCTACGGAGTGGGACGCACTGTGAGAGCAGTGGCACAGACTACGCAAGCGGCAGCACAAGGAATCATGGGAAAGCCTTTCACCATCCACCCCTAAAACATGGCCGTCATTCAATCTCCAGAAATTCGGGAAGCACTGAAACAGGGAGATGAAAAAATGCAGGACCTCCTGAAAGGACCTGCCACATCTCCGTATCAGCGTGAGGAACAAATCGATCGTGCAAACCAGGCACTGAATTTTCTGAAAAGTGAACTGTCGGACCTCAGCAAAGAGGAAAAGAAGCGCGTGATTGAAGCCAGTCGCGTGATCCTGCGCGCTAAGCTGGATGAAGTAGTGGCAGAACGTCGTACCAATGCGGATGAGCGCATGAAGCAGCTGGAAGATAAGATCAACACGACTATCAAAGCAGCGGACGACCAGCACACAGACTTAAATAAAGCAGATGCTCCTGCTGCTATCCCCGCCCCTGCAGTTGTAGACGTCAAAGAAGGATACCTCCCAAAGACCGTAGACCCACGCGAGTGGAGCAATAAGCAGATCGCAACAATGGCGACGATCACTCTGGGAACGGTGGGCCTCTACGCCCTCTGGCGCAGGTGGAGTAAAGGAAGCAATGAGCAAACGGACGCAGCGCCAAAATCCGGACTCTCCAGATTCATCTGGTGGATCCCGGGCATTGGTATTGCCGCTGTCATGATCTACGGCGGATATCAGATCTTGAAGAGATTTGATTCCTACGAGAAAGCGATTGCTGCGCTGAAGAATAAGATTCCGGGAATGCCGGACCTGAAGAAGGAAACATACGGTCTGGAAAAAGAGGATTTCAAGAAAGCTGAAGAGGAATACCGCAAGAATAGAGGCACTCCGGATACGGCAATCCGGGCTCTATTTAATTTGAAAGCTTCTGAGACGAACCCAGAATTTGAACGCTTCATGAAAGACATGAGCGAAAAGTACAAAGAAAGAAAAGAAGACGGCATCACCTACGCTCGTGCGGATGTGATGATCAGGAACTATGAAACTCAAATGGAAGTAGCTTTGCAGAGCCTGGGTAAATGGATTGCCGATCACGATGCAGAAATTGGAGCCATTGCACTCGTGGGCTACAGAACAGGACTCTTCACCATCAAAGGAATCTTGAATGGCGCAGAATCAGTAGCAGTAAAATCTGCAAAAATTGCTAAAGAGATGGCTCGAATGGGTATCTCTCACCCGCTCCTTTCTCTGTTTGCTGTGGGAGGGACATTCCTCGGTTTACAGGCAGCTCTGTACGCTAGCAAGAAAGCATATCTTCCAGAAAACTTCCGCGAGCTTGGCATCGCTTTTGCCATGGATAAAGCGATTGTCATTGGAGACATCGCAGAAGCTGTAAAAAGGCAGCTTGGAGAAGTAAAAGGAGAGGCCATTCAGTTAGCAAACATTGGAGCCGACTTCAGCGCATGGGTGGGAACGGCAGTTATAGACTTTGGCCAGAAGGCTCTGGAAAAAGGTCCCGATGCTATAGGACTCGATCAAACAGAAGTAATTGTCACACGAAATATTGCCTCCATGGATAAGCTGAATAGTTGGCTGGAGACCAAGAAAAAGGAAGCCATGGTAGCGTCCGCAGATGTTCGTGCAGGAAAAGTACAGAAGCTGGAGGAAGCGATTGCCGCACTGGATTCATTCGCAAAGGCACTCAAAGAAAACCGCCTGGATACAGTGACAGACAGTACTGCTCCCGAAACGGAACTTCAGAAGCTTCGCACACTGCTTACTCCTCTAGGTGTGCAGCTCTCACTGAAAGAAGGAAAAGTACGCTGGAAAGCAGACGGTATGAGCGAAGCGGATTTGTGCGTGGATCCCGCCCTGAAAGATAAGGCAAAGATCTACGAAGCTTCAGAAAAACTTCGCGAAGAAGGCCAGAGCGGAAGTAGTTACATTTTCTGGAGAGCTATTCAGAAATTCCGCGAGGAGCAACATCAGGCAACGGCCCGTGCGGATATTGAAACGGGTTTCAATCTAGGAACCGGAAAAGTATTGGCAATGGTGATGGGAAATGTCTTTTATTGCACTAGCCCTGAAAATCAGTGGGAGTTCTGGAGTGCGCCAGTGCACTTGGTGAAAGATCTATTTGAAGATAAAACAACCACGGAAAGAGTCTCCAATGCGGCAAACGCAGGAGTAACAGCTACGCTCGTCTCTATGAGCGCGGCTACCGTCTCACGCTTTAAACGCTTGGCTATTGGAGGTGGATCATTGGTATCCCGCGACTGGAGAACCATTGTAGCTAGCGTCAATCCTGTTACATCTCCATTAAGACTTCTGCGTGAAGTATCCCGCGGGGTTATAGACTTCGAAACGTTTGCACGGCTGGGTGCATGGAGTGAAAATGGAGGCCGCTATTTCAATAGCCTCTTGGGTAAAGCTGGCATTCGCCCTGAGTGGATTGGAAACATAGAAACCGCAACAAACATGGAAGAACTAGTAAAAGTAGGAAGCGAAATGGACGTGGGACATTTACCAAACGATGTAGAAAAAGCTCGCACTGCCCTAAGAAATCACGTCATTAAAAAATTGGAAAAGGTAGAAGATGTGTTCGATGTAGCCCTCAAGAAGTGGGTGAAGGTAGGAAACTACAAGCAAATGTACGATGCTGCCGCTGAGTGGTACAAAGGACGTTCGAAGGTTGCAAAGGTTGCGGAGTACATTGCCGGAAAGCTGGATACAGGCGTGAAGGCACTCACGACTCCTTGGGAGCTCCGCCTCAAAAGTGCCGGTGGCCCTACTCCCCTCGCTTTGCAAACAGAAAAACTCCTGAAAGACGCTCGCTTCCAAAAACTTCTTGCAGCTGGAGCCAAGGCAACAGCTCAGGACATCGAAGCATTTATCCAGCTCGCTACCGAAGAAGGAAAGCTCAATGCAGCCGCAGTGAAAGCTATTCGTGGTAGCCCTGGAGCACAGAAACTTCTAGTAGGAGCTGCTGCCACAGGAGACTTTGATGAAATTCAAAAAATGCTGAACGCAGCAAACAAAGCAGGACCATGGCGCTCAACCCTCAATGCTGCAGGTGCAGTAGGAGATGTATTCGGCGTGTACATGGCTTACATGGATTATGAAGAGAATGGCAGGAAAATCCGTGCCACGAACAACAAAGACCTTCAGGAACTCTATAAAGAAGCCCAAACTGTAAACGTGGTACAAGGCGGTGTCAGCGCCGTGGGCTTTGTCATCGGTACCACCGCTGTCATCACCAGCCAAGTCGCTGCAGGCAGTACTGTTGCCGTGGTATCCACCTCTGCCGGCCTTGTGATGCTTCCTATTACCCTGGCAGTGGGCGGAGGCGTGTGGATGCGCGGGAAGCTGGAAAAGGAAAGTGAGGAGCTTTTGATGACAGAAAGTGACTGGGGGAAACTGAGTGAAGGAGAACTGATGGAAGCCTTTGTGAATAACAGGCTGGGAGCTGCCAATGCTGCCCGCTCGTTTGATTTTGCGCTGAGGGAGATTGCCAACCTGGGTGCCGATAGCGACAAATGGAAGCAGGACTATCAGACTCTTTCTGAGGGCAGCCTTGCTAACAAGCGCTCACTGATCTTCCTGGCGTACCTATGTAAAAGCCTTCGGTTGCCAAAGCAGCCTGGGGAAACAGACATCGCACACAAAGACCGCGTGCGTTTGTACCTCATGGACGCGTCTATTTACATCTCCAAAGTCACCAAGAAAACTTTTGATATCACCCAGATGAATCCGCAGGAAGTACTCTCCAGTGCACGCATGCACGCACAGCTCTGTATGGAAGCAAGGCAGAATCCTGATGCTGTAGTGACCGTAGGAACATCTGAACAAGTAACGCTTAAGGAATACAGAAAAGCCTTCATTACTCCTGGAAAAGAAGGCCTGGCCGAGAGAGTGTTGCAAACTAGAAAGGACGAGCGAATGAATGGGACACTTGCACAGCTGGTCGTACAGAAGGCTCTGAATAAAGAGAAGCCCGAAGCAAAAGATCTGCAGCTGGAATCCCTTCGTGCAGCGCTTATGGGACAAATGTCCGATAGTATCTATCACCTGGAAGGGAAAATCCGCGCGACGAGTTTTGACATGGTGTGGACCAGTGATGAAACTCGAAACATTATTCGCTACACGGCAGCCATGCTCCTGAAAGAAGCCGTGGAAAGAGAAGCAGTGCGCCTGAATGAATTACCTGAACTCTCCCTGGCAGAGTTTGAGCGTTCTCTGAAAAAAGTGCACGACGAAGTATTCATGAAAGACCTGGGAGCCGTGATGGACGAAGGAATGGACAACAGGAAGTATAGCTCTAGCAAAACCGAGCTGAAAGATATTCTGTCCAAAGGTAGTGCACTCCTCACTCCTCAGTGGTTGGGACGGGAAATTTTGACAGAGAAAACAAAAGAGAATCTGAAAGGAACAGAAGTAAACGATCCCTTTGTGGTCGACCCCCTCAATCCTCCCGCTTCCCTCCCCAAGAGAGATGGCCAAACCTATGTACAGCTGCCACCAAGCTTCCGCTACTACGCTTGGAAAGCGGTGCGTGCCGATGGAACAGAATCCGAGGAAGTACGTTTTGATGAACAAGGCCGCTGCAGTGTGAGTGAAACATTTGTAGCGATGCACTTCCTGCCATTGATGGGAGAGCCGAGACTCAGAGAAGATAAAGATAAGATATTCAATGAATTCACCATCAAACTGGAAAAAAAGCAGTGACCTCTGATTGACACTTTTGTTCGCGTCATTGAATCTCATGAACATACAAGACTTCTCTATGACATTCCTGCGCACCTACCTGTTTCTGATTCCACTTCTAGTGGCATTACTTTCGGAAATTACCAAGGTGATCATCCACGCCATCCGCACAGGAAACTGGGAAGAACGTCTCTTTCAGCCGGGCGGTATGCCCAGCACGCACTCGGCGTTTGTCATGTCGCTCGTGATCATTGTAGGGAAAAAGATGGGCATAGAATCCACAGAATTCGCCATCACCTTCGTATTCGCCTGCCTCATGTGGTACGACGCCATGAGCTCCCGCAGGGCCATCGGCGAACAAGCCAAGCTTCTCAATCGCTTGCAGCACTGGGAAAAAATGAAGGAGCGCCTGGGGCATTCGTTCAAAGAAGTCGTAGGAGGAATTGTGTTTGGAACGGTGGTGACACTGGCGGGAATTTGGGCGGCGGGGTGGTTTTAAATGACAAAATTTTCACCGCGTAGGGGCAGGGCATGCCCTGCCCCTACGGGTTTTGATTTACAACGCCACCCCGACCATACTCTTCAACGCCACCCCCGCCCCGTACGCAATCACCGTGGTGACTACCCCAATAGACACAATTTCCACCACCCCGCGGATCATGCGCTCTCGTGTCACGAAGCTGCGCATCACACCGAGTAACACCAGTGCTGCGAATGTGGCTGCGATAGCTACCCTGAAATCGTACAAGCCAAAGAAATACGGTAGAAGCGGCACCGCACCGAAGACTACAAACCCGGTGAAGGTCATGAAGCCATGCAGCATCGGCTGGCTCGTGGCTTCTTTGGTCATCCCGTGTTCCTCCTGCATCATCGTCTCCGCCCAGCGTTTTTTATCCGCCGTGAGCACTTCCACCACGCGATCCAAATCTTTCCCCGTAAATCCTTTGGCTGCGTACGCCTCACGTATTTCCTCACGTTCAATCTCCGGATCATGATCGATCTCCTGCAACTCTTCTTTATACAAACGCTCGTACTGATCTGTTTCCGATTGTAACGACAGAAAATTCCCGACTCCCATGGAGACTCCGTCTGCAAGCAGATTAGCGACTCCCAGAATAATGATAATTCCCGGAGGCAATTCCGCCCCCACCGTTCCCGCTACCACCGCAAAAGTGGTCACAATCCCATCGTGCGCGCCGTAGACGATATCGTGAATGAAAGGTCCCAGCTGGTTCCCATGCAGCTCTTTTTGGCGATGGGCTGCGAGCTCTTCTTGGAGGTTGCGGATTTTGATCATGGGGAAAGTATAACATAGAGATCATACCTAAATCCTCCACAATCAGAGCGGGTCTCTCACCCGCGGTGTCATGCGGATTATTATAGATGTCTTGGACCCCCTCCCCTAAACCCTCCCGCCTGGAGGGGGATGTTTTGTTTGTTGTTTTTGTTTTTCTTTTAAATCTTCTCAATCCTTTAAATCTTTAGCGACAAACCAACTTCATCAACTCCTCTTCCTTCATCATCGAAATCTCTCCGCTCAATCGATTCTTCACTTCCAGTGTTCCCGCAGCCAAAGTCTTTGGAGAAAGAACTACACGGTGTGGAATCCCAAGCAGATCCCCTCCCGCCAAACGCACACCTACGGAAAGCTCCAGGCGATCATCGAACAAGCACTCCACTCCCTTGGAAGATAATTCCTTATAGATCTCTTCTGCGCGAACATAGGACTCCTCCTCAGGAGTTTTTGCCAAAGGAACAATGAGCACCTTTGCAGGAGCCAGCGCCTCCGGCCACACGAGGCCATCATCGTCAGACATCGCTTCGGTCACAATGCCCATGAGACGAGAAATGCCGATACCGTAGCAGCCCATGATCACTTCTTTCAGTTCTCCATTCTGCGCTGCGTACTTCAGATCAAACGCCGAGGAGAACTTGGTGCCGAGCATGAAAATATTGCCTGCCTCAGAAGCCTTGGCTTCACGGAAAGTTTTGCCACCGGTCACAGGGCACACGGTGACGCCTGCTTCGTAGATCTCTTTATTGATCGCCACTCTCTTCCCCTGCTTTTCCGCTTCTTCACTGATGTAGATAGTATCCTCGCCGTTCTCCAACAGAATCTGATACTCGTGAGAGTACTTGGAGAACGATCCTCCGGATGCGTAGGTCAGGTACGTGCGCTCTCCCAGGCCCATGCGATCAAACACTCGTACGTACGCCTCCTGTGCAATGGCATAGAAGCGCTCCAGATCTTCTTGATCGGTATGAAACGAATATAAGTCTTTCATGAGGAACTCGCGTCCGCGGAGAATGCCGGACTTCGCACGCAGTTCGTTTCGAAACTTCGTCTGTATTTGATACGCCGCAAAAGGAAGATCTCGGTACGAACGGATGAACTGCTTCGCCAGAGGCGTCACAATTTCCTCATGCGTAGGGTTCAGTGCATACTCGTGATCCCCGGCTCCGGGCACATGAAACAGCACATCAAACACCTTCTGATCCCACCTGCCTGTCTGTTCCCAATTATCTTTAGGAGAAAAAGCAGACATCAGGATTTCCTGGCCGCCAATGCCATTCATCTCCTCCCGCACCACGCGCTCAATATTTCGAATCACGCGCAAACCCAAAGGAAGATACGAATACACTCCCGCCATGGTTTTGCTGATGTACCCCGCCCTCACCAAAAGATCCGCATTTTTACTGCTGGCATCGGAGGTAGCATCCTTAGAGGTTCTGGTGAAAAGCTGGGAGAGATGCATAACAAGACAAGATTAGCAGGAGAGATGAACCTCGACTACAGGCAAATAGCGCGGAATTACTGTTGAGGGGCAGGAGCAGCTGCCGCCTGCATCCTCGCATTCTCCGCCATCATCGCCCTTCTTCTTTGGAAGATCGTCACAGCGTCGCTGATGATAGTGGAAATACGTGCAGCGTGCGGAATGAACCGAAGGCAGAAGCGCGTGCCTGTTCCTTCTTTTAAGTCAAAACACAGAATCCCAAAGGGGAAGATATTCCACATCTGCGTGGACGCATTCACGGTGGCGATGTTATCCAGGTTCATCTGACGGATCTCCGAGTGGAAGATGGACGACTGATTGATGACCACAAGCTTTTCGGTGGTCACCATTACTACATCGAACTGCCAATCGATGAAGGACGTAACGAGCGGCCAAATGACTACCAAAAACCATGCAATCAATACTCCCGGGATCACATAGCCCAAGGACACTCCTGCAATCCACGTGAAGTATCCAACGATAATAATAGGAATGCCGATGAGCAGCGACTGCATGAATTTCATGAAAAACACGAATCCATGAATGTGCACACGGATGATGATATCTTCATCTGCAGAAAGAAGACTGCGCGTCAGCTTATCCATATCTGTTTCCAGGGCGAAGATCTTCATGCGCGTAGTGTACACGATGTACAAGAAAGTATACCTAATTGTTGGCTTTGACAGGCCAAAGAAGAGTGTCAGAACTTACGAGTAGCCTCTTGGGGCAAACTTGAATATTTGCTATACTAGTATGATTTATGACCAAACACACACTCATCAATATCGGCCTAGCGGTTTCAGGCACAGCTCTCTTTGGAGCTGCCATTTACCTGTATCTCAAGCCACTGGATATTCCAGTGATTCCCGAAGATACCGCTCAATCGAGCTCCATCCATGAATCCGCACCTGCCCCGGAAGGCTGCGGAAACGGAAGCATCGACGAAGGCGAAGTCTGCGACGATGGAAACGGCCTCATAGGAGACGGCTGTACGATGTGCCAGGCAGAAGCCACACATATTTGTGTCACCCAAGTGAATCAATGCGTGCCAAAAGGTTGCGGCAACGGCGTGCCGGAAACGGACGCAGGTGAGGAATGCGATGACGCCAACCAAGTGACTGGCGACGGATGCTCCACGTGCAAGCTGGACGAAGGATACGTGTGCCAGAACATGCCCAGCCAGTGCCAAGCGGAAGCCGGCTGCGGCAATGGAAAGATCGACCAAGCGGAATCCTGTGACGACAAAAACGCCACCAGCGGAGACGGCTGCAGTGTGAGCTGCACCATAGAAGAAGGCGCCACCTGCACAGGACAGCCGAGCACCTGTCAGCAGACCTCGTCTGTAAGTACAGCTTCATCGAGCTCCGCAGCCGCTATGGCTTCGTCCTCTGTTGCTCCAAACACCGCTAGTGCGAGCTCTTCCTCAATTGCAACTGTGAGCACGCAGAAAAGTTCATCCTCGTCCTCCAAGCGTATGACTCCTCGCGATATTGCCGCCATGGAATCCCAGGCGGGCTCTTCTTCGGTACGAAGCATCGATCCATCCCTCTACGAAAAGCCTTCCTGCGGAGATGGACTCATCCTCAATGAAGAAGAGTGTGACGATAAAAACACTACTGCCGGCGATGGATGCTCTGCCACGTGCAAGATTGAATCAGGCTACATTTGTGCCGGTCAGAAGAGTGTGTGTACCGCTGCCTGCGGAAACGGCATCCAGACTTCCCCGGAAAGCTGTGACGACGGAAACTCCATAGGAGGCGACGGATGTTCTTCCTCTTGCAGAATAGAAGCGGGGTATGGCTGTACTAGTGCTTCGCCGACTGTGTGTACACTGCTGACTCCTGAAAATTAGTATCTAACCGAGTACACGGTTATACGGATCACGAGTATACGAACATTCGTGTACTCGTATAATCGAAAAGGCGCACCCGAGATAGGCACGCCTTTTATTGGAAACAAAATTACTCAGTAACAATCACCGTTCCACCTACCCCCTGATGCAAGAGGCTGATGTATGGGTATGTTCCAACCGTATTGAACGTGTAGGAGTACGTTCCGTTGGCAAAGAGCACTGGGCTGCTTGGTCCACCGGCTGTAGTACCTGTGACGGTGAAGGCTGCGGAAGCGTTGTTCGTCCAACGAACAGTGGTTCCCTTCTTCACTGTTACTGTGGCAGGAGCGAAGGCGGTGCCAGAGATACTCACTGCCTGTACAGAGCTCGAGCTGGAGCTCATGGACGACATGGAGCTTGTGGAACTCAAGGAACTTGCAGAGCTAAGGCTGGAAGCCGACGACAGTGAACTTGCGGAGCTCAGGGAAGAACTCATGGAGCTCACGGAACTCTGTGAAGACTGGCTGCTCTGTGAAGAGACAGAGGACAGTGACGATGCAGAGGAGAGCGAGGAAGCAGACATGGATGACCCTGCGCTGCTGAGGCTGCTCATGGAACTCTGGGAGCTCATGGAAGAACTGGAAGTGTTTCCACCAAAGAGGAATGCGCGAACACAGGTGCTCACGGCACTACCGTTGATGAACCGGAAACTCCCGCCCCATGGCAGAGGAATATTCACGGAGTTCTGTGTGATGCAGGCATTGATACCCGTGCTGATGTTTGGCCCCGTCTGTGCGGAGGCAACTGTAGCCATAGAGAGAGGCGCGACAACTGCTGCAAGGAGGAGCAGGACTGAAGCAGTACTGACGGCTTTACGCTGTGATCGTGAAAGTGCTGACATAAAAAATAAAGGAAGAAATAACATGCTTCATGACGAGTGGGGGCGGAGGGTCTTACGAGATTTCTAAGGAAAATCCGAATATCGAAATCCGAAATACGAAACAAAGGCTAAGGAAAATTCTTTTTTATTTTAAAATTTTTTCCAGTTTTTGAATTTCCTTCGGATTTCGTACTTCGGCTTGGCTCAGCACGACCCATAATTTTACACGCCAGTTATCTGCGATAGATCCTGAGTCAGACCGAAGGGCCGATATTCGGATTTCGTATTTCACTAAAAACCTCTCCTCCCCATTATTCCAGTACTCCAGTACTCTAGTACTCTAGTACTCCTATGGGCTACCACCTTTTAGACATCGGCAACGGAAAACGCCTCGAAGAATGGGGACAATATCGTCTGGTTCGCCCAGAGGCTGAAGCGTTAGAAGAACCTGTTCTTCCCACAGAAGAATGGTCCAGAGCCGATGCTGTCTTTGAAGGGGAAAAAGGCAAAGGCCAATGGGTGACACCTACCCCTCTACCGGAGTCCTGGCCTATCGATTACGGGAACGTGAAACTATCTGTGAAACTCGCGCCGTACAAACACACGGGCGTTTTTCCTGAACAAATCCTCCACTGGGACTGGATGCGGGACGTAGGAAAGAAAGCTGGGAGACCCCTGAAAGTACTGAATCTCTTTGCTTACACTGGGGCAGCATCAGTAGTGCTGGCAAAAGAAGGGCACTTTGTGACGCATGTAGATGCATCCAAACCTGCTATCGCCTGGGCTAAAGAAAATGCTGTACTCAATGAGATTCCTGGAGATGGCATTCGATGGATGGTGGATGACGCGGCGGAGTTTGCGGCACGCGAACTGAAGCGACAGAATTCCTATGATGCGATTCTCTTGGATCCTCCTGCCTTCGGCCACTCGCCTTCCGGAAAGATGTGGCGAGTAGAGCGAGATTTAAAGCCTCTGTTAGAAATCTGTGCCAAGCTACTTTCAGATACTCCGGCGTTTATAGTGGTCAATGGTTACGCCAAGAATCAAACGGCGCATTCACTGGGAAGACTCCTGGAAGGAATCCTGCACACGCGATTCCCGGGTAAACCTATTCGTATCAATAGCGCAGAATTATTTTTGCACGCAGAAACAGGGAAGGATCTGACCACGGGCATTTATGCGCGATGGAGTGCGTTGTCCTGAAGTAACAATCAGAGCAGTAAGACTGAGAGAATCAGCGGAAGTCACGGGTATTTTGTAAGAGAGTGCAACGTCCATCCGTCCCCAAGGCAGAACTTTTTATCTGCTTTCCCCTCTTGATTATGGCACTCTCACAAGAAGCTCTCAGCGAGGCAGCCTCCACCTTGGCAGGCAGTCGGCACAGTTGGGTACCATTCACAACCCCGTCAGTCTCCGAGGCAGCACGCGCCCTCGCACAGAAGCGCAATGCTACTCGTAAGTCACGCACACCAGCGCGTGCAAAGGCTAAGTCCACTACGCGTGCGTCTGCTTCCAAGACCAGCAAAAAGAAATAAGTCGTGACAACAAGTTATCCCTTTAGCAGGCGCAAAGGGATTTCTTGTATTAGGCGCAATATATCTGCCACAAAGGCATCAATACTCTCGCTGTCCTCACTTAGAACTTTTACCCAGTTGGAAGCGCTTCGCCACTGCGCTTCTGCCAAAGGTAACTCTCCTGCACACACGGCATCATGCAGAATCGTATCCACTCTGTGTTTTTCGCGGAACCCAGGATGCGGTATCACTGGCTGCGGCCAGAGGTTTGAGATCTCATTACTGCCACCCAGCTGCAAACTCACTAGGTGATCTACCTCGTAATCTCCAGGTTTGTGTTCGGTGATTCCGTAATCCACGTACACCTCTTCTTTCAGCTTATTCGACACATCCCGCATGGTCCGGGCATAACCAGATACACACATTTCCCGGGGAGTAATATGCCGAAACACAGCCCCCGGGGTGCATTCAGGATCTGGTAGCGATCCATTATACGTACAGCCAGTTTCCTGTGTGCGAGTAATTGCTGGAAACACCTGCAAATACCCCAAAGCCTTCTGCCTTTTCCAGAAGTTGTACGACTCGTAAAAGAGGAAAGATAGAACAATCAAAACAGTAATAACGATAGTTTTCATACCATTATCCTTGCGTCTGGAATCAATTCTTTCGAACCCAAAGAAACCACTTCAAAACAAAGAATTATGAATTTTGGCTTATATCAGCCGCTAAATCAGTTCCAAGTCCTCATGGAACGCCTGTTCAATGTCCAATTCCCAATCCCTAACCCCCAATCCCCAATCCCACTAAAAGTTCCCTTTTCCGCAAGCAGCTGCTACTATTCCCCTCCAATGGCCAAATACCCCGTCATCACCCTCAAGCCCGACCGCGAGATCCCTCTGCGGAACCGGCACCATGCCATTTTCCGTACGGCCCTTGGGGCTATACCTCCGGAGCTGAAGAACGGCGGCATTGCAGAGATCCTCAGTAGTGAGGGCGACTTTGTGTGTTACGCCACCATGAACGTGCGTGCCTACATCTGCGGCCGTGCCATTTCATTTGAGCCGGGCGATCCTCTGCTAACTCTCAGACGCAAAATCAAAAGCGCCATCGAGATGCGAAAGCCTTTTTTCCAGAGTGAAGAGACGGGCGCATTTAGATTGATCAACGCCGAAGGAGATGAGATCCCGGGATTGATTGTGGACCAGTACGGCAAGACCCTGGTGTTGCAGATCACAACACTGGGAATGGAGAGGCTGCGCGACTGGGTGCTGGATACCCTGGAAGAGTTCTGCAAGCCCGAAGGCATCTACGAAAAATCCACTGGTGCTGCGCGCAAGAAAGAAAGCCTGGAACCGCGCGAGGGATGGGTACGCGGGAAAGGTCCAGATACCATCACCGTCACGGAGCGCGGACTGAAATATTTGATCACCTTGGAAGGAAGCCAGAAGACCGGCCTCTTTTTGGATCAACGCGAGATGCGAAGTCTTGTTCGAGCAAACGCCGCAGGCAGAGTGGTGCTGGATTGCTGCAGCTACGTCGGAGGATTCTCCACCTCTGCTCTGGCAGGAGGTGCCATCTCCGCTGATGCCGTAGATTATGACGAACTGGCACTAGCACAGGCGAAGAAGCACGTAGAAATAAACGGACTCGCAGTAGATCAATTCAACACCTACAAAGAAGATGTCTTCGATTTCATGCGAAGAAAGCCAATGCCCCATCCGTATGATTTCATCGTTCTAGATCCACCAGCCTTTGCAAAACGCTCAAGCGACATCGACCAGGCCAAACACGCCTACACAGACCTCAACCGCATGGCGATGCAGGCACTGCCTCCAGGTGGATTACTCCTCACCTGTTCCTGTTCGTATCAGATCGATCCCCAGACCTTCCAAACGATTGTGTTCCACGCAGCACGTCAGGCGAAGAGATCGGTGAAGATTCTGCACAGACACCGTCAGGCCTTTGATCATCCGGTGAATATTTATCATCCGGAGGTTGATTACTTGAAGAGCTTACTTCTTTGGGTTGAATAAAGAATAAACTGGAACTCCTGCCCGCCGTAGCTCGCAAGCGAAGGTGGGAGGTGGATTATTTGAAGAGTCTTTTGCTTTGGATTGAATGATGATCTAAAAATACCAAAACAAAAACATCATACAAAACATCTCCCTCCCGGCGGGAGGGATTAAGGGAGGGGGTCCAAGACACTCATAACATTATCCTTGAACACCGCGGGCAGAATGCCCGCTCTGGTGGGTGTAAATAATCTTTTGTCACACCCTCTCTCTCCATTCGTCTCATAGGCATGATGCGCTCTCTCGCTATCCTTTCCATCCTCACCCTAGGCCTCCTCACCGGCTGCATGCCCGCCGGCTTCGCCGCTCCTCTGGACAACACGAGCAGCAGACCGACTCCTCTGTACTTCGGCCTTTATGTCACTCCGGATCCAGCTCAAAACCCTATTGATCCACCGGAGAGATTTACGGGATACCACACTGCACTGGACTTCGAGATTCTTCCCGGTGAAGAAAACAAAGAAGTCCCCGTGTACGCCGTGTGTGATGGACCCATCGTGTACCAGGAGTGGGTGGAAGGCTATGGCGGGACTATTGTGCAGGAGTGTGTGTGGAAAGGAGCTCCTATCACGGTGCTGTACGGTCACCTGAGTACGGATTCTTTCACGGCAAATAGAGGCGATCGCATCACTCATGGAACAAAGATTGGAGCCTTGGCGGATGGCAAGAGTCAGGATAGTGATGACACACGAAAGCACTTGCACCTGGGTATTCACAAAGGAACAGAATTGGAATTCCGAGGCTACGTGCAGGAAGAAAACGAATTGGATGCCTTCATTGATCCTCGCTCAATGTTCTAAATTCATCTTGAGCCTCACGCTACGTGAGACTGTAGGGTAAGATTCTCACTCTTCCCTATTTTATGAAACCTTTCCCTTGGAAAATCGGTGAGCTTGCGGAAGCCACAGGCGTGTCTGTGCGCGCCCTGCATCACTACGAAGAAATCGGCATTCTCATCCCCTCACAGCGTGGAGAAAATGATTATCGTTTATATAACGAGAGTGACGTGGCACGCCTCCAGCAGATTCTATCGCTTAAAGAATTGGGCTTCACGCTGGAGCAGATCAAGAAACAACTGACGAAACCGGACTTTTCACCCATGAATCTCATCGAACGGCAATTGGCGGATCTCAAGCAGCAAGCAACCGCGCGTGCGCTGCTCCAAGAACGCCTGGAAGGCCTCATGCGATTCTTTAAAAACAAAGAAGATGTATCTGCTGAAGAATTCCTCAAGGTCATTCAAGCTATGGCGCAGATGGAGAATGTATTCACTGCAGAACAGCAGGAAGAAATTCGGAAGCGAGGAGTAGAGCTGGGGAAAGAGAAGATCGTAGAAGTAGAAAACGAGTGGCCACAGCTCATGGCGAAAGTGAAAGAGGAAATGAATAAAGGCGCGAAGCCGAAAGACCCCTCTGTCCAGAAATTAGCCGCAAGATGGATGGAGCTCGTGAAGATGTTTACCGGCGGAAATCCGGAGATAGAAGCGAAGATGCGAAAGCAGTACGAAGAAAAACCGGATTTGATGCGGACTTTTGGCGGCCCAGACCCAAAGATGATTCAGTTCATCCATCAGGCGATAGAAAATCTGGAAAAATCCCCTTGAGCCTCACGCTGCGTCAGGCCTTACAGTGTGATCATGACCAACCAATCCTCCACCACCGGCTTTACTCACGATAACCCCTACGAAGACGAAGCGCGTCAGCGCTGGGGGCACACCGACGCCTGGAAAGAGTCCCAGGAACGCGTGAAGAAAATGTCCAAGGCAGACATGGACGCCGTCAAAAAGGCGGGCGAAGAGCTTACCCTGAAGATTGCTGCGCAAATGGATGCCAAGGCAGACCCGGCATCACCTGAAGTACAGGCGCTCATTGCCGAGCATTACAATGGCCTTCGCGCCTTCTACGAGCCAAACCTAGAGATGTACCGGGGGCTTGGCAGCATGTACGTAGAGGACGCTCGCTTTGCAGCGTTTTACGATAAAGTGCGTCCCGGACTGGCAGTCTTCATGCGGGATGCGATGCACGGGTACTGTGATTTGCAGAGCAAATAATCTTTGTACAGATTTAGTGCAAATAAATAAGCAACTCAAGTCTTCGAGTTGCTTGTTTGTTGACTAAAAAACAATGGAGTTTACAGTACGTTTACTTTCTACCCAGCGCAGCCGTGCTGGGAAGAAGAGAGTTCTTCGTTCCTCCGAGAGTCTGTCATGAACGCGGTCAAGCAGTGGGAGCGTGTGCATGCCGCCATCCAGGGTCTCTCCGACTCCGAGCGGGCACTACTACGCGCAGCGGCGAACTCCGACGAGAGAGTCGGCGCGAAGCTCCCTCAGGGATCGTTCCGACTCAAAGCTGTCGAGCTGGAGCTGGTCTACAGGGGCAGTGGCCTCTTGCGGCCCCTCGTCCTCGACTACTTCCGACGCAGAGAGGAGTGACACAAAGAAATACCACAAGCAATTGCGGCAAGGGCCTGCCTGAGGCAGGCCCTGTTCTGTATATCTTCAATCTATTATTTATTTCTGAGAAATAGAGAGGGCTTATAAAATTCCATAGCATCTTTGCACCAGAAAAATTTATGACACAGTCACTCCACTGGCAACAACCACGCCACTCATAGATGCTGCCTCTACGGCTACAAGCTTCATCTGATACAAGCCAAAGAGCATCAGAAGTACCTGGTCATTGCTCACGGTTCTTGCTTCTAGCTCTATAGTTGCTGTGTTTTTCCAGAGTCCTCGCTGGCAGATGCGAAGAATTTCTTTGCTGCCATCCGCCGAGTACCACGCATACGAGGTTCCCCAAAAATTACACTGTTTCCACAAGTATTCTTTCTTGCCTAGAGTGAGAATCATATCTTTCTTCCACCAAGAGAGATGCTGAAACGAAGCCACATCTGTCCCCGATTCATCGCGAATAAAAAGGTTGCTAGTGCTGATTCCTTTGTAGCCCATGTGAAAGACGCCTGCAGGAGTCTCTGCCTCTGCAAGCATGTAGCTGAATTTTTTGATCATGCGAAGTGTTCCTATCACTTTTCCTTTCCGTTCAATGTTCCACTCAGAAGCGAATAAGGAAGGCTTGGTGACGGTAAGTGCAAGAGGCATGAGATGAGTGTACTCCCGTGATTCGAAGGAAAAAATAACCTGACGCCAAGGGGCGCCAGGTTATCCGTCGGCCGAGAAGACTACCACATGAGTTCTTGAGCCTCCCAGAAGTTCCGAGATTGGTCGAACTCCTTCCGTTGCTCAGGAGTAATGCCCGGGGATTTCTGAGCATACTCCAGGAAGTCCCCGAAGAACTTCACCCGCATGGCGACGTACCGTCGCTGAAAGGACACGGGGCGCTTCTTCACTTCCTGCCACTCCACTTCGGAGGCCCGACAGCAACCGCGTGGCCAGGGACTGGGAATGGGAAGTCTCTGCTGACGGTAGATGGGTGCATCGTGCAAGGGGTGAATGACGTACTCCAGCACTTCATGCAGAGCCACGAGCGGACGGAACTCCGCGTCGATGGCGCTCGATACCCCGAAGAGAGAGCACGCCGAGGGATCGCCTGCCTCTAACACCTCGAGCGCCGGTACTAGCTGGAGTGCAAAGAGCTGTGGCAGGGTCTTCGGAAGTTTGCTCCAGCTCTCCGGGATGACGTAGTAGAGGTAGGCCTTGCCCTGCCACTCTACAATCTCGGTCTGGAAGCCCTCCTCCTGGAATGTCTGACGGTACTGCTCAATCTTCTCCTGGGGGAAAGCCATCGCCTGTCTCCTTGGGGGTGTGAGGTTCTGAGTACATCCTTCTTCTGTAAGCCGACAGAGAGAAAGATCTGTGTGCGAAGCACACATAATTACATTAAACTTTAATAATATATTTAGTCAATCATATAGATATTCAAGAAAGTCCTCACATAGTGCATTTGTACGCACAGGTATTTCTTCCTAGCGCAGGTTCTAGAGGAAATATTTTGTATAGTATGTGCGACCGTTACCTTCTAAAAAATATTGAGACGGAAGATCAATAGACTCTGTGCCTGGTTTTTCTAAAAATCAGCCATAGTCACTACGCCATGAACGCATGGTATTTGTACTTCTTTCCCCGTTCCTCTCTATGAGAAAAACCTTAGCGGCCTTGGCAAGCGGAAGCTTGCTTGTGGCCAATGCGTCCATCGCCCTTGCGGCGAATCAAACGATTACTGTGTCTCCTGCAAACATGCAGGGATGGGCCTTTGTCACGGAAACTCCCGTGGGCGCAGGCACATTAGTCAATGGCCCTGCCACTCCTCCACTGGGAACCGGCAGCGCTGAGCTGACTGTGGATTCTATGGGGCGTCAGATCCTCGCCAAGTCTGTGAGCGGCGTGCAGCTCGCCGATATCGATACGCTCCAGTACAGCACCTACCAGCAGACAGGCACTCCTCTGCTAGAGATCAGCCTCCAGCTCCAGTACGACAGCGACACTACCGATACCAATACCGCTTTCCAGGGACGCCTCGTCTTTGAGCCGTACATGTCCTTCCCTACACAGTCCACTGCCACCGGCACCTGGCAGACGTGGGAACCCCTCAACGGCCTCTGGTGGGCTTCGCCCAATGCCGTGAGCACGGTAGACCAGGCATGTCCGCAGAATGATCCCTGCACGTGGACGGAGCTCCTGACGCTCTACCCAAATATCGGCCTGAGCGCTCCTCATGGCGCCTACATCTTCCGCGCAGGCGGACCATGGGCCGGAGGATTCACGGGCAATGTGGATGCATTCAAGGTGGGTATCAATGGAGATACCGTCACGTATAACTTTGAGGCCGAGGAGCCTGATACGGATAATGACGGCGTGATCGATACCGTAGACAATTGTCCTGCGGTAGCAAACGCAAGCCAGACAGATACCGATGGAGACGGCCTCGGCGATGCCTGCGACGCTTCTACTCGTCCTACGTCCAAGGACCAGTGCAAGAACGGAGGCTATACACGCTTCAATGACCCTGTCTTCAAGAATCAGGGCCAGTGCGTGTCTTGGACCAATCACAATCTCTAAAAGGTCATACATGTAAAAAAGAGCCTTCCTTCCCCAAGGGAGGCTCTTTTTGCATAGAAGCCTGTGCCCTTTTTCTATTCTCTTGTAAGAGCACCAGGGAGATACGCGTCATACAGAGGTCCTTACCTATTTTCCACTTTCTTCTATGATCAACTTCATCATCTGGCTCGCCATCGGGGGCGTTATCGGCTGGCTCGCCAGCAAAGTTATGAATACAGATGCCAGTCAGGGCGTCGTCTTGAACATTGTAGTGGGTATTGTCGGCGCCTTCTTAGCCGGCATGCTCATCTCTCCTCTCCTGGGCGAGAGCACCATCAACCAGAACAACTTCAGCTTGCCTGGCTTGTTTGTGTCCTTCCTGGGCGCGGTAGTCCTCCTTGCGATTGTGAATTTCTTCCGCAAAGGCGCAGTACGGTAATTAGAAATTCGCAGAGCCTCAGGCCTCAGTGCACATCCGTGACTGGGGCCTTTGATGAAAATCTCTAGATCAACCATCAGCCGTTGCTACACTCCTCATCATGCCTACCAATATCTTCGTCAATCTTCCGGTTACTGATCTTCAGAAGAGTAAGGAATTTTTCTCTAGTCTCGGGTACGGTTTCAACCCACAATTTACCAACGACGATGCCGCAAGTTTGGTCATCAGCGATACGATTTACGTGATGCTCGTCTCAAAACCCTTCTTCGCACAGTTCACCAAAAAGCCGATTGCGGAGAGCTCTGTGACAGAAGTACTCGTGTGTGTTTCTGTGAATAGCAAGGAAGAAGTAGATGCAAAAGCCAATCAAGCCGTGGCCTCCGGAGGGAAAATCCACCGTGATCCGCAGGATTACGGATGGATGTACACGCAGAGCATTGAGGACTTAGATGGTCACATCTGGGAGTTTGCGTGGATGGATCAGAATCACGTGCAGAAGTAAGTGTGCATTTGCCTGCTTACATCGCAGAAGGCAGCGTCACCATAAACACCGACCCCTTTCCTTCTTCTGAAGTGAAATCAATAGATCCTCCCAGCAACTTCACAATGAGCGCCGAGAGGTACAGTCCGATTCCCGTGCCTTCCGTATCGTGCAGCACCACGTTGTCTCCGCGGAAGAATTTCTGAAAGATATTCTGCTGCTGAAGCTTGGGGATGCCGTAACCCGTATCGGTCACACTGATGCTGACGTTGCCTTCTTTTGAGGTCACAGCGATGCGTACCTTTCCTCTCTGCGGCGTGTATTTCACTGCGTTCGTCACAAGATTATTTAAAACCTCCTCCAATAGCACGGGATCGGTATTGAGTGTCACATCCGAAAGGCAATCGTACGTGAGGATCTGGTTTTTCTCCTGTGAGAGGGGCTTCAGCGCACTGATGATGGTCTCCAGAAACGGAGCCAGTGCGAGCTCTTTTTTCTGCACTCTCACCTGCCCCGCTTCTATGCGAGAGATTTGCAACATGGCATCGATAGTGACAGACATACGAACCGCTGCCTCGTAGCCCTGGCGGAAAAGCTGCTGCTCCGAAGGCGCGAGCTTATCCTGCACGTTCTTGGAAAGCCTGCTCATGCTCCAGCGGATGGCCGTGAGAGGTGTGCGCAGCTGATGCGATGCGAGTGACATGAACTCAGACTTCGTACGATCCATGCGGCGCTCGTGAGTGACATCGCGGAAGAGGAGCAATTGTCCGCGGTAGATGTCTCCATCGAACACGGGGAGGTAATCGCGCAGGATGATGTGGCCGTCTTTGAGGTGGATTTCATCACCTACCACCGGCTTCTGTTCTTTTTGAATATGCTCCAACCTTTGAACGAACGCATCCAGGTCTTGGATTTTTTCCCGGAATAGCTTGGAGAATACACTTCCATGCTTCCCCACCAGATCCGCAGCCTTGAAAGGAACGCCGAAGAGAGAACAAAAGAGATCATTGGCTTCCAGAATCATAAAGTTCTCATCTATCGCTACGGCTCCTATGGACAAGTTACTGATCATGCTCTTGAAGCGATTCAGGTTCGCTCTGTCTCTCCGCTGAGCGTCTTCCAGCTCCGCCGTACGCTCTTTTACCATGGTCTCCAGTTGCTCATTTATCATGGCCAGCTCTCGTTCTGCCCTTTTCTTCTCAGTAATATCTCGGGCTACTTTTGAAGCACCAATAATGTGCCCCGTACTATCGCGTACAGGAGAAATCGTGAGCGAAATATCCAGACGCTTTCCATCTTTGGCCACACGCACCGTTTCAAAGTGATCGATGCGCTGGCCATTTTTCAGGCGCTGGATGATGTCATACTCTTCATTGATACGCTCCGGTGGAATGAGAAGAGTAATATGCTGGCCAATAGTTTCCTCCGCCGTGTATCCAAAAATACGCTCCGCCCCTTTGTTCCAAGACTGAATAATTCCATCCAAGGTCTTACTAATGATGGCATCATCGGAAGACTCCACAATAGCCGCTAAAGACTCCTGAACGACATCGTGGAGCACTTTAGACACGTGTGCACGTTCACCGGCCTGCAGGTGGGGACGAGTGGAAGATTGGCTCATAGAAGAGCGTAAGGGGCGAGGGCAGAGTATAGGCGTTCGCTTCTACAAAGCTATCTTTCTTGGGGAAATTGTTCATCCTAAATAATGCCGAAGCTGTTTTTAAGTATGTATGACCATTTTGTTTGTTTCTTTTAGAATTGAACCCCTTGCAGTCCTAAGGCCTTTTCCTGCACACTAGCGCAGCTTTCGAGCATGGCTCCATCGTCTAACGGTTAGGACACTTGGTTCTCATCCAGGAAATCGGGGTTCGATTCCCCGTGGAGCTGCCACCGCTTTCGGAAGTGCCAATTCCGCGGCCGTTCGCCAAACGGCCGACAGTTTCGCGGTTCGTTTTCTTTCCAGCACCAGGTACGATAGGCCCTCGGGGAACAGCAGCCGCTGGAGCCGGGTTTTGGCCTCCGGCTGCGACGCCGCCCAGAGTTCGTCGGCGTGCGCGAGCAGGCGGCAGCAGCGGTCGAGGACCGCCTCCACCTCCCCCGCCCGCACCGCCGGGTCCGGCCGGGCCGCCTCGGCCACGGTGAGTTCCCGGTCGGCCCGGGTGAACGCCGCCCGCAGCGAGGCCAGCAGGCTGTCGTCGCCGGCCGCCTTCGCCATGAGCGCCACCAGCGACGCCTTCTCCGCGTTCAGGGCGGCCACCTTCTGCTCCCGGGCCGCCTCGGCCGCCCGGCTGTCGCGGCCCCGCTCGGCCAGCACCTCGGCCGCCGTCGCCCGGAACGCCGCCAGCACCCCCGGGGCCGGGGCCAGCGACCGCAGGTAGGCCAGGAACCGGTCGTGCGCCGCCGCGACGGGGACGCGGAACCGGCAGGCCGGGCGGTCGCAGTCGTAGTACCCGTACCGCCGGCCGCCCCGCTTGACCGCCGCGTACCCCCGGGCCGGCCGGTCGCACCCCGGGCAGCGGACGAACCGGCGGAGCGGGAAGGAGGGGTGGGCCGCCCGCCGCGGCCGTCGCCGGCCGGCCGTCTCCCGGGCGTCGAGCGTGGCCTGCAACCGGGACCACTCGTCGGGCGCGAGGGGGCCGGCGAACTTGGCCGGCACCAGCCGGCCGTCCGTCCACGCCCCGCACACCCACCCGCCGTACACCGGGCTGCGGACGATCTTCGCCCACCCCTGGCGGGACACGGGGGCGGGGGGAGGTCGAGGGCCAGCCCGGCCAGCGCCCGCAGGCGAGTCCGGCGTGGACATGCAGGCGGTGCTGGCCGACGGCGCGGGTTTCAGCGTCGCCGAAGAGCTTGCGCGACGGCACCCGGGTGTGGTATTCATAGCCCTGACCTCCCAGCCGTACCGTGTCGGCACCTCGGCCCGCGCGTGGGTCGAGAAAGGGAATCCCCGCTGGTCTATGCAAGTCGTCAGTCACCTCCGCAGTCATCTGCCTACCGGCCTAAGCGTTGAGCCACTTCGCCCATATGACGTGTTTGCTGGCTTGACGGCCGATGAGTTGGAACGGTTCCGGGGTAAGGTGCTCCTAATAGCAGGCCAGCCCGCACGGGTCGTGGCGTCCGCCGACAGCCTACAGGTGGCCGAACGGCTGGCGGCCGGGATGAGTGACACGCGCACCGCCATTCGGTTTGTCCAAGGCCCCCCGGTCCAGCCAATGTCGCTAGCAGAGCTGGAAGGGCGTTAAGCGCGTTGCTCAGCCGTGGACACGATCCGGCGGGCAGCGGCTCCTCGCCACTAGCTCGGGTTACTACAGGAAGACCAGTCTATGCCCGTGTTCACGGCCGCCGCGGTCACTCACGCCAACCCACTGATTGGCTCCTGCTTCGAGATTGACATCCTGTTACCGAGTGCCAGCGAGACGACATGGGTTGTTCAGGCTTACATTGGCGAGGATTTTCAGCGATCCGTCGTCTCTCGTGCGCTCGCAGACCGGTTGGGATGCACTGTTAATGGGAATCAAGCTGTCGGGGAACTGGTGCTTCAGTCGAGCTACGATGGCGGCCCGGTGATTCACCGTACACCACCCATAACCCTCCAGTTTGGACTCGCCCATCCAGGTATCGGTGACGCCTACCTCCACTTGTCGCTAGCAGACCTACAGGAGCATCTCGGAACGGACTTGCTTAACCCAACGGGAACGGAAAGGCCGTTCATGTCTCTCAAACCACTTGACCCCGAACCGTTCTGTATCGTGATACCCATATAGAGATGAAACGGTCGGTCGCCGGCCTACGCGATCGCTTGTGGTTCAAGGGTAGTGGCCCAGCCCCGCTGCCACGCAAAATGGCCCCACCGGGTGGTGGGGCGCGCGTCACTTCTCCCGCTTCGTCGGGGCGGTCGGGCTAACCACGGCCAGTCCGAGGGTAGGCCGCGCCTCGTGATCCCGGGCGTAACTCAAGTCGAACCCGAGTGGGCCGAACCCGACGCACACCCGCTTGCCGTCATCGTACACCTCGCGGGTGCGTAGCCTCCCTGGTAGTGGCGGCCGGCCGCCGGTGGCAAGGAACTGGACGACGATCACGGTGACGAGTTCGCGGGCGGCAGACGACCGGTCACACTTGGCCAGCTTGGCCTCTTGGGCCGCGAACGGCTGACCAGGCAGCAGAGGTGTGAGCCGGAGCTGTTTCCAGCCCCGCAGGTCGGTGGTCTTGGCGAACGGGTGGGCGTCGTACCAGTCCATCGGAAAGAACAGGGAGCGGGCAGACTTCTTAAGGCCGATGATCGAGATGCCGGGGTCCCAGACGGTCAAGGTGCCCGGCCACGGCGGGGGCGGCGGTGGCGGGTCGAACGGGGCCGGTAGGCCGAGCAGCTCGTGGACCCGGTCGGGCAGGATCGGGGTCGGCGGCGACGCGGCGAGCGGCTTGGCCTTGGCCATGGCCACCGGCTGCCGGTGGGAGGACGTGCCGCCCGAGCTGGGCTGCTCCGGCCGCACCGCCCACCGTCGGCTGCGGGCGTGGGAGGAAGGGGGCGTGTGGGACCGGCTACACGCCGACCTACTGCGACTGCTCCGCCAAGCCGGCAAGCTGGACGCCAACCTGGCGGTCATCGACGGCGTCTACGTCCGGGCGTTCGGCGGGGGCGAGGCGACCGGACCCAGTCCGGTTGACCGGGGCAAGCCCGGCACTAAGCACACCCTGCTGGTCAAGGACCACTTCGACGTGGTGGCCGAGAACATCAAGCACGACTTCCAGGCGGCGTTCCACGACAAGCTGGAGCAGCACGAGGACCGCCTCGTCCGAGTGGAACGGAAGACCGGCATCGCTGCGTGACCCCGCCGGTGGGCGGGTACAACTCTCGATGATCGATGCGGAGCGGCTACGCTGCGATCATGTTTGACGTTCCACCTTCGTCTGCAACTCCAGAACTGCCCGGCTCGCCACCGCCCGAGTGAGTCGGCTTGTTGTTGGGTGGCATCGAACTCTCGGGAGCCGCGAGACCCTGCCCCGTGCCTGCACCGTCTGGTGTCAGGGAGGGGAAGGTCCGCAGTGCCGCGTCCCACTGGAGCAGCTCAGCCCGGAGTTCCGAGTTCGCAATCTCGCAACGTGGGGCTACC
Organism: uncultured Candidatus Peribacteria bacterium; assembly: GCA_964628805.1. Classification (GTDB taxonomy): domain Bacteria; phylum Patescibacteriota; class Gracilibacteria; order Peribacterales; family Peribacteraceae; genus CAZVOK01. The sequence goes on along the minus strand of CAZVOK010000002.1, from coordinate 132,556 downwards.
ATTGAGCACAGACTCTGTAAAAGTGAGATTCAGGGATAAAATAGCTCGTTGCTTTGAAAAGCTTTCGGGTCTCCATTCGTGTTGCAAAACAAACACCCATACACGATCCGCGAAGCACATATCTTGACGGCACAGAATTGGCACTCTATAATGTCGAGTGCTAATTTTATTTCATTCCCCCTCTTTTCTATGGCAGACAGCAGGCAGATTCAACGGCGCGATGAGCAGAGGGATCTCTCTCGCAGTCCGTTTAACCGCTTCTTCGACGAAGCGTTTTGGGATCCCTTCCGCCTCTTCGAGACATCCTTCATGCCGTCCATTATGGAGCAACGCCAACTCGCTCTTCCTGTGGACGTCTCCGAAACCGACAAAGAAGTAGTGATCGAAGCAGATATCCCTGGCTTCGATCCCAAGTCCATCAATGTGGATGTAAGCAATAACGTCCTCACGATCAGCGGCAAGCACGAGGAGAAGTCCGATACTAAGGACAAGAAGTGGCACCGCCGTGAGCGTAGTTACTCCTATGCGGAATTTACGAGACAGATTCTCCTCCCGGAGTACGCTGACGGTTCGAAGGCAGAGTGTAAGTCGAAGAACGGCATGCTGACAGTGACGATCCCCAAGAAGCCGGAGGCAGAACCGAAGCGCTTAAGCGTTCGGGTGGAGTCTTAAATAGGAGAGACCGCAGGAGGAGTGTGTTGTCACACTCCTCCTTTAGGCTGTTCGATTCATAATAATTATCTCAAGCGGTAGTGATGGCGGCGACATTTTTCAGGACTTTGAACCAATGAAGCATTTCATCGAAGACACTTGTTTGATAAAGTCTCGGGGCTACCACATTACTCAACTGATACTGGCCTGTAAGTATCGGGAAAACGGATGGCTACCCGTTCTACACATGCCACAGCGGACTTTTTAGTGGTGGTACCCGCTTCCCTTCTGAATTTCTGCCGCTCTATAAAGCTGTTCTAAAAAGACCAGCGTGCAGAACTCATGGGGAAACGTCATTTGGCTCAGCTGCAGGATCTTCTGAGACCTCGCTCGCACTTCATCGGATACTCCATACGCACCGCCCAGGACAAACACGATGGTTCGACCTTTGTCCTTCTCGCGCGATAGAGCTGCGGAAAATTCCACAGATGTCATTCCTTGTCCTTTTTCATCCAGGAGCCACACGTCTCCATCGATCTTATCCAGTTTATTCAAAATCACACGTGATTCCTCGTCTCGTTGCTTATCGGAGTCTAGATTCTTACTGGGAACCAATTCCATCATGGTTAAGTCTATCTGCCGTTGCAGACGAAATACGAAGTGCTTAATACCCTCGGCGATCCAATCTGTTTTCACACGGCCGACGTAGACGAAAATAACCTTCTGCATGAGCACGATAGTAACGGATAAGCATCAGAAATACAGGATCAATCGTCAAATTGATCCTCCTGACCCTCATCTTTTTTCTGAGACCACTCCCATATAGACTTCCCGTTTTTAATATCGCACGCGCGAAAACCGTGACGTGAAGCAAAGGAAAGAAGACTATTATTGGGCTTTTTTAAAGACGTACGAATGGCCAGATGCTTCCATCCCTGCTTAGGCATTTCCCTTTTCAGACGATCCATAAGCCACCATTCGGCAGCCCCTCTGAAATATGGATCAGTGGCTACTACTTGTATTTCAAAAATATCTGCCCGTACCAATGATTGTTCTCCCCACAAAGTACCAACGATGCGCCACTCCTTGAAATCTTCCTCCGGCACAGCACCCAATATTTCTATTTCAGCACGAACTGCCGTACAAAAATCCATCACCGTTTGTTCTACATCACATAACTCAGGATCTCGATACGGAAAATCCTCTAATTGAATCATCTGTTCATGTTGTTTTTTTCGACGCGTTCCCGCTTCACGCAAATCCAGCGCTTCGAAAGTAAGCCGCTCTGAACCTTCTTTTCCATCCATAGGACGGAGAAGTTATTACCGTTTCTGGAGAAGTGCAACTGTTTCAATGTGCGCCGTGTGTGGAAAGAGATCCACTGGCTGTACCGTACGCAATTCATACCCAGCCTTCAGAAAGAACCCGAGGTCACGAGCAAAGGTGGAAGTGTTGCAGGATACATACACTACCTTGGCAGGATTGTGCGCTATTACTGCGTCGCGTGCCTGAGGATGTAACCCGGCCCTGGGAGGATCCACTACCACTACGTCGAAGTGATACTTCCCTCCCGCCTTCACCTGCTGGTTCAGCACCTGCTCCGCGCGGCCTTTGTAGAAGCTGATGTTGCCGATCTTATTGCGTCCGGCGCTTTTTAGAGCGTCATCGATGGCCGACGGATGACTCTCGATACCCACCACCTTCTGGCAAAAGCGCGCGAGATACTGGCCGATGGTTCCCATGCCGCAGTAGGCATCGAGCACGGTATCTTTCAGGCTCAAATCCGCACTATCTGCAATGGCGCGGTAGAGCTTTTCGGCGGCGAGGGTGTTGGTCTGGAAGAAACTGAACGGGGAGATTTCAAAAGTGAGGTCAAAGAGGCGCTCGGTGATGGTGGTCTTTCCCATGAGCGCGTGAACCTTGGGGAATTCCGGGCGCTCGTGCTGGCCCATGTGCTCTACCACGAGCAGCGATGCCAGGTGCGGCCTGCCGCCAAAAGAGCGCAGGAAGCTCTGGAAAAGCGGCTCCAGTTCTTTCTTCCTTGCCTGGAGCAGGAAACAGATCATTTGCTCGCCTGTGTGCACACCGCGGCGAAGGAGAAGAGTCCTGAGCATTCCCTTCTGTGTTTTTGGATTGAATACCGGAAGCTTTGTCTCTTCCATGAAGCGACGCACTGCGGAGAGCAACACATCTACCTGTTCATCGTACAAGTGGCACTCGGTAACGGGCAGCACCGTGGCCCACTGATTGGGTTGATGAAAGCCGACCGTCGGATTTTCATCGAAGTGGATTTTCTTGCCGTTCTTTTCCTCGGTCCGCATGTTCCCGTACCCGAAACTAAACTCCATTTTGTTCCGGTAGTGGTACACCTGCGGGCTGGGGATGATATTCAGCACGCGCCCGGCAAGCTGCTTTCGGTCCGCTTCATCCACGGGAGTTAAATGTGTGAGCGTTTCGCGGACAATGTCCTCTTTGTACTTGATCTGCTTATCGTACGGGAGGTTCTGCCACACACATCCCCCGCAATCGTGAAAATGCGGACAGCGGGGCATCACTTCATCTTTGGCCTTGCGAATGACCTTCCGCACCTTGGCTTCGGCGAAGTTCGGCTGCACTTTGGTGAGCACGATATCCAGCTGCTGACCCGGAATGGAATCAGTCACAAACACGGGTAAACCGTCGATTCTAGCCATTCCGCTGCCACCAAAGGTCAATTTCTCGATGGTCACCGTATGGTCCTGCCCGGGGGCAAGCTTCAGGGGTTCTGTAGGACTTGACATCTAATGATAAAAATAGTATAAATATCTCCTTTTTTCCTTCTCCCATGACAAGAAAAAACCTAGTCCTTCTTCTTGTAATTACCGTTGTGGGATTACCCTCACTGGGGGGCTTCTATGCGCGTAGCATAGCAAAAAAGCAGCCAAGCGCAACAGTACACGCCGCCACTTTGACGATTCCTTCTTCTAAAAAGAAAGCGGCTATCATTACTATGGGCTCTGAGGAAGTTCCAAGTTCCAAGTTCCAAGTTCCAACCTCAAATACTAACCCCAACCCAACACCAGTCGCCCCCTCCCCCAAAGTAGCCGCCTTGCTTCCCTTAGTAGACCAGCAAGATATTCTTCCGAATCAGAAAATCATTCTGGATGAAGTCCTCCGCATGATCCCATCGGAGTGCAGAAATAACTTGGAGAATTTCTACGTGTCCTATAAACCGATGAAGAGCCGCGGCTACGCTGGAGCCACAACAGTCATCCTGAGTGGCAATCTTCCAGACAATGAATTCCGCGCCTTGGCGCTCCACGAAATCCTCGGACACTTCATGGACATCTCCTGCATGAGAGGTTCTCCAGAAAGCGGCAGCAGTGCCTTTAAAGATGGAACCGATACTGTCTTCCAGAATGACGCCAGCAGATCCTTTTATGAGATCAGTTGGGAGAAGGAAAATGTGAAAAAGCCAGGCGCTACACACGCAGACTTCGTCACAGGCTACGCCGCATCGGATGCCTTTGAAGATGCTGCCGAAAGTATCACCTACTACATGGTTGCTCAGGAAAGCTTCAAAGCACGTGCAGCTACCAATCAAGCGTTGGCTCTGAAGCTCCAGTGGATAGAAACCTACGTGTTCCCCAATGGATCGGGACTGGCAAAAGAAGTCCCTACAAAAGAGAAGAAGATCCCCTGGGATGCGACGAAGCTGGGATACGTATGGCACACAGATAACTAAAGAAGCACTACTATCGTAAAGACGTGCGATTCGCACCTCTCATTTTTGTCGTCTCCGTCGCACCCACGCCCACCCCGCAGCCGCTCCCCCTGCCATCACCGCCACTGCCGCAGGTCCTGTCTCCCCGGCGGGAGGATGAGAAGTCGCGATGGGTGTTACGTCTCCGGTGAGGACGGGGAAATCAATCGTGTCTGCCAGGGAGTCCGGAGCCCCTGCTTCTCTTCTGCAGTAGAGGTCACAACCATCTCCCGTTCTGTAGTTCCCATCATCACACTGCTCTGTCATATCTAGCACCTTGTCTCCACAGCGAGAGGAAGAACAATTGATTCTACAGGCATTGGGAAGTGTGTCACTGTTTCGGAGTCCGTCATCGCACTGCTCTCCGGGATCAAGAGTTCCGTTCCCGCAGAAGGTACTTTGGAACCTGCACTCTGAGGAGCATCCGTAGGGAAGAGAAGAGTCATGAAGGGAGGGCTCACACTGTTCTCCAAGGAGCCTCTGGAGGATTCCATCGTTGCAGGTTCCTTCTGTGCGAAGACAGCTCTTCGAGCAGCCCTGGAGGGAGTCACACTCCTCTCCGGGGTCGATGATAGTGTTCCCGCAGAGAGAAGTTTGATCTCTCTGACAGGTAGAGCTGCACCCTTCTGTACTGTCACACTCTTCTCCGGAGTCTAAGATCTGGTTCCCACAGAGGCTGAGATCCAGAGACTGACAAATAGCAGTACAAGCAACTCCTGCTTTGCCATTCTGCATTCCTTCATCACAGGTTTCTCCAGGATCAAGCTCACTGTTTCCACAGAGGGAAGCATTGGTGAGCGTGCACGTCTGAGAGCAGCCGGAACCAGGCTTCCCGTTGAGGTCTCCTCTGTCACAGCTTTCGGGAAGTCCTTCGTAGTTCACACTCTTCCCATTGAACACTGCCCAGTTGTTCAGGAGAGAATCTCCACAGGTGGCCTTCGTGCATCCCTTGGTCCAAGAGATCCCGGGGAGAATGGGACAGGTGGGATCTCCGGGAGTGCAGACACAGGAAGCCCCTCTGGTCCCGACAGGCCTGTTACAAGAAAGCACATCTGAAGTGCAGGTAGACCCTGCATCACACATCTCTCCTTGGATCACAACTCCATCTCCACAGCGAAGGAGACTCTGCGTACTTGCGGGAGTGGGACCGGTAGCAACGCGGTTGGAGAGTCTGCATTGATTCGTGCAGAGGTCTGTATCCACTTGGTTGCCGTCGTCACACTGCTCTCCGGAGTCGAGTCGAGCGTTCCCGCAGCGGGGAGTGGCGAGAGAGTCTTTCGTGCAGAGAGCAGAGCAGCCGTCTCCATCTCTGGTATTCCCATCGTCACACTCTTCTCTAAGCAGCTGACCGTTTACCTGGAACCCACGGTAATTCACTAAGTTATTCACCACTCCATCACCACATCTGGGATTGATACAGCCTTGGTTCCAGACCATGTCTGCAGGAGGAACGCAGCGGACGGTATCGCGAGGATCGCAGAGGCAGGTAGACCCGAATGTTCCTGGGAGGGCGTTTGCAGATCCTAAGTCACAGGATTCTCCACTCTGACGAATGGCATCTCCGCACGTCGTAGGACCTGTGGGAAGGGCGAGAGAGGAGGAGCTGCTGGAGGAAGAGGATTTGGAAGAAGAGGAAGTGGTGGACTTAGAGGAGCTGCTGCCGGGGGTAGGAGCGGGAGAAGGGCTGGGGCTGGGGCTGGGGTTAGGGTTAGGGCTTGGAGACGGAGCAGGACCGGAGTCGGGAGTCACGGGGGTAGGAGAGGGGGTGGGACCTGTGGGCCCTCCCGTAGAACTGACACCTACGGGTTCACACACGTGACAGTTAGGAGGAGTGCCATTGAGAAGCACTCGACAGTTGAAGTAGAGCGGGCAACCGCCTGCATCTCTACAGGCATTTTCGTTACAACGAGGTTGAGACGACGAGGAACTGGAGGACGGTGCATCCACTTCACAGCTCATGCAGAGAGGGTAGTCATTTGCTCCTCCTTGGCGGCAGGTTTGCCCTGCGGGACAACCGAAGAGGGAACACTCAAACCCAAGACACTGGTTGCTATCATCGTCTTCGGAGGAGGAAGAAGATTTCGCAGAGGAAGAGGGAGCGGGGGTAGGAGTAGGAGTTGGATTAGGGCTCGGCGAGGGAGAGGGAGAAGGAGAAGGAGGACCTCCGGCAGAGGAGGAGCTGGAGCCAGAAGAACGAGAGGAGTTGGAAGAGGAAGAAGCGCTGGAGTTTCCTCCGCCACCGGGACTGGAGACGGAGCTGCTTTGGGAGGATTGAGACGCAGGAACATGACCGGCAGAAGAGGAGCTGGGAGGAGGAAAGGCAAGTGAAGAACTGCTCAAAGGCTCGCACACAAGTTTGCAGAGCAAGCAGCCTTCGTCATCTACCTCGTGGAGTTCCCAGGAACAATGTGAGGGAGCCGGCGGAGCATTGAGAGGCGGGCACTCCGGAGGAGCTACCTGACATGCCTGAGGATTGCTACTTCCCCCTCCTGATGAGCTGCCTCCAGGCGGAGTAGGAGAAGGACTTGGCGAGGGAGAGGGACTGGGGCTGGGCGAGGGAGAGGGCGAAGGCGAGGGACTTGGCGAGGGGGATGGACTTGGAGAAGGAGACGGGCTTGGCGAGGGAGAGGGTGACGGGCTCGGACTGGGGGAAGGCGACGGACTGGGACTTGGAGCAGGACTGGGAGCGGGTTCCGGGGAGGGAGAGGGTGCTGGTGCGGGACTTGGGGCTGGCTCAGGGCTGGGAGATGGACTTGGTGAGGGAGACGGAGACGGACTTGGTTGGGGTGCTGGTTGCGGGGCCGGCTGAGGAGCAGGACCTTGACCGCCGCTACTACCGTGTGATGAAGATACCGCGACACATTGGAAGTAATCTTTTCCAGCCCGAGGCGGATCGCAGTATTCCCCTTTAATATCTGGTGGCACAGGAGTGATACAGCACAGTGCAGACCCACAACGAAATTGATTGGAGTTACAGTCTGGATAACTTTGCGTCGATGAACCGCCAGCTTGGCCCCACAGAGGCAGACCCGTATCAAAATAGTTTCCTGCCTGAATAAGCAAAACGACTAATACTAGGCAAAGAAATAACCCGATGCCAACTCTTCGAAGAGCGGGGGGCACAGTCATACGGCTGAAAGTCTAGTGCATTGTTTCCTCTTTCATCAAATAACTGCCTACTTATGAGGCATGATCCTCTGGACGCGTCAAAGGGAAGTACGTATAGCACCTCTGAGCGATTCGCCGAGTGGAATGTTCTCTTTGGACCTTTTCCAGTACTCTAGGCATGTGCGCTACCGCCTCCTCATCATTGTGTGGCTCCTCACAGACCTTGCGGTCTTCACGCTTGCGTACACGTTGGCGTATTTCCTACGCGTGGGATTTGTGCTTTCTACGGATTTCCCCATCAACCCCTACCTCACTACCACACTCATTGCCGCAGTGGTATGGATGGGCGTCCTTCTCTCTACCCGTACATTCACGCTCACTAGGTCTCAGCGGGCACTGAAGACCTTTACGTACCTCGCGTACGCCGCACTGGTGGGATGCGCCGCCTTCGCACTCACCTTCTACTTCTTGTACGGGCTCTTCTTCAGCCGGCTGCTTCTGGTGTACGCATTTGCCTTGAGCCTTGTTCTTAGTTGGATCTGGCACGTCCTCTACGGTTCCATCCTTCGCGCGGCTCTCAGAAAAGACCCTGCGGAATTCCCTACTCTCATCGTAGGAGTCACGCGCGAATCCGAAAGGCTCATCAAACTACTCAATGAACGCAAGCACCCGCTGAAGCCAGTGGCTGTTCTGGATGGTACAGGCGTAAAAGATAAAGACATTCACGGCGTCCCTGTGGTTGGAAAATTGAACAAACTGGAAAGTACGCTGGAGGAATACCGGGTCACACATCTCATTCAGTGCAGTGACCTGGAACAATCCTTAAACCTCCTCGGCGCCTGCCGCGCCCGGGGCATCACGTATCTGCTTCTTCCTTCAGTCCTGGGAATTGTAGAGCGCGATGAACGATTGGAATCTTTGGAAGGAAGGCCTGTGACTATGGTGAGTCCAAAGAGAGGGGTGTTTGGGTGGCTGTTTGAATAATTGAAAATTGAGAATGATTTATTAAAAAAGCCTCCAGGACTCTCTGAGTGACAGAATTTTCAATTTTCAATTCTCAATTTTCAATTCATCATATCTTCAATGAAGGTCTTCATCCTCGCCGGCGGCTTTGCCACTCGCTTGTGGCCGCTCACAGAAAAGCGTGCCAAGCCTCTGCTGCCGGTGGCGGGGAAACCGCTTCTGAGTCACTTGGTGGATCAGGTTCCCAAGAACTTGCCGGTGATTGTGAGTACCAATTCGGCACTGGCAGAAGGGTTTCACGCGTGGGAAAAGAACTATCCGGATCGAAAGATCAAAATAGTGGTAGAACGAACCACGCATGACGATGAAAAACTGGGAGCTCTGGGAGCAGTGGCTCAGTGGATCAAAGACCAAAGCATCCGGGAAGATATTCTGCTTCTCACCGGCGATAACTACTTAGGGTTCTCCCTGTCGGAATTCCTGAAAACATACGACGGCAAAACTCCTCTGCTAGCGGCACACGACATTCAGGACCTGGAGAAAGCCTCTTCCTTTGGAACAGTGATTCTGAAAGATGAAACCCAGTCGGAGAACCCGGGCTTTGTAAAAGCATTTCAGGAAAAACCAAAGAACCCTAAAACCACACTCGTGAGTGCCGGCTGCTACGTGCTTCCTGCCGCTACTCTTTCTACTGTCATCGATTTCGCTAAGAAGAAGCCCGATAACGTGGGAGGAATTTTCGAGGAGTTCTTGCGCCTGAAACAAGACGTCATGTGCTTTAGTTTCAGTGAGCCCTGGCTCGATATCGGTTCTTTTGCGTCGTACCTGGAAGCACACAAGCTGCTAGTAGACGGAAAGAACCTCTTGGCCCCCACGGCGAAAGTGACCGCCACCGTGTTTCACGGCAGCAACTCCATCGGGGAACAGAGTACGGTGCACAAAAGCGATCTTGCGGATTGTCTGGTATTCGAACACTGTTCCATTACCGACTGCACGCTGAAAAACTGCGTGATAGACGAAGGCTGCGTGCTGCGGGGTGTGGATTTAAACGGGAAGATGCTTCGGGCGGGGACGAGGTTGGAGCTGGATTGAGCTATTCAAATTGGTACAACATAAAATAGATAAGCCAGAACCATAAACAAATAAAAATGACACCTATCAAAATATTTGCCCAGGCAACCCATCCACGGTTGAGCCTCAGGACATAGCTCAATCCATATAATCCAATGGAAGGAAGTACAATAAGCTGGATGAAGAAGTAGTCAATGTAAACCCCAAATAAGTACTCTAGTACCAAAGAAATGGCATAAGGTATTCGTTCAAAAACCGGAAGAGAAAAGGTGAATGGGTATCCAAACAATAATTGGGAGATTAATGATGAAAGCGAAAGGAGCCAAACACTACCCAAAACCAAAGGCAACGTATCTCGCCAATGAGGCCTGGATAATTGAACCATAGAAACGAGTATGCGGTTACACGAGTACACGATTATACGAAGACCCACTATTTGAATAATCACAAAAAATTACGAGACATCAAAATTTACTTCACCTGCGTAAACTTCACATGCGCCCCCACATTCACATCATCCGCAAAGATCTCTGCAACTGTCTTGGAAGGGATTCCCGTAATGGTGATATTTCCCTCGATCTTCCCGGCATTGGTGAATACAGACATGAGGCGTCCGCGGACGAAGAGTCCTACTTTTTTTCCTTGGATGCCTGTGAGTAATTTCTTGAGCGTCTCCTGACCCGCAGCGTTAAAGGAAATTTCAGCCACTCCTCCTTCTGTAGCCGGGTTGCCGCTGGCAGTGATCCACTGCAGTTCTTTCTCTGTGATACCCACCTCCTTAAAGCTTCCCTCTTGCTCCACCGTCGCATCCGGCTTCTCCCCCGCCTCCGCCTGACGCATCACGCGGAAGGTGAATGGAGCCGTGAGGAGCTCTGTCACCGCAGGAATGAGTGTCGGGTCAGACACCGTGGTGTACACAATCACTTCCGTAGGAGACACACGCTCTGCAGTGGATTTTGTCACTTCCCCCTCCAAACCGGTCACACGACGATTGATCACACGTTCCGCCGCCTCCACAAGCTTCGACTGCATCGCCGCATCGGCATTCGTGAACGTCAGAGAATAACCAACGGTAGAAGCTCCTCCAGTAGTAGATCCGGAACAGCTAGCAAGTAACAAGACTGAAAGTAAGGTGAGAGAGAGGTGTTTCATGTGCGAAGTGTAGCACAAGAATTTCTAGATGAAGCTATAGCCAGTAAAAAGCCCATAAACCTCAATTTTCAATTCTCAATTCTCAATTTTCAATTTCCAAAAGACCTGGTAGCCTAGGGTTACGGGAGTTTGTCAAAGATATCGCCCTCTACTCAGCTTTTTTCTCCTTTTGTATGCCTGCACGTCGTTCCATGTTGTGGCCAGCCGTTACAGCCGTTGTCGGTGTTGCCATCCTCTTCACTTCTCTTCCACAGTCCTGGAAAACCTGGGCGCCGGAAATCATCCGGAGACCTGCGCTGCACCTGGGGCTGGACCTTGTGGGAGGAACACAGCTGGATTTCCGTATTTCCGAGGAAGAAATGCGCAGGCAGGAAGAGCAGTTGGATGCTCAGATCTTGAAAGCGAATACCACCGAGGAGAAAAACAATCTTCTTCTCCAGAAGCAGAGCTTGTCCGATCAAAAGGCAAACCTCATGGAAGCTATCCGCCTGGTGTTGGAGCGCCGCATCAATGCACTGGGAGTCAGCGAAGCTACTATCACTCCTTCCTACGTAGGAAACGAGAAGCACCTCCTGGTGGAATGTCCGGGAGTGGTGGATACGCAGGAATGCATCAACGTGGTTGGGAAAACCATCCAGTTGGAATTCAAAGAGGAATTCACTGAAGCTACTGATTCTTTCACAAAGGAAACACGCGACAAAGCCGCAGCAGCTCTCAGACGCATTACACAAAGTGGAACGAGCTTGAAGTCCCTGGGACAAGACCTGGGTGATCAGCTGGGCGTGAGTTATCAGGAATCGCCTGCAGTCTTTAAGGATCAATTGCCGAAGGGACTGGAGAATGTGTGGAACCAAGCTCCAGGACGTGTGGTTTCCATAGAAGGTTCCGTAGAAGTGCCGGCTGATGACGCAGGCCAAGTGCAGGAACCGGTTCCAGGGGTGTTCTTGGTGGAAACCACCGGTCCTCGCTTCCAAACAGGTCGCGTGTTGACTGATGCTCCAAGAGCCTTCAGCTACATCGCCAAGACCGAGAGTGGCGCATCGTACGTTTTGAAAGAACAAACCGTGTTGGATGACAAAGTCAGCTCCCGCATTGCAGGCACACTCCGCGGGATGCAGGCAGGAGAGCTGAAGTCTGTGAGCATGGAAGATGGCTCCGCACACTTGCTCTTCCTCCGCGGCCTGGAAAAAGGACAGGAAGCTGCAGATGTGAGCCACATCTTGGTGTCCTACAAAGGAGCCAATTCCGCAGCAGCTACGGTCTCCCGCACCAAGGAACAGGCACTGGAGCGCGCGAAGCAGCTGAAGCAGAGCCTTGCCTCCGGTACTCCGTTTGCAGACCTCGCTCGTGCAGAGTCCGATGGACCATCCGCAGCCGCAGGTGGAGTCCTCGGCACCATCACACGCAATGAAATGCCGCCAACCTTCGAAGAAGTGGCCTTCCGTCAGTCTGTCGGAACCGTGAGCGATCCTGTGGAAACACAGTTCGGCTACCACCTCATCCGCACCGATAAAGCCAGGAGCGTGCAGCCGGACAAGGCGACGTACGACGATGTAACTATCAAAGGAGCCAACGCCCTCAAGCGTGCCGATGCCCTCATCGCGCAGCTGAAGGACGGAAACGTGAAGCAGCAGGAAGAAGCCATCGGCATGCGCACGCTCTTCTTCTCCCTGCGCCCTACAGGTTGGAAGGATACTGCCTTGGACGGCAAACACTTCCGCTCGGCCGCAGTGTCTTTGGATCCTGTTACAAACATTCCTGTAGTACAGATCATCTTCGATGCCGAAGGGGCAAAGATGTTCCAGGCACTCACCAAAGCAAACAAAGGCAAGCGCATCGCGATCTTCGTAGGAGGTCAGCTGGTATCTGCGCCAATGGTGCAGGAGGAAATCTCCGGAGGAACAGCTGTCATCACGGGAAGTGCGAATATTCAGGAGGCAAAGGCTTTGGCCCAGGACCTCAATACCGGCGCCATCCCCGCTCCTATTCACCTCGTAGGTCAGTACACCGTGGAAGCGACCCTGGGAGCCACGGCCCTTCGCACGTCTCTCCTGGCAGCGCTCATCGGCACCATCATCCTCATGATCTACATGCTCTTGGTGTACCGCCTCCTGGGACTCATGGCTGATATTGCGCTCTTCCTGTACGCAGTAGTCTTCTTCGCCATCCTCAAGCTGCCGATTCTCCTAGTGACCAATAACTACATCGTGCTCACACTTGCCGGTATGGCCGGAATCATCCTGAGTATCGGGATGGCGGTGGATGCCAATGTGCTCGTGTTCGAGCGCATGAAAGAAGAGCTCCGCAAAGGGAAGTCTCTGAAGAGCGCCACAGAAACGAGCTTCGTGTACGCATGGCCCGCTATTCGCGATAGTAACGTGTCTGCGCTCATTACTTGTTTGATTCTCTTCCTCATTGGAACGTCCATTGTGAAAGGATTTGCAGTCACACTCGGCATGGGAGTCTTTATCTCCCTCTTCACAGCAGTCTTCATCACTCGCTGGTTACTGAGGAAGCTTGCAGTGAGCCCTATTGCCGAGCGCAGAGAACTCTTTGGGGTTCCAGCGCTGAATAAGCCTGCTGGTACCGCTACTACCGTAGCGTAAGACCCATGAAAGACATCATCACGCTGCATGACATTGAGCTCTGGACCCGCATCGGCACTACAGCCGAAGAGCGGGCCCAGGAGCAGCGTCTGCGAGTGACTGTGGAAATGCACCTCAAAACCAATGCAGCAGGCCTCAGTGATGATCTACAGGACACGGTGAACTATGCAGAGGTCCTGCAGACGATTCAAAAGCTTGCCACTACAGAACGAAAACTTATCGAAACAATGGCGGAAGATATCGCGAAAGCTATTTTGGAATCTTACAGCGTGGAATCCGTCACAGTCAGAGTCTTCAAATCTCCTCTGCCCGGCGTGCGAGAGGTGAGCATCTGTATCACTCGTCCTTCCTGATAGAAATGATGTCGACCGTGTATCTAGGAATCGGCTCCAATATCGATGCAGAAGCAAACTTGAAAAAAACCGCTGAACTTTTGAAGGTGCACTGGCCTGATATTCAGTTCTCGTCCGTGTTCCGCACCAAAGCACGCGATGTAGAGGATCAGGCGGATTTCTTGAACGCTGTAGCAGTCTTGGACACTTCAAGCAGCATGGAAGAGATCATGGTCACTCTCCGGGAGATCGAGCGAACCTTGGGCAAGGCTCCCCCGTTTCGCTTTGGACCACGGACGATCGATCTGGATCTGCTTTTGTACGGCGATGAAGTTCTAGAAAATCCAAATTTGATTGTGCCTCACCCCCGTATGCACGAGCGGTTGTTTGTACTGAAACCGCTCTCTGAGTTGATTGATCTGGAGCAGAAGCATCCTACTTTGAACCAAACCTGGGCAGAGCTCCTGGAAAGCGTCCTGGATCAAGAGTGTGAACCTACAGGCATTTCCCTGTAAACTAAGGCGCTATGGAACTGAAATCCCTCCTACAGGCAATGGGTGAAGACCCGGATCGTGAAGGGCTCCAAAAAACCCCTGAGCGCTACGAAGCGCTGATGAAAGAATTGACTGTGGGGTACACACAAAAACCGGAAGAAATTTTGGAAGGCGCGTTATTTAAGTCCGAAACCGACGGTATGGTGATCGTGAAAGACATTGAATGCTATTCCCTGTGCGAGCACCATCTGCTGCCGTTTTATGGAAAAGTGCATGTAGGGTACATCCCGGGCACACACATCGTGGGCCTCAGCAAAATCCCCCGCATCATCGATATGTTCGCGCGTAGGCTCCAAGTACAAGAACGCCTCGGCCAGCAGATCTGCGACACATTGGATCAGTTTTTGAAACCCAAAGGAATCGGTGTCGTGATAGAAGCAAGCCATCTCTGTATGCGCATGCGTGGGGTGGAGAAAGAGCACAGCACGGCCACCACGAGTCACGTGAAAGGGCTTTTCAAAGAAGACCCACGGACAAGGCAGGAATTTTTAGAACTCATTCGTTCTTAAAAATTATGATCAATCATCTGCCTTATTCCGATACTCCTACATTTACCCCAGAGGGAGACACAGCACGTGTGAGCGCTCAACAGACACATACAGCACAGAAGCTAGTAACTCTCGTAAGGAATGCTGTCCCACCCCTGGTTCTTTTTCCAGAAGATACTGAGCCACTAGAAGAACCGGAATGGATGACTGTAAAGGTTATAGGACCCGAGCCTGCACCATCAGAGGCAGACATTCGAGACGCTACGCTGCAAGCGCGTGCTGCTCTGCATCAGCACGCGAAGTATCGTCGATGCGCCTGAGGTCTTTCTTTTCATTAAGAGCCACTTCCACGTCACTCAAGCTCAATCCCGCACGATTCACCGCGTTTACCAGCGTCTGTTTGTGATTCTTATATTCATTGCTCACAAAGCGATCCCCAGTTTTAGCGACCGTTAAACCTTCCACCAGCTGCTCATCAGTCAGTCTTACACCGCCGATCTGCACCGCAGTATCACCACTGTGTTCCGCCCTCTCGTACGCCTCTAAGTGACGTCCTTTTGCGTGATAGTCCTCATGTTTCGCAGTTTCACTTACCTGTGCGAGAGTCGCTTCAATACTGTTATGCACTTGCAATGTAGTGGTAGCAATCTTCACATTTTTTCCGTCGTACAATCCACCGACACCATTCTTCAATTTCTCCGCCTTCATTCCTTTGGCAGAATTTTTGATGCCATCGACGTATTTCGATACATGGCTTCGCACGCCTTCTGACACCTGATTAATATCTTTTTCTACCGCAGCGGCAAGCTGCTCAGCATTCTTTGACCCGCCTTTGCTCTCCTCTTCAATGCGGCGATTGATCAGCTCAACCGCCTGTTCTTCTTCCGTAGCCACTGATGCATTCGGTCCGTACGACATGATTACGCAGCTAGTTGCTGGGAGAATTCTTCCATTTCAGTTTCTGCCATTACATCATCAACGTGCTGAGCAACTTCAGCCATGATGGCTGCTTCTTGTTCTGCAAGGAGCCTAAGCTGTTCTTCAAGCCGAGCTGTTGCTTCTTCGAAGACTTGAATAGCTTCCGTATTTTCTACAGGAACATCTACTTGTTCCAGTTCTGCCGATGATGTGGATGGGGTGTTGTTCATAGTGATACAAGTATCTCCCCACACTCCTTAAGAACAAATAAAGAAGCAGACGAACAGAAGAGGCACAGAAAAAATGGCTTTGTGTAAACATAACCTAGATGCTGAAGAACCTGCTATTTTCTCTTATAAGTCAGGAATGTGTAGTCGTACGGATTTTTGTCATCAGCTGTGTGCTCTTCCCGAGACACTTCCTCCCACTGATCTTCACTGATCTCCGGAAACCAGGTATCGCCCTCAAACTCATCGTGAATGCGGGTGAGGTAAATGGCATCTGCTTTCTCCATTGACTGTTCGTACACGGTAGCTCCGCCCAAAATATAAATCCCCGCAGTATTATGAGCTTTTGCCATCTCCAAAGACTCATCTATGGAATGAGCCACCTCAAATCCCTGATCCAAAAATTCCTGCCCCTCGCTTCTCGTCAGCACCACTACTTTGCAGTCACTAAGCAGAGAGCTTTTGTACTTGATCATCGACCGTAGTGTCTCACTTCCCATGATAATCACATTCCCCCTGCACAAATCCTTCAAATGCTTCATATCCGCAGGCACGCGCTCCCACGGAATCATGCCATCGAGCCCGATGGTGTTATTGGAGTCGGCGGCGGCGATGAGGGAAATGGACATTTTGGAGTACTGGAATACTGGAGTACTAGAATACTAGGAGACGATCAAAAAACCTAAATCCAAAATCCTCATCCCCCCAGTATTCCAGTACTCTATTACTCTAGTATTCCATCAGACAGCAATAGGCGCCTTAATACTCGGATACGGATCATAACCCACCACCTCAATATCCTCGAACTTAAAGGCAAAGATATCTTTCACCTCCGGATTCAGCTTCAGCTGCGGAAGTGCCCGTGGCTCGCGAGAGAGCTGCTCTTTGGCTTGTTCTATGTGATTGCTGTAGAGGTGAGCGTCTCCAAACGTGTGCACAAATTCTCCCACGTCGTACTCACACACCTGCGCGATCATGTGAGTAAGTAGACTGTACGACGCAATATTGAAGGGCACGCCCAAGAAAATATCGGCACTGCGCTGATACAGCTGGCAGCTAAGTTTTGGTTTCTTGCCATCAACACCTGGCGCCACATAGAACTGAAATAGCGTGTGGCAGGGCGGCAGGGCCACTTTGTCTGCCTCTTGGGGATTCCACCCCGTCACAATGTGCCTGCGGCTCCAGGGATTCTTCTTGAGGCCATCGATCAAACGTGTGATCTGATCCACTCCGTCTTTTTCATACGTGCCATCCGGCTTCAGAGTCGCCCCAAAGTTCCTCCACTGATGCCCGTACACAGGCCCCAGCTCGCCTTCCGCGCGTCCAAACCGCGCGCACTGCTCCTTGGTCGCCCACTCGTCCCAGATCGTCACCTGACGCTCCTGCAAGTACTTCACGCTCGTCTCGCCGTGTAGAAACCACAGGAGTTCATGAAAGATGGACCGAGTGTGTAGTTTCTTCGTAGTCAGCAACGGAAACCCTTCCTGCAGATTGAACCGCATCTGGTACCCAAAGATCCCCAAAGTGCCTGTGCCTGTACGATCTTCACGACGTTGGCCGGTTTCGAGGACGGTCTGGAGGAAATCTAAATACTGCTGCATAAGGGGATGATAGAGAATCCGTTCCACGATGCACAAGAACTAAAAAAACCGCAGCCATATAAGTAAAACTCAATGCTACTCCAAAAACCTCACTCTGAAAGCGCGTTTTCTACGCGCGGTTGCTCCACAATGCTTCCATGAGCCAAAGACATCCTTTTATCAACGATCGGATCATGCATGTCACTACAAATGTAAAAAATCGAGAGCAGATCTTCAAAAATGATGCATATGCGCGAACTGCTATCGAGACATTGTATGCCGTCCAAAATCACATGCCTTTCTTTTTGTACGCTTTTACTATTATGCCTGATCATTGCCATTTTCTTATAAAAGTCCCAGCTCCAGGGACTGTGGCAAAAGTACTGCATGCCTACAAAAGAGCTGTGAGTTTCAATATCGGTCTCGGACCAATGTGGCAAAAAAGATATTTTGTTACCTATCCGGATAGTCCTCAAAAAGCTAAAGAATACATTCATACCAATCCATCGCGCGGCGGATTGCCCTTGGATTATCCGTGGTCATCTGCATCGGGGCGATGGGATGTATCGGATTTAGAAATTGAATTATAACCCTATTATTCTTCGCCAACCGCGCGTAGAAAACGCGCTCTCGGGGTGAAAATTTTTCTAAAACCTCAATCCTTACATCTCTCCGGTTTCTCCGGCATTCCCTTCATCGCCGCAAAGGTCTGGGTGTAGTTGTTGCCGGCGTTCCACACGGTGAATCCGCAGTAGCCTGCATCGTACACGGCTTTGATCTGATCTTTCACGTCCTGAGCCGACACGCTGTAGCCTTGGATCCACGGGCGGATCTTGTGCTTGTGTTCCTCGCCCAGGAGTTCTGTGTACCCTGTGAGCGTGCGGTACACGAGCCAGTAGCTGCGGCTGCCGGGGTTCTTGCCGGGAGTGTAGTACTCAGGAGATGTGAACGTGGCCGGGTAGGCCATGGGAGAAATAACATCCACAAGTGGCGCAAAGCGCACGAAGTCCTGGCCGAGGGTTTCCAGGTTCACCGGATAATTCCACCCCAGGATGGCGTACGTACTGAGACCAAGCTTCGTCTTGGGGCCACAGGCATCAATCGCCTCGCGAGCAGCCTTCACAAACACTTCCACTTTGTCAGCCTTCTCCTTTCCAGAGAATACTTTCAGCTCGCCGAAGTTTGCGGTGGAGAAGCGGATGTAGTCCAAGTTCACTTCATCGATACCGGCTGCAGCCAAATCGCAGATGACTTGCTTGTTGTATTCCACGGCATCAGGGTTTGCCGGGTCAATCCAGCCGTTGATCATCAGGCGACCGGTTTTAGGATGCTTCACACTGAATTCCGGCTTTTTATTGATGAGGTTCTCATCTTTCACCGCCACAAAACGCGCCATGGTGTAGAGGCCTTTGTCTTTCAACTTCTTCAGCACCTCCGGAAGGCTGTAGTAGATTTTCTCCACTCCCCACTGCTCTGCCAGGGTGGAAGTCGTATCGAAAAACACGATGCCGCCTTTTGCATCGAAGATGATAGTGGTTCCTCCTGCGGCCAAGAGACTATCGATCTTCTCATCCAAAAATTCTTCTCGGCCCATGCTGGTACCGGAAAGATAAATACCTTGTTTGTTATCGCCTCGCACGGAAGTTTCCTGCTTCTTCTGTTCTTCCAGGTACGTGGCACGTGCAGGCTTGAACCGCTTAAAGACTTTCTGCATGAGTCCTCCGGTAGCGGTGGACTTCTGAGCCTTGGACGCAGAGAGTAAATTGGCGGCAGTAGGCGCCGTTCTGGCATCCGCAGGTTCACTCAGCAGATTTCCCACAGACGTGTGTGACACACCGGGAAGCTGCAAGCCTACAGACATCACGCAGGCAACAATAACACTGATGCCAGCAACTTTCTGCGGCAACGTATGAGTAAAAGAAGGACGTACTCTAGCCATAAGGATGACAGAAAAAAGATCGGCCTCGGGAAGAAATCGAGGCGCTGCGTACCTCATTCTACGCAGGTGTCTGAAAAAATCCTTTGGAATGTCTTTCTTTTTTAAGGCTTTGTGATGCGAAGCAATTGAGAATGGAAAATTGAGGATTGAGAATAAGTGTCAGCATTTTCAATTTTCCATTCTCAATTTTCAACTTATCCAAAGAGCCCTCTCCTTCTCTCCCCCGCACTGTTCCACGCCAGCTCAAAGATCTGACGCTGTGCCTTGGCTACTTCCTGGCTTTCGATGATAACACCGAAGATGTCCTGCTCGGACTTTGTGGGAAACGAGCAGATGGCCATCTTGTGGTCGTAGATATTGATTTCGTTTTGGAAATCGAACTGCTTGGCGGGAACCAAACGTATTTCGCGGTACTTCTTTTTATCCTCTCCTTGCACGCGCCTCCCCGTGTCATCATCAGGCGCAATACCGCGCAGACGGATCTTACGCTTCACGCGTTCGGCTACATATTCATCGTCATAGGTAGGCCAAAACTGACGCACTGCCAGCGAGTTTGCAAAGTTCAGGATTTCGGACTTTGCAGTGAGCGTATCTTCATACACACGCCTCACTCCATCCCACCCTTCAAAGAATTTCACGTGCGGCTTGCGGTACTCTGCTCCCCGGAGTGATCGCAATTCCGGAAGTGAACGCTCCAGTGCCTCAGCGTTCTTGCGCACTTCTACAGCTAAAGACTCCGGAGACACCGGCTCGTAGAACTTACTGCGCTCGCGTTTCACACTGGTTGCCAATCCTCTTTCCACCATCGATTCCAACATGTTGTACGTGGTGATGCGATTGAACCCAGTAACTTTCGCGTAGGTGGATGCAGGGACAGATCCCAGCTCCAGTCCTTTAATGTAGAGCTCTGCTTCTTCGGAGGAAAGTCCTGCTGCCTGGAGAATGTGAATCAAATCTTTTGCCATAAGAGTAGGAGGATGCAACGTGTAACGAGAGTGAACGCGGGAGGAAAAATCTATTCATTGCGGTGGTGCCTCAGCCGCAACGCTCAGCGAATCAGTGTATAGCCTAAAGTGTTGTTTGGAAAATGAACAGGAAAAAATATGTCGTCACAAGGAGCTTGTAGCAATGCCTTACTTCTCAGTACAAAGAGTGTGATTTTCATTTCTTTCCCTCTCTATTTTGTATGAACGCAAAAGAAGTATTGGCATTCGCGAAAGAAAACAAATGCACCATGCTGGATCTCACGTTTGTGGATGTTCCGGGAACGCTGCAGCACACTAGTAAACCCATCCATGAGCTCGCGGGAGTCCTGGAAGACGGTGCCGGTTTCGATGGCTCCAGCATCCGCGGCTTCCAGCAAATTCATGAGTCGGACATGCTTCTGATTCCCGATCCCGATACCGCCATCGTGGATCCCTTCATGGGAGAACCAACGCTCTCCGTGCTGTGTGATGTTGTAGATCCTCTCTCCAGAAAACCATACCCTAGAAGTCCGCGAACCATCGCCAAACGCGCGCTGGATTACCTGAAGAAAAGCAACGTCGCAGACAAAGCCTACTTCGGTCCCGAAGCGGAGTTCTTCGTATTCGATCACGTAAGCTACAGCTGCCATCCGGGCAAAGCGCACTACCGGGTAGATAGCGAAGAAGCCACCTGGAACTGCGGACAGAATAGCGAAGAAGACACGAACCTCGGCTATACCATCCGCCACAAGGAAGGTTACTTCCCTGCAGCTCCGACCGATAAACATCAGGACCTCCGTGCCACGATGGTAAGAATAATGGAGCAGAGCGGCATCGCCATTGAAACCTTCCATCATGAAGTAGCCACGGGCGGGCAGGCCGAGATCGACCTGCGATTTGATGAACTCCTTCGCATGGCCGATAAAATGATGCGCTATAAGTACATCGTACGAAACGTGGCGCGCATGTACGGAAAGAGCGCCACGTTTATGCCCAAGCCCATCTTCGGCGATAACGGCTCCGGCATGCACACGCACCAGAGCCTCTGGAAAGGAGGCAAAACACTCTTCGCGGGAAACGAATACGCAGGTCTCAGCAAGATGGCGATGTACTACATGGGCGGTCTCCTGAAACATGCGAAAGCACTGTGTGCGCTGTGTAATCCCACAACCAACAGCTACAAGAGATTGGTCCCGGGCTTTGAGGCTCCTGTGAATTTCATCTACTCCGCCAGAAACAGATCAGCCGCCATTCGCATTCCGATGTACTCCAATAATCCCAAAACAAAACGCATTGAATTCCGCTCACCGGACCCCGCCGCCAACCCCTACATCGCCTTCTCCGCAATGCTCCTTGCAGGACTTGATGGCGTGAAAAATAAAATTGATCCGGGAGCTCCTACGGATGAGAACTTGTATCAGATGGATGAGAAGAAATTGAGCAGGATTCCACACACGCCGGAGTCACTGGGTGACGCACTCGATGCACTGCAAAAAGACAGCGCCTTCCTGCTCACAGGCGGAGTATTTACGCAGGATTTCTTGGATGATTTCATCACTGTTAAAAGAGCGGAAATTGCTGAGGAGTCCAAGATGCCAAGTCCATCGGAATTTTTCCGGTATTACGATGTGTAAATAATTTTCCCTTCGGGTGATGTTTTTGCGCATCACCCAAGTCCGCGGGCACGGCATTTGCGAATGCCATGCCCCTACCCAATTCCCCCATTTCCCATGATCAACGCTGGTGACACCGCCTTTGTCCTGATGTCCGCCGCATTGGTGGCCATCATGACCCCGGGCCTTGCCTTCTTTTACGGCGGGCTTGTGAAACACAAAAATGTCTTAACGATTATGATGCAAAGCTTCATTTCGATGGGAGTCGTCACGGTCCTCTGGGCACTGCTTACGTTCTCTCTCGCCTTCGGCACGGATATCGGCGGGTTCATCGGCGGACTCGATTACGCACTCATGAACGGCATTGGCATGGCGCCCTCCGAAACCTTCGGCGGCGATATTCCCTTCGCTGCCTTCTTCGTGTTCCAAATGATGTTCGCCATCATTACACCGGCGCTCATCTCGGGAGCCTTTACCGAGCGCATGAACTTCAAGGCGTATTTGCTCTTCATCATCCTCTGGAGCATCCTCGTGTACGCACCACTCGCCCACTGGGTGTGGGGCGGAGGATTTATTGCGAAGCTCGGCGCCATCGACTTTGCGGGAGGAACCGTAGTCCACATCAGCGCCGGCATGGCGGCGCTCGCATCGGTCTTTGTGCTTGGAAAGAGAGCGAACACAGAGCACCTGCCGCATAATATTCCCTACGTGGCACTCGGCACGGGACTCCTGTGGTTTGGATGGTACGGATTCAATGCAGGAAGCGCACTTGGAGCCAATGAACAGGCAGCCATGGCGTTCGCGAACACCGACATCGCCGCCTCAATGGCGATGGTCACGTGGCTACTGCTTTCTTGGGCAATGGACGGCAGGCCGAGTGTCGTAGGAGCACTCACAGGAGTTCTTGCGGGGCTCGTAGCCATTACCCCTGCAGCAGGATACATTGAGCTCTGGGCAGCATTTCCCATTGGCATGATTGCATCAGTCGTCTGCTTCTTCGCCATCAAGTTCCGTCAGTGGATGGATTGGGATGATGCCCTGGATGTGTGGGGCTGCCACGGCGTAGGCGGCATTGTCGGATCTCTTCTCACAGGCGTCTTCGCCGCAGAAAGCATCGGCGGATTCTCCGGGCTTCTGGAAGGAAACTCTGAGCAGTTTCTGAGCAATTTATACGGAACACTCATTGCTATGGCCTTCGCATTCGTAGTCACATTCATCCTCCTGAGAGTCCTGAAATTCTTCATGAACATAAGCGTGGAGCCCGCAGTGGCGGAAGAAAACGGACTCGATAGAACTCTGCACGGAGAAGAAGCGTATGCCTTCTAAATAAATCAAATTAACGTTTAAACCCAAAGCCCGAGCTTGTCTCGGGATTTGACATAATTGCAAATAAAGTGTTCAATATACTGACGTTCTTTTTCATCTCGTCGGGCTGCCCGGGGGAGCATTCGCTCCTTCGGTTGACCCGACACCAGTCTTTTCGAGGACCTGACCGTGACCACTACTCTGATCCCGTTTTCCGGCAAGAAGATCGACCGGAAGAGCGGCGACATTCTCCGCAACCGCAAGGAAGTGGCCGAGATGTTGGAACTCCCGTCAGACACCGACTGGGAGACCATCATCCTCACCTACCTGCTCATGAGGCACTGCCAGTGGCAACTGGGTGCCCATACGCCTCTGCTCAACATGTGGGAAACTGTGTGGAGAACGGTGTGGCGGGACTACATGCTCCTATCCAAGACCGTCAGCCTCCACGACATAAAGAGAGTCGCAATAGAGCGTGGTCTGTACAAGGCTACAGGACCCTTCCACAACATGTTCCAGAGCAACCTCCTGGCCGGCATCGGCTGGCCGGTGGACAAGGCCAACCAGGACCAGGGCTTCCAGGAGGCGCTCAAGACCATCCGCGGGAAGTACGAGACCATGCACAACAATCTGTGCTGGTAGAAGACTGGAAACACAGAGCAGGCGGCCCGCCGCCTGCTCTGAACACAAAAACTCAAGTCTCACATCTCTCGTCTCAAGTCTTTTTCGCTAAATCTTTCCGTCCCATCACCTTCGAAGAAGGACACTCTCTCTGAAACACACACTTCTCACACTTTCTATCGCGCGCAATGCACACCGCACGTCCATGACTGATCAAGAGTGGATTCAAGTACGGCCAATCTTTTTTATCTGTCTGCTTCTGTAAATCCAGCTCCACTCTGTCCGGATTTTTTGATTTCGTGAATCCCAATCGATTCGCAAGCCGCAGCACATGCGTATCCACTGGAATTCCCTCTACCAATCCAAAAGCTGCCCACAGAACAATCGTAGCTGTTTTTCTTCCTACACCTGGCAACGATCGTAATTCTGCGAGGGTTTTCGGGACTTCTCCACCATGCTTATCCAAAAGAATGCTGCACAAGCCCTGAATGTACTTCGCTTTACTATTGAAGTAGGTAATAGAGCCAATGTCTTTGGCCAATTCCTCCACAGGTACCTTCAAAAAGTCCTCTGCTTTTTTGTACTTCTTGAAAAGCATAGGTGTCACCATATTCACCCGGTCATCGGTACACTGCGCACTTAGTACTGTGGCAATTGTGAGCTCCAGGGGATTCGTCCAAGTGAGGAAACTACGCGGAGGATGGTAGAGCTTACGGAGTTCTGTGAGGACGGTATCGACAGTGAGGCGTTTGGGTGACATGGAGGAAAACTATACCACTTGAGGATTTAAAAGATTTAAAGGATTGAGAGGACCAATGGAGTTTCTTTTAAATCCTTTATTTCCTTTAAATCTTTTAAATCCTTTTTCTAAAGAAAATCGCAAAAAGTTCACCAAAATATACTCGCCACCCAACCCTCCTCCGCTATAGTCCTCTCCTCATGTCCGTGACGCTACCGCCCATCACCATTTTTGACCTGGAGACAACCGGGCTGGATCCCAAGAAAGGACACAGAATTTTGGAAATCGCGGGAGTGAGGATCGAGAACGGACAGGTGAATATGGAGAAGACCTTTGCGTCCATGGTGAACCCGGAGCGCGATATTCCCTGGGAAGCGAAACAGGTGAATAAGATCAGCGAGGAAGACGTGGCAAATGCGCCGACCATCGATATCGTCCTGCCACAGTTTTTGGAATTCGCCGCAGGCACTACCCTTCTCGCTCACAACGCCAACTTTGATTACGGATTCCTCTCCACTGAAAAAGAATACTGCTGGGGCTACATCGATCTCCCTGAGTGTTATTGCACGATGAAGCTATCACAAAGCCTCTACCCCACAGAATTCCGCCACAGCCTGGATGTCATCAGCAAAAGATTCGATCTTCCTCTGCCAGAAGAACGCCACCGGGCACTGGCAGATACCATCCTTTTAGCGCAGGCGTTTTTGAAGATGATGGAGAGTGGGAAAGTGAAATCGTTTGAGGATTTGTGTAAGAAGGCGAATTTCCGGGAAAATTTGGTGCAGAAATAAATTTTAGAATACTGGATTACTAGAGTACTAGAATACTGGGGGGGGATGAGGGCCAGTCCCCAAATCCTCTCTTCCCCAGTACTCCAGTATTCCAGTACTCTAGTACTCTCGTATGGCCGTCCTCCCCATCCTCATCGGCGCCGATAACCCTGTGCTTCGGACTAAAACCGAGAAGGTTCCCAAGGTCACCAAAAAGGTCCTGAAGCTCCTGAAAGACATGGCACTCACCATGGAAGCTGCCAATGGCGTGGGGCTGGCAGCACCTCAGGTGGGCGAACTTCTGCGCATCTGCATAGCTCCGGTAAATGGTCAAATGAGCGGACTCATCAACCCGGAAATCACCTGGAAAAGCGAGGAAACTGCCATCGACGAAGAAGGCTGCCTGAGCCTGCCTAATACGTGGCTGAAGATCCCCCGTTCCAAGGAAATTATCCTGAAATATACCGATGAAAAAGGGCAGGAGCAGGAGAGAAAGTTAAAAGATTTTGAAGCACGAGTAGTGCAGCATGAGACGGATCATTTGGATGGGGTGCTGATTGTGGATCGGGTTAACTAGGGATTGAAGCCCCCATTCAAAAATCGTGCCAAAATTCTTCGGGCTTTTTCTGTTTCGCGCAGTATACAAGATTTTACAGAAGCAACAGAAGCGCCATGTTTTACGGCAATTTCTGGAGCAGTTCTTTCATCCCCAAAGTATTCATGGATGTAAGGATGAAGAAGGGAAACAAAACCTGCTATCTGATGTCTCTGTTCTTCTGCAATAAGTTCTTCAAGAGGAGAAGGCAGGCCGTCAGACAATTCCTTTTCATGGGCTTCTGAAAAATATTGTTGTCCTTCTACGGCACGACATGGCCTGTGAATTTTAATCAAATAAGCTTTCGTCTCGTTTGCCGCTATACGGTATACCCACGTTTTCACTGATGAATTTCCTTTAAATGTATGTGCTTTTTGCCACAGATTCATCATCACTTGCTGAGCAATATCTTCCACATCTGCATCATGTGTGGACTTCATTAATATCTTAGCGGCTACGCCTTTTGCTATGTTTCGTGCCTGTTCAATGGATTGTTTGTCGGGAAATAAAGTATTGAAGGTATGAGGACCTTCATTATGTGCCTCTGATGCATGGGCTTCCAAAGACATAAGGGCCCACTGTAGGCGTATACTTTTAGCGAATGCAAGAAAATAGAAACGCCCACCCCTTGGAAGGGGCGGGCACGGTGCTTTTATTTCACCAATGATCGCCGCAGTTGGCGATGGAGATCTGATGCCATGTCGGCAGCTTTCCTCTGGGATTTCTAGGATTAAAATTTGGACGCGAGTCCATCCTGCGGGAAAGCAAACGACGAAGCCAGGCAAAGGCTCTCATGGGGACCTCCGTGTGAAAACACCGCGCAGAGCATGCTTTGGCTTTCAGATGCTGTCAAACTACATTGATGCCCAGCCCAGAAATCATTAATCTTCTCTCATGGCGGAATTAGAAGCAATTATAGGCTTAGAAGTCCACGCCCAAATGAGCACCAAGACCAAGATGTTCTGCGGGTGCGATAACGATGCATTCGGAAAGGCCCCCAATACCACCGTATGCCCCGTGTGCATGGGTCACCCGGGTACATTGCCTGTGGTGAACGGAGAGGCTTTAAAGAAGGCTATAAAAGCGTCCCTGGCGATCGGCTGCACGGTGAACCTGCAGAGCCATTTCGATCGCAAACACTACTTTTATCCTGATCTCCCCTCAGGGTTTCAGATCTCCCAGTACGATTTCCCTTTGGCTTCCAAAGGAACACTGGATTACGACCTGAAGGAC
Organism: uncultured Candidatus Peribacteria bacterium; assembly: GCA_964628805.1. Lineage (GTDB taxonomy): Bacteria > Patescibacteriota > Gracilibacteria > Peribacterales > Peribacteraceae > CAZVOK01. The sequence goes on along the minus strand of CAZVOK010000002.1, from coordinate 105,384 downwards.
GATGCAGGAAAGGTAGTAGGAACCCAGACCTGCGGCATTACGCGCTTGCACATGGAGAATGATGCCGGGAAGCTGAGCCACCGTGGCTCTGTAACGCTCTGTGACTACAACCGTGCAGGCACACCACTCATGGAAATTGTGACGGAGCCAGATCTTCGAACTCCTCAGGAAGCTGTAGCTTTTGCGGAGGAACTCCGAAGAATCCTCATTGCAGTGGGCGCCAGCGAGGCAGACATGTTCAAAGGCATGATGCGCTTTGATGCGTCTATTTCTCTGCGTGAAAAGGGAACGAAAGAACTGAATCCTCGCAGCGAGATCAAGAACCTGAACTCATTTAAATCTTTGGAAAAGGCTCTGCAGTACGAAGAAAAGCGCCTGCGTGCGGCTTGGGAAGAAACAGGAGGTCCGCTCAAAGGAAATATCACCGTGGGTTGGATGGACGACGAAGAAAAGACGCGCTTACTGCGCGATAAAGAAACGGCCACAGACTACCGCTATTTCCCGGAACCGGATATTCCACCGCTCGATCTGAAAGCAGAATTTGTAGAAGATATCCGCAAAAATCTGCCGATTCTCCCGCGTGTGCTGAAAGCCACGTACCTGGGCATGGGTCTCTCTCAGCCAGAAACCGCCATGATCCTGGATCAGCCGCACCTGCGTACCCTCTTTGATGCCGTGTACGACAAAACCAAAGACGCCAAGCGCACCTCTAGCCTGGTTCTTACTCAAATGATGGGCTTCCTGAATGTGAATAATAAGACTGTGGAAGATGCGCCAAGCGCCGAAGAGCTCCTCTCCCTCCTCTCATTCATCGAAAGCGGCCAGATCTCCGGGAATGCCGGAAAAGAAGTACTGGAGAAGATGATCCTCACAGGAAAGCCTGCCAAACAGATTATTGAAGAAGAAGGCATGCAGCAGATTTCCGATGATTCTGCGTTGGAGGAATGGGTGAAGAAAGCTATAGAAGCGAATCCGGAGTCCATTGCTTCCTTTAAAGCAGGAAAGGCTGCAGCCCTAGGCCCGGTCGTTGGCTGGATCATGAAGCAGACCAAGGGTCAGGCGAACCCGGGGAAAGTGAATGAACTACTCCAAAAATCAATATCTTAAGGCTTGCTGAAGCCAAAATATTCACTTCACAGTGCCTAAGTATTTCCCATGCATAAAACAAAAAACTAGGAACGGTCGATTTCAGTAGTACATCAAATATCGTGCAGCGCGCAGATTCGTAGAATGCTGCAGATTTCTTCCGTACTTCTATGAAGACTCTTGAACTCAGTACATCACAGGAAACAATTCCAGGGCAAGAAAGAACTGGCCTTAAACACGAAGCGGAATGGGCAAACATTGCCAGAATGTCTCACAGACAGATGCAGTCTTATCTACGATTATTGGGAGCAGAACGACCAATGAGTGCTACGGAATGGCGCAATAGAACTAGTGACTAATTACACCGAAAGAGCAGAGGCCTATGCCTCCGCAATCGGCTGACTCTGAGGTCAGCCTTGTGCTGTTTACTACCACGGGTACCGGGGGCCCGTTTCTTTGACCCACACGAAGAATCCAATGAAGGCGATGAACATTCCCAGGCCCGGCAGGATGACTTTGATGATCCACCCCCATTCCAGGGAGATCTTGTCGAACCACTTGATCGGCAAGGCGCCCAGAAGGGCAACGATGACGCCCGCAAGGTAGACCAACATTTCGTCCTCCAGTTAGTGTCCGATGGGTTTTAAAAAACAGCGCACATATTATACTGATATACATAAAAATTGCAAGGGTAGAGCTTTTCTAAAATATCTCTTACTCGGCTCTAGACATGTATTCCCCCGTCTCCGTATTCACCTTCACTTTATCGCCTTCGTTTACGAAGAGCGGCACGTTCACCGAAATACCGGAGGTCATCTTGGCGGGCTTAGAGCCTCCCGTCGCCGTATCGCCTTTCACTCCCGGGATCGTCTCTGCCACTACCAGAATAACCGTAGCAGGCAGCTGAATGCCGATGGGGTTCTCGCCGTACATGAGTGCATCTACCTCCATGCCGTCTGTGAGGTATCCTACCATTTCATCCAAAGATTCTTTTGTGAGGGAGAACTGATCGTACGTCTGCAGATCCATGAATGTGCAGGAGTCGTTGTCGCTGTAAAGGAACTGCACTTTGCGGTAGCCCACATCCGCTTGCTCGATTTTCTCGCTTCCCTGGAAGTTCTTGGAAATCACGGCGCCTGTTTTCAGGTTCCGGAGCTTACACTGCATGTTCGCCTTGCTCTGGCTCTTGCGGCCAAACTGAGACGACACCACGATGTATGGCTCTCCATCGATAGTAATTGCGCGACCGGGCTTAAGATCTGTAATAGTGTACATAGGTGGGTATTGTGGCGATTGGGCATTTGAACGTCAATGGTGGAAAAATTATTTCATACCTCAGAGCAGGCATACTTGCCTGCGGTGTTATATGAATAATGTCGGTATTGCGAGGAGGGACAAGAATCAACAATGCGCATTTGCACAAAAGCGCGGCCAAGTATGGCCACGCTAGAAACATAATGTTCGAATTTACTTCACCTGATTCTTCAACCGATCCATTTCCACTCGTATAAAATGTGCCAAATCCTGATCTTCTGGAGACAGTAATCTTAAAAGATCACGCAGGATGCTCGCTTCCTGTGGGTGCAGGCGGAGCGCTTCGATTTCTACGCGGAGCTGATTGGTACGTGAACGAGACTGATCGTACACGGAGATACGAGCGAAGATGCGCTTGGCGTAGGCTTTGCGCTGGGCTTCGTTCAGGATAATAGAGGTGTCCTGCGAGAGCAGCGTGCCGGAACCTTCTGGATATCCACTGATGAGGATCGCTGCATCAACCGGTTCACCCAAGGTAAATGCCAAGTCCTTCAGGGCTTCCTCTGCGTTTGCACGAGCTTCCATAGAAAGCACCAAGAGTGATGATCCTGTAGAAGCCAGGCTCGAAGAGAACGTCTTAAAGGTAGCCCTGGCAGCTTCTAGGTCTCCGGATTCCACTTTGCCACGGAGAGACGTGATCTGATCCGCAATCAACACCTCCTGCACCTGCGACTGGATCTGTGTTTTATCCTCTGTGAGTTCCACACTTGTTTCCAGCACTGTTTCTTTCAGCGCGTAGCTCTGATCATCCGGCAGCGCTGCAGCCACCTGTGCTGCAGCCTCTGCTACCTCCTGACGAGCGAGCAGTGCCGTGCTTCCAGTGCCTGCCGCTACCTCCAGCATTACAGTGCGATACTCATCGAGTACACCCTGAGCCTCACCTCCTTCTTTTAGGATTGCTGCAGCTTCATTCAAACGCGTATTCGCGTGATCCAATTTCTTTTGGATTTTTGCTGTTTCATTGAATGTCATCAGCACATCCACCTGCTCCGCCAAACGCTTGAGCGGATAGAGCGTAGACGTAGGAAGTGTGCCCGCTGCAGCGATGCGACGCTCGTTCTGCAAGGCGGCAATCTCGCGACGGTGTACGGCATCGGACTTAAGATTCGCTTTCACCCAGGCGTCGTCGTACAGAGACTCCTGCATCTGCACCGCAGGATAAATGCGTGCGTCTTTCATCACTACTTCTTCTCCGGCAGACAGTGCCGAAGGCTGATCTCCGCGGAGCACGGCTGCGTGGCGATCGAAGACTTGGAGCGTCACTACGTTATCTTCAGAAGTCACCGACGCGCTTCCCTCGTTCAGAAGCACTTTGCCTCCAGCGGTACTGATGCTCACTCCTGGAGTGGAAGAAGGAATGAATCCCTGTCCCCAAACGCGTCCGCTGTGAAGCGTAAGAGTGGTATCGTACTCAGAAGGCTCTGGGCGATCGGACAAATCGTGCAGAGCGATGGTGGTGTTGGCAGCTAAGCGAAGCACAGCATCGTCGTGCAGGATCAACGTAGCGGCACCGTCATCTCCTGTTTGGATGAGCGCACTCTTCTGCAAACGCACTTCAGATCCCTGTACTTCCTGCCACAGTCCTCCGATGAGTACTGATACTCGACCTTCGATAGGCAGAAGAATCACCGGTGAACTAGCCACGGAGTGAGGAGCCAAGAAGAGCGACGGAGTGGCGCGAACGATCAAAAGAAGAACGGCGAAGACCGTCACCAAACGTACTGGTCGCAAAAATGAATACGACGGTGCGTACGCAGGTTCCAAACGGTTCGTAATCCTCTGCCAAATAATGTCTTGCGTACCCTCGGATGGAAATAGGAAGGATCGCACTTTTTCCCAAATAGAAGCGACTCCAGAGGGTTCCAGGCGATCGGAAATCTTGCTCCAGATGAGTTGAGATTTGGAAGGATGAGGAACCAGTGTCTCCTGTACGTCTGCAAAGTACGCCGGGGCAGCTATTCTCTGCTGAATCTTGTCTGCAATGCTTTTTTGAATGGTTCTTCCCGGGTTCACGTTCAGCTTCGCCTCCCTAAGCAGGCGTGCAGGTACGTCATTTTCAGCGGCCAGCGGGGAAGAATCCGGGGTCATGTCAGCCGTGAAAACGGAAGGAAAGGGCTTTTGTTACAGCGTTACTTGCGAATATCCGGGGGTAAATGGCTCTCCAGCTTTCGTAAAGCACGCATTTTAAGGATTCGCACCCCTCCTTCCGTCATTTTCAGCACTCTAGCCACCTCTTTGTGCGGTAATTCGGCAATGTACGACAGCACCAGAATATCGCGATACCGGGGAGAGAGCTGCTTCATGGCCGCCTGCACCACCTGCAATATTTCCCCTCTCTTATGAGCACTATCGGCCCTGTTCCAGTCATCCGGATCCGCGATTTCCTCCGGCACTTCCTCGAAGTTTCGGTCTTTACGGTACACGTCTATCACTGTGTAGCGGGCAATACGGAAAAGCCACGCCCCAAAGGGAATGCCTTTACGCTCGTTGTACGTATGAATCTTCTCCCAAGCTTTCACGAAAATATCAGCTACGACGTCTTCCGCCACGTCCGCCTGCAAACGAAAGGCCGTGTACCGGTAAATGGGCTGAAAGTAGAGATTGTAGATCTCCCCAAAAGCCACGGTATCGCCGTTCTTTGCCTTGGCAATGAGCGCCTGCAGTGAAGCCTCCTCCTGAGGAAAAGGGGTCATGGAGATTAAATAGTACAGGATGTAGGGATGTTAGACACGAGATAGGGGGAATTATGACAAAATCTTCGAAATGTAAAATGTAGAATTTAGAATGCAGAATGCGGAAATCGACACCAGAAACATAATTTGCGGTCACGTATTTTGCTATTATTAATAAATTAGTTTATTTTATCATTTGCGAAGTCTGACCTTTAACAGGAGCGACCCATGTCTGGCCGAACTGGCCCCATGATTCAGCACCAGAGAACCGTCGTAGAAACGTTGACGGCTCGCATCGACAAGTTCTTCGGTGAGTACAAGCAGAAGGGTCTCATTCGGAAGTTGCTGCCCGGCGACTTCGATCAACTGATGGGCCAGCTGCGACCGGGTGAGATGCTGGTCTGCTACACGTTCAAAACCGCTGAAACCAGTGAGGTCTGGCAGATACTGAACGGCTACGTGCCCCCGATGGGCAGCACCTTCAAGGGTTTCTATGCCCTGGCGGTGCCTGCTGAAGAACAGCTCAAGAAGCTCTAATAACAACCGGACTTCGCAATCCACTGGCACCGTGCCAGTGGATTTTCGAAATAAAGATGTTAAATTTTTATTCCCACTCAATCGTCGCCGGCGGCTTATTGGTCAAATCCACAAACACACAATCAATGCCATCTACGTCCAAAAGCCTACGTGTGATCTGTTCCAAAATATCCGGCGGCAGTACAAACGCATGCGCCGTCATGGCATCGGTAGAACTAATGGGACGGAGAACAATCGACTGGCCTCCCTTCCCCGTACCAAACGGCAGCAGCACCACCGGGAACTGCCAGATCTGTTCGTACAAATCCGCACTCCGGATTTCCTGATTCACGATGTCATCAGCTTCACGCAGAAGATCAGCTCTCTCTCGTGTGAGATATCCAGGCGTGAAGTGCCACTCGGGGACTTCACTGTGAGACGTACACAGGAGCACACGGTTATACACCGGGATCGCATTTGGGATGCTTGTAGCAAGGGACAAATCTCCTGGAGTGATCTGCGAAGGATGGCGAGAAAATAATGCGACTGCGTGTCTGTACGTTCTCCCATCGCCCTGCACGCCTACAGATTGCACGGGCAGAGCAGCATGAGGCCCTGGAATTCCTTCCTTAGCTCGCTTCGCGATTTCGGGATCGATGATGGACACAGGATTCTCGGACGCGGCACACAGGATACGCACACCAAGCCCCGGCCCTGGGAACGGATGGCGCCACACGAGATCGTGCGGCAGGCCGAGTTCTTCTCCGAGCCGTCGCACTTCATCTTTGTAGAGTTCTTTCAGGGGCTCAATCACAAGGCCCTGCTCAATCATCTTTTGTACTGCCCCCACGCGGTTGTGATGCGTCTTGATGTGATCCGCATGTTTGGTACCACCAGTCTCGATGGTATCCGGGTAAATGGTCCCCTGACCAAGCAACCAGCCTGCATCTGGAGACAAACCCATTTCATCACTTACGCGCTTTTGCACATCCAGGAACGTCTCACCGATAATTTTTCTCTTCTGTTCCGGCTCAAAGGCTCCCTCTAAATTTTTGAAAAATTCATCACTCGCATCTTCCACGCGTAGATTCTTCACTCCTAACTTAGCAAACGCCTCCTGGATCATCTGTATTTCTCCTTTTCTCATGAGGCCTGTGTCTACCAAGAGACCCTGCACTCGATCTGCACCCAGAACTTTATTGAGCAATGTGAATGCCACCGTGGAGTCCACTCCTCCGGACACCAACATAAATACTTTTTTATCTCCCACTTCTTTTTTCATCTGCTCTCCCACATGATCAGAGAAGTTATCGATGGACCACGGAGTTGCGTCGCAAAGTTTTACAAAGCGATCCAGCATGTCCATGCCGTGCTGCGTATGCGTGACTTCTAAGTGGAACTGCACCGCGAAGATCTTTCGTGATTCATCGGCGAATGCTGCTACCGGACAGCTCTGAGATTTTGCGACGACTGAAAATCCTGGAGGAAGGGTGGTCACCTCATCTCCGTGATTCATCCACACAGTAATAAATTCCGGAAGGTCCTTGAACATCGTACTACTCTTCTCCATCACCGTGATATCTGCATGTCCGTACTCCTTGATGGTTCCCGGTGACACTGTTCCACCCAGCGCATGTGCGATCCAATGATGACCATAACAGATGCCGAGCACTGGAATACCTAGATCGAAGATCTTCGGGTCTGGCTGAGGGCTGCCTTTTTCGTACACGCTCTGGGGTCCCCCGGACAAAATGATGCCCGCGGCCCCCTCCAGATCTTTCGCCTTGACCTCCGGCAAACAGATCTCCGAATAGGCTCCCAAACGACGTACCCGATTGGCGATTAAATGGGCGTATTGCCCTCCACAGTCCAAAATGACGATAGAGCCAGGATGTATCATGGAGAGGAGTGTACCATGCCCGCAAGTACTTCCAAACGACCTTTGGAAGTGCTCTAATATACATATGAAAAGGAGACCAGACACGAGGGCCAAATTGTTCGTTACTGCTCACCATGAAGCAGGGCACGCCGTGGCCTGTTTGCTGGAAAAAAGAAAAATCTACGCCTGGAGAATCGTGCCCGATGAAATGGTGACCAGAAAAAACAGACGCGTGAAGACTCGAGAATTTTTCACCGGCTCCGATTGCGGCGAAATCAGTTGCGATTGGAGAGATACAGACTTGGCGCTGACACTCACCGGCCAAGCAGGTGAAGGATGTGACGTGCTCTTGGAACCGAAGATTCAAACTAAAATGGATCTCTTGAATGCGTACCACGAAACGAGTGACGAAGTAGACGCTTGGAAAGAAGTACACCGTTTGATTGTGCTCAACGGCGGCGAGCCGACTGATGCACTGGTCCTCAAGTGCCTCACTGCCGCCTACGCAGGAGTACGTACGCTGTATAAAACTCCTACCTTCGAAGCAGCCGTGTCTCACATCGGCCAGTACATGATGGAGAAAGGCACCGAGCAAGACGATCGAATTGCAGAACGCCTGCAAGCACGCCTACGCCAGAGAGGACTGACACTCCAGGACCTGAAAACCATGAGGAAGAATTACGCAGGACTGAACATGAATCACCTCATCCGTACACAGATGCTCTCTGTAGCCTAAAGAAACTCACGTCGCACTTGCGTCGCCACAAGCACCCACACTGTGTACGCCACAGCGGCGTCTTCCCATGCGTGGAGAAATAGCGCGGCGATGGAGATTCCAATAAAGCCAAAGAAGATGATGTCTCCCAGCGTAGGCATACCTGCCTGCGCGTCCCGCCCGAAGCGTTTCGCAAGCCTCCACCCCACCACTCCAACCAACGCACAAAAAAGAACAAATCCCAACACCCCCAACTCCACCCCCATCTGCAAATACCAGTTTTCTGTAAGCAACGGACAGTTGCACGTTCTATCCACCGGCTGCACCTGTGTTCCCACCACAAACACACACAACCCCGGAGCATCCTTCGCCCAGGACACATCCGATCCCTCTGGCAGCTTCACACAGGTATCGCTCGTCCTGTTACTGGCAGGGCCAGCTTTTCCGATGCCTATTCCCAAGGGCTTCTGCACCATCAGCTGTACTGCCTCCAGAGGCAGACGGAGATGATCACTGGACGATGTAGCGCGTGAAATGACCGATGGCTTTACCGCAAAAAGTATTCCCAAAGAAAGCACCGCAACCATCCCTCCCCCCACAAGCAGCCGATAAAAGTGTCGACTGGAAAATTTCCTGTACGCAAAGACAACTGTAATTACTACTGCAGCAATCCAGGCGGATCGTGAGAAACTTAAAATAATTCCGATTCCAATGACGACCAAGGCCATGATCGCCCACTGCTTCTTCCTACTGGAAAACACGTAGGCCAACGCAGCACTCCATGGAATCAGGAGCCACAATCCAAACTGATTCGGCCCACTGAACGTACTCTGCACTCGGCGAATGCCTGACTCTCCAATGTACTGAAACGCAGCGACAGGCCCCGTGGGAATGTAGAGCGAATGTTTATCGGAATACCCAAGCCATGTGAAGAAACTCTGTGGAAGAAATACTGTCGCAATGCCGTACAAAGCAATCACAACACCTGCAGAAATCAGGCCTATCAATGCCGTGCTCAAGAACCATACCGACCAAGTGACGCGACGCAGAATGAAAAATGAAATCAGCGGAACAAAGTCATACCGAAAACCCAGCAAATACTCACCCAAGCTCTGCCCTGTTGTTCTGGCAATCAACACAGATGAAATCAGCAATCCTAAAATCAATCCATCAATCCAATCTATTTTCCAGAAGCGACTCTTGCTCGTAACAATCTCAGCAATCGCAACAATCAAAATCAATCCGAGAAATCCCTCCTTCCATAGAGACAATGCAGTGATAGGCGCCTGATTTGGTCCTGCGATGATCTTTGTGAGAATAGTAACCAGGAACGCGTGGAACGGCAGGAGAATAAGTAATAAGAGCGTGAGCCGTTCGCGGAGGAGGGAAAGCACGGAGGAAGTATGCAGCTTAAAACTAAGCATGTCACCCTGAGGTGGCCCGCCATGAGAGAATATGCTTCGTGGCCCCGCTGACTCGTTGTTGTATTGTCGATCACTCGGTTACCTCCCTATAAACGAGGGCGGGGCACCTCAGCATGACAAATTGAGCTAAATCCTCAACCTCCCCTCCTCCTCCCGAAACACCTCCCCCTCTATAAGCACCTGTTCAATGCACGCCGCACTCACCGCACTCACATTCTGCCCGTAAATCTTCGGGGCCAGCCTCATCTGCTGATTGTTCCAAGCAAAGTCGATGATGTTTTTTACGAGCGTGCTATCCACCGGCGGTGCAATAATATTGCCTCCGCACATAATAGATTCACTTCTATCTGATCCGAACCGAAGTGTCACGCACGGCACTCCCAGAATGTTCATCTCCTCCTGCATGGAGCCGCTATCCGTGGCACACACAGCCGCACGCTGCATGGCGGCGATGACATCGGTGTACTGAGGCCACACGGGGGAATACACGAAGTTTGGGTGCGTGAGCGCGAGTTCATCCAGCTCTTCTTTCAGGCCGTATCGCTTCAGGGCATCTTCAGTTTGGAAGAGTGAGATCAAAAGCACTTTCTTTCCCTCACGTATAAACGCCGTCATAGCATCGTACATCGCGCGGAAGCGTTTTTCGGACTGACAGTTCTCACGACGGTGAATGCAGAAGCGAACAAAATCACCGTCTTTCAGCACGGGATACTTCTGAAAAATAGTAGAAGCACCTGCATTTCCAATAGCTTCTTTGGTGGCATCCGCCACAGAGTTTCCTACTACAAAAATGCGATCTTCCGGATATCCCTCGCTCAAAAGAAATTCTTTATCCAGCTCCACCGGTGCCAAGTGAATACCGGAGGCCGCTTCGCTGCAGCGCGTATTGAACTGCTCCGGGTACGGCTCCAAGCTGCCACGTTCCCAGTTAGCCTGCACCTGCAGGAAGCTGTACCAACGCTGCGGATTGAAGGTGCCATCTTCCAAGGGAAACTGCGAGTACGCAGGCGTGAGCGTGCGGATGCCCGCCTCCACGTGCACTGAAGCGAATCCATGACAGTACCCGGCATTCGCTGCAGCCATGGCAGTAGTGGTATCTCCATGAACGTACGGAATCACGATCTTCCCGTTCTTCTTCAGCTCCCCAATCACAAATCCCAGCCGCCCGATGATCTGACTCACCACTTCATGCATCGCTCCGCGCACGTGCAGATTCACATCCGGTTCCACACCAAACTCTCGGAGCATTCCTCCGCTGAGATTTTCATCGTAGTGCTGACCGGTGTGGACTAGGTACACGTTATGCTTTCGCTTCTTCAGTTCCTTAAAGAGCGGCACCTGTTTGATGATATCGGGCTTGGTGGCGATCATAACTAAATGCACGTGCTTATCCGAAGCACCTGCAGCAGTGTCGTAAAAAGTCGGTGAGAGGTACGTGATCTCGTCCATGGCAGAGAGGATACATGGCAGCATCTCTGAAAGAAACCTTCGGATGAGGCACTCGAAAGCCGCAGCTCTCTCCACCCGGTGGTGGAGAAGTGCGGCGGCGTTGTCCATCTAGGCGGCCTGCTTGGCCATCTTCCGGAGCGTCGGCTCCGTGAAGTCCCAGAGCCGCTCCGGCTCATGGGCGAAGACAATCCAGTAGATCGTGTCCTCGCCGTCCCGGGAGGTAGCCCGGTTGGCCTTGGCCACCATCATGATCCGGTCAACGTCGTAGGGCTTGTCGCCCTCTTCCAGCACGATCACCCCAGCAGTCTTGGAGTTCGGAACTGGGGAACGGTCAACGTACATGGTCGGCCTTTCAAAAAGAGTAGATGGACATATAATATTATGATTAATTAATTTAATTTTGTCAAATTAATGATTTAATGGCTTATTTCTTCGTTGTTGATCCCCCCACCGTCACAATCCCCGGAATCTCCCGAATCTCCTTCTTCACCATCTTCTCTCCTTCAAAAGTATACACATAAGGAGTACACAGTCCGATTTCCATACTCCCTGCCACTTCCGGAGTCAGCAGTTCCAAATACTTCATAATCGGTCGAAGACTATTCCCATGGGCAGCCACGATCACATTTTTGCCCTCGTGAATGTGCGGCAGAATGTACTGAATGAAAAAAGGCTTCGTGCGCTTCTCACAGTCCGCCATGCTCTCTCCTCCGGGCGGCGGAGTATCGTAGCTTCTTCGCCACAGCTTCACTTGATCTTGTCCGTACTTCTCCGCGGTTTCCGCTTTATTCAGCCCCTGCAAGTCTCCGTAGTGACGTTCGTTTAAGGCGGAGTCTTCTGTCACCTCCAAATCGCTTTGACAGATACCCTTCAAGACAGCATCCAAGGTCTGCTGAGCTCGCTTCAATCTAGATGTAAAAGCCACATCGAAATGAAGGTCTTTTAGGTGTCCTGCCACCGTTTCTGCGTCTTTTTGGCCTTGTTCGCTCAAAGGCACGTCGGTCCAGCCTGTAAAGCGGTTTTCCAGATTCCACTGGGATTGGCCGTGGCGAAGCAAAACCAGAACACTCATGTTGGAAGAAATCTAGCGCAGAATTCTGAAATTTGCTATAATGTTTAGAAATGCACACGAACTTCATCCGCAATCTGCGCTTACACCACACACTCCTGTGGACTCTTGCCGCAAGTGCGATAGTAGTAGTAATGGCCGCAGGGTTGGCCCGTGCAACGCTCAATATGGCTGCAGCCCTCACAGAAAAGCCTGACTTAGCGGTGTACCTACTTTTGGAAGAGGAGAACGTGAAAGACTCGGTGCTCCTGCGTGAAACAGAGAAAGAGCGTGATTACCTGGTAGAAACAGACGATGGTCCCAAGCTCGCGAAACTGAAGAAAGGCGAGAAAGAGTGGTATGTGTCTAAGGTAGAACCACTGCGGGGTGAATAACTAAATCATCAATATGCAAAGATCAAAGCAAAGAATAAAACTAAAAGATAAAACTTTTTTGGATTAATTATTGAACTTTTCGCTTTAGTTTGATCTTTGAATATTATTATTTGATCTTTCATCCCTCGGCTCTTCTTTTCCGTATTTTCTGATCAACCGCGGAAACACAATGACCGCATTCCACATTCTTCGTGCGCGCGTAGGTTCCTGTACAAATCTCCAGAGCCATTCGAGCCCCAATTTCTGAAACAGAATCGGCGATCGCTTTTGTATACCTGCCAGGAAATCAAAAGTTCCCCCTACTCCCATGGCCACTCTCACGCTTGGGAGTTTTTTTAGGTGCGCATCGATCCACTCGTCTTGAGCAGGAGCACCAAATGCGACCAAAAGCAGATGAGGCTTCGCTTCATGGATCCGTGCAATAATTTCTTTTGCTTCCTCCGGCTTAGGTGATCCTTCGTACGTACCGGCAATAACGAGTGCCGGATTCCTCCGGCGCAGTACGTCTGCAGCCTTTGCGGCAATCCCTGGTCCCGCACCCAGTAAAAACACCGAGTGCGTTGCAGGAAGAACTTTGCAGAGGGCCTGCACGGTATCTACACCAGTGACACGTTCGGGAAGATGCTGACCGGTTTTTTTTGCAGCCCACAGGAGTCCTGCACTGTCTGGAAGATTCAAGGCACTGCAATTCAAAAGATCACGAAAAGATAGTGATGCGGCGGATGCCACGAGCATTTCGCTGTTGGGAGTCATCACGTGATGGTGTTTGTTCGTCTGTAAAAAATGCTGAATCGTTTCCACAGCTTGTGCCTGTGTCACAGCATCAATAGGAACGCCCAGTAGAACAACCCGTTTCATTGGCCAATTGTACCACGCATTTTGACGGTGTGCGGTCGCACCCTGTATGGTTGCACCCGAATGGAACGCGCTGTCTTGCCTTTGGCCCTCTCGCTTCTCCTGCTCTCGTGCACGCCTGCATCGGTGCTTCCTGTTTCAGACACAGAAACCGGCAGTTCCAGCAGTGTCATCGAGGATTTTTCCTCATCCATTCCACCTCTCAGCGAACTGGAATTTGGCGATAGCAATGAATCACCTGCAGCATCTTCGTCTGAACAAGCATCTGTAGACAATATGCCCGAGCGGTTACTCAGCTCAGGAATCCTGGAGCTTGGAAAATCCGATGCCCCGCACATACTCACGATTTTCACGCACCACTCGTGTGAGTACTGCAAAAACGTACAACAAGAGCTCCTACCCGAAGTGATTCAGCCATTTATAGATTCCGGAGACCTGCGTGTGCAGATAGTTTTGCTGACTTTGCAGAAGTACCCTGAAAGCGTCCTGCAGGGTAAGGCTCTGTACTGTGCTGCTGCACAACAGAAGGGACTTCTGATGCACGTGATGCTGACGCAGAAAGAAATAAAAAATGAAGCTGCATTGCTAAAAGAAACAAAAGCTCCGGCCTTTGATGAAGCAGCATTTACTGCCTGTCTCAGTTCCCCTCAGAGTGAGGCAGCTGTGCAAACGCAGGCGCAAATGGCACAAAGCCTGAATGTCACCTTGGTCCCAAGTTTCCTCTTGGATCAAACGTTATCTGTGGGGTATCCGGAGGCAGCGGAGCTGCAAGTGGATTTGGAACAGTCAATTACTGAGTAATTCTCACCACTTTCTTTCTCCCTGTTTCGCCAGAGAGTATTTCTACGTGTGCTATAGGCACATCAAATTCTTTGGAAAGGAATTTTCTCAGTGCTACGTTCGCCTTTCCATCTTCAGGTGCAGCAGCAATATCTATCTTAAGTGTCCCATCGCTCATCAATTCCTTGAACCGAGTGGCAGAAGCTCCAGGATGCACCCGCACTGAAAAACTCACCGAACCTTCTCTATGCAAATGTTTTTGAAAATCACTGATCATCTTACAGCAATTGATCTCGTCGCCACTTCTCTATCTCCGCATGATTTCCGCTTAATAAAATAGGAGGCACTTTCCTTCCCTGAAACTCCTCCGGGCGCGTGTAGTGCGGATATTCTTTCTTTCGACCAAGGGACTTGGAAAAACTTTCTTCCGCAGCAGATTCATCTTTGCCCAGTACTCCGGGAACGTGACGAGACACGGCATCTATCAAAACCATTGCAGGAAGTTCTCCTCCCGTGAGTACGTAATCGCCGATAGATACTTCTTCATCGATCCACCCATCAATCACCCGTTGATCGATTCCTTCGTAGTGACCGCAGAGGAGCAGAAGTCGCTTCTGTTTCCTGGCCAGAGTCTCCACCTTCAATTGTTTCAAACGCTTTCCACGAGGAGAAAAGTGAATGCGATGCGGCTTGCGAGCATCGAGCGCTGTGACCGCTTCAATGGCTTTCACGAGCGGCTCACACATCATCACCATCCCGGCACCTCCCCCGTAGGGCTTATCGTCTACTTGCTTGTGTACCCCTTCTGCAAACTGACGGATGTCATGCAGGTGAATATCCAGAAGCTCTTTCACACGCGCACGCTGCAGAATGCTCTCTGTCAGAGGTCCTTCGAACATGGCCGGAAAGAGAGTGAGGACGTCGATGCGCATGGACGCAGTGTAGCGGAAAATACAGAAACAAGCCGCCGGGGAGGGCGGCTTGGAAGGAGGCACTCAGTCGAGCACTTCCATGGCAGACGAGCGAACGGCATAGGCCTTCCGCTCGTCCAAGGGGTGTTGCGTGATCTGGCCTGTAAAGGCCCTCAGAACCTGTTGCCCCAGGCAGAGGTCGATGGGATCTCCGAGGATCCAGGCGCCCAGCCCCAGGCGAAGAGGCGTGTCCCTCTTCACTGGCTTCCCGTTGATAAGAGCCGTGAACCCCAAGACCCAGTAGCAATTGATGAACTGCACCCTCACGGGCTCGTCGGGCACTAGCTCCACCTGTTTCTGAACGAGCGACTCGTGATACACGAGCGTAGTCATGCGTCCTCCCATCACACTCTCGTTCGCACTCCCCTGCGAACGTTTGTGCGGGTTAAAAATGGTTCCAGCAAGGCCCGAAAGCCACGCTGCCCTTGTCTTGGAAACGAGGGTGGATAGGAGGAAAATATGTCAAAGAACAAAAGTCGCGGTATTCTTCCAAAAAATTGGCTAAGAGCAAGGTGAAAGGACAGGTGAAGTGGCTTCTTGTGCGCTGTAGAGGATTTTTGAGCGATGAAAAGGGGGTGGGTGAAGTGGCCATCATAATTTTGCCGCCCTTCGATACGCCTCGCTTTGTCATGCATCGTTGCCCACAGCCGCAGCGGAGGCCGTATCGAAGCACAGTGCAGCGAGGCTACTCAGGGTGACAAAATTATTATCTTATTTACACAAACTCCTTCCACAACCCACTCACATCCATCAATTTCACCTCTTCCACACACGTAGTCCCCACTCCCTGCCTCGGCACCAATCGATCGTAAAAACTCGGCGTCTGTTCATCTTGATACAGGATTCCAGTGGCGATTCTCTCTGAGGTATTCACAGCCAAGGCACGTGCTTTTTCGAAATTCTTCGGATCATGTCCTTCTGTATTCGCATCGTACACTTTGTTCGTGAGGTATTCGTGCGTGGCGAAGTGATTGTAGGTGGGACAAGCCTGGAGAATATCTACAAAGGCAAACCCATTGTGTTGAATAGCGGCCTTGAAAATCTCCTTCATCTGTCCGATGTTTCCGGAAAATCCTCGTGCCACGAATGTTGGCTGCAGAGAGAAAATGAAATCCATGGAAGGCAGTGTCTGCTCCGCAATGCCATTGGGCGCTGTGTTCATGGGTTGACCCTGCCACGTGAGGGAACTCGCCTGGCCGGTGGTGAGCCCGTAGTTCGCGTTGTTATGTAAAACAAACGCAATAGGATAGTTGCTTCGCACGGCATGTACCAGGTGACCCACACCTTCGGAAAAACTGGCGCCGTCTCCGCCAAAGGCCACTACGGGCATCTTCATATTCGCAAGCTTTGCCCCTGCAGCAAAAGGCAACACGCGTCCGTGGAGGCCGTGGAATCGGTAACCTTGCAATTTATCGGACCCGTTGCCGTGGCAGCCGACGTCGTAGCAGAGGAGCACCTGCCAAGGCTGGATGCCCAGTTCCACCAGCGCACGCTTGGTGGCAGTCCAAATACCGTAGTCTCCACAGCCATCACACCATGTGCATTTATTTTCACTGTGGTAGTCCTTCATGGAAGGAGTGCCGCCGATGGAGAGTGGGATGGAGGTCATGAGCGAGGTTCGTTACTGAGGGGAAGATCTTGCTGAACATCTTTTTTCTTAGAAGTCTTCGCTACTTTCTTCTTCGTCGAAGCGTTCAATTGATCAGACAGCAGTTGCACCAGTTCATCATAGAAAAATGGCCGACCATCATACTTCAGAATTTTCGACTCAATATGAAGTCCGCATTCCTGGCGGATAAGCATGCCCAGTTGTCCCTGAAAATTCTGTTCGATGAGAATCACTCTCTTGGATTTTTTTGCAAGTATCTGGAGCTTCTCTGTCTTTAAAGGCCACAGATAGGAGTAGTGCAAGTAACCGATTTTTTGAGACGCGAGACGTGAGTCTTGAGACTTGAGTACGTCCATGATGACGCTCTTGGTACTACCCCAACCCACGAGCAGCACATCACAATCTTCTGTACCCAGAAGTTCCGGCTCTGGCAGATCTCGCTTCAGTGCCTCCATCTTCTTCATTCTCTTTTCCATTTGCTCCACGGCATTTTTTGCAGACTCATCCACGGTTCCATCCGGACTGTGCTCATCTCCTTGACCTGCGTACGTAGCAGACTCTGTTCCTGGAAGCCAGCGAGGAGAAATTCCATCGAGTACATCGGGATTGTATCGGTCACTAGATTTCAGAGCTTTCAATTCCACAGGATCAGTCACGATATGGCGCTCGATGGTGGCAGTCGATTGATCGTACGGACGCTGCGTGTAGAGCGCTTCGGCAATCTGCTTATCGGTGAGCACAATCACACTGATCTGATACTTCTCTGCCAAGTTGAAGGCAATAGGCATCAGATCAAACGCATCCTGACTGTTGCTCACACTTAGCACGCAGCGGGCGAATTCTCCGTGCGCCGTGTGAATCGCCATGAGGAGATCTCCCTGCCCTGTCCAGGTCGGAAGCCCTGTAGCTGGTCCTGGTCTCTGGGCTAGAACAAACACCGTTGGATTCTCGATGATGGCATTCATTGAAAGCGTCTCGCTCATCAAATCAAACCCTCCACCGGATGTTCCCGTGAGTGCGCGCGTCCCCATGAACATCGCTCCGCTCACCATTTGTGCCGCAGTAATCTCGTCCTCAGCCTGCTTGATGACCATGTGCGTGCTGTTCTGCAGATCCGCGATGTACGACAGGAGTGGACTGCTGGGTGTCATGGGATACCCTGCGTACAAGCGCACGCCTGCATGAACGGTTCCGAGGCCCATCGCCTGACTTCCGGTGATAAGCAGATCATCTTTCCATTCCGGATTTGGTGCCGGCATCTCTACCTTCACTTTCTGCTCTGCATGGAAAGCAAAACCTTCTTCGATGCACGCCATGTTCATATCCAGGAGCGCTTTCTTCTTCGCAAATTTCTCTCCCACCAGCAACTTCAATTGCTCTTTATCCTGACCACACGCAGCCCACGTGAACGATGTAAGGAGCACATTCGCCAAGATGGGCTTCGCGCCCAGTTTATTCAGGAGATCGAACACAGGGAAATACACCACGGTAATTTTCTTCTCTTCCAGCATCTTTTTTTCTTTCTCCGGAAAGGTCCAGTTCGGGGTGATGTGCACCAGGAGTCCTCCCTCTTTCAGCTCCGGAATATTGAGCTCCAGTCCGTGGTGATTCAGGGCGATGATGATGTTCACAAAGAGCTCCGTGCTCTCCACCTTCACCGGGGAAATATCCAGCTGATAGCTCGCATGCCCGCCCTTGATGAGCGAGGGATACTCGCGGTAGCCGAATACACAGTACCCTCCGCGCTTGAAGCCCTTCGCCAGGATTTCTCCAATGGAATTGATTCCCTGCCCGGAGGAGCCGACGATTTTGAGGGATACTCGGGACACGGGAGTGCGGGTGGGAGAGTAGAGAGTAAGGGAGAAGGGGTTAGGGATTAGTGATTGGAGATTGGGGATTGGGAACGAGAAGTAGTGTAACCCAATCCCTAACCCCCAATCCCCAATCCCTTACAAATAGTCTGGCACCAAGAACGCACTGCTTCCTCCTGGCCATAAGGTTCATTCACAATCCGCAGCTCTGGCTCCATCAAGGTTCCGCCGTGAGATCTTACAAACTCCATCAGGTGATCTGCCGCTTTGCACGTGTAGAAGTACCGATGATCCCCAAGCCCGATAACCGCCACTTTCTTTCCTTTCAAATCAATATCTTTCGCTTTATCCACCAGAAGCACAAACATGTGCGGGCTCAGTTGCCCCTCAATGCTTCCCGTGTTCCAACTGCCGGCAGCAAGAACCAACACATCACCCTTCAGCAAATCTTCCGCACTACATTCTTCAGCCTTTTTCACGGTAATGGACGCATCTGGAAGTTCTTCCTTCCATGCCTTTACACACTCCTGCACTACATACTCCGTGTGACCCGAAGTGGAGGCGTAGATGATCTGCAAGGAGGACATGGCGGGTATTCTACAGGAGAATAAACCGGGAACGAATGGATCATTATTTCCTGTAGCTGCAGAGGAAATATGTACGTGAATGAGCCAATTTGTGGGAATCCTCTTGAAAATCCTTAGAATGCGTGCGCTCTATGATGCTTGCTTCCGAAGGAATTACTCCTCGCGTTGAGTTAACAACTGCGGCTCCTGTTGTTGATGTACAGAAATCAGCTGAAACAGTTTCAGGAAATTTAAGAGATGCAATGCAAACGGTACGCAAAAAAGCTGGTTTGGTATTTTCTATGAATAAAACTGATTTAGTAGGATTGATTGTACTAGTACAGCAAGCCGAAGAAGCAAAAGCAGACCCTGATGCCTTTCCCTTCTTAGAGCTATTTAGATCGCTGGGAATAAGAATTCCGAGAGGAGAACGTGATGTAAGTTGGCGTTCTATCCGTCAAAGACTCGATGAATTTACAACTCACCATGATGGTAATTTTCAGGATCAGAAACCAAAAGAAGAGGTTTTCTATGAAGGAGCAGATTGAAACAGTTGACTCCCGTACATTTCCTTTTACACTGCGCAAACTTCGCTCTTTTTAGCTGTCGCTCGTCTCCTGCCCCTTGCCTGCTTTCGCGGGCCTGTGTGGGGGTGGGAATCCGAGTGATAAGGAGGCTTCTCGTGAGCATGAAACCCAGGCCGAAACCGGCGCAGAACGGGTGTGACCCGGGGGTGCCCAAGGGCGACCCTGTGAGCTTCGAAGTTCCCAAGCACCCGGCTGGGCCGGTGCTGACGACCGCCACGTCAGAAAACGACGACCCGGTCGAGGCAACCACTGGCACGCCGGGCGGCCAGGCGATGACCACCGACTGCGGGGTCCGGCAGCCCTGCGTCCTCGAGTGAGGCTACCAATCACTCGGACCTTCCGGCCCCCCTTTGTATCGGAGGCCGGGGAATTTTGTCTGTACTCAATTTCTAGGAGTAGTGGACCCCCTCCCCTAACCCCTCCCGCCTGGAGGGGGATGTTTTGTATGTGTTTGTTTTTTGCCCGGCGTAGCCTTCTTCAAGGTCAAGAAAGAATGAAGGGCGAAGTCGGATAGCCAAAAGAAAGTACCGACCTTGAGCTACATCCGGTGTCATTGTTCTTGAACGACCGCGGGTGGGACACCCGCTCCCAGACAGAAAATATCGATATAAAGCGCAAAATGGACCTTAAAACACCAATGGCAAAAATCCCCAAATTCCGCTATACTATAAGGAAAATGACCTTCTTGAACCCCACATCTATAGCTGTCATAGGAGCCTCTTCCCAGCCCGGGAAAGTAGGCCACGATATCTTCAAGAATCTGCTCACGCAGGGGTACAAAGGCGAGCTCTTTCCAGTGAATCCTACACACTCGGATATTCTGGGAAAAAAGGCTTATAAGTCGATCACTGAAGTCCCTTCTGCTCCAGACATGGCTGTAATTGTAACTCCGGCCGCTACGGTAGAAGGAGTACTGGAAGAATGCGGCCAGAAAGGAATTAAAACAGTCGTAATCATCTCCGCAGGGTTTGGAGAAATAGGCACAGACGAAGGAAAAGCTCGTGAAGCAAAGCTCAAAGACATTGCGACGAAGTATTCCATTCAACTCATCGGACCAAACTGCTTGGGGGTTCTGCGTCCAAGCATTGGAATGAATGCCTCGTTCGCCAAGAGCCTTCCCCTTCCTGGTCACATCGCCCTCCTGAGTCAGTCCGGTGCACTGGCCGTGGCTCTGCTGGATCAAGCAGACACGCTACAGCTGGGTTTCTCGCTGGTGATTAGCATGGGAAACAAGGCCGTGATGAATGAGTGTGATTTCCTGGAAGCATGTGAGCAGGATGAAGCTACACACGTCATTGGGTTGTACTTGGAGAGCATCACGGACGGGCAGAGATTCCTGAACCTCGCGAAGCGCATCAGTCAGTCTAAGCACATCGTGCTCATCAAGTCCGGTACGACATCGTACGGGCAAAGAGCAGTGTCTTCTCACACAGGAGCACTCGCAGGGTCCGATGCTGCCATAGAAGCAGCCTGCATTCAGAGTGGCATTCACCGAGCAAAAACTACGGAGGAATTCCTGGATATGCTCTCGGTACTGCAAACTCAGCCCGCACTTGTCTCTCCTCAGATCGCCGTGATCACCAATGCCGGAGGGCCTGGAATTTTGGCTACGGATAAGGCAGAAAAGTCTGGACTGGTGCTTCCATCGCTCACGCAGGAAGGCGAAGAAAATTTGAAAAAAGTTCTGCCTCCTGCTGCAAGTGTTCATAACCCAATCGACGTACTCGGAGATGCCGGAGCAGATCGCTACGCAGCAGCCGTGGAAGCTGCGATGGATGATGCGCACGTGGATGGAGTGGTAGTGCTCCTCACGCCACAAGTGATGACGCCCGTAGAAGACATTGCCAAAGTCATCTGCGACTCTGCACAGAGACACCCGCTCCTGCCTGTCACCGTAAGTTTTGTGGGCGGACAGAGCGTCACTGCCGGAGTCAGTATTCTCAGGCAAAAAGGCATCCCCTGTTTCGATACACCGGAGCGCGCAGTAGCTGCCCTCGCGATGTTGAAAGAGAAAAAAGAAGTACCAGATGTCAGTACTGTTTCTCCTTCCAACAACACTCGCAGAGAGTCCGCAAAAGCGTTACTTCAACATGCAAAAGGACTTTTGAACGAAGATGACTCACAGAAACTCCTCGCTCTGTACGATCTGCCGCTACCCAAGCAAGCGCTCGCGAAGACTGTAGAAGAAGCGAAAACACTTGCCACTGAACTCGGCTTCCCACTCATCGCGAAGATCAGCTCGCCGGATATTTTGCACAAGACCGATGTAGGCGGTGTGCGTGCGAACTTGAAGAATACAGAAGAGATTGCAACAGCATTTACGGAAATCCTTTCTACCGTATCAGCCAAGTCTCCTACAGCAGATCTCAAGGGCGTGCTTCTACAGAAGCTTCTGCCACCGGGAAACGAATTCATCGTAGGAGCCGTGCGCGATCCGTCTTTTGGTCCGCTCCTGATGGTAGGACTCGGCGGCATTTACACGGAACTCTTCGCAGACACCTCTTTCCGTATCGCACCCATTACCTCAAAAGATTCATACGCGATGCTTGAGGAATTGAAATCTTGGAAGCTCCTCCTGGGAATGCGTGGAAAGCCACAGTCAGATATTGATGCGCTCGCATCGCTCCTCTGCAAAGTGTCACAGATGATTACCGAGTGCACAGCGATCAAAGAACTGGATTTCAATCCGGTGTTGGTGAGTGATACGGGGGTGACAGTGGTGGATGTGAAGGTGGTTTTGTAATTATTGCAGAGAGATCGTATGTCGCCCTTCGTGGGCCCGCTGTATTACTTTCCTTTTTGTCATGCTGAGGTGCCCAGCCCTCGATTAGAGAGGGATGATTGAGCAATCGCAAAAACAAGTATGAGTCAGCTGGGCCACGAAGCATATTCTCTGACGGCGGGCCACCTCAGGGTGACATACTTTTGTTTCCAAAACTCATCATTCTCTTCAGCAATAGGACCTAAGTAGTAGAGTCACTATAATTCCCTCATGTCCGCCCCTCTCGTCTCCATCCTCATCCCCACCTACGAGCCAAACCCGGTTCACCTTCGAGAGGCGATTGAATGCGTGTTGGCACAGACGAATGATCGCTGGACGATGTTTATTCATGACGATGCATCGAATGCAAATGTAGAAGAAATTGTGCGGCCCTTTCTGTCCGACACTCGAATAAAGTTTCAAAGAAGCGAACAAAAGCTCGGCATTGGCGGCAATTGGAATGCGTGTGTGAAACATGCCACGGATCCTTTCGTGCAGTTTTTGTTTCAGGATGACCTGTGGGAAAATACTTACCTGGAAAAAAGTCTGGCTGTGCTGGAGAAAGATGCGCGCATCGGGTTTACAGCGGCGAATCACCGGTATCTTTTGGAAGGAGAGCAGGAGTTTGTGAAACAAAAAGAACCTGTGTACGACGAAGTACAAATGCTCCGGAAAGACCCGTTTCTCCCGGGCAATCAGGATGGATTAAAGTACCTGGCAGACTGGATCAAAAAAGGACTTCGCCCCAATATCATCGGCGAGCCGAGCTTTGTGATGCTGCGACGCACACTCATCCAACGTGTAGGACCGTTCAATGAAACCATGCCTCAAGGCTTAGACATGGAATACTGGGTGCGGTGCTTACTAAAGACTGACTGGTGCTTTCTTCCAGAAGAACTTGGAAGTTTCCGTGTACACGTGCATGCGGCCTCTGCGAAAAACGATGAGTACGGCAGAGGGCTCGGGGACAGGCTCCGTTGTTTCGATCTGCTCTTGAAAGAAGCACCTTCCGGAAAACTGCGCGTGCAGACTGAAAAGGCGATCGTGGAACAAATTGCCGGCATGATCCGAAAGTTCTTTCAGCGCTCCGGGAGTGGGAAATCCTCAGGGCCAGGTGCCCTGAAAGATGCCGTAATCTTTTGTGTGCGTCACCCAAAGCTCGGGTTCAAAGGACTCTCACACTACGTTTCAGGGAAAAAGTAAAGCAGAGCTCAGGCAAAAGACCCGTAAATCTCTTTGACTTCCCGTGTGCAATGCATACCCTCTGGAAGTCATTTTGATTTTTTCCGTACTCTCCTATGAAACTCAAAGATCTCTTCGCAAAGTCCGTGCAGATAGGAATAGACGCAGACCCACGCGGCAAGAAAAACATTGAGAAAACGCTCAAAAAATTTAAGGACAAAGAGAAAAAGCTGGAAGGAAAAGAGAAAGAATTTTTCGATACCGAGCGCACCTGGAACCCCTACCCGGATTCCCGCATTTTGAACGGAACCGGTGAAGAAGATATTCAAACACTCATGGTCGGAATCGATATCGAAACACCCGAAATTCTTTTGGCCGATCGCCTCCGCGAAAAAGGCCAGAGGATTGATGCCATCCTCATCCACCACCCGGAAGGCCGGGCGCTGGCAGATTTGGATAAAATGATGTCCATTCAGGTAGATGTCCTGAAAGGCTACGGCGTACCCGTAAACCACTCCGAAGCCCAGCTGCGCCCACGTCAGGAACGTGTATGGCGCGCCATTCACCCAGATAACCTCTTCCGCACCGAGCGCACCGCAGAACTCATGGGCATCCCTGCTTTTTGCGCTCACACCATCACCGATAACCTCGTGTGGAGATTTATAGAAGAAAACATCTGCCGCAAAGAATTCGATGACCTCAATGAAATCCTGAACGCTCTCTCGGACATTCCTGAGTACAAGTACTACGCCAAGAAGGGCAATCCACCAATTATCGTCCACGGCACAGGCTCCGGCCGCCCGGGAAAGATTGTGGCGTCTGAATTCACAGGAGGAACCAATGGACCTGAGGATCAGCTGGAGTCCCAGTCCCGCGCAGGAGTGGGCACTATTCTCTCCATGCACGTCACAGAGAAGACGCTTGAGGAAGCCCGCAAGCACCATGTGAACATGATCCAGTGTTCCCATATGGCCAGCGATGCCATGGGTGTGAACTTGCTTTTGGACTTATTGCAGAAGTCAGAGAAGAAACTCACGACCGTGGATGTGTCGGGGTTTGTTCGGGTGAAGCGCACGAAATAGGATTTTTGAAATTTTTAAAAACTCTTTCCTAGAAAGAATATTCTAGAAAAGAGTTTTTATGATTGGGACTGAGAATATGCCTTATTCATTAGAAGCATCTATATTCACATCAAGCTTTCTCGTAACACTTCTTAACCAATTGAAGGCAGTACTAACAGCTTCATCTTCAAGAGGAAAAAGAGCTGCTCCCTGGGGCGTTGGCATTTCAAGTGCTCCCCACTCTCGCCTTGCAAGAGGTGAAGCTTTCGGAAATCTGCGTAAGATTGTTTTTGTCGTAAGTTGAAAATAGTGCGCTGTTGGCAGGATCAGATGTTTGACACGCGCACGTTGCTGCTCAGTAAGTGAAGCAATCCATTCGTGGATTTGTATCTCCGTCTTCTCTCTGTTTAATCGAAAAGTCGCGAAGTCAGCACTATCCCAATAAGCCGCATCGGGTGAGCAATAGTAATATTGTGTTCTGGGTTTTTCTTCGAGAACTGCAAGGATTGCCTCTCGAAAACGTGGGTCATACCATTCTGAAATTCCATTTACAGTCAGGACAAATGTCTGTGTTGAATTAGGCTGTGCAGGAAGCTCTTGTGCCATAAACTCTTGAGTGCTCATCATATACCCTGAAAATCGATTAAATTTTTTCAATTCTTCTTTCTGAGGAGGCTTTTGATTTGGCCCCGCAGCTATGACTCTCTGAATTAAACGCTCAGTTGCACGCGAAGGTTTTTTATATCCAAGTTCTATTCCTGAAATGTATTTGCCAGTTACTCCTATCAAATCGGCAAATTGATTCTGGCTCAATTTCCATTCAAGACGAATCCTCTTTACCTCTATTCCAATAGGAGAAGGCTCTGGACGCTCTTTTGGTATAGGAAATTCAGACATAAAAATATGATAGGCGAGATTATTGACAAGTCAATATAAATGAATTTATCTATGCAATAGAATAGATTGCTAGACAGAATATTCTGACTTTTTTTCGGCTCTCACATACAAAAAGCCACCCTAGAAAATCCCCCACAAAAACCTATACTGAAGCTTCCAAGCCTTCTATTCCCATGGCCAAAAAATTCACGTTCTCCTCCCTCTCGGCTATCAAAGAATCCTGGGAGTTCTACAAAAAGCAGCCTGCTTTAAACGGAGTGCTGCTGTGGTTTTTCATCATACCATCGTATGCAACCGATCTGGTGATTCGCTTGTTGGATCCCTTTGACCCTCTGGGCGCTGAATCCGTGCAAAAGTTCTTTGGGCTCTACGACCCGTACAAATTTTCCCTGTTGCTCGCTCTGCTGCTGATATTTTTCATCAGCATGTGGGGAGTGGCGAGCATACTGCTCGTGGGAAAGCGCCTGGTGCAATCCAAGGCCGGAAGATCGCGCACGTCGTTTCACAGTGTGGCAGGCGATTCTCTGCCGCTGGTGACACCGCTATTTTTCACCTCTGTGCTTCGCACCTGCATCACGCTGTACTGGAGCCTTCTTTTCATCATCCCCGCCACATTCGCTCTCCTGCATCAGTCCTGTCAGATGCTGATATACGATTTGATGGTCCTGCTTTCGGGGACCACTCAAGCAGTGCCTACTCAAAGTGATCTTCTGGAATCCTTGCAGCATTGCGGCGCCATATTCTTGCTATTTCCCTTACTTATTCCTGCCATTTGGTACGCCTTTCGCACAACATTCTTTCCGATGGTAGTCATCAACGAAGACAGTGCTTACAGGCAAGCACTCAAACGAAGTAAGGACCTAGTACGAGGCAAGGTGCGTTTTGTTCTGATGGCGCTCGTATGTCTCTTTATACTATTGATCGGCCCTGCACAGGTCTTCGCGGTACTCATTCACACACTGTTCCTGCAGGTAGCTCCTGCATACGCACTTATAGGTGATTTGATTACAGAGACGGCTTTTGCCTTTTCCTCACTGCTGTTCCTACTCTCCATGACAATCCTCTATGGACACTTGAAGAATAGGCCCGTGGAAGTAAAACCATCATGACCTGGGGGCTAGTTCTTTCCGGCGGCATAGCCCAAGGCATCGCCAATGGCGGCGTGCTGGAAGTTTTGGAGCGTGAGGGACTCAAGCCCGATGCCATCGCCGGAAGCAGCATGGGCGCCATTGTAGGGGCATTGTGGGCACTGGGGCACAAGACTTCTACTCTGCGAACTCTCTGCGAACGACTAAGCCTCCTGACAATCGCCGTCCCAAACTTTGAAAGCGGATCTGTGAGCCAGGGATTCCTGAAGCAATCACTCGATACGCACCTCAAAGATTTCGTAGGAGATGCCGCCATCGGCGATTGCAAGATACCCTTTGTGTGTGTGGCAGGGCGCATGAAAGAACCCGTGACACTTCAGGATTTCCTGAAAAGAGACGCGGCTGCCGTCATCAACGCCAAAGTGGAACTGCACGTATTCCCTCCCGAAACCCGCGTGATAGACGCCATCATGGCCAGCAGCGCCATCCCGTTTGTCTTTTCCCCGGTAGTGATTGGGAACGATCACTTCGTAGATCTCCTGAACTTCGGCGCTATTCCTTCACGTACCCTCAAATCCATCCATCATCCGGATGTGATCATCGCCACCGATACCACGCAATCGTCAGAATCCTACAAGCATTTCCTTCCCTCCGGCTGGCGCGAATTTTTGGAAGCGAGTGATAGATCTTTAGAAGAAAGTAAAAAGGCTTGTGACATAGTCATTCGACCAGAAATGCCTCATGGGCCTTATAGATTTGATAAAGCAACGGCGTTTTTTGAGGCGGGGAGAGAAGCGGCGGAGAAAATGCTTCCGCAGATAAAGGAAGCGCTGAGTCGTTAAACATTTCGTTTTTCATAGAACACAGCGGGTGTGAGACCCGCTCTGGTGATTGAAAACATTTCAAAATCTGCACATCTAAAAAACCAATCCCTAATCCCAAACCCCCAATCCCTTACATCACTTCTTTCACCACCGCCCCAAAAGCCATCGGCTCATGGATAGCCAGCTCGCTGAGCGTCTTGCGGTTCAGGAGAAGCTTCTTTTTCGTAAGTGCGTTTGCAAATGTAGAGTAATTCACTCCCTGAGCACGCAGAGCAGCGTTCAAACGGATGATCCAGAGGGAACGGAACGTGCGCTTCTTCAGCTTTCTATCGCGGTAGGCGTTTACTCCTGCGCGAACTACGGCTTCGTTGGCCTTCTTGAAAGACGTGCGACGCATGCCGCGGTATCCCTTCGCGAGGGCGCGAATTTTCTTGTGACGTCTGTGCCGAGCAATTCCACGGGTAACGCGCATGATCTAAGTTTTACAGGTTAGGGAGCATGATATCCAAACGGCGGACATCACGAGTATTTGCTACAACCGTGCGATTGAGCCTCTTCTGACGCTTGCTCTTCTGCTGGAGCAGGTGGCCACGGCCGTGGCGTTTGAACGCCAGCTGACCGCTGCCCGTCTTTCGGACACGTTTTTTAGCGCCGCTGTGGGACTTCATCTTTGGCACGGGTGGGGAGTATAGACAATGGCAGGTCTTTTGCAAATGAATTTTCGTGGAGTCTGGGGTGTTAGGTACGGTATGTACGGTAGGTAATGTAAGTAAGGTAGGCCCTACCTTACGTACCGTACATACCTTACCTACCTTACTTAAACGCTTAGTTAGGCTCCAAAAGACGACCTACCGCTTCGGGCGTAGAATCGCAATAAACTGATCCCCTTGGCGTTTCACATCCTGCTCCACCTCTGCGTGGTCTTTCAGTGCTTCCAGAATCCCCTTCAGTTTATCTACAGCATAGTCTTTATTAGCCAGCTCACGTCCGCGGAGGCGCACGGAAAACTTCACCAAGTCACGATCCCCCAGGAATTCCTTGGCACGGTCTACCAGGCGCTCTAAATCGTGCTTATCGGTCCTAAATCCAAAACGGAGCATCTTCACCTCTACCTGCTTACTGTGCGAGCGCTGCTTTTTCTCCTTTTTCTGCAGCTGATACAGGTAATGACCGAATTCGCCGATCTTCACTACCGGTGGTACAGCCTTGGGCGATACTTCTATGAGGTCCATCTCCTGGGCTTTTGCGCGCTCTAGTGCCACGCTCGTCTGCAAAACCTCCGTGGCGCCATCATCGGCGATGAGCATCACTTCCGGCACGCGAATCTGTTCATTGATACGGGGACGCTTTTCCTGGGCTTTCTGGAGTTGTGGACGCGAATGACGTTGTCGCAAAAGTAAGAAGGGAAGAAGATACCGCCCATTCTACGAGAAATAACGCTTCGCAGCAAGAAGCCCGTGCCTATTCTCCTCGTCCGTAGATTTGTAACTCCAGAGTCAGCCTCTGGAACCCTTCTGCTTCAGGGGTAATGGACAGCTCCGTCACCCGCAGAAGCGGCATGGGGAGCAGTTTCTGTTCGCGAAGCTTGGTACCCAGCGGCAGCTGGAAGATCTCCTGGATGTCCTTGAGGGCAGACTTTTTCAGAAGGATTGCAAAGGTATCGCTTAGAGCAGGACTAGAAAGGGCTGATAGAAACTTTTCTTCGTACACTTTAGGGTTTTGCCCATACACGGACATATCGGTCCGGAGGAACTGTTCCAAGGCAACGATGTCCGCGGGGCTCCCCGCTTCCAAGAGCTCCAGGAGCATATTCCTCTCTTCTGCCGTCAGAGCGTCGCTCACGGTGAGTAATCCACTCAGGCGAAGCGTGCTGAAGATCTGAGAGAATCCTTTTTTGGTGACAGAGGCACTGAACGTGAGTGTCTGACTTTCCAAGTTCTCCTGACCAACCGGAAAGAGTTCCCTCTCGCCCGTCTCTACGCCGGACGCATTTTTTAAATCTTTGGATTCCTCAAGGGCCGCCCGAAGGGTATCGATGACG
Source organism: uncultured Candidatus Peribacteria bacterium (assembly GCA_964628805.1). Classification (GTDB taxonomy): domain Bacteria; phylum Patescibacteriota; class Gracilibacteria; order Peribacterales; family Peribacteraceae; genus CAZVOK01. The sequence continues at coordinate 75,853 of CAZVOK010000002.1, read as the reverse complement.
GCGACTACGCGAGCGAGTGGAATATCGGAGGGAAGCACGTACACACGCAAGCGCTCCGCATCGGAGCCTTGGGTACCGGCCGACTGAGACTCAGCCAACTGCACTTCTTGAGTCAGGAGCGAGAGGCGTTTTTCCAAAGGAGGAAGAGTAGCAGCCAATGGCAAAGCAAGATCGCGTGTTTCGCGGACTTGGATCGTCTGGTCGTAGACCATGCGTCCGGATACAGCCAAGAGCATCAGTGCCACAGCGCACGCAGCAAGATCTTTTACAAACTTGGAGCCGCCGAGTGACAGGCGAGACATCATTGGATGGTCAGTGTGAGAGAAAACGGAGAATGAAAACCAGTCTTGGGATCATCCAAACGTGTGAACTCTTCTCCTTCCAAGGCGGTCACCGATGGCAACCGACGAAGAGCATCAGTGAACTGTGCCAAGAGAGTCATGCTGCGAGGGCCTACAAAACGCACATCACCCTTCAGCAATACTTTCTGCAAGTCTGGAGAAAAAGTGATCTCATCTAAGTGGATAGCATCGGGTGAAGATGAAAGTCCTGTAGCTTGTTCTAGGATCTGCACATGAAGGCGCTCCATACCGCGATCTTTTTCCTGAAGCTTTACAATACTTGCGTACGTAGCATCACGCTCCGGGAAGAGGAGATTTCCTCTTTTCTCTTCCGCACTCACGATACTTGCGGTGAGCGAGGACCGGAGCATCTGCATTTCCTCTACAGATTTACTCCCCCCAGCCACCTCCACCTTTGCAAGTCTGCCAATGAGCAGGAACTGCGACAAAAGGAGAAGAAACGAGAGTGATACAGCAAAGAGCAGCAAAGGCACCGCAATCTGCCCGAGCATCCGCTTGAGAGAGCCTTCTTCGGGGGCCGGGAAAGAGAGAAGTTCTGACATAAGGGTTTCTAAGTATTATAGCGGAAATGCAGCAGTTTTGCCACTGGGGATTTTGGTCAAATAGGCTTTTAAGGCGGTTTTCGTATACTCGTGTACTCGTATAACCGTGTACTCGAAACCGAGTACACGGTTATACGGATATACGAAAACACGACCAGCTGCATTTGCTCACTCTATCCTCTACACTCCTCTCACTACCTCCTCCCCCCTTCCCCATGGAAGAGCTTATGAAAAAGCTACATGAGCTGCAGTCTGCAGTGAACATGGGTAAGGACTCTCTTTGAGAAACGAGGCATTCCCAAAGAAATCACGGAGTTGGAGGCAAAGACCCAAGACCCAAACCTCTGGGACGATCAAGCGAAAGCCCAGACGCTTTTCAATCGATTGAAAGCCCTGAAGAAACAGTGGGAACCTATCGCCTCTATTTCCAGTGGCGTGACTGACGTCTTGGACTTGGCGAAGGATGCAGGCGAAGAAGATCTAGCCAGCTTGGAACAGGAAACTGTGAAACTAGAGACACAGTGGAAAGAAGTGGAGACGCAGCTGTACCTGGGAGGAGAATTCGATGCGTCGAACTGCTACATCACTATTTCCAGCGGAGCGGGAGGCACGGAGGCGCAGGACTGGGCATCCATGCTCATGCGCATGTACCTCCGCTACAGCGAGCGTCAGGGCTGGCAGATGAACCTGCTGGAAAAAACTGATGGTCAGGAAGCAGGAATAAAAACTGCTACGTTTCACGTGATAGGAGAGATGGCGTACGGATTTTTAAAATGCGAGAAAGGCACGCATAGACTCGTGCGCCAGTCGCCGTTCAACGCAAAGAGCCTTCGCCAGACAAGCTTCGCACTGGTGGAAGTGCTTCCGGAAGTGACAGAGACCACAGAGATTGATATCAATCCCAATGACCTTCGCATTGATACCTTCCGCAGCGGAGGAGCCGGTGGACAGAACGTGAACAAAGTGGAAACGGCGGTGCGCATCACGCACATTCCTACAAACATTGTAGTGGCCTGCCAGACAGAACGCAGCCAGCTGCAGAATCGCACGCAAGCCATGAACATGATCCGCGCGAAACTCCTGGAACGAAAGCGCGCGGAGGAGATGGAACAGAAACAGGAATTAAAAGGCGCCACAGCCAGTGCGGATTTTGGACAACAGATCCGCAGCTACGTGTTGCATCCGTATCAAATGGTGAAAGACCTACGCACGGATTTTGAAACGAGTAATACGACGGCGGTGTTGGATGGAGACATTCAGGGGTTTATAGATGCGGAGCTGAAGCGGGCGGCGGGTGCTCTTGTGTAGTCTTGGATTGAAAAGAAATAAAAGATTTAAAGGATGAGAATGGTGTCTTTCTTTTAAATCCTTTATTTCCTTTCAATCTTTTAAATCCTTATCCTCGCTCGCGCAATTCCAACTCGCACTGAGGCTCCTTACACTGACGCTCATGCACCGCCACACGCGTCACATGTTTGGAACTGTTGTTACGATCATTGCCTTGGTGGTGGCAGTGGTTGCGGTGGAGGCGCAGGTGTTTGTGTCGAGTGTGAATGCAGGAGTGAGCGGGAAGGTAGCGAAATAATATTCTTTGAGGAAAATTATGGGTGTGTTGATGTTGGAATTTTTTGGGGAATGAAATTTTTTGGAGGCTATTGGTCCGGGCAGGGCATGCCCTGCCCGGACGATGTAAAATAATCAAAAACACCTCCTTACGGAGGTGTTGTTTTGAATCCAACGAAAGGATTAAAGATCGTGACCGCGGACTGTGACGCGACCGTTCTCCTTAGCGCGCTTTGCAGCGAGCTTGAGGGCCTCCTCGAGGTAAGCGGAAGCGGCCTCTGGGAAATCTCCAGCGGTCATCATTCCCTGCTTCTTCAGGTATTCCTTGATAGCGGAAGCAACGACGTAGCTCATAGAAATGGGGTAAATGAGTAGAACAGAAAGATTCTAGGGCAGGCACTTCCGTCCGCAAGCGCATTTTCCTAGGCATAATTCAAAAAGTATTGTGCGCTCCTCTGAAAAAATTTTTCGACCTTTTGCTCTGCAAGATGCAGAAATCCCGAGGAAAAAGAGTGAAATAAAATGTATATAAATTGTGAAATAAAAATACAAGTCAATGAATGAAATATTTTACATTATTCTTCCGAGCGATGAAAATTCAGCCAAACGGAGAACTGTAAAAACTGATCTAAAACAAAATCAAAGAGGCTGGTGGAGCTACGTCAGCTTAAGCTGAAGTGGCGGAGAGAGAGGGATTTGAACCCTCGAAACCCTTTTGGGGTTTACGCGATTTCGAGTCGCGCGCCTTCGACCACTCGGCCATCTCTCCACGGGGGCGTAGAATACTGGAGTAGCTAAGTAAATGAAACTAGTACAATAACGTGGATTTAAAGGAAATAAAGGATTTAAAAGATTGAAAGGACAAAGAAAGTAATGAGTTCTTTTAAATCCTTTAAATCTTTTCCATCTTTTAAATCCTTCTGGGCGCAGACCTCACAAAACACCCCTCCTCTTCTCCGGCTCCACCCACTTCAGTCCCAGCTTCTCATAAATTTCTTCCTCCGTTTTACTCGCCAAGTTTTTCTCTCCTTCAAAGAGCCCATATTCATTGAGCTTCCATCCTTTGCTGATGGCAATTTTGCGGAGTGTGATGTTGTGCTCTTTGTCGCCGGTGAAATAGAGCAGCGCACTTCCCCATTCGTCCGGATGCACGAAGCGGACGTCCACACGGAGAAGTGATTCCAAGTTGAACGATACTTTCGTATTACCTTTGGCCACTACCTGTTGCACCAGAGGAAGCTTGCTCACCGCATCAGCAACTTTTGCAGGGTCTTTTGCAACCGCAAGAATATCAATGTCACCTACTGTAGCCTTCTTTCGTCTGTACGATCCTGCTGCCTCGCACTTTTCTACGCCGGGCACGCTGCGAACTGCCGTAAGAATCTGTTCCACATCATCCACTACTTCTTCCCTAGGGAATCTCTTGGATCGCTCTTTTACTTTTCTAGCGTTCTCTAAAATCTTCTTTTCGATGACATCGGAAAATCTCTCCAGCTCACGAAGCTTCCCTTGTTCTGCAGCCTCAATCAATTGAGCAACTGTCTGAATCCCCAGGCTCTGCACCTGGCGCACACGCTTAGGGCCTAAGTCCTCTACCATCATCAGTTCCGGCGATAGCCCTCCCTGCTCTGCCTGAAGTTTTGTCAGCAGTGCGATCTGCCCTGTTTCAAAATATTCTAAAATCTTTTTTGCAATAGCATCGCCGATGCCTGGAAACTCTTTCAATTTCTTTTCATCTTTAATCACCGAAATATCATCCGGAAATTCCTCTATCACCTGCGCCGCCTTGCGGTACGCCGCAGGTTTAAACGCAACACCTTGTTCATCCAAGAGTGCGGCTATCTGATGAAACATCCCGGCGACCTGCTGATTGGTTTCCATGAGAGAAGTATAAACCAGAAATCATGCGTCTGCTTTCCAAAAAGGTAGACCCCTCGCCACGAAGGACGAGGGGTCGACGAGGGAGTGGTGACTTCCAGGCTTCTTCCAATCACATCAAGGCCCTGTGATGGGTCATGATGCGCCACCGCCGCAGGCGATCGACGCCCAAGAGGGTGTTTTGGAAGTACAGCCGGGAGAAGTTCAACACGGGCATGAGCAAGTCCTCGCGAGTACCTGATCCAATCGCCTCCAGGCGAAAGGAGAGCAGGCGCATGATTGCGCGTGAAATGAAAGATCAGTTGATGCCGGGAATCATAGACGCATACTTTCAAAAAGTATGACAAAAATCCAAAGCCTGCGCGTGGAAGTGCTTTGCTGGATTGAAAAAATTGGTGTGAGTGTTTTGGAAATTACGATGAGTGATCTGTTTTCAAAGCTTCTCCCCTGCCCGAAGCAACGGACAGGGGAAGGAGAAGGATCATCTACTAAGGTCGACCACGGCAGCGGTCTTTTTGATGCCCATCCAACCGACGCTCGTAGACTTTCTCGCCACAGTAGCAGCATATCACTCGCTTCTTGTTTTTCCCGCTGGTCCTTTGCGTCGCCCTGAAGCAGGTGCGTACGTGCGCTAGAATCTGACCTTTGCTCATATGTCCTCCCAGGTTCATTCCGCTTTCAAATGAAAGCAGATCACTCATCGCATTGATGTGAAAGAGCTTTGCACACAAACATCTGATCTTCAGAGATGCCGCACCCTCTCTCGCGTGGATGCGAGTGTGAGGGTGCGGCTAGAGCTGGAGTTACTTGGTCACGATGGCCGTGGGCGACACTGCCTCGGCTTCGTCCTGCTGCCGGAAGAATAGTGCCACGGCCGGAACCGGCAGTTGATCGTACGCCTCCGTGAGGAGGCCGAAGCCGGAACGCGTCAGCCACCTCTCCTCCAACCGCGACGTGCGCCGCCCTGTCGGGCGCGGCAGATCGTCGTCGTCTTCGGGAAGGTTCCTGTCCAAGTCGAAGCTGGGAACATCGTCGCCCATCTGTAAACTCCTGCGGGTCTGTCCATCCATGGAAACTTCTGGCACCAGTGCCGAAAGTGGAAGGGCAGATGTTTGAGTGCGAGCTTTGAAAGAACAATGAGAAGGAATCTACACTCCGAAAAAAAGACTGACCCGTCGCCCACTAGCGACGACGGGCCATGAGGAGCGTGCTACCGCCGTGGCAGCACCTTGTCGGACAGGATCATACCCGCCAACTGCGGGTCCACTGGCGCCTGGCCGGGGATGTGCCGGTCGGCCATGGCCACGGGGTCGTGGAACATGGCGGCCAACGCGTCGGTGTCGATCACTGCCGGAGGCGTGTTCAGCCGCTTGGTGAGCGGACTGCTCCACCGGCTGGGCGGCTCTGACGTCATGGCCTGCGGCTTGAGCGGATCCCCCGCGGGGATCAAGGCCGGGGCCGGGTCACTGCCGGGGCCGCGGAAGTACACGGCCTGCTCGGCCTTGGCACTGTCATCCGTCATACATAGCTCCTGACTACCAACTTCGGCCACAGTGGCCGACGAGGGTAGGTTTCTTATCATTGGAACGAGAAGACAGATGATCTTAAGTTTTAAGTGCGCAGACCACCCCCGAATGGGGGTGGTCTGCTAGGGGCGCCTAGTCAGGGACTAGGCTAGGGGGGAGTTAGTCCTTCTTCTTGCTGAGCGGCCAGTGCTGGCCGCTGTTGCGGCCCTGCTTCCGCTTGCTCGCCTTCTCGCGGCGGGCACTCTTCAGGCGGCTCTCCTTGATGGAGCCGTCTTGGAACCAGGGGCACTGCTGCATGATCGACCAGGACATGTCTACCCTCCTGTGCCTCATAGCTTGGCCGGTCCTCGGGGGTTCCTTACCCCCTGGAGTCATGGACGGCTTTCGCATTAAGGGCACCTGCCTTCTCGTTTTCTGGTGTTTTCAAGGAACCGTGAAAATCCGGGGGATGATAGTCAGGAATGGCTGTGGGTCAACGAAATGATAGTGAAATATGTCGTTTTTCGCTTATGCAAGAGGAAAATAAGTTCCAAGTGCCAAGTTCTAAGTTCCAACGAAGGAATTCTTTTTATAATAAAGAAGCACCATACTTGGAACTTCGCAGTTGGAACTTGGCACTTCTATATCTTAGACAGTAGAAAATCCCTCCCATTCTGTCACAACATAGTTACACTCCCCTCATGAACATCGCCATAGTAGGCACCGGCTACGTAGGACTCGTCTCTGCTGCTTGTTTTGCGGAGCTCGGACATAAGGTTGTTGGCATCGATATCGATGAGAAAAAAGTCGCGATGCTCCGCGAAGGCAAAAGCCCCATTTATGAACCGGGCCTGGAAGAATTGATCGAGCGTGGACTCAAGAGCGGACTCCTGACTTTCACCACTGACATCATCCCCGCCCTGAAAGAAGTACAGATTCTTTTCTCCGCAGTAGCCACTCCCCCGGGCGAAGGCTACAAGGCGGATCTTCGCGCGGTCTTTACAGTGACAGAAACAGTCGCACGGAACATCGATCACGATCTTATCTTTGTGAATAAATCGACTGTGCCCGTGGGCACTGGGAAAAAATGTGAAGAGTTGATTCAGAAAATACTGAAAGAACGCGGCGTGAATTACGAAGTGCCTGTTGTGAGTAATCCCGAGTTCCTCCGCGAAGGAATGGCGGTGCCGGATACTTTAATGCCCGACCGCATCGTCGTAGGAATAAACGACCCTACCAGCTACAAGCTACAAGCTACCAGCTTGCTCGAAGAACTCTACCGCCCCATCACGCGCGTGGGTAAACCTCTCCTCTTTATGTCTCGCGAGAGTGCGGAGATCGTGAAGTACGCCAGCAATTCTTTCCTGGCGACCAAGATCAGCTTCATCAACATGCTCAGTGAATTTGCGGAAAAAACAGGAGCCAACATCCGCGATATTGCGACCGGCATGGGTCTGGATGATCGCATCGGTCCCCGTTTCCTGCACGCTGGGATCGGCTACGGCGGAAGCTGCTTTCCAAAGGATGTAAAAGCACTCATGGCCACTGCCAAAGAATATGACTTAGATCTGAGCATCGTGGATGCCACAGACAGAATCAATACTCGCCAGAGAAACAGGTTCTTCGAAAAGATTCTGAATGCTCTTCCACCCAATTCCACAGTAGGTATTTGGGGACTCAGTTTCAAACCCAAGACCGATGACATGCGTGAGGCGCCGAGCCTGGACTTGCTTCCGCTGCTCATCGAAAAAGGCCACAAAGTGCAGGCCTACGATCCATTCGCCATGGAGAATGCAAGAAAACTTCTCCCGGAGTCCATTTCATTTGTCACATCTCCCATGGACGCCGCAAAAGACGCGCAGGCACTAGTACTGCTGACTGAATGGGATGTGTTCCGTGGAGCGAATTTGTCAGAACTCAAGCAAACCATGAAAGGCACGCATCTGTTTGATGGCAGAAATGTGTATCAGCCGGAGTTAGTGCGTGACTCTGGACTGACGTACTATGGAATTGGCGTCTTGTGAAAAAGTATTAAGGGGTAAGTATTAGGTATGAAGCATCAAATTCTGAATGCTCCTAACCCTTAATAGATAATACCTAATACTTAATACTTCTTAGTGGTATTCTCTCTGCATCATGAAAGTCCTCCTCACAGGTTCCGCCGGCTTCATTGGATTCCACACTGCCAAAGCTTTGCTCGAACGTGGAGACACGGTGATCGGGCTCGATAACCTGAACCCGTACTACGACCCCGCACTCAAGCACGAACGCCTGGCGATGCTGAAGGAGATGCCGGGATTCACCTTCATAGAAGGAGATATCAAAAACCCCGATGATCTCTCCGTTGCGTTCAAGCTGCTTGGCTCCGGGCCAGGCACACGCGTGTGCCACCTGGCAGCTCAGGCAGGAGTGCGCCACAGCATCGATCATCCGGATATTTTCCTGCAGGACAACGTGGAAGGCACGAACCTCGTGATGGAATACTGCAAAGATCACGAAGTAGGCGGGCTCATCTACGCTTCTACCAGTGCAGTCTACGGCGACAACAAAGAAACCCCCTTCAGCGAAAGCCACAGGACCGATAACCCTGTGTCGCTCTACGGCATGACAAAGAAAGCCAATGAATTGCAGGCCTACTGCTACCACAATTTGTTTGGTCTCAAGTCCACAGGACTACGCTTCTTCACCGTGTACGGCCCCTGGGGCCGACCCGATATGGCGCTCTTCCTCTTCACCAACTGGGCGCTCTCCGGCGAGCCTCTGAAGATCTTCGGCCAAGGAAAAATGCAGCGCGACTTTACGTTCGTGGAGGACATCGTGTCCGGCATCTTGGCAGCGCTGGATAAAAACTATGACTACGAAATCTTCAACTTGGGAGGCGGGAAGACAGAAGAACTAATGGATTACGTGTCTGCCATAGAAAAGGCCCTTGGTTTTGAAGCTAAGAAAGAATTCCTGCCTATGCAGCAGGGAGATGTAGTGGCCACGTCTGCAGATATTTCTAAGGCACGGAAAATGCTGGGGTATAGCCCGCAGACGCATATTGATGTAGGTGTGCCGAAGTTTATAGAGTGGTACCGGGAGTACTACGAAAAGTAATTAGCCTCAATTTCATTACGCACGAGCCTATGAACAATGGAGAAACCTCGCTGGAAGAACAGTTCCAAGTGGAGATGCGGGAGTTACAGCAGCATCCCAATAACAAGCACGAGTTTTCCCTAAGCCACAGAATTAGGACTGCGGACGGCCTTAAGGAAGAAACACGGCAGCGCCTTCTTTTGGAATTAGCCCGTATAAGAGCTCCTCAGCCTCGTTCATAAGAGGGAAGATTCGCGTTCAAGTTGCCTTTTCACACCCCGCATGAAAAACTAACCTCATGAAGACCGCGCTCATCACCGGTGGTGCCGGATTTTTCGGTGGAGTACTGGCGAAGCATCTGCTGGAAAAAGGCTGGCAGTGCGTGAGTATTGATCTACAAAAAGACTCGTTCGCTCATCCACACTACACAGCCATCCAAGGAGACATTCGCGATGCCTCTACAGTGGATCAGGCATTTGGCACACACAAAGTTGATGCCGTCTTTCACTGCGCCGCTATGCTCGCTCATGCAGTGCAAGATAAAAATATGCTTTGGACGAGCAATGTAAATGGCACGCGAGTGGTAGCGGAAGCAGCCAAAAAACATGGCGTACAGAAGCTCATTTTCATATCCAGCAATTGTTTATGGGGCGAAAGTATAGGCAGGCCCATCCGCGAAGATGACACTCCAAACCCCGTGGAGATCTACGGAAAATCCAAACTGGAAGCAGAGAAGATCCTGCACACATTTGAGAACGACATGTCCGTCGTCATCATCCGCTCTACAACGATCATCGATAGCGGCCGCTTAGGGTTACTCGCGATCCTCTTTGCATTCATCGATGAAGGGAAAAAGGTGTGGGTTGTCGGCGGAGGGAACAACACGTATCAGTTTGTGTACGCCAAAGACTTGGCGGATGCCTGTGAAAAGGCAGCAGTATCGGGTGTCTCGGGTACCTTTGGAATAGGATCCGATAACGTAAAAAGTTTTAAAGAAGTGTACGAAGCAGTCATAAAAAAGGCAGGAAGTAAAAGCAGAGTAGCTACTCTGCCTCGAGGCTTCACACTCTTTGGCATGAAAGTAGCCTACGCTTTGGGCCTCTCCCCTCTGGGCCCCTACCAGTACAAGATGATCGCCGAGAGCTTTGCGTTTGATACCACAAAGATTAAAAGAGAATTGCACTGGCAGCCGACCCTGACCAACGAAGACATGCTCTGGAAAGCCTACGAATATTATCACCAGCACAAAAGCGAGCTTCGTGTCGGAGACGACGTATCGGCACACAAGCAGCCGGCGAAGATGGGGATTATTCGGGTGTTGAAGTGGTTGTCTTGATTGAAGTTCCAAGTGCCAAGTCTTAAGTTCCAAGTATGGTGTTTCTTTTTATTAAAAAAGAATTCCTCCGTTGGAACTTAGAACTTGGCACTTGGAACTTACTTCCGTATCCACACCTCCGCCCCCTCTCCATTCACTACTCTCCACGTCTCCCCCGGCAGCGGCGGATCACAGGCTTCCAAGCACACTACTGCTTTTGCCCCAGAAAGATTGGCAAACACGTAACGACGAAGAGGCACGCTACTCTCATACTGCCACTCGTGGCCGAAGTCTCCGTGGATCATCACGTAGCCTGTGCCTGAAAGAGCATTGGTCTGCTGCATGGCAGAACGCGCGATAGACGTGTGACGAGGCGGGAAGAAGAGGGCCACAATGACCGCTGCACACGCGAAGAGCGCTAGGAGAGAAGCAAAAGGAAGATGCTTTGTCCGCAGTAACACGCGTCGCATTCCCTCTACAAAGAAGGGCGTAAACAGAATGGCGTAGTAGTCGTGATTGAATGTGAAGAAGCAGAACGCACTGAAGATCAGAAACGATGCGATGAGTGCAGGTCTCTGGGACTTCAGAATGCCGTACAGGCCCACAATAGCTGCCAAGGCACTTCCGCCGATGAACCACACCCGAAGCAGCATGAATAAGCGAACGTCGTACGCTAAGGGCTTACCGGTGCCGAGCGTGCCTACAATGAATGGGTTGGTGAGCGTATAGAGCGTGAGCAACAACAGTGGCGCAAAGATGTACAGAATCTTTTTCGCTGTGGAAAGGCTGCTTGGCGCGTACAAAGCGATGACGATGGGCAAGAAGAAAGCTGCGTGATAGGTAGCGAAGAGAGAAATCAGCCACGCAAAAGCGATGAGACCGTAGGTCCACTCTTCTCTTTCGTGAATGGCACTCTGAAAAAATCCAAACTTGCGTGCAAGCCTCTCGGCAATTTGTGACACATGATTTCCCAGCAATCGTTCTTCCAGGCGCACGTACAACCACAGGAAAAAGATGCCGGTGACTGCCGTAACAGGCGCCATCATGATAGTCCCTGCCTGGAGCAACACTGCTGCGGACAAGAGCCACGTACCCGCCAGGAGAAACCGATGCTCATGCGGGAGCCTCTTTCCCATATCCCACACAAACCACACAGCTTGGATCACGACCGTAGCCATGAGGACGCGTAGCAGGAACTCGTGATTGGGGAGAAAAGACACGGCATCAAACGTCCACCGGAGGAGTGGCGGATGCGGGTAGGGAATATTCAGCAAATACTTCGCTTCATCTGTTCGCACGCCTCCCAGCATCTGAATATTCACTATAATCAGTGCCAGCACTTCTAAAACCGCAGCCGAAATCAGAGTGGCCTGTCGCATGGGAGCAGCGGGGTAGGAAGAGGACCTTCAAGAGGAACCAAGATACATCTCTCCGGAGCAGTCTCGCGAAAATGCGGACGGTAGACTACTTCTACCGTATCCTCCATGACACGCTCCAATGACAAATCCGAAAGAATCCATCCCGTACGAGCAGAGAGATTCTGCAGCTGGGACGGGATGCTACTACGAACGTAGGAATCGATATACAGAGGAAATAACTGCCACATTCGCATAAGAAGAGGCACTGCGATGAGGCAGCAGACGAGGATGAAGGGCGCCGTGAGCGTGTGGTGCTTCTTTGCAGGCATCAGGCTTTCCAGGTGAGGAGTCTACTCATGGTGTAATTCCAGATAGTACCAATGAGCGCACCAAAAGCTACTCCTCCTACTTCGAGCCCCAGTTGTAAGAAAAAGAAACTCACCGAGTACGCGGCAATGGCGCCAAATAAACAGGCGAAATTGTACTTCAAGAATCCCGTGACAGCCTTCCACCCATGAAGCTTGGCGTGCGAAAACGTCCACGAGTTATTCAGGAGGAAATTGAAAATAATAGCCGCTTCAATGCCCATGAGCATGGAAATGATGAACCGGTCCTCCGGGAGAAACGTGGGACCCAAAAACACATGGGTGAAGAGAAGATACGCAGAGAGGTGCACCATCACTCCACACAGTCCCACCATGCAGTACTGAATGAACGTAAGCGGAATGTACCGGCCAAGTGCCGCCTCGTAGAGGTACTCTAAAAATTCCACCTGTACCCTGCGCGATAACTTGCTCTCCCCGTGCTTGCGCGAGGAAAACGTAAACGGAAGTTCTTTCACGGTGGTATTCGCAGGTACGTGAATGAGAAGATCCAGAAGAATCTTGAAACCTTTGGGGTTCAGCCTCGGCAGCGCCTGCTCGAATGTGTCGCGAGAAATAGCAAAGAATCCGCTCATGGGATCACTCACTTTCACTTTGCACAGAGCCAGAGCCATGCGCGTAGCGATCTTGCTCATGGCGTGACGCCTTTCATCCCACTCGCCCACACTTCCCCCTTCCACGTAGCGAGATCCAATCGCAATGCCGTGGCCTTGTTGCACGGCCTCATACAAAGACACGATCAAGCTCATGTCATGCTGCCCATCGGCGTCCATCACCACAAACGTATCGCCCTTGGCGGCTAAGAATCCTTCTATGACGGCAGACGAAAGCCCCCTGCGTCCCACACGACGAATGACTCGGAAAGAATCGATCATCTGAGAAAGCTCAAGTCCCGTCTTCCACGTTCCATCCGGCGAATTGTCATCTACCACAAGGATCTCATGCGGCACATCTTTCAAGAGCTTTTCCAGGGCAGGAAGAAGCTCGGGAAGATTGGCTGCTTCGTTGTAGGTAGGAAGGATGAGGGAAAGCATTGAGCGGAGTGTAGCGTGGAATAAGGCAACAGAGGAAGCAGACGTGACAGATGAGGCAGAGGAGTTTTCAAAAAAAGTAGGACCAATAAACCTCTGCCCCAACTGCTTCCTCTGCCACGTCTGCCACCAAATCATTTCAGACTACAAAAAATATCTGTTACGCTGCCCTCGATGAATATCTTAGTTACAGGATCCTCCGGCACCATCGGCACACGTCTGTGCGAAAAACTCCTGGAACAGGGGCACACGGTGGTGGGGCTCGATTGGGTGGAAAATAAATGGCAGCCGAGTGTTCAGGCGGTCACAACCGTCTTAGACATGCGCGATGAAAAGGCGCTCATGAGCTGGAAGCCAAACGTAAAAATTGATGCCTTGGTGCACCTGGCAGCAAATGCCCGTGTGTATGAACTAGTAGAACACCCGGACCGCGCACGCGATAACTTTGTGACACTCTTCAATGCGCTGGAGTTTGCACGTAAAAACGATATCAAAAAATTCCTCTTTGCCTCCTCCCGCGAAAGTTACGGCAATGCGCCACACGAGAAATTCACGGAGGACCTGGTACGCGTAGAAAACTGCGAGAGCCCCTACACCGCCAGCAAAGTAGGAGGAGAGGCCTTGGTGCACTCCTACACACGCTGCTACGGCATAGACAACATTATCTTCCGCTTCAGTAACGTGTACGGCATGTACGATGATTCCGTAAGAGTCGTCCCTCTCTTCATCCGTCTCGCACGCAAAAACGAGCCCATGATGATCTTTGGAAAAGAGAAGTGCCTGGATTTTACGTACATCGATGACACCGTGGCAGGAATCATTCTTGCCTTAGAAAAGTTCGACTCCGCAAAAAATGATACCTACAACCTGGCGTTCGGATCTGGAACAACCATCCTGCATTTAGCAGAACGCGTGAAAGAATTATTTGAAAGCACTTCGCAAATGACGATGGGCAATCCTCGCACTGGAGAAGTAGTTCGCTACATCGCCGATATTTCTAAGGCGAAAGAGAAGCTTGGCTATAATCCTCAAACGGATTTCGAAGCAGGGATTCTGAAAGCGGTGGAGTGGTACAAAAAATACACGTAAATGAAAGGGCGCCTTGTGGGGCGCCCCGATGGAGGATGTTACTTCTCCAGTTTGATTTCCTCGTGGGCCACTTGGACCACCTTCTTGTCGCTCTCCAGTGGGATCTCCACGGAGAGAGCCAGGGGAATCTTGTGAGACGAGTGAACCGGGAGGCTCGACTCGACTCTGATGACGATCTTCTGAGGCTGAACGGCCTTGCAGCCGCTGCACAGAATCACCATCGCGAGAAAGAACATCTTCATGGCATCCTCCATGCGATTTCCTCAGCCCGTCGTGGACTGAGTTGTAAATAATAACATAATTTTAATATTTTGTCAAAAAAAGAAATTTATGCCACAAATAAGCTTATGACCTATTTAAATGATCAATAGCTAGCAAACACTTGAAAATATTAAAAGCAAGCGTACAACGTGGCAAGTGCGGGCTTCGAACCCCTACACCTCTCCCCATCTTCAGGAGATCTGTCGTGGCTAGCATGCCTCAGTCCCAGACGGAATCGACGTTCGATCTAATGGCGCTTGCCGAATGGGTTGTTGGCCTGATTCTGGCCATCATTCCCGCCGGCATCGTGGTAGTCATCTACTTCGGCGGCATGCCTGATTCTGTGGGCGAGTACACGCTGATCGTCTGCGGATGGCTGGTCCTTGCCGTCTTCATTCGAGACCGTGGGCTGGCTGCCAAGTGTATGCAGCACAGGACTGAAGACCACTTCCCTACCCCCGCGAGCCGGGGGTGGGGAGAACTTTGAAATTTTTTTTCATAATTCACACCATTCCTCAGAAATTATCTTTTTGATGCTACGCAAACCCCCATCCCTAACCCTTCCCCCACGGGGGAAGGGAAGGTTTGTGTGAGTGTTTGTGTTTTATTTGTTTATTCTTTTTATGTCTTTCTCCCCTGCCCCCTTGGGGGAAGGGGCCGGGGGAAGGGGGCTTGTGTGGTGACAGAAATCTATAAGACAAATTTGCACGGGACCGCAGGCAGAAAGCCTGCTCCCGAATCATAAAAAATTAAGATTTCTTCTCCTCATGATACACCATCTCCACATTCACCTCCCACAAATTCGTCTTATCGGTCCTGCCTTCTACAATGTTATCCACCGCCATCATAGCTGTGAGCATGCTGTGATCTTGATTGTTGTAGCGATGCATGCCGTTTCGGCCGACTAAGAACAAGTTCGGAATCTCGTTCACAAACTCACGCACGACATCCAGATTCTCGAAGCTTCCGAAGTATGCCGGGTAGGCTTTGGGCATACGAAGCACGCAGGCATCCAGCACATCTTCTTTCTTCAGGAAGCCAATCTTCACCATTTCAGAAATCCCTAAGTCGATCATTTCCTGATCCGGAAGCACCCACAGGTCTCCGCCTTCGTTCACAAAGTACTCGAGCCCGATCCAAATGGAATTCTTGTGGTCGGCCACCATGTACGGGCTCCAGTTGTTGAAAATCTGCACACGTCCCACACGTACATCGCCTTCCTGGATGTAGATCCAGTTATCGGGCACGGACTCCGAAGGCTTTTTCTTGGATTCCTGTACGTGGAGCTTTTTCATCAGAAGTCCCACCGTGAGAAAATCGCGGTACACGAGGCCTTCTGCCACCTCCACCACACGCGCAGGTGGGTGAGGAGTCGTCATCCCAATCAAATGTTTGATGGGCATGGTGGAGAAGAAGTAATCGCAGTCCACTTGAGTGAGGGCTCCTGTGTCTACATTTTCCAGCGTCACAGACGTTACTTTCCCGTCGGTGAGATGTACCCCGCTGATGCGAGTTTTCATTCGCACTTCTCCACCACACTGGGTCACCTGTTTCGCGACCTCTTCCCACATCTGGCCTGGACCGAACTTCGGGTAAAAGAAGCGCGTGATGAGGCTGGTCTCGCGTTCTTCCTGAGCTTTTTTGAAATCACTACTCAGGAGATCTTTGATAGCATGAGTGACCGCACGCTTGAGCGACAGCCCCTTGATGCGCTGCGCCCCCCAGTCGGCACGAATGGAATCACACGGAACTCCCCAGACTTTCTCGGTGTAATCCTTGAAGAACGTAAGGTACAAACGCCTACCAAAACGATTGGTAAAAAACGCGTCCAGGTACGTTTCATCTTTCACAGGAAACCATTGGGCTTTGATATAACTCAGCCCAATCAAAAATGTATTGAAGAGTCCCAGTCGACGAGCCACAGACAGGGTAATTCCAATGGGATACGGGAAGAAGTTTCTTCGGTAAAAAATGCGCGATAAACGGGGGCGTTGGAGCATGACTTGGTCTTCTTTTTCAGGATCTGGGGCTTGACGCCGTACGGGCTGGGCAAGCCCAGCCCCTACGGCATCATTTTCCGATCCTGGGATACATTGTGGGCATAAATATTCCATCACCACCTCCGCTGCATACTCCACCGCATGATCTTTCTCTATGTCATCCGCCGACGGCGCCCCTTGTAACGGCAAAATATTGAACCACCATTTCATGACTCTATCGACCTTACTGAAAAAACGGTGCCCGCCGATGTCGATGCGGTTTCCTTTGTAATTAAACGTCTGCGCAATGCCACCGATGGCATCGGTGGATTCACACACGATAGGATGAATATCTGTCCTCTTCAGGAATTCATACGCAGCCGTAAGCCCCGCAGGACCGGCACCGGCGATGATTACTATTTTCTTAGTCATGCGTGAAGGTCTGAATAGAATGATTGCCGATTCTCGTACCGCGTAGCTCCGCAGAACGAAGTGGGATGATAACTACTTTTTTCTGGTTCATGAGTGCGGAGACTATAGAGGAACTTTTGCGAGTTGGAATACTGGAGTATTGGAATACTAGAGTACTAGGAAAAGACACCATACCTAATCTTCAATCCCCCCAGTAATCCAGTACTCTATTACTCTAGTATTCTTGTCCAAAACACCACAAACAACCTACCCAATCACCACTCCCTCCACAGCCGCATCCGCTCGCATCATAATATCCGCCAGCTCCGCCAAAGTGGTCTTCGCCTCCCACCCGAGTAGTCGCTTCGCCTTGGATGCATCTCCCAGGAGGTAATCCACTTCCGCAGGACGGTAGTAGTGGGGATCGATGGCGACGATGGTTTTTCCGGTGCGCGTGTCGATGTACGTTTCATCGGCGCCACTACCCTTTCTTTCAAAAGGAATATTCGCCACTTTCAAACAGAGCTCCAGGAATTCACGAACCGATGCCACTTTCCCTGTGGCAAGCACAAAGTCCTCTGCAGTCTCCTGCTGGAGCATTCGCCACATGCCTTCCACGTATTCCTTGGCATAGCCCCAGTCGCGCTTGGCTTCCATGTTTCCCAGGTACAGGCAGTCCTGTTTGCCGGAAAGAATGCGCGCCAGGCTCATGGTGATTTTTCTGGTTACGAAGTTCTCACCTCTGCGCGGAGACTCGTGGTTGAAGAGAATGCCGTTCACCGCAAACATGCCGTAGCTCTCGCGGTAGTTCTTGGTGAGGTAAAACGCGTACGCCTTGGCACAGCCGTAGGGGCTGCGCGGGTAAAACGGCGTGTCCTCATTCTGCACAGGCTCCAGTACTTTCCCGTAGAGCTCGCTGGAGCTCGCCTGGTAGAACTTCGCGGGAATCCCTGTGGTACGGATGGCTTCCAGTAAACGTGTTGTTCCAAGCCCCGTGATATCCCCTGTGTACTCCGGCGTATCAAAACTCACTCCCACGTGGCTCTGTGCTGCTAAGTTATAGATTTCATCGGGCTTGGAGATCTGAATCACTCGTGCCAGAGAGCTGCTGTCTCCCAAGTCTCCGTAGTGCAGGAAAATCGGCAGCTTTTGTGCGTCGCTCTCGCCTTCCAGCTTGCGGAAATGCGTAGACCCCGAAGACAAGTGATCGATACGCTCGCGATTGAACGAAGAAGAACGTCTCACCAACCCATGCACGTCATACCCTTTTTCCAAGAGCAGCTCCGCCAAGTACGAACCGTCCTGGCCAGTAATGCCGGTGATGAGAGCGCGTTTGGAGGACATAAAAATATGGAACGTAGAACAGGTTACTAGAATATTTGGATTATAGGAACTAGGAACTTGTGTACTGGGAACTAGGAAAAACCTCATTTGCCAGTTCCTAGTTCCCAGTTCCCAGTTCCTCTATAATCTCCCCATGACCCCCTCCCTCTGCATCGTCGGCCTCGGCTACGTAGGGCTTCCACTGGCTGCCGCCTTTGCGCGTGAGGGGTTTGAAACGTACGGGTACGACATCAGCCAGAAGCGCATTGAAGAGCTCCAGAGTGGTCACGACCGCACGAAAGAGCTGACGGATGAACAACTGAAAAGTGTGACCATCACCTACAGCGCAGACCCTACGATCATCGCCAAAGCAGACATCGTGATTGTGGCCGTACCCACTCCTGTGGACGACAACAATCTGCCCGATCTTTCGCTGGTAGAGAGTGCATCGGAAACTGTGGGCAAGAATCTGAAAAAAGGCGCCATTGTGGTGTATGAATCCACTGTATACCCGGGAGTCACAGAGGAACTTTGCGGACCCATCCTGGAAAAAGCATCCGGCCTCACGTGCGGAGTGGATTTTACGCTCGGCTACTCGCCCGAACGCATTAATCCGGGAGACAAAGAACACACGGTAGATAAGATTGTGAAAGTGGTAGCAGGCCAGGATGAGAAAACACTGGATACACTGTGTGAAGTGTACGGAGCAGTGGTGAAAGCAGGTGTGCACCGCGCGGCAAATATCAAAGTAGCGGAAATGGCCAAAGCGATTGAAAACGCACAGCGGGATATCAACATCGCCTTCGTAAATGAGATTGCCTTACTGTGCGAGAAAGTGGGAATCAGATCCAAAGATGTACTGGCAGCAGCCGGCACCAAGTGGAATTTCCTGAAGTTCCAGCCGGGGCTGGTGGGAGGCCATTGCATTGGAGTGGATCCGTACTACTTAGTAGAAAAAGCCAAGCAGCTGGGCATGGATACACAAGTGATCACCGCCGGGCGCGGCATCAATGACCGCATGAGCAAGCACGTGGCAGACATGGTGGCAAAAGCTGTAGGCCCTGCTGCCGGAAAAAAGATTCTGGTGATGGGAATCACGTTCAAAGAAAATATTCCCGATACGCGAAATAGCAAAGCAGTGGATGTGGTTACTCACCTGCAGAATGTTGGCTACATCGTAGAAGTGGATGACGCAGAAGTAGAGAAGAGCGACCTGGAGCGCATGAAGCTCACTCCAGCAAACCGCGAAGACCAATACGATGCCCTGCTCCTCCTAGTTCCTCACGATGCGTACAAAAAAGAAGGACTGGAAAAACTCATCGACTGCGTCAAAGAAGGCGGCGTAATGTTTGACTTGAAGAGTGTGATGGATGAAGAGAAGGTGAAAGCGAGTAGCCGCACGTATCTTTCTCTGTAACAGTATGACACCGGAAACACACGCGCCTCAGTGCGAAATCCTATGTCTGGAGCTTGAGCCAGGAAAAAAAGAGCATATGCTGAAATACATAGTCACAAAAAGAAACGACCTCTACCAATTATGTGCCACCTATAAAGTAAAAGGTCATGCAGGAATGGTGGCAGACATGAAGCAAAGACAGATTGTACATCCTAATGCCGAGATAGCAGGTGGAGGATTCTTAGGTATTGCAGCGGATCCAGAGCGATCAGTGACAGGAGTGGTCCTCAACCTTGAATCTGCCTCCTTGGGAGCGGAGCCTCCGCACGTGCGCACCGCCCTTCGGCCGGTCATTTTGGCAAAATTGCAGGAGCTTGGGTTTGATACTTCCAAAACTGTCTGATGAAGCGCTTAACTATTCTATTGGTGGCTCCTACCCTGAAGCCCGAAAGCGGCTGGGGAACGTATGCGCGGGGAATGGCTAAAACACTCACGGCGCAAGGTCACACGTGCATCTGCGTACTGCAATCAAAAGATCCAAGTATCGATTGTGTTCAGGAAGAAGGCCTCCCCTCACCACTAGCCTTACTGCCATCCCGAATAGCACGACTCAAAACCGCCTGGCTTCTCAGAAAATTCATCAAGAAATACAAGCCGGACATCGTTCATTTTCTGGTGGAACCGTACACACTGGCGGTCCCCGCTTTGAATCGATTCTCCGCATTGCCGCCTTGGGTGATGAATCTGCACGGAACATATGTGGTGCAGCCGTTTGTAGTGAATGCAACACTACGACGTATTTTTACAAACGTGTACGACCAGTGTCATGGATTTTTTGTGTGCAGTGAATTCACCAAAGCTCAGGCTTTGTTGGGAGTACGAGAATACGCATCGGAGCATCTAGCCAAGAAGATAGAAAGGCGGATGTTTCCGTTTCGCTTGGGGATCGAGGACACTGCCACCGAACCCTCTCCTCACACGCACAAAGAGAAACGCATTCTATTCGTAGGCGAGGTGAAGCCACGCAAAGGCGTGAAAGAGTTGATTCAGGCCACCATCGCCTACCACGTAATTGCAGAGAAACCCTGGAGGTTGGATATCATCGGCGGGTTCAAGGAAACAGACCCGTACGTGCAGGAGCTTCGCGCGCTCATAGAGCGGTCTCACCTTTCCAAGAGCATCATGCTCCGCGGGCATGTGTCGGATGCAGAACTGAAAGAAGCTTACGGCAATGCAGATCTCTTCATGATGCTCAGTAAAAACGATGGACGGCACTTTGAAGGGTTTGGCCTCGTATTCCTGGAAGCCAACATCCGCGGCATCCCTACTATCGGGTCGGACAACTCCGGCTGCAGGGAAGCCATAGACGAAGGCAAATCCGGCTATGCAGCGGATGTACAGGATTCAGAAGGTATTGCTGAGCGCATCCAGTGGATCCTGGAAGAAGATCGCATCAAAAAAGAAGACTGCATCGCCTGGGCGAAAAAGCACTCACTGGAACAGCAGGCACGGAGTGCCGTGGAGATGTATGAGAAAGTTCTGCTCGGGAATTAGTGGTGAGTGATCAGAAGACAGTAATCAGTACATACAAAAACTGACTACTGATCACAAATTACTCACCACTCTCAGTCTATCGGCGTCACCTCTGTGACTTCTCCTCGTGAAATCTTCACGTCAGATCCATTTCGTACATCCAAGGTACCATCTATAGCTTCCAGTACCAGCTGAGCCACACGGTCTGGGCTCTGCTGCCTTTCACTGTCTTCTTTTCCAAAGAGTTCCTCACGCATGGCAGTATTCACTCCTCCAGGAGATACCGTAAACACGCGAATGGAAGAACCCGCATCTTCCAGTTCTTTCGCAAGTCCCTGCATGAGTGCAATGACCGCAGCCTTGGTAGCCGAGTACACACTAAGCCCCGGATGCGGACGGCTCCCTGCACGTGAGGCAATGGTCACGATTGTCCCGCTTCCCTGCTTCTTCATCACGGGCAACACCGCACGCAGCCCATGAAACACTCCCGTGACATTCGTTTCAAATTGCATCTGAAATTCTCCATCACTCGTCTCTTCCACGTTCTTCACCTCAGCTGCAGCACCGGCATTATTGATCAGCAGATCGATACGCCCATATTCTTTCACTACCTCTTTCACCAATGCCTGAAACCCTTTCGCATTCCGCACATTCAGTTCTTTGTACTGCACGCCTTCCACGGGCTCTTTGGGCTCCGATAAACTCGCGGAAATAACCGTGACACCCTGAGCAGCGAGTGCCCGCACAATGGCCGCTCCAATCCCTCTGCTACCGCCGGTGATGATGGCAATGTGGCCAGTAAGATCCATGAGAGAAGTGTAGCAGGTTATAATGTGAGGTGGCAGACGTAGCAGAAGAAACAGAAGCGGCAGAGGTAAGACATTTCACTAGCGACTAAGGCTTTTTTGTTGTCTCTCAGAAACCTCCACCCCTAGCCCTAACCCCAACCCTACCTGTCGGCCGTAGCTCCAACACACAATAAAGAAAGAGGCATTTACAAAGATCCAATAATTTACATAGCGAAGGCAGAACCCTACAATCCCCTCCATGAAATCACTCGGATACTTCCGCGAGGACTGTCGGCTTTGCCACAGCAAGGATCTCTATAGCTTCCTAGACCTGGGAATGCACCCGCATTCCGATGGGTTCCTGACTGAAAAAATGCTGGGAGAAGTGGAACAATTTTTCCCGCTGGCCGCAGACCTCTGCACCGCGTGCGGACAGGTGCAGATCAACTACGTGGTGGACCCCATGTTCCTGTACGCCAACGACGAATATTTGTACGACTCCTCTATCACGCAAACAGGAACGGATCACTTCCTGTCCATGGCATCCTCTATTGTAGATGCCTTCGGGATGAAGCCAGGATCACTGGCTATCGATGTAGGATCCAACGTAGGACTATTACTCTCTGGATTCAAAAAGAAAGGAATGACCGTACTGGGTGTAGACCCCGCTCCCAAACCTGCAAAGATTGCGAATGAACAGGGAATTGAAACTATGCCTGTACTCTTCACCGCTGCCTTGGCTGAAGAGATTGTGAAGACCAAAGGACAGGCAAGTGTGATCACTGCTACCAACGTATTTGCGCATATCGATGACTTAGATGACTTCATGCAGGCGGCAGGTACACTGCTGACAGACGAAGGAATCCTCGTGATCGAAGCACCGTACTTCGCAGATCTCCTGGAAAAGCTGGAGTACGATACTATTTATCATCAGCACCTGTCCTACCTCTCCATCAAACCCATGGCGCTCTTTTGCGCACGGTTTGGTATGGAGCTCTTTGATGTGCACAGAACATCTATTCACGGAGGAAGCATTCGGCTCTTTATCGGCCGTAAGGGCGCACATTCCGTGCAGCCGATTGTCCAGGAACTGATCCAGAGTGAAGATGCAGGGCGCATTCACTCCAAGGACCGTATGGATACGTTTGCCGATGACGTACTGGCTCACCGTCAGTCGCTCATCCGCCTTCTGGTGAACTTGAAGGATGAAGGAAAAACCATTGCCGCCGTAAGTGCGCCCGCCAAGGGCAATACGCTTCTCAACTACTGCGGGCTTACTAGATCGCTCCTGCAGTTTGTGACGGAGAAAAATAAGATGAAGGTAGGGCTTTTCACGCCGGGTACACACCTGCCCATCGTCCCGGATGCCACGCTCACAGAAAAAATGCCGGATTACGCGCTCATCCTGGCGTGGAACTTCTCCGAAGAAATCATGAAAAACCTTGCCGAGTACAAACAGAAAGGCGGCAAGTTCATCGTTCCCATTCCCTCCCCTGTCATCGTATGATTGAAGTAAAAAAAATAACGCCTGCATTTCAAGACCAGCGCGGTGCCATCATCGATGTATTTGAGGGCAGCGTGCACCACACGGGCATCATCACGTTTGAAAAAGATGCAGTGCGTGCGAACCATTACCATAAGGTGCAGACGCAATATACCTACGTGCTGGAAGGAAAGATTGAGCTGAAAACCAAGGATGCCAGAAATGAAGCGGAGCAGGTGCAGACAGTAATCATGGAAGCAGGAGATTTTGTAGAATTACCGCCGTACACCGTGCACAGCTACAAGGCGCTGGAAAAGGCCTCCATGATCTGCCTGACCACCAGGGAACGCGATATGGCGTCGTATGAGGAGGATACCATCCGGGTGGATCCATTGTGATCGATCGTAGGGGCAGGCGATTCGCCTGCCCCTACGGGCACATTCATGTCAATAATGTCATATTTTGCTGTATGATCACCCCATCATGCCGTCGTTTGTAACATCTCTGTTGCAGATCCGCTTTGTGCGGGACATTGCCACCATGCAGGTAGGGAAACTCATTCCCATGCTCTGCGGCTTTTTGTCGTCTGTTTTGTACGCACGTCTGTTGGGGCTGGAAGGTTACGGGGAATACGCAGTGGTGCTGGCCTTCACAGGGATGCTGGGGCTCCTCACCAACCTCGGCCAGCAGCATACGGCGCAGACCTTTTTCGCACACGCGTACGGCCGAGAAAATAAGTCGGACATGCGCGACATCGGCACCTACTACCTCACCATGGCTCTTGGGACCATTATCCTCTTGGCAGCACTCCTGCCCTTTCTACCCTCTCTCTCCGCACTCATCTACCAGGGTGACATGCGCATCGGACGCTTTGCACAGATTGTCTTTTTATCATCGATGTTCGATCCCCTGTATGCCTTCATCTCGTTTGTCCTCCAGGTAGTCCGAGAAATCCGTGTGATGACCATTATGGAAAACGTGTACACGGTGCTGCAGTTTGCCCTTGGCATCACGCTCCTGCTTTTAGGATACGGAGTGGCGGGACTACTGATGGGCTCACTCCTGACGTCGGTGATCTTCGCAGTAGTGAGCGTACTGCTCTACAGGCACTACGCACGCATCCATAACCTGCCCACTTTGGGAGATATGGTGTTCCCGGACCAAAAAATTTCCATTGGGCGGTTCATCAAAAACGGACTGTGGATCGCCATCGATAAAAACGTGAGCGGCCTCTACCCAAACTTGTTTTTGTTTTTGCTGAGCTTGTACGCCAGTAAACCCATTGTGGGGCTCGTACGTTTGGCATTTAAGTTTGCAAGCCTTCCTTCTACGTACGTCCTCAGTAACGTCGCCAGGCTCGCCTCCACGGTGATCCCTTTCATGGCTGCACAGAATACCGGCTCCACCAAAAAGCAGCTCGTGCGCCTCACGCGGTACACAGTCCTCCTGCACTTAGGCGTGAGCATTCTGACTGCCATCGCCGTTCCCATCCTCTTCCCGCTTCTGTACGGCACAGACTTTGGTGGAGCCATGTACCCGTTCTTCGTGATCATCTTCCTGCACTTGGCCCTGGCAGTACATGCTCTCATCACGCCTATTCTGCGACTCTACTCACAGATACGTCTGGCCGTGCTCTTTAATTCCGTAGGACTGCTGGTGGCAACCGCCGTATTCTTCCTCTTCTCTGAAACCCTCACGCCCACACGCGCGCTGTACGTAGGGCTGTGTTTCTATCACGGCATCAGTCTGATGATCGTGTTCCCACTCCAAAAACTCCTTGGGCGTCCTCTCACCTCCCTGCACTCCTGATGCTCTTCACCACTTCCTGGGACGATGGCTACGCTCTGGATCTGAAGGTTTCAGATCTACTCCAGAAGTACCACTGCACCGGAACGTTTTACGTGTGTCCCAAAGTGCAGCACGGAGAACGGATGCTCACTACGGAAGAGATACAAAAGATCGCCCTGCATCATGACATAGGCGCTCACACGCTCACTCATCCAAAGCTAACAGAAATCAGTACTGAAGACATGAAGAATGAGCTCAGAGGCAGCAAAGAATGGGTGGAGCAACGCTCCGGGAAACCCTGTGCCACATTTTGCTACCCCAAAGGGCTGCACAATGAAGCGATCCGAAATGCAGTGAAAGAAGCAGGGTACGAAGCTGGCCGCACCTGCGAGATGTACCGGTTCTCTGCCCATGATCCATTCGCACTTCCAGTAACTATCCAGTGCAGTCCGTTTCCCATCAGAAAAGTCTGGTCACCAGCCTGGAAACTCCTCGATCCTCTGGGGCCTCTGCGTGCTCATAGAAAAGCCTTGGATGCCTTACAAATTCCCTGGAGCGAGAGGCGTTCGTGGCTGAGACTTGCGACATATCTCTTCAAAAAAGCTCTCCGGGAAGAGCAGCCGTTTTTCCACTTGTACGGACACAGCAGAGAAATTGAGCAGACGGGAATGTGGGAAGATTTCGAAGCATTTCTTCGGGTCGTATCAGGCCATTCCACGCACATCTCGCACGTTACAAATGCGGAGCTGGTATCTGCCTTACGTTTTCCGTCTGCATCATGAGAATTATTCTCCTCAATGATGATCACCCAGTGACTGGGGGAAACAGTGTCTCCACGTTGACTGGCATCTTTGCCAACGCCTATCGCACACAGGGCCACAGCGTCACCGTCATCACATCTCACAGAAAAGAAGTGAATACGCACGTGGTGAGGGAGGAGAACATCATCAGCCTGCCCATCTCCTACCGCCCGTCCTTGCGGCACTACATGGCGCTGGGCATGCCATTTGTCACGAAGATGTTGCAAGAGGAATTTCAGACCCTCAAGCCCGATGTCATCCACGCACAGAATATTCATACCTACCTCACCTACGATGCCCTGCGCCTTGCACGCACGCACACGCCACACGTGTTCCTCACCCTGCACGACTGCATGAGCTTTGCGTACGGACGTGTGAAAACTGAGCGCTTTTTGAATTCCGGCGGAACGGATGCGCATCTCTCTGCCTGGGATCACATACAGCAGGCCGGGTTACAGTATTTCCCGCTGCGTAATCACCTCATTCGCAGGGTCCTTCGCTCATCCACAGAAAGAGTGATTACCGTGAGCCACGCACTGGAGCAGGCAGCGGTAGCCAATGGCATTCCACACACCATGACCATCCACAACGGCGTGGATCTCTCTGTGGCGCAAGCAAACTCAGACGATATTCAATCCTTCATCCACAAGTACCAGCTGGAAGGACGCCCTGTGATTCTGTTTGGAGGACGACTCTCGGAAGACAAAGGCATCGGGGAGCTCCTGAGAGCACTGAAAATTTTGAAAGCTTCCATGTCATCCATTCGCCTGCTCCTTGTGTGCGATACGCACCGGTGGCACACGTACGTCACAGAGCATCATGTATCTGCCGACATTCTCTCTTCCATCATCTGCACCGGGTGGCTCTCTAGAAAGGCGCTCCAGCAGGCGTACGGAGCAGCGCATGTAGTCACGACTCCGTCTGTATGCCTAGACACCTTTAATTTAATGAATGCAGAGGCCATGGCAGCATCCAAGCCTGTCGTAGGCACCATCTTCGGTGGCACGCCGGAGATTGTGGAACACGGCGTCACAGGCTTCGTGTGCGACCCGCGCGATACTGCGAGCTACGCGGGCTACTTGCAGACAGTCCTGCAAAATACACAGCTTCAGGAATCCATGGGAAAAGCAGGAAAAGAACGAGTGGAATCCCGCTTCTCGCTAAACCTGATGCTGCAGAAGTATCTGGAGCTCTTCCCAGGGTAACCTCACACTATTTCAAAATGTGCAGTAAGTACTGCGTGAAAGGTGTGACCTTTGGCGTGCCATCCACCTTCGGCTCAGCAATCACTTGAACCTGCGGCATGGCCTGTGTCATTCCTAGGGTAGTTCCAGAGGAATAGCCCATCACGTGCGTCACCCCGTACTCCCCAAAAGCTACAGGAACTTTTTTCTCTGCAATCAATCGATTCACGGTTTCTTCCTGGAACAAAATGACCGTACGGTCAGTCATGGAACGCACGCTCTCCCACTCACTCACGCGCAGAGGCACTGCCACTACTGCATCTGCAGGGAGCTTTTCGAATGCATCTGCCGTAGCTAAAATCCTATCCACAGGATTCTTCGCATACAGCTTCGCAAGCTCCAGGCGATTGGCCTGAAGCTGCTGGAAGAGCAGCACCACTACAATGATCGTCATAATTTTCCCCGTAGAAAGCTGCCACACTCTGCCAAGGCTTTCGGAGACGGAAGACACTCCCAGTGCTGCCAAGAGTGCCAGAAGCCACATGATGTCCATGAGGTGTTCGCGTTCGTAGTGCAGGATCAGGTTGATATTGATGTACATGGTGATGACGAGCCCCAGCGCCACCCACGACATTGCTGTCTTTTCACGGCGCAGCCACACCATGCCCGGGATGATGAAGAGCCATAGAGCCACGCTCCCAATGAGCGCCTGCTGGAAGAACGATGGAATACTATTGAACATGATCCAGAAACCACTGAAGAGAGTCCCAAAGAACCCGATGTCTCCCACGCCAAAGCTAATGAGCACTTTGGCATCCTGCCACTTTTGAATGAGCGGATAGGATTCGAATTGCTTCACGTACTCCGTATCGAACCGTTCTTTATCTTTGTAGTACGTGTACGGGTCCGGGTACAGGTGCAAGTAGCTGGCGTTCTCCAGCTCCACGGTTTTCTCCGACATCTTCGGCCACACGCGTGCGAGGTTCTGATTCACGGGGTACCCGTACGTCCGGATATCTCCCGCATACGGAGCCAGGTACATCACTCCGGCACACGCAAAAAATAATGCCGTATGACCCAATCCCACTTTCCAGTTTCTACGGAAGATCCACAAGTACGCGATGACGTACCACGGAACAAACACCAAAAATGCATCTTTGGCGGCAATGGATAATCCAAAAAAGAGGCCGGACACAATGAGCGCTCCGAGTTTGGATTGATGATAAATCCACACAAACGCTGCAAAACTGCAGAATAGAAACAGGAACGCCAACGGATAATTGGTGAGACTCAGCGCCTGCTGCCAGTACATCGGCATCAGCGCCAAGATGGCACTGGCAATCCACGCAATCCGCACTCCAAACACCCTGTACACAAACAGCCACCAGGCAACGATTCCCAGGGCCATAATGCCCGCACTCACAACCGTCCATCCAAAGACATCCGTGAACGGAATGAATCCAGAGAAAAACGCGAAGATCACCGCACTCAAGCGACCATCGATGGTACTGGGTAACCCTGCTGTAGGAAGTAGAGCCGATGACACGAGCCTTCCCAAGTTATCTGCAAACCCAAAGAATCCAGTGTCCGCAAAATTACGAGTGAGGAGGAGGGTTGGCAGCGAAAACGGTTTTCCTCCAGCCAACAGAGCCGGCAACAGCCAAAGCCCCCACAAGCCCAACGCAAAAAGCCCCAGAAGGACAAGCTGTGCCGGAAAACGAGAGGCAGGAAGACGCATGACGAAGGCCGCAGGGACCGCTACGCTTAGCTTGCAGCCATGAAGCTCTCTACGCAAGGACGGCAGGCCCTCCTGAACCTACTCAAGCTATGCGGAGTGGCACTTTTCGTGTGGATTCTCCTTCGTATCGATCGCCAGGCCTTAGTGGAAAATCTAGAGGAGGCTCACTGGGGGCTTCTCGTCCTATCTTTCGCGGGGCTCATGGGCAGCTATGTCATCAAAACTTTCCGGTGGCACATTCTGGTACAAGCAGGAGGCATACACCCGACCTTCTATGAATCCTGGAAGCTCTACACGCTGGGGATTTTCTTTGGGAATCTGACGCCCGGGAACCTGGGGGAACTGGGCCGTGTACCGTACCTTACGTCCAAAGGAATGCAGACTATCACTGCCACAGCGCTCATTGCTCTGGATCGTTCGTTGGATTTTATAGTGATGGGTCTGATGGCACTTATAAGTTTTTTTATTCTGTTCGGCGGATCATCACTTTTGTGGATTGCAGTGGCAGGAGTACTCGGACTAGGCGTAATGTCTCTGTTGAAAAAAGACACCATCAGGAAAGTGACCCAGGAAATGGGATTGGCCGCTCATCTCACCTCTAAGAAAACCGTACTCGTTCTCTTTCTCCTAAGCCTCGCCGTGTGGGCCTCCTACTTCCTGTGGACGATGCTTCTGGCCTACAGCCTGGGCATCACTCTACAACCAATGGTGCTCATTGCCGCTATTACTCTCACAGGCATGGCGTCCCTGCTCCCCATTGCCCCCGCCGGCCTCGGCACGAGAGACGCAGCCCTGGCTACTCTCCTGACTCCCTACGGAATACTTCCGCATGAGGCTGTGGCTATGAGCCTTTTGATGTTTGTGTTGATTATGTTGAGTTGTGGACCGGGGGTGTGGTACTGGCTATCTAGTAAATCCGAAATCCGAATGTCGAAATTCGAAACAAATTCAAAAGATTAGGAAAACTTATAAATAACGAAAAACAGATGTCTCTTTGCCAATGCCTCCCTTTTGTATAAACCAAACTCTCCCAGACGCGTCGAGTGAAAAGCTCACGAGGCAAACCCGCGGCCACAGGTGGGACAGCGGTTGGCGCCGTAGACACGCACTCTCTTAGACTGGAAAGAATGGTGGTGGCCTCTATCCGGTGCAGGCGCGCGGTTTGGCCGTGGGTGCACTTTTCTTTGGGTACTTTCTTTTGTTGGGGCAGACAAAAGAAAGTACCACGCTGTACTCCCTCCGGTGTCATTGTTCTGAGCCACCGCGGCCAGGTATGGCCGCTCTGAGGAATAAAAATTATTCTAAAGGACCGCGGGTGGGACACCCGCTCCCAGAGAGATTTCATAGGGACAAAACCCCTCTTTTCCCATAAATTACCCTCATGAAAACCTGGACCATGCAGGACGTTGCCGCTCACTGGGATGCCACCCTGGACTACGACGATATCAACGCGAAGACGGATTCGTACTTTCGCAGATTTCTAGACAGCAGTCCTCTATTTACGATTCCAGAAAACGCCAAAGTTCTGGACATCGATTGTCGCACAGCAAAAGGTACTGCCTACTATCACCAAAAATATCCCACAGCGCAGTTCACCTGCGTAGCTATGTCTCCCCTGTTTCAAAAACTCGCCAGGGAAGAACTGGAAAGAAATAATATCACGGCAGGCGTGCATATTTTTGAAGCACTCCCACTGCCGTTTCCAGACAAATCCTTCGATGCAGTGCTCACTTATGAAACTCTGGAGCACGTGCCTTGGCCGCAAAAGTACATCGCGGAGTTGGGACGACTCACGAAACCCAAAGGCTTACTGGTTCTGACTACTCCCAGTGTTCTATGGGAACCAATCCACTGGGCGGCACCGAAGCTAGGATTGCATCACAGTGAAGGTCCACACCGAATGGTCCCGAGGAAAGAAATTCTGGATGCATTTTCCAAGGCAGGCTTCACCGTGAAGCTCGAACGATCATTCGTTCTTGTTCCCGGCGGACCAAAGTTTCTTGTACGTTTTGGAAAGTATTTAGAACGCATCTTCCCCGAGTGGCTGAAGCGCATCCTATGTCTGCGTCGCACATTTATCTGCATAAAAAATGACTGATACCTGGTACGAAAAATTAAAGGCAGATGTCATCGATGCAGGTCTCTGCACACAGTGTGGATCGTGCGTGGGACTTTCCAAAGGACTCTTGGAATTCAAAGAAAATACGAAAGGCATTCCTCTTCCTATTCGTACATCTAAAGCAGGCGAGTTACCCAAAGCCGCCTACGATGCCTGCCCTGCGCGATTTTGTAATTATCCTGAACTCAGCACATTCACCTTCGGAAAAGATGCAACGAATAGGCTCTCCGGTGTTGTCGAAAGATCCTACGTGGGCCACGCGAGTGATGAAACTATCAGGCGCAATGGAGCCTCCGGAGGAGCCATCACACAAACACTCATCTATCTCCTGGAAACAGGAAGGATCAAAGGAGCAGTGTGCCTGCAGATGGGCCGCACGGTTCCCTGGAAAGCGGAGCCTGTGATTGCACGCACCACAGAAGACATCTTGAAGTGCTCACAGAGCATCTACAGCCTCACTCCGGTCAATACCATCCTGGAGGAACTGGAACACGCAGAAGGGCCACTGGCCTTCGTAGGGCTTCCCGATCAAGTAGCTTCCATACGGAAACTCCAGCAGCAGAATCATCCGGCAGTGCGTCACATTCAGTACGTGCTCGGCCCCTACATGGGCACGCAAATGTACTTCGAAGCCATCAGGAGTTTTCTCCGTTCCAATGGAGTACAGTCGGAAGAAGAAATAGAAAACCTCCAGTACCGTGCAGGCGAGTGGCCGGGGTACTTGCAGATCACATTAAAAAACGGACGCATCTTCAAGGCGGAGAAGTTTCACTACAATTATCTCATTCCATTTTTCCTTACCAGGAGCAGCCTGCAGTTGGTCGATTTTACAAATGAGTTGACCGACATCTCCGTGGGCGATGCCTGGAGCCCCAAGTACGAACATAAGAAAGGCGGCTACTCCGTGATCCTCGCGCGCTCACCGCAGGCAGTAGAACTCTTGGAAGAGATGAAACAGAAAAATATTCTGACACTGGATCCTATTTCCATAGAGGAAGCACTGGACATGCACGGCCACATGTTGGACTTTAAAAAGCGAGGGTCGTTCATCCGCATGAGCTGGAGAAATCCGCGCCCAGACTACGGCTACAAGCCAGCTTTCATCCCCACAAGCCGCATCGCTGTGGAGTGGTGCTTGTGGATCATCTTTGGAATCGGCTCTACGCGATTCGCTCGTTGGATTATTGAACAAATACCTATTGGAGTCGTAGGTCCTGTATTCAACTGGCTCCGGATGAGTTGGAAGAATGTATCCAAGCCCACAAAGAGAAAAGGACTACGAGACATGGAATTCACCGTCACTGACTCATAAGCTTAAAGCGCACTGCCTTATACTATTTCTTCTTTCTTCCGATATGACAAAGCATACGCCCGAAAGAATGAATGGAGATGCTATTACTGCCAGCCAAGAAGTAGCATTGTCAAAAATTCCACTTGATTCATATATTGCCCGCTTGGTAACAGGTGATGTGACCACCCAGGAACTAGCCTATTTTCGCGAAAAAGTCCGCGGCAACCCCGATATTATCCGGCAGGTGCAGGTAATTATTGATACTGCCTCAGATGAAGTGCAAAAGAAGATAGGAAAAGCCATACTGACTCATTTGGGTGCTCCCAATGATTCGGAATATACGTTATAACGCAGAATCTGCCGTTTACCTCGCTATAGGAAGCCATATTCATTACCTAAAAACCACAAAAAAGCGTATACTGGAGCCAATGCTCTCCCTTTTAGTCCCAGTTTTCAACGAGGAAAAGGCTATTTTGGAAACCCTCACGCGTCTTTCAAAAACGCTTCGTGAGACAGGAACGGAGTTCGAGATAGTAGTGATCAACGACGGCAGTACTGATGGAACTGCAGAGGTCTTGCAGAGCCTTTCTTTGGATCACATCCACATCCTGACGCACCGAGAGAATAAGGGCTACAGCGCTTCGCTGAAGTACGGCATTCGCCGGTCCAAAGGAGACATTATCGGGATTGTAGATGCTGATGGCACGTATCCCATCGAGGATTTTCCAAAGCTCCTCACAGAAATGCAGAAAGGGCAGATAGACATGGTGGTGGGAAAGCGCGCCAAAGAAAATATTCCGTTCGTGCGGAAGCCTGCCAAGGCTGTCGTGAATGGACTCGCCAATTTCCTCACGGGGATGAAGATCCCGGACTTGAATTCCGGCATGCGCCTCTTCACGCGCGAGCTAGCGGAGCGATTCATGCATCTGTATCCGCAGAGGTTTTCTTTCACCATGACCATCACCCTCGCGGCGCTCACCAATGATTACAATGTGACGTACCTGCCCATCGCCTATCACAAGCGCGTAGGCAAAAGTTCCATGTCTTCCGGAGTGAATGGCCTCAAACATTTTGTGCAGTTTCTTTCACTCATCATTCGCATCGTCACCTACTTCCGTCCGCTGCGGTTCTTTGTGTGGCCAGCTGCGCTACTCATTGGTTCCGGACTCATCCTCGCCGTTTACACTCTGTGGAATGAATCCAATGTCTCGGATTCCGGAGTACTGCTCATCGTCTCCGGACTGCAAGTAGGACTCTTTGGACTGCTCGCAGAAGCGGTGGTCAGAAATCGCGGACAATAATCATACAATTCCAAAAGGTTTATGCTGCGGAATTAATTCCGCATTTTCTCGTGTCAGCACTGCCATCACACTCACGCCTTTGGAAAATCCCCCTAATCTTTTGCCCTGCAATTGCTCCAAAAGTATCGGCTCTTCACTCTGAAATATTCTTCGGAGAAGAGTATTCACCGGCTTGGACGGCAGTGACAAATCGCTATCTCCTTCACCAAAAGGCTTTTTACGAAGCTTGGCAATGAATCGTACGAGCTTCACCAAAGGATACAAGCGGCTATTGCAGTAGGAAGCCAGGCGCACAGATATGCCCGGCTGATCTTTCCAGAGGAGCGACAGCCGATCCAAGTCATACCTCCGGAAGTGCTCAAACCCCGCATCGTGCGGGCTCCACAGAGACATGTCGGCAGGAGCCATCAGAAGCAAGTGTGCCCCGGGCTTCATGGCAGCCATCATCTCCTGCACAAAATATACATCGTCTTCAATGTGCTCCAGCACGTCCATCAAGAGGACGATGTCTGCCCGTTTCATGTCTTCAGGAATGTCTTTGGGTGCAAAGCCGAGCACAAACCGCACCTCCGGAAATTTCTTCTGTGCGTAGTCGATGGCCTCTTTTTCAGGATCAATCGCCAGGCACTCATACTCCCGCGCAATCACCGCCGCATTTCCCCCGGTACCACACCCCACATCGACGATCAGCGATTGCGGCGATGGCGGCACAAGCGAGTGAATGATACTCATCATGATGTGCCGACGCGCCATGAACCACCAGTGAGCTTCCTCAATAGCCGCGTGAACGATGAACTGAGCGGAACGCATGGGGGGATGGTAGCTCTTGGTGCGTCTAAGCGTTAGGCTGTTTTTGTGCTTTTTAGAATAGGGATTTGGGATTAGGATTTTCCAAATAAAAAAGGACACCATTGTCCCAACCCCCAATCCCTAATCTCCCAACTATCTGCTACACTCCTCCTATGTCCAAACTCTCCATCTTCAATGAACTCTGGCAATTCATGCGCGTGCGGAAAAAGTGGTGGCTGATGCCGATGCTTTTGCTCATTACTATGCTTGGTTTGATCCTCGTATTTGCTCAGGGGTCTGCACTCGCTCCATTCATCTACACGATTTTCTAAAGTGAAACTCCCTCCTCCGCTCTCGTGGCTCTGGCAAGGTTGGATGGCGTTCAGCCGCGCACTGGGGTTTGTGATGAGCCGCGTGATCCTCACGGTTCTGTGGATTGTGGGGTTTGGAATCTACGGGATTATTTTGAAGCTCCTTCGCCCTTTCGCACAAAAACCCGATCCATCCTCCAGCTGGGTAGAGTGCCTTCCGGTTGCCAAAGACAGCCTGAAGCATCAGTTCTAAAGCTTTGGCAGCAAAGGCCTCAGAGCGTCTGCCAGTACCTGTGATGTCACCTCATGACCGCGCTCATTGAAGTGGCCGTCTTTTTTGAAGTAGTAGATATTCTCCGGATGCTGACGAAGGACGCTTCTGGGCGATACAACCATAAACTGATGTTCATGCAGCTGTCGTAGTGCTTCATCTGTAAAACTATCTATAGCCCACTGTTCGTCACGCACCACCGTCTTGAAACGACTTTGTACTTCAGCACGCCACTGTGTCTGCACATCAAACGCAGGGGGAATGAGGAGTACTACAAAGGTAGCGCCATCGTTTTCCACTTCTTCACGGAATGTTTCCAAAATCGCCATCGTGGTGTCCCATCCTTTCTCGTCACGTAGGAACTTCTGCCCAAAGTCCGTGTGCCACCCCAAGTCTCCCATCATCCTGCGCACCATGTACTCACCTTTTTCAGAATCTGCGGTCCAGATGTTCTCTCGTACTGCTAAGTGCACTTTTCGAAGCTGATTGAAGGTAAACACGTAGGCAGTACGTAAAAATGCGATCGGAAAAGCAGTCCTCGGGTAACGTAGGGCTTTGGCGGAGGGGTAATAGCTGCCACCCGCATGGAATCTCCACTGCCTTGTAGGGTAAAGCGTGGCGACTCCGGAAACATCATGTCATTGGCAATGTACAAACTATGCACCACGATGTCCGGCCGCATCTTTTTGCCGAATACACGATAATTCTGCAGTGCCTGCACGGGATCTGCTCCATTGATGCCGATGCCTACTACTTCGGCATCGGATCCAAGTGCGCGCGGAAGCACATCCACGAACCGCTTGCCTTCATCTATTTGATTCGCTGCCACAAAGGAATCACCTACTACCAGTATTCTGCGTACTGCAGGATTGGGAACCGCTGGAAAATCCGGACCGCGAAACCCGTCGCTATTGGTGCGGATAGTGGTGCTGTATTCATCGGATGCACTCACCCATTCGGCATGGGCCGGGCCACGCGCAAACACTACCGGGTCCCAGTACTCACGCTGGAAAGGCTCCGGCACCAGCATGCGCCACGTGACTTCTGCGAATGCCAACGTGATGAGTAGGGATACACACGCCAATCCAATATTTAAAAGCAGGCCCTTGGAACGAGCAACATTCATGCGCAGTACGGTATCACAGCAGCATATGAATTACGACGCCCTATGGTAGACTCCTCCGCAATGAAGCCTGTCTACATTCTCGGCATCTCTTGTTACTACCACGATAGCGCCGCGTGTCTCCTGAAAGACGGCGAGATAGTCTTTGCAGCACATGAGGAGCGCTACACACGAAAGAAACAAGATGAGAGCTTGCCGGTGAATGCCATTGAACATGCGTTGAAATTTGCAGGAATTACAATGGATGACATCAGCGCAGTAGGCTTCTACGAAAAACCTCTCCTAAAATTCTTCGATCGACTCATCCCCATGTACATGAAAGTGTGGCCCAGGGGGTTTTTCAGTTACCACCTGGCCATGCAGGACTGGATTCATAAGAAGCTCTGGTTCCCACAGAATGTGAAGCGCGAGCTCAAATACAACGGCCCCATCTACTTCTGCCAGCATCACGAGTCCCACGCAGCATCCACGTACTATCCCTCGGGATTTGATGATGCCACTGTCGTAACAGTGGATGGAGTAGGCGAATGGGCCACAACCACTATTGGCTACGGCAAAGGAACGGATCTGGAATTGAAAAAGGAAATTCACTTCCCACATTCGCTCGGCCTCCTCTACTCGGCACTGACGTATTACCTTGGCTTCAGGGTCAATAGTGCTGAGTACAAAGTGATGGGCCTGGCACCGTACGGTGAGCCGAAGTACATGAAGGAGATGCGGGAGCTGATAGATATAAAAGAAGACGGCAGCTTTACGCTGAATATGAAGTACTTCAACTACGAGTACGGACTGCGGATGACAGGACGCGCCATCGAGAAGTTGTTGGGGCAGCCAACACGCAAGCCCGAGACTCCACTCACACAATTTCATAAAGATGTCGCACGCTCGCTCCAGGAAATTACCGAAGAAGCGATGCTGAAGCTTGTGACGCACGCAAAGAAGATCTGCCCGAGCGACAATCTGTGCCTCGCAGGAGGTGTGGCACTCAACTGTGTAGCGAACGGAAAAATCCTTCGTTCAGGACTCTATAAAAATATCTTCATTCAACCGGCCTCCGGTGATGCCGGTGGAGCACTGGGCATTGCCAGCCTCATCTGGCACCGGGAATTCAAGGGCAAGCGCATGCCAAAGATGGAGCATGCTTTTCTTGGCAATGCGTACAGCCCAGATGACATCGAAGAATTCCTGAAAAAACAGAATCTGCCGTACGAGCGCTTGGATGACGCCGGATTAATTGATCGAGTAGCGAGTCTCCTGGAAGGCGAGAATGTGATCGGATGGTTCCAAGGTAGGATGGAATACGGCCCTCGCTCACTCGGCTCCCGCAGCATCATTGCCGATGCCAGGAATAAAGAGAACTGGAAGAAAGTGAACCTGAAGATCAAGTTCCGCGAATCCTTCCGGCCTTTCGCCCCCACAGTCCTGGAAGAAAAAGTGTCCCAGTGGTTCGACTTACACGTAGAAAGTCCATACATGCTCCTAGTAGCAGATACTCTCCCCGAAAAGCGATCGGTGATTCCAGCCGTGACGCACGTCGATGGCTCCGCCCGTATTCAAACCATTAGGCACGATCAAAACCCAAAGTACTACGACCTCATTAAAAAGTTTGAGGAGAGAACCGGTTGCCCTGTCATCATCAACACCAGCTTCAACGTACGCGGAGAGCCCATTGTAGAATCCCCCAAAGACGCACTGAACTGCTTCCTCCACACGCACATGGATTACCTGGTGCTGGGGAACTGCGTACTCAGCAAGAAAGATCTGCCGGAGACTGTGCAGAGGGATACGGAGGCGTACATTGCTCAGTTTCAGTTGGATTAACAAACGAGAAGTATAGTTTACTTGACCCATACAAATCTTCCTCCAAAATGTCTCGGCCTATCCAGGATGGACGGGCATTGGTCTTTCAGCGTGGCAACGGTGGAACCGTAAGCCATGAACACCTCAGTCTTAGGAGAGCCCAGCGATGGCCCGCAAGTCGAACGGGAGTACCACTCCCAAATCCCCGCCAGAAGCCGAGCCGCCGCCCTTCGACGGGAGCAGCTTCGGGCACCTGGTTCCAGACGAGTGGAAGCTGACGCCTCACCCGCAGAGCGTCACGCTGCTCATGGTGCAACTGGAAACCGAGGGCGACAGTCCGGTTCCAGGTACGCACTACACCGACTGCGTCGTGACCAGGTGTCACAGCCCAGGGAACTACGACGCCCGTGGCGGGACGTACTTCATCAACGTGGCCCGCATGAACCTGCACGTCTGCCCCACGACCGACCCGAAGGCCATCCGGGACGTCTTCCGACTGCTGACAGGGGACGACGACACGGTTCCGCTGGGCGAGGCAGAGGCCGCCTTCGCCTCGGAGCCTGTCACCACCCTGCTGACCTGACCAACCCCCGGCCCCACCCCGCCGCGCTCAGCGCGGCGGCGTGGGGCCACAACTTTTGACGTAGCATCAGCACTGCTACACTCCGCGCATGACGCCTCGCACAAAGGAGTGGCTTCTGAATGTGTCGTTGTTACTCGGAACACTCGTGTTCTTCTTCGGCAGTATAGAAATCATGCTGCGCGTCACGGGCATTGAAAAAGGTAAACCCTATCCACCGCCCATTTTTCAAAGCAGCACCAATTCATCTATCAGCTATGAACTGAAACCGAGTATTTCTGAAAAAGCGTATCGCCACATCGTCACTACCAATGATCTAGGGTTCCGCTCTCCTGCACTGGATCCAAAAAAGAAAAACATCGCAGTACTGGGGGATTCCATCACGTTTGGATACGGGGTTGCGAATGATGAGACTCTGGCAGCACGCATGTCTGCGGAATTAAATAACTCGTACAACGTGCTCAATACCGCAGTGCCCGGGTATACGCTCGGCCAAGAACTTGCGACGTACCGAGAGAAAGTAAAGAAATTAAATCCCGCAGCTCTAGTCTTGGTATTTTACTGGAATGACTTGGGAGACATGCGCACAGGAAAGCTGGATCGCCAGGGGAATATTCGTGGACCGGATTGGAAAGAAACAGATGATCGGTGCAATCCCATCACTACAGGAGTACTGGGGCTTGTTCCCGGAAAATGCTGGCTCGATATGCACAGTGCCTTGTACCGCACTATCAAAAAGGTCATTTCCGCACGTACCGAGCACCGGAACTTAGAGATCCAGCAGGAAGAAGCAAAGAATACAGCCTTCACGGAAACCATTACGGAAGAACGCGTGCAGGCGTATCAGGCGCAGCTGAAAGAATTGGCACAGGAGCTTCCTCCGGGCTTCCCCAAGCTCTTTGTCATCTGGCCCGATAAAGAACTGCACTTCACGCTTCGTCCGCGCCTGGAAGCCATGGCAAAAGCCGAAGGATTTGCGGTGCTGGATTTGTACGACGTATTTGGAAACCGTGCCGAAACTCTCAGCTGGGATACCGTGCACCCCAGTAGCAAAACACTCAGTGAAGCCGCCGCCATCGTAGTAGCCGCTATGCGAGAGTGGAAACTCCTCCCATAAGACCTACGCTTTTGTTTCAGGTTTCCAATTCCACAGTCCTCGCACCACGTGCACATACTTTTTCCCACGCCGGAAAAGCTGCAGGAACGTGGTTCCTGTTTTGGAGACACCGTACGTACGCGGAGGAGAGATGAAGGGGATTTCTACAAAGGAGTAACCAGATTTAATGGCACGGTAAATGAAATCGATGAAGTACTCACCGTAGTCTCCGCGGATGTCTAATGCCCGAACCACATCCGTTCGCACGGCAATAAAGCCACTCGTGTAGTCGTGAAAGCCGGGAAATAAACTCATGCGGATGAACCAGTTGATGAGGCGGCTCAGGATCACTGCCAATGCCGATTCATCTGCACCAAAAAATCCCAGCCCCCGCTTGTAGTCCCCTCCGGCTATAAACCGCGACGCTACGGCCATGTCATGCCCTTCTTCTACTTTTTTCACGAGCTCTGCCATCGTCTTCGCAGGATGTGAAAAATCACAGTCCATCCACCCCACCACGTCGCCCTCAGCCAATTCTATGCCGCGCCTGATGCTGTGTGTAAGGCCGCGCTCACTCATCCGCGTTTCGATCCGCACACGCGCCTCAGGGTGCGCCTGAATGAATTCTCGCACTGCCTGAGATGTTCCATCGGGCGAGTTGTCATCCACCACGATAATTTCCATGGGCACGGTTACAGACGCCCGCAGCGCTTCTATGAGGCGCACCACATTCTCCCGTTCATCGTAGGTGGGGAGAACCAGGGAAAACAGGCCGATGCTACGCGGAGTGAGCGAGGTCATGGATGACGGAACACACGTAGTCTACCTGTTCCTGCGTGAGTGCAAGACCGGAAGGAAGGTAGAAACCTCGCGCTTCAATATCTTCAGCTACAGGGAAATGCTCTGATGCATCCACATACTCCCGTACCAGTGGCTGAGATGCCACGGAGTAGAAGAAATCGCGCGTATCAATTCCCTTCTCTTTCAAGGCGCTGCGCAGTGCATCTTTAGTGAGAGGAAACTCTTTTTCCACGAGCACCGCGTACATCCAGTGCACATTCGTGGCGTAATTTTTCGTGATCGGCAAGCGAAGCCCGGGAACTCCCTGCAAACCTTTGGCATACGCATCCGCCATCCAGGCTTTCTTTTGGAGGAACTCATCGATGTGTGCAAGTTGTCCCACCCCGAGTGCCGCCTGCATGTTCGTCATGCGGTAGTTGAACCCCATTTCCTCGTGCCAGAAACGCCTGGCAGGCGAATGTGCCAGATCTTTCAGCGTGCGAGCACGTGCCGCTAAGGCGTCATCATCCGTCACTACCATCCCGCCCTCACCGGTTGTGAGGATTTTATTGCCGTAGAAACTGAAGCAGTTGATGTTCCCCAGAGACCCGCATTTTTTATACTTATACATCGCCCCGTGCGCCTCTGCAGCATCTTCCAGGACCGCAATGCCATGCTTTTTGGCAATCTCCAGTACAGGATCCATATCCACACTATGCCCATAAATATGCACCGGCATGATGGCTTTGGTCCTGGAGGTAATTTTCTTCTCCAACTGACTCACGTCCATATTGAACGTTTCCAGCTCACTATCGATGAATACCGGCTTCGCCCGCACGTACAAAATAGGATCGATGGACCCGATCATCGTAAAAGTCGGCACAATCACTTCATCTCCTTCGCCAATGCCCAGAGCCGCCAACGCCAAGTGAATGGCCGTGGTGCCGCTGGTGGTAGTAATGGCGTGCTTCACGCCGATGTACGCTGCAAATTCTTTCTCGAAGCGGTCGATGTACGCACCTGCAGAAGAAATCCATCCGGTATCAAGTGCGTCCATCACATACTTCTTCGCCTCCGGTGTAATCACCGGTTCATTGACGGGCACTTTCATCATGCGGCGGTGCGGAAAATCTTAGCAGCGGTATCTCCGGGGTACGGACCTTGTTTTACTTCCAAGAGACGCGTGTCTTCCAACATGGTGACTGCATGGCCGCCACGGAAAAACAGCAGAAACTCTCCTGAAGTGAGCTCTTCTTCAGCTAACACCGCCCACTCTTCATCGAACACCGTGACTTTCATGCGGCCGCTCTCTACGTACAAAAACTCCGATGTTCCCACGAGTGCTCGGTTTACCTCCGGGTGCATGTGCGGCTTCACTTCGTAGCCCGCCTTGCGCTCCATCACTCCCAGCTGAAATTCATCGGTCTGCTGCGTGAGGAATCGCACGCCATCGGTGTGGATGTTGCCTCGGAAAAATATAGCGTACGTGCTATGCCCTTTGGTAACGGGAATCACCTGCTCCATGCGAAAATTCTAACAGAGTTCTTGCAAGGGAAAAATTGATTTATAGAGCTTAAATGACGCGTTTCAGAATCCTCGACATTCGCTCCTGCCAGGTGTGCGCTTTGGCCACGTCATATGCAGCCTGCACCTGCTCTTCGTGATCCTTCTTCATAATAGTGTTCTGGATAGCGTCCGCTAAGGACTGCGCATCACCAGGCTTGCAAAAAGTGACTGCCGATTCATTCACTACATCCCGCAGCGGAGGCAAGTCCGCACATACCACGGGCTTTCCAGAGGCTAAGTACTCAAAAAGCTTCAGTGGAGACGTATCACGTGTGAAATACGAGTGAGTAGAGGCCGGCGCCGGATACACGCACACATCAAACGCATTGATCATCCGTGGCACTTCTGCGGCAGATACTCGTCCTTGAAAGCGAATATCTCCGTGACCTAGTCCCAATGCTCGTGATTTTTCCTCATAAATATTTCTCCAGTTCTCCGGCCCTCCAATGATCCATCCAAACACCTGTGTGCCCTGTTTTTTCAGCAGAGCCAACGCCTGCACAAACTCCCACACCCCCTTTTCGATGGTATCGTGCGTCACGAGCGATCCGCTGTAGCCCAAGATCGGGCAATCCATGGGCAGCATGTACACAGACTTTGCCGTATCGGCAGAAGGAAGATGTGCAAACCGTTCCATATCCACTCCGTCAGCCTCTACACATACCCTCTGCTCCTCCACACCCCACGACATCAATTCTTTTTTCATACCGGATGTCAGGCACACGATAAGCGCACACTTATTGCACTGGCTCACAAACTTTTTCTGGGACCGCTTGGGAAGTGCATGCAATTCCAGAATCACCGGAGTCTTTTGGGAAAGGATTGCTCCGAGTAAAAATGGAGACCGAACGTACAAAAGATCTGTCTTGTGCGTTGCCAAGTAAGTTTTAAGTGCCTGCGCATAAAACATCATCGTCACCGCAAACCCGAAGAAACCGGGAACCATGCGGGACTTCTGTGCATCGAAGTGAGAGAGTTTTTGAATAGCAAAAGAAGAGGGTAATCCGTAATACTCATGCGAGTTCTGTGTGATGGCATTCCAAATAGCGGGAGTCACAAGGGTGACATCGTGACCAAGCGCCGCCATGGCATGGCACACCTGCGCCACCTGGTGACCGTGGGCTTTTTCCGTAGGAAAGCGCGTATGGGTGACGTACGTAATGCGCATGGACACTCAGGATACAGGATTTCGACCCCTATGAAACAGCGTATGACGCGCAAAAAACCGCTATACTGCGTGTAGGTGCCTAAAACCCTCGTTGCCATCGGCTACCACGACCGGGAATCCCCCAGGCATATCACGGTGCTGGAGCATTTTCGGGAGAACGAATGGAACATCTTAGAATGCCACACAACGCAAAAAGGACTCCTGGCTAAGTACAACGATCTGTCTCATCAATTTAAGAGCATTCAATCTGCAGACGCCGTCCTCGTGACACACCCCGGCCACTACATGGTTCCTCTCGCCTGGTGGCTCACTCTTGGAAAAAAACAGACGATCTTCTTCGACGCCTGCATTTCCCTGTACGACACTCTGGTATCCGATAGAAAACTTGTATCGCGTTTTCACCCACGTGCATGGTGGCTCTACTTCATCGATTGGCTCGCCTGCCACTTGTCCCACACAGTAGTGGTCGATACGAACGCCAATAAAAAGTACTTTGAGCGAACGTTCGGACTCACAGAGTCCAGAGTGGAAGTAGTCTACCTGAATGCACTGAAAGATCTGTTCTATTCATCGAACCATCAAAAGAAACGATCCAAAGGTGATCCGCTCTCCGTGTTCTTCTACGGAAACTACATCCCTCTGCAAGGTGTAGACATCATCATTCACGCAGCCGCGTTGCTGGAAAAAAAGAATCTGCCCATCCACTTCACTCTTGTAGGAGGCGGCCAGGAATACAAGTCCATCAAACAACTAACGGAATCACTGGGACTCAAGACCATCACCTTCGTTCCGTTTCTTCCTCTCCCGAAGCTCGCAGAGGAAATGCGCAAGGCGGACCTATGCTTGGGAATTTTTGGGACAACGGATAAAGCAAAGCGCGTCATTCCTCACAAAGTGTACGACGCAGTGGCGTGCAATATTCCTGTCATTACCGCTGATACTCCTGCCATGCACGAACGAACGTGGCCGAAAGAAGCCGTGATCTTCTGCGAAGCCGGACACCCCGAGTCGCTTTCAAGCGCTATCGCCAGCGTGTATGAAAAA
Organism: uncultured Candidatus Peribacteria bacterium; assembly: GCA_964628805.1. Classification (GTDB taxonomy): domain Bacteria; phylum Patescibacteriota; class Gracilibacteria; order Peribacterales; family Peribacteraceae; genus CAZVOK01. The sequence continues at coordinate 31,826 of CAZVOK010000002.1, read as the reverse complement.
GATATACTGCCTGTGTGAGATTTCTTCGTAGTCACCTACCGGAACTCTTCATCGCAGCCATCCTGCTTTTTTTTGCGCTGCGGGAACTGGGAACATTTCCGGATCTGTGGGAGGACGATAGCCTCTTCATGATCGCGGCCAAGTCCATTGCCGAAGGAAAAGGCTACGGTATTCCGGTTCTCACAGACTTCTGGCACTGGACGTACATCCTGGCCATTGGGCCGACTCTTCTGTACCCGGTAGCAGCATTCATCTGGCTCTTTGGATTTTCCCCGGAAGCAGCTCGCATTCCCATGGTCATCTATCTGCTGGCTACGGCAGTAGTTTTTTACCTATACACGTACAAAAGCTCCGATAGAGGCATCGCACGCTGGGGAACGCTACTGCTTGTGACCTTCTCCGCATTTGTGAATACCGGCAAGCCTGTGATGGGCGAAATTCCGGGGTTCTTTTTTCTCATCGTTGGATTGTACTTATTCGACAGAGGGAAAAATTCTTGGAAATGGGCGGTCGTGAGCGGTGGATTTCTAGGCCTCGCCGTTGTGACCAAGCTCACCCTGGGACTCATCTTCCCTGCCATCGCCGCAGCATTCCTGTGGTCCCTCTGGAAGCGCGATAAGGCGGAGTGTTACCAGCTTCTCATCACAGGCATCTCCGCGGTAGTCCTCTTTCTGCCCTTCATGCCGATGCTGGGGCTCATGGAACAGGGAGGCATCCAGGAAGTGAATCAGTACGGCTTGGCAGAAGGCGGCACCGGACTATTCCAAGTACTACGAACAAACCCCGAAATTCTCCTACGTTTCCAGTATCTGTACTTCGGCTTCCTGGTGGTAGCAGGGTTCATAGGCCTGCACAGCGACCGAGTGAAGATCTCCCGTGCGCAGAAGGTGATGATCGCGACGGTCATTGTGCTCTTTATTCTGTATTTCCTGAACGAACGCGGATGGTACAGGCACTTACTGACTCCTCACCTGCTCCTCCTTCCGTTTGTTCCCGTGGGACTCGAGCGAGTACTGCGAAAACGCATGGCTGCAGGGTTGATGATCTTCTTCATCGCCGCACAATTCTGGTGGCAGTGGGATCACAAGGGTGCCAGGCGAACTGATGAAGGAGTGCTGGCGGCAGCTGCACTCGAAAAGAATTTTTCCAACACACGCATGGTGATGCTCCAGCCGGATATTTTTGTGAGACTTCCGGAAAATCCTCAGTGGTTATTTTTAAGTGAAGAATTCCTGCGCCGCGATAGCAACCGCTTCCGTGGACTTCCTATCCGCCAGGAAGATCACTGCCTGCCCATCATGAAAAAACTGACCGATGAAGAAAAAACCGAGTACGCAGGGAGGACGACTGTGGTGCATGGACGATATTTCTTAGTAGCCGCCCCGGAGTCCTGCAAGACAAGCGGAAAAAAGCCGCTATAATACGGCGCCCGTGTACTCCTACGTCCGCCCTCATCTGCCTCAGTTCCTCCGTTACCTCGGTAGCGGCGGTATGGCTGCGGCACTGGAAATCGGTAGCTATCAGCTGATGCTGTGGCTGGGAGTGTGGTACGCAGCGGCAGCATTCTTGAGCGGACTCATCGGCCTCACGACCGCTTTCCTGGGTCACAAGTACATCGTGTTTCAGAAAAAAGAAGAGACCAAGCAACACTTGGTACGTTTTGCGATACTGCAATTCACCAACCTGATTATTCAAACACTCCTGGTAGCCCTCTTCGTGGAAGTCTTCGGTGTCGATGAATTGCTCGCGAAAGTACTGGGGATTGGATGCACGGTGATGTGGAATTTCTTCCTCTATAAATTTTTCGTGTACGTGTAGAGTGCAGTGAATCAGGTTCATGACACACGCGACAAAGCCCACATCGGCCTCTGAACGCAGGTTACCCGTGAGCGTGCATATTTTGACGTGGAACTCCGGAAAAACGCTGGAACGCGCCCTGAAAAGCGTGGCAGCGTGCCAGGAAATACTCCTCATAGACGGGGGAAGCACCGATAACACCCTGGAGATTGCGTCCCAATACGGAGCAAAAGTCATTCTGCAGCGAACACCGGAGGAACAAGGAAAACCCCTGAGGGATTTCAGCGCCGCACGCAACACAGGCCTCTCGCACACAAATCAGCCGTGGATTTTAACTTTAGACAGTGATGAATGGATTTCTCCGGAACTTATGAAAGAGATTGCCGAAGTAACAACATCCGCTTCGCCTGCAGCGTATTTTGTGCCCAGGAAGTATGTGCTCCCAGACGGCCGAATAGTCACACACGCCTCTACGTACCCCAACGAGCGCATCTATTTTTTCCATAAAACTGCTACTAACAAATGGAAAAAACCGGTCCACGAAAAGCCGGATATTCTGCCGGGTGTACCTGTGAGACGTTTTCATGGCGCAAGCCTTGCTCCTTTAGGAACTGTTGCAGACTATGTACGAAAGAATCGCCTGTACCTGCGGCTGGAAATAGAACATATGGCACGCGGGTGGAAGGCGTGGGGCAGGCAAGTAGTGAGGGCTCTCCGCGGGCAACTACTGGTGATGCTGAGACTCCTGAAAATCTGGCTCATCCCGCACGGTGGAGCAAGGCTGCCACTCAGGCACGAACTTATCCGCTGGTGGTACCGATGGACACTCGTGTGGCACACATTTCCGCTAGTTCGATCGAAGCCTCAAGCATAACTTGAGCCTTGGTAGTTTTTTGCTGTGCGTCTACCATAGAACGCATGAAAAGATTTTTGGACCGCTACTACAAATACATCCGCCCCTACCGTTTTCTGTACGGCTGGGCCAAAGATTCCCATACCCGCGTGAAGCGCAGTGCGCGCGCGGAAGAATGGAAGAGCAAAGGATTCAAAGGCGCGAAGCTGGATATTTGCGGTGGAAGAAACCCGTACAAACCGGACGAATTTTTGAATGTAGATATTGTGTCGTTCCCGCAGGTGGACTTGGTATGTGATCTCCGGAAAACTTTTCCCATCGATACTGGAGTCATTGCAGAAGTCATCTCCGTGGCAACTCTGGAACACTTCCGCAAACCCCACGTCCATCACATCCTGAAAGAATTTCACCGTATTTTGCAGCCAGGCGGCATCGTCCGCGTCTCTACACCAGACATCCATGCCATTGCAGAGGGTGTGCTCCGCGGAGACGACGTAGATGAATTGAATCAGCAGCTCTTCGGCAAATTCAAATCCGACGACACGGATGACTTTGATGTCCACCGCTGGATGTACACCGCCCCGCAGATGATTGCTGTATTACAGGAAATAGGATTCACGAATGTAGAAGAAATTCCATTGGATATTGGAATGCATGACCCGAAGTACACGTATTTGATTCGGGGGGTGAAGGCGTAATTTTTGATTTCTTGGATGTTTTGGAATACTGGGATATTGGAGTACTAGAATACTAGGATTCTATTTTCCAGAGTCCCAATCCCCCCAGTATTCTAGCAATCCATTACTCTAGTACTCCACAATTCCGCACAATCACCCTCGTCACCGGAGCAGCCGTTGTCTCAAACACCACCGTCTGCCCTGTTCCCGCTGCTTTCTGTGCAAGCCAGTACGTCGGGCATGCCTCTGCAGAAGAGGTGATTTTTATATCCGGACGAAAGACACCGCCTTCATTCCACGTTTTCTCATTCAGGCGATCGTAATCATATACGACACTTCCGCTTTCCGTATTCGCATTCACCCATTCACGCGCCAAGTGCCAGGAATAAAATCCTTCGGACGTGAGGCTCATGTTTTTGGGAAGAAAACTCAGAACAGTGTCTACACGCGCGTTGCAAGCTCCGTACGTGTACACGCAGAAAGAAAATGCCTGTGTGGCCACAAATAACCCGGAGAGCGCACCTATCACAAGCCATGCTCTTTTGGGAAAGAGCTGAACGGTGTCTCTAAGCCCCATGAGTGCAAAGACGAGCACCAATGGATACCCCGGAAACGCAAAACGGATAGCCTGCACCCACCACACGGCTGTGAGAAGCCACAGCGAAAGAACTGCGAGCAGAATAAATGGATAGCGTCGTCCATGGTTCCATAAACCAATGAGTGCGAATGGAAACAGAAGTGGGAAAATATTATGAATGGGATTGATGTAGTACAACATATTGGAAAAAAACTGCGCCAGCGTGCCCTTGGAATTTGTCTGCAGTTCTCCGGTGTACTCGGTATGAAACATGTCTCCAAACACCAAGTAGTTACGCACAAACCATACACCAAAAATTGCGGAGCCGAGTATCATTCCACTCCAAAACCACGCAGACGTCCGATGCTGCGGCCGTTTCCAGAGTGTCCATGCTGTACACAACAGGAAGAGTGGCGCGCCGTTGTATCGAGCCAAACATGCCAGACCAATACACGCTCCGCACACCAGGTACATCTGAGATTTCTCTTCCGCACACAGGTACGCCCACAAGGAAAGCAGAGCAAGTGCGGTAAAAAGCAAGTCCGCAGACCCCAGCATCGCCATCAGCACAAAGCCGGGATGCAGTACTACGGCCGCTACAGTGGCGTAGGCGAGTATCAGACCAAACACACGACGAACCAATAAAAACGCTGCCAGAAGCACGCCATAGCCGCTCACAAGACACGCAATGTGGACTCCCGTGTGGAAGCCGAACAAATACGTGAACGGATACGTGAAGAACGAATACAGAGGCAAGTGCTTCGCATACGCTTCTGAAAACAATTGATACGTTCCCTGTTCCCACAAACTTCTTCCAAGCAGTCCATAAATAGCCGCATCGCTCACGATGGGATACTTCAACCCTGGGAACCAGAGCAACGTGAGAAGTGCACAACAGACCACCAAGAAAATCACCGCAGTGCGAGGCTTCTCCCAAAAAGTCGACTCAAGAAAAAACACCCCTAAATCCTACAACCTACCACCTACCACCTACAACCTAGACCCTCTTCACAAAGTACCCGCTTGGCATGAACCTCAGTGACCCAAACACCCACACCCACCTAAACCAATCCTTCCAGTTGATCTTCTTCCCCTCGCTCTTGGAACGCGGATGGTAGGAGATTGGCGCTTCTTCTATGCGAATACCTCGCCGCGCGAGCATCACTGTGAGCTCGGGATCAAACCGGAAATCGTTTTCCTTCAGTGGCAATGTTTTCAAAATATCCGTCTTCACCATTTTGTAGCAGGTGGGCTGATCGGTAAGCCGCGTACCGTAGAGTGCGTTACAAATGAGCGTCAGAAGCGATCCGCCGATGAAAAAAGACAGATGCACGAACTGTTTCTGCTTTTTAAGACGCCTCGATCCAAACAATGCCTGCAAATTTTCGCGTTCTGCCTTCTGTAAGAGCTCCGGGATCTCCTCGGGACTGTATTCCAAGTCCGCATCCTGCACCACCGTGTAGCGGCCTTGCGCGTGCTCGTAGCCCATGCGTACGGCAGATCCTTTACCGCCATTCACTTTCGTGAGCACCATATCCTGCGGCCGCGCCATGCGCTTCAAAATCTCCAGCGACCGATCCTTGGACCCATCATCTACAAAGATCAACTGTGCATACTCCCCACACGCCGCAAACACGCGTTCGATGATTTTCTCGAGCGTTCGCTCTTCGTTGTACACAGGCATCACAATGCTGAGGCGCGGGGCGTCCATGGGCTTAGAATAGAAGGAAGAGGCGCGGGCGTCACGTCAGATTTGATCCTTTGGGGAAGTGCCAAGTTCTAAGTGCGAAGTTCCAACGAAGGAATTCTTTTTATATTAAAAAAACACCATACTTGGAACTTAGAACTTGGCACTTGGAACTTATTCAAGCCATCTCCCTCACCAAGCGATCCACAAGGCTCGGCAAGCTATGTTCCCGCTCCACAGTAGTTCTCATTTGTTCCCGCAGCATTCTCTGCTCCGATGGATGCATCACTAGGAGTTTCTCCGCTACTTCTCCAAGCGTCTGATCCGTCGCTCTACACTCTGGCGGCAACACCTGTTTTGCGGCTTCGGATGACGATACAACTAAGCATCCACAGGCCATTGCCTCCAGCACTGCCTTATCCAACCCTCCACCACACGCATGCATAAAAAGCATCGTTTTCTGCAGGAGTACCGCCACTTCCTGCTGGGTCAGAAATCCTCTGTGTACTCGGTGTGTGAGACCGTAGTTCTGGATAAATGCATCCAAAGACGCCACGTACTGATCATCTTGTTTCGTGATGGGCCCGCCTCCGATGACAAACTGATACATCGGCGGCAGTTTCACGAGTGCCTTCAGCATCAGGTCCATTTGTTTGATCTTCGTAATGCGTCCCACAGTCGTCAAAAGATGCTCCTGACGACGCGCCTCTACAGGCCGGAAGAGATCCGTATCGATGCCGTGGCCCGTGACAATAATCTTTGAGGAAGAAAACGGCACGCCACTAGAAGTAGCTGCAAAGACCTTTCGCACCAAAAATACCGCAATCCAGAGCATCCATCCTCCGCGCTTCACCTCGTACCACAGGTACATGCGCTTGCGTAGCACTAGCCACAAAGGTGCACCCAAAATAATCCACACAGGAGTCATGTGCACCATCACGGCATCGTAGCGGTCTTTGTAGCGCCACAAGTGGCGCCAGAAACGGTTGATTTGGTCCCACTTGCTGAAGCCTTTCTCTTTGCCGAGGGATAAAACCTTCACTTTATCTACAAACTGATAGTCCCCCACAGATTGGCCAATGACCGTGAGCTGCGAGGAATGATCTGCAAATTCTTCTATCCAACGGTGGAAGAACCCCAGGATAGGATCTGTTTTATCAACCTTTTGAGTGACAATAAGAAGTCTCATAAAACGAACAAACAGAGGTGCATTGTCGCACTACTTTTTACTTGAGGGAAGGCTTTGGAGGAAAGAAGCGTAGTTTCCAATGAGCGTCTTCCGCTCAAAGCGCTTCAGAATGTGCCTGGCTTCAGCCCCCAAACGTACGCGGGCAGCGTCATCGCCCAGCAAATACGTAATTTTTTGCCGTAAATCTTCGGTGGATCCCGTTGTGAAAAGTCCATTTTTCCCATCTTCAAGAGCATCAGGCATCACTCCCACTTTGGTAGAGATGACGGGCAACCCAACAGCCATGGCCTCCAGTGCAATACGCGGCCCACCTTCACTAAGGGAAGGCAGTACAAACACTTCCGCAGTCAGTAAGTGTTGAATCACTTCTTCCTGTGTAGGCAGCCATCCTACAAACCTCACCCGCGATGCAATGCCCAGTTTCTGCACTTCACTTTCATGAAAAGATCTCAGAGGACCGTCTCCAATGACGAGCAACATCGCCTCGGGCACTTTTGCTACAGCTTTCAGAAGATTCGAAAGTCCTTTGTTGGCCACAAGCCTCCCTGCAAACACCACATCAAACTTTTTTGTATCAGATTGTTTCTGTGCCAGCGATGCATCCAAGTAAAAAGACGGCACCACGGAAATTTTTTCTTTGGGAACTCCAAATGACGGAAGAATGTCTGCCACGCTGCTACTCACAGTCCGCACAGCCTTAGCCCTTCTCGCATCGATCCCCAGAAATACTCGAGACATCACTCTCCCAATCCATTCCTGCACCGATGCCGCCACCGGCAACCCTACTACATGATGAATCTCCAGCGCGTACGGAATGCGGCACTTCTTCCACAACCACAAAGCTCCCAGCCCATTATAAAACGGCGGATACTCATGCACCGTCATCACATTATGATGATGCCCCGAAATGAGCTCCTGACCTTTCTTCAAAATCCACCAGGGTTGATACCACAGTCCTCGTGGCGACTGGTGAAAATACACATTTGGAAAATCCCTAACCCCCAATCCCAAATCCCCACTCCCTCCACAGGGCACAATAATATCGATTCGCTCCCAAGATGTACAAAATTCTTCCAAGGTGTACCAAAACGCCCCCTTCTTCCCCTGAAGGATGCTCCTGTCCCCACTGATCATGAGGAGTTTCATACAGCAGCAGTTACGCAGCGGGAGCGGAGAGCTCTTCAAATAGAACCACTGTTTCAGAGGCCACATCATTCCAGCTGCGCGCCTCCGGCAACGGACTAGCGGCAGCCTCGGCGATGGATTCGTAATTCTGCTCTATTTGAATCACAGCCCTCGTGATGTCCTCAGATGTGCGAAGGTTGGCAGTAGTGACCCCGTTTAAGAACTGTGCACTGAGGCCGGTTTCCTCTGTGAGAAGAACCGGAAGCCCTGCTGCTCGTGATTCTATGGCTGCGTGTGGACTGAGCTCTGTGAAGGAAGGAATGACCATAAGATCGTGATCATCCAGGAGCTTTCGCTTCTCTTCCCCATGAACGGGAGGAATGAAATTCACGCGTCCGCGAAGGCCCATGGCAGTCACAAGCTTCAGCATCGCATCGTACACGGGGCCTTCTCCTGCGAGTGTTAAGTGCACAAACGGAAGAAGTGACACGGCGCGAATGAGTGCGGAGAGGTTTTTAAATCGTACGAAGCGGCCCAGGTACAGGAGGCGGAACGGATTATGTTTTTGATGCAGCACACTCTGCGAGGACGGCACGGCATTTTCTATCACCTTATGTGCCGGCATGCGGCGGAACAAAAACTCTGCGAGCCTCTCCTGATACGACGTAGAGAACACAATGAAATCAAATGTTTTCAAAATACGACGCATGAAAAATTTCATCCCCGGGTACAGGATATAAAATCCTCTAAGTCCGCGCCTGCCGCCAAGGTCTGTGTAGCGTTCCCACAGGTAATCACCCCCCAAGCGCAGAACTCTTTTGGGCCCTTTGATGCGTGAAATGAGCAGCGGCATCCCGCAACTGATGGAAGAAAAGCAGTACACAAAGTCTGCATCTTTCGCATGCTTCTGAAGCATCTTCGCGTAGCGATTCCACCGTGCAATGGTTCCACCGAGTGTAGACACGTACAACACCGGGTGAGCATCTTGTGCGATGCCCTCTACCACAGGTGGCTCTTTCCCAAACGTAATGACCGCCACATCTATGCCGCGCTCATGCAAATTCCTCGCAAGTTGCTGCACGTAGGTGGCAGGTCCTCCGATGGCAGGCGGATAAATGCCGGTGGCGAGAATCACCTTCATAGCTAGAAACACTATAGCGATTCAGAGTGCCTCCTGGAATGCTCTTTTTTTGTATCCTCTAGCCAAAATTTCAGGAAAATTTCTTCGTGTACCACTCCACTGTCTGCCGAAGCCCTTCCTCAAACCCTACTTTCGGTGACCATCCCAAACCGCGTGTCCCGGAAGAATCTAACGCATACCGCCAGTCATGCCCCGGGCGATCTGCCACAAAAGATAGAAGACTCTCCGGTTTTCCCATCATGGAAAGAACGGCGCGAGCAATTTCAATATTCTGACGCTCGCTGTCTGCAGACACATGATAAATTTTTCCGTCTTCACCTTTTTCTAAAATCAATTCGATAGCATCGCAGTGATCGGTGACATACAACCAGTCACGTTTATTTTTCCCCTGAGCGTAAATAGGCACGGGAGTATTTTTCAGTGCGCTACGAATGACAGTGGGAATAAATTTCTCATCCGCCTGATGTGGTCCGAAGTTATTGGTACAGCGAGAAATTCTGGCGCGGATGCCATACGTGCGGATGGCTGCCAGAAGCAATAAATCCCCACTTGCCTTGCTGGCGGCATACGGTGAACTCGGACGTAGTGCGTCATCAATCTTTTTTGGTGCATCTTCATCCTGCAGATCTCCGTACACTTCGTCTGTAGAAATATGAAACAGCAGCACCTCCGGATGCAGTCTGCACACTTCCACCAAGCTCTGCACTCCTACAATATTGGAGTGAATGAACGGCACCGCATTTTTGATGCTCCTATCCACATGTGTCTCCGCCGCAAAGTTAATGATCACTTCGATGCCATAGCGCTGCACCAAGAGCGCCACCATCTCTGCATCTGCAATGTCTCCTTGAATGAATCGAATACGATCGATGACGGGATTCAGAAGTTCTTTATTCCCTGCGTAGGTCAGTGAGTCCAGCACCACCACCGTATCATCCGGGAACATTTCTTTGTGTCGAATCACAAAATGCGAGCCAATGAAGCCGGCGCCGCCGGTGACGAGGAGATTCATGGCTCTAGGATACCTTTTGGTCATTCAGCAAGCTACTAAAGAAAGTTCCAAGTTCCAACTGCAAAGTTCCAAGTATGGTATTTCTTTTTATAAAAAAAACTCCTTCGTTGGAACTTAGAACTTGGCACTTGGAACTTCCATCAGAATTGGCATTCTGCCAAAAGACCCCTAAAGTACCCTCATGAAAGGCGTATTGATCTGCGGCGGCACCGGCTCTCGTCTTCGTCCCCTCACGGAGATTACGAATAAAAGCCTCCTCCCTGTGTACGATAATCCTCTGATTTCGTACCCTATTCAGGTTCTGCGGAGCGGCGGGATCACCGATATTATTGTGATCACTGGACCCGAACACATGGATCAGATGACAAACTTCCTGGGGTCCGGATCACGTTTTGAATGCACGTTCGCCTACAAAGTGCAGGAGAAACCAGGGGGCATCGCCCAAGCACTAAGCCTGGCAGAAGAATTTGCCGCAGGAGACAGTATCTGCGCCATTTTAGGAGATAACGTCTTTTTCGATGCCCTAGCTCCAGCTATCACCTCTTTTAAAAGCGGCGCACATGTCTTCCTAAAAGAAGTTTTGGATCCGGAAAGATTCGGCGTCGCCACCGTAGATATGAAAGGATCTGAAGTGACCGTGACGTCCCTGGAAGAAAAACCCAAAAAAGCCAAATCCCCGCTCGCAGTGACGGGTTTGTATCTGTACGACAATCAGTGCTTCGAGCTCATCAAACAATTAAAGCCTTCAGACAGAGGAGAGCTGGAAATCACGGATCTCAGTAAAAAATATTTGGAAAAGCAGCAGCTGAAAGCGACTATTTTGGAACAAGAATGGGTGGATGCGGGGACGTTTGAGAGTCTTTTCTATGCAGCGTCTTTGGTGAGAGATAAAAGAAAATAAACAAAACAGCATACAAAACATCTCCCTCCCGGCGGGAGGGATTAAGGGAGGGGATCCCTACTCCTATTACATTATTCTTGAACACCGCGGGCGGGACACCCGCTCTGAGGGATGAAATAATTTTTATAACATTTGCGTATAAACCTCCTCGTACTTCTCCGCAATCGCACTCCAATCATATCTCTCCGCATTCTTTCTGCCTGCCTCCGCTAACCTTTTCTTCAAACTTTCATCGCTCAAACACTTCTCCAAAGCGCTCACAGCTTCGTCCACAGACTCCACACTCACCAGCAATCCCGTCTCTCCATTCTTCACACTATCCGGAATCCCTCCCATGTTCGTCGCAATAACAGCGCACCCTGCCGCCTGTGCCTCCAGAAATACATTCCCCAAAGCCTCACTCCGGGAAAGTCCGCAGAAGATCTCCGCCTTCGCAAATTCATCGTACACTACATCGGAAGACAAGTACCCGTGCATAGTCACTTTGTCTGAAAGTCCAAGTTCTTGTACTAACAATTCAATCGATGATCCCTGAGATCCGTCACCCACGATGTGGAGTGACCACTGTAATTCTTTTGGTAAACGACTCACAGCCTTCAGCAAAATATCCACACCTTTCACTCGTTCCAGCCTCCCCACAAATAAAATCCTATTCGCTTCTTTCGAGTGTTGAACGCACGCCTTCGAAATAACATTCGAAGGAATACCATTGGGAATCAGCACCACATCAGTTCGTCCAAATGTCTTCGCTCGCTCTACCAACACAGAGCTTATAGCAATCATTCGATTCGCTGCTCGATGCATCGGTCCTAATAAAAAAGAAGTATTGGTACTTTGCAGGGTTAAGAGACGTACGCCTGAAGGATAGATTGTTTTACAGAGGACCAAAGCAAGTCCGGCGAATGATTCTAAGACTGCATGTACTATCTGCGGCTTCAGAGAGCGCACAGCAAAAGGAGCCAGAAAAGGAAAGAGCCACGGATCCAGCTTGGTTCCAAGCCCCACTCGTACTACTGGTACACCTCCGGGAAGCGCTCCTCTCTTTGGTAAAGATCGAGATAAACGAGACGTCACAATCGTGATGTCGTACCTACTGAGTAACTCCCGCGAAACTTCTTCCGCGCACGCCTCAGCTCCGCTGCGGTAGGGAGTGGCGAAGGCCGAGAGGATGACGATACGAGGACGCATGGGACGGGGATTAGGGTTGGGGATTAGTATGAAGAATACTGTAGTTCCAGAAAAAAGCAGCCACCTTTCCCAATCCCTAACCCCAAATCCCCAATCCCTACACACCTCTCTCCAACCTCTTCCACAAATGCCCATACTTCTCCCCCACTACTTTCCAAGAAAACTCTTCCGCAATTCTCTTCTTCGCAGCGTCGCCCATGGATTTCCTCTTTGAAGGATCTTCAATGAGCCGCCTCAAGTGTGCTGCCAGTGCTTCGCGATCTCCAGCGGGGAAGAGTAAGCCTGAGACTCCGTTTTGAACGAGGTAGCGATTCCCTCCTACGTCGGACGCAATACACGCGCAGCCACTGGCCATGGCTTCCATGAGGGCGTTACTGAGTCCTTCGCTGTAGCTAGGAAGAACAAAGATGTCTGTGGATCCCAGGAGTTCCGGAATGTCATGATAGAGCCCAAGAAACTTCACTTCATGTCTGTATTTTTCTACCAAAGGATGTGGATCCCGGAAAAATCCTGCCACCTGCAGCACCGTATTCGGGTGATGAGCAGACACAGACATAGCCGCTTCCAAGAAATCTTCCACTCCTTTCACAGACTCCAAACGACCCACGTACGTGACTGTAATTTCTTTGTGATCGATTCTTTTTCCATACGGAGCAGGATCAATACCCGTGGGAATCACTTCTGTTTTTGCACCGATCCGAAGTCGATTCAATAGCGAACGAGGTTGGGGATGGAAGGTCACGACTCTCTGTGCGAGAACTAAGATCAACCACCCCAATGTCCACGCATAGATCGCCGCACCAATCTGCGGCAAAAGCCCTCTGGGCCACCAGGTCATCCCAACCAGCGCATCTGTCAGTAGAAGCACTTTGTGCCCCGCTAAACGCAAGGAAATCATACTGAGCGACGTCCAAAAGAGCACTTTATTGATCACAATATGATCCGGTTTCTCAGCCGCAATCACCTGCTTCACTAACCTGGAAAATCCAAGCGCAATGCCGTAGTTCCAGGGATCGGGAATGAAGAGATCTTTCTTCCTGTAAATCGTCAGCGTATCGGACACTACTTCTTTGGAAGTCTCCGGTCCCATGCAACACACTACGACTCTGTAACCGATCCTCTGCCACAGTTCCGCCAACTTCACCGAACTCACCATCCAGCGGTGGTCTTCTTTCCAGTAGGGAGAGATAAGGAGGATGGTCTTCACAAAACTAGTGTAATTGAAAATCGAGAATTGAAAATCGAGAATGAGAGCTCAAAACAAAGAGTGATGGCAGAATTTTCAATTTTCAATTCTTCATTCTCAATTCCGTTCGCTCTCTTTTTTCGACTCCAAACCTGCCCCCTTCAAAGCCACCAGTCGCACCATCTCCGTGTGCTTTTGCTCCAATTCCTCCAAACGAATCACAAGATAGAAGACCATGAAGAAAAGAATCCCTAAGAACGTGACAATCACTGCATTCTCCTGATTCTGAATGCCTGTAAGGGCAGAAAGATACGTGAGGAACGATGGATACAGCGCAATCCCCGCAATAGCTCCCCAGAACACAGTCCAAAACCCAGCCTCCCAGAGTGTTTTCTTGCCCTTCAGCGTGAGGTTCCAGGCGTAGGCAATAGCCGTGAAAGATACGAGAGGAGCGATGATTTGGTAGGCGGTGAGTTTCATGGGAGCCCTTAGTGTAGCAGAAGATGTGGAGGTGAAAGGAGAGCGTTTGAGGGATTGGGGGTTGGGGATTAGGGATTGGGATTTTCCAATTGGAAAATTTCATTTGTCATTCCTAACCCCTAATCCCCAATCCCTTCTCCACCACACTAATCACTACCTCAAAAAAGATCGAAGGAGAATTTTCAAAGCCGTCCTCACTCCGTTTGCAAAAGACTGTCCCTTCGCCATCGTATACTCCGAATAGAGCACCTTTGTCGGAATCTCCGCCACTCTCCACTTATGCTGCACCGTCTCGCGGACGATTTCGGTGCAGAATTCAAACCCGCGCATGCGTAAGTTAATTTCTTTCACTGCTTTGGGTCCGAAGATTTTAAATCCGCACTGGCTGTCACTCACCCATCTGCCGGTAGCCACGAATGTCACGATGTTCCCGATGCCATTGAATACTCTGCGGATAGCAGGAATGCGGTTGCGCTGCCCGAAGCGGTTGGCGAACACGATATCTGCGGTATTTTCTTCGATAGGTTTTAGGAGCAACGGAATATCTGCAGGATCGTGCTGACCATCGGCATCGAGCGTGATGATCACTGTAGCTCCTTTCAAGCGTGCCGCTTCTATCCCGGTCATGGTAGCCGCACCGGCTCCACTATTTTCCGGGTGACGGACTACCAGAGCCCCTGCAGCAGCAGACACGTCGCCTGTACCGTCGGTAGAACCGTCATCCACTACGATCACGAGCGGCGTGTGCCTCAGTGCCACCTGGATCACGGCTGGGATGCGCGTGGCTTCGTTGTAAGCGGGGATGACGACGGCAATCATGGGATCAAGATAAACGCGACACCGGCCTGCGGATCATTCACCAGCACCTGCAGCCCTAGGGACGAAGTATTCAGGAAATCCACAAACGCATTCACCTTTTTGTGCAGCGATCCTTCGGGATCAGTTTCAATAGTCGCCGTGTTCGTATCAAACACCAGGCTATTGAACCCGAGTGACTTGAGTCGCTTCAGCGTGAGCTCAGGGTTTCGCTCCTGGTTCAAGCAGTTGAAGAAATCCAGCTGGTGATCGGTCATGCCGATGACTTCCAAGTTTTTAGGGATGAAGTACGGAATGAATGTTCCCACGCGGTACAGGTACGGGCGATCGGGCATAGTCTCGTGACGCTCGGTCACTACTTCCTCGATCCTGTCGTACCACGGGATGGTGCGCTCCTGCAGCGCCTCAGCGGAGATCTTGCCCATGGGGTACTCAAACAGATTTTTCTGCTGCTCGTACTGCCACATGCGCATGCTGAACATGCAGAGGATAGAAAGCGTGATGAAGACCGATGCCGCAATGCGGTTAGGGACATCCGGTGCAAAGGCGAGCAGTGCCTCCAGGCCCACCGTAAGCCCGGCCGCAATCACGAGGCCGTACCACGGGATTCCGTTTGCCAGGAACATCCACTCCAGCAGAATGAAAATAGTTCCCCCAAAAAGGTAGCGCAGCCACTTCCCACGCGGAGTCCAAAAGTACGGGAGGAGGAGAAGCAATGGGAAGAGGAGAAGCAGTGCGGTAGTTGTGACGTAGTACCCTACAGAGTCCAAGTTCATGACAGTCCTCCATGGAAGCGTGAGGTAATGAGAAATGCCTCTATCGAATCCCCAGTAGCGGTCCAATTCTTCGGTAGCTCCGGTAGCTTTGCACGCAGCGTGATTGGGATCGATGGCAAGGTCCGTAGGCAGTGTGCGCAGTTCCTGACCCGGACGCACGGTACCGGGGCTCAGGCGGATGGATGGCGTGAGAGTGTTGGGGAAGCTTGTTTCCAAACGCGGAACGATATTTCCTGCGCGAATGTTGTTGTACGCGAGCCACGGCAGCATGGTGGCTGCAAATGCTCCTATGAAGATAACAAAAGACATTCCAACGGTTTTCAGCTTCATTCTAGGCGTGCGCCAGACGGCGTACCCAATGCAGCCAAGCCCCACGAGTGCAAATAGCACCATGAAGAGCGTCTGCGAGACAGCGATATCGGAGTTCAGTGCTCGCTGCACAATGCGATCAATATCCAGCACGTGCCTCTGGATGAACGCAGCAAACGCCAGGAACGTAGTCCCAAGGAACGCAGTCCAGTGGAGTGATACCCCCAGCATCACCGCAAGGATCGCCATGAGCGCCATCACCGATGTGACCTTGATGGAAAATGCGATGGATGCACACACACCCGCAATCACCAACCATTTCCACGATCCGCGAACCGAATCATCGTCCGTACGCGTAGAGACGAGCGATTCGCTCGTCTCTACTGCGTCCGTACGCCAATCCCGTGGGAATAAATACATACATACCGCAAACAACGCCAACGTGGCCATGGTGAAGACCGCGTTATCGATCTTCATGTCCGCAAACGAGAAGTGTCCCACAAGCGGCAGGAAGTAGTACAGCACCGGTGCCACAAGTCCGCGGTTACGGCCGAGGTACGTGCTACTAAAGAGGTAGAGAGTTGCCACCGCCAGTACCCCCTGCGTCCAGTTGATGATCATGGCAGCTGTGGCTCCAAAGAAGCTCTCGTACCCAAACAAGCGGAAGCCCATGGAGGTCAGGTACTCCCACTGGAACGATGACATGGAGTGAATGATGTGACCGTAACTCACAAGAAGCCTTGGCCTATTCAAGTAACTTCCCAAGTCATCCCAGCCGATAGGGAACGGGCGAATGACCGTGAGGAAGTTCAGGGCCAGTAAGCTGATCAGTATCCACAAGCACACCACAGCACTGCTGTACCACGGCACATCCACGTCCCACGAATGTGAGAAGGCTCTTTTGCTCCAGTACAGCGTAGATTTGTAGCAGATCGCCGGTACCGCAAAGAGTACCAACCACGCAGCAAGCGTGGTGTAGATGCTCAAAGCAGCAAGCAGCCACAGAATCGCGAGCCATCCCGCTACTCCCAAACCAATACTCATCATGGCTTCGGTCAGTAAGCGCTGAGGCTGGAATTTCAAAAGTCGCAGGAGCGCTCCTCCTAGTACCAGAAGTTCAAACAGGAGAACGAGCGACACCAAAAGCTGCGAGAGCACACGCTTGACGAATGCCCCCTGCACACAACTGCCCTTCATGTCATAGATCGTCACCCCGGCATCGTTCTGGCCAAAAGGCGTGAGGCATCCTCGGCTCTGCAGATCATCGAAGTTATCGCGCAGTACTTGGAGGGTATCTTCCGAAAGTCCTACGTAAATGGAAGGATCCGGCTCCGCCAAACGCACAAACGGACTTCCTTCGTTGGTGCCCCCACTGATGACCGTGAAAAGCAGCCACAGTGATGCCACGAACCCCGCCAAAATATGCCACGGCCGAAGCCTCACGCGTATCTGAGTGCTGTCATCCTGCAAAAACCTCCACCCAATGAACGCCGCAAATACCAAAATGCTCAGAGCGATATAGAACAAAAACGGCTGCATACGCGCAAATACATTCCCTAGGAACGGAATCACATCCTGTATGCCTCTGCAGGTGAGGTACGATACTCCGGGCAACTTCGAGCTATCTCCACGCAGTCCATCACACATCGTGCTAGCTGAGGGACCATCTGCCAGAAGCATCGATTCATGCACCGGTACACCTAGGTACGAAAGGAATGAAACACTTCCCCACACGAGGGTAATGATGAAGAGCGCGAGGGAGAGTGTGTAGACGGTCTTTTGTTGCATAAAAAGCGGAGTGGAAACCTGCGGAGTGTACCAGATGTGCGCACGTAGCCCTAATTTTGAAAAGGGAGTGGGGGTTGGGAATTCGGGATTAGGAAATGTGGAAAGAAACTCTCTACGAAACACTGTCAATCTGCTATTCTTCCGCAGACATATGCCTCTTCCTGTAGAAGACATTCGCCGGCAGTTCCCTCTTTTGGAGAGGCTCTTTGGAGGAAGTCCTGTGACGTACCTAGATAGTGCCGCTACAGCGCAGAAACCTGAGGCAGTACTGAATGCCATGATGGATTTTTATACCAATAACTACGCCAATCCTCATCGCGGCATGCATGTGCTGGCAGAAGAAGCCACTGTCGCTTTTGAAGACGCACGTCGCGCAGTGCAAACATTCATTGGTGCCGCTCATGCGGAAGAAATTATTTTCACCAAGAGCTGTACGGAGTCCATCAACCTCGTGGCAAAAAGTTTTGGATCCATTCTGGAAAAAGGAGACACAGTCATTCTTTCCGAGCTCGAACATCACAGCAATATCGTGCCGTGGCTTCAGCTGAAAAAAGAAAAGTCCATCGAGCTTCGGTGGATTCCGGTGCTGCAGGATGGAACACTGGACCTGAACGTGTACGAGGAACTGTTGAAAGAAAAACATGTGAAACTCGTGTGCCTCACAGCGCAGAGCAATGTCACGGGAGTGAAGCCTCCGCTGAAAAAGATGATCGAACAAGCGCACAGTGCGGGAGCAAAAGTTCTAGTAGATGCCGCGCAATCCATTGCTCATGAGAAAACGCACGTGCTGGAACTCGATGCGGATTTCCTCGCCTTCTCCGGGCACAAGCTCTACGGGCCGACAGGAATTGGAATTCTCTACGGAAAGAAACATATTCTCAGTGTCATGCCTCCTTTCCTGGGAGGAGGGATGATGATTCACGAAGTCTACAACGATCATTTTTCGCCAGCAGATCTCCCCGCAAAGTTCGAAGCAGGCACGCAGCCTATTGCAGAAGCAGTGGGATTGCACGCGGCAATCGATTGGATAAATCAGTATTCTTGGGGAGACATTCAAGCTCACGAGCACAATCTGATTCAAAAAGCATACGATCAACTTTCTACCATTGATGGACTGACAATCCTCGGACCTACAAATCCAAACGACATCCACGGCTGCATCAGTTTTACCATCGATGGAATTCATCCTCACGATCTCACAGACATCCTCGGAAAACGCGGCATCTGTCTCCGCGCCGGCCACCACTGCGCACAAATCCTCCACCGCACTCTCGGCATCAACGCCTCCACAAGATTGTCCGTCGGAATCTACAACACCGAAGAAGAAATCAATCGAGCTATCACTGCAATAAAAGAAATGATTCCTCATTTGAAAAAATAACTCCATTGTCCCAATCCCAAATCCCCAACCCCCAATCCCTCCGCATGGACATCTACGCCGAAAACATCCTCCAGCATTACAAGTATCCGCTCCACCAGGAACCGATGGCGGATCCAACTGTAACGCACGAGGAAGTGAATCACAGCTGCGGCGATGCCATTACAGTGAAATTGAAAATTGAAAATGGAGAATTGAAAAATGTCAGCTGGGAAGGAACCGGTTGTGCCATCAGTCAGGCGAGCATGTCGATGCTCAGTGAGGAACTCATGGGAAAAGAAACTACACATGCAGAACAGTTGACCGTACCTTTTATAAAAGAACTGCTCGGCGTGCCCGTGGGCGAAAGGCGATTCAAGTGTGCACTACTCTCACTCCACACCGTAAAAAATGCGCTGCATAAATTTAAAAATGAACCGTTGCAGGGGTGGGTGGAAACTACAGGGATGTAAAGTAATCATCCGATCTGCTGGCCTGCCAGCCGTAGCTCCTCTCCAGTATGTGAAAAAAATCCGCAAAGCATGCGGGAATGATTTTTTGCAAGGGAGCGAAGGCTGGAGCCGCCCACGGGAATTGAACCCGTGACCCCTTCCTTACCATGGAAGTGCTCTACCTCTGAGCTAGGGCGGCATGGAATAGAACGAAGATTTGAAAAGGCGATTACGTACTCTTCTCGTCCACCGTAGCTCCAGAGAGCGAAGGTGGAAGCTAGGGCGGCTTTAGGCTTCAAAAAGCTGACGGAGTCTACAAGCTTCGCAGTAGATCCCACAAGAGCCTTTGCAGGTCTATTGGCCTTTAAGATTACATAAATATCCCCGCCACCCCCACAAACACCCCCAGCACCGCATTCATAATTACTCCAATCCAAGTAGAAAGAATGCTCAGTCCCAGGATCTGCTCACCGATCAAAACGGCCAGCAGCACAAAAGGCCCAATGCGTAAAAATTCTTCGTATGTGTCTTCATACTGCAGTGGAATAAATGCCTGCAGAATTTTAGATCCATCCAGCGGAGCAATGGGCAGAAGGTTGAATGCCATGAGGCCGAGGTTGATGAACAGAGACGACGCGAGGAACTGCTGCAGAAATCTGGAACCCACTGTGCCGGCATCTGCCACTGCGAAGAGATCCCACACATTTCCCACCATCGCTCCTGACACCAGCACCAATGCGATAAAAGAAATGAAGGCCAAAATGAGGTTACTCGCAGGACCTGCAAGTGCTGTCAGCATCATGTCTCGTTTAGGATTCTGAAAATACATGGGGTTCACTGGTACAGGCTTCGCCCATCCAAACCCCACCATCAGCATGAGGATAGTTCCCAGGGGATCCAAGTGCGAAATGGGATTGAGCGTCAAGCGGCCTTCATTCTCCGCAGTAGGATCCCCAAGCCTCCGCGCTACGTACGCGTGCGAAAACTCATGCACCGTGAGGGCCATGAGAATGGCGAGGATGCTGATAGGGTTGAAAAATGTCATAGCGGAAGGCTGGGCAATAAGTATCAAGTATTGGGTATTAGGCCTACAATATCTAAAACGTATTCCTATAATACTTAATACTCATCCCTTAATACACAATCCTTAACGGATTTTCGCTGTTGACCAAGGGAAAAAGACCAGTTACAGTACGCACCCATGCCACGTATGTGCGCCAAAACCGGCAAGAAAACGAGTTTCGGTAACACCCGAAGCCACTCTTTGCGTCACACCCGCCGTAACTGGAAGGTAAACATGCAGAAAAAGCGCGTATTCGACCCTCAAACAGGTACCTTCAAGACTATGAAGGTTTCCACGAGCTATTTGAGAACTTTGGCGAAGAGATTGCAGGCGGGAAGGTCTATTTAATGCTCTTGGAAGTATAGGAGCTTTTTTGATGTGAAGAAAAAATGGAGAATTGAAAATTGAGAATTAGAGACAATGTTCTAATTCTCAATTTTCCATTTTCAATTCTCAATTCGCAGACTCCTCCATCGCCTTCGGATTGATGACCGATTCCGCCAGGTCAGAGAGAATTTCATCGGTCTCTTCTTCCTCAGCCAGCGTTTCTGCCAGGAGCTCTGCTACCTCTTCATGACCCATCAGGTCCGCCCACGCACACGCAGTACCGTATGCGGCCATTTCGTAGTGCTCCACACGCTGTGCACCGGCAATGAGCGAGGCGTCACTGACTGCAGGGGCCATTTCTTTCTCCATGCCCTTTTCTCCTTCTTCCAAAATTCCTTTCATTCCTGCGCAAGGCTCCTTGCGCTCGGCGATATCCAGGAGCTTGAAGCACTTCTCCAGACGTTCTATTTGCCCTTCAGTCTGCTTCAGGTGCGTTTCAAAACCTTTTTTGAGGTCTGGATTCGAAGCCTTCTCAATCATCTTCGGAAGGGCTTTTACAATGCGATGCTCGGCATCGTATAAATCCTGCAGCTCATGAGCGAGCAATGAATGAAACGTAGTGTTTGCCATACAAATAAGTGGGTAGGGAATAAAGACACGGTCCAAAAAGGCAGAGATGCCGAGCCTCTAGAGTAAGTATCTTCTCCCACTCGTGACCTCTGCCTCGTAGGCATAAGACGGATGAGGGCGGGGGTTCTTTCAGGGATGTTTGTGGGAGGGAAGCGTTCTTGCCTTTGCAAAAGGCAGAATAACCTTTACCATGGGCCCCTCTGGAGAGGTCGCATAGTGGCCTAGTGCGCACGCTTGGAAAGCGTGTAACTCCGCAAGGGGTTCGGGGGTTCGAATCCCCCCCTCTCCGCCAGCCTTCGCCCCCTTGCAAAAAATCATTCCCGCATGCTTTGCGGATTTTTTTTCACATACTGGAGAGGAGCTACGGCTGGCAGGCCGCTCAAAAGTGACAGAGTCAAGAAGGCTGCCCGCCGAAGCAGTGCGTAGCTTTTCTTCACAAACATCAAAAAATCAACAAGACATCACACT
>CAZVOK010000002.1:3076-9927 GCA_964628805.1 uncultured Candidatus Peribacteria bacterium | reverse complement strand
AAGCAGTGCGTAGCTTTTCTTCACAAACATCAAAAAATCAACAAGACATCACACTCACAACACAGAACCAGGAATTATTTCTTCCCTGCTGTTCCGCACAAGTCACACTTCACCACACAAGCCTTCACTTGATTGAAGAAGAGTCCCAGGGTGAACGTGAATGCAATGATAGCCAGTGAACCGCTGGAATTTCCAAAGGTCACTCCATCTGGAAGGAAGTGCGTTACGTACACACCGATGAACGCGATGAGCGCCATCAGCAGAAATAGAGCTGCGATGATCATGTGCACAGCCAAACAGCCGGGAGTGTGTGCAGGTTTTTTACTGTTTAGAAAAAGCATGGAGCGGGGGAAGAGACGGAGTGAAACGTTACCAGAGGGCCGCACGCAAGCAAGAAATGAGGCTTGCTGAAGGCCAATGTTCATTTTTCTGTAGGGGCAGGGCATGCCCTGCCCCTACAGAAAAACACCTTCATTACGGTCGCATCTTCCGCCATAATCGTTCCATGAAAATCTCCCTCAACTGGCTGCAGGACTTCGTAGATTTAAAAGAAACCGACGTGCACGTGATTGCCGATACCATCACGCGCTCTACAGGTGAAGTGGATGATGTGGAAGTGCAAGGCGCTCTCCTGAAGGATTGTTGCGTAGGGAAAATCCTGAAGCTCGATAAGCATCCCAATGCCGATAAGCTGACACTGTGTGAGGTGCAGACAGACAAGGGCGTGAAGAAGATCGTGTGCGGAGGATCCAACCTTCGCGAAGGAATGAAAGTAGCGGTGGCCCACGTAGGGGCAGAAGTGAAGTGGCACGGAGGCGAGATGGTGAAGCTGGAACGCACCCGCATCCGCGGTGAAGAAAGTGAAGGAATGATCTGCGCTGCAGAAGAGCTGGAACTCTCGTCACAGTTTCCTGCCACAGATTCTCATGAAGTAATTGACCTAGGAGACTCCGATGAAGGAGTAGGACAGGATCTTCGCACGTATTTGGGACTCACAGACACGATTTTGCACATCGATAACCACGCCATCACGCACCGTGCGGATTTGTTTTCGCACATGGGTTTTGCGCGTGAGTTTGTAGCGCTGGGACTGGCTACCTGGAAGAAGCAGAAAAAGCCTTCGAGTTTTACGTTCACATCTGAGGATCTACCGTTCAAATTCATCAACGATGTGCCGGATTTGATTCCCCGCTACTGCAGCTGCGCCCTAAGCATCAGTGAAATAGGCGAAACTCCCGAATGGATGAAGCGCCGACTGGAAGCGACAGGCTGGAGATCTTTGAATCTCCCCATCGACATCACCAACTATGTGACTATGGAACTCGGCATGCCGCTGCATTCGTTTGATGCCGATGACATCAAAGGGGATATTCATGCTCGAAAATCTACCGCAGGAGAAAAGATTCGTACGCTGGATGCCATCGAACGTCCCCTGCCCGAAGGAGCCGTTGTCCTGCAGGACGAAGTGGGTATTTTCGATCTCTTGGGGATCATGGGTGGACTGCGTAGTTCCACCAAAGAAAGTACCAGGAAAATTTATCTGCACGCGGCGGCCGTGGATCCTGTGTCCATCCGCAAGACCATCATTGCTACGGGACACCGCACGGATGCCTCTACCGTGTACGAAAAAGGCATTCCCCTATCGTCAGTCCAAGCAGGGTTCGAGCGCGCCCTGGGGCTATTTTTGGAGCTTGTGCCGGGTGCCACCATTCTTTCCAAAGAAGAAACCTGGGGGACAAACGGAGAAAAGCGCACAATTCCCTTCTCTACTCCGTCACTCTCACACTTGCTGGGAACCGATATTCCCTCGGACACAGCTAAGAAAATTCTCACAGATCTCGGCTGTATCGTCACCGAGAAAAAAGTGCGTAAGTCCAAAGAGCACGAAGCCTACAGCACGTTTGATGTGGTGGTTCCACTCTGGAGAAATGATGTAAAAACGGAACAGGACATTGCTGAGGAAGTAGGCCGCATCTATGGCTATGACAAAATTGATCCACGCATGCCGAGTATGGACATCACTCCTCCCGCGCGTGATCACCGCATGAAGATCCTCCGTGAAGCCTTGAAAAATGAAGGCTACACAGAGCTCCTGCCACTGTCTCTCACAGGAAAAGCTACCCTGGAAAAGTGCGCGATGGACCCGGCAACAGCCTTGGCTATTTTCAATCCTCTGGGCGAGGAACTGGGGCTTTTACATACCTCCACCCTTCCGGCTTTACTGGAGCACGCAGAAAGAAACACGCTCCATGCCACTGCCATCAAAACCTTTCACTGGGGGCACGTGTTTCGCAAAACCGAGAACGGCCACACCGAGCACACAGAAATTACTGTGTTCCATGCTGTCCTCCGCACTCCGGGCAATGGATCGGAACTGCGCGACGATGCGTCACTCATCCTCAAGCGCGATGCCCTGAGTGCATTTGCCGCTGCGGGCTACCACCCGCACATGACCGAAGCCACCTCACACCCCCCATTTGCCCACCCCGGTCGCAGCGCCGATGTGATGCTGCACGATAGAAGACTCGGAATGCTCTACGAAATCCACCCCACTGTCCGCGAGCACTTTGGCCTGCAGCAACGCGTAGCAGCACTGACAATCAATTTGGACACACTCTTTGCCACAGAATCCCACACCAAAGTCCCGCGCGCTCTGCCGCAATTCCCCGGAACGAGTTACGATGAAACATTGGAAACAAGCCAAAAAGTCGCTACCGGTGACGCACTGAAGAGTGTGCTCGGCACGCATCCTCTGCTGGAAAGTATTCAGACTGTGGATTTGTACCGCGGCCCACAGCACAAAGACTCCTCGTACAATCTCACCATCCGCTGCACCTACCGAGCAGCAGACCGGACACTCACAGAGAAAGAAGCCGAGTCTGCCCACAGTGAAGTGATGAGTGCACTGAAGAAAGAATTAGCGAATAAAATGTAGAATGTATAATGAAGAATGAAAGCTCATTGAAAAGAACCACTTCCATAATTTTACATTGTAAATTCTACATTCTACATTCGTCATATAGCCTATGAGTATTGTGACTAAAACAGGCGATAAAGGCCAAACCGGAATGTTTGGAGGAAGAAGAGTATTCAAAGATGATGTGCGGATTCATACGTACGGCAGTGTAGATGAACTGAATGCGGGCATTGGAATTGTTTTGGCGGACTCAGAATTACCAGTCGAGATGTCAAAGCAACTACTCCATTTGCAACATATTCTGTTCAAAGTGGGCGGAGATTTGGCCACCCCCATGGATATGACGTCCAAACAGGAACGCATCAGTCCTAAACATGTGCAGGAGCTGGAACAGTGGATCAATACTCTGGAAACAGAACTCACTCCCCTCACCACTTTTATCCTCCCCGGAGGCACAAAAACCGCAGCAGATTTACACCTGGCACGAACCGTATGCCGTCGGGCAGAACGATGGTCTGTGTCGTTGAGTAAAACAGAGACGATCAATACGGAGGTAGTAGTGTTTCTGAACAGATTGAGTGATTACCTGTTTCTAATGGCCCGGAAGGCGAATGTGGAGGCGGGGAGGGGGGATGTGGTAGTGGAATATAGTTAGGGATTGGGGGTTTGGGATTAGGGATTGGGAACTAGGCTTTGAATTGAAAATTGAGAATAGAGAATTGAAAATTACCTGCTCAGTTTTACTCAACCAAATCCTACTACCCGCGTCGAGGGAACAGCTCACGAGGCAAACCCACCCACCTTCGCTCTCTGGAGCTACGGTGGGCACGCGGC
Source organism: uncultured Candidatus Peribacteria bacterium (assembly GCA_964628805.1). Taxonomy (GTDB): domain Bacteria; phylum Patescibacteriota; class Gracilibacteria; order Peribacterales; family Peribacteraceae; genus CAZVOK01. The sequence continues at coordinate 6,176 of CAZVOK010000002.1, read as the reverse complement.
CTCTTTGACATCATGTATAAAGGCAGGGTTTCTTGCCCGGCGTAGCCTTCTACAGAACTAGAACCAATGAAAGGCGAAGTCGGGTTCTTTTCGCCCTTTTCTTTTGGGCGGGTAGCCAAAAGAAAAGGGCTACCAGTGGTGGCTGCAATTGAAGTTCTCCTAAAACGACCGCGGGTGGGACACCCACTCCCAGAGAGCTAATACAAAAAATTCACCCCCACCATCACCCCAAAAAAGGCCATCATCACCACCGTCATAATCCCCGCCATCACCGTAGAAAACGCCCCTGGGCCCCGAATACTGATATACAAGCTCAATCCTCCAAACATCATCCCCGTCAAAAGAAGCGGCAATTCAGCCACCTGCATCCACCACGCCGGCCATAAGCCAAACATCCCCGCCTGCATGAATACCACCGCCAACATGAAAGAAGCTCCTAAAATATAAAAGAGGACGGCGGAGAGGGAGCGGAGGAAGCTGAGCACGGGGGTTAGTGTACACCATGAGCCAACTGATCTAGGGATTGAGGGTTGGGGATTAGCAAAAAAAAGAGACACTATTGTCCTAATCCCTAACCCCAAATCCCCAATCCCTCTAAAGACCGCGCTTCTTCTTCGCATGCTGCACCGTCAGCTGCTTTCGTCCTGCTCTGCGGCGGCGTGCCAAAACTTTGCGGCCATTAGCCGTTTTGCTGCGCTGCAGAAAGCCGTGAGTGCGCAGGCGCTTACGCCAGCGGAGCTTGTTTAACATAGCCGGGGCACTTTATGTCATTCTTGACACTCGAGCAAGGGGTTTTGTACCTATTGTGTCTCTTTGGAGTACTAGAGTACTGGATTACTGGAATACTGGGGGAACAAAAGGACCCATTTCCTATTGGCCAGTCCCCCCAGTATTCCAGTACTCTAGTATTCCAGTATTCCTCTCTCCAAAAGACACTATGTACTCCCTCACTCACCTGAATTCCGGATTACCCATCCTCACCGCACCCACAGACAGTAAAACAGGCTCGGTCACCGTTCTCGTCTTTGCAGGCGCAGGCTCCCGCTATGAAACCAGGGAGGAACGAGGCATCAGTCACTTTTTAGAGCACATGTTTTTTAAGGGAGGGAAGAAGTACACGAATACAAAAGAGGTGAGTGCGGCTATCGATGGAATAGGCGGGGACTTCAATGCGTTTACCGGAAAAGAGTACGCCGGGTACTACGTGAAGGTAGCGGCTGCGGAGGTGGAGCTGGCCTGCGATGTCATCAGCGATATGCTCATTCATGCCTCTTTTCCCCCCGAGGAGATCGAAAAGGAAAGAGGAGTAATCATGGAGGAGGAGCGAATGTACCAGGATACGCCTATGTACCGCGCTGGATGGGATTTTGAGGAGCTTCTGTTTGGCGATCATCCGCTGGGTTGGGACACTATTGGCACCGAAAATGTCATACGTTCTGTACAACAAGAAGACTTTGCTAGACACAAAAGAGAACTGTACACGCCAAAAAACCTGGTCGTGACATTTGCAGGCGCTATTGACGAAGGTCGCGCATTAAAGCTCTCGGAAACGTATTTCTCCGGCATTTCCGGAAGCCATGAGAGAAAATTCCCCGCTTTCAGTAGCTACGGAACCAAAAAAGTGATGCTTCGTACAAAGAACACGGAGCAGGCACACCTCGTCCTTGGAGTCCCGGGTATCGCGGCTGAAGCCGGTGATGAGTACGCAAGCCGCCTCCTGGCGATCATCCTGGGAGGAAATATGAGCTCCCGTATGTTTTTAAACATCCGCGAAGCCAAGGGAATGTGCTATTACATTGCATCAGAAGTAGATAATTACCTCGATGCAGGCTCGCTCTCCACCAGGGCAGGCGTGGACCAGAGCCGCCTGCACGAGGCAATTGCAGCTATTAAGCACGAATACCTCACCTGCGCCACCGGTGGAGTAACCCCGGAGGAGCTCCAGCAGGCCAAAAACTTCCTGAAGGGCAAAATGACCCTGTCCCTGGAAGATACCGAGGAACGGGCGCACTTCTACGGCAAGCAGAAGCTTCTGTACCCCGATATGAAGGATGTCCCTGAGTACTTCCAGAAAGTGGATGCAGTCACCGTAGAGCAGGTGAATAAGCTGGCCGCAAAACTCCTCACTGCCGATCAGCTCCGCTTGGTAGTCATAGGAAAAGAGGAGAGCGAAGGAAAATTGGAAGAACTTTTGAGCTAATTACTCATAAAGGAGGGGATCCTCAGGCTCAAATGGCTCTGCAATGGAATAATCCTTAATGAATGTGCTATGCTGGCACTCTATGAAAAACCTTCAGTACGTTGCTATTGCCATGGGAGTTCTCACATTTGGGCTATTTTTGAGCCCCGCATGGGCCGCTTTTGATGATGTACCCGGCGACTCTGCGGTGGGAAATTATGTGGATGAGCTGGAAAGCCGAGGACTCGTGGAAGGCTACGCCGATGGCCTATTTAAGCCTGGAAACCTAGTGAATAGAGCCGAATTCTTAAAAGTTTTGATGAAAGCAACTGGCCACGAACACGCCTCCATCCAGCGCTGTATGACGGAAGGCGATATGACTCGCTGTATGCCTTCGCTCAAGTGTTTCACAGATTTCAAAGGCGATACTCCTGAGTGGTACTGGAACTACGCCTGCAGCGCCAAGGCTGCAGGAATCGTAGATGGCTACCCCAATGGCACCTTTGGCGGAGACAGGTGGGTAAATGTGGCAGAAGCGGTGAAAATGACTGTAGATGCGTTTGGAATGCCTTTGCCGCAGTATTTTAGGGCTCCAGACCATTGGTACGACCCCTACATGGACGCTGCAGCCTCCACGACAGTCTTTGAAACAGTGCCACGAATCCCCAGCCACTTGCTTACCAGAGGCGAAATGGCGGCTCTTATCGGTTCGTTTGTTACCGGTACGCAAGCCTGCTTCTCCACAGACGATTGCAGCGGAGGACAGTACTGCTCCACCGAGGACGGGGATTGCTACTCGGCCTGTGAGCTGGGAGCGGATGCGTGTATTCAGGTCTGTAGGGGATTTTGCAGGGAGGAATAGGCTGTGAGACGTGAGACTTGAGTGGGGAGGGGAAATGTTTACTGAGCAATGAAAAATAT
>CAZVOK010000002.1:0-2976 GCA_964628805.1 uncultured Candidatus Peribacteria bacterium | reverse complement strand
TGAGACGTGAGACTTGAGTGGGGAGGGGAAATGTTTACTGAGCAATGAAAAATATTATCGTCAAATCGCCTATTCTTGAGCCTGAAAGATTCTGAAAAATGATCCTGAAGAACTCCCCTGAGCCTGTGAGCCTAAGGGTCTTTCTTTTGAAAGGCATATATGGTATAATTTTTAGAAATTCGGAAACAGAGTTTCAAAAACAAAAACCACATTCATGCCCGACACAAACTTCTCCTCCGGCACTTCGTGGAAAAACCTGATCGCTCGTCTTTCAAAAAAAGCGACGAAGGCCGAGCGCACACAGTGGATTGCAACGGTGTTACAGAAGATTTCGTACGCGTCCATGACGCGCGAGGAAAAAGGCGAAGTGCGTGCGTACCTGCAGAGTGAGACTGGATACTCGCGTGCAACCGTCATACGCCAGATTTCTGCGTACACCGATGCACTCCGCGCAGCAACTCTTGCAGAGACAAATGTCCCTGAGCCTGAGACTCCGATTGCAAAAAATATTTCTGCCAACAAAAAATCACTGACACCCGGAAGATTCAGTACAGCCATTCGCACACACAAGCGCCACGCAGTGCCACTGGCCATTGCTTGCATGCTGTGCATAGTCGCCGTACGAAGTGCACGCGATACACAGGGACTCCGCGCCGAGCTCACGGCATCCGAGCGCAGAATGGAATCCGTGATTGCTGCAAGTGCGGCAGCCAGGAAACAGGCTGCTGCAGACGAAGGTCACATGACAACCTCTGCAGATCCAGTGATCTTTGAACCGGAGCACACCGCAAAAGCAGAAACTCAGAGCCGCATGATCGAGGCTCGCCGCGACAGACTCATCACTCGTCTGCAACTTCATGGCAGCGCCCCTTCCGGAGCAACGCAGGGAGTCATCACAGCATCTACCAGTGCACTGACAAATTTCCTTGCAGGCGGACGCGAAGGGCAAGTGCTCATGATCGTAAATGGCAAACCTGTGTGGCGCGACTTCCCGGGACTCTACGCCGGCGGACAAGCAACTGCTTCCGATACCGGCGGACGCAATCCCAACTACCGCGGCGGAGGCGGAACACAACCAAGCGTGACTGTGACGCAAGTACCACACGATCACCAGAATGATGCGGGCGGAGGAGTGCTGAATATTCTGACGGCCACACAAGGCATTCTTCCCTCCACCAGAGGCGGCACAGGATTTGCAAGTTTCTCTACGGGAGATTTACTGGTAGGAAATTCCGGCCAAGGACTTTCCAAACTGAGTCTGGGTGCTGCCGGATACGTTCTGACTTCCTCGGGAGGCACGGCCCTCTGGGCAAGCCCCGGTTCCATTGCCGCTGCGGGCGGATGGGTGGATGACGGGGTAGTAGTGAGACTCTCTACACTCAGTGACCAAGTGGCGATTGGAAAAACAAATGCGACCGCAGCTTTGGATGTGATGGGAACTATCTCCGGTTCACAGATTATTGCCTCCTCCGCACTCCGATCCTCTGGATCGCTCATTGTGGATGCAGTGGTTACCTTTAAGTCACTCACGGGATGCATCAATCTTCAGAGTGCTGCAGACGGCACACTCAGTTGTAATAATACCGTGTATCAGACTCAGATTCTGAGCGATGCCCGCTACGTGAACACCTCCGGGGACACAATGACCGGCGCCCTCGCTATTCATGTGAGTAATCCAAACACAGTGGCCCTCAATGTCAATGGAACCATGTCCGGACGCTCTCTGTACATTACAGGGACAGGATCCGCTCCTTTATTGGTAGCAGACAGAGGAACAGGCAACGTAGGGATTGGCACCTCTTCTCCGGGAGCAAAACTCCATGTCACCGGAGGAAACATGTTCCTGGACGGAAACACAGGGATCTTCACGTGGGGAACTTCGCCGAGCGCACCTGAATTGAGAATCGGTTTCGTGAATGACAATACGGTGGGCAACTACATCAAAACCGCTGATAGCGGGAATAGAAGTTTGGACATCGGTTCCAGAAGCGATGGCTACATCGCATTCAACCAGGTGAGCGCGGGGACATCCGGCAATAACCAGGAAGTTCGATTCTACGGATACTCCGGAAAGACTGGCGACACGGGAGGCAAGTACGGATTCCTGAAGCTCAATGATGGAGGTGTTTCTGCCTTCTCCTACCTCTCTCTGGAAACCCAGGGAAGTAGCTATCCGCTGGTCTTCCAGCCGAGCGGAGGGAATGTAGGCATCGGAAAGACGTCTCCGTCTACAAAATTAGATGTCGTTGGTACGATCTCCGGTTCCGCCCTCACTATTTCCAGTCTCTCCGGCTGCTCCGCACTCCAGAGCTCTACAAATGGAACATTCTCTTGTGCCACAGGACTGACAACGGCATCGCTTGATGCTCGCTACGTGAATACGAGTGGAGACACCATGACCGGAGCCCTCAGCATCCGCCCTGCTAATCCAAACACTGTTGCCCTGAATGTCTCCGGCACCATGTCCGGACGCTCTCTGTATGTTTCTGGCACAGGCGCCACTCCTCTCCTCATGACAGACAGGACGACGGGAAGAGTAGGTATCGGCACCTCTAGTCCTACGGCTGTCCTGGAAGTGTACGGAGGCAATATCCACAATGGCGGTACTGGTATGTACACCTGGGGAGGAGGGGCCAGTGCTCCTCTGCTGACTATTGGTTTTGTAAATGACAATACCGTGGGGAACTACATCAAGACCTCCGGACCAGGGAATGACAGCTTGGACATTGGTTCCAAAAACACAGGCAATGTGTATTTCCACCAAGTGAGTTCCGGGACTCCCGGAAACAACCAGGCAGTGGTTTTCAACGGCTACTCTTCCAAAACAGGAGACACCGGAGGCAAATATGGATTCATCACACTCAATGACGGAGGCACGTCCGCGTACTCATATCTCTCTTTGCAGACTCAGGGAAGCAACTATCCGTTGGTGTTCCAGCCGAGTGGGGGAAATGTGGGAATTGGGAAGACGGCTCC
>CAZVOK010000001.1:0-320827 GCA_964628805.1 uncultured Candidatus Peribacteria bacterium | reverse complement strand
CGCGTCTGGGAGAATTTGGTTGAAGCAAAAGTGAGGCATTGGCAAAGAGACATGCCTACATTTTTCGTATATTGAATACATTTCCTTTTATTTTGAATTTCCTTCGGATTTCGATATCCGGATTCCGTATTTAGTACTAAATAGGGTGGAATCCAAAATTCCCCAAAAATCTCCCTTCTTTCCTTGCGCTCTAGCTATTTCTTCTTCTAAGGTGACGCCGCCTTCCCCCACTCTTTACTATGGCCGTAAGAGTCTTGCGTTTTACTATAAAACAGATTGTTGTCCCTCTCACGCGCCATCAACGAAAGATTTTCTTTGTGTCTATGACGATTGATCCCAAGGGGTCCGTCATTCAAAAGCAGATTGAGCCACAGGTTTCCTGAGGGTAAGGAAGGTACGGAATATACTGAAGGTAAAGATGAGATGTTTTTCCCTTTCTATACCCTCCTTACATCCCATACTTCTCCAAAGAACTTGCTCGCACAGTTGGTCGCTTTATTGTACAGTTATTCCATGAAATCCCTCGCCAATGCCATCAAGTTCGATAACCTCATTAAAGCTCTAGGAGAACTGACTCCGGAGGAAAAGCTTGTGAGTGCGTATAATTCCGTTCGGGATATTCCGTATGGAGGAGTACGAACCAAGGATACCGATGACGTGCTGGCGGATAACAAAGGAACCGGCCGCGGCAAGCATGCGCTGCTGAAGAACTTGTTTGAGTCCATGGGATACGAAGTGAAAGAGTACTTGGCGATGCACAATTTATCGGAGTACCCGCTGAATCCTTGGCCTTCCGAGCTCGATGCATTTAAGGGAAAGAAGATCACGAGTTTCCACGAATTTCTAAAAATCAAACTTCAGGACAAGTGGGTCACGGTAGATGCCGCTTTCGATCACTCGTTGGTCCCGCTCGGATTTCCTCAGCTGGAATGGGACGGCAAGTCCGACATGGCTTTGCCCGTAAATGCAGAGCAGATTTTGGACGTAGGGCCCGATGCTACTACTCAAATTAAAGAACTTATCAGAACTTTGCCGGAAGAAGAGCGTCAGCTGCGTCAGTCTTTTTTGAAAACGCTGAAGGCGTGGATCGAAAAAAATAGGCAGACACAGGAGGAAGAGTTGAGTGCGTAACATTTTTTTTGCGCGTACATCTGTCGTGTGTGCGCAGAAAGCGATTTTAAATTTTCTCTGCCAATTGATTGAGACTCAGGGCGCAATTTCTATACTGAGTTCGCCCCAATTCTTTCCCTTTTCTTTTCATGCAGAGCCCCCGTTTGTTGCGTCTATTTTCTGTATTTCTGATGCCGGGATTTTTCCTGACTCCCGTGCTAGCGCAAGCATTGTCCATTCCCGGTGACGTGCGATCATCACTTTCGTCGTCTTCCTCTTCCACGGTTTCTTCAAAAAAGAGTACAGAACTAGAAACAGTGGATCGATTCATTGTGACGATGAAAAAAGGAAATGTGACCGCAAAGGAATTGCTAAAAGAGCATCAGTTACAGGCCACACATCTCTTTCCGTTGTCACTGGGCGGCTTTGCCGGAACATTTTCTCCAGCGGAGCTCAAGGAGCTGCGGCTGGATCCACGTGTGGCTTCCATTGAACCGGATGTGATAGTGACAACGATGCAGCTGGATTGGCCTCCAAAGCGTTTCCCTTTTCCATTTCCTCCTCCTTCCTCCAGCAGCCGAAGTTCTTCCTCGGTATCGTCATCAAGTTCCTCAAAATCCTCTTCGTCTGTCTCTTCATCCGTCTCCTCTTCTTCCTCGTCCGTGTCCATGGGATCGCAAAGTATTCCCATGGGAGTTCGAAGAGTGCAGGGAAACCTCAATACCAAAGCCGGTATCAATGGAAGTGATGAGCGTGTGAATGCAGATATTGCCATCATCGATACAGGGATTGATTTGAATCACGCAGACCTGAACGTGTACAAGAATGTGAACCTCATCGATTCTTCCAAAACCGGAGCCGATGACAACGGTCACGGAACGCATGTAGCGGGTATTGCCGCAGCGCTGGATAACCAGGTAGGAGTAGTGGGAGTCGCACCCGGTGCCAGGCTGTGGGCCGTAAAAGTACTCGGTAGCAATGGCAGCGGCTACATGTCCGATATTATCGAAGGAATTGAGTATGTGACGCAAAACGCGAGCGAGATAGAAGTGGCAAACATGAGCCTGGGATGCGAGTGTCAGAGCCAGGCACTCTCTGCAGCTATTTCCAATGCCGTAGCGAAGGGAGTGGTATTCACTGTTGCAGCCGGAAACTCCGGTAGAGACGCCTCTACCTTTGCTCCTGCCAATCACTCATCGGTCATTACGGTCTCTGCTATTGCCGATTACGATGGCAAAGCGGGCGGTTTAGCGGCGAGCGGATGCAGACAGGATAAAGATGACACCCTCGCAGGCTTCAGTAATTACGGATCGGTTGTAGACATTGCTGCTCCCGGTGCGTGCATCACATCCACTGGGATGGGAAATAAGTACGTACAGATGAATGGAACCAGTATGGCATCTCCACATGTAGCCGGTGCTGCAGCTTTATATGTGTCCTCTAAAACTAAGCCAAAAAATGCTTCGGAAGCAGATGCTGTGAGGTCTGCCATCACTTCTGCCGGCTTCACGGGGAATTCTCTCTTTGGATTTACTGGAGATAAAGATGCCACACGTGAGCCATTGCTGAATGTAAAAAGTTTATAAGTCTGTCTGAAAGAGCATCACACTTACTACTGGGAGTGGCATCACCCCCTCAGTAGTAAGTGTTTTTTGATATTCCTAGAAGATCAGTTGTATCGATCAATCGTTCTATTCACCCACTGGGTTACCTGCAGCTGCAGCTTTTTCACGGTCTGTGCTATCGCTTTCTCTTGCCGCTGCACTTTTTGGCACAAGCTCGATACACAGCGCTTACTTTTGCCGTAGACCATACACTGTGAATCGTCGGGGCATACTTCACCATTCGTACAGCTTCTAAGCGAGAGCCCGCACAGAAGTTTCATTCCTCCGTAATAGCAAATGCCAATAAAAAGGACGCACGCCACCATCATCCACAGCCGCTGAAAACGTAATCCGTCACTCATAAACAAAGTATAAACCTCTGTACGGAAGAATCTTCTTGTAATTTTTCCTTAACGTATGCGTCATACAGATATATTTTCCCCTCATTCTTTATGGCCTCAAATTCCAAGAAAGATCAGACGGAAGTGAAGCTTGGCGAAAGGCCTTCCTCTCAGGAAGCAGAAGGGCTCTTTGAATGGCCCAAAAGTGAGAAGCAGTCCGAACCTACAGGCTCTCCTACATTGTAAGTAGGGCTGTACATTGCTTTTTCTGCTTGTTACATATTCGCATCGTATTTTGATACAGAGTCAAACAGTTTCTTTGAAAGATACTATTTTTTAGGCAGTAGACAGGGTACCCTATCATTGTATTTTTTCGCTTCTTTTCAAATGGAAAACTCCGCTCACTCCAATAATCCCTGGTTTGTAGTTTCTATCGGACTTATGGGTCTGATGCTTGGATACGGCCTTGCCTCCCTTCAGGGTGGCGTGTCTTCTCCCGGCGACGCCGCTGCAGCCAATGTGCTCGCTCAGAATAATAATCAAAGCGTCCCCGCAGCTCCTACGGTTCCCGATGAAGAAGTCCCTGCAGGCGAGCCTGTGCCACCGGTGGATCCAGAGACCGATCACATCCGCGGAAATCCTGATGCAAAAGTATCGATCATTGAGTACTCCGATTACGAGTGCCCATTCTGCAAGAGGCATCATCCTACGATGGTTCAGCTCTTGAAGGATTACCCCAACGATGTGAACTGGGTATACCGCCACTATCCCCTTTCCTTCCACCCAAATGCTCAGCCCGCTGCTGAAGCTGCAGAGTGCGTGGCAGAGATCGGCGGAAACGATAAATTCTGGGAATTCAGCGATAAGCTGATGGGTAGCGAATCCTACGATTACGCTGCCATCGTGAAAGAACTCGGCCTCAGCGAGCAGAAGTTCACTGAGTGTTTCAGTAGTGGCAAGCACAAGCAGTTCATTGCAGACCAAATGAACGCGGGTGCCACCGCAGGAGTATCCGGCACACCGGGGAACTTCGTGCTGAATAATGAAACACAGGAATCGCAATTCCTCTCCGGTGCGTACCCTGTCACAAACTTCAAGAGCATGATCGACGCCATACTGGCTGAGTAATAGAATATTTCCTCTTTTTCTCATGAAGTACGCAGCTCTTATCGGCAGTACAGCACTGGCAGCAAGCCTTGCAGCCTGCTCACAGCCTTCCGCCACGGTGGATACGGAATTCTTTTCATCCTCCTCCATCAGCTCTAGTTCTTCGTCCATGGCTCCACGCGAGTATTCCTACCAGGGAATCCTCTCCCCCATCGAAGTATCTATCTACATGGAAGGAACGCACCAGCTGACGCTTCCGAATGGAACGTTTCTGCTGCTTCGAAGTGAGACGCAAAGCTTGAGTGCGTACGAGGGACAGGAAGTGGAAGTGACGGGACCCATTTCGGAAACAGTAGAGGGTGATGCAGACATCATGACAGTGACGTCTCTTTCCGTTGTGGCAAACAGTGAAGCTTCTTCCGGTGAATCTTCCATGGACAGTTCTTCTTCTGAAGGCATGGCCGCATCTTCTGTAGCTTCTTCTGTCAAATCCGCCTCTTCTCTTGCGTCTTCTGTGAAGCCAGTCGTACAAGCCAGTTCTTCCAGTGCCGGAGAAGACATTCTCTCTCCAGAGATGCGCGCGCGTGTGCAGAAAATGGCGAATTCCAAGGGCGATAAACAGCAGCAGTACTGCTCCTCGCACATTGGAATGTGCTTCCCCATGCATGCATCTTGGTGGTACAAGTCTTTCGGTGCTACCACGAGCACTCTGTGGCATGTGGAGCTAAGTTCAGAAGAGATCAATAACCTGGGTGAAGGACCTATTGCTGTGAATCTAGTGTCAGGTCGTTTGGATGGTGATGATGAGCGCGTGGTTACAGAAGGATACACAGTCGTTGGCTACCGTGCGTGGACAGGAAACCGCCACTTTGAAGTAACCGCTCCCACAGAGCTCCGTGCAGCAGTAGAGCAGATTGTGAAGAATCTGATTCCCTACGAGGGAACGCCGAGCACGCAGACTACTCCCTAAGGAGATAACTGATCTTGGTCATTTTTCTGTTCACCTGCTCCCATGAATTGGTCATTCTCCTCTGAGCCCTCACTGGAAAAACCTCAGGCACAGGTAGCAGCGGACTCTTTGAATGTGCAGGATCCCTTGAGTGAGGCGTGGAAGGAAGATGCGGAACTGCGGAAGAAAATGTACTACCCGCTGGTAGATACATTCCGGCTCTACGCAGGCTGGCTCTTGGCGTGGTACATGGTGGTCTTGGCTGTAGGATCTTCCCAGAGGCTCCACGCAGTGCCGTGGAAGATTGCTCTTATAGAAGAACTCTTCTCCACTCCGTTGATTCTCTCGTTCACTGCCGCAACGTTTCTCTTTCTTCTCTTCACCGACCTTCACCGATTGATGGGCGGAGGAACAGTGAAAGCAGTAGGGCTTTCTTTTATAGCATTGATCTTGTTTTTGTTTTTCCAGGCGAACGTGTGATGTGCTGAAACCTATAACATTCTTGATAAAACAAGATAACCGAATACCGTTGAAGAAATTGTAATGATAGCTTCCTCTTTTTGTTTATGCATTAGGAGATACATAGGATATATAAGTCCTAGTATCAAACAAAATACAATCCATATAAATGTCCCAACGCCGAGAATTTCAAAGTCCATAATCTCAGTGGGTGCGATATTCTTAAGGAAAAATAATATAAAATAACGCAAGGTCATCATGGCCATAACTTGACCAATTCCAACACAGATAAAAATAATCGAGATTTCATAGTACTAGAGGCCCAACTGCTTTCTAATGTCATCCACCTGAGAAGCCTCTTCCTGCTTGGCTCCTTGTTGGATCATGAAGGACTGCAGATCTTTCCAATCTTCAGCATGCTTCTGTTCCAGCTTCATCAGCTGAAGCAGATGCTTTGGGCTGAGCTCGGCAAATTTGCGTCGCTCCTCTTCCAGGATTTTCTGAAGCTCGTCGATCTGGAACTGGCTGAGCTTGGGTACTGCCTGGACGATTCTCCACTTTTCATCGCGTGTGAGAGAAATGCTTCCGCGGAGGAGAATCAAGAATTTCTGCTCATCAAATGTCGTTTCCGGGTGAGCCGGAATAGACAGGTGATCGTTATTCAGTGCAGCGGCAATGGAACCGAAACGATAATTGCCTACTTCTCCGAGCACGCGGATATCTTCATCGTCGTAGCCTGCTTCCTTGGTAGCGGCCGTTCCTACCGGTGGCGGAGGAGGGCTGGAATCCTGGCCCATTGGCAGAGCGCCATCGTCTCCTGTTTGACCCTGCTGACCGGACGCTTGCCCCTGAGGTTGAGCTGCTCCTGCGGGCTGCGGGGCAGCGGCAAAGACCTGAGTAGGATCCAAACCTCCTGCAGGAACTGGATCGCCTGGGCGAGGAGGAAGAGGAGCTGTACCGGAAGTCTGTGGATCGGCCATGGGAAAGCGGAAAAGGACGTATTTAGTCTACCAGTGAGGTGGGGTTTGACAATGGGAATTTGGGGTGGGGAGGTGGTATCTTTTGAGTTCTTTTGGTTATAAATTTGTTTCTCGCAGTGATTTTAGAATTATTTCATACATCAGAGCGGGCGTTCCGCCCGCATTTCTTTGCAATTATTTCCTCCCTGAGAGCAGCCATACCTGGCTGCGGTTGTTTCACGAGAACCTCATCTGCAGCCACCAAAGGTCGGTACTTTCTTTTGGCTATCCACCTTCGCCCTTCATTCTTCTAGGCCACTAGAAGGCTACGGTGGACAGGCCCGCTCTCTGTCTTTATTGGTATTGGGAGGAGGGGGAAGGTGACCGCCTGCCCTCCGTAGTCCGCAGACGAAGGAGGGTGGTTTTGGGTTGCTCCGGTAAGCTGTTCCCTCCACGCGTTTGGGAGAGTTTGGTTTGAGCAAAAGGAGGCATTGGCACAGACAACGCCTAAAAATCCTAGTTCCTAACTCCCAATCACCAATCCCTAATCCCTAATCCCCATCAAGCACTATCAAACGTCCTAGTAGACGCCATTCCCAGCGTCTTCTCCGCCGCTCGCCTCGCACGAGCGATCAATTCCGGCTGAAGGAAATTTGCTAGTTGCGAATCGGGGATGCCGCTTTGGCGGAGGCCGAAGAGTTCGCCCGGGCCGCGGATCTTCATGTCGATCTCGGCCAGCATGAAGCCGGAGTCGTGCTCTTCCATGGCTTTGAGCCTCGGTGAGTACGCTTGCTCGCGCGTGGTGGTGAAGAGGAAGCAGTAGCTCTTGTCATCCCCGCGCCCCACTCGGCCGCGGAGCTGATGCAGCTGCGAGAGTCCGAAACGCTCGGCTCCTTCTATCACGATGATTGTGGCGTTGGGAATATCGATGCCTACTTCAATGACGGATGTGGAGACCAGAATGTCTGCTTTTTTATCGCGGAAGTCCTGCATGATCTCCTGCTTTTCTTTGGGCTTCAATTTCCCATGAAGCATCGTGAGTCTCCGGTGCGGAAATTCTCCCCGGAGCCTTTCTGTTTCATTGGTCACATTGCGCACGTCATCGAGTTCCTCACTTTCGGAAATGAGCGGGCAGATGACAAACACTTGGCGGCCTTGGTCTATCTGCTGATCGATAAACCGCTCGATAGTCACACGTTCCGAAGGTGGAACCACTTTCGTGTGAATGCTTTGCCGGCGTCCGGGCTTTTCCAGGAGCACCGATAAATCATGATCTCCGTATGCCGTGAGGGCGAGTGTGCGTGGGATGGGAGTGGCAGTCATCGAGAGAAAATGCGGATTGCCTTTGTCTCGCAATTTCGCGCGTTGTGTCACTCCAAACCGGTGCTGCTCATCCACAATGACGAGTCGCAGGTCTTTGAACTGCACACTGTCTTCTATCAAACTATGCGTTCCGATGATGATATCGATCATCCCGTGAGCCAGTTTCTGCTTGATGTCTTCTCCTTCACTGCGAGTGGTGGAGCCTGTGAGTAGCGCTACTCTCGGCAGTAAAAAATCCCTGAGCGGATACTCATCACTCGTTTGCGTGAATGTATGAAAGTTGATGAGCAGCCGGGAAATTCCTTCGGCATGCTGACGGGCAAGAACTTCGGTTGGGACCATCAGTGCCGCCTGCCCTCCATGACGAATGGCGTTCGCCATCACGGCTACTGCAACGAGTGTTTTTCCGGATCCTACATCTCCCTCTAGGAGACGAGACATCGGTACTTCTTTTTCCATGTCTCGCAGGATTTCGTAAATAGCGATCTTCTGACTGTTTGTTGGGGTGAATTTCAGAGAGGCAAAGAGAGCGCGGATGAGCAGAATATCCATGGGTGTCCGGAGTCGCTCCTGCGCTCCTTCTTGCCATTCTTTTTTTCGTGCCAGGGCCTGCATCTGTACCTCGTACATTTTCTCAAACGAGAGGCGATCGTATGCTTTTTGGACTTCCGCTGCGCTCTCTGGAAAATGCAAAAAGCGGATCATCTCTGATCTCTCGGGCAAAGATTCTTCTGCAATGGCGTCCACAGGAAGAGTTTCAGGAATGAGATCGATAGCCTCTTTTACTAGGACCATTTTTTCGCGGAGCCACTTGGTGGTGATCACATCATGCTGCGGATACACAGGTACCAGGCGATCTCCGTGGATGGCGGGACGGTTCATGTCTTTTTCAAATTGCGGGCTTTGGATCTGCAGTTTATTGCCATTGATAGTGAGCTTTCCCGTGAGCACCACTTCTGCGCCGTCTGTGAGCATGCGTTTGATGTGCGGCTGATTGAACCACACCACCTGCGCCTCGGATCCTTCCTGGTCCACAAACGTTCCTGTCACGAGCTGCTTCCCGGTGCGCGTTCGTACGAGTTTCAAGTCATCGATGATTCCTCTGAGTGTCACTTTAGTATCCAGCGGTGTTTGCGCCAAAGTGTGTACGCCGCTGATGTCCTCGTGCGACCGTGGAAGGTAGAGCAGTAAATGGCCTACTGTTCGAATATCCATGGATTCCAAGGCATCCAAATATTCCTTGGTAGTTTTCAATACGGCCTTGAGGGGTGTCTGGAGGTCCACCCCGGGAGTATAGGGCTTTTGCGGGGATTTTGGGAATTTTTGGAGTGGAATACTGGGATAGAAGTTCCAAGTATGGTGTATTTTTTTTAAATTTTCTTTCGTTGGAACTTAGAACTTGATACTTGGAACTTGTTATATTCTTTTTCCAGTACAGCAACGCATCATGATCTTGTAAGCCTAGACCGCCTCATCAGCAGTTCCTCTTGCGCCAGCCACAAAAACAAAAACAGAACCGTCAGTACCCCCTGGCTCGTAATGGCATTGGTCCACGTGAGGCAGCGGTACACGGCGAAGCTCAGGAGAATCGCTCCGGCGTAGAGGCGCCATCGTGTAAGGACAGTGACTACGCAGCCTAACTGTATCCACCAGAAACTGGTGATAATGAATGCGCCAATGGTTCCCTGAAACAGGTACAGGTGTAGCTGCTTCCACAACGGATGAATGGACATCACTTCCTGCTCCATTTCGTTTCGCTGCCACTCAAACGAAGAGAGCAGTCCATCCTGGTAGGAGTGGAATCGGTTATACAGGTACAACCCCATGAGGAGCACAATACCGGCACGGAAGATTTTCCATGCCCAAGGTTTCCAATGTTTCGGGTCGCTGGGACGACATGCAAAGTACAGGGCGATCCAAATGGAGAGCCCTACAAATTCATTGAAGCCCAAGTGGAAAAACGTTCCCAGGAAGACGATGGATTGAATGTAGAGCAGTAAAAACCCCGCGATCCTCGTGTAGCGGTTTATCACGAGTAAGAATCCGGGAACGATCTGCAGGAGGATCGTAGAAATTTCCATGAATTCTTCTCCGTACGGGAGTGTGAACATCCACTCTATGAGGATCCGAAACCACGTGGGCGGAAGGCCCATGCTCACCCAGTAGGCGAAGTGTCCTTCTAGATGTTGGTCATTGAGAATGATGAAGCTAAAAGTTTTAAAAGTAGCGGCGCCGATGAAAAAGAGTCCTATAAGTATCTGCACTACGTACACCCACCGCTCTTCAGGCAGGGTGTTCCACCACTGCTTCACGTAGGTTACGGCTGTCGAAACCATGGGTTGGAGGGGGCAGGAAAGTCACACACATTTTGTTTTCCGGAAATGAATTGCGAACGGAAGTACGGATACGAGGCATTCACTTGCCATCCCTGCGGCCCCTGTTTTCCGCACCAGCTCTGCGCCCAGGCTACACATGTTTCGGTGGAATGCATGGGAGAAAACCAAGCCACACGAATACGTTTGGTATCGCCGGACATCACGGACCCGGTTTTGATAGTACTTCCCGGAGGAAGCTGTCCTTCGGGATCGAAGGCTTCGGTCATGATGGTGGCGGAGCACCAGCCGTCGATGTACATCCCTCCCCACTGCGTGAATTGTTGCAGTCCAAAGACCGATGGTGCCATCATCGTGACGATGATGAGCCCCGTGATGCAGCCGAAGAATATGGACCAACCGTGCTTCACAGGAAAAAAGCCTAACGCAGTTCCATCATTGGAGAAAAGAAACCCGCATTGACGATTGAAGTTGTACTGATGTCATCTTATGTGTGCTATACTTCCCGCACCTATGGATGACTTCGCCACTCTCATTGATGAACATAAAGATCTCCCGGAGGAAGATCAGAAAAAAGCAGGTGAGGCCATCGCCGGCGATATGGGCGATGAACACAAGAACTTTGCTAAGCTCCTAGTAAAGATGCTTCAGGAAAAAGAAATCGATGCGTTTGCTCCGCAGACGTTTTTGAATCAGCCGGTGTACGACGCTTTGGATTCCGAACTGAAAGCCAAAGTAGATTTGGCGATGCTGAACATGGCCGATTTTGTGCGTCACATTGCGGATTTTTTCCTGTCCAAAAAAACTCCCGATGAAAGCCCTCAATTGCAGACGATGATTGAGCAGCTGTGGCAGATGAAAGAAAGAATCGAAAAAGAGTGTGGCGATGTCTTTAAATTCTGATGATGAAAAAAATGTCTCCTTCCCCAGAGGCGTTCACAGAGCAAGCTGCAGAACTTGCAGATGTTCTTGCGCAAAAGCAGGACCTTTTACGCGATATTCGGTCACTCGTGAATGTGCAGGCAGAGCCGACTACACCTGCAGAAAACATGGTGGATCACACACGTGAACTTGTGCAGCAGGGCAAGAGCCAAGATGACATTGCTCGCGACACGCTCAGGTATGAGCTTCCAGCTGTGGCGGCGTAACCCAGCGAATGCGTTTATCCCTCCTCCACCACGTTCGCTGTCTTTTTGCGTAGGCTAGAGTGTGTGAAAGGATCGTATTTCTAACCTCTTCGATTGAATGATTGCTTCGAAGCATCTGCATGAGTTCGCGGTAGCCATGGCTTTCCATTCCGGGGTCTTTTTTAGAATATCCTTTTTCCAAGAGAGAGTGCACTTCCTCAATCCACCCTTCTTGTAGCATCTGATCCAATCGTTTCGTGATTCTTTCTTTTAACGCTTCGTTCTCCGAATGAATGCCGATTATAAAAAGGTCATACTTCTGCGCGCCCTTTGTTTTTTGTGACGATGCTGCCTTTCCAGTTTCTTCAAAAATTTCCAGAGCACGAATGACGTAGATTTTGTTTTCCAGAGGAATCGATGCGGCCGTCTCCGGATCTACTTCTTTCAATCTATTCTGAAGTGCGTAACCTCCGTCTTTCTCCCATTCTTCTTCCAACTTTTTACGAGTGGCATCTGATGCCTTTGGGAGCGGCTGCAAATCATCGATGACACTGCTGAGGTAGAGCATGGATCCACCAACGAGCATGGGAATCTTTTTCTGTGCATGAAGATCATTGATGAGTGCCTCCGCCTGTTCCTTGTACCACGCGACAGTGATTTTCTGCGAGGGATCGAGTAGATCGAACAACTGATGAGGAATTCCCTTCTTCTCTTCGTCAGTTATTTTTGCGGTACCGACATCCAAATATTTGTAGCATTGCCGGGAATCTGCGTTGATGATTTCTACTCCCCTCCCCTCGCGTTGTACCTCTTGCGCCAGACTCACAGAAAAAGACGTTTTGCCGCTGGCGGTGGGGCCTAGCATCACTATCAAAGGCTTTGTCGCCTTTTGTAAGAAATGGGTTAATTGGGTCCGGACGGATGACCAATTCTGAATATCGATACTAGAATCTTTCGGTTGATTCATAAAAAGAGTGTACCAGAGCCAAAATCCGGTGGTATGTATGGTATACCTAACATACAGCTATAAAAACATTGATTATTTACCTTGCCTACTCTTGGAGAAAGCAGAAAAGAGCTATACTAAGAAGGTAAAGAATCACTTCGATATCTTTCCTGTTACTCCCCTCTTGCCCCATGCATCCTTTCATCCAGTCCATCGCATCCAAAATTTCCCGTGGTGCGACGCCTATGAATTTCATTATCCCCACCGTCATCGAAAAAACGCAGTTCGGTGAGCGCGTGTATGACATCTACTCTCGTCTGCTCGAGGAACGCATCATCTTCCTGGGTACCGCCATCAACGATGACATCGCCAATGCCATCATTGCGCAGCTGCTCTTCTTGGAAAAAGAAGATCCAAAGAAGGATATTACCATGTACGTGAACTCACCCGGTGGACAGGTGACGTCTACCCTCGCCATGTACGACACCATGCAGCATGTGCAGCCGGATGTATCTACAGTCTGTTTGGGAATGGCAGCCTCCGGAGGTGCCATCATCCTCATGGGAGGAGCCAAAGGAAAGCGCTTCGCACTCCCCCACTCCGAGATCATGATCCACCAGCCACTCGGTGGCACGGAAGGTCAGGCCACAGACATTGCCATTCACGCGGAGCACATCATCAATACGAAGAATCTCTTGAACGAGCTCATTGCGCAGCATACTGGGAAGACACTCGAACAGGTGAAACTAGATACCGAACGCGATAAGTTCATGGGGGCCAAGGAAGCTTTGGAATACGGCCTCATCGATCGCATCATTACTCGATAATTTTTTAAAAAGCCGCTTTGAAAAGAGCGGCTTTTTTTTGTGCGCTTATTTTAGTGACTGATGTTTATAGAGCAGATGTGAGGCGGGCCCGTACTTGGCTACCCAGTCCATTTTGCGTGTTCGGATTTGAAATTCCACCGCTACACCTCCTACACATTTCACGGTTGTATGCAGGCTTTGGTAGCCATTGGGCTTTGGCTTCATGATGAAATCCACATGATGCTCTGGGAACGCTTCCCATAGGGTATGAAGAATCTTCTTCACTTTATAGCAGTCGGGAATACTTTTGGTGATCACTCTGTAGCCGAATACATCTGTGATTTGATCAAAGTTTTTTCCTTTGCGTTTCATTTTTTCTGCAATCCCACCGATATTTTTTTTCTGAATTCAATGTGCACGTTATGAAGCTTGGCACTCTGCAGGGCTTTACGGAGCGTAGTACTGATGCTTGAGAAAATTTTCTTTCGTACTTTCTCCTGCTTTCGTACAAGTGTTTGGATGCGGGCATATTCCTTGGGGTTCGCTTTCATCAGATGAATATCCTCCATGAGGTACCGGATCCTCCACATACCAAATGCATCCGCCAAATGCCTCCAGCGAGTGAGAGGGATGTTTGTAGCCAGAGCTGGATGAGAGGTGGAAGAGTCCCAAGTCGCCAGGAGAAGAAGCGTCAAGACGGCGGCGCTATTTCTCTTATCTTCCGGTGAGAGATTCAGAAAATTCTTCACCATAAAAGGTGATGCCAGGAGTGCCTCTACTTTTTTGGTAAGCATCCGTACTGCCGGTGACGCAAGAGTTGCCGGGATACTGGATGAGCGTTCTGCAGCAGACACCAAAAAGAATGCCTGCCACACTACCAAGGGAATATCTGGAATCTCGGCACTGTGTTTTTTCCTCCATGCATTCTTTGCACGCAGTTCGCGTGCCACATCCTTCTGCCCCACACCGAGAAAGCGTTTCTCTGCCTCACGTATCCAGCTCGGTAGGGGCTCAGGGGTCATAGAAGCGAGTATAAGCCTTTTATGAGTGTTTAGGGAAATGATGTTTTGGAATACTGGAATAATAGAGTACTGGAGTACTGGGGGATTTAGGATTTGGGGTTTGGCTAGCTTAATGCCAATCCTATTATTCTAGTACTCTAGTAATCCAGTACTCTTTTTCGCTCTTTCTAGCTATTCTACCCGCATGTTCACACTCGAACACGTCACCCCTCACGGGCGATCTGGGATTTTGCAGACACCGCACGGGCAGGTAAAAACTCCGTTTTTCATGCCTGTCGCCACTGCAGGTGCCATGAAGGGCATTACGCACGATCATCTTTTGGAACTGGGAGCAGAAATCATGCTGAGCAACACCTATCACCTGCACCTTCAGCCTGGAGATGAAGTGGTAGCAGAAGCCGGAGGGCTGCATTCGTTTGTAAACTGGAAAAAGCCGATTCTTACAGACTCGGGTGGATTCCAGGTATTTTCCTTACGCGGGATTAGCAAAATGAGTGAGGACGGAGTCACGTTTCAGTCGCACCTGAATGGCAGCAGGTTATTTCTAGGGCCTGAGGAATCGATGCGTATTCAGCATAACCTGGGTGCCGATATCATCATGTGCTTCGATCACTGCCCTCCCTCCACTGCAGGCAGAAGAGAGATCCAGAAAGCCGTGGAGCGAACACTTCGCTGGGCCAGAGAATGCAAGAGGCATCACGAGGCACTCAGGGCAAAGAGCAGCAAAGACATCGCGCTCTTTGGAATAGTACAGGGAGGACTGGAGCGAGATTTACGTGAGAAATGTGCGGAGGAACTCATTGCCATTGGGTTTGACGGGTACGCCGTAGGAGGCTTGGCTGTAGGAGAAACTCCTAGTGAAATGTTTGGAGTTCTGGATACAGTGTGCCCCCTACTCCCGAAAGATAAGCTGCGGTACTTGATGGGAGTGGGTAAAAGCGACCAGCTAAAAATCGCTGTGTCCAAAGGCATCGACATGTTCGACTGCGTGCTGCCCATGCGTGAGGCACGTCATGGAAATGTGTATTTATCCGACGGTACCAAAATCCGCATCACAGGCGAGAAATTCGCTCGCGATCACTCAGTGATAGATGCAGATTCCCCTTCTACAATGAGTCGAGAGCACACCAAGAGTTACTTGAGACATTTGCTGCATGCAGGGGAAAGATTGGGCGAGACGATTGCGTGTATGCAGAACCTTGGGATGACGTTACAGACGATGAGGGAGATTCGGGCAACAATTGAAAATTCGAAATCCTAAACTCGAAATCCGAAGTAAATTCAAAAATTAAGGAAAAATTTTTAATATTTAAAAAAGGGTTTCTCCATCTCTCGAGCTTCCTTCGGATTTCGAGTTTAGGATTTCTAAGAAACTATTTTTTAAACGAAATCCCGCTCACCGTTACATCTGTATAATCCTGTCTGTGACCATGAACGCGCTTGTAGCGCTTGCGGCGCATGGTTTTGACCACGCGAATTTTGTCGCCTTTGCCGTGATCGTCTACTGTGAGTTCAATGGACGCATTGGCAACGTATGGAGCGCCAAATGTTACTTTCTCGCCATCCACAACCATCAGCACGGTTTCGATTTTGACTTTCTTGCCTTTTTCCTCAGTCCTGCGAGGAATACGAAGGGTATCACCCTCGCGGACAATTTCCTGGAACCCGGCGATATCGACAACGACAAACATGGAGAAAATGCGGAAAGCGGGGCGAGTGTAAGGAGAATACAGAAACCCTGCAAGGGAAAATGTACTTTTACATACAACGTGGCGCGGCTACGGTTTTAGGGATTGGATTGCTCCGTCACAAATTGCGGAGGTATTCGTCTGTAGATATATCTTCCCCTCATTTTCTATGACGCAACGCCGCGATGATGACTCAAATAAGAACTGGTCGATGAATGATCAATCTATCAAAAGAGACGGCAAAACGTCCGCGAATCCTGAAGAAGGGCTCACGGGCGGTGTGAACGAAACTCTTGGAAAAGAATCCGGCTACGAGGATCCTCAGCAGGAAAAGCCTCAAGGCGAAGGGGCGAGCTGGATGGGCGGGAGTGAGCAGGAGGGCGGGGCAACGACAAAGGATTAAGGTACGCTGTTATAAATTTATTTATCCTACTTTGTTCTATCTATGGATTATCTGCATAATCGAAATGATCCAGGAGAAGAATTACCAGAAGGGTCCGATCAAGAGATTTTGAAGCTATTGAGGCACGCAGCTCGGATTCGAAGAGGAATACGGGCCTTACTCGCTGCTTTACCTATTCGTGAAATGACATTTGATTCGCCTAAAAATGCATAACTCTTTCAGGTGAACCATCTGCCTTCACTGATCTCTATGTTCAAAAATTCTTTCTGGTACCATCTGTACCGCATTGGGGAGTCGCCAAGTGGTAAGGCAGGGGCCTTTGAAGCCCCCATTCCATGGTTCGAATCCATGCTCCCCAGCCATGAACCACGCGCTGCGCTTGGGTTCATGGCGACGCCTGCCTCCAGGGAGGCTTTTTTGTCATAAAGCAGTGGTACAGGCCAGCTTGAGGGGTTAGTATGGGCTGCTATGCAATTTTGGTATGTATGCGTTCTGCGAAGCCTTAAAGACCATATGTTTTATATAGGGAGTACGAATGATTTAAAAAGGCGCTTAGAACAGCATCAGCGTGGGGAAAATATATCTACAGCAAAGCGCTTACCGGTAGAACTTTTATATTTTGAGGGGCATTGTTCAAAAGAAGATGCTTTAAAACGTCTAAGGGAAAGGCGACTGTGCGGTTAATGTTGAGCGATTCTCTCTCGAAAATATAAAGAGCATCATCTTTAGGGCCCTATACGCAAGAATCATTCAAATAAAAAGAATGAATAGCAATAACCTACACTACACATGGCTGTTATTAAATGTGTTAAACACCAAAAATACTCTTTTCTTTCCCAAAATAACAATAATTTCCAAGAACGCACCAAGCAACAAAAATTAAATTTGACAAGCGCATAGGAGACAGGTACATTCCGCTACTTTCTGGAGAAATTTTGCTCTAGATACTTTCTTTCTATCCTATGTTCACTTCACTTCTTTCCACTCCGCGCGCAGCTCGCCGAGCAAAGGTGACAGCTGCAGGATTTTTGATGGTCTCTCTGGCCATGGCTCAGGTTCCAGATGCGATGTTTAAGGTCGCCAAGAATCTGTCTATCACCGAGGCCTCGGCTTCTCATACGCAAAATCAGCGTATTGATGCCATCGCCAATACCGGTGCGACCCAGTATAATACCACTACGCACTTCATGACGGACGTGTTCCGCCCTTGGGGGGACAGCGGCAATTTTCAGCAGGTGGGTATTGTGAAACCTGCAGGATGGATTGTAGAAGCTATCGATTCTCCAAATTACACGTGTACGGTCGGTGAAAAATTCGGCCCCGACGCCATTACCTGTGATCCTGAAGGAGAATATGGTCCTCTGACCACGGAAAACACAGGAATGCCTATTCGCATTCGTTTCCGGGTGATTGGTGCTTGCGGAACAACTGCTGAGCTTTCTTCCACGGTGGCAAACGGTGTGGTGGAAGTGAAGCATGGTCATGCGAAAAGTGGAGTCACGTGGCTTGGTAATTCCCCTTGGGTAAAAACAACCTTTGCCTTCCCTGCCTGCCCTACGGGAGGCAGTCAGACTGGAGGAACTCCTTCTTCCGGTTCCTACACCTGCGATGCCGCCGGCCTGAAACAAGCAGTGGCAGACAGCAAAGTCCGTTTCGATAAAGTTCCGGACGGCAATGCTTTCTACACATGGAACGACACCAACTGCAGATTCCCTGTAACCAAGGCGACATTCAACATTCTCAATTCCCTCTCCAATCAGTCGCTTTACCATAATGCTCACGATTACATCGAGATAGGTACTCAGAAGGTTCTTTGGATGGTGCGCCCAACCACAGGCTGCATCTGGGTCCAGCATGACTTGGCGGCTGGTCATCAGACACTGGGTCAGCAGGGAATGAGCCTTGCCGACTGGAATAACCTCGTGAACTTCAACTCTACGGGTATCAGCGCCTACGTATGGGGCGGCCCCTGCACTGCTGCGTCCAGTTCTTCCGTGACGCAGATGCCGGCTCTGTCTATTCAGAAAACAGCTCAGGGCGGCGTATTCACTCCCGGTTCTACTGTTTCCTACACGGTCACAGTGACGAACGTAGGACAGGGGTCTGCAACGGATGTATACATCGATGATTCCTACAGCCTCTACTCCAACTTAGAACTTGTATCTCATCCAAACTGTTCCACGTGGATGGAAAGCAATAAGCCTGTTCTTCGCTGCGTACTGGGTGAACTGAACCCGGGCCAGAGCAAGAGCGTGGCTCTTAGCTTCCGCATCCCTATGACTCAGGCTTGCAACGCAGCCGGTCAGACAGGAAATCAGATCATCAATACGGCCGGTACCACCGGAAAAGCATCCAATGGTGTCTGGTTGCAGCCAACGTGGACGCCGCAGATCAAGACCTCTGTTTCCTGCGCTTCCGGTTCCAGTTTCAGCAGCGTGACATGGAGCACAGGACCAACGAGCTCTTCTTCCGCTGGTTTCTCTAGCACTACATGGAGCGGAGGTTCTTCTTCTGCCATCAACTCTTCGAATCCGTATTCCTCTTCTTCCTCTACGTCTTTCTCTCAGGGAAATGGTCAGACATCCTTGAGTATTGAAAAGACTGCCGACCGCCAGAGCACGAAGCCGGGAGAAAATATCACCTACACGGTGACTGTGCGTAACACAGGATCTGTAGCCACGCAGAACGCGTACTTCGATGATGTCGTTCACCCAAACATGTTCGTGCAGTCTTTCCCTGCACAGTGCGGACTTGCGGTGCTTGCAAGCAATGACACAGTTGTTCGCTGCTACCTCGGCACCATCCAGCCAGGTCAGTCGACTTCCCGCCAGTTGGTCTTCCGCACGGGAGCAAACTACGCCTGCGGAAACGGAGCTTTCGCCCGCAACTCTGCATTCACGTACGCAAATAATGCATCTACGGTTTCTACGTCCGTACTGCACACGCAGGTGAACTGCCATGGTTCGTCTAGCACGTCTTCCACTTCCAGCTCTAGTTACAGCTCCAGCTCTAGTTCCTACAGCAGCTCTTCTTTCTCCTTGTCCTCTAGCTCTTCATCTTCTTTCTCCTCCTCGTCCTCTTCCATTCCAAATGGAACGGCAAGCCTCGGTATTGAGAAGACTGTGGCTCAGAGCCAGACACAGCCGGGCCAGAACCTCAACTACACGGTGACTGTTCGTAACAATGGAAATGTTGCCGCACAGAACGTGTACGTGGATGACTACTTGCACCCAAACATGTTTGTTACATCTGTAGATGCAAACTGCAACCTTGCAGCCGGTGCTGTACGCTGCCAGATCGGCACGCTTCAGCCAGGTCAGTCTGTGACTCGTAACCTCGTGTACCGCACGGATGTGAACTATGCCTGCGGCAATGGATCTGTGGCACGCAACTCCGCCGGTGCCAACGCAAGCAATGCTACAGGTGTTACTACTCCTATTATTGTCACTCCAGTAGTCTGCCAGGGAACGTCCAGCAGCAGTTCTTCCTATTCCTCTAGCTCTAGCGTGAATGCTTCTTGGCACGTGACTATTACCGGTCACCCAAGCCACGTGAAGCCTTGTGAGGAAGTGACGTACACCATTCGCATTACCAATAATTCTTCCTCTACACGTGTTGCTACCGTGCAGCAGACGATCCCAAACCAGACATCCTTTGTGTCTGCTACAGACGGCGGATTTGAGAGCAACGGAAACATCCGTTGGCAGACAGTGAGCTTCAATGCCTTCTCCACAGTCACGCTCACATCCCGTGTGCGTGTGTCCTGCTCCGCTCGCGATGGCGACACACTTCGATCCAATGTGTACGTAGAAAACTCCTCCGCTGAGGCTATCACCTACGTACGTGATAGTGGTTCATCCAATAACAATAAAGATCTTTCCATCAGCGTCACAGATAACAAAGATCCCGTGAAAGCCGGTGAGGAACTTCGCTACACCATCAAGCTCTGCAACAACAATGATCGCGACATGAAGGTGGATGTGACTGCACGTCTGGATAGCGACACAACATTTGTCACCGCTTCCGATGACGGCGACGAGGAAGATGACGACGAGGTACAGTGGGACAACATCGATATCGATGATGATTCCTGCGAGACCATCACCCTCACAGTCCGTGTGAAGAACGGCGTGAAGGATGGTGACACCTTGAAGCTCCGTGTCTCCGCTGAAGGTGAATCTGATACCGAGAACACGAAAGTAGACGGTCAGCGTATTGCTGAGGGCAACGGAGACCTCCGCGTCTTCAAGACTGCAGACCGCAGCGAGGCAAACCCTGGTGATGAAGTGAGCTACACCATCACGATCCGCAACGATACTGCCGAGACGCTTCGCAATATCCGCGTGACTGATTCCTTCAATCCTTCTCAGCTTTCTATCTTCGATCCAAATGGTGGAACGATGGGTAATGGTTCCATCCAGTGGACGATTGATACGCTGGAAGCAGGTCAGGTTCGCACCATCATCTACCGCGGACGCTTGTCTTCCGCTCTCCGCCATGGCGACACTGTTCGTAACGATGTATCCATCACTGGTGGCGTAGGTGCTTCCAATGAAATCCGCATTGTTACCCGCCTCCCACAAACAGGTATTGGCGACTTCTTCAGTCCAATGAACGACGGAAGCCAGTTCCTCTCCCCTCTGGGCTCCTCTGCCTCTATTCCGGCTATCGCTTGGACAACAGTCCTGATGATCGGTCTTAGTGCAGGAGGAATGTTCGGACGCAGGTACTTCCTGTAATCCCCTACTAGACATTCAGAAAAAGGGCCGAAATGGCCCTTTTTTCGTAATAGAGAGTCTAAAAGGTCGTCATCTGCCTTACGCAGCCATATGAGCAAAACTGTGTATTTGACATTTTAAGATAATATTGACAATAGTGCAAATAGTTATATATTACTCTGGTCCTTACACCGTGAGAGTAGCGTGCGTGCCAAGGTGCAGGGGCCCCTGTACTTTGGCAGCAACGGCTTCTCTTACAATTTCACAGGAGTGGGTTTCATGGCTACGTTCAGCAGCTTCGTGCAGAGCCTCTTCGGCGCGCGGCGGGTCCGGACCAACAAGAAGGTCAACCCCGGCAAGCTGAAGGGATTCGTGCAGCTGGAAGACCGCACCGTGCCGGCCAGCACCCTCACCGAGGGGCTGATCACCGGGTTCATCCCGGGGCAGGGCCTCGTGGGCGCTACCGGCGCAGTGGGTGACCTGGACGGCGACGGACGGGCGGAGATCATCATGGGGAGCGGCAAGGGGGTGCAGAACACCGTGACGGTGTTCAGCTCCAGCGGCCAGGTGCTGCGGAGCTTCACGCCCTTCGAGGCCAGCTACCGTGACGGGGTCTTCGTCGGCACCGGCGACTTCAACGGCGACGGACGGGCGGAGATCATCGTCTCGCCGGACGTTGGCGGCGGTCCGCGGGTGCGGATCGTGGATGGGCAGAACTTCAACACAGTGGCCGACTTCTTCGGCATCGACGACCCGAACTTCCGGGGCGGCGCCCGCGTGGGGGCCGGCGACATCAACGGCGATCGCATCGACGATCTGGTGGTGTCGGCCGGCTTCGGCGGCGGCCCCCGGGTGGCGGTGTTCGATGGCAGCACGGTGGCGGCGGGTAACCCCGTCCGCATCGTGAGCGACTTCTACGCCTTCGAGCCCGGGCTCCGGAACGGGTGCTACGTGGACGTGGGCGACGTCAACGGGGACGGCAACGGTGACGTGATCATCGGCGCCGGTCCCGGCGGCGGCCCGCGGGTGCGGGTGCTCAGCGGTAAGGTCATGACCGACATGCGCTCGCCCGAGGGGCAGCTGGCCAACTTCTTCTCCGGCCCGGCCGACAACCGGGGTGGGGTGCGGGTGACGGCTGGCGACTTCAACAGGGACGGGGTTTCCGAGATCATGACGGGCCCCGGCCAGGGCAGTCCCGGTACCCTCTACGTCCTGAACGGTCAGGGCGAGCAGGTGCTGGCGATCAACATCCCCGAGCGGCTCCTGGACGGCGCGTACGTATCCACGGGCAACCTGGACGGCGACGCGTTCGACGAGTTCGGCGCGTTCGCTACCCGGGACGGCGGCCTGATGGGGGTCTACGTGGGGGAGGTGAACAACCTCCCGCCGGTGACCCCCGGCAACGGCGGCGGCAACGGCGGCAACGTGCCTCCGGAGATCCGCCCGATCGTCATCACCTTGGAGAACAACCGACAGATCACCCTCAACGGCATCGGTGCCATGGAGGGGATCGGCTTCCCGGTCACCGGCGACGGCGTCGTCGTGACCGCGGAGAGCAGCAACATCAACGTCGTCACGGCCAGCATCGGCCGCAGCGGCAGCAACTACACCCTGAGCCTCACGGCAACGGGCTACGGGACGGCGGACGTCATCGTGACGGTGCGGGATTCGCGTGGCCAGGTGGTCACGCGCACCCTCCACATCACGGTGCCGCAGCCGCCGAACCAGGCCCCGACCATGGCGGACATCCCGAACCTGACCCTGCTGACCAACACCGACGCGACTGCCACCTTCCAGGTGGCCGATGACCGCGGCGCCAGCAACGTGACGGTGACGGCCAGCAGCGACAATGCGCTGGTGAACCTGGTCGTCGCCGGCAACGGCGACACTCGCACCATCACGGCGACCGCGACCGCTAACCCCGGCTCGGCGCTCGTGACCGTGCGGGCCACGGACAGCGACGGCGCGACCTTCACCAAGACCTTCCAGGTGAACGTCAGCGCCCCGCAGAACATGGCCCCATCCATCGCCAACATCGGGCACGTGACCATCCCCGCCGGGGAGTTCCGCGAGACGGACCTCGGCATCAACGACGCCGAAACTCCGGTGCAGAACCTGACGGTGACGGCGGTCAGTAGCAACCAGAGTGTCCTGCCCGACTCCAGCCTCGTGCTGAGCGGGACGGGGAACCCGCGGAAGCTGCGGATCAACGCCCCCGCCGGTAGCACTGGCGGGACGGCCACGGTCACCCTCACCGTCACGGACGCCGGCGGCCTCACGGCCACCGACACGTTCGTGGTCACCATCACCCCGAGCAACCCGGCCCCGAGCTTCGGCTCGGTGTCGGTGAGCCTCCCCGGCAGCCAGCTGCCGGACGTGAACCTGCTCCAGGTGGGGCAGGAGTACACGGTGGGGTTCCTGGCGGCCCGCCAGACCTCCAGCCTCAGCGGCCCGCCCACGTTCTTCCGGGAACTCCGGACGACTGTGGACAACGCGGCGGCCCTCAACGGGGTCACGCTGGAGCTATGGGATGTCGTGGGCAACCAGGCCGTGCGGGTCAGCACGGGCGTCGTGAACGGCAACATGGTCACGTTCACGATGCAGGACGTCCTGATGGTGGAGAACAACCAGGAGTTCCAGGTGCGGGGGCGGCGCGACAGCAGCACCCCGATGGGCAACTGGAAACTCTCGCTCAACAGCGTCCTGAGCGTCCTGTTCGTCAATGAGACGGGCACCATGCTGCCGGCGGGCCACGTGGTCCTGGCGGGCAACCCGGACTTCCTGGGCGCCCGGGTGCACAACAGCTAATCGGCCTGACCAGCCGTATTCCATACAACCTTTAAATAGAAGAAACTGTCCAAAAGGCCTCACAAGCCATCAGAGAAGCCAAAGCTAATGCCAAAGAACTATTGCCCCCTTTCCTTCACTGGGAAGGGGTGCTTTTTGATGTGAGCCATCTTTCAGGTCCATCGTTCAGCACACAAGGGAAGACCAAATTTAATTCATTTTGACTATTCTCGATGAATTCTGATTACTAGCCCCTTTTTATGAATAGATCATATTAAATGTATTTGACAAGTTATGCAAAGTATTTTAGACTTCATCCCCTTTAATTTTCTCAATACTTTTATGGTCCGCTCACGTATTTCTGCCGCTATTGCCGCTGGAGCATTGTTCGCTCTCTCCGGTGCTGCGTTCGTCAGCTTCCAGTCTGCCCCTGCCAGTGCAGATACGGTGACGACCTTGAGTATCAACAAAACTGTCTCCGAGCAGCAGACACTGCCAGGGCAGGACCTGCACTACACGTTGACCGTAAAAAACACCGGAGCACAGGATGCTACTGGCGTGTACATGGAAGACTACCTCAGCCCAAACATGCAGGTAGTAAGCTTTGCCTCTCAGTGCGGACTCACTACCTTTGCAAACGGCGGAACGGGAGTGAGTTGTTTTGTAGGAACCTTGGCACCAAATGCGGAGGTTTCTAAGGCTCTTATCATTAAAACTACTGATACCTACGCCTGTGGCAATGGATCCACTGCTCGTAACTCTGCAGGAGCACGTGCGGCGAATGCAGCGAGTGTGTCTACATCCATGATCACTACTCCGGTGAACTGTGTTGCTAGTTCTTCTAGCAGCTCTGTTGCTTCCTCTGTGTCTTCATCTTCGTCTTCTATCATTTCCGTCAGCTCTTCCTCCAGCGTTGCGTCATCCAGCTCTGTCTCTACACAAACTACTCTGACTATTGCAAAGACAGCGCAGGAGCAAACTACTCGTCCAGGTGAACACATTCACTACACGCTCACTGCTCGTAACACGGGAACTATGACAGCCGTGGCTACGTACATCGAGGACTACATCAGCCCAAACATGCAGGCTGTGGATCCTCTGCCAAGCCAGTGTGGCCTCGTGACCTTTGCAAACGGAGGCACAGGAGTGCGCTGCTTTGTGGGTGATATCACTCCAAGCCAGGCTGCTAGCAAGCAGCTCACCTTCAAAACGTCCAATACCTATCCTTGTGAAAACGGTTCTGTGGCTCGTAACTCCGGTGGAGCGTATGCACAGAATGCGAATGGTGTGTCTACGCCTATCGTAGTCACGCCGGTTCTGTGTGCCACTTCTTCCGTTTCTTCGTCTTCCTCTTCTTCCTCTTCTTCCTCTTCTTCCATTCCTTCATCCTCCTCTTCGTCCGTCTCCAGCATTCCTACTCAGCCCACGACCCTTCAGGTACTGAAGACTGTGCAGGAACAGACGACCAAACCAGGACAGGAGTTGCACTACACAGTGGAAGTGAAGAACACGGGAGCCGTGGCCGCTTCAAACGTATACGCCGATGACTATGTGCATCCAGATATGCAGGTAGTGTCCTTCCCAGCTCAGTGCGGAATTGTAACTTTTGCAAACGGAGGAACCGCTGTTCGCTGTTTCATGGGAACTATCAATGCCGGTGCCAGCATGTCTCGTACACTCACCTACCGCACAGCTGCAACATACGCTTGTGGAAACGGAGCAGTAGCCCGTAACTCCGCAGGAGCGATGGCAAACAACGCACCGAGTGTGTCTACAGCAA
The DNA here is from genome assembly GCA_964628805.1 of uncultured Candidatus Peribacteria bacterium. Classification (GTDB taxonomy): domain Bacteria; phylum Patescibacteriota; class Gracilibacteria; order Peribacterales; family Peribacteraceae; genus CAZVOK01. The sequence continues at coordinate 295,365 of CAZVOK010000001.1, read as the reverse complement.
TTATCACTACTCCAGTGACATGTATCACCTCTTCTAGTTCGTCTTCTGTCATCACTTCTTCTAGCTCTTCCTCTTCATCCGTTGTTACAGGAAATACGACGCTCACCGTTACAAAAACAGTGCAGGAACAGAGCACAAAGCCAGGTCAGAACTTGAACTACACAGTCGCTGTAAAAAACACCGGTGCTGCTACTGCGATGGATGCATACGTCGATGACTACGTGCACCCAAATATGTTCGTAGTATCTTTCCCTGCTCAGTGTGGAATTGTGACATTCGCAAACGGAGGTACAGCTGTTCGCTGCTTCCTGGGAAACATTGCTCCCAATGCTACAGCGTCACGCACTTTGGTTTATAAAACTGCTGATACGTATACCTGCGGAAACGGATCTGTCGCTCGTAACTCAGCAGGTGCATACGCAAGTAATGCACCAAGCGTGACGAGTCCTTTGATTGTGACGCCGGTGAATTGTCACACATCTTCTTCGTCATCTTCATCTTCCTCTAGTACATCTACATCCAGTAGTTCCTCTGCTACGGCAGACCTCTCCGTTACAAAGACAGGACCAGCCTCCATGCTCCTGGGTCCCACCATCACCTACACCATTTCCGTTACAAATCATGGCCCTTCGGCTGCTACGAATGTGAAAGTGAACGATATTCCTTCCGGTGGACTCTATTACGGAAGCACCACCAATGTGAATGGTTGTTCTCAGAACATGGGACCGCAGACGATCTCTTGTACGCTCGGTACCGTGAATAGCGGTGAGACAAAGACGTTCACCATCACATTCAATCTTCCGGTGAATTTCTACTGCAGTCCGTACACAGTGTCCAATGTGGCTACTGTCACTTCGTCTACTACTGATCCCGTGCAGAGCAATAATGCATCGGGTGTGACGACCGATATTACGTGTGGATCTTCCAGTTCCAGCTCATCGAGCTCATCCAGTTCTTCTACTCCGCAAAACACCACGCTGAGCATTCAGAAAACCGTATCTGAGTCGTCTGCACTGCCCGGCACATTCCTCCACTACACGCTCACCGTGAAGAACACAGGACTTTCTACTGCAAATACAGTGAAGGTATCGGATTACATGCCATTCAATACTGTTGTTGCATCCATTCCTTCAGGTTGTTCTTCTATAAACGATTGGGGCGATATCCAGTGCTCCATCGGAAATATGGCTGCCAGTGAAATCCGTACTATTTCCCTCACTCTTCAGGTAAAGCAGACTGCAGATTGTGGCATTGGCAGGTACGTGACGAATGCTGCTTACGCATTTGCCTTGAATGCTCCTTCAGTTTACACGGGTAACGTCATGACTCCTCTGAACTGCCCAGGATCTTCTTCCTCCAGCAGCTCAAGCTCGTCCAGCTCTTCTTCACGCGGCGCACTTACCATCATTAAGTCCGCCCTTTCTTCTTCTGTGACTCCCGGTGGCATCGCCACCTACTCACTGCAGGTGAAGAACGTGAGCAACACTCCTGTGACCAACGTGCTCTTGGATGACTACCTCCAGAGCAATATGGAAATCCACTCCATTCCTTCCGAGTGTGGATCCATCACCTTCTTCAATGGACAGAAAGGCATTCGTTGCTTGCTTGGAACTCTTCAGGGCAACGAAACACGTACAGTGCAGATTGCTCTTCGCGTACCTACTGTCATCAACTGTGGATTCGGAAGCACTGTCGCAAACAGCGCCGGTGTCACAGCATCCAATGCAGACTCTGTATTCACTCCCGCCATCACTACTCCCGTGCAGTGTCAGAGCTCCAGCTCGTCTTCTAGCTCCTTTGGAAACTTAGCACTGACAATTTCTGGATCACCAAGTGTCGTAGCTCCATGCGACACGCTCGATTACCAAATCCGCGTGACGAATAATTCCTCTAACTCCACAACTGTAAACCTGCGTCAGACACTGGGAAGCCGTATATCATTCTTGTCTGCTTCCGATAACGGATACGAATCCAATGGAAACGTTCGCTGGGATAACCTGAGCATTGGTGCCAATAGCAGCCGTACAGTCACATCCCGCGTACGTGTTTCTTGCTCCGCTCAGGATAACGATATTATTCGTTCCACAGCCTCTATCGATAATGTTTACGCTGATGCCACCAACCGCGTAGAAGATGATGACGATAACGATGACAATCTGTCCTTGGACTTGGATGTCACAGACAGCATCGATCCAGTCCGCGTGGGCGATGAATTCCGCTACACCATCACCATCAAGAACCGTGAGAATACGAACCGTACGGTAGATGTGTACGCCGAGCTGGATTACGATACTTCTTTCCTCTCCGCGTCCGACGATGGCGACCTCAGAAGCAATGATGAAGTACGCTGGAGAAACGTTCGTATCGATAGAAACTCCTCTGAGAAACTCACGTTGAATGTACGTGTGAAAAACAGTGCCAAGGACGGTGACCGTCTGCAGCTCCGCGTGCGCGCTGCCGATGAAACCGATACGGAGAATACCACGGTGGAAGACGGCACACTGCCACAGTACGGAGACCTGCGCAGCTTCAAGTCTGCAGACCGCAGTGAAGCAAATCCTGGGGATGAAATCACCTACACGGTGACCATCCGTAACGACACCGATGAACGTGCTAGCAATATTCAGGTGATCGATACGTTCAACTCCGCACAAATCTTCATCTTCGATCCAAACGGAGGTACCGTCTCCGATGGTCGCATCGTATGGACGCTCAGCTTAGACGCAGGACAATCTCGCACCATCGCCTACCGCGCTCGTCTCTCGGGTGGACTGCGCCATGGTGATACGGTTCGCAACGTCGTCTCCGTTACTGGAGGCATCGGATCCTCACATGATCTGAGAATTGTGACTCGCCTCCCACAGACAGGTATCGCAGACTTCTTCAGTCCCATGAACGACGGGAGCCAGTTCCTCTCCCCTGTCTCGGCTGCAGCATCTATTCCAGCCATTGTCTGGACCACGGTGATGGCTTTGGGACTCAGCGCCGGAGGGCTGATGGGTCGCAGACTCTTTTAAAACAAGTACATAGAACTATACAAAGAGGGCCGAAAGGCTCTCTTTTTAGGTAATTGTGTAATAAAGCGATGTCCGTCCCGTCTTGTGAGCAGCTCTAGAATTTTGCATTCCTTGAGTGCGTATGGCGAAGTTTACATGCAGTCCGCAATAAAACTGACAGCCCCCACTCACAGTACCTGAACTATTTTTACTTCTCTTCCCTTGAACAGTATGTCAAAAAAGTTACGTGTGTACACGGCGGGCGCGCTGAGCTTCGCTTTTGTGTTGTCTCAAACCGCCGCTCCCATTCTTTCTACATTGCAAGCATTTGTGGCTCCCGCGGTGCAGGCTGCTCACACGCAGAATCAACGTATTGATACCACTCCGTATACAGGTGCCACTCACTACGATGCACTCGTGACCTTCCACACAGATGTGTTCCGCCCTGCCGGTGATGGAAGTAACTACCAAATGGCCGGCATCGTGTACCCACCAGAGTGGGAAGCAAAGTGGTTTGATACACCAAATTATGATTGCGAAGAAACGACCCAAGGTCACGGGAATATTCTCTGTCACCCGCAGGGAGAAGTGGGTCCTCTGACTACGGAAAATACAGGCATGCCGATTTCCATCGCGTTCCGTGTAGTGGGAGCCTGCGGTACTACGAAAGAAGTGGCTACAACTGTGGCAAACGGAGTAGTGGAGGTGAAACATGACCACCCCAAGGGTTCCGTACAATGGATCGGCAACTCGCCGTGGGTGAAAACCGCTTTTACGTTTCCTCCGTGTCCAACGGGAGGAGGAGGGTCCACTCCCCCCGTGTCAGGAGCCTACACTTGTGATGCAGCAGGCCTGAAGCAAGCAGTCGCCGATGGCAAAGTCCGCTTCGATAAAGTTTCGGACGGAAATGCTTTCTACACATGGAATGATACCGACTGCCGCTTCCCTATCACCAAAGGGACATTCAATATTCTCAATACTCTATCCAATCAGTCTCTTCATCACAATGCGCATGATTACATAGAAACGGGCAGCCAGAAAGTTGTGTGGATGGTACGTCCCACCACCGGATGCATCTGGGTCCAGCATGATTTGGTGGCAGGACATCAGACGCTCGGCCAGGCGAGCATGAGTCTCTCTGCATGGGAGAACCAAGTGAATTTCCATACCTATGGAGTGAGTGCGTACGTGTGGGGCGGGCCTTGTAATGCACCTGCTTCGTCGGCAGCCGCATCATCTGTAGCATCTAGCATTGCTCCTGTGGCACAGCCATCTTTAACCATTCAAAAAAGTGCTCCCGGCGGAACGTTTACTCCAGGATCCACTATCACCTATACCGTTACTGTCACAAACGTAGGACAAGGTGAGGCTACGGATGTCTACATAGATGATCCGTATGTAGAGCTTTCCAGTATGGAGTTGGTGTCTCATCCAAACTGTTCTACATGGATGTCTGAAGGTAAAACAGTCCTTCGCTGTATTCTGGGAAACCTATCCGCAAACCAGAGTAAGAGTATTTCTCTTACATTCCGCATTCCTACCGCACATGCATGCAATGCAAGCGGGCAGACGGGAAACTCTGTAAGAAATGCAGCAGGTACTACGGGCAGATCACTCAACGGCACATGGCTCCCGCCTGTGTGGACACCACATGTCATCACTCAAGTCACCTGTCCAGCAGCATCCAGTTTTTCCAGTGTCACGTGGAGCACGGGTCCCATAAGCTCCTCTTCTTCTGTAGCTTTTTCCAGTGTCAGCTGGAGCGGCGGACCTGTGAGTTCTTCCACTAGTTCTTATTCTGTTCCTGCTTCTTCGTCTGCAGGCAATACGCAAACGACACTCTGGATAGAAAAAGCAGTCCAGGAATCATCCACCAAACCAGGACAAGATTTGCACTACACGCTCACAGTAAAAAACACGGGATCCATAGCCGCACAGAATGTGTACTTGGATGACTTCTTACATCCACACATGTTCATCGCTCAGCTTGCCAGCCAGTGTTCGCCAGGTGCAGGCTCCGTGCGATGCGCCCTTGGCACTCTGCAGCCAGGGCAAACTGTTTCTAAGCAGCTCACTCTTCGCACCGATGTAAGTCACCCCTGCGGCAATGGCGCCGTTGCGCGCAACTCTGCTGCAGCTGTAGCCACAAATGCTGCCAACGTGCCAACTCCAATCATCGTCACTCCAGTGCTGTGCCATGCCTCCTCTGTCAGCAGCATGTCATCATCCATCTCTTCGTCCGTCGCTCCTGTACCTCAGTGCAGAGATGGAAAAGACAATGACTACGACGGCAAAGTGGACGCGTCCGATCCCGGTTGCCACTACGATGGGAATCCGAATAATCCAGGAAGTTACACTCCGGATGATAACGACGAATGGAATGCCTACAGCAGTTCTTCTTCCAGCGTGTACTCGTCTATGAGCAGTTCCATATCCTCTTCTTATCCGCTGCCGCAGTGTAAAGATGGATACGATAACGATGGCGACTACCGCATCGACGCCCAGGATCCCGGATGTCATTACGACGGGAATCCAAATAATCCAAACAGTTACACACCGTACGACAATGACGAACGCGATGTAATGTCTTCATCGTCTTCCTCGACTTCTTTCTCTTCAGTTCCTAGCAGCACAGACCTCTCCATCTACAAAGCAGGACCCACAGGAGTCATTCGTGGAAATTCCATCAGTTACTCATTGGCTGTTACGAACAATGGATCTGTTGCCGCGCCCAATGTAGTTCTTACAGATCCTATTCCAGATTCTTTGCAGTACTTATCACACTTGTCCGATAGCAGCTGTGCGCAGCAGGGCACTACTATTGTATGTCAGGCAGGCACGGTGAATCCGGGGCAAACAAAGTACGTCACGCTCACCTTCCTCATTCCTCATGTGCAGTCGTGCCACCAGGAGACAGTGTCCAACATTGCTTTCGTTTCCAGTTCCATTGCCGATGGAAATCCCGGCAATAACCACAGTGCTGTGGTATCTACTACCGTGTACTGCCCGCATTCTTCAAGCTCCAGTTCTAGCAGCAGCTCCGTGATGTCTTCATCGTCATCAAGCATCTCCAGTATGTCTTCCACCTCTTCCATGAGCAGCGCATCCTCCGTGTACCTGCAACAGTGCAGGGACAACATGGATAATGATTCTGATGCACGCATCGATATACAGGACCCAGGGTGTCACTACGACAATAATCCCAATAACCCAGGCAGCTACATCCCTTATGATGATGACGAGAGGGATACTGTGATGAGTTCTTCTTCCAGCAGTATTTCTTCATCATCTTCCAGTCAGGGATTTGCGGACGTATCGATCATCAAAACCGGGCCTGCGCAGAACATGCAGTACACTCCTGTGAGTTACGCCGTACAGGTGACGAACAATGGCAACGCAGTGGCACATAACGTGATTGTTACTGATCCGATTCCAAGCTCTTTCGCCTTCCAGCCTCAACTTTCGGATGCCGCCTGTTCTCTGCAGGGATCCAATGTCCTCTGTTCCGTAGGAACCTTGAACCCTGGTCAGACGAAGACGATTATTCTGGCTTTCAAGCAGGATTACGTGAATGTGACCTGTCAGCAGTTCTCTGTGCAGAACGTGGCGATTGTGAATACAAGCTCCCAGGAATCCAACTACAACAATAACGTGAGCCAGCCTGCTACCACGCAAATGATCTGCGGAGCATCGTCTTCCAGCTCTAGCTCTAGCAGCAGTGTTTCAAGTTCTTCATCCAGTAGTTTCAGCAGCTTTGGTTGTCCTGCCTGTGGAAGCTCATCTTCTAGCAGTTATTCTTCATTGAGCAGTTCTTCAGTAGCCCCACAATCCGCTGATCTATGGATTGCGAAGAGTGGACCTGCCACTGCCTACCGCGGAGGCGTGATATCGTACGATATTGATGTCCGTAACAACGGCCCCCTGACAGCGGAGAATGTACGTGTCACCGATCCCATTCCGGATTCATTACAATTCCTCCCTCAGTACTCGGATGCAAACTGTGCACAACAGGGTTCTACCATCATCTGTAACGGCGGATCGCTCGGGGCAGGTCAGCAAAAGAGAATGACCTTGAGTTTCCTTGTTCCCAATCAAGGCACGTGCGCTCTGAATATTCAAAACACCGCATCTGTCGCAAGTTCGGTGTTGGATATGACACCGGGAAATAACTACAGCAACACAGTTTCTACTGTCATTTCTTGTCTGGGGTACCCAGGTGGAGGTGGAAATCAGAACGCGTCGGTGAATAATAATGCGAATACCAGCGTGAATAACACCATCAACGCAGGGTCATCCAATACTACAGTGATCCAGCAGAATGGAAACACAAGCGGTCAGCAAAATGCCGGCGTAAATAATTCTGCCTCTACAAATGTGAACAATGTCATCAATGCCGGAGCTGCCAATCAAACGCAGGTCATCCAGCAAAGTCCTTCTGCACTGCCTCAAGTGCAGCAAGCAGCTGTGACAAATACTGCCAATACAGGAGTGAATAACACAGTCAACGCGGCGTCGCAGAATCAAACAGGCATCTGGCAACAGCAGCAAATGCCGGTACCTGTGGTAGCAAAGGAGCCTACGGGAGGATTCTGGAACATCTTCCAGATGTTCACCTCTGGCTTTGGAAATATGTTTGCGAGGTTCTTCTAAAAATGTGACATTGGTCTCTTCCAAAAGCCTCCTCCGGGGGGCTTTTTGGAGTACTGGAATACTGGAGTACTAGAATACTAGGATGAGCAAAAACGTCTAAATCCTAAAACCTAAATCCCCCCAGTACTCCAGTATTCTAGTATTCCAGTATTCTCACACAGCAGGGGTCTCCATCACAAACTTCTTCACCATCTCCGGAATATCCTCGTACACTTTTTTCAGTTTTTCCTGCTCGTCAGCCGGAGGAACATTCAGCACCCAGGTAGCAAGCTCATCTCCCTTGGGCGCAGGGCCTAAGCCTATGCGGAGGCGTGGGAAATCTTCCCCGATGATCGTGACAATCGACCGAAGACCGTTATGTGTTCCCGGTCCTCCCTTTCTGCGAAGGCGCACGGTACCGAGTGGTAAGTCGATATCATCACACACAACCAGTATCTGCTGCGATGGATCGAGTTTGTAGAAATCGATAATTTTTTTCACGGCTTCTCCGGACCTGTTCATGTAAGTTTGAGGTTTTACCAGGAGCACGGGAAAGGTCACCATTCGTGCGTCTTGCGTGAGTGATGTAAACTTCTGCTTCTCCGTCCACTCCCCTTCCGACCATTCGTGTGACAGACAATCAATAGCCTGAAACCCCGCGTTATGACGCGTTTTTTCGTAGGTCTTTCCGGGGTTACCCAGCCCAATAATGACGAGTGAGGGCTTCATTTAGAGAAAATGATGAATGGCTTTTTCAAAGGCTTGCATGGCGACTGCTGCATCTCTGGGAGACACAATCACACCAGCCTCATGCGCAATAGTATTGCGAAGCTTATGCGCGCGCCATATGGCATCGATGTCTGGAAGATACTTTCCTCCTTTTTTCAGCTTATCTCCGAGTGAGCCTGTATACCCGAGCTCTTTCAGGAGGGTATCCAGTACTTTATCTGCCTCCAGAATTTTCCTGGTAGGATCCGGCAGAGATACTGCATGTTTCCATTGACGTGCAATAAGCGCTTTGGACGAACTAGAAAGCTTGGGGCCTCGTGGACGGAAATACACGAAGAGGCCCACCAGTGCAATGCAGACGATAGCTGCCAAAATCCACCACATCATGATGCTTTGGGAGTAGGAGCTACGGTTTCGACGGATTTCTTCTGCATATGTTCAGATACAAACTCAGCCAGCACTTCTTGCACGTGCTTCGCGTTTTTCAAGTTTTTAGAGTGCAAGTACGTTTCCATATTTTTCAGCACTATCGCCTCTACTCTTTTGGGCAAGTGGACGTACGGCAGGGAGATAGTGGCACCGGTGGAAATTTTTTCGATGCTGATGGTGCCGTAGCGAAAGATTGTGGCTGTAATACCCTGCACTTCATAGCTCACTCCTTGAATATCGCTATAGAGCACTTTGGAAGACTGCCTGTGAAACCATCCGAGCCATGCCAGGTCTATCACTCCGTGATCGGTAATAATCCACGCATCCAAGTAGTAATCACAAAAAGAGCGCACAAGCCACACGGCAGAGCCGATGGACCAGGCGGAGACCATGTAGAAAAACACAAGCGATAAGTTCGCTGAAAAGAAAAAAAGTGAGATGCACAGCGACACTGCCGGGAGAATGAGTTCCTTTACACCAATAATCCAGTGCTTGTGCACGATCGCAATCGTCTTTTCATCTTTTTCCAGATGTTTTGCAAATAGAAAAGAGTCCAGCATGAGTGGCAGTGTACTGGCGGAGTGAGCTTGTAGCTAGTAGCTTGTAGCTGGTAGCCGCAAGGCATGAGGCACCTTTATTTCAATCCTACAAGCTGCCAGCTACCACCTACTAGCTAACCAATTTCTCGAAGCCAAATCTGTACAAAGACCTCAAGTGAAAGTACAATAGAGCCCCATGAAAGAATCTCCTAAACACGGCCTGTGGTTCCACATTCTAGATGTATTTTTCAACATTGTGGTCATTGTCGCCATTGTGGGCGGCATTCGCACATTTTTGGTTTCTCCATTTCAAGTAGAAGGGAGTTCAATGGTTGATACCCTTCAGGATAGAGAATACATCGTCATCAATAAGCTTGCGTACTATATCGGGCTGCCCACACGTGGTGATGTTGTGGTGTTTCATCCGCCTACCATGGATGAAGGCCGCTACTATGTGAAGCGCGTCATTGGTGAACCGGGCGATACGGTCATCATCCAGGATGGTTTTGTGTACCTCCAGAAAAAAGGAGAAACCGAAATCCGCAAACTGGAAGAGGGCTACTTGAACGATAGAAACCTGGGAAATACTTTCAAGCATCCACCCAGCAGTGGAGACCGCAGCAAAGTAGTGTACGAAGTACCCGAGGGTCATTACTTCGTCCTAGGGGATAACCGCCAGGGAAGCTTGGATTCCCGTAGTTTCTTTGCAGAGAATGAGACTCCTACTCCTTTTGTGACAAAAGATGAAATCAAAGGAAAGGTATGGTTCATCGCTCTGCCCATCACCAAGATCCACGCGTTGGAGCCACCGGAATACGGTTTTTAGGTGGTAGTTTGTAGGTTATAGTGAGTAGTTGCAAGGTATGAGGCATATTTGCCGCTTCTATAAGCTACCACTTAAAACCTACAACCTTTTATCTTTTGGCTTGCACTAAACCTAGTCCTCGCTATACTTGACTTAGGCCCGAGAGGGCTTTTTTAGAAAGGATTTTTCCTCTTTGTATGACTTCTATCTCTACGTACATCAGCGAGGCAGTCACGGAACTCAATCAAGTCCGCTGGCCTACTCGTAGGCAGGCAATCCGCCTGTCTGTCATTGTTGTCGCATTTACGCTCATTTCATCCCTAGTCTTCGGACTTCTGGATATGGGCCTCTCTCAACTCGTTCGTTTCCTTCTTTCTTCCATCGCCTAATTATGGGTAAGCAAGATCCCCGAGCTGGACGCAACTGGTACGTGCTTCACACGTACTCCGGTTACGAAGACAGCGTGAAACAGTCTCTAGAGCAGCGCGTAGAGTCACTAGGCATGAGCGACTATATTTTCCGCGTAGAAGTTCCTAAGGAGAAGCAGTTAGTCTTCAAAAAAGGCGAACCCGTAGAGGAGGAACGCAAGCTCTTCCCAGGGTACGTGCTGGTAGACATGATGGTGACAGACGATAGTTGGTATGTAGTTCGTAACACTCCAAACGTCACTGGTTTCGTGGGTTCTGGAAATATTCCAGTTCCTGTAACCCCTGAAGAATTCGGCGTCATCGAGCGAAGAGTTGGTGAACAGGAAGCCAAGTTCAAGAGCGACTTCCAGGTGGGTGACTTGGTGGTGATTGTGGATGGTCCGTTCAAGAACTACGAAGGAGCTATCGATAGCGTGGATGTAAACAAAGGAAAGCTCACAGTTCTCGTGCTTATCTTTGATCGCGAGACTCCGGTGGAATTGGACTTCACGCAGGTGAAGAAGAAATAATTTTGAAAATTGCAAAGCAACAAATCTCAAAGAAATGTAAAAAGATAAATGTGAAGGCATTTATCTTTTAGCTTTCCATTCTTTCTTTGAAGTTTGTAAATTTGATATTTCTCAGGTTTTTCGCACCCGTCGCAGGACCATTCCAAAAGTACAGGCGAGGATAATCAATAACGTGATCTGCCCTGCGGTGAACCCAAGACCAATGCTCTGCAATGCAAATCGTTCTACAAACATGTGAGAGGTAATCGTAGCTACTAGAGCAGCAGCTACGGTTGCCAAGGCGGGAATCAATGTGTGTTTTGTTGCGTAGTATGCACGGAGCATCAGGTGATTCATGCTCTCAAAAGGAATGCTGAAGGCGTACACCAGAAGTGCAGCTGAAAACATCGCGATATTTTCTATGCCCATCACTCTTGCCAGCACTGGCGACAGAAGCACCAGCAAAATACTTCCGGGGATTGTGACACAGAGGAGTGAACCGATCCCCCAGAGCATGTATTTTTTGAAAAGTGTTTCGTTCTTCCAGGCAGCAGTTTGTCCCAGAAGCGAGTACGCAGATTGTGCTAAAGCGATGCCCGTGAGACCTACCAGAACAGACTGAAAATTTCTTGCGTAGGAATTCAATGACACAGAACCGGGATCCAAACCCGATGCCACGCGATCGAACATGATGAGCTGAAACTGCAGCGCTCCCAGTGAAAGAACTCTGGGAAGCATGAGGGAACCCATCTGCGGGAAATCGGGATGCCATAGAGTTTTTTGCACACGGAAGCCATTTTTCCAGGATGCCCAGAAACGTAGGAGAACGTACACCGCAGTCCCGCACACAGTTCCCACTATGGGTCCGTACTCGCCTATCAGGGGCGTCAAGAAGAGCGCACCACACACGGTGCCGAGTGTGTAGATGATAGGCGTGATGCCGTAAATCCAGTACTTTTGTGAGGTGATGAGGTACTGACCGAGTGTATTGCCGAATACAAAGAGAAAATTACTAAAGAGTGCGATGCGTCCAAACTGGATGTACATGTTCAATTTTTCCCCATCGAACTCCACCAAATGTGGCGCAATCCAGGGAAAGCCAATTCCCATGACCAAGGTGATGCCACCAAAGATGAGGCTCCCCAAAAACATGCTGCCACTCAGGACCGTATCCATCTCATCTTTTCTATCGTGCGCTTTGTAGCTTGCGAGCACCGGCACGAGAACGGTGCCCAGGGCAGCCATGATGCATGTTTGAAACAGAAAATCACTTGGGCGAAATGCGGCAAAGTACACGTCGGTAATATCGGGAGACAGAGTCCGTGTGAAAATAGCATCGCGGACAAATCCCATGGCCGATGCCCCCAGCTGCGTGATGGCGAGAATGACTGTGCCACCAATGATGTGGTGCTGACGGAGGAAGCTTGGGAGTGTGAGAGGCATGGAGTCTAGTGTGCCTCGGTTTCGTGGAATGTGGAATATTGAATTGCGTACCTATTTACCGTTTTGTCAGCTTGTGCGCTGCGCAATCTCGCCGGAGACTACCTCACATGCACACCCCACTCCTCTCCCGCCTTCTTTCTGTTGGCACACTTGTCAGCGTCACGTTTGCCGCATCTCCTTTTATTGCATCTGTTCATGCCGAAGGAACTCCTTCCATTAGCATCACATCTTCCAGTGATTTAGATGCCAAAGGAGCACTGACACTATTGGATCCTGCGCAGGAGAGCATTGCTTTGGATTCAGTTTCTCACTCCATCAACCCTGCTAACCCTGGTCATTACACGCTCTTCATCAAAGCTCCAGAGGGCACGCACACAACCGTACAAATTTTTGATGGACCCACCCTCTTAGAAACCATCGAGCATCCGCAAGCATCGTTTGATGTCACGGACACAAGCCAGCTTCGCCTGGTCATCAAGTATTCACTGAAAGAATATGGACTCGTGGGAGTCACCAGTATTCCTGCCGGAATTCCATTCACCCTGAAGGGTCCAGATAAAATGAAGAAAGATGGTGTGACCCCTATGAGTTTCGAAAAAATGCCTGTGGGACTCTACTCCGTGACATATAAACCCAAAGGCTGTCCTCTGCCTCCTGCAAAATCCGAGAAGCTTTCGCAGAACGACAGCGTGTACTTTGGAATGGAATTCAAATGTGATGCACTGGAAATAGATACCACTCCATCGGAACTCATGAAAGATTCCCTCATTTCGCCGACCGTGTACGGCGAAACAGTAGTCTTCACCGATGTGCCTCAGAATTCCTGGTTTGCCGAATATGCCTTTAAAGCTGCAAAATTTGGGATTATCAGCGGATATAAAAATAAGTCCGGTACGTCTTTGGGACTCTTTGGTCCTGAACGTTCTGTGACACTCGCAGAACTTTCTAAAATCACGCACGTCATGATGGGCTTGGATGAAAAGAAGTACGGAGACTCTCCCGATAATCTTTCCGCACATGGACAGTGGTACAGCAGCTACGTCACCTCTGCCGAGAAAATGGACTGGTCTATTTACACAGATCCCGCTCTGAATCTCGATCGTCCTGCCACTCGCGGGGAAATCTTGAAAACATTCCTCCAAGCCTTGGATATTCCCTTGGAGTGGCCCAAGGGCGACGTCTTCAAAGACGTCAGCCGCAGAACGTCATTCGCATCTTCTATCGAAACTGCATACCGCCTAGGAATCGTGTCCGGCAAAACAGACAGCGACGGAAAGCCGACCGGTTACTTTGGTCCCAATGATCCTGTGAACAGAGCAGAGCTTTCCAAGATGGTATCGGTGATTTTGGATAAGTATCGGAATGCTGAAAAGTAAATTCGAAATCCGAATATCGAAATCTGAAGGAAATTCAAAAATTTTGGAAATTTTATAAAACAAACAAAACAACACACACAAACATCCCTCTCCCGTGGGGAGAGGTTAGGTGAGGGGGTTTAAGACACTTATAATATTATCCTTAGACATCGCGGGCAGAATGCCCGCTCTTAGATATGAAATAATTCAAATTAAATTTTTTTTTACCTAATCATTGCCGTTGCCAAATTCGTAATATCCCCTGCCCCCAGGCACAGCAGTACATCATCTTTCTGCAAAAATCCTGCGTGCAGGAATTCTTCGGTGTGACTCAGGGAATCTGTAATAGTCACTGGAACCTTACTCACTCGCTGAATATCCGCTGCAAGCTTTGGTAGATCTACTGTTCCCGTTTCAATGTCATGACGTGCATCGTACACGTTCGGGATCAGAAGCTGATCTACTCCTACGAATGATGTGAGGAAATCCTCGTAAAGCTTGATGGTTCTATCGTGCGTGTGAGGTTGGAATACGCAGACTAGTCGCTCAGTAGGGTACTCATTTCTAATAGCACTGATAGTTGCTTTGATTTCTACTGGATGATGACCGTAGTCGTCGATCACCAACGCTCCTTCTTTGGCAAATCCTTTTCGCTCCAGTCGCCTCCACGAGCCTGCGTAGCCAGATACAAGCGTTTTTGCTTCTTCGATGTCCATCTTCAGTACTTCAGCGAGGCCCAACACCAGCTGAGCATTTTTCTGCATGTGTAAGCCAGGGGTTTTAAGGCTGATCAACGGGAATGCATCGGCATTGTTCAGCGTTTTTCCGGCTCTGTTCACGACCCCCGCACACTCAGGATCTTCCTCGTGCGTGATGCACACTCCGTCTTCAGGAAGCTTCTGAATGAAGTCTACAAACGCCTGAAGGTAATCATCTTTGGATGTGAAGTAATCAAAATGATCCCCGTCACAATTGGTCATCAAAATAATATTCGGCGAGTAGCAGTGAAACGACCGCCGGTACTCGCAGGCCTCCAGCAGGAATATATTGCTCTGGCCCTTGCGCCAGTTGCGTCCATCCAGCTCCTGCATTTTGGTGCCCACAACTACTGTGGGATCTTTTCCGGCCTTAATGAGCAGACGAGCGGCCATGGCCGTAGTGGAAGACTTCCCATGCGATCCGCACACGGCAATGACAAAATGATCTTTGGAGAGCTCTCCTAAGGCTTGAGGGTACGATATTTGGCGAATGCCATACTCTTTTGCTTTCACGCGCTCCGGTGCACTCTCTGGAATAGCTTCCGAGTACACAAACACATCTGCATCTTTGGGAACAGAGGATCCGGATTGATCTAAAAACACGCGAATGCCCTGCGTTTCCAAATCCTCCGTGAGGGCGCTCCCGCTTCTGTCGCTTCCGGACACAGAGTGACCCATTATATTTTGAAGCGAAGCGTATGCACTGAGGCCAATGCCGCCGATGCCGGAACAGTAGATCTTCATGCGTCTATGATATCAATTTTTCAGAATTATGAATCATGAATTATGAATCAAGGGTTAAACCCATCTGTCAAACCCATAATTCATACTTCTTATCCCTTCATTCGCTCATCTAGCGCTACACTATTTCCAATGGTTTACCGCACGATCGAGCCCTTTTCCAAGCAGCTCACCATCATCGTAGGACTCACGGTCGTAGGATTCATGGCTTTTGGCTTGGCCCTGTCTTTCTACCGCAATATTTTGTTTGAGCAGCGGCTCAAAAATTATGACCTGCAGAATAAAAAGCTGGGGCAGGAGATCATTGCCCAGGGGCAAAGCCTGGATTACTACCGGTCTACGCAGTTCAAAGATAAATACGCCAAGGAAAGCCTGGGACTTGTGAGCCCTGGAGAAAAAGTCCTCATCCTCACCGAGGACCCGGAAAATACTCTCGATACAGGGAAGACTCTTAGTGAGGAGGAAGCCAAGCAAGCGGCCTACGAGGAGCTTCTGAGGCAAATGCCGGTGCTGGAGCACTGGAAGCTGTACCTCTTTTATGAGGATAGATTGAAGGAGATTCGGGAGGCGTTGTGAAGAGGATGTAGGAGCCAGGACTGAAGTTTCATGAAAGAAGGGCAGTTCGACTCCGGCTCTGGTCCCTAGCTCACGGTCATTCGCCTCGGCTAAATAAGTGGCCCGAGTCGCAGCTCCAATGAAATGGCTGCGTCACGCGAAGCGCAGCGGCTATGTAGAGAATGGCACCCCGCTTCGCCTGTGGGCTTCGAGGGGCACACTTCGCTGCGCGAAGTGTGGTTGCGGGGGGAGGATTTGAACCTCCGACCTCGAGGTTATGAGCCTCGCGAGCTACCGGGCTGCTCCACCCCGCGTCAACGTACTGTGGACCGCATTGTGAAGGAGAAAGAATGGCCTTGCAAGCTATAAAAAAACCTCTAAAATCTCCGCACTATGGCACATAAAAAGGCGGGTGGATCCACCCAAAACGGCCGAGATTCAGTCGCGAAGCGTCGCGGCGTAAAGCGTTTTGGCGGTGAATCTGTCACCGCAGGCGAGGTTTTGATCCGTCAGAAGGGCTACTGGTACCGCCCGGGCCAGAATGTGCACGTAGGAAAGGACTGGACCATTCATGCCTCTATCCCTGGAAATGTCCGTTTCTCCCAAAAAAAGATCCTCAAATACAACGGTCACCGTGATACCTGCACGATGATTCATGTGGATCCTGTAAAGGCGTAATAATAGAATTATAGGATCTGAATTATGACGTATGGTTTTTTGATGTTCCTTTATTCATAATTCTAATCCCATATCCCTTCATCAGAATTTTCTCTACAATTTCCCCATGTCCGAAACCGGAGGTATCGACATTGGCGCGCCTAGCGAAGGGACCGGAACCGGCCCGGAGCAACTCAGTGAGGAAGCGAAGCAACGGTTTGCCGCGGCTGCCGCTGCCATGCAGGCTATAAAGCGTGAGGAAAAGAAGAGTAAAAAGCGCGATGACCGTGTGGCGCGAACCATCATCCAATTTTTGAATGACGATAAATACACCCACCTCTTCGTGCTCATCTCGCGCCTGGTTGCACGCGATTGTCCATCCGTCTTCCTCTTGGCGATTCTTTCTTTGATCCATGAGGAATGCAAAACAGTTACGGAGGAATATTTAAAAGAGGCAGGCCCTCAGGCGCTGCCTGGCGAACAAGCCAGCGACGTGGCTCTCGTTAAAGGAGGCACGATGGATGAAAGCACGTCCAAAGAACTCATGGCGTGGATGACACGCATGCAAATGGTGTTGTCTCTGGAAGCAGAGCAGATCCTCACAAAGCTCATGATCGACAAAGAGACGATCGATGGAACCGTGCTGCAGCTCACCACATTTGTGCTGCAAGAATTCTTCCGCGAAAAAAAAGGGAACCTCAGCAATATTCCCTTCGATAAAATGCATTTACTCACAGGTAATATTCTGCAGACGGTGCTGGAGCCGTTTATGGATAGGATCGATACGAAGCTGCTGGGAAAGCCGGATGCTCAGAAAAGTGAAGATGACGACTAAACTCCCGTGAGTGCATACTCATGAATAGGTGTTTGTTTTTTGCCGTGTATTTCAGAGTACAGACGCAATCGATCTACACGCATGTTAAAAAGAACTTCTCCTATATTCTTCAGGATTTTCTTTTTGTGCACAGCGAATTTTTGAGGATGCTTGATGCGAGCAAGCGTGATGTGCGGATGAAACGGTTTCACGGGAATATTCCCCGGCCCTCTTTCCAAGGAAGGCCAATTGCACACTTTCTTCAGCCGTGCCAAATCTTCGGAAAATGGAACAGAAAGAAAAAGTACACGATCGTCTCCTCTGCTTCCAAAGGTAGCAATTCCGGCGATTTTCAGTTCAAATGGCTGAAAGCGCTCTGTAATAGAGGCCAGCTGGCGCAGAAGTTGATGGTACTCAATCTCCATCAATTCTTTCCAGTAATGCAGAGTAAGGTGCGGTGTGGCAGTGGATTGAATAGTGAGGATCTCGGTGTATTCCTCTAGTACTGAAGCTAATCGCTGAAATTCCCTCTTTGCTTCATCTTCCAGGGGAAGTGCGAGGAAGGTGGCGTGGAGAGGGAAAGTGAGTTCCATATATTTATTGTAAATAAAATACGAAACTCGAATATCGAAATTCGAAACAAATTCAAATGACGGAAAAACTTATGTAACAAATTAATTTTTTTTACCTTATCTTTCGAATTTCCTTCGGATTTCGATATTCGGATTTTACGAACTATCTCTTCAGCACAGAGAGAAACGCCTCCTGACTCAGCGTCACCTTCCCCATTTGTTTCATACGTTTCTTGCCTTTCTTCTGCTTTTCCAAGAGCTTCTTCTTGCGAGATACATCTCCTCCGTAGAGGTACCCTGTCACATCTTTGCGAAGTGCAGCGACAGTCTCGCGAGCCACCACTTTGCTGCCGATAGCTGCCTGAATGGGGATCTGAAACTGGGCTTTGGGTAGCACTTCTTTGAGCTGTTTACAGATAACCATGCCTACGTGCTGCGCTTCGCTTCGGTGCACAATCGTACTGAGGGCATCAGCGGGATCACCCAGCAGAAGAATATCCATCTTCACCAAGTCTCCTGCTCTGTAGCCGAGTGGATCGTAGCTCATGGAAGCGTATCCGGATGTGGCGGACTTCAGTACATCGAAGAAATCCAGCACAATTCCCTGAAGCGGCACTTCGAATGCCAAGAGACATCTGTCTGCATCCAGGTACTCCAGAGTCAGGTACACACCACGGCGATCCTGCACGAGTGTCATGCACGGTCCCACATCTTCTTTTCTGCACACAATCTCCAGCTTCACCCATGGCTCGCGGATTTCGTCTATATACGCAGGATCTGGAAAATCAGCGGGGTTACTCAATCTGGCGACTGATGGATCATCCAATGAGAGCAAACTGGCACGGACGATGGACGCAGGGTTTTTGACGGCAAGCTTTACTTCGTAGAGCACGCTGGGAGCTGTCACGATCAAGTCACAATCGTACTCGCGTTCCAGGCGTTCCTGGATGATATCTAGGTGCAAAAGTCCCAGAAACCCGCAACGGAAGCCGTTTCCGAGTGCTGTATTGTGCTCCGGCTCCATCATGAGCGCTGCATCGTTCATAGAAAGCTTTTCCAGCGCCTCGCGGAGCGTTGCGTAGTCGTCTGCTTCCGTGGCGTAGAGACCGGCAAACACCATCGGCTGCACCTGCTTGTATCCTGGGAGCTGATGCATGGATTCCTTGGATGCGACCGTATCTCCTACACGCACCTGACGAACATCTTTGAGCCCTGTCACGATGTACCCGATCTGGCCCTCGCCGAGGGTTTCATCGGACACATACTTCGGAGAAAAGTGCCCGATATCCAGGACCTCGAATGCTGTCTTGGTTCCAAGCAGATGCACGATCTGCCCTTTTTTGAACTCGCCTTCCACCACGCGCACATACGCAACACCTCCGCGGTACGTATCCATGATGGCATCAAAAATCAAAGCACGAGTTTCGCGCATGCCGTGCGCAGTAGGTGGGCGAATTCTTTGGATCACTGCTCGGAGCACATCCTCCACTCCCCTTCCCTCTTTGGCGGAAATAAGAAGAATATCTTCTTTTTTGCAGCCGAGAAGCTTGATGACTTCTTCGCTCACTCTATCCGGGTCCGCAGCTGGAAGATCTATTTTATTGAGAACCGGAATAATTGTCAGGTCGTGCTCAAGCGCCATGTACAAGACAGCAAGTGTCTGCGCCTGGATTCCCTGCGAAGCGTCTACGAGCAAGATTGCACCTTCGCAGGCTGCAAGGGATCTGCTTACTTCATAGCGGAAGTCCGTGTGACCGGGAGTATCGATGAGATTTAACTCATGATCTTCAAATTGCATGCGTACGGGCTGCAGCTTGATAGTAATCCCCCGCTCTCGTTCTAGATCCATCATATCCAGCGTCTGCGCCTTCATTTCGCGCTTCTGCAGGGTGCCGGTTACTTCAATCATACGGTCAGCCAGGGTCGACTTTCCGTGGTCGATATGTGCAATAATGCAGAAGTTTCGAATGTTCATAGAATAATGGAGCAGTCTCGCCCGGCGTAGCCCGCAGGCGAAGTCGGGTGGTCGATATGCGCGATAATGCAGAAGTTTCGAATGTTCATGAGTGTCAAATATAGCGGGAATAGCAGGAAATAGCGATAGTTTTGGGTAATTGACTAATTTTAAATTTATAATAAGATATTTCTATCTGGTGGTTTATATCAGATCCCTCTCTTACGTCCTTTATTGGGTAAGAGAGTTTTTAAAGTGTCACAAACAACTCATGTAGCTTCTTTTCCCCTCTCATCTCTGGGTGACAGGTGGTAGCAATGAGCCTTCCTTGGCGCACTATCGCCGGTTGCTTCTCTTCTTCAGATAACACTTCCACCGAGTGACCAACCGAAAGGATTTTGGGTGCGCGGATGAAGGCCACTCGCACTCGCTTAGTAGATCCTTTCATTTTCAAACTCGTTTCAAAACTATTGATCTGCGATCCGTATGCATTTCTATCGACCGTGATGTCCATCAAGCCCAATGTACGTGGTGCATTTTTCCCACTCACTCTGCGACACAGGAGAATCGCTCCGGCACATGTACCCATTACGGCCAAGTTCTCCTCGCGTACGCGGAGCGTGATCTCTCGGCCGAGACCTGTGAGTGTGAGAAATCTGCTCATGACTGTACTCTCCCCTCCGGGAATAATGAGATGCGTCACTTTCGCCAAATCATGAATGGATCGCACTTCGGTGTACTCCTGCTTCATCTGCTTCAGGATCTCTGCGTGCTCAGCTACATTTCCCTGAAACGCCAGGATTCCCACGGTGACTGCCTTGGGGTTTTTACTGCCGAGAGTTTTCTTGGTGAACATGAGGAATGAAAGTAATTACCAGCCGCGCTGCTGCATGTGCGTATCGAGTGTCTGAATGTCCAGACCGGGCATGAGGTCTCCCAAACCCGTAGAAATGTGTGCGAGCATGTGGGGGTCTTTGTGATGCACCACCGCCTGCACAATAGCCCTGGCCACACGCTGAGGATCGGAGGACTTGAAAATGCCGGAGCCCACAAACACTCCCTCTGCTCCCATGTCCATCATGAGCGCTGCATCCGCAGGAGTGGCGATGCCTCCTGCCACAAATGTGACTACGGGAAGCCGCTGTGCTTCTTTTACTTCTTGCACGAGTATCAGAGGGACGCGCTCTTCTTTGGCAAATTGTTTCAGGCGATCCGGGGACATTTTTTTCAAGTCTGCCATATCTCGCTTGATCATCTTCATGTGACGCACAGCTTCTATCACATTTCCGGTACCGGCTTCGCCTTTGGTGCGGATCATGGCGGCGCCTTCGTAAATTCTGCGGAGCGCTTCACCGAGGTTGGAAGCACCACACACAAACGGTACTTTAAACTCGCTTTTATCGATGTGATCAAACGGATCGGCAGGAGTGAGCACTTCGCTTTCATCGATGAAATCCACTTCCAAGGATTCGATGATGCGTGCTTCCATCGTGTGCCCAATCCGAACCTTCGCCATCACAGGAATAGACACGGCATGCTGAATTTCGCGGATGAGCTCCGGGTCTGTCATGCGCGCGACACCTCCTTCTTTACGAATATCCGAAGGCACGCGCTCCAGAGCCATCACCGCACAAGCGCCGGACTCTTCGGCGATAGCAGCTTGGCGAGCGTTCACCACGTCCATAATGACTCCGCCCTTGAGCATCTTTGCCAAATCTTCCCCGAGGATGTTTCTAGCAGAAGATAACACCGAAGCATCATACCGCGGTTTCACCGAGGGAAAAAATGCTTAGCGACGAAATCTGTTGCGGTTTCCTCCGAATGACTGGGATCTATTTCCTCGCTGTCCACCGCTTCCTCTCCCTCCGCCGCGGAACTGCTGCTCCTGACGATCTCTTTCCTGTTCTGCAGGAGTAGGTGCACGAGGGGCTGGGAGTTCTGGAGTGCGAACACGGGGAATGGAAAGACGCATGAGACGTTCAATATCGCGAATGCCGCCGGACTGGTCTGGAGTCGCAAAAGAAATGGCGCGACCTTCCAACCCTGCACGACCTGTACGACCGATGCGGTGCACGTAATCTTCCGGATTATCCGGGAGATCAAAGTTGATGACGAGCTCAATGCCGTTGACATCGATACCACGAGCAGCGATGTCTGTGGCAATCAGCACGCGGTAGCGCCCCTTCTTGAACCCTTCCAGTGCCTCGCGACGCTGAGCGAGCGAACGATTGGCATGAATTTCTGCAGCAGGATGACCCATGGCACGCACGCTCTGCGTGATTTTTTTCGCACCATGTTTTGTGCGACTGAAGACCAGCACCGTGCCTTTGTATTCGCCGAGAAGTTTTTCCAGAAGACGAATTTTCTCGCTCTTCTGAATCACAAACATTTCCTGTGACACTCTTTCGGACGCAGTTCCCTGCGGAGCCACTTCTATTCTGAGTGGCAGTTTCATCTGATGCGTAGCCAGCTTCACGATGTCTTGTGGCATGGTGGCGGAAAAGAGCATCGTCTGACGATCCTTTGGAATGTGCGGCAAAATTTTATTGATCTGTGGAGCAAATCCCATGTCCAACATGCGGTCCGCTTCATCGAGCACCAAGACAGATACTTCTTTTAAGGTGATAGTCCCCTGCTGCAAGTGATCGAGCAGCCGTCCCGGAGTAGCGATGAGAATGCGAGGATTCTGGCGGAGCATCTGGCGCTGAATATTCATGGACGCACCTCCCACAAACACAGCGGTTTTGATGCCGACAGCAGGTGCAAATTGCAGCAGCGATTCCTCTACCTGGTATGCAAGCTCACGCGTAGGAACAATCACGAGTCCCCTTCCCTTCCCCTGCTGGAGGCGCTGGAGCATCGGCAGTCCAAAACTGAGCGTTTTGCCCGTACCCGTTTGCGCAATGCCGATGACGTCCTTTCCTTCTACGGCAATGGGAATAGCTTTGTGTTGAATAGGTGTAGGAGCCTTGAAATTCTTTTTCTCCAAGAGATCCAGAAATACAGGCGCTAAGCCTAATCCATAAAAGGTGTGGGTCGTCGTTGGAGGTGAATCAGTAGTCATGAGTAGAAGCTTACAGGAAACGAAACCGGAAAGCTTGTCAAAATTGCAGTATTCAGCGAAAAAGTACACTTTTTACAAAAATTCTTATCAAATTATAGGTAATTTCAGTCTTTTGGCATGTATTTGAGACTTTCAACGTTTTCTGCGGAAAAGCATATTGGACCCTCACTTTCCCGGAGCGCCAGCGTAACAGTGTCAGAGAGGTACATGAATCGTGTCCAAGCACTCATGACTACTCCCCCAACCCATCTGGATCCTCATCATGAAGGTGATGACTTATGCCGGATGATCATTGAAAGTGCCAAAGACTTTGCCATCTTCACGTTGGACCTGGATGGAAACGTGACCAGTTGGAACTCCGGCGCAGAATTAATCATTGGATACACCGAAGAAGAAATCCTCGGTCAAGATGGAGCAGTAATATTTACTCTTGATGATAAAGAACAAGCGATGCCTGAAAAAGAAATCCAGGAAGCTCTCACCAAAGGCCGTGCCGTGGATGAGAGGTGGCACCTGCGAAAAGACGGCAGCAAGTTCTGGGCAGATGGACTCATGATGCCCCTGCAAAATCACCTCGGCTTGCCGCAGGGGTTTTTGAAGATTATTCGGGATCGGACGGAGTATCGATTGATCAAAGAGTCGTTGCAGGAGGCTTTGAATGAGAATCAGAGGTTGAGGGAGATATTAGAGACTAAAAAAGAAGGAAATATTTAAGTAAATCTCTAAATAATATTATTTAATTCCGAACTCAGATTTAATCTTTTTTTGTAAAACTGATCGTTCATTAGCTATTTCTAAATTTGAAAGAGTAAAACTTTTTTGATCTCCTTTAATTCTGTGTTTTCTTATGAATTCAAAATCATTATAAATTTTTTGTAAAGTTTCTAAAACATCTTTACCTGCAATAAGCATTGATTGATTTAATTTTAACAATATATCTTTAATATTTTCAAATTCGCTCGGAGATTGAGGCTGATCTAACATTCGTAATAATTCAGTGTATGTAATTTGCCTGAGTTGAAACATTCTCTGATCTCTTTCTCTTTCAATAGAATATCTATGATTAAGCCACGGCCCTATTAGGCCACCTAGAAGTCCAAGAATTGTACCAACTAAAGTAAAAAATCCACCAAGTAGAACACCAAAATTAGCAATAAATAAATCTTTCATGAGAAGTAATCTACTCTATTTTTAATTAAGATCTATGGTCGGGGCGGCGGGACTCGAACTCGCGGCCTCCTGCTCCCAAAGCAGGCGCTCTAGCCAACTGAGCTACGCCCCGAACTGTATCGGGCCGGGAAAGTATATATCAAGTTTATCGTTTGACCATCCTTATATTTTTATGAAAACCGTCCGGTCGCCCCACTGTAGTAGGACGACCGGCTGAGCCGTGGCTGGAAGCGCCTAGATCTCCCGGACGATGAATTTGTGCAGGATGGATCCGGTAGGCGTCTTGATCTTGAGTACACCCACATCCCCGGACTTGACCTCGAGCGTCTGGTTCCAGGGGTGAGTCTTCTTAGGGTCTTGGGAGTCGACGAACTCCATGGAGACCCCCGCGAACTTTCCACTGATGTCCGACGAGCAGCCTCGGAACCGGTGTCCGGGCGGCACCTCCACCTCATATGTCTTGTTGATCGTCTCCGAGGGGCGCTTCCGCCCCCACCTGCGGCTCACCGGTGTCTGAACTACTACGACGATCTGCATCGCTTCCTCCCCCACGGCATCCTCTTTCTCGCACGGTCGCGAGGCTGAGTGCCGCGGTACGTGTGTAAGTCCAACCAGGCTCGCGCCCGATTGCCCTTTTAGAAAGAGGGTGGATGGGGGAAATATTTTCAAAGAACAAAGGCGAAACTATACGCCGTGTTTTTCACTTTTCTACTCATTTCGAACACATTGGGTGTTCAATCATACACCTTTTTGCTTTTCTTCCTCTCTGGCCACGCGCAAAATGGAAGGTATGTTTGCCAAAGTAGTGACGGCTTCCCGGTCCTCCTTTATAGGAAACGGCCTCACGTATGAAGTAAGCGAGGCAGACAAAGATAAAGTTCGAGTAGGAGCCATGGTCAGCGTGCCGCTACGCAATAAACTTGTAGAAGGTGTGATAGTGGAAATACAGGAGAAGAAACAGGAGGAAGAATACGATGTGAAAACTCTCAAAGAAGTTCTGGTGGGCGATCCGCTCTTAACAGAAGCACAAATAAAAACCATTCACTGGATGTCCGAGTATTACATCTGCACACTCAGAAGTGCTTTGGGTATGTGGCTTCCCCAGGACACGTGGTCCAGTGTGCTGCCGCAGAATGTGACGGGGTATACACTGAGTGAGAAGGCGAAAACAAGTGTGGACTTTGCAGATATCCGCGGAAAAAAACAGAAGCAGGTACTGGAATTTGTCAGTGGGCTTCCATGGGCCTCGCGTGATGACATCAAAAAAGAAACCGGCGCGAGTGCGGCTGTATTGAATGCACTCAAAGAGGGTGGATGGATAACGGAAGACATCAGAAAAGCTGAATCCTCTGTGTTCGAACGTCAGTCATCTCCCTTAAGAGAACTTCCTATCCTTACTCCCGCACAGGAAGCAGCGTACGAAAGCATGAAAAGTGATCCGCGACCGTCACTCCTCTTTGGCGTGACAGGAAGCGGAAAAACGGAGATTTATGCGCAGTTGATTGTAGATGCTATCAAGCATGGAAAGCAGGCAATTCTCTTGGTTCCAGAAATTCTTCTGACAGAACATTCCGTACATCGCTTCGATAATCTCCTGGAGCGAGATGCCATCGCCATCATTCATAGCCGTCTCACCAAGGCCGAACGCAAGCGTGAATGGAAACGGATTCACGAAGGCAAAGTGTCGCTCGTCATAGGGTCCCGGAGCGCGCTTTTCTCCCCTCTCAAAAGACTCGGAGTAGTCATCATCGATGAAGAACACGAATGGACGTACAAAAACGAACAGACGCCTCGGTATCATGCAAGAGATACAGCTGAAAACCTGTGTTACCACAGCGGCGCAAAGTTGGTGCTGGGGTCTGCTACTCCTTCTTTGGAATCCTGGTCACGTGCGAAATATAATTTGTATCATCTTGCGAGACTTCCTACACGGTACAAAGAACTGGCACTACCCAATGTCACCGTTATCGATCTCATCGATGCGCGGTTTGGACTTTTGTATCCATTCACTACCCCCCTCTTGGATGCCATCGCCAAGCGACTCAAAAATAAAGAACAAAGCGTGCTCTTTTTGAATCGTCGCGGCATCGCGAGTGCGCTTTTGTGTTTGCAGTGCAGGCGCAGGGTGGTGTCTCCTGAGTCTCAATTGCCTTTCACGGTCCACAATACCTCGCAGGGTCGCCCGTTTTTGCTCGATCACACGTCGGGACTCATGGCGGATGTTCCGGAACGTTGCCCGCACTGCCAGAGTACGAAGCTCCATCCCATCGGAGCTGGTACCCAAAAGCTCGAACAAATTTTGAAACAGCAATTTCCCGGAGCGCGCATCATCCGTGCCGATGCCGATACTATTTCGGAACCCGAGCACATGCGGCATTTGCTTGCGACCATGAGAAATCAGGAAGCGGATATTTTGCTTGGCACTCAGGCTGTCGTGAAAGGACTCGATCTCCCGCACGTCACACTCGCCGCAGTGCTTCTGGCAGACATCGGCCTCTCACTCCCCCACTTCCGCGCAGGAGAAAGAATTTTTCAGCTCCTCACGCAGCTCACCGGACGCAGCGGACGCGCGAAGCCCGGTGAAGTGATCATCCAAACCTTCAGGCCCGATGCCCCGGAGGTGCAAGCGGCGGCCAAGCATGAGACAGAAAAATATTTAGAGACTGAGCTCAAGCTGCGCCAGTACTCCGGGTACCCTCCGTCTACTCTCATGATCCGCTTGATTTTCCGCGGAGAGAAGCCGGAACTCAGGGCCAAGGATACTCAACGAAAACTCGTAGAAATTATCGCCAAGCATAATTTTACCGTGCGTATAGGAGTAGCTCCCACATTCTTCGGCGGGGGGAAAGAGTGGCACATCCTCCTGCGAGGGGAAGCCGTGCGCAATGTGCTGGAGTTCATTGATCTGCAGGATATGGTGGTGGATGTGGATCCGATGGAGACTGTTTAATGGTGATTGGGGGTTAGGGATTGGGAATTGGAACAATGGTGTTTCTTTTTATTGAAAATCCTAATCCCCAACCCCCAATCCCTAATCCCTTTCACATCTTCACTAAAAACCCCCACCAGCGTATGCTCGCAACATTCCTCCCCTCCCTTATGAATTTCTCCCGCTACACTGCAGAAGCATTCGGCACATTTGCGCTTACCTTTGTCGTGTTACTCTCGTCTATCTTTGCCATGCCATACTCCACTCCGGTGATGGCTGCGTGCACATTGGGACTATTTGTGTATTTGATTGGCGGGCTCAGCGGAGCGCACTTGAACCCGGCCGTCACTATTGGTCTTCTGAGTGTGAACAAAATGCGTGTGAGTGATGCATTTTTTTATGTCATCGCACAGTTCGTGGGAGCCATTGCAGCACTCTTCTTGCTATATCTTCTCACAGGTGAAGGTGCCGCTATTGGATATGAAAATGATCTGCTCGTCGCAGCCTTTGAAGCTATGGGAGCATTTGTATTGGCTTTTGGAATCTCCTCTGTAGTTCTGGAAAAAGTACACCCTGCTGCTGCAGGGCTCGCAGTGGGAGGATCACTCTTCATCGGCATTTATCTGGCTTCTGTAGTGAGCAATGCGGTGCTCAACCCTGCTGTAGCTCTCGGCATTGGATCCTTTGGACCGATGTACGTCCTCGGACCCATCGTAGGTGCTATTGCCGGTTTCTGGGCATCGCATTTCCTCTGGGGTGCCAAAGTGGACTTCACCAAAGAACCTACGCGTGCCTAAGAGCGTAGAGCGCAATACCTGCTGCCACCGCCACGTTCAGTGATTCCTTTTGTCCGAGCATGGGGATCTTTACCGCGGCATCACAATGAATGAGTGTTTCTTCGGTTACGCCACTCAGTTCATGTCCTACCACTAAGCACATTTTATCCGACGGCTTGAAATCCATGAGAGGCACTGCATCTGGCGTGATTTCCAATGCCACAATCTGCCATCCATCTTCCTTTAATTTTTTGATCGCCTCTACGGGATCCTGCACGCTTTCCCATGGCACAAAATCTTCAGCCCCTATGGCAGTCTTTTTAATTTCCTTACGAGGAGGAACACCCGTGTACCCGCAGAGCCAGATCTTCTCCACTCCCATAGCATCACACGTTCTAAAAAAAGAACCCACGTTCCACAGGGAACGGACATTATGAGCCAGGAGGCAGAGGCGGCGAGGCATGGGCGGATTGTATGCAATTGAATGCCTTAGGAACAGGGAGTTAAAGGATTGAAAAGAATGAAAAGATTTAAAGGACTAATGGAATCCTTTAAATCTTTTCCATCCTTTATTTCTTTTAAATCTTCATGAGGTCCTCCTCTTTCCTCTTCGATACCTGCGCAATACCTTCATTCATTTCATCCACAGCTTTCTGAAGTTCTTCCAGGAGTGTCTCTTTCACGTCTTCATCTTTCTCCTGTTTGATGATTTCCTGAGCCTCCTGACGATGCTTACGTACGGCAATGCGGGATTCTTCCGCCAAGTTATTTACCACTTTCACCATCTGCAAACGGCGCTCTTCTGTCATAGGTGGAAGATTCAAACGAATGACTACTCCGTCATTCACTGGGTTAATTCCCAAGTTCGCCATCTGCAGACCTTTTTCTACGGCCTGCATCACGCTTTTGTCCCAAGGAGAAATGGCAATGGTCTTCGCATCGGGCACGCTGATGCCGGCAAGGTTTTTGAGCGGCTGTCTCTGGCCATAGGCTTCCACTTCCACATGCTCTACGAGCGCTGCCGACGCTCTGCCTGTCTGCAATTTTCCGTACTCGCCTTGCAGGTGCTCCAGTACTTTCTGACAATCACGAAGGAAGATTTGAATACGTCCGTCTGAGGAAGTCATACAAAGAAGTTGAATGAAATAATGGTATGTAGGATAGCAGAAACATCAGCTTGTGACCACATTTCCCCGACCGCTACACTTGGCTTTATTATGCCAGAAAAGAAACCCGAGCCACCGGTATTGCCCTTTGCTACGTCCATCGCCTTTGAAAAGTGGATGAAGAAGAACTTCCAGAAAGACGAAGGCATCTGGCTACGGTTTTACAAAAAAGATTCAGAGGTGGAGACCATTACGTACGCTGAGGCTTTGGACGTGGCACTCTGTTACGGATGGATCGATGGGCAGAAACAAAAGTATGACAAGGAGTCGTATATTCTAAAATTCACTCCACGCAGAGCCCGGAGCATGTGGTCTAAACGTAACCGGGAATTTGTGGCACGACTCATCAAGGAAAAGCGCATGCAGCCTTCGGGACTCAAACAAATAGAAGCAGCTAAAGCGGATGGACGGTGGGCGCAAGCGTACGACAGTCCCGCCAACATGACCGTGCCGGAAGATTTTTTGAAAGAGCTTTCAAAGAATAAAAAGGCACTGGCATTTTTCCAAACCCTCAGCAAAGCAAATACCTACGCCATTGCGTGGAGACTGCAGACCGCGAAGAAGCCGGAGACTCGTGAAAAACGAATGAAGGCTCTTTTGGAAATGATGAAGAAGGGAAAGAAAATTCACTAATCGCTATTTCACTAACTTCAGAACGGTGTTCCAGTTCCGTGTAGTCACTTTCTTTCCGTACTCTTTCTCCAAGATGTTCATCGCTTCTGTAGTTTTCACATTCTCGGAAAGAATCAGAACACTGCATACTTCAGTTTCTGTTGCTTCCAGAATCTTAAATTCTTTCCCAGGGGATATATATGGAATCTTTAATTTGCCCGTTGGTTTTTCTGAAAGGAACGTAATGTAGAGACGAGTCTCTGGAGTTTCTTTAACTTCTTTGAAAGGATTTGCATCAATCAATTTCTGAATGCTATCTGCTGTTCGGATGAGTACTGGAATGGGGAATTTAAAATGCTTCTCCAGTAAAGCTTCCAGTTCTCTTTCTAATTTCTTCTGCTCCATCTTCACAGTTGAAAAAAGTACATTGCCGGAAGCAAGGAGTGTCTTCACATCTTCGTATCCATTCTTCTCTAGAAGTTTCTTCAAGTCCGCCATCGGCACTTTTTTATTGCCACCCACATTGATGCCGCGGAGGAGGGCGATGTAGGGATTGAGTACAATCTTTTCCATACAATCAAGATGCTTCAAAGTAGAGGTGGCCCGAGCCGCGTATTGCGCGGCGAAGACCATGAGCGAGCACTGCCCCGCTGAGCGGGACTGAGAGTGGAATGGTACCCCCGGCAGGACTCGAACCTGCGACCAACAGGTTAGAAACCTGCTGCTCTATCCAACTGAGCTACGGGAGCACGAGAATGAACGATTCCATCGATGGCAGTACAGTGACCAATCCTGTCCACCATAGCCCAGAGGCGACGGTGGAAGCTACGGGAGCACGTGGGCAAAACTATAGCAAAACCCAGTTTTAACAAAAGATGCTAGTTTTCCCTTAGTATAGCCTTTTTCTGCATTTTTTGCTATAATACTTACAACACATGGATTCCAATACCAATCCACAGATGGAGAACGCCAGGGTCGCCAATTTGGCTGAAGACCTGGATATTCAAACACATAAAGACGTAGCCGCATTGAGTTACGTTCCTCCTTTGTCTCTCATCCTCTTTTTTGTAAAGAGACATTCTACCTTTGTGAGGTTTCACGCTCGTCAGGCACTGGTTCTGCTTATTTTGGCAATCATCTTCTGGTTCATTCCTTACATTGGAAAGTTCTTGGAACTCCTGGTGCTCTTCGGAATGGCGCTTGGCTTTGCCATGGCTGCTACAGGAAAGAGGTTTGAGCTTCTAGTCATAGGAGCACTGAGTCATGGGAAAATTATCCGCGCACTGCGAGAACTTCTTCATGTCATCGCAGAAATTCGCCACATTCCTGCGTACATTCAGATGATACTTGCTGCTAAAGATCGCCCGATGCCCTTGGCGAATGCAACGACCGACTCTATGCTCTCGCCGACTTCTTCCACCCCTCAGTCATGACCTACAAGCGCATCATGCTCAAGCTCTCCGGAGAAGTGTTCGCCGGATCCGATGGATTCGGAATCGATAAGCCGACTTTGGATCAGATCGCCAAGCAGATTGCCGATGTGGCAGCTCTTCCTGTGGAACTTGTGGTGGTCGTGGGTGGCGGAAATATCTGGCGCTACCGCGATACAAAGGAGAGTGGCATTGAACGTACGGTGAGTGATTCCATGGGAATGCTCGCGACGATTATGAATAGCGTGGCGCTGCAGTCCGCCTTGGAAGCATGCAACGCGGAAACGCGCGTCCTTTCTGCCGTAAATATTCCCCAGCTCGCGGAGCCCTTCATCAAGCGCCGCGCACTGCGTCACTTGGAAAAAGGCCGCATTGTCATCTGCGGAGGCGGAACGGGAAACCCTTACTTCACAACCGACTCCGCCGCAGCTCTTCGTGCACTCGAGATGTCTTGCGACGTGCTCTTAAAGGCAACAAACGTAGATGGCATTTACGATAAAGACCCTCGCAAAAATGCCGATGCAGTGAAGTACGAGGAACTGACGTACCAGGAAGCAATCCAGAAGAATCTAGGAGTCATGGATCAGGCTGCATTCAGCCTCTGTCAGGATCAGGGTCTCCCAATCATCGTCTTCAATTTCTTCGACACAGGCAGCCTTCTTCGGGTAGCAAAGGGTGAGAAGATCGGGACAGTGGTTCACGGATGATTGCGAAAGATCAATCATCAATATCCAAAAATCAAAGCAAAGAAAAAGCTCAAAGTGAAAAATCTTCTTTTATCTTTGGCATTTGCTTTGATCTTTGGATTCTTACACGTTGATCTTTCTGTCATACCTCAGCATGAATTTATTTTTTCAAAACTATTGCAAATCCCAAAATTCGTGTAAGAATACGGTATGGAAACCTTCAAGCACTCCTCCAAAAAAGAACTCACCGAATTACACTTTCACCTGGGTCAGTCCGTGGAGCCCCATATTTTGTGGAGCATTGCCCACGAACAGGGCATTAAGCTCCCCAGCAAGGAATACTGGGAGTTCTACGATCTGGTCACCTTAAACAAAAAAGATGTCACCTGGGAGGATTACCACATGCTCTTCAAATGGACGGAGCTTATTCAGTCGTCCCCTGTGGCCATGGAACGGACGGTGTATGAGGTGGTGAGCGGTGCGTATCGAGTGAATAACATTACGGTTCTGGAACCATCCTTTAACCCGATGTTTAGAAACCGCTCCGGGGAACGCGATTTGGATCAGATCATCCTGGCTGCTCTTCGCGGTATGGAACGTGCGTTCGTAGAGTTCCCGCAGGTACGCGCCGGGCTCATTTTCCTGTTGGATAGACGTCTCTCAGTAGAACAAAATGAGATCATTGTTCGAAAGGCCATCAAGTACAAAGATCGCGGAGTGCTGGGTATCGATATCGCAGGTCCAAAAGGCGATGGATTTAAGTACGATGACTACACGCGCCTCTACGAAGAAGCTCGCGACGCAGGACTGAAGACCACAGTGCACACAGGAGAAGACGGTACAGCCGAGGAAATGGATCACGTGATGAGTATTCTCCCGCTTGATCGCTTGAACCATGGATTCAGGGCCTACACCGATAAAAACCTGATGAAAAAAGTCCGCGAGAAGAACCTATGCATGTGTCTGTGTCCTACATCAAACTTGAGTTTGAAATTCATTCGCGACGGAAAGCACATGAAAGAAGTGATTCAAACACTCTGGGACAATGAAGTGAAGTTCTGTATGAATACCGATAACCCATCGATGCTCCAGACAAACCTCGCCAAGGAGATCAATTTGATGAGAGAGTATGAGATTCTTTCGGAGGACCAGATTGATCAAACCCTCGCCTGGGCGCGTGAAGCGAGCTTCGTTGATTTGAAAAAGGAAACGAATCTGTATCTCTAATTTTTCCTTTCCGTCCTATGCCCAAGCAGAGTGCTGCACGAAAAAAGATTCTGGAAGAGACAGGCTACACGTTTGATGACCTGCTTCTCCTCCCGGGCTTCACGGACTTTGCCAGGCAGGATGCAGATCTCACGACAGTTCTGCATAAGAATCTAACACTTTCGTTGCCCGTATTCTCTTCGCCAATGGATACGGTCACAGAAACAGCCATGGCGGTACTGATGGCGAAGCAAGGGGGCATGGGGGTCATTCATCGCAATCTTTCCATCGAAACACAAGCACAGATGGTGAAAGATGCCAAAGCTTCTGATGCCGGAGATTTGAAGAATGAAAGCTTGGATAAGAACGGAAAACTCAGAGTAGGAGCTGCCGTAGGACTGGGGGCAGATTTAGAAAAAAGAGTAGAGGCTTTATGTGCCGAAGGTATCGATCTCCTGTGCATTGATTCCGGACACGGAAATACCGGCTGGATGGTGAAGGCTGTGGAGACCGTAAAAAAGATGGCTCCTAACGTAGTGTTGATGGCCGGAAACGTAGCCACTGCCGATGGCGCCAAGAGACTTGCGAATGCCGGTGCGGATATTCTCCGCGTAGGCATGGGCCCTGGAAGCATCTGCACCACACGCGTGATGTCCGGCATGGGAGTACCGCAGATCACAGCCATCATGCAGGCGCGTGAAGGAGTGAAAGGCACAGACACAACCATCGTGGCCGATGGAGGCATTCGCCAGATGGGAGACATCGCCAAGGCTATTGCCGCAGGAGCACATGCGGTAATGCTTGGGTCTATGCTTGCAGGGTTCATGGAGTCCCCTGGAGAAGAGACAGAAGTAAACGGAAAGAAAATGAAAGCCTACCGTGGCATGGGGTCCATCGGCGCTATGAAAAAAGGAAGTGCAGAGCGCTACGGACAATCCGCTCAGGCCGCGGGACAGAAGATGATCCCGGAAGGAGTAGAGGGGCTGGTGCCGTTCAAAGGCTCAGCCGAAGAATTCTTGTTCCAGCTGAGTGGGAGCTTGCAGTCATCTTTCTACTACATCGGCGGCCGCACGCTTCCGGAGTTCCAGGAAAAAGCCACCTTTGTGAAGATGAGCCCCGCAGGCCTCCGGGAAAGTCACCCTCACTCGCTTTCGTCCATTGTGCAGACAGGAAGTAACTACTTTGTGTAAAAGATTTTTGTAAGAGCACAGGCGTATTTCTGTCATAAGAGACATGAATACTCACCCTGTTTCTTCAATATCGGCTGAGAAAAAAACCCTTTGGAAATCCCTTTTGGCTGCCGGAGCAGTGCCCTTGATGTATCAAGCAGTAGGCATGATCCGTAAGCGCAGAGGAACCAGTATGTTCAGTCCTGTGAATGTGCTGTTACTTTTGGGCGCGTTCTTCGTAGAACGGAAAGTCATTGCTCCTCGTTTGTAATACCCTCTCCCTCTCCTATGACTACTTACCCTCTCCTGAAAAAACTCCTGCCGCCTTCCCTCGGCATGTACTCGCTCATGACACTCGCAGGAGGTATGTCTCTGGCCAGCCTCCTCGTATTTGGCTCTGTACTCATACCTTTGACGACCTCTCAAGCACAGATGTCCCCCTCTGCCGGAATGTGCAAAGGGCTGCAATCCATCTGTGAACAACAGACGCAATTACAAAAGCAGTCAAGATTTATGCGATCCGCTTCGGACACGGTGGCTGAACCTGCAATCTGTTCCTATGTCCGTACTACGTGCGGCCTTAGCGTGAATACCTCATCTTCTTCTAGTATTTCATCGGAAGCTTCCAGTGTTAGCAGTAAGTCAAGTTGCATGTGTACGATGCAGTATAGCCCCGTGTGTGCCGGTGGAACGACCTTTGGAAATGACTGCCAGGCACGGTGCGAGGGGCACACCACATGGACTCCCGGGGAGTGTGCTCAGTAATGAATAATTATTAAAAAAAGCTCCATGATACACATGGAGCTTTTTAAAAATCTGACTAGTATTACGCGTTGACCTTGCTGGATCCGAATCCAAAGAGCAAACAACCCGCAGCAATAGCGAGGTGCAGGTAGTTGTCTGCCTGGTTGATGTTCAAAAGATCCACAACTGGCTGCACGTTTAGGAAGCCAAGCACTGTCACGAGTGCGTACACCAAACCGAAAACGATCAAGTACAAACGGGAAGACTGGTAGCCCATACCGTAGGCAATCACACCTACAAGACCGCTGGCCAAGTGAACGAGATTATGAGCGAGGTTCACATCGAAGACCAGAATAGGATCCATAACGAACCCTACGATGCCTATTGCAAGGAGAACGATGCTCAAGATGAGCGTGAACGGTTTCACAAACTGATTCATAGAAAGGGAGGGAAGAAATATATTAAAGGGAGTCTAGCAGATTAGACATTCCCGTGTATCGGATTCCAAAATGTTAAACCAGTCTTGCAAGGCAAAACGCGCGCAGGAATGAAGGTTGTTCCAATGCAGATCACAGCTTTAGAATAGAGTCATGGCAACTGCCGGACAGCGAACGCGCAATATATTCGATCCCACATCCGAAGAGCCTTTTAAGCTCAGTCGCAGTAAGATTGAATTATTTTTGCAGTGTCCCAGATGTTTCTACTTGGACAGGCACTGCGGGATCGATCGCATCGGGAGTCCTGCATACTCGCTCAATAATGCAGTGGATACACTCCTGAAACGCGAGTTCGATCTCTTCCGAAAAAGATCCGAGCCACACACACTCATGGAAGCATTTGGTGTGGAAGCCATTCCGCTGGCTCATCCTCTGCTGGAAGACTGGAGAGATAGCCGCAAAGGCATCCAGTACCTACACGAACAGACAAACTTCTTAGTATTCGGTGCCGTAGATGATCTGTGGATCGATATCGACGGAAAAATAATCGTTGTGGATTACAAAGCCACCTCCAGTGAGTGGGGTGTGAGTATCGATGGTAACTGGAAAAAGGGCTACAAGCGTCAGCTGGAAATCTACCAGTGGCTTTTTGCAAAAAATGGATTTTCTGTATCACCTACTGGATACTTTGTGTACGCGAATGCCGACGCAGGCAAAGAATCTTTTGACGGAAAATTGGAATTCGTGAGCAAGATTCTTCCGTACACCGGAGATTTTTCGTGGGTGGATGAGGCGCTGCAGGAAGCAAAAATTTGTTTAATTCGAGATTCCGTTCCATTGGCGACAGAGGCTTGTGAGTGGTGTGCGTATAGGAGGAATGCGAGGGGGTATGAAAAAGATTAGCGGTGGATATTTATGTATAAGTGATGAAAGTTTTGTGGGAGCTATCCTAGGGGCCCTTCGACTCCGCTTCGCTCCGCTCAGGGTCATTCGACTATCGGCTTGTGCAAATTGGCCCGAGCGCCAGAGCGTGAGGACCATGAGCGAGGCGCCGCAGCGCCGAGTCGAATGGCGGAGAGGGAGGGATTTGAACCCTCGATACGGTTTTAACACCGTATACCACATTAGCAGTGTGGCGCTTTCGACCACTCAGCCACCTCTCCACGCAGGAGCATTATAGGCAAAGACGGGGGCACTTTACCAGAGCCGCTTTTGTTCTTTGATCTGCTGCCAATTCTCTCGAAATTCCAGGGCATTCTCCAGTTTCTGGCTACTTTTGGACGTTGTGACGGTCAGAGAATTGTTATTCAGTGTGTACACTTCCTGAAGCATTTTCAAAATGGAATCCGATACCAGAATGCAGCCCATGCTTTTGAAGCGCTTCGAGTCTTCCTCCTCTAATAGCGTATCGATATTGGATACCGAATGAATACCGTAGAGCGTGGTATCGACACCTTTCTTGTAGAGTCGCATAAAGGTACCGGTGGATCCAAAGGTGATTCGGTCGCGTTTGATGTCGATGGATTTCACGATCCACGTGTCCTCCGGTGTTGTGGCGTTGTAGGTGAGACCGATGTACCGCACGATGCTGCGCTTTCCGGTGGCCACTTTAAAAGGCATGTAGTAGGAATTGTCTTCGTGAAGCAGGTAGCCCCAGTTGGTTTCCGTATTCACAATCACACTATCCCCTTTCAAGGGAATCCAGCGGTCTTGTGCCACGGCTTCAGCGGCATGCGCCTGCGTAACTGCTGCAACACACAAAAGGCCAATGAGGACGGTCTGAGTGATACGCAAAGTATAGTATTGTAAACATTATTCTTATTTAGTCAAGTATAGTGACCATGTCTGCTTGAAGCCTAAAAGCCTTTAAATCCCTAATTTTGCGGTATGATGTCCCTATGACCGTTGAGCCCCATCATGTATCCGTACTGGAATCCCCTGCCTTATCCTTACTGAATCCTCAGCAAGGCGAGACCATATGGGATGTGACCCTAGGGCTTGGAGGGCATATGAAAGCTTTTGCAAAAGCCATCGGACCGGAAGGAATATTCATTGGTATTGATGCCGATGAGGAGAATCTGAAAACCGCCAGACAGAATCTCTCTGACTACAGTAACGTTCAATTCATTCATTCAAATTTCCGGCATTTAGACAATCTCTCACTCCCCTCCCCCGATATTGTATTTGCGGACCTGGGGCTCAGCTCACCGCACTTGGATGACCCCATGCGAGGATTTTCTTTCCGGGAAGACGGACCGCTCGACATGCGGCTGGATCGCACGCATGGAAGAAGTGCGGCAGAGCTCCTGCCTATTTTTTCCGAGCATGACCTGTGCACGCTCTTCACCCGTTACGGCGAACTCAAGCAGGGCAATGCTTTTGGAAAGTATCTGTATAAGACGCTTCATAGCTCTACCAGAGCATCGTTTCAGACAACGAATGATTTGAAACTCATCGCAGAGCAATTTTTCACCTGGAAAACGCCATCGGTTCTTCCGCAGATATTCCAGGCTGTACGCATTGCTGTGAATGACGAGCTTGGCGCACTGGAAACCCTTCTCTCCTACATCCCTACAGTACTTAAGCCCGGGGGACGATTTGGTGTCATCAGCTTTCATTCACTGGAAGATCGGCTTGTGAAACACACGTTCCGGTCGCTTTCCACCCCTGAAAAAGATTCTTTCACAGGGGCCATATCCATCGCCGCTCCTTTTGAGCTTATCACGAAGAAATCCGTGGTTCCTACAGAAGAGGAAGCTGCAGAGAATCCGCGTTCCCGGAGTGCAAAGCTGCGTGTCATCAAAAAAGTTTTCGGCTAAACGGTCAATGAAGTTCCCACAGAAACTGCGAGCGTTCAATGATTGATTGTTCTACCATAGAGGCCCTCAGATGTTTTCGTTTGCCTCTTCTTCACCGGCGTCGGGAGGATCAACCAGAAGAGTATCGCTCGGAAGGCTCGTCAATCAAAGCACGGTACTGCTCATGAGTGCCATTGGAGGCCTCATCCTCATTCTGGCGCTACTTATTCTGTTTCACCAAAACGCCAACGCTACCAAAGGCTATGAGCTTCGTACCCTGGAGCGAGATAGATCCGTCATTCTTCTGCAACAAGAAGTGCTGAACATGCAAATAGCGGAGGCTCAGGCCCTAGAGAACTTACGTAAAGATCCGCAGGTGGATAAAATGATCCCTGCAAAGAACGCGAAGTATGCGAAGATGAGCCAATAGAGTACTGGAATAATAGAATACTGGTGGGTCTAGGAAATAGGACTTTGGATCCCTTTCATTCCCAGTACTCTATTACTCTAGTATTCCACTCAAATCTTTCTCACCTGAATCGTAATCACACTCATGTCACGCGCCTTGGTATCGGACACGAGGACGATGGGGTCTTCAGAGGAGAGAAGGCCTGTATCTTTTATAGTCTTCAGGGCGGAACGCACTGTTTCTTCGGGATCGTCACGGAAAGGAGTAATGAAAGGCAACACTCCAAAAGAGAGCTGCAGCTGGCGCACGATGTCCTCTGTGTGCGTGAAAGCAAAGAGCGGCACGCGAGGGCGGTACCTGCTGATCTCGCGGGCTGTGCGTCCGCTTCCTGTCATCACAATGATGGCCTTAGCACCTGTGGACACTGCCAAATTCACTGCAGCCTCCGCACGGGCTTCTCGCTCTCCTTGCACTCCCTGCTGCTCCATAGAGACGAGTTTTGTGAGGTAGGACTCCGTTTCACAGAGCACGCGATCCATGGCATCTAAAGCAGCGAGTGGGTACTGACCGTTGGCAGTTTCACCGGAGAGCATCGTGGCATCGGTGGCGGTAGTCGCTGCGTGTGCGATATCCGTAACTTCTGCACGTGTTGGCATCGGTTGCTTGATCATGCTTTCCAGCATGTGGGTTGCCACAATCACCGGCTTTCCTTCCTGCTTGCAGAGCTCCACGATGTCATCTTGAATCACAGGAACTCTCTCAAAAGGAACTTCCGCACCCAAGTCTCCACGAGCAACCATGATGCCATCGGAGGCACGAACGATGTCCTCGATATTTTTCACAGCCTGACGTGTTTCGATCTTAGAGATGAGCTGCGTAGAGCTTTTTTTCTTCTTCAGAAAGTCACGCACTTCTTCCACTTCTTTGGCTTCGCGAATGAAGGACATCGCAATGAAATCCACTTCCTGTTCGATGCCAAAGGCCATATCTTCCCAGTCTTTATCGGTAATAGAGGGCATGCTCAGGTCTGCCCCGGGCAAATTCACATGTCTGCGTGAGCCGATGGACGCATCATCATTGGCGCGAGCGAGCACGCTGCCATCATCCAGTGTCTTGATGTAATCAAAGCTACTCTCACCGTTATCAATCAGAATTTTTTCTGCATCAGGAGCATCTTTAGCAAAGTGTTCGTGGTTCACCATAATGACCTGATGGTCTTTTGATGCTACAGGCTTTGTTGCAAAGAGTACCTCCTCACCCTTCTTGATCTTCAGGGGCTCTGCTACATCCCCTGTGCGGACTTCCGCTCCTTTTGTATCGAGCAAAATGGCTACCGGTGGACAGAGTGGGTTTTTTGCCCAGCGTTCTTTGTTTACTTCTTTGATGAGGTTGATGGTTTTTCCATGCTGTTCGGCGTTTCCATGAGAAAAATTGATACGGGCAATATTCATGCCTTTCTCAGCAAGAGATGTAATTCCTTCTTTTGTAAAAGTAGCAGGCCCGAGGGTGCAGATGATCTTGGTGAAACGCATAGTGGAAAGATACGCTTATTGAAGCAAAAAATCCCCATTATTATACCATACAATCTCCTACCATTCTACTCGGATAAATCCTCAGTTTATGGCTATACTGGGGCGCATCTTTTTCAAAAAGCTTTATGAGT
This sequence comes from uncultured Candidatus Peribacteria bacterium, assembly GCA_964628805.1. GTDB lineage: Bacteria > Patescibacteriota > Gracilibacteria > Peribacterales > Peribacteraceae > CAZVOK01. The sequence goes on along the minus strand of CAZVOK010000001.1, from coordinate 255,214 downwards.
AAAAAAAAGCGGATTATCGAAGGAGTGACGACACTCAGTTCCTCTGCCACAGGCGCTGTCTCACGCGTGCGTGAACATACCTTTGTAAAAGAATTCCGGGAATTCGCTCTTCGCGGAAGCATTGTGGACTTGGCCATTGGTATCATGATTGGAGGAGGGTTCAATAAAATCGTCTCTTCACTGGTCGATGACGTCATCATGCCGCCCATTGGACTCGTGCTGAAGAATGTGGATTTTTCCAATCTCTTCATCAATCTATCCGACAAAGACTATGCATCGGTCGCAGCGGCAAAGGCTGCCGGCGCTCCCACACTAAACTACGGGCTTTTCATCAATAACGTCATCAATTTCTCCATCATCGCGGTCATCGCATTTCTCATCGTCCGTCAGATCAACAGGATGAGGCGCAAGGGAGATGTGCCTCCGTCTACCAAAGAGTGTGCGTTCTGCTACTCTGTCATATCTATTAAAGCCTCGCGCTGTCCGCAGTGTACATCTGAATTACCGGAGAAAGAGGCTGCGTAAATTTTCACATTGATTTTAAAAAAGGAGAGAATTGCTTCTCTCCTTTTTTGTGACATCTTCTATGTGCTCTACGTTGTTAGAAAAGTTTTTAATTGAACCAGCTACCGAAGACAAAGTTCATCCACTGAGACAGTGTGCCCAGCACCCCGGCATTTCCTGCCTGGTTCACTCCTGTCTGATTTTGAGACACAGAGTTGATACCGGAGTTCACGACTGTCGTAGAAGGAGAATTCACCTGAGCATTCTGGAATGGCGTGCTACCAAGCTGACTGACTCCTACAAAGTTCAAGGCATTGGCATTATTCAGAGAATTCACACCGGAGTTGGCAGCATTACTGACTCCTGCGTTCTGAAGACCGCTTCCGTTTCCCTGCTGACCGACACCCGTGTCATTCAGAGCGGCGCTGTTATTGTTCGAATTGATGAGAGCCGTGGCGGGAGTATTGATGTACGCATTCTGTGCATGGATTCCTCCATTCACATTTCCGCCTACCTGATTCGCATCGATGATATTGATGGCATTGGCGTTGTTCTGAGAGTTCAGGTTGGAGTTCGCATCATTGTCTACATGTGCACTCTGGAACGATCCCAAGCCAGAGGAAGAAGTACTTCCACCACCATTCTGGCTCACTCCCGTGGCATTTCCTGCACCGGAATTATTGGTGGAGTTAATGAGTGCGTTGGCTGTAGGAATAATGACCATAGACTGCGCGCTGATACCATTATTCACATTGCCCGCGGTTTGATTGGCATTGACGAAGTTCAAGGCATTGGCATTATTCGCTGAGTTCAAGTTGGAGTGTGCATCATTGTCTACTCCTGCATTCTGCACTGACCCTGCACCTCCAGAACCTCCTGCTCCATTTTGACCGACTCCTGTGGAGTTGCCCGCACCGGAATTGTTTTGTGAATTCACTCCCGCATTCGCCGTAGGTGTAATGCGCATGTACTGCGCGTTGATGCCATGGCTCACGTTTCCGGCAGTTTGATTGGCATTCACGTAGTTTCCCGCATTCGCATTGTTCTGAGAATTCAAATTGGAGTTTGCATCATTATCAACATCAGCGTTCTGTACACCGGATCCATTGCCTGAACCTCCTCCGTTCTGTGCTACTCCTGTGTCGTTTCCTGCAGCAGAATTGTTTTCCGAATTCACTCCGGCATTGGCACAGCCATCTACTTCAATGTACTGAGCATTGATACCATGATCCACCGTGCCTACTTCTTGATTGGTATTTACATAGTTTCCTGCATTGGCATTGTTCTGAGAATTGAGGTTTGAGTTTGCAGTGTTATCCACGTCTGCATTCTGCAAAGACGCACCGGATGAGGAACCATTGCCTCCGTTTTGTGCGACTCCCGTGTCATTTCCTGCCATGGAATTGTTTTCAGAATTAATTGCTGCATTGGCGCAAGGCACCACATGCACGTACTGCACATTAATTCCTTTGGTGGTATTTCCCTTTTTCTGGGTAGTATTCACAAAATTCAATGCATTGGCATTGTTGGCTGAGTTCACTCCGGAGTGTGATGTATTTCCAACATTTGCATTCTGTACTTGAGCAGCAGTCTGCGTGATGCCGCTTGTGACAGCTGCAAAAAGTGTCACGAGTGATGCCATGGTAGTAAGAATCTTCGCTGGAGAATGTTTCTTTGAAATGCTGGGCTGCATATGCGTAAGCCCTTGTGACCTCCTGGATGGCATAAAAATTGAAGGAAAAAAGTAAGTAAGAAAGAGGTAGATCCGCACTTTTTCTGTACTGATACCGATGAAAAAGGCGAAGCTGCCTTAGTTGACGACCAATGGAAGGCGTTCTTACAGAGGGAGCTGAAAAATCTTCTGAAACTTTCACCTACTTTTCAGCTTATGTATGCTTTTCTTTACAAACTGGATGTCGACACCTCCGGTGAAATAGCCGCGGACCCTGCCTCAAACGGAATAACAGCCGCAGGAGTGCTAGAGGCTTTGGAGGAAGATGAAGAGGAAGACGACTGGAGCAGCTCATGACCTCTTCGAATGATTTCTTCCGTCAGCTGCAAAGAAGGAACGTACGAACCGGAGTGCATCAACTTCCCTGCTTCCAGGTACAAACGTGCGAGCTGATCGACTTTTTCGGTCTCGAGTGATTCACTCAAGCGTAGCTGCAGCAAGAGATCCGACGCATCGCGTATTTTTCTGTCGGCACTTCTCTGTAATACGTGATGGGAAGCTAAATTTTCAGGAATAGCTGGTAGTGACATAGCAGAGGAAGAAACTGTGGATGAAGCTGCAGCAGAATACGCTGAGGAAGAACTTTCCTCAGATACCCGTACAGGGAGAAGTACTTCCTCTACTTGATGAATAACATGTAACGCCTCTAACTTCTGCTCCTTATCGCTTGTCTCAGATGCGAGAGTCTTCAGTACTTCATGATGCGTCTGCAATGACTCATCCAGCGATGCATCGATCTCCTGTGCTTGGTCCATGTTGCCCTGGGTTTCCAGTGCCTTGATTTCATCCTGCATGGCATCGATGTGCGTGCGAAGAGTGCCTACAATCTCCTGGCGTTCTCTGGCACCCAGGCGATTCATGGACAGGAGGATTTCTGCTTCTTCCAACCTACGCAATAGTTTCTCCTCCTCCCACGCAGCCCGGGCTTCGGGCGTGAGGTAGAAATTCCCTGCCACTTTTTCGCTTGCCTGCTTGAGTGGATAAAAGACTTCCCCGGGTAGCGCCGCCTGAGCCGCAGTATTCACAGTGACACCTGCAATCACCGCGAGTACTGCCGTGAACGCTACGCCTGCGTGACGAAATGAGAGAAATGCTAATAGTCGTTGCGCACTCTCCAGGAGAGGTCTGCTCTCAAAGAAATCTGTATCTACTTTTTCTACAGGCGTGTGAATGCGCTCCTGAATCATGCGGAATATCTGGTGCTTCTCCTCTGGATGTAACCGTACATCTTTCATGCCGATGAATGCGTGTTCAATGGATGTCATCACCCCCGATGACGCGGAAGTGATTTATTCCTTACATCGCAAAGTTCCCTAGCCCTTGCTCAAAAGTGAGTGAAGTTGCTTGATTCCGCGATGCAAGCGCACAGATACCGTGTTTGCAGATTCACCCAAAATCACGGCAATTTCTGCAGGACTGAGGCCATCCACATAGCGCATGATGATAACTTCACGGTAATCGGGTGGAAGATTTTTCAGAAGAGCGAAGATCTTTCCTTCCTCTACTTTCCGCTGCATGTCGGCAGTGGCATCGTAGCCCGGGTCCCATCCTTTTTCTTGCAGGTCATCCAGGGACACTTCTTTCTTTTTTCGAATCTCATCCACAATGAGGTTATTGGCGATGCGGTATAAAAAGGCGCGCATGTTATCGATGGTCTTTCCCTGCTGAATGTACCCCCACGCACGCACGAATGTTTCCTACATGAGGTCCTTGCCCTTCTCACGATCGAAAATGCGGAAGTAGCAATGCCGAAAGATGGCATCCGAATAGGCATCGTATGCTGTCTTAAAATCCTCTTCTGGCTGGGATGGGACGGAATTCATGCGTTCTGAAACAAAGAAAGATGCGAAACCCCGGGTGTATGCAAAAGCTCACGAAGGAACGCAGTATAAAAGAGAAACCGTTTTTAAGCGAGCAGATCTAGCAATTCTCTCCCCTTTTTCGGATCAACCCAATTTTTTCTGCGCTGTAACCTTTGCCAACTCAAAGATGATGAACCCTATGAGCGTCATAGAGGCTATCACACCGATGTCCGACGCACTGAGCTGTGTAAGACCAAATGCCAGGTGCAAAGGAGTCACAAACAGCAGAATCTGAAGCAGGAAAGATACTGCCACAGCGCCGATCATCCACTTATTGGTAAAGAGTCCGATAGACACAATGAATCGACGGCTCCTGGACGCGATGGCGAAGGAGAGCTCGATGCCAATAGAGAGCATCAGCACCATCGTGCGTGCGTGATCCAAGGTCTGTCCCCGGCTGAGTTCCCAGAGGTAGCATAGAAACACTAAGCTGAATGCGAGTGTGGCTCCTACGAGTAACCTCCCCCACTCCCCTGCCAAGATCTGTTCATTTCCCGGACGCGGCGGTCTATTCATGATGTCTGGCTCTTCTTTTTCCGTACCTAAGGCCAATGCCGGCAAACCATCCGTCACTAAGTTGATCCACAGAATGTGCAGTGGCAGGTACGGCAGTGGCAGGCTGAGCAGGAGTGATACCACAATGAAGAGAATCTGGTAGAAGTTGGAACGAAGGAGAAACAGCACAAATTTGCGGATGTTATCGTAAATGTGTCTCCCCTCTCGTACAGCGGCTACGATAGTTTTGAAGTTGTCATCGGTGAGGACAATGCTGGATGCCTCACGCGCGGTATCGGTTCCGTTTTTACCCATGGCGATTCCTACATCGGCTCCTTTCAAGGCAGGCGCATCATTCACTCCATCACCGGACATCGCCACGATGTGCCCTTGCGCCTGGAGCGCATGAAGGATGACTACCTTGTGAGACGGTGACACGCGTGCGTACACCGATGTATTTTTGACAGTCTCCGACAAATCCTCCGGTGACAGGCCATCTAAATCTTTTCCCTCCATTGCCTCGGTACGTATGCCCACTTTTTTGGCGATGGCCTTGGCTGTATCGATGCCATCCCCTGTGATCATGACCACACGAATGCCGGCAGTTTTTGCCAGAGCAATCGCTTCTTTCACTCCCTTGCGTGGAGGATCTTCCATCCCGATGAGCCCTACCACACAAATGGTATCCTTTTCTTTGATGGCACAGGCCAGCACTCTGAGCCCTTGTTCCGCCATGGCGATGCGCTCTTTCTCCCACTGAGCATCTTTGGACTTAGACATTTTCAAAAGCACTTCCGGGGCACCCTTCAAAAACACTAAGTCTCCATGACGCGTCTGCATGTATTTTTTTTCGGAGGTGAAAGGCACCTCTTCTTCGTCAATGGGCAACCGATCCACTCCATTTGCCTGTGCCTCCAGGAGCAGTCCCACTTCCATCGGATCACCCAAGTCCGGCAACTGAGCCCTATTACACGATGCTGCGATGCTCAGGAGCAGCTGCTTGTTTTCTTTGGAAGATGAGGGAACAAACGTACTTACTACTTTCATACGATTCTCTGTGATGGTTCCAGTTTTATCGCTGCAGATGACGGTGACACTCCCCAGAGTTTCCAGGGCATCCAAGCGGCGTGTGAGGACATTCAGCTTCAGCATGCGTCTCACCCCCAACGCCAAGCACACAGTGACCACTGCAGGCAGACCCTCCGGTACAGCGGAAACTGCCAAGCTGATCCCCGTGAGGATGAGCTCGATGACAGTGCGACCAAGGATCATTCCGGTTCCAATAACAATGGCGCAGAGTACCGTGACGAGCATCCCGATCCACAAGCTTAATTGTTTCATCCTGCGCTGCAGCGATGTCTCCGGAACTTTTGTTTCCGATACCAAGAGAGCGATTTTCCCGATTTCCGTATTCTTTCCGATAGCCAGCACCACGTATTCACCGGACCCCTGGGTTACATTGGTAGAACCAAACACCTTATTGGTTTGCTCCGCTATGGAATCCGTAGCAGGAACGTCCGCAGTGGACTTAGACGAAGGCAGCGATTCTCCTGTGAGGATCGATTCATTCACAAATAAATGTGATGACACGAGCAGCCTTCCATCCGCTGCCACTCGGTCTCCTGCATCTATGATGATGATGTCCCCGGGAACCAATTCCCGTGCGGCGATCATCGACTCCTGACCGTCTCTGCGTACACGTGCGTTTGGTGCCGAGAGCTTCATGAGCATCTTCATGGCTGACTCCGCTCTGTATTCCTGAATGAATCCCAAGAGAGCATTCAGAAGCAGAATAACCCCAATGAGCATGGCATCCAAGAAATCGATCCATCCCGGCTCATGCGCCTCAAAAAAGGGCATGGCGAGCGAGAGCAGCAGAGCGCACGTCAGAATGTAGACCATGATGCTCTGGAACTGCCGGAAAAAGAGCTTCCATGGGGAGGTTTCCTTGAGCGGCTGTTCGTTCCATCCGTAGATAGCTCGCTTTTTCAGGACCTCTTCTTGAGTGAGTCCTCTGCGATCCTCGGGAATGCTGAGGGCCAAAGGTGCGGTCTTCTGCTTTTTCTTCATGGATAGACAGTGTACAAGACACGCCTTCGGACACGCCTCGACTCTCTGCGGTTTCATGGTGCTATTTTGCAGGCGTCTGCGTGAATTCCAGTATTTCTTCTTCCTCTTTTCTTCCTGCTATACTTAGTCCATGTCCTCAGCGCACATCATTGGCGTGGATGTTGGCGGAACGAATATCAAAATTTCCCGCTTCCATAGTTCTACGTGGACCGTGCTGAAACACGCACAGGTGCCCACTCCGCTGTACTTTCCGGAAGTACTGGATGCGTGCGTAGAGCTCATCGAAAGCTTCCGCACCGATGCCACGACTCCTGTAGGGGTCTGTTTCCCCGGGCCCATCCGGCAGGCGGAAGGAATACTGGTGCGCGCTCCAAATATTTTGGATTCAGAAGAGGTACCTGTGAAAAAAATTCTCTCTGAGAGACTGAAGACAAACGTAGAAGTGGAGAATGACGGACAAGCCTTCACACTGGCAGAGGCAACACTGGGTGCTGGAAAAGGATACCCGGTCGTGTGCGGCGTTATTATCGGCACAGGCCTGGGAGGAGGACTGGTCGTGAATGGAAAAGTGTATGAAGGAGCCAATGGCTTTGCAGGAGAAATAGGACACATGCTGCTGCAGCCCGGGCAGCCCCCGTACGAGACCAAAAACAACCGAGGAGACGCGGAGCAATTTTTGTCCGGTACGGCTTTTGCGGAACGCTGCAAAGCAGCCGTGGGTCCCGAAGATTATCTAGAAGGAGACGTATGCGCCGCACTTCACCCCGATGTCATCAAAGAAGTCGCCTGGCTCTGCACCAACATCACTCATGCATACGATCCCTCCATCATCATCTTTGGAGGAAGCATCGGGAAAGCGTTAAATCCTCATCTCATGAGTATTAAAGAAGAATTAACAAAATGGATTCTCCCGCCCATCAAATCTCCTGTCTTAGCCATCGCCAAAATGGAACATCCGGGAACACTCGGAGCAGCACTCATCGCCAAACAATAAAAAATCTCAGAATTCTCAATTTTCAATTCTCCATTTTAAATTTCTCACGCCACACGTGACGGATTTTTAATGTACTGATTACTCTCAAAACTCATCGCCAGGTATTCCTTGGCTTCGTCGGTGTACTCCGCATCGTAATGCAAGTCTTCATCGAGCCAGAGGCGTGTGCATTCGGACACATCAATGGCACCGTTGTAGCCGTTGTCTTTGTGAAGCACTTTTCCGTTCTGCACGAAGCAGAAAGACCAGTGCAGGTGCGGGCCTGTGGTATTGCCACTCATGCCGCTGAGGCCCACTACATCACCCTGAGCAATAGGCTTTCCGCTTTCTAAAGAGCACGCAGAGAGATGTGCCAACACGCTGCGCCTTTTCCCGTCATCAATGACCACATACAAACCATAATCATTGGAGCCGCTATCTTTCACAGTCACAATTCCATCGTGTGGAGCGTAGATTTTTGTGCCCTCAGGAATTCCGAAATCGATGCCGTTGTGGCCTTTCATATTGAACGGCGCATATCGGTCCGGGTTTTGTCCGAACCCTTGAGTAATGAGAGGCTTGCCGGGGAGAGGACAGAAAATCATAAGAAGGCGGGAAATTAGGAACGCTCAGACCAGTTGGTGTGGAAAGTTCCTTCGCGGTCGGTTCTTTCGTAGGTATGAGCACCAAAGAAATCACGCTGGGCCTGCACTAAATTCTGAGGCAAGAATGAGCGACGGAGCGTATCGTAGTATGAAAGGGAGGCAGACGTAGAGGGAAACGGAACGCCATGACCCGTGGCAATAGCAACGAGCCTGCGCCAATCTTCCTGCGTCTCTCCATTGAAGTGTTCGCTGAGGAAGAGCGGCCACATGGAATCGTCTTCTTTGAGGAATTCTTTCTGAGAGTTCTTCAGGAGATTGGCACGTATAATGCATCCGCCCTGCCAGATACGAGAGATCTCGGACAAATTCAGCTTCCACTTGTATTCCTTGCTGGCAGCTTGCAAGAGATCAAACCCCTGCGAGTACGCACAAATCGCCGAGAGTTCGTAGGCGCTCTTGGCCATCACGGAAATAGGATTCACTTCCGGGTAGGGCTCCGGCAGTACCTGAGGATACAAGGGACTACGCATTTTTCTGGCGGCGGGATTGGAGGACAAAATGCGTGCATCGACTGCAGCAGTGATGGTGGGAATAGCGATACCCAAGTTCATGGCCGCTTCCGTGGTCCACTTGCCGGTTCCTTTTTGGCCTGCCGCATCCTTAATAACATCCAAGAGGAATTCTCCGGTTTCCGGATCTTTGCGCTTGCAGACCTCTACCGTGATATCCAAAAGGAACGACTGGAACAGCTCCTGATTCCATCCTGCATAAATCTCCGGCAATTCATCGTTACTCACGTGTCCCACTGTTTTCATTACATCATAGCTTTCGGCCAGTAGCTGCATGAGCCCGTACTCGATGCCGTTATGGACCATCTTCACAAAGTGTCCGGATCCCCCGGGGCCCATGTACGTGAAGCATGATCCTCCTTCCATATCCTTCGCAGCCATCTTGGAAAAGATCGGCTCGATGAGATCGTATGCTTCTTTGTTCCCCCCCGGCATCATGCTCGGTCCATTGAGCGCACCTTCTTCGCCGCCGCTGATTCCCATTCCAATGAAGTGAATGCCACGGCGCTTCAGGGCCTTCTCACGCTTCTCGGTATCGTGAAAGTGACTGTTTCCTCCGTCGATCAAAATATCTCCGGAAGAGAGTAAGGGCAGCAGTTCTTTGATGAGATCATCCACCGCTGCTCCTGCTTTTACCATCAAGAGAATCATGCGAGGAGCCGTTAAAGACTGCACCAATTCTTCTAATGTTTTCGTCACCACAAAATTCCCCTCAGATGCGTGGGCCTTGTAAAACTCTTCAGTTTTTTCCGTCGTTCGATTGAAGACCGATACAGTGGCGCAGTTCCTCGCGGCATTCCGCGCGACATTCGCACCCATGGTTCCAAGTCCTATCACACCTAGCTGCATACGTTTGAAAGAGGAAGAATCAGCGAAAGTGTAGAGGAAGGAAAAGAGATTTTCGACCTAACGAGTAATCAGAGACTTGCATAATTAAGATTTCGTATACTCGTATATCCGTATACTCGTCTAATCGAATACACGAGTATACGAATTACGAATACACGAGACTACCTCTGAATACTCTCCCAATCCGCCATAAATTTCTTCACACCACTATCGGTAAGTGAGTGTCCCGGAAGTTTTTTAAAGACATCGTACGGAATGGTGCAGATGTGTGCGCCGAGCCTTGCGGCATCCACAATGTGACGCGGGTGACGCGTAGACGCCACGAGCACTTCTGTTTTGAAGCCGGAGGAATCCCAGATTTCCATGATTTCGCTGATGAGTGTCATGCCATCTTCGCCGATGTCATCCAGGCGGCCAATGAAGGGGCTGATGATGGTGGCACCTGCTTTGGCTGCCAAAATGGCCTGAGCAGCGGAAAATACGAGTGTGACATTGGTTCGAATTCCTTTAGAGGAGAAATGACTGACAGCCTTGAGGCCTTCTACGGTCATTGGCACCTTCACCACAATGTGCTTGTGCCAGCTGGCGTACTCCTCACCTTGCTTGATCATTCCTTCGTTGTCCAACGCCGTAACTTGTGCGCTCACATTTGGGACGTGCTTGCACATCTCTAGCACAGTCTTTTTGAAATCTTTTCCCTCCTTCGCTACCAAACTTGGATTGGTCGTCACTCCGTCCAAAACGCCCCAGGAGGCGATTTCTTTCACGTAATCCACATTTGCGGTATCTAAGAAGAGTTTCATAGGTAACACGGGGAGAAGTTGTGTGTCATAGTAGTACGCCCGGAACGTCTGGGGAAGCAGAACATTTCTTTCCTTTTCTCTTATGAATCGCCATCTCCCGCTTATAGGCTTTCTGACTCTTGCTTTGGCTGGATGCACAAGCACTGTAGAGGGTACCGATACTACGTCTTCCTCTGCAGCCTCTTCGATGCAGGCTTCTTCTCTCTCTTCATCTGCATTCTCTGAAAGCCATACCTCCTCGGTAGCCGTAGAAGTAAATGAGTTACCGGCACAAGTTTCTTTAGACGTGCCATTTGCTCCACAGGCACCCTTTGCCAACTGGGATGAATTGCACGAAGAAACATGCGAGGAAATGTCGCTCATCATGGTGGAACATTTCTGGAACAAGACTCCTTTGTCCTTACAAACAGCAGAAGATGAAGTGCAAGCAATGGTGGCAGACATGAGTGCCGATGGACTGGGGTACGATGTGAATGTGGAAGAGCTCGCTACCGTGGCAGAAAAGAGAGGATTGAATGCGGAAGTAGATACGGATGTCTCCGAAGTGAATCTCAAACGGCATTTGGCCGCCGGGAATCCGGTCATCATTCCCGCAGCAGGACGTATGCTAGGAAATCCGTATTTCAGCGGAGAGGGTCCGTGGTATCACATGTTGGTAGTGACAGGGTATAAAGAAGGAGTATTTGGTACAAAGTTCATTACCAATGATCCCGGTACAAAACGTGGGGAGGGATTTGAATATTCTTCATCCACGCTTCTGAATGCCATTCATGATTGGACGGGGGTGAAGGAGGATATTGCACAGGGAAGAAAGGCAGTATTGATTGTAAAACCGTAGGGTTCCATGGATGAATGGAACGGAATTTTTGGCTTATTGTTGCTATGAATTGAGGGTAGGAAATTTTATATGGGTCCTATGTTATTTTGATGAGGGGATGATGGACGTAGGGTGGAGATATGACGTTATTCAAAGAGAAATATCGGGTTGAATCGGCGCGAAAGGCAGGAAGGGATTATCGGGATAATGGATGGTATTTTATTACCGTGGTGACTAAGGATCGTGTACCATTTTTTGGCAATATCCAAAATCAACAAATGAATTTGTCTCACATTGGCCGCATTATTTCCAATGAATGGGTGCGTATTTCGGATCGGCCATGGATATATTTGGATTCATGGGTCATCATGCCCAATCATTTTCATGGGATTATTCGGATTAATCGTCCGGAAAAACGATCGACGAAATCGCATATTTTGCACAATGAACGCAATGACGCCATCGACGTGAACGTCCACATAGAGACGCCCCATGATGCAATCGGGTCATTGGACATTCAATGTTCCGCAAATGCGGGTGGACCATGGGGCGTCTCTACGATTACGATCGAACGATCCGATCCCGCAAAATCACCACCATTAAAATCGTCGCGTTTATACGCGAATTCCATCGGATCCATCATCAACCAATTCAAATCCGCATGCACCAAACGGATTTGGGCCGCGGGATATCGGCATTTCGCGTGGCAACCCCGATTTCATGATTCCATCATTCATGATGAATGATCCCTCCAAAATATTCGGGAATATATCCGGAAAAATCCCGAAAATTGGGGACATCATTAATACAACCGACCACCAAGAGGCACATCGAATTCCGGTTGAATCAACACCACCTCACCTTTTTCGTCCGGCAACCCCAAGGTCAACACCTCAGACACAAACGGTCCTATTTGCCGTGGCGGGAAATTCACCACGCACAGAACCTGACGGCCCATCAAAACCTCCTTGGAATAATTTGCGGTGATTTGCGCCGAGGACTTCTTGGCGCCGATCTCCGGACCACAATCAATGGTCAATTTGTACGCAGGTTTCCGTGCCTCCGGGAAATCTTCAACCTGGAGGATTTTCCCCACGCGGATATCAATCTTCTGAAAATCATCGATCGTTGCCATGCACTCAGTGTACACTAAGTTACCCCTCTGACATCACTTCAGAGATCAGGTACTCTGCATTCAATTATTTCCACTCACTCATGACCACCCGCCCCTCCAAAGACACTCTCATCGGACAAGACCCTTCAGTGGTGCCACTCTCGGTGCAACGCATTTTCCAGGCGGAATCCAAAGCAGAGACCCTCTGGGTGGGGCCCAATGAAGCAAAGAAACTCTCTGATAAAGAACAGGAGGCGTACACGCTGGCACATCAGATCCTCATGCACACGGCCATAGAAGCTCCGCGTAAGCACAAGTCCGGTCACCCGGGCGGACCACTCTCTGCATTTACATTCACCTACGGGCTTCTGCGACGCCGTGATCCCAAAAAAGATGCAGCCCTCCGCATGAGCGCCGGACATTTGTCGGTACTCTCGTACACACTTCAGTACCTCGGCGGACGCGGAGAGGAAGATCCACGCATTTCGTCTCCTCAGGCCATCATCGATAATTTCCGCATTCCAAGCGGTCTTCCTGGTCACGTGGAAGCAGGTATTGGCGATATTCCTTTTGGGTTTGGACCACTTGGTAAAGGAGTGAGTAATGCCCTCGGTCACGCATTCGGGTGGCAGTACCTGAAGCACGACGGCATCACGGATGTGTTGATTGGCGATGGCGATAGCCAGGAAGGACAGATCATGGAAGCTGCGCGTATGGCATCCAAGCTCAAGGTAGATCACTTGGTGGTACATGCAGACGTGAATGATATTCAACTGAGCAGCATTCCCTCCAAAGTGGCTGCATCAGACCTCGCTGCTATTTTCCAGGCGATGGGTTGGGCAGTAATAGAAGTGCAGAACGGCAATGACCCGGCACAGGTGGAAGCTGCATTGGACTTGGCGGATTCACTCATCGGAAAAGGTCGCCCTATCTTTGTGTGTTACTACACCACCATGGGATACGGCATCGAGACCATGGAAAAAGCTGCCAATGCAGGGTCTGCGGAATATCACGGTGCGCCTGCGAAGGATGACATCGCAAAAATGGAGATTGAGAAACTTCCAAAACTGGATGAGTTGGTACAGAAGTATGAGCCGTTCCGAAAAGAATTGCAGAAGGCGTATCACGGTGCACTTCCTCCTTCTTCTGTACTCCCGGGAGTAGAAGCAGGAAAGCGCGTGATTACGGCCCAGAAGGGGGCTGCACGAAAAGATTTCGGCGCGACGCACATCAAGAATTTAATGAAAAACGACACGCGCATCGTGGTGCTTCACGGAGACCTCGCCGCTTCGGGCGGGTTCGATAAAGTGGAGAAAGAATTTCCGGATCGCGTCATCAACTGTGGCGCCGCCGAAGCGAACATGTACATGATGGCCGCAGGCATGCGTCAGGCAGGACTCATTCCCGTCACCTACACATTCGCCGCTTTCGGAACCAATGAAGCCCGTGCGAATGCACGCCTCATTGATGTGAACGCAGGCCACGTTTCTTGCTCCGTCCTCCACGACTGCACGCACGCAGGGCTCAGCGTGGGCGAAGACGGTGAAACCCATCAGGACAGGAACTACTTGAATATTCCGTTCGATCACACGCAAGTGTGGCTCCCCGGAGACAGTAACCAGGCAGGCGCCGCAGCAGAGCACGGGCTGAATTTAGTGGCTGAAGGAACGCAGAGCGTGTACGTATTTTCCCCGCGCAGTGATCACGAACAATTGCTCACTCCGGAAGGCGAAGTGATTTACGGTGAAGGCTACAAGTTCGATGGCAAGATCGATATCGTTCGTGGAACCGATGACACGCTGGATGAGGTGACGGTTTTAGCTACAGGCATTGCCGTTCACAACGCCATCAAAGCTGCCGATCAACTCTGGAAAGAGGAGAAGATCCGCACGCGCGTGCTCAATGTCAGCTGCATTCGCCCTATCGATGCCGCTACCGTCGTAAAGGCTGCCCTTGAAACCACTCACTTGATCGTGGCCGAAGACCATCACAGTGAAGGAGGACTCGCCACTCAAGTGGCAGATATCATCGCAGATTTCCAGCTGCCCTGCTCGCTCAGGAGACTCGGAGTGAATCACTACTTCCCCTCCGGTACGGCCGATGACCTGCTCTTCCTTGCGGGATTAGATCCAGACAGCATTGCCGATGCCATTCAAGATGAGCGCGTGAAGGAAGTCTGCGGAGGATTGGATGCCTTTGTGACAACCATTCATACGATCGCCGGAAATGCCAAGTTCAGCCGCTTCGAACAGACCGTACAGCCGTTCATTGAACGTGTGCGAAGTGATCACGCATACCTGCAAATGCTCAGAACACTTTGGACCAAACGAACTTGCCCCGTAGACAAGCTCCCCACAGATGATCAGCTTCGGGCAAAGCTCAAAGAAGAGAATCAGTGGCAGGAAGATTGAGACCTGAGATGTGAGACTAGAGACTTGAGTGTTTCTATTTCACTTGTTCTACCATCGCATGTCATTACTCAAGTCTCATATCTCGAATCTCAAGCCTAAGAGACAAAATGCAGCTGATTTCACCACAAATGCCCGCTATACTCACACCGTGGTGGGGTGGCCGAGTGGTCTATGGCGACGGTCTTGAAAACCGTTAGACCCGCAAGGGTCTCGTGAGTTCGAATCTCACCCCCACCGCCAGCCTTCGCTTCTGCGCGCAGAAGCTACGGCCGACGGGCCAACACCTCAATTATCTGTGACGAACGCTGCCCGCCGAAACTTTTGCTTGTGGAAATATACCTACCGCGTATGACGGGCTACGGCTGGCAGGCCAAAAAGCGAAGGTGGGCGCTACTCCAAAAATCCCTCACTTTTTCCTTAAAAAAGTGTAACGAAATGACCCTACTTTTTGGGTTCTGACTCTTGCGAAAGTGATTTTCTGTAACTAGGCTTTGTCCATTCCCTCATACTCTTCTATGAAGCGTTTTGCCTCGCTTGTGTGCTTAGCCATGATTGGCCTTACATCGTTCAACACTTCTGTGTCTGCCGCTAACACCGGATTTATCGACCTAGACCCCGGAGATTTCGGCTACGATGCCGCGTTGTACCTGCAAAAGAGAAATATCATGAGCGGCTACGACAATGGCACGTTTCGGCCCGATAACCTGGTCACTCGCAGTGAAGCTATGAAGATCATCGCATTTCCGCTCATCAGTACCAAAGATGAAGCAAACAATAGTGCCTCCAGCGGTTTCAGTGACGTAGAAAAAAATGCTTGGTACTTGCCGTATGTGAACTGGGCTGCGAAGAAAGGCATCATCGATGCTCCTTCCAAATCCCCTCAGTTTCGCCCTGCGAAATCTGTCACGAAGGCGGAATTTCTGAAGATGATGATGCTCGCATACGGAGTAGAAACTACCACCTTCGGAGAGATCACCCTGCCTTTAGCATCCGATGTCACAGACGCTAAGCAGTGGTACTACCCGTACATGCGGTACGCTGTAAGTACTGCCGTAACCACTATTCCAAAGAGCGGACTTCTGGCTCCGGCAAGACCTCTCACTCGCGCAGATGTAGCAGTCCTGCTCCACAGGTTCTTGCAGTACAAAGATGGCGAGCGCATGCAGACTATTTTAGACACTGCCAGTAACGATATTTTTGCGACTCAGGAAGCGCTGGATAAACAGGATTTGAAATCCGCACAGTACGCTTCTGCTCGCGCATTGCTCTTGGCACGCGGAGCTCATGCAAGAATGCCCAATGAGAAGGCAACGAAGGTAGAAGTGAAATTGGCTGAAGCCATGCGTGCGTTGGTACGCGCCTATGAGGCCGGAGTGAAAGATGATTTGGATGGAGTGGTGAAGCACTCCAATGATGCGTGGTACCTGGCAGATCAAGCAGTGAAGATTGCCGGATCCAATGTAGAGAGTGCGGTAGGGATCAAAACCTACGCGCAGAGCTTTGCAAATACTGCCCGCGATCGGCTGAAGAAATAATGCCTGAGCGTCTCTCTTTCACGGCAAAAGTGGTATCGGGTGCGGGCCGGGGAAAAGACATGGGGACTCCTACCATCAATGTGGATCTTCAAGATGTCCCTGCAGAATTACAGGAGGGAATCTATGCGTGTTCGGTGCAATTTGAGGGTAATAATTCAGAAAAGATCGGCGCTCTGCATTACGGCCCGCGCCCTGTCTTTCATGATTCCGTTTCTTGTGAGGTCTACGTGCTCGATGAAGTGATTCAGGAAGCGCCCTCAAGCCTGACTATCACAATGTACGATCGTTTGAGAGATGTAGAGGATTTTGATTCTCCAGCATCACTACAAAAGCAGATAGAGAAAGACATTCAGGACATTCGCGGTATCATGTCTGCATGAGTGCTGTGCAATCGTCTACTTCTGTAGAAACAATTCTTGTTGCAGGGATGGATGAAGTGGGACGCGGAGCATTAGCGGGTCCTGTGGTGGCTGCCGCATGTATTCTGAGCCAGCCGCTTGTGAAGAGACAAGGCATGAAATACCGCTGGTCTCCTTTTAAACGAAAACCCGCTGGTAAAGATTGTCTTATTACCGACAGCAAGCAGTTAACGTCGGAAGCTCGCGAGGAAGCATACGCGTGGCTGACAACCAACTGCGCGTACGGAGTAGGAATCGTAGATGCTACGATGATCGACTCCAAAGGAATTCTTTTCGCAACCAACGAAGCGATGAAACAGGCTCTTCGAATGCTCCGGGAACGATCCGACATTCATGAAGTACTCGTAGACGGACGCGATGCTTTTACGTTCGACTATCCTCACAGGTCCATTATCAAAGGAGATCTCCTGGAACCGTGCATCGGCGCCGCGTCCATCATCGCCAAAGTCACGCGCGATAGAATGATGATTGAAGCCGCAAAAGAATTCCCAAATTATTTCTTTGAAGAGAGCAAAGGCTATGGAGCGAGTGCGCACATTGAAAATTTGAAATTGCACGGACCTTGTCCGCTTCATCGCCGTTCGTTTCTGCGAAATATCTTTCCGGAGCTGTATTTACAAACCCAGTCTCAAATCAGCCTTCTGAATTCTGCTTTTTCCAGAGCCACACCCACAGAATAATTCCTGCTAGAAGAACGGGTACATTCAAGAGTTGCCCGCGAGTGACTTCCATGAATCCCAGGTTTGTAAGTGCATACTCCTGCTCACGCACAAATTCCGTGAGGAAACGGAAAATGCCGTAGAGGATAAAAAACAATGCCAGTGTCTTTCCTGGAACTATTGGCCGTGCATAGCGCAAATACAAATAGCACAGCAAAGCGATAATCACTGAATAGAGTGCTTCGTACAAAGGCGTGGGGTGACGTGGCCCAAGCACTCCATCAATCGTAATTCCCCAAGGTAATGTAGTGACTGTTCCATACAGCTCTTCATTGATAAAATTCCCAATTCTCCCCAGCACAATTCCCAAAGCGATGGGAACCACGACAGTATCCGCAATCCGGAAAAATGGATACCGGTACTTTTTCACGGCGATGAACATCATGAGCGACACACCGACAAATCCGCCGTGAGCAGACATCCCTCCTTCCCACACGGAGAATATTTTCAAGGGATTTTCCAAATAATACGCAGGAGCATAAAAAAGAACGTAACCGAGCCGTCCTCCCACAATCACTCCTACAATTGAAAAAGATAGAAGTGTCATCCATTCATCACGAGTCAGATTCAAGTTTCGATGCTTCTGCAGAATAGGTAGCAGAAAAGCTGCCAGTACAAATGCCAGGAGGTACATGATGCCGTACCAGTGGATTTGGAAGCCAAAGAGATCCAGGAAAATTTGACGCGAGGGGAAGAAGGAGATCATGAGTTAGAGACTAGCGTACTGAGAATTAAAGGTCACAAAATATTACAGATTATTAATCTATTTAAGTCAATGCAGGTGAACGCTACACTCTCTCCATGCTCCTCCTCGGCATCGAAACCTCCTGCGACGAAACTGCCGTAGCCCTCGTGCAAGACGGCACCCAAGTGCTGACCTCTGTGATTGTCAGTTCCCAAGGATCTTTTGCAAAGCTTGCAGGTGTCATCCCAGAGGAAGCCGCGCGGAAACAAGTAGAGTGCATGATTCCGGTTCTGCAGGAAGCACTCATGCAGTCTAATCTTTCAATGGATCAAATCGATGCCATTGCGGTCACTCGTGGGCCGGGACTGATGGGATCACTGCTTGTAGGAACCACAGCGGCGCGAACTCTCGCGTCAATTTTTAAGAAACCTTTAGTCGGCGTACATCACACACTGGGTCACCTCACATCTCCGTGGTTGCGATCCGCTGAAAATGCATCGGCCACCACTCCCCTCTTCCCCTGCCTCACTCTTTCTGCCTCCGGCGGTCACACAGACTTGTGGTACCGGGAATCACACACAAAAGGCACACTGATTGGTCGAACAAGAGATGACGCAGCAGGGGAGGCATTTGATAAAGGCGCGTCGATTCTAGGACTCGGATACCCTGGAGGTCCTGCTGTTTCACTAGCCGGAAAAGATGGAAAACCAGACGCTTTCCCCTTCCCTCTTCCACTGCACGATGAAGATAATTTCGACTTCAGTTTTTCGGGGCTCAAAACATCGCTGAAATATTTGGTGAGAAATTTGGGAGATGATGCTCAGAACAAGTTGGCGGATATTTGTGCATCCTTTGAGCAGGCTATTTGCGCACACTTGATGGATCGACTGGAAAAAGCTTTGGACCGGTACCCGGAGGTACAAGGTATTCATCTGGTAGGAGGAGTCTCTGCAAACACACGCTTGCGATCCTCCGTTCAACATCTTTGCAAGAGAAACGGTCCCATCGCTTTTCACATTCCGCTGTCTTTTTCTTACTGCACAGACAATGCTGCGATGATCGCGGCTGCGGGATATTTTCTTGCACAAGAAGAAGGTAACGAGGCGTACGACAGCTTCATCACATTAGCAACATTGCCGCTGCAGGAAATTACTGGATAGCTGAAATCGCTGGTAGCAGTGCGCTGAGAGCGATAGCGATGACGCCTACCAAAGCAATGGTACGGACGAGAGTATTTTTCTTCATGGGGTAACAGTAATGGATAGAGATTTTTTATCCTGATTGCCGGAAGAATCACTGACAGTGACCGATACCGTGTACTCGCCTTCGTCCTCAAACACGTGAATGTACTGTTCATCAGCCCCCTGAGCTACAGGAACATCAGGGGCGCTGTTTTTACGTACGTCCCAAAGGTATC
The DNA here is from genome assembly GCA_964628805.1 of uncultured Candidatus Peribacteria bacterium. GTDB lineage: Bacteria > Patescibacteriota > Gracilibacteria > Peribacterales > Peribacteraceae > CAZVOK01. The sequence goes on along the minus strand of CAZVOK010000001.1, from coordinate 235,635 downwards.
TGGAGACAATTCCCGTGGAACACGCAGCATCAAACTCAATACCTTTTCCTTTCTGCACTTTCACGCGGCTACTTGTGAGGCACGCACTCAGTGAAGGCTTACGAACCACCAATGTTCTATTGGCTGTGTACTCTTTTCCATCCGCCATCACGATCGTCAGCTGAATGACGTACTCACCCACGGCAGTGTACGTGTGCTCCACACGTGAAGCCCCCAGCTGCTCGGTAGTGCCCCCTGTTTCATCACCAAACCTCCACTTGAATCCTGCAATTTCCTGGCCAGTGGGAATGAATGTATCGGATGCATCCAGAAGCACTTCCAACGGTGCCACTCCCCCATCGGGCTGGATGCGAATGGTGGGTTCTGCGGAGGGAGGGTTCACTTTCACAGTAATGGGCTTACGCATCACTTTTCCTTCAGGATCCTGAGCGATGAGATACAGCGAGTACGTACCCTCACGCCTATACACTTGTTTTACCGTAGTGCCTTGCGGCTGATTGCCCCCCGCTTCCGGGTCATCCCAGGAGAATTCTATGAGCGGAGTAGAGGTCTGCGGAGTGAGTTCCACCGTCAACGGCACTTCCCCCGTGACAGTATTGTTTCTTACTTCAGGCGTTCCGCTGAAGCGAAGATCCGGCAGAGGCAAATCTTGCGTGGCGCGGACCAAGGTGGTGATTTCGGCAAGCTCTCCGCTGGCCGAGCGGATTTTGGTGAGCACCGGGTAAATGCCCGGAGATTCAAATGAATGACCGATGCGTCGCAGATCGCTTCCCTTCTCCTCTTTCCCATCACCAAAAATCCACTGAATTTCCTTGAGCGGCTCTTCTGTTTCTATTCGGAAGATGACGCCAAACGGGGCCGGACCGATGAGCATCCGGGGCTCTGCGATGAGCGTGACAGGGAATGGAAGAACTGGAGGATCTTCTACGGTGAAGAGCCTCTTGTAGGTGGTCTGTGTGTTATTCAAAATCTTCACCGCAGCAGAGGCCTCCACAGGCCCGGTGGAGTAGTACGTGTAAAGCGCATCGGGAGTTTTTGTCACCTGATCCACCGTTCCATCGCCATCAAAATCCCACTGCACTTCTTCCAAGGTTTTAAGGTCCGCAATGAGATCGGCCACGCTGAAGCGTACCGGCTTTTCCACGATAGGACGATTGGGCGTGAGCGAGAATACTGCCGCAGGAATCACGAGCCTGCGTGTAGCGCGGCGCGTCTCACCGTTATCGAGCTTGATGGACACTGTCGCCTGATAAATTCCCTGGCGATCGTAAATGACAGTCGTCTCTGGAGTCACAGTCTGATTATCTGCTTTGCCATCTCCATTCGTATCCCATGTGTACTGGAGTGGACGGAGTCCGAGCCTCTGCAAAGTCTCCGCAGCACTCTGTGCACTCCACGTGACTGCCAGCGGTGCTACGAATTCCTCCTGAGATGTAGGACTTGTAATCTGCAGGCTCAATGGCGGTTCCCGCGTAATCATGTACGGTACCGCAGCACTCAAGGCCAAACCCGGTACCACAAAGGCGATCATTTTAATGAGACTTCGCTGCTTCACGGGAGCATCGGACCTGGATTTCGTTACACGGATGAAAAGCAAAAATCCCGTAGCGACAAGCACCGCTGCACCAACGATGGACGAAATGACTCCCGCAGACACTAACGCACTGCTCTGGGTACTGCTTGGGAGAACACTCAACAGAAACGCTCCCCATACTCCATACATCAGGTACGCAGCCGCCACTACAAACAAAATCGCCTTCTTCAGGGCAAGCACCGACGGAGTGATAATCACCGGAGGAGGAACGGCAGCCACTGGAGCCTCTGCCACTGCGGGTGCTGCTGCATCGCTCGCAGGAGGAGCTACTCCATCCAATGGCACTTCTTCCTTTGTGTCAGGTGAGGGCGTATCGGGCATGAATCAAAGGGAAAGAGACGAGCTGTTTTCTTCGGAGGATACAGACGCGGAGCTTGAGGAGAGATCTATGAGTTCTTCAGATGAAGCCGCCTCACCCGAAGGCAGGAATGGCGTGAGAAGTGATGAACCGCTCGACATCAACACTTCCGCTTCCGGAGGAAGAACGATGGCCGGAGCCTTGTTGTGATCGGTAAATTCCACGTCGATACTTGCAGTCAGGCCATCATCACTCCGGGATTCCATTTCCCAGCTGAGCTTGTGAACAAAAAATTCCGCTGCATCAATCCAAAGTTCTCCTGTAGCAGAAAAGAGTGATGTGAAGGCTTCTGCAGATGCAACGTCGAACGCTTCACCGCTCTCCAGTGCAGAGGACTGAAGGAATGCCAGAAGTTTTTCTTTATTCAAAGCCACATCGTACGTGTAAGCCTCTGTGCCGTGAATGTCTTTCAATCCTTTATCTCTGGTCACCGTAATCACCTGCGACTGCGCACGAAGGAGCGAAGGATCGGGCGTCACACCGGATTGCGCAGCGCCTCCGCTAGGCATCCGTACCCATCTTCCACGAATAGCCTCCAGCGAATCAAAAGACATACTTGGGTGAGCAGGCTCCACCGTCAGCTCATCAACTTTCAAAAACACATCACCAGGTGAAGAAACAAGCACATTCAACGTCGCTTTCAAATTGTACGTTTCACCTCCTTCCATCAGATCTCCATCTACTCCTACAGTCATCTGATGGCTCTTTCCTCCTTCTTGGAGCAGTCCCTCAACTACAAAATTAAATGTATTCCGAGCATTGTCTGTGCCCATGGAAAGAGTAGCTGTGGCCTGATACTTCGCAGAGGCCAACTGGTTACTGGCCAAAGCGGAACGCCGCAGCACTTCATCGGAAGCCAAGTCCCCTCTTTTGGCACACGCAGATAACACCAGAAGGCCCAAAAAAATAAGTGCCGGCAGACGTTTAGAACGCAGGGTCAAAGCGGTAGTAAGTGTGCCTGAAAGAGAGCGAGAGTGCTAGTAGAGGAGGAACACAATAAGATACTTTTGCAAATCCGAATATCGACCCTTCGGTCTGACTCAGGATCTATCGCAGATAACTGGCGTGTAGAATTATGGGTCGTACTGAGCCAAGCCGAAGTACGAAATCCGAAGGAAATTCGAAAATTTAGGAAATTTTGTAAATAAAAAAACCAAATCCTACTACCCGCGTGGAGGGAACAGCTCACGAGGCAAACCCACCCACCTTCGCTCTCTGGAGCTACGGTGGGCACGCGGCCTCTTTAAAAGTAGGGTTTCCTGCCCGGCGTAGCCTTCTTAAGGGTAAGAAATACTAGAGGGCGAAGCCGGGTTCTTTGGGTACTTTCTTTTGTCCGGGCCTGTCCGGCGTAGCCTTGTTCGTGTCTACTTTCTATGAAGGGCGACGTCGGATAGACAAAAGAAAGTATCACGGGGTGCTTCCTCCGGTGTGATTCTCTCTAAAACACCGCGGGTGGGACACCCACTCCCAGAGATAAAGCCATACCAAAGCAATGCGGGCAGAATGCCCGCTCTGGTGGGATGAAATAATTGAACACGACCGCAGGCAGAATGCCTGCTCATGAGGATTGAAAACAAATCACCATTTCCCACTCGCCCCACCCCCACCAAAAGACCCTCCGCCAAAACCTCCAAACCCACCGCCACCGCTTCCTCCTCCTCCAAAGCCTCCACCTCCCCATGGTCCTCGAAATCCACCACGCCTGCCGGAGGAACCGAATGTTTTGGAGACGATGTAATCGAAAATAAGCCCCAGGATCACAAGCCCTGGAATGGCGATCCACCAGGTGAAGATGATGACGAGAATGACTCCCAAAATAAATCCAAGGACTCCTCCGAGCCACCAGGATTTAGTTCTGCCAAGAAATGCTCCAAGCCCCTGCAAGATCATGAAGCCGAAGAAAAAGAGGAATGGCAAAAATCCTTCGCCACTTTCTTCATAGCGCTCTGCCGTGTACTCGCCTCCGATGTGCTTTTTCAAGGAATCAATCGCGGCCGAAATTCCACCGTAGTAATCCGCCTCACGAAACGCAGGGATGATGTCAGTATCAATAATTCCTTTTGCTACTAAGTCCGGTACTGCTCCTTCAAGTCCATATCCTGTCTGGATCGTCACTTCACGATCCTCCAGGGCAATTAGAATCAAAATTCCGTTATCGTTTTCCTGTGTTCCTACTCCCCACTTACGTCCTACTTCCACTCCTACTTCGGAAATATCTTCTCCATCCAGCGTATTCACCATCAGCACGGCTATCTCATTACTTGTCTCCGTCGCGTAGGCCTGCAGCGTCTGCTCCAGCTGATTTTTCTGCTCTGCAGAGAGCTTGCCGGAAGTGTCTGTGACAAAACCATCGTACGGCGGGACCTCAAATGCATAGGCACTCACGGCGCCAAGTAAGAATATGCACAGGAAGAGTGCGAGCCTCCGGACAGCGAAAAAATGCTTCATGAGCGGAGATGCGGATTACTCTTCAAAATTCACCGTAGGAGCGTTCTCAGATCCCGCTGTGTTCTGGAAGAATGCCTCAGGACCAAACCCGAGGAGTCCTGCGACGAGGTTTCGTGGGAAGGTCTTCACCTGCACGTTGTAGGTACGCACTTCTTCATTGTAATCCCTGCGAGCAGTAGAGATACGATTCTCTGTGCCTTCCAGCTCTGTCATGAGATCGCGGAAAGACTGAGTGGCCTGCAGTTGTGGGTACGCTTCTACAGTTACGAGCAAGCGTGACAGAGCGGAGTCAAATCCCTCCGCAGCCTGTACCTGCTCTGTGCGATCTCCTTCTGCACTAGCATTCTGAAACTGATTACGTGCTTCTGCTACCTGTGTGAACGTGTCCTGCTCAAATCCCGCAGCACCCTTTACTGTGGCTGCGAGGTTCGGGATGAGATCAAAACGACGCTGATACTGTGTTTCCACCTGTGCCCACTTGGCATCTACGTTTTCTCGCGATTGGACGAGCCCGTTGTACGAGCTAAATACCCATACAGCCAGAAGCACCGCGACTCCGAGTATTCCCAGAAGCCAGATGTACTTAGGTGAAAAATAAGACGAAGCGGGAGTATCCATAAAAAGTAAGAGAGGAAAGATGCTCCCATTCTACCACACAAAATTTTTTTAGAGCGATGGGAATGTGACTGCAATTTTCAGTACATTTTTCGGATCCGCAGCGGAGCCCGTGAAGAGCTCGATGTACCCGGTCTTGGTTCCGGGAGCCAGATACCCCACATTGATCATGAATGTAGCCTCCTGTCCTATGGCCGCCACACTCAGGGGTGCCACTCCTTCCACTAGCACATTTCCATTTTCGTCACGCAGTCTGTAAAGCAAATTTCCCTTAGGAATCACTACCGCACTTCCTTGCACAATCAACTTCCGGCCAATAGTGGCCCCGTTTGCAGGAGCAGTCACTGTGATGCGAGTAGCAGTTGCTACACTGGTAGCCTGTGAAGACTTCGAGGAAGCGGCAGTTGATGAAACAGATACGGAGGAAGAAGCGACCGATGCTGCCTCAGTAGATGCTTCGGAGGAAGAAGACTCTACGGTGAGCGCACCCTCAGACGAAGCAGACGAACCCACTCCTACTTTAGTAAAGATGCGGCCACTCTCCAGCCTGCACCGTTGGGTGTTAAGTCCCGTCACAGGGAACCCGGCTGCCACGCACTCTTCAAAGGTATCTATACTCTGAGGCAGTACAAATGGACTGGCGTTATTGCATCCCGTGGCCATGCAGCCTCCTGTAAACACGAGGAACACCGCTACTGCCGCGCCGCAGATAGTGACTAGAGTGAGGAGAAGCTTGGATGTCATGAGAAGAAAAGGAATGTATTCAGTGCAGAACACTTCAGAGCTTATGCCTAAAAAAGCTGAAGCCAAAGCGCTTCCCGCTTGCCTGCGCCATACTTTTATTTTTTTGCAACCTCCGTTTGTAAGACATCCCGGGTGACCTCGTCTCAATGCTGTCACATTTCACTTCTACTTTCTTCCCATCCTCTTTATGCCAAATGCACAGAAAAAAGATGATACGGGATTCGGAGGAAGTTTCGATCTCTTGACCAAGCACCCTAAGGGGGTTCAAGACATGAATGAGTCGAAATTCGGAGGCACTATCAGCGATATGGGTCAGAAAGACGCTGTAGGAGTAGGAGAAGGGAAATAGGACTCTCCCCCGTAAGAACGGGGGTATGCAACACATGATTCAGATAGACGCGACAACACCTTCGAAGCAGAGCCGGCACCGGGGCGCCGGTTTTGCGCTATCTGGATAACTTTTGTAAATCAGGCTGGCCCGCCAGCCGTAGCTCTGCCATTAAGCAATTAATAATGAATATAAAAATCTGGGTTACAACAGTAACCCACAGAGCGAAGGCTGGTCGGGACGACAGGACTTGAACCTGCGGCCTTACGGTTCCGAACCGTACGCTCTAGCCAACTGAGCTACGTCCCGAGATCTAAGAATTGACCGAGGTACGATACAAATAATATCTTTCAGAGCCAACTGCTTCTTTAAGCGAACGGGGGCAGGGATGAGCCTGCCCCGGGTGTACCAATCTCCAACTCCTTGAAGTTCCTCATCGGTAGGCTACTACTACCAGCACTACTCCGATGGTGAGAAGTACCGCAGACAACACCATCCGTCCGATAAACTGCCTCCGGGTCGCCCGCACCAACTTCTCTGCATCCAGATAGGAGTAGTGGTTGCTCGGCCTGTCGCCTTTTGCCATGGCACTCTCGCCGCTTTTGAGCATGGCCTCGTGCTGCCTCCCCCAGGCGGTCCTCGAATGGCTTGCCCGGTAGGCAGCCACACTGGAGCCCACGGCCAGAAGAAGCGCCACTACCAGAAGGGCCGTGTTCACTGTCTTCTCCGGGTTAGAGATCTGGAACAAGAGGACAGTTCCTCCCATTCCCTCACCAAGATTACTATAAACTTTTTTCTATTTTTCACAAATAATGACCTATCCGCGAAAAGACACTTGAAATAATCGGAGCAGACACAGCCTGCCCCGAAGGTGATGGACATTGCCAGCGACAGACTCAGAACGGGTTCCAGAGGAACACCAGTCCCAGAATCATCGTCAGCGCACACTCCAGGAGCCTGTACACGACCCGCGTTTTCGCCTGCTTCTTCTCTTCGTCCAGAGTGAGCGGTGATTTCGCTCGTCTGTGAGTGACACGCGCCCAGGCGAGGAGGCCGAAGCTGACAGCAACCAGCACGTACCCGGCATACTGAATCGGCTGCACGATAGTTCTCCAGAGGGTGAGCAAACTAGTACTATCCTTCACCAATAACACCATACCATTTTTACATTTTCTAACAAGGTACTCACTGCATAAAGTTCCTTGCGACGTATTCCTCTTATTCATGAAAATTATCCATCAAATCAGCGATTCAGTATCAAAAGAATAGAATAGTTCCTCCCCCACCCCTAGACAAGACTCTCCCCCTGGGTAGACTACCTCACCTCTCTCTTGGGAGGAGTCCTATGATCCCTGTGAAGCCCCTCGCAAAACGCGCTTCACTCCCGCTTGTGCTCATGCACGCGCTACTCATCACCTTTCTCGCTATCAATATGGTGATGACTCTTCCGGTCCTAAGCTGAAGAGACAGGAGTGACGCCGCATCGGTTGCCGGAAAGCGACTCAGAAGCAATCCCCTACTCCAACACCTTCGCGCGGCGAAGGAGGAGTTTTTGACCGTGTTACAGGGTTTTTGGATTCCCAAAAATTTACGTAGATCGAGTGATGAGTAAACTATACTTTGAGTATACGGAATTTTGACTTATCTCATTTTTGTATTTTAGTATTTACTAGGAAAAAGTGATGTAATTTTATCGAGTATCATGGGAATAATTTATGGCTTCTATAAGCCAAAATATTTATTTCCTTACCACAGGTATCCGGGAGTGCGTGCAGAGAATTTTTCGCGTTCTTCCGAAGCCTGAGCCACTACTTTCTGACGCAGCTCTTTGTACCGCGTGATGTCCTCCGGATACGTGAGCGACATCATGGTCGTCAGCTGAGCAAACTCTTCCACGTTCTGCGAGAGGGCGATGAAGTGGCTATTTTGCAAAATCGCTTCGGCGTATTTCATCATCACTGCATCAAACTCCGCTTTTCGCTTTCTCAAGTTCTCCGTTTGCCTGGTTTCTTTCATGGTGATGATGAGTCCCTCTATGGGCGGGAGGTAATTGTATCGCCCTCGTTTGTATGCTTCTTCGTACGATGCCTGCGCAGTCACAAAACTCTCTTGGTATCGTGCGATGTCACCTTGAAGGATAAACGCGCGAGCGTCTTCTGAGTTTTGCAGGAAGTACTGATTCAGCGCCTCCGATGCCTGATCCAGATCTCCGTGATCTAAGTACAGCTGCGTGCGGCTCAAGTGCATGTCGCGTGTGAAAAGCTGGAAACGTGAGAGTGCGTACCAGTAGAGCGCTCCCTGGTAATCCCCTCTCGCTTCATCGCGGCGGCCGAGGGAGGAGAGCCCTAAAAAGATTCCTTCGGCCAACAGCACCAAGCACAAGCATGCGGCGAGCCCGCACTCGAGCCCTCTCTTCATTTCTATAAATCCACTGAAAGATAAGAATGAGTAGAGGTATCCGAGCATCAAAAAGAACGGCAGTGCGATACCTACGAACTGCAAGTTGTAGTCCAGCTGCAAGTGCAGCATCACACCCACGATGCCTGTGAGTGCCACAGGAATCCCCCATGCGTGAACGGATGGCAGAGATTTTTTGAAGAGCATGCGAATACCTGTGCCCAACGCACCTAACACTAGGAGGAAGAAGAATACGGCCGCAGGCCAGCCTCTCTCCATCGCAAGTTTCAGAAACACGTTATGCGGATGATCCGATGTCACAAACACATCTGTTTGCAAACGCGGCTGCACAAACCGGAAGCTGTAGAGACCCCATCCAAAGAGCGGACGCTCCTTGGAGAGCTCAAATGATTGCTTCCAGAATTCGGACCGTTCATTGATGGATGACTTTCCCTCGTCCGCTGTGAACGTCACTTTTTCCTGCACCGATTGCACCTCGTGAGTTTGAGAACGCAGCACATTCACTCCGGAAAATACTCCCACCGCTACCGCAGCAGACACAGCGAGTACACTGAGTTCTTTCAATATTTTTACAGCACTTAAGGCCTTGCGCCTGAAGGCAGTGATTCCTAGGAACAGCAGGAAGAGTGTTCCCTGCACGGCAAGGCTCAAGAGTGCTCCACGGGAAAAGCTTAGGAGCAAACATCCGAATATCACACCAAGGACTACCATCCGGAATGGCAGAATCTGCTTTCGAATCCAGAAAAATACTACCGGCCAAGCAATCAGCAAATACTCCGCCCACGCGTTGGGCCAGTAGTCTGTGGAGAACCGATGATCGAAAAATGTTCCGACAAACCGGCTCACAGGCTGCACCGAGTACACGGCGATGCCGATGCCACACGCAACCAAGGCCGCAATGGAAATAGTGACCATCATGCGCTCTAGGAACAAGGCACCATCCTCACGCTTCACGCGTCTGGTCATCCAAAAAAGGAAGAGAATTAAGGAGGTATCTCGGAGAATTTCATCCAGCCCGTAATTGAGCGTCTTGGACATCACAAAGCTTGCGATGCTCCAGCCGAGGTAGAAAAGTGCTATGAGCCACGGGTAGATGGACACCTCGGTGACCTTGGTTTCCCGTTTCATCCGGCGGTCGTAATGGTAGGAAAGGAGTGTCACGCTCACGGCCAAAAGGCCCAGGAGCCACGTCATATCCAGTGCTTTTCCGCCTTTCCAGAGCACACTTCCCAAAAGAAGGAGAATTGTTCCTCCGTCCATCAATACTGGAAGTGCTGCGAGGTACATACCGCGCGCAGTATGGATGTCAGATCCCCAAAGATCCAGACTTCCTACGCTTGGATTCTCTATTTGAATTGCGAAAAAATCGTATTTTTGCTATACTATTTGGATTTCTACACCCATACCCACTTCTTTCATGTCTCACTTCCATAAGCCACGCACGTTCGCACTTTCCGTGGGATTCGTTGCGCTCTCTATAGTGTACAGCGCTCAGCTGACAGCCTTTGGTCTTTCGCAGGATCAGTATCCTGCTTCCCAGGCAGCATCCATGTATAGTCCCCTGCCTATGCCAAAAGTTCGCGCACTTTCCCGCTCTGCATCCAGTGCAAACTTTCGCCAGTCTGCGCCTGTAAAGAAAACATCTATCCGCGCCGTTCGCAAAGTAACCAAGGCGCAGAAGCCTTCTCTTCGTCACACTCGCTCTTCTTCCTCTTCTGCAGAGTAAAATCACTTAGAAAGAAGTTGGGTACACACCCCTCTCCAGTAGAGGGGTTTTTTGAAGCACAAAGAAAAGATAATAAATGAAAGACTTTCACAAAAGGCTTTGGCACACTTGGTCCATGACCCCTCTTCGCACTCTCGCTCTCTCTACTTTGTGTCTGCTGATGCTTCCTGCAAGTGCTGTGCATGCAGCCACAGCATCGACCTCAGTCACTGCCACAGTGACACCACTTTTTGGAAAGAGCACCGTACCGCAGGGCGCACAGAGGGTAGGCATCGCCGCTATTCAACTTCAGATTCCTTGTACGGAAGATGTCACCGTGTCCTCAGTAACACTCAAGCGCACAGGGCTCGGTGCATCATCGGATTTCCTGCGAGTGTACGCCATGCAAGGCACTGCTCGGAAATCTCGAAGTGTTGTGCTTCGGAGCAAAGAGACAAGCACACGCGTGCCGCTTCGTTCGGTGACCATCAAAAAATGTGGAAGTAGTGACATCACTGTGTACGCAGACATGTCCTCCGGTGCAGCTGCCGGATCGCAGCATTCGTTTGAAGTGACAGAGGTGGAAACAAGTGCTGGAAATGCAGTGATCACACAATCATCCGTAAAAAAATCTGCTCTGCAGGTCACGCCGAGTAGTTCCAGCGATGCTTCTATCAGCGCAGAGTTCCGCCCAGTTCTAGGAGATATTTACTACGGGCAAAGTGTAGTGGTTGCACGGTTACTCCTGAAAAATACAGGATCGAGCGACCTCGTCGTATCATCTGTGCTCTTCACCAACCAAGGCTCTGCCTCTGATGCGGACTTGCAGAACTTGTCCCTGGAAAGCAGCCGAGGAGACACTCTCTCGAAAATTCTTCCGCAGCTGGATGGAAGTAGTGCTCTCATAGAATTCGATCCTGGATTGGTACTGGAGCGTGGTGATGAAAAGCTTCTGCAACTCCGTGCCGATGTGCGAGCGAGCAGAAAGAAAACCATTCGATGGAGCATTGAAGAACCATCCGATATTCAAGCCGCAAAGGCGTCACGCAGACGATAGGTCAAGTGATTCTTCCTATCACTCTCTGTAAGTAAGTGATAACATAGCCGTCTACTTACTTATATTTTCTCCCTATTTTCGTATGTCTCTAAAAATCAAAGTTATTATCGGTAGCATCCGCGACGGCCGCTTTGCCGATAAACCTGCCATGTGGATTGCTGAAGAAGCAAAAAAGTTAGAAGATGCAGAAGTAGAAGTGTTGGATCTCAAGGATTACCCGATGCCCTTCTTTGCAGAAGCTGTGTCGCCTTCGTACTTGCAAGGATCGTACGACAATGAAGTTGTACAGAAATGGACTGCGAAGATTGAAGATGCAGACGCCTTCATCATCGTATCTCCAGAGTACAACCACGCCACGAGCGGCGTACTGAAGAACGCGATGGACTACGTGTACAAAGGCTGGAACAACAAAGCTGTAGGATTTGTGAGCTACGGCAGTGCCTCCGGTGCCCGCGCCGTAGAGAACCTCCGCCTCATCGCCGGCGAACTCCAGCTTGCCGACGTGCGTGCTGCAGTCCTCATCCCTGGCGGCTATGCTTTTGGACAAATGGAATGGAAGCCTGAAGCAGATGAGAGTTTGATGAGAAGTTCTCAGACGATGCTGACGCAGGTCATGAACTGGGGAAAGGCGTTGAAGACGATGCGCGAGAATCAAAAATAATTCTTCATACACTCTACAAAAATTCCAAAAGCCCCTCTTATACAGAGGGGCTTTGAAAATACTAAAAACAAACACGAACAAAAAGCCCTCTCCCCGGGGGAGAGGGTTTGGGTGAGGGGGTCAGTGCAATGATAATTTCAGAGCCGTTCTTATTTCGCTTAGTACCCACTCCCAAGACTCCACTACCTGCCTATTTCCAAATCTCAAGACACGCAGATGTCGGCTGACGAGAAATGCTTCCCTGATAGCATCTTTCTCCTGTGCTCCAGGTTGAAAATGAGAATCTCCATCCACTTCAATCACAAGATTTTTATCTACACAGAAGAAATCTACAATGTAGGGACCGATGGGCACTTGGCGACGAAACTTGAATCCATGGAATTTGTTTCCTCGTAGCTTTGACCACAGAACCTTTTCTCCAGGTGTCTGGTTCTGTCGAAGCTCTTTGGCAAAAGCAAGTTTTGGATGGGGTGCGAGGTCTTTGTACATAGCAGCGTATTGTATCTGTTTTGTCCCCCTCACCCAAACCCTCTCCCCTGGGGAGAGGGTTTTCAGTCGTTAATCCACCCTTAAGACACGGCCCATATAGTACCCACTGTCGCGACAGACATTTTTATCCACTACTTCTTACTCACTCATATCTTATGAAAAAATCTTTCACCCTCGGTGCTGTGTCCGGCATTGCCACCGTCATGGTGGCAGTCCCGCTCCTGGCACAAGTCACGGGAGCTCAGGAGGCAACGTCCAGTACATCCTCCACAGTCTCATCCATTTTCAATAAAATTCGCGCTCCATTCACTCAAGAAACTATCCAGGAAATGATCGATAGAGATACTGCGTTTTTAGCGAATGTAGACGCAGCAGTCTCGCTTCAGAAGTCTGCAGTCCAAACGCACAAAGATGCTCTTACAGGAGCTGCCGCTATCACCGATGAGACTCAGCGTCAGGCCGCAGTGCAAGCAGCACATGAGGCGATGCGCGCTACCATTGATGCAGCTATCACTGCCAATCCAGACCTGAAGTCTGGGATGCACATGGGCTTTGGAAAAGGTGGACACGACGAACGACACCACGGTCCTGGTGACTTTGCAGTCAAACTGGGAATGACTCCCGTGGAACTGAAGACGGCTTTGGAATCCGGAAAAACCATTGAGCAGATCGCCGCAGAGAAAGGCATCACGCTTCCAGTAAAAATCATGCGCGGCATGGGACACCTCGCTGATGAACTCGGTATGACGGAGACTGAATTGCAAACAGCTCTCAGCAGCGGAAAGACGATTGAGCAACTTGCAGAGGAAAAAGGATTCACACTCCCTACCAAGGGCAACTTCATGTTCAAGATAAAGAGCTCAGACGCTGTTGCGGAGTAAATTGAACCAAATGTAGAGAAAGAAGAACAGGAAGAGGCCGCCTTGGGGAAGGGTGGCCTCTTTAATAAAATATTAACTCTCTAAATCATGCAATGCTTTTGTAATTTCATTCTTATCTTCTAAAGCCGTATTTATTCTTAAAACCAATTCAGACAAAATAATTCGTATATTACCAGCTAATTTAAGACATTCTTCATCTGTTTTTGCATGTATTCCCTTACTTAAAGCTTGATGTAAAAGTGTTAATGGATTTTTTCCCTCTATTCGAATTGAATCAGGTATGTGCTCCTTAATAGTTTCAACCGCCTTAGAAAAACTTATTTCATTTTTCGCTTCAACTAAATCTTTAACTAGATCTTGATCTCCTTCCTTGTCTGCTACTTTTATAACCTGATCTATAATTCTATTTTTTTGATTTTCAACTATCCTTCTATAATAAGCAAAGGCACCAATCCCTTTACCCTGATTTTCTTCACTTCGAGCATTTTCAAAAAGTAATTTATCATCTTTAAATATTCGATAAACTCCACGAGGAACATAAGGCCTAAAAGGGGGGTCTTCTCCATTCTTAGCGACAAATCCTGAGCCATCTTCTAAATTTTGTGATGAAACATCAAACCAATAACGCTTTTTTGTTTCACCACAGTTTCTACATTCATAATTTAATAAAATTGATTCCCAGCTAATTCCATAAAGCTCGGTTTCTGGCGGATCTTTTGTATGAAACCAGCGTTTGCCTTCACATTTAGGAGATTCACAATAAAGCTCTATATCAGGAAATTTTAAATGTCCTACAGAAGACCAATAGCTGTGCAAATTTTTAACATGAACTGGCTTACCATGACCAGGAGGATGATTTGCTATAAATTCTGCCCATTCAGAAATTTCTTCTTCTTTAGCATCAAAATCTTGTAATTCTTCAGACATAAATTTTAAGTTAAATGGTGCCCAGAAGAGGACTCGAACCTCCACATCCGTAAAGATACACGCTCCTGAAGCGTGCGCGTCTACCAATTCCGCCATCTGGGCACGAAGATTTAAAAAGAACAATTGAGAATATGCCTATCTGCGAACGGTCCTGAGTCAAACCGAAGGGCCGCCATCTGGGCACAGTGGCAACAAAGATCAATGCTTCGCATTTAAACGAAGCGGCGTCAGTGTAACAACCCTTGGGGAAAATTGGAAATACTGGGTTTCCAAAGAAATTCCTATGTTTTTTCTTGATTAGTGTACGATCGTACACCATACTGTGTTTACTATCTTATTTTACTTCTTTTTCCTTTATTACCTCCTCCGTTCTTTCTTCACCTCCTTTACTTCCATTTTTCTCACCCCTTTATGAACCTCGATAGACTTTCAGACAAATTCTCCTCCGAAGATGTCGAATGGCGCATCGGACGAGCCGGATACACTATTTCCGGAAAACCCTACGGCACAGTCCTTGCCTACATCACCAACCGCGCCATCCAGAATCGTTTGGATGAAGTGTGCGGACCGGAAAACTGGCGCAATGAATTCCGCGAATGGAAAGTGGGCGATAAGCACGGTGTGCTCTGCGGCATCAGCATCTGCGTCAATGGTGAATGGGTCACCAAGTGGGACGGCGCCGAAAATACAGATATTGAATCTGTAAAAGGCGGACTCAGCGACGCTATGAAGCGCGCAGGAGTCCAGTGGGGAATCGGTCGCTACCTCTATGACCTCACAGAGAACTTCGCGCAGATTGCCGAGAAGGGCGAATACTTTACTCAGGGTCGCGATAAATTCAGCGGCAAAGAGTATCGGTTCCGCTGGAACGCTCCGCAGCTTCCTACTTGGGCACTCCCAGAAGCTACTCCCGCTCCGGTCCACGCCATCCGTCCATCGCGCAGGACGGTCACTGCCCCGAAACAGAATTACATTATAGAACCTGCACCCGCTGGAAAGCGTCCGTAAGAGCAGGCACATCACCACAGAAAAAGCGGCACTTCGGGGGAAGAAGCCGCTTTTTCGTGTTACAATTTTTCTTGTTTCCCGTAGAAGCACTATCACCTCGATTTTCCCCCTTCCACTCATGTCCAAAACTTTCTCCATCGCACTGTTTACTCTGGTACTTGCCGCCTGTACTCCGGGCACCACAACTCCAGACACAACACAGAATTCCTCTTCTTCAAGCGAAGTCTCTTCCGAATTTTCATCTTCATCTGACACATCTTCAAGCATGCAATCTTCACTGTCGCAATCCTCAGAGAGTGTGTCTTCAATAGCACAAAGACCCAAGGCTAAGCTCGGCGAATTCTGCGGTGGCATTGCCGGCTTTCAATGTGAAGACGGTCTGTCCTGCAAGTACGATGGAAACTTTCCGGATGCAGGCGGGACGTGCGTGAAAGAGTAAGAGTAGGATTATTTTTTGCTCTTCTTTTTCTTCTTAGCTCCAGGCATTAGGTCATCGGGGATCGGCAGTGCTGCCTGGCCTATCATCCAGCCAACACTATCGAGGATGGATCCTGCGGTGTGCTTTTTCTTGGGACTCGTAGCGGTTGCCATAATCAGAAGAAGAAAGAGACATCTGTACTGTAAGACGCACGATACTGGAAAAACTTTCGTTTATTTATCCGTAAAAATGGGCCCGAGTTTTTGGTTATCGGTCTGCGCATCCAGAATACAGGCAGACACAGGACAGTCACCGGAGATCAGCACAGGAAATGTCACGCCTTCATCGCCGCAGAATAAGTATCGTTCTTCGATGTCATTGAGCACGCTATTGATGCGGCAGCGTCTGCTGCGGTTGAACGGCCGGTAGAGCAAGCGTGGCTGCGCTTCTGAAGAAGATACACCTGCAGCGGAAGAAACTGCCACAGGTACTGCATTTTCAGGGTTGCCGAACATACTGCCTTGTCCGAAGTCAGACATCTCCAGGTTTGTTTGAAAGCTGCTCGTGCGGTTGGGAATCTGCTGAACTCCGGCTGTCAGTGGCAAAGAGTCACTCCCCTGCTCTTCCTGTGCCCACGACACAGACACACACGTAGCAGCCACTACCGCAGTGACCGTAAACAGCCCAAGAAAAATGTTATATCCGCGCATACTTTTACTAAGACGCAGTAGTGTTTCCTTCGTGACAGGCATTTGCCACCAAAGCCCCTTGACGATTAGCACTCAAGTTTTTAGACTGATAATGGAACTAAGAATCTCACACATGTGACCGATTCTCTCTTATTTCTCTTTCTTCCCCATTTACTATGGCAACTGCGAAAGATTCCGTGAAGCTCGCGGTCAGTATTGAACCACTGGGTGACCGCGTGGTTGTTCGTCCTATGGAAAAAGAACAGACCACTGCATCCGGCATCGTCATTCCCGATACCGCTACGGGCGAACGTCCTCAGGAAGGAGTGGTGATGGCGCTCGGCAAAGGAGGCATTGGCAAGGATGCCGTGAATCCTCACGACTACCTGAAAGTGGGCGACAAAGTACTCTTTGGAAAATACGCAGGTGATGATGTGAAGCTGAAATCCGTGGAAGGCAAGGACGTAGAAGTGAAAGTGCTGCACGTGGATTCCATCCTCGGCATCGTCCGCGCTTAATTACCCATTTCTTTTCTCTTCTTCTCTCTTATGTCTGCAAAACAACTCATCTTCGGAAACGAAGCACGTGAAAAACTCCTCAAAGGAGTCGCCAAGCTCGCTCAAGCCGTGAGCGCCACCATGGGTCCTCTGGGCCGCAATGTGTGCATCGAAAAAAAATACGGCGGACCTACGGTCACTAAAGACGGCGTGTCTGTCGCCAAAGAAATCGAACTGGCTGATCCATACGAAAACATGGGCGCCCAGATGGTGAAGGAAGCTGCCACCAAAACCAATGATGCCGCAGGAGACGGAACCACTACTGCTACTGTCTTGGCTCACGCCATCATGCAGGAAGGACTGAAACACTTGGGCTCTGGAAAAAATGCCATCTCCATCAAGAACGGAATCATGAAAGGAGTAGATGCGGTCACGGAGTACCTGGAGAGCATCACAAAGACTGTGTCTAAGAAAGAAGAGTACGCAGCCGTGGCTACTATCTCCGCTCAGGATGAAGAGATTGGTGCTGTGATTGCAGAAGTGATTGATGAAGTGGGTAAAGACGGAGTAGTCACCGTAGAATCCGGTCAGACACTGGGTATCGAAAAAGAATTCGTAGAAGGAATGCAATTCGACCAGGGTTACATTTCTCCATACTTTGTGACGGATACCACCAGCATGAAGGCCGTGTTCGAGCGTCCATACATTCTTCTGACAGACAAGAAAATTTCTTCCATTCAGGAAATTCTTCCTCTCTTGGAGGCTCTTGCTCAGAAAGGTCGCAAGGAACTCGTAATCATTGCGGAGAACGTGGAAGGAGAGGCTCTCCCCACGCTCGTCTTGAACAAAATCCGCGGAACATTTGTGACACTCGCCGTGAAAGCTCCTGCCTTTGGTGATCGCCGCAAGGAAATCCTCAAGGACATTGCCGCTCTCACAGGTGGACGCGTCATCAGCGAGGAAGTTGGTTTGAAATTGGAAAATGCGACCATCGAGGATCTAGGTACCGCACGCCGTGTCACTGCTACGAAGGACGCCACCATGATCATCGACGGAGGCGGCAACAAGCGCGATATTGAATCCCGCATGAACGAGATCAAGGCTTCCTTGGACAGCACCAAGTCCGAGTTCGACAAAGAAAAGCTCCAGGAGCGCCTGGCCAAAATGAGCGGCGGAGTGGCTGTCATCAAAGTAGGTGCCGCTACAGAAGTAGAACAGAAAGAGAAGCAGCACCGCGTGGAAGATGCACTCTCTGCAACCCGCGCTGCCGCTGAGGAAGGAATTGTCCCAGGAGGAGGAACAGCATACATCCGCGCCATCGATGCGCTCTCCAAAGTGAAAGTAGAGAACGGCGATGAGCAGATTGGAGTCGATATCATCAAAGGCGCACTCACAGCACCTTGCCGCCACATTGCGGACAATGCAGGAGTGGAAGGAAAAGTAGTTGTAGAAAAAGTTCGTACATCCAAAGGCAACACCGGCTACAACGCTATGACCAAAGAGTACGAAGATCTCGTGAAAGCGATGATCATCGACCCAAAGAAAGTCACGCGCACAGCCCTGCAGAATGCAGCCTCCATTGCCGCCATGTTCCTCACCTTGGAAGTGGCAGTCACGGAGATCCCAAAGAAGGAAGAGCCTATGCCAATGCCGGGAGGCATGGATGGAATGGGGGGAATGGGCGGGTTTTAAATAAAAATGGGTAGGTGATGAAAAACGATATAAAACGCAGGCGCACCCCTCCGCGGGTGCGCTTTGCGTAATGCGGTTCACGGGTCGTTTTTTGTATATGTTTATGTTTTACGGTTTATGACGTTACACCCACCGCACCCGGGGACGGGTGCGGTTGCGTTTGTGGAGGTTTTTTATTTTTATTCGTATCCCAACGGATCGATTTCCCACATCCCCGATGCCGATGACCATGGATAATCTTGCGGATTTTTCACCAATCCTCCTACAACCGGATTATTATGAATATACGTTAACACCCTGACGGCATTGGATTCGATAATCCTACAATGATACCTACCCTGCCACATACGTGGCACACCTGTATCAAAGGTTAAACCCGATTTGAACGTCCCTATAACATTCGCCATTGTCTCCGGTGCCGGAACATTCATAAGAAAATGACAATGATCCGGCATGATCACAAATCCATACAAATAAAACGGGTGCAATTTCTTTACTCTGTATAAACATTCCACCGCCTCGCGAGCAAAAGCCGGATCATGAAAAATGGGACGGCGATCCATGCAATTGGTCGTCACGAACATCGTAGCGTTTTGTTGAACGGGGTGGCGTTGGGTCATGAGATTATTCTTACACGACCGCGCTGCAGGTATGGCCACGCTAAGGTATTTAAAATGATTGATGCCTGCTTTATGAATAAATGATGCGAAAAAATCGGTTCTATTCGGCTGTAGAACTCCCACCATTTTCACGGTCCATTTCTGTCCGACGACTCGCCTCCCTCTTCAAACGTTTCTTCCACCGTCTGTCAGATAGCATGCTCTTCAATACCTGCTTTTCATCTTTTTGCATTTTATGATCCGCCCCTGCCAATCGTGATGCCACATGCAAGAGAAGCTTCATGCGCCGCACATCTTCATCTCTCTTTTCCGCAAGTTCACGGAGCTTCCTTGTGATTTTCTTCAAATCCTTCCTGCAAGGATGCGTGCGATCGATGTGCTCTAGCAGAGCTGGATTTTCCACTTCATACCGCTTAAAGAGTAAAGCCAGATGCTCTTTGAATTCCAGAATGTGAAATACTCTGTCGTACGCTCGATGTAACTTTTCCAGAATATCTGCAGCTCTTTGCCGAATATTTTTCTGCACTCCTTCCACTCTTTCCTGCTCCATTTGACGTAATGCTTCTCGATGTTTGTCCAATTCATCCAACGCACTTGCCTGCACTCCAAGCTCACACCGATAATCACAACGAACTTGTCTCGCCGTAAATCCAGAAAAGAGTTCCGGGTCGTCCGGTAAACGCTCGGTGCTCATGCATTCACTATAGATTCCTCGTATGAATTTTCCAGGGAGAATGTATGATATTTGGCATGAAAGCCCCCTTCATCGTCCTGGACGGCCCCGATGGCTCTGGCACCACTCTGCACAGTAAGCTTCTGGCCGAACGATTTCAGGCTGAAGGAAAAGAGGTATTGCTGACTGCAGAACCTACGGATGGACCCATCGGATCTTGGATCCGCGAACAACTGAAAAGCGGTACACAGATTCCAGCGGCTGCAATCCAGCTTGCTTTCACCGCCGACCGCGCGTGGCACATGGAGCATGTTGTGCTGCCTGCACTCAGTGCTGGGAAAATAGTCATTTGCGATCGCTACAGTTATTCCACCATCGCTTACGGCAAAGCACTGGGCCTCGATGAAGATTGGCTCACGCAGATGAATGCAATTTTCTTGAAACCCGATGTCACAATCTTCGCTCTTCCATCTATAGATGTCTGCATGGAACGCCTGTCCCGCAGATCATTCAACGACTCTTTTGAGAAGCGCGACCTGCAGGAAAAAGTACACGCTGCATATAAGATGCTTGCAGCTTCAGATGCATCGATTGCCATAGTAGACACTGAAGGAGAAAAACCAGATATTGCGGCGAAGATATGGGAAATTGTATCCGTGAGAGGTGAGGAATAAGTAAAAATTCCAATCCTAATCCCAAATCCCCAACCCCCAATCCCCTCACGCCCTATAGGCAAATCCACATCTAAACCCTATACTCTCAACATGTCCGCAATACTCCTCAACGGCCGAGAAGCAGCTGATGCACTGCTGGAATCCCTGAAGCCGCAGGTGAAGACTTTGGATCCGAAGCTCACGATTGTGCAGGTGGGTTTCGATGCTGCCAGCATCAGCTACATCAAGCAGAAAACCAAAAGCTGTGATGCCGTAGGTATGAGGTACGACCACAGACACTACAAAGAAGATGTTACATTGAAAGAGCTACTAAATGTTATCGATGAGCTGAATGCCGATGCAGATGTAGCAGGTTTCATCATTCAATTGCCACTTCCAAAACATTTGGAGCCGCATGTTCCACAAATCATTCGCGCCATTGATCCTAAAAAAGACATCGACGGTTTCGGCGCATATAACCTCGGCAAAATGTTTCTCTCTACGGAGTACGAAGATCTTCCGCCAGCTACTCCGGCAGGCGTGATTCAGTTGTTGGAACACTACAAGATTTCTATTGTAGGGAAACATGCAGTGGTAGTGGGCCGCAGCAACAATGTAGGAAAGCCTTTAGCCGTGATGCTTTTGAATAGAAATGCCACCGTCACTTTTTGTCACAGTAAAACTGCGGACTTGGGATCATTCACCAAGCAGGCTGATATTCTGTGTGTCGCTGTAGGAAATCCCGAGATGATTACCAAAGACATGGTAAAGCCTGGCGCTGTCGTCATCGACATCGGCATGAGCCGTGATGAAGAAGGACTGAAAGGAGATGTGAAATTCGATGAAGTGAAAGCTATCGCTTCCGCTATTTCTCCTACTCCGGGAGGCATCGGACCCATGACTGTCGCAAGCCTCATCCGCAATTGCGTCCGAGCAAAAGAAAGACAAATGATGTCTTAAATTACAAATAACAAAGCTACAAATATCAAAGAAATTTGAACGAATGATTTAAATTTTAAAATTGCCATTTATCCTTTCTTTGAAATTTGACATTTGTAACTTTGATATTTTTACTCAAATCTTCAAAGAAGACAGCTTCTCCTCCATCACTTTTTCCTGAATCGTCTTCAGCATATCGCCAATGTTTCCTTCCATGATGGAAGGCAAGTTGCTGAAGTTTTCTCCCACTCGGTGATCCGTCAGGCGGTCCTGAGGAAAATTGTACGTGCGAATTTTCTCGCTTCTGTCTCCGGAGCCGATTTGGCCGGAACGCATGTCTCCTCGCTCTTTCGCCAGTCGTTCCTGCTCGGCTGCGTACAGGCGGCTTCGGAGTAAGTTCATCGCCAGCACACGGTTCTTCTGTTGACTGCGTTCTGTCTGGCACGCCACAAACACTCCTGTAGGAAGATGCGTGATACGCACGGCACTCTCGGTCTTGTTCACGTGCTGACCCCCGGCACCACTGGCGCGGTAGGTATCGAAACGCAGGTCTTCATTGCGAATAGTAAGATCCACTTCTTCCGCTTCCGGAAGAATGGCCACCGTGGCTGTAGAGGTGTGCACACGGCCTTTATTTTCCGTGGCAGGAATACGCTGTACGCGATGCACACCAGATTCGTACTTCAGTTCTCCATAGGCTCCCACTCCATCAATCTTATAAGACGCTTCTTTAATACCTCCAGCTTCTGCCTCAGACATATCGATCAACTCTGTCTGCCATCCTTGGATTTCTGCAAAACGCAGGTACATACGTACAAGCTCGCTCGCAAATAATGCTGCTTCGTCTCCACCTGCACCGGCCCGTACTTCCAAAATTACACTCTTATCATCATCCGGATCCTTGGGGATGAGATACGCACGCATCTTTTTCTCCAGTTCTGGAAGAATTTTGCGAGCGGCTATGGCTTCCTCCTCTGCCATCGCTGCCATCTCTGGATCCTCATGCGTTTCCTTTGCAAAATCGATGGCGCGTTGCGCTTGCTCGTACTCCGCTAGGAGGCCTTTGACGGGTTCCAGGTCTGACATGCGTTTCCCGAGCCTCGCAATTTCCTTGGGGTTACTTAAAACCTCCGGTTCCTGCACTTTTCGCATCAGTTCGTCATATTCCAAAGCCAGCGCTCGAATAGGTTCTATCATGCTCCCCTACCCTACCATGACTAGAGCCCTAGGAGCTACATTCACTGGGCAGCTTCCGTAGTACCACCTTCGATTGGCTTTTCTTCAAAAGGAGGATCAATAGGTCTGGGGTCAAAGGTATCGATCAACTCGGATTCCGGGATCTTCTCTCCCACTCTCACTCCGCGAATCACGCTGCGGCAACGAGCATCCACGGCCGCGTCCACGTACAAGTATCTCCCGGCCGCATTCTCCGCAAAGGCATTACCGGTGTTTTCTGGAATGAAGTACTGGCTGAGATCGGGGAAAGAAATGGTTCTGTACTGCGTGACTCCTCGAAGACATACCTGTCCTTCTTGTAGGGAAGGCTTTGTGTCTGAAATAGCTACGCGCTCATACAGCTCTCCATTTTTTTCCAATATCACGTACTTCACGAGTCCATACTCGCTCACGGGAGCATCTTGGCCCGCCTCATAATCCAGAGCCATAAAGTCTCCGCGAAGGAAGGACCGTGGATCTATAGGAGCTGTCTGCAGTGTGATAGCCGTGCCCGTGGCGGTCATGTACACGTAGGAAAGCAGCAATCCAAACACCGCGACGCATTCTATGAGCAAGCCGATGAGAAAAAATATGCGGCGGTTCATGAGAATGAAGAAAGAATATGTCTCCTCTGGCGTTCCAATGCGGCACTGAGAATGAGAATGAATATACCTCCAAGAATAAACGCCACCGAGCGATCGAGCTGACTAAAGGCCCAGGAGAAGTACTGGATGATGATAGTAAACGCGAGGCCCATCATCCCTAAGTTAATGACCGAAGCCATGCGCAGCAGCGTGCCGTACCAGATAATTGTAAGAAGAAATACCAGCACAAGGACGACGTGCAAGACAAAGAGTGCTGTGAGCAGGAAGCTCTCACTCTCCATGTACACCGAGCCTTGCATCACAGACAGCGGATAGCCAAACCATGTAGGCACCTGAGCAAGCAACAAAAGGAATGTGAGGTACAGCACAAAAGCGAGGAGCCCCCACTTCCCCTGAGCGGTTTCAAATTTTCCGTGCAGGAAAGCGAGCACAAACAAACCAAGTGCCACGAGGATGGTGGCTAAGACGATGGGGTTCAGGGTGATGTGCAGGAAATTGAAGAACACTACTTTGTCTGCAGCACTGAAGACTAGAATAAAAATAGCCAGGAACACTGCCCAATTGAAGAGTGTAGACACTGCAAACTGCGTGTCTTTGTAACGCTTATGAAGCAACGACAACGAAAAGAATCCTACGGAAATCGCAGGCAGGAGTGTCAGCAAACTGTGCGTAGGATCACCCAAAAAATCGATTTCATTGGCGACATGTGACGTAGATGAGTACGTCCATCCAAGGAATAGGAGAAAGAGCGGAATAGAGAGCCAGCCATGGAGCTTGGACTGAAGAAGATACGCAAAGAACACAGCGCCGAAAAACCACAGAAATGCGCCGAGTGAAAAGTTGATAGGCAGATGATAGATCTGCGCGATGAGGAAAATACTCGCTCCGTAGATGAGAATATTAATGAAGAGCAGTCCCATCCCCGTTTTCTGGTACGCACCTCTCTCGTACGCCAGGTAGTACCCCGCCACTCCCGTGCTGATCATTCCCAAGAGCAAGATTGCTACCTTAAACAGCGGCGTGAGCGACTGCCAGTTACTGGCTACAAACAAGATGACTCCGAGTCCTACAAGGATCGCTCCTACTGCGGAAAAAATACTAATGGCCCTATCGGATGATGTTGTGCTGGAAATCGGCATATTGGCCTGCAGCTCCTCTGCTTTTTTTGCAGTGATCAATTTTTTCTGCTGCCAGTAGGCCAGTGCTTCTTCGATAGTCGTCATCTGCTGGAATTCTAAAAGAGGGCGGGCAAAAAGCCACTACCCAATCTACGGATAGTGCGGGGAAAAGTAACAAAAAATTCCCCCTGGTGCGATGACGAGGGGGTTTCTCTACGAGCGAATCGGATCCTTTTCCTGCAAGCAGGAAAAACGGACCGCGTGGGCGCAGAGAATATGGAAATTATGACAGTATTTGTTCAATACACAACTATTTTCTTGTTGAAGATTCATACCATAAAAACTTGTGATTTTGGCTTAAATATCTCAAAATACGGTCTGTGAAGATCCTCGTCGCCCTTTCCGGCGGTATCGATTCCAGCGTGGTTGCACATATGCTCCGCGAGCAAGGTCATGAGCTCGTGGGCGTGCGGTTCACTCTGTGGTCCGATCCCCTGGCTCCTGCCATCGCGCAGGTGCTCCCTAGTAAGTGCTGCAACGCACAGACGGCATCGCGTACGGCGTACGTGGCGAAGAAGCTTGGATTTCCGCTGCACATCGTAGACTTAGAGGAAGACTTCAAGAGAGAAGTAGTGGATCCATTTTTGGAGGGGCACAGAAACGGCGTCACTCCAAACCCCTGCATTCGCTGCAATCGCACCATGAAGTTCGGGAAGCTTTTGGAGCTCATGAAAGAGTACGGCTGCGACAAGCTTGCAACCGGTCATTACGCACGCGTGGCAACTGAACGATTATCCTCGGGTGAGGATCGTCACTTACTGTTGGAGGCTGTGGATCCGAAGAAAGATCAAAGCTACTACCTGTATGGGTTGAGCCAGGAGCAGCTTGGCTCTGTGCTGTTCCCTCTCGGCGGCATGCAGAAGACTGAAGTGTACGCGCTCGCCAAACGTTACGGCGTGCCGTTTGATGAGTATTACAAAGAGAGTCAGGACTTATGTTTCTTCCCGGAAAAAACTCCGGAAGAATTTTTGAAGCGACACTTACAAGATGCCATCACGCCAGGAAATATAGTACGTCGTGATGGAACAGTGGTTGGCACACACGAGGGCCTCCCGCTCTACACCGTGGGGCAGCGCCGAGGGCTTGGCATCGGCGGACTGCAGATTCCACTGGAAGTAGTATCAAAAAATCCGGTGACGAATGAACTTGTGGTATCGGAAAAAGGTTCGGAGATGATTCATGAAGTGGAAGTGACAGACCTTCGCTGGGTATCGTGGCAGCCGGAGATGAACGAACCTTCATCGTTTGAGTGTCGCACACGGTCTCTCTCGCTCCGAAAAAAAGGGACCTTCCGCCACGATGGATTGAAAGGCATTTTCACCTTTGAATCCCCTCTTCCGCCTCAGGCTCCGGGCCAGTCTTTGGTGCTCTACAGAGGCGAGGAAGTAGTAGGCGGGGGTGTAATGGTTGATTAAGGCTTCTAAAAGCCAAAAAGTGTTACCTCGAGGAAAGAGATGAAATACTGGTTAGGACCCTCTTTTCTCGCTATCCTGACCCCCATTTTCGCGTGATCCAGAGCCATTTTCCTGCTATACTGTCTTGATGTCTAGAAACCCAGTTCACAGGGCTACGTACGACGCCGATGGGAATATTATTCTTCCCGGCGCCTGTGCATCTGCGGCACCTGTGCAGAGTTGGCCGTCAGAACCCTTGAAGGAAGAAGAAGTGCTCACCACTTTCAGCCTTTTGACGAAAACTCCATCGGAGGCAGACATGGGTTGGGTGACGGTAGAGGAAACAATTGCGAATGCTCCACTACAGGAACCTGTACCGGTTGCTCGCGCACCCGATCCACTGGTTCAGAATCAGCTGAAAAAATTGCAGAAACTCACTCGCGAGACATTGGATGAAGGACTGCGTCAGTACCGCGAGAGCATGCTGCAGACGCAGCCTGCGATCTTGGAACTGGAAGAAGCCACCATGTCTACCGCAAAAAAGTTCCTGCGGTTCCTGTCGCAACCGGTGTGGATTCCGGCCAAAAAAAATACAGTGAAGCAGTACAGCCGCGGCACACTCTTCCTCTTGGACACCGTTCGATTCGGCGGAACGTTCGCGGGTATTTTCGTAGTGCTCTTTTTGTCGCTCAATTACCAGAGCTTCTGGCAGATCGCGCAGGCGAAGCTTGAGACCTTCATGGAGCCACCATCCATAGAAAGTACTGATTCTCTCACGGCTGCCATGGGAATGACCAATGCTTCTCCGCTGGGCGCCAAGCCCGAAGGTAAAGCAGGAAATCTTGCGAGCTTCCTCCCAGAAGTAGGACCGCCAGATAGCCAACTTCTGATCCCAAAACTGAATCTCATTGCGCCTATTGTGCTCCCACGGACAGACTCCCTCCTTCGGCAGGATTGGGTAGCCGTAGAAAAAGATATTCAGGATTCATTGCAGCACGGAGTAGTGCACTACCCAGGGACTGCAAAGCCGGGCCAGGCAGGCAACTTCTTTGTGACAGGACACAGCTCCTACTACGCCTGGGCACACGGCAAGTACAACAGCATCTTCGCTCGCCTGCACGACCTGGACATCGGCGATGAGTACTGGGTGTACTACAACGGCGATAAGCACCGCTACATCGTGCGGTCCAAGAAAGAAGTGAGTCCCTCGGATATCACCGTGCTCGATCAGCCCACAGACCAGCGAATTGCCACCCTCATGACCTGCACACCGATTGGAACTACCCTCCGTCGCCTCATTGTAGTGGCGCAGGAAGTGGATATTCAGACAGGAGTGGCGCTCGATGTGGGAGAGAAGAGCCATTTGCAGCAGCTTCCGAAGATGGCTTTGGAGGCGTTACCGATTTGAGGGATTGGGGGTTTGGGATTGGGGATTAGGACAATGGTATTTTTTATTTGGAAAATCCTAATCCCTAACCCCCAATCCCCAATCCCTTCCCACCCAGCGTATTTAATTTATACTAATCTCAGAAAAGACGAAGACGACATGCCGTCGTGGTGTCCTTCGACTCCGCTGCGGCTCCGCTCAGGATCACTCGCAGATATATCATTCTCTGATATTGTTTATAAGCACTCTTGCCGTCGTGGTGAAATGGTATACACGGGGGACTTAAAATCCCCTGCCCGTCACAGGGCTTCCCGGTTCAAGTCCGGGCGACGGCACCACACTTTGCGCAGCGGCGTGTGCCCCGCGAAAGCCCGCAGATGAAGTGGGGCGCTACTCTCATCATAATGCTGCGCTTGGCGTGGCGCAGCCACTTATATTAAAATAAACATAATACTCAGCAAATATGAAGAAACGAATAGATCAGTATGAGAACAATTCTTTCTCTTAGACGTCTTTTTCCTTGCCCTCCACAAAAACAAGACTACTGTTTGCCACCTTCTTTCGCTCTATGCCTGAACATATTGTGACACTCATCGATGCATTGGGAGATAGCAGGACCGTAGAAGAAGCAGATCGCCTTACGGCTGAATTAACAGAGCGAGTAAAAGGACTACCGGATGAACAGGTGGGCCAAATTCAGTTCGAGCTCTATGCTACAATTCAGCATGTATTTCATGAGCCGAAAGTCCACTTAGAAGGAATTGCTCAGTATATACACGTGAAACTCACAGAAGTCTTTGGCATTGTGGATGCGCGTTTTCAAGGATTGGACACAGATGGTCAGCAACATGCACTGGAAGCTATCGCTACCAGGTACATGGATGTTCTACGAGAAATAGCACATCGTGATGATGACGAAGAACCAGTGGTGACACCAAAGCGCTCCGAGAAGAGTCGTAACCTTGCCTTACGGAAATTAAAGCATGCAGGATTACTAACAATTGATCCCAAAGGAAGCTTTCACGTCTCCGAGCTAGGATGGAAATTTGTCACGAACTGCTAGGTTTTTACAATCACCGCATCATCCCCCGGATATTCGCCAAGTGCTCCTTGGCTTTTTCATTGGAAGGATCGTACTTCAGCGTGAGTTCCAGTTCCTTCACCGCATCATCAAGCCTTCCCTGCTCCGCATACAATGCCGCCAGATGGTAATGTGCGGCACTGTAGCGAGGCTCGAAACGAATGCAGTCCTGAAATGCCTGAATCGCTTCCGCCGAGCGTCCGGTTTTTTGGTACTGTAATCCCAGGTTGTAATACGGCTCACCGAAATCCGGTCCTTTGGCAATGGCTTGCTTGTACCAAAATATTGCCGTCTCCGTGTCCTGCAACTGATCGTACAGCTGGGCCATCACGTAGTATGGTCCGAGCTCATCTAAGTTCAGTCGTTCTTTTTTATCCACAATGGCAATGGCTTTTTCAAACTCGGCTTTCGCGGCGTCAAATTCCCCTCGCGCCCTGTGCACTTCTCCCAGGTGAAACCGGGCAAACATTAACAATGGATCCAATTCCGCAGCCTTACGGAACCGCGCTTCAGCTTCCTCATGCCTGCCGAGTTTTTCCAGCACGTCTCCCAAGTTATTGTGCGCCATAGCGGAATTGGGATAGGTTCTGAGAACATTCAAGTACAGAGACTCGCTGTTTTTCCATGTGTACCCATGAACATGTGCTATACCAGCGAGTGTAGCTATCAGGAGTACTGCCACTACCGCCACCATGCGTTCGATATTTCTAACAATATGACCGGACAATTGTGGGGCTACCAAGGAACAGACGGCAAAAAATAGTCCAATGCACGCAATGTACGCGTAGCGATCGGATGCGAAGAAAATGAATCCATTTTTCCAGAACGTGGAAAAGCTTGGAACCAGGAGCAGTAAATAGAACAGGATTCCAAAAGACACATCACGGAAACGATTACGTGTAAGCCAAGCAACCGCAGCCAAAGCTACGACTCCCAAGATCGATAAAAGAAAGCTGATGCTTGAAAAAGAAATAGGCGCCTCTTGCGGATAGATGACCGACAAATTCGACGGCCAGAAGATCTTTGACAGATAGAACATCGTCGACTGGCAGGACAAAAGGATCGTATCGAGGAAAGTGAGGGAACTGATGTTGGCGCTTTTTCCGCCCAGCGCAACGAGCCCGAAAAATATGGACAACGCAAAAAATGGAGCAATGCTCTTCCAAGATTTTTTCCATTCCCACGTTCCGTTTCTCCATTCCAGGAGAATCAATATCAAAGGCAGAACGATGATGGACACCTTGGAGATAAGACCTAGAGCAAATGCCAGTACGGATCCCCAGTAACTCAGCGGCTTATCTTCCTGTCGCCACCGGATAAACAAGAAGACTGAAAGGAAGAAAAAGAATGACGACAGCGCATCTTTTCTGGCGGCTGCCCACAAGACTGTTTCGATTTGAATGGGATGAATGGCAAAGAGGAGCGCGATGAGAAAAGCAAAAAGTTTTCGTCCTGTCAGTCTTTCCATAATCACGCACACCAGATACGCACTCCCCACGTGAAGTAGCAGGTTCACCAGATGATACGTCAGAGGGCTCAACCCAAAAAAGAAGTGGTTCAGCTGAAAAGAAAAGAGCGTCAGCGGCACATAGAGCTCCGGGTCGTACGAACTTACGATCTTCCACAGTGAACGCGGGGTCAGCTCCTGAATAGCCACATTTTTGTAGATCAACAGTCCATCATCCAACGTCACAAACTCGTTTCCCACGTGCGGTCCAAATACAGCCAGTGCCACTGCTACAACAATCAGTCCCAAGTGCCATGTTTGTAGACGCTCGAAAAAATTCATACCTGAAGAATACGCGAAGAATCGTGAAGCGGAAAGTGAACAGAAAGCGCTCTATGAAGGAAAATCCTTACTTCTAGCAGCTAGAAGTTAGTAGCTAAAACCTATCATATATGGTATAATTTCCTGATTGCTTCGCGATAAACTCCATCTTTGGGCATTTACTCCTTGGAAGCGCACCACCCCTACGACCGTGCTCATTGGTTGGGCTGCGCTCACAACTAGTATTTTTTCCACGGCGACGTACAATATTTTCGCGAAGATTCTTACCGATGGACTCACTCCCCTCTCGCTCATCTTCGTCAGTGAGACACTCACGATCTTCTTTGCACTGCTCTTTTTTGGCGCAGTGCCTGCGGTGAAAAAAATCATTCATTTGAAAAAATCAAACATTCTGCCCTTGATCCTCGTGGGAATATTCAATGGAATTGTGGGGCCGTTCTTGTGGTTTTTCGGACTGCACTACACGAGTGCCGTGAATGCCATGCTCTTTTCCTCTACGGAAATGGTGTTCCTCCTGTTGCTGGGGGTGTTCCTCATGAAGGAATCTTTCACGAGGTTTCACTTCCTTTCTACCGTCGTCATCCTGATGGGAGTAGTCACTATCAGCTTGCGTGGATTTTCTGCAGGATTCGCCCTGCAGCCGGGTGACCTTCTACTGCTTGCTGCAGCATTTTCTTTCAGCTGCGGAAGTATTACCTTCAGAAAATATCTTCACCATGTCGATCCTCAGCTCGTGATTCTGGCACGTTCATCGCTGCCGGTATTGATGTTCTTCTTCATCTCTCCTTTTCTGAAAGTTCCATTCATCGAAGAAATTTCCGCGTTCCCTCTGGCCTTGATTCCCGTACTCCTGGGATTTGGTCTCATCTCTCGCTTCCTGAACACCTTCAGCTTCTACGAAGCGCTGGAGCACTTGCCGGTTTCTACGGTGTCTCTCTTCTCCAACCTCACGATGGTCGTGGGTATCAGCATTGCATACTTTTTCCTGGGTGAAAGCGTGGAGCTGTATCACCTCTTCGGCGGGGCATTCATTGTCATTGGTGTGCTGATCTTAGAATTTGTAGGATATCACCCTACCGAGGAGCACTTGGAAATTCACCTTACGGAGAAGAAGCATTCACGTGGCTGATTAAATTCCAAACTCCAATACCCAAATTCCAATGCGACATAATTGGAATTTGATTAGTGGAATTTAAAAGATAGTCCTTGGAATTTATTTTCGATACACCTGCACAGCAAGGCTAATCATCTTCGCCATTTCTGCGCGATTAATGGAATTATCCGGACCAAACATTCCCGTGGGACGACCGGCTGCATCGGCGTAGCCGGAGACAATGCCATCGGTGACAGCGGTATAGATGGCTGGACCAAAAAGCGTGGCGGCAGACACATCCTTGAAGAGTTCCTGACCCGTGGGGTCTTTTAACGGAATGCCAAATGCTTGCAGAAGAGTCATCACCACTTCGCTCCGCGTGGCAGGCCGGTGCACGTCCACCACACCATCGGTGAATACCACCCACTGGAGCGACTCCGCACATGCGATGTAGGAAGCTCCCCAGCTCCCCTGTGCCGTCAGATTTTTGGGTGTCCCCTCGCAGGTATTCAAATCCGATTGAGACGCGAGGAGCGCCATCTTTGTAACTTCTTCCAAGGACACATTCTGTGTGGGTCTAAATTCCCCAAGCGGCTTCCCGACACTATCACGATAGCCGGAAAGAATTCTCTGCTCCGCTGCATCACGCACGTATGGAGCAAACCAGGCGGAGCGAGGCACATCTTTCAGCTCAACCGTTTCGCGTCCTTCAAGGAACGTCACAAATGCACCTTGGTTCTCAGTATCGACACTCTCTGCCCCCAGCGACGGAAATAATTCCGCAAGGGCTTCATTTTTCGCATCTTCTGCATCTGCAAGCTCATGAGTTTTATCCTGCTGAATGACACTGAAAAAACTGGCAAGATCTTTAGACACATCTTCTAGCGTCTTCGCCGATACAGAGCTCGCTACCAGAAGAAGCGGCAGGCCGATGGCAAAGATAGTGAGTCGCATGCAGCCAAACCTTAACAGGGTTTTGATGAGTCCTGAATTGACGAGTGGGCAAGGGAGTACTGGAATACTGGAGTACTAGAATACTAGGAGAGACAAAATTCCAATTTCAAAAGACTCCCCTTGTACTCCCTTCTTCAATCCTTTAACCTCCGCCAGACATGTCAGCCGCTACAAATGTCGGCACCTCTACGCTCTCTGTGAGCGGGGGGGCTGATTTTTCCAAAATTCAGACGATCCTTCTGCTTGGGTCCGGTGCCCTGAAGATCGGTGAAGCCGGCGAGTTCGATTACTCCGGAAGCCAGGCCATTAAGGCGTTTAAGGAGGAGGGAAAGCGGGTGGTGCTCATCAATCCGAATATCGCCACCAACCAAACCAGCTGGGGCCTGGCAGACCGCGTATACTTCTTGCCGGTCACTCCCCTCTTTGTAGAGCAGATCATTGAAAAAGAACAACCGGATGCCATCGCTCTTAGCTTCGGCGGGCAAACGGCTCTCAACTGCGGCGTGAAGCTGGATGAACTGGGGATTTTGGAAAAGCACGGCATTGTGGTGCTGGGCACACCTGTCGACAGCATCCGCAAAACAGAAGACCGCGCGCTCTTCAATCAGGAACTGCGATCCATTGGAGTAGATGTTCCCAATTCCCGCGCCTGTGAATCGATGACAGATGCCCTGGCTGCGGCTGAGAAGATCGGATTCCCGGTCATCATTCGTGCTGCCTTCGCGCTCGGAGGAAAAGGAAGCGGACGTGCAATGAATGAAGAAGAACTGCGTGATCTTTTGAAAGTCGCTTTTGTGGAATCACACCAAGTACTAGTAGAGGAAGATCTGACGGGATGGAAAGAGATTGAATACGAAGTGGTGCGCGACCGTGCCGACAACTGCATCACGGTGTGCAACATGGAGAATATCGATCCTCTGGGCATTCACACCGGGGAATCGATTGTGGTGGCACCAAGCCAGACTTTGGATAACGAGGATTACCAGATGCTTCGCAGCATCGCCCTGAAAGTGATTCGTCACTTGAAGATCGTGGGAGAGTGCAACATTCAGTACGCATTGGACCCCAAGTCCAGAAAGTACCGTGTCATAGAAGTAAACGCACGTCTCAGCCGCAGCTCGGCTTTGGCTTCCAAGGCTACCGGTTACCCACTCGCATTTGTGGCTGCCAAGCTGGCGCTGGGTTACACACTTCCTGCACTGAAGAATGCCATCACGCAGGTAACGTGTGCGGACTTCGAACCGTCGCTGGATTACGTAGCCGTGAAAATGCCCAGGTGGGACCTGCAAAAATTCCGCTTTGTCTCCGAGCAAGTGACGAGCGAAATGAAGTCTGTGGGAGAAGTGATGGCCCTCGGCCGCACCTTGGAAGAAGCACTGCAGAAGGCCGTGCGCATGTTGACCATCGGCGCCGATGGACTCTACCCCCAGCCGTTTCCATTTGATGACATCGAAAAAGAACTCCGCAAGCCCACCCCGCGCCGACTCTTTGCCGTAGCCGAAGCCCTGAAAGGTCAGTGGAGTCCGGAACAAGTGAACGAAGCCACAGGCATCGACCTCTGGTTCCTCCGTCGCATCAAGTCTTTGGCCGATACCGCACACACCATCTTCACAGAAAAACTTTCGCCTCTGGATCCAAAGCTTCTAACGAAAGCCAAGCGACAAGGTTTTTCCGATGCATCTATTGGGAAGCTCCGAGATACAAAGATGGAAACGATTCGTGAGGAAAGACTGAAGATGGGACTCGTACCCGTAGTGAAGCAGATCGACACTCTGGGAGGTGAATTCCCCGCTCACACCAACTACTTGTACCTCACATACAACGGTACCGAGCATGATGTGACATTTGGAGATTCGAGACATGAGACTCGAGACATAAGTAATAATGAAAAAGATTCTCAAGTCTCAGATCTCAAGTCTCAAGTCTCCAAGCCTCGAGTTTTGATCCTCGGCGGCGGCCCGTACTCCATCGGCTCTTCCGTGGAGTTCGATTGGTGCTGCGTGCAGTCGGTGCACGAGCTGCAGAAGCAAGGATTCGAAGTGGCAGTCATCAACAGTAATCCCGAAACTGTCAGTACAGACTACGACGAAAGCGACATTCTGTTCTTTGAGCAGCTCACCGAAGAACGCGTGCGAGACATTGCCGATCTCCTGCATCCGGAGGGAATTGTAGTCTCCATGGGGGGACAGATCCCCAATAACTTGTCACCCAAGCTTGCCGCTGCAGGGTTGCCGATTCTCGGTACAGAACCCGTGAACATCGACCGCGCGGAAGACCGTCATAAGTTCTCGAGCCTCCTGGATGAACTGGGAGTAGACCAACCCGAGTGGAAGGAGTTCGCAAGCTTCAGCGACGCAGAAAAATTTTCCGAGAGCGTGGGTTACCCCGTGATCGTCCGCCCCAGCTACGTGCTCTCCGGCGCAGCCATGGCGGTAGTGCACTCTGGAAAAGATTTGCAGTCCTTCCTGGAACAGGCAGCCCTCGTAGGGAAAGAGGCACCGGTCGTGATCTCCAAGTTTGAAGTAGGCGCCAAAGAGATTGAGTTCGATGGCGTGGCGCAGGATGGACAGGTACTTCTGTACGCCATTTCCGAACACGTGGAAAATGCAGGCGTGCACTCCGGGGATGCCACGATCGTATTGCCGCCGCAGCGCGTGAACCTGGGGACACTCAAGCAACTGAAAGATATTGCCAAGCAAATTGCGAAGGGGCTTTCTATTTCCGGTCCGTTCAATATCCAATTTCTCGCAAAAAATAACCGCATCAAAGTCATTGAGTGCAACCTCCGCGCCAGCCGCAGCTTCCCCTTCGCCAGCAAAGTGACCGGAGAAAATTTCGCAACCCTTGCCACGCAAGCTCTCCTCAAAAAAGCTCCTACGAACAAGCGGTACCAGACACTCGATTTGGATCATGTAGCAGTGAAGGCCGCTCAGTTCAGCTTCAACCGCTTGAAGGGAGCAGATCCACGCCTAGGAGTAGAAATGGCCAGTACTGGAGAAGTGGCATGCTTTGGCGAAAATGCGGAGCAGGCACTCATCACAGCCCTCTTTGCGGTAGGCTTCAAGATGCCGCAGAAAAATATCCTTGTGACCATCGGCACCCTGGAAGACAAGATCGACATGCTGCCGTCTATTCAGCTCCTCCTCGAAAAAGGATTCCAGTTCTACGCCACAGAGAGAACTCACGAGTTCCTGCAATCCAGAGGCATTCCTTCCATGCTCCTCTATAAGGTGTCCGAACCCAGGAGCCCAAACATCAAAGAATATCTGGAACAGAAGCGTGCGGACTTTGTGATCAATATCCCTACGCACACAAGCGGTGAGGAGCAGACCGATGGATACTTTATTCGTCGTATTGCCACCGACCACGGCATTCCACTGCTCACAAACGTGCAGTTAGCTAAAAGAATTATCGAGGCAATGCTGCAGGAGGATGTGAAGAAATTGCCACTGATGGCCTGGCCCGATTTATTGGGAGATTACTAGAATATTGGAATACTAGAGTAATGGGGGGGATTGGGATTAATGGGAATAGGTTTTGCAGGATTTTATAAGGCCTGAAAGTAATCGTCCTGCATGATTTGCTGTGTCTAGTGCTTGCTGACAGTCTTGTTTCTTCAGGAATTGTAATTCAACTGCAATGAGCAGAAATGCTTCAGTTTCAGTAATTTCTCCACGGGCAATGGTGTATTTATTCGCCTTATCTGGGTAAGTATATCGTCCAAATCCTTCGGCAATATTTGCCAACGCACTTGTGCATGAACTTCTGACTTGTGACGTTAATCCAAATCGTTCATCTTTTGGAAAAGAACGCGACAATATATAGACCATTTTCGCTAATTCCATGGAAACAATCCAGGCCTGTAAATCTGTAAATGATTTCATGTAATCAGACTATTATGAAATTCTTCTTTATACATCGCATTCAATATGTCCAAATTCCTTAGTCCTGACTTTTATTGATCTAGAAGAGCAAAAATCAGTTCCATCCCCTAAAAGAACGCCTCTATATTCCCCAGTATTCCAGTACTCTAGTATTCCAGTATTCCAAAGATTGCTAAACGTCACAATTTATGTACAATAGGCCAAGATTTCACCCCTTCCGCCTTTTTTATGATCGATGACGTGCTTCAGGACGATGACCTCTCTACCGGAGACGGTGCTGCCGGATTTACCGACGACGGAGATCAGACTCTGGTCACGAAAGAAGGTTTAAAGAGATTGAAAGACGAACTTGAAGAACTCAAGTCAGTTCGCCGTGCCGAAGTGGCTCAGCGCCTGAAGGAAGCCATCTCCTACGGAGACCTATCCGAAAACTCCGAGTACGAGGAAGCCAAGAACTACCAGGCATTCGTAGAAGGACGCATTATCGAGCTCGAGCAGAAGATCAAGAACGCCAAGATTATCACCGATAAAAAGTCCACGGTGAAGCAGAAGGAAGTGGACATCGGTTCCACGGTAAAGATCCTCAACAAGACCGAGCACTCCGAGGAGGAAGAGGAATACACCATCGTAGGTTCCACGGAAGCCGATCCTCTGGAGCACAAAATCAGCAATGAATCTCCTTTGGGTAAGTCTCTCCTGGGCCGCAGGAAAGGAGACATCATGGAAGTGCATGCTCCTGCGGGAGTGGTGAAGTATGAAATTATGCACATTGCCTAACAGAATTATGGGATCAGACGTATGAATTATGGAATTTCCATAATTCATACTTCATAATTCTTATCCCTTATTTTGAGTAATCAGGTACAATCTTCTCCATGACCGATTCAGCAGTCACCGGCTCCCTCATCATTTCCGAGGAAATCAAGAAAGCGTTTCCGGAGATTTTGGCGTTGATCCTGGGGTCTGAAAGCATGAACCAGGAAGAGCGACAGTACTGGATCAATATCTTGCCCATCATGTCCCCGGAGCAGGTGAAAAATCTGCAGGAGATTTTGCAGAACGAGAAATCTCAACTGGAAGCCATTGATGCGAAGTACGCCAAAGAGATTGAGCACGTGGGAGAAAAAGAACTCACTCAGCAGACAGAGGAAGAAATACGTAAAAAACGTGCCGTCCGCCAGAAAGCGGAGCAACAGCACAAGGAAGAAGAAGAGCAGGCAGCCGAAGATCTACTGAAGCAAATGGATCAGCACGGATAACTAGGCCGTACACCCCACAATCAAACGGTCGATGAGTGAGGTGAGTTCTTCGGGAGCTTCCTGTGTTGCCCGGTAGCCACCGGTTTTTAGCTGCACGTCTGTATCGGTAGCCCATACCAGGAGCGATGTGAGCTGCTCTTTTTGTAAGGACGATGCCAGGGGCAACAGAGTTTTTGCCGTAGGGAACGGCACGGAATAATTCTTCGCAATACTTGCCGGGTTTTTGTCTCCTTCCTGCACCGCCATCCACGTAGACACCAGCTGACGCAGCATCCACAACAGAATATTCCACACAGCAAACGGATCTTCTCCACGCTGCAGTAACACCTTCGCGTACTGCAGTGCTTCTTTTTTCTTCTTCTGAGAAATGAGATTCGTGAGTGTCCAGATCTCCTTCTCTCCACTAGGAACAAGCAGGGCATCGATGTCTTTTGTGGCCACAGCCTGGCCCCTGGCAAAGAGCGCAATTTTCTCCAGTTCATGACTCAGTAATTCTTCATCTTCGCCGGCCACCTCTACGATGTGCAAGGCCTGCTCGCGAGACAAAGAAAAGCCGAGGTCTTTGGCATATTGTTGCATCCAGGAAAACAATTGCCCCTCGCTCAAGTGAGGGAACTCTTTCATAGAAGCGCTTTTTTGAAGAGCCTTCACGCTGCTGAGTCTTTTGTCCGGTTTTGCTTCGATAAATACCAAGAGAGTAGAAGGATGGATTTGATCGAACAGCTGCTGCACTTCTTCGGTGGAAAACTTCGGGATACCGGCACAAAAAATCAGGCGCTTGTCCGATAAAAACGGTGCGATACTGATGTCATCGAGCATAGTACGCAGTGTCATCTGGTTTCCCTGCACGGTGGTCATATTTTCCTCTCCATACTTTTGCTTAAACCGCTCACTCCAGAGCCGTTTTTCCTGTGTGAGCGCAAACGTATTTTCGCCGGTAAACAAGTAGATTTGAGCATCGGCCATGCCTGAATAGTACCAAAATGCACGAAAAGCCCCTAGAAAAGCGGAAATGACGAATGACTGTAGATATAGTATTACACTGGATTGAACGTATTTCGCAAGATGAGGCCGATTGAGAAAATGCTACTCTGGGCCTATAATAATACGAAATGCCTAAAAAGACCCCCCGCTCCTCCATGC
This sequence comes from uncultured Candidatus Peribacteria bacterium, assembly GCA_964628805.1. Classification (GTDB taxonomy): domain Bacteria; phylum Patescibacteriota; class Gracilibacteria; order Peribacterales; family Peribacteraceae; genus CAZVOK01. Next base: position 197,239 of record CAZVOK010000001.1, on the reverse strand, counting down.
CCCTAAAAATCCTGAGCTCCATTGCTCTAGGGTCTTTGTGCATCGTGGGATCATTTGCCATTGGCATGGGAACATCCAACAATGTGAAGACTGTTTCTACCAGCGAAGCTGCGGAGGAAACATTTGTGGCAGGGGATGTGAGCGGTAACGGAGTACTGGACGAAATGGACGCCATCGCCATCCTGGAAATTGCCAGTGAACGCCGCGCTCCTACGAGCACCGAACGCCTCCGAGCAGACGTGAATGGCGATCTGCAGATAACAGAGGAAGACGCACTCCGAGTGCTACGCAGCCTCACCATCCGATAAAAAAACTCTTTCATACAAACACACACTCATGACACTCACCTCTTCCCACCGGCTGGTATCCTCAGTTCTCTTGGCATCGTTCACGTTGCTTCTCCTGGGAATACCTCTGGAAGCTTCGGCACAGTCACAGAGTCCTACGCTGCTTTTGCTCCGCCCTCACTGTGAACAGGCTAGTGGAGACGGTCCAACGGATGTAGCTACGTTCATGACTCAGGGAACGCCTGGCTGTCCGAACTTTGCCGTGTCAGATCCAGAAACGCAGGAAACGCCAGCACTGCGCCCGGGAGATACGCTCGATATGGATATTATTGTCTATAACCCCAACCGCAAAAAGATCCAGAAAGTCCGCTCGTGGCTCTCGTATGATTCGCAGGTACTGCAGGGTGAAAGTGTGACTACTTCCACTGCTTTTTCAGTAGCTACACCGGGAGAAACAGATTTTTCTTCCGATGAGGGCTTCTTGAAATTCGCTGCGTCTGCTCTGGAAGGACAAGAAAAAGCAGATGTAGTTATCCCTGTCGCACGCGTGCAGTTCAAGGTGCTCCGCACTCCTGCCGCCGGTAAATCTCCCATCAGCTTCTACGATGCACAACCAGGACTCCTGGGTCATACCTACGCGAGAGCCATGGAAGGCACACAGGCGAAGAACGCACTGTCACCGGACTTGGGCTCGCTCATGGTGATGCTCCAGAAAGATGGAGTCGCTTCTTCGGTTGCGTCCAGTTCTTCCTCCTTTGCAGGATCCTCTATAGGCGATACTAGCTCTTTGGGCCTCAATAATTCGAGTTCTTCTAGTTCCACACAGTCTTCTGCTGAAGAATCTTCTTCGTCCTCATCTTCCGTATCGTCGGACCGCTCGCCATTTGTGCTTTTGCAGGTACAAGGGTTAAGAGTCGGAACAGAAGGATCCACGTTGTACCTTGCATGGGACGCCCTTCGATCGTCTGAAATGGCTGGATACAACGTGTACTACGGAACACAGAAAGGCAGATACATTCAGCGTCACAGTGTGCCCCTGGAAAATACAGAGCACATCATCCGCGGCTTACTCCCCGATACGCTGTACTACATTGCTGTCCGCGGTGTGAATACTCGTAACGAAGAGAGTGCCTTCAGCCAGGAAGTAGCCATTCGCGTAGGAGATCCTAAATCTTCAACTTCTCCGCTATCCATTCGCCCCGGTGATACATCTGGACCTCAGGGACAGAATCCTTTGAATGGAAATGTCACCGCTGTCCCGGGAGAAGCCGGTGCTTCCACCGCTGCCGTGCTCATCCTCATGGGTTCTGCCGTGATTGGCACTGCCTTTGCACTCCGCAGACAGTATGCAGTCACAGCACATCAGAATTCCTCCTCTCCTTTTGGCTCATGACCACTCTCCATCCTCATTGGGAATCTGATGACGAACAGGAGGTCTTGGACCGTGTAGATGGCATTGTGCCAGCGGCATCGGCCGATTCCATGATTCACCTGCAGACCAAAACAGTCTCACGCAAGCCTGCTGCTATGGTGGGTATTGCATTGGTTCTCTTTGCGGGAGTAGGACTCTTTCAGGGATTTGGATTTTTCACCGCACAGCTTGGACCTTCCACGCTGCTTGTTCCTGTGGAAATTCGTATTACTGATGACGGTATTGAGCCTGCATCCGCAGAAGTACGCCCCGGACAAGAAGTGATTTTCTACAACGACCAGGCGGACCTGCCTCATATTTTGGAATCGAATTCCATTAAGGACTTCAACGATAAGCCGCTCTACACCCCAGCTATTTTCCCGGGCACGAGCCAGAGCTTCAAACTGTCACTCACACACCCTGTCGGAACATTTCAGTATGTTTCCACCACAGCGAGCGACGTTGTGGGACGTTTGATTGTAAAGGCTGATATCTCAACTGTCTTCACTTCTTCTAATCGTTCGTCCATCGCAGCTGCCGTGCTTTCTTCGATATCTTCTGTCAGCAGCACACCGGTATTTGCAGGTCAGACATCAAGTGATTCCTCCGCAGGATCCGCACAGGCAGATGGTATTCCTACGAATCCTTATACGGTTGGAAGTAATAGGCAGCACACATTTGATTCCAACGGAAATCCTATAACAGGAACCCAAACAAGCTCCGCACGCTCACAGCAAACTCTTCGTCCTGCCGCTCCTACCCCTCCTCGTCAACCATCAAGCGGACCTGAGGTGTGGGTGGTGGCAATTTTGAGTGTTGTATCGCTCTTCGTGATGACGCGAAAGACTGCGGCTGTACATTCATAAAATCGCGCCATCAAACAAAGCTCACCTAAACAAGTATCGAACTTCTTTTCGCGTGTTTATTGAACTGAATGGTGGGTGGATGGTGAAGCTGTTTTAGCAAAGTACGTGCCTTGTGGTTACGGTGCACCCCAAAGACTGTAGAGTATTTTTAAACGAGCGATAGCGTGGGCTTCTATTGATGCTGCCCAAGTACACGTGAATATTTTTTCGGTTTGGATAACTGCTGACCCATTGCAATAAAGAAGGGATGTTTGTGTGGGTGTCTTCGATATCAGTTGAAAAAAGCTCAGACCAGTCGACCGTGACGGCGGAGCTCTGAAGAGTGCTGGTGGGTGGTGTGGAAGTGATCATGTACGTGAGTGTACGCACGTACACCCTTGGAATCAAGAGTGAGTTTTTGGCTTGGGACCTCAGAAGGCAGAGAAAGAATTGGACACGCCCCTCGAAATGATTAGGATTAGATTAAGAGCATGGTGCTCTTGTTCATTCACTCCGTCGGAGGCTCACGCCCATGAGCAGGAAACAACGGAGGGGGAAGCTGATCGGCGGCTTTGGTGCTGCCGTACTGCTGGGCCTCTGTGGAATTTTTCAAAAACTTGCGGTTGATGGAGGTGCCTCGGCTACTCAGTACGTGGCGTTAGGGGGGCTCGGCATTATCCTTCGGGGGATTGTGCCAATGCTCCTGAACCCAGAGGAGCGCAAAGGAAGCATCCAGGCGATTCTGCTCGCACTCTGTGGCGGACTCTTCTGGGGAAGCGCTTCATGCCTTATGGGGTATGCCATCATCAAGTATGCATCACCCATCTCGCTCCTGAGTCCGCTGAGTAACTTGAATACAGTCATCGCCGTTTTCGCGGGCTACATGCTCTTTTCGGAAAAGGTCTACTGGAACCGAGTCATCGTTGGAACAATCCTAGCGGTGTTCACCGGCTTCATTCTCACTACCTTCGGAAAGGATCAAAGCACTGCGGACTACAATATGGGACTCGTATGGGGCGGGCTGGTGGCAGGGTACCTCTACGGACTGTTTGGGGTATTCCTGAAGCTGTCTTTCAACGCCGGCATCGCGGGGTCACACTACCTCGTGTGGACCGGCGTAGGAATCAGCCTGGTGGGACTGGTTGTCACGCCATTCATGGAGCAAGTGGTTCCACCTGACAAGTTCCAGGCCGACAACTACTCAGCAATGGCTGCAACGCTGTGGGCACTTGTAAGCGGTATCGTGTGGGGCACGGCGTGTCATTGCATTGGTTTGGCGGTAGAGAAGTACAAAACGCCGCTAGCGGTGCTAGCACCGCTGTACAACCTCAACACGATTGTCACTGTGTCTGCAGGCGTTCTGCTGTTTGGAGAAACCGTGCCTTGGCATATCCTCGTTTCTGGCACAGGACTCACACTCCTCAGCGGGTACATTCTGGTGAAAAGCCAGATCCCCGAGGATGACACAACCCAGTTCCAATCTCTGAAGCCTCTGAAAGAGTGAAAGAACATTTGCCCCCAGACAGGATGTCTGGGGGCTTTTTTGGGTATCAAAAAAGAATGCACATTTCGTACTAGTTGTAAAAATCTTTTGTGGAAGTAAGGCCCTTCGACTCCGCTGCGCTCCGCTCAGGGTCATTCGACTTCGCCTGCAAATAAAGAGATTGGCGCGCCACGCGAAGCGCAGCGGCTACTCAGAGAATAGTGTCCCACTTCGCCTCCTGGCTTCGCGGGATACACTTCGCTGTGCGAAGTGTGGTGGGCCGGGCTGGGCTCGAACCAGCGAAGGCGTATGCCAGCAGATTTACAGTCTGCCCCGTTTGACCACTTCGGTACCGACCCATTCAAAATTGGCTTCCAAAAGAGCTGTGTGACGGGAAGTGTAGGTGATGGAAGTGCAAAACTCAATATTCGTTTTGTGATTATATTTACTGTTTATAGTGCTTTTGGAGCCACCAGGACTTAAGCCATCCAAGCGATAGTGTAGAAAGGAGATATCCACCTACAGGAACTAGTGCATTGATCCAAAATCCTTCCACGTTAATTATCCATAAGAAGAGACTCGCTGTTAGATAAGTAATGACTGCAATGCATAGCCTTCGAGTGAGACTTACCTCCCAGGCCTTGTCGGCTTCTACGCGATTATTGCGATCAATAATATTTTGGATTTGAGAATCAGTATTCATGTAAAAAGACTAAAACAAAAGAAAGTATATTTCTATAGAAGATTATCTATCGATTCGAGGACGTAAACGCAATCCCCACCCACATCCCAATCAATAAAAAAAGAAGCGCCACCGGTACTGCTACCTGCAGCGTAAACCAAAACTTTGAAAGGCTTCTATTCCACCACTCGGTCTTCGCTTTTTCATAAATCAACTGCTCCTCGGCGGCTTTTTCTCCCTCGCTGCGGTCGATGAACACGGGGTGCTCAATGGAACGTTCGAGCCAGGATCCGAACTCATCGTGTTTAGGAGTGGGTCTTCGGTAAGTCATAACCGAGGGTACGAAGGCGCATGGCCATCGCGAGTGGGGAGACGTGGAATGTATCTGCTAGCACGAGTACCTGTTTTTCTGTGGGCTGCACCCCCTGCAGCATTTGATCGATAGTCTGCTTGGGCATCACAAGGCTTCCGGCAAATTCATTGGCTTGGAGTTCCTCCAGCTCATCTTTCTCGCTGTCATTTCTATGCATCACAAATTCTCCGTCTACGAATTCCTTCTTTCCATTGGCATGCAGAAAGAAATGTGCGAGCTCGTGTGCCAGCGTAAAGAGCTGACGCGTGGGTGAGTCCTGACGATTGATGTAAATTCTCCATCTCCCCTCTTCCATTCTGAGTGCCCCGGAAATATCGGAAAGCTCTGCTTCCAGAATATCGATCTTTTTGTCAGCCGCGATCTTCTGCATCATCTCAAAGGAATCCGTGTACCCGCGATACTTGCGGAGCACATCATCAGCCTTGGAACGGATTTCTTCCCGTTTCTCTGGCGTGAAGATGATCATGCCTAGAGTATACGATCGTACACCTAATAGTTCAACCTAAAATTTATAGAGCAGAAGAAAATTGGGGCAATTGCTCTGCAGGGATCCTCTTTCGGGGACCCCTGCGCTGTGTCTTTCTACTGATGTCTGGCGTACATCTGGACGACGAGCGGGCGCATCGCCTTCCAGAGTCTAACGACTATTCGAACCAGACTATTGAATCCAGGCCCTCGAGTTTCGAGTGCAACGACGATTTCCTCGCACGTCATGTTCGTCACTCGCATGATGAACATACCCTGCTGAAGAATGCAGTACAGTTTGTAACATACTACCGATGCGCATGCGCCAAGACTTGCGATGAACACCAGAAGTAACATCCCAACCGTGCTACCCCTTCGAGGAGACGCGTACGATCGAGCAGCTGTAAACGCCATCATCCGTCCTCCAGGGCCGAGGAGAAGAAAGACCTGGAGATCATTGAAGAGGAAGATTCTGTGTGCGTCAAAACACAGAGGATGCCACATCTCCTTTCACTCAAGAGCTGCACGAAAAATTATTCGTAGCGCAGTGCTTCCATAGGGCTCAAGTCGGCTGCTCTCTTTGCAGGATACAATCCAAACACCAAGCCTGTGAATACCGCCATGAACACAGCCAAAAGCACTGCCGTAATACTGAGAATGAATGGAAAATCACCGAGTACACTCGCTGCCAAAGCAGAGAGCAACCATCCGGTTCCGGTTCCCAGTACAAGACCAATGAACCCTCCGGTCATGGTCAGTGACACAGCCTCCAACAAAAATTGCAGAAGAATATCCTGCTTGCGAGCGCCGACTGCTTTTCGGAGTCCTATCTCACGTGTCCGTTCGGTAACGGACACCAACATGATATTCATGATACCGATGCCTCCAACTAGGAGTGAAATGCCTGCAACTAGTGCCAAGAAGATCGTAAGACCGAGTGTGACTGAATTCACAATACCGGTAATCTGCTCCGCACTGCGCGCAGCAAAATCATCCTTGTCCGGATCGTTCTCCGGATTTTCGATGCGGTGACGTTCACGGAGAACCTGTGTGATTTCCTCTGTGGCCAAGGCCGGATCCCCTACCGCCTTGAGCGTCATGTACGTCAGATACTTCTGCCCGGTGATGGCACGCGCGGTGGAGAATGGAATGTACACAGGCTTATCCAAATCCTGTAGGAGTGCAGACCCCTGCTTTTCCAGGAGACCGATAACTGTAAAAGAAAATTCGCCGATAGTGATTTTCTTGCCGATAGGATCGAGGTTTCCAAACAAATCCTCAGCAGTCTGTGCCGATACGACTGCCACGGACTTGGCGCCTTGTTCATCGTTCTCATCCATCAAGCGGCCTGCTTCAAGCTTCAGTCCATAGTTCTCAAAAATATCGCTCGTCGTCCCCATCACCATGGGCGACACTTCTTCACGGCCGTACACTACTTTTTTTCCAACCAAGATCACCGGAGCAGCGCGATCGACCGTAGGCAGACGGCTGACGACTTCGTAATCATCGTAGGTCAGGCTTTCCAGATTTCCGCCAAATTGCTCCAGGCCACGTGGGAATACATCTACGGTATTGGTTCCGATGGATTCGATCTGCGTGAGGATGTAATTCTGAAAACTCTTTCCCATCGATACCATCAGCACCACAGACGCCACACCGATGATGATGCCTAGAGTGGTCAGGAGGGACCTGCTCTTATTCACGGTGATACCGCGGAGGGCCGTTGTTAGAGTATCTGAGAGAAGCATTCTAAAAGAGTGGAAGTCGAAGTTCCAAGTGCCAAGTTCTAAGTTCCAACTGAGGAAAATCTTTTTTTAAAAAAGATACCATACTTAGAACTTGGCACTTCGCACTTGGAACTTGAGGCCAGTAAAAAGAGAGTAAAATATTTATCATTATTCGTAACGTAGAGATTCCATCGGGCTCAAAGCTGCTGCTTTTCTGGCGGGCGAGATGCCGAAGACGATTCCTGTGAGCGCTGCCATGATGAATGCGACGATGACGGAGGGAATGGAAATGGAAAATGCGTAGGTGGCGAGGAGGCCTTTTACAACCAGTGCAATGAGGAATGCCAGGATGATGCCGCCAATGGCACCGATGATGCCGCCGATGACGGTGAGGAAAATGGATTCAAATAAAAACTGCAGCAGAATATTTCTGGCCGTAGCACCAAGCGCTTTTCGGAGCCCGATCTCGCGTGTGCGCTCGGTGACAGACACCAGCATGATGTTCATGATGCCGATACCGCCGACCACAAGCGAAATAGCAGCAATAGTCGTGATAAACATCGTGAGGCCCAGTGACACGGCACCAAGGATCTGGCTCGCTTCGGCGGACGTGTGCACAATGAAGTCGTCTTTCTTCGGATCATTATTTGGATTGTCGATACCGTGATTCGTACGAAGCAGAGACTTCACATCGTCTACTGCCAGCTCGCTATCGCCTACAGATACCATCGTCACGTAACTGACGTAGTTCTGGTTGGTGGCGTCCCTGGCCACAGAAAACGGCACGTAGATGCGGTCGTCGGCGTTCTGAAAGAACTGCGATCCAAGAGCCTTGGAGATGCCGATGACCGTAAATCGTTCCGCCCCCACTTTCACGCTCTTGCCCAGAGGATCGGTGTTTCCAAATAAATTCTCTACAGCATCCGGGGCCAGTACCGCCACGTTCTTCGATCCGTTCACGTCACTTTCGTCTATAAATCGTCCACGCTCTACATAGATTTTCTGGTTTGTGAAAAATTCTTCGGTCACACCCAGTGTCTGCGGCGATCCTTCCTCGCGTCCGTAGACTGCTTTACCGGGAAGGAAAATGACCGGTGCCACTTTGTCCACGGTAGAGAGATTTTCCAGTGCTGAAATATCATCGAACGTCAGGCTGTCGAACCCGGCTGAGCGTATGCCTCCGCCTCCTTCTTCCTGTCCCGGGAATACCACCATGCTATCGGCACCAAGGCTGCTGATTTGGCTCAGGATCACGCCCTGCATGCTGTTTCCTATAGAACTCATGAGCACCACGGAGCCGACACCGATGATGATGCCGAGCATCGTGAGAAGCGACCGGGTGATATTGACGGTGACTCCTTTGAGGGCCATGGAGATGGTGTCTTTGAGAAGCAAGGGATTAGGGATTGGGGATTGGGGATTAGGACTTTTTATTTTAGATTCGGTGAATCACCTGCCATTCGTCGTTTGAAGTCCGTGGAATCAGATTCGATGCGGCCGTCGCGGATGTGGATGATGCGCTTGGCGTGTTCGGCGGTGGTGCGCTCATGGGTCACGAGGATGATGGTATGGCCGTTTTCCATGTTCAGGCGCTGCAGCGCCTGCATCACGGCAACACCGGAGGCACTGTCCAAGTTTCCGGTTGGTTCATCGGCAAAGATGACATCTGGGTCTGTCACCAGAGCACGGGCGATCGCCACGCGCTGCTTCTGTCCTCCGGAGAGCTGACTGGAGAGGTAATCTTTTCTAGGCGTGAGGCCCACGATATCGATGGCCCGCTGAGACCGCTCTTCGCGTTCCGATGCTTTGATGATGGGGTGATACAGCAGCGGCAACATGACATTCTGCATCACAGTGGTACGCGGGAGCAGGTTGAACGCCTGAAACACGAAGCTCACGCGAGTGGCGCGGATGCGTGCGAGGTCATCGTCGTTCATGCGCTGCGTAGGCTCACCTTGGAAGAGGTACGTTCCTTTGGTTTGGGCATCCAAGAATCCCAAAATGTGCATGAGCGTAGACTTTCCGGAACCGGACGGACCCATGATGGCCACAAACTCTCCTTTTTGGATTTTCAAATTGATATCGAACAGCACCGGGGTTTCTACTTCATCATTGAAGTACGATTTGCTGAGGTCCCGGATTTCGATGAGCGGAGCTGCGTGATTCATAGGAGAGAAGAGAATGACAGAAAGGAATGTCTTACAATCTGAACTATTTTTTCTCCAGCACGATGATGGTCTCTCCTTCCGTCACCCCTAGTACTTCCACATTTCCACCTTCCCCCTCCATCCCGGTACGCACTTGGCGCTCTTCCACTGTACCATCTTTCTTCAGCACGCGGACGATCTTCTGGCCTGCATCGTTTTCAATCACAGCGCGCAGAGGAACTGTCACCACATCTTTTCTTTCACCAGTCACAATAGTGGCGTCACCCGTCATGCCGATTTTCAGTTCATCGTGTGGGTACACGAAGTCTAGGAGGATCCTGTACTTCGGCACTCCTTCTTTGTCCGTAGCACTCAAGTCCACCTGGCTCACGCGCATTTTGAAATTCGTTCCGCGGAAGGCATCCAGTTCCACCGATCCACTCTGCGTGAGTGCCACCTTTGGGATATCGATTTCCGAGACGAACATTTCCACACGGTATGGAGCATTTCCCATGAGCGAAATCACCGGCTCCAGAGGGCTCGCCTCCCCTACTTTGATATTCACTTTCGTGACGATGCCATCCACAGGAGCCACCAAAAGTGTATCGGCATAATCCGCAGAAGCGCGAGCGAGCGACGCCTGAGCCTGACGCACGCGTGCGAGAGCTGCGGCTAAGTCTGTATCGCGGGCACCGGCTTTCTTCAGCTGGAGCTGCGCTTCATCGATCTTCAGAGAAGTTTCGTAGGTCATGATATCGGCTTTTGCTCTATCCAAAGCGCCCTGTGTGGATTGCAAGTTCGCCTCTTCCGCAGTGATTTTGGACTGAATGCTGGAAGGTGCTCCCTGGAGCGTGCGAATAGCCGTATCCAAATCGCGAAGCGCGGCTTGTACCGCCGTGCGCTGCGTACCAATGGTATCTTTATACGTCGTTTGATCTGCAGTCGTGAGGTACGACGTGACCGCTAAGTTGGAGATGAGATTGAACGCGAAGTCCAACGTATCAGAAGACTGCGATACCGCTGTACGAGCATTTTGGAGTGCCTTCAAGGCAGCGGAGAAATCCGCAGGACCGATGGATACCGAACGCACGGTATCCAGCGCCTGCTTCACGGTATTCACTCTGCCGCGGAGATCCTGGTAACCACCCGGATCATTCTTCACGAGTGCGTCCTGCACATCTACGTTCGCAAACACGTTATCGATGGTAGAGAGTGCCTGCTGGGCTGTCGTGACTTTCTGAGAAATAGTTCCGGCAGTCACACTGATTTCTCCGGCGAGTGATACATCGGAATCCAATTTCAAAGATTCCAAACGTGCTTTGGATGCCGCGAGGTTCTGCTCCGCGGTGCGCAAATTGGACTTTGCTACTTCCAATGCAGCTTTTTTGTTCTGTACGCTCGCTTCGGTGACAGCAATGTCTTCCGGACGGGATCCCTGCTTCAATGCATTGTAGTTCGCCCATGCTTCTGCCACGGATGCCGATGCAGAAGCAATGGAGGCTCCCTGGTTTCCATTGCGCAGAGATGCCAAGCGCTGGCCTGCACGCACGCGCATGCCTTCTTTGGCAATGACTTCAGACACGATTCCGGAGCTTCGGAACTGAAGGTTCAGGCTTTTATCGGACGTGACATTTCCTACCGCTTCCACCACCTGACGGATATCGCCTTTTTTGGCTTCGGCTGTCACGTATTCTGGTGGCTTCGTAGCAGTGACTGCGGAAATGATAAACCCGAGCAGGAGCACTGCAATAGTCCCCGACAAAAATTTCCACTTGTGGCGGCGAACTCTTCCGGGGATGTACTGGGTGATATTCATAAATAAGGTGTAAGAAAAACTAAGAGTGGTGGGTAAGAAGTTTTGAATGGAGAGTGGAGAGGATGCGCGCCATATCGCTCTGATCTTTAGCGGGCAGAAGATCCAAAATAGAACGCATATGTTCACGCTTTTCAGACATTCGTTTCTTCATGACAGTTTTTCCTTTGGCGCTGAGTTTCAATCGAATCACTTTGCGATTGTTAGGATCCGAAACCCTCGTCACCCATCCCATCTTTACGAGTCTATTCACAAAAGAAGTGGCAGAGGGAGACGTGACCATCATGGCAGTGGCAAACTCTTTCATGGTCATTCCTTCGTGTGCATCAATGAGAAAAAGAGCGTGTATCTGCAGAAAATTGGTTCTATCCCCTACCTTCCCTTTTTCCTTGGCAATCACATCATGACGAATGACTCTCCCGAGCTCAAATACCGTCTGAATGATCTGGTCGACTGTGGGCATTGAGAAATGATGAAAAGCTAATAGTTAGATAGGCTAAATATATGGATGTTGAAGTTTATTGTCAATGAATAAAGAGTGCTTAAAATTCAAATTCGCTTACGAATAGAACAGCAATAAAACTCTATTACACAGATTCATTGTATGTACTTTTTATTTTTTTCTTGGATAATCAAAAAGTGCTATGAAAAGAAAGATGATGAAAGCAATTCCATAGAATGCCGCATAGGGCAGCAATTCATCTACCAATGGAATTGAATTGCGAGAACAACTCTCGATCCCTTGTATTCTTTGAATAAAATTTATAGAAGTACCTCCGAAACCATCTCCACAATCCCCCCTGTTCAACAACAGTAATACACATTGGCTCACTAAGACAACTAACCCCAAATATGTATTTACATAGAGCTCTTTTTTCTTCTCAACAAACCATTGATACCCTGCAATAAGAGAAACAATTGCCAAAATCACCGGAACGAAAACAATACCTTTACCAATAGTTGCGAGAGTAGCCCATCCTTCTGTGGTAGCCACAAAAAGAAAAGTAGTTGCAATGAGATACAGGAAAATTTTTCCCACAAATGACCACGTATGAATTCTATAGTGACTTTGGATATGCATAAAATAAAGTTTACCTGCTTCGTAAATGCCCATCAATAGATGGCGAGTATTCCAAATTATTATAAGAATAAGAACTAGGACATCTTTTGCAATTGTCCAAGTGCACTTCTTAAAGCCTCCTCCACTCCCTGCAACTGAATCCCCTCTTGTTCAAGCTTTTTCGTAGACAGCAAACAATTACTCCTCCCCGCCTTCACCACATCCCCCAATTCTGAAAGACTTAGCTTTTCAAATTCATGCGTTGGATCCACGATCTCTTTATAGAGCTCCATCACACGATACGGCGAGACTGCTCCGGGGTTCACGATGTTGTAAATGCCCGTGGCACGCTTTTCGATGAGTGCCTTGGATGCAGACAAAAAATCCGGTACGTACGTAATGGAATTTTCGGTATCCAGCACGCGCTTGTACTTCTTTAACTTCATCAAAAGATTGCGTTCGTCTGTCGATCCATCAAATGGCATACGCAGACGCAAAATCAAGACTGGGAACTCTTTGAGTATTTGATCACTCCAGGCTTTGGTGCGGGAGTAGAAACTGCCGGAGAAGTTCGGTGCGTTTTCCTCACTGAATCCCCTCCCCTTGTTTTCTCCTTCGTACACACAGCCGGAGCTCAGGTGTACCCAGTAAATGCCGCGTTTGGAACATTCATCCAAGAGCACCAAAGGTCCTGTGACATTGCTTCGGATAGTCTCCTCTTTATGTGCCTCGCACCAGTCTACGTTGGGACGGCCCGTTTTTCCGCTGCAATTAATAACGATGTCCGGCTTCTCCTGGTCCAAAATTTCAGCCACAGCATGTGCATCGGCAATATCTGTGGATGGAGTGACAGCATCCGGAAACACAGACAGAAAATGCCGACCCATGAAGCCTTTGGAACCGAAGATGAGGACTTTCATGGTGGAATTGTAACTTGATGGGTTCAAAATCCGAAATCCGAATATCGAAATCCGAAGGAAATTCTAAAATTAAGGAAATTTTACAAAATTTGAATTTGTTTCGTATTTCGTGTTTCGGGATTCGGATTTCACTGCAGAAGACTCTTCTCTCTTACCAGCCATCTCCGCTACACTGATCCCCGATGCCCCGCCCACGAAAAAAGGCCAAACGCGAAGCGAAGCTGAGAAGGCAAGCTGCACTGGAATTGCAGTCTGCCACGCGGTCGTACATTAGTGGCATTATTTTCATTGCAGCGGGCGTACTGCTTGTGCTCGCACTTCAGCAGAATGCCGGAATGGCCGGGGATACCATCCGCTCTATTCTGACATTTTTCTTTGGAGCATACGGCATGATCTTCCCTATTTTCCTGGTAGCCATGGGGCTCGTGCAGTTCATCGCGCCCGATAAACAGATAGAAATAAAGAGGTCCGGAGGACTCGTGCTCTGCCTCCTCTCCTTCCTCGGCATCATGCACATGGGTGCGCCCATAGAGGAGATCGGCACACGAAAAGATGAACTGGCGGGTGCCGTGGGATTTATGGTGAGTCTCCCCTTCCTCTTTTATGCCAGCAGAGCTGTGGGGTACACGGTGCTTGCCACTCTATTTCTGGTGGGTATCTTCATATCGTTTGAGCCGGACCTGGGAAGCATTGTTGCCAGAATCAAAGAGATGATGGCACCCACACCGAAAATAGTACGTGCACCCAAGTACGTGGAGGATTTTGAAGATGATGACCAGGAAGAAGAATTGCCACTGGAAGATGATGACGAAGAGGATGATGATCTGATAGAGCAAGATGGGCCGGTGCCGGAACTGAATATTGTGCGCCCCGCGTTTGCGAAGGCGGATCTCAAAAAGGGCAAAGCAAACCTGGTGAAGCAGAAGCTCCAGGATGTGCTGCAAATGAAAGACACGCGCTACGAAGAGTGGACCTTCCCGACCTTCGACATGCTGGAAGATGCACAGACCACCATGACCATTGATGATGAAGAACTGAAGAAGCAGGCCAGGCAGATAGAAGAAAAGCTCCAGGAATTCGGCATCAGCGTGACCATGAAAGATGCGCGCCCCGGTCCTACCGTCACTCAATTTACGCTGCAGCCTTCGGAAGGAGTGAAGCTGAGTAAGATCGGTAGCTTGAAAGATGATCTTTCTTTGGCGCTCGCTGCCCAGAGTCTTCGTATTGAAGCGCCTATTCCCGGGAAAGCATTGGTAGGAATTGAAATGCCAAACCTCGTGCGCACTACTGTGCACCTGCGTGAGATTCTGGAAAGTCCTCCGTTTGTGCAGAGTGAATCATCCCTCACGCTTCCGCTGGGTCGTGATGTATCCGGTGAAGCGGTGGTGGCAAGTTTGGAAAAAATGCCACACTTGCTCATAGCGGGTGCCACGGGTTCTGGAAAATCGGTATGCATGAATACATTCCTGGTGGCCCTCCTCTTCCAGAACGCTCCGCACGAACTCAAGTTCATTCTCATCGATCCAAAGCGCGTAGAAATGATGCCCTACGATGGCATTCCTCATTTGTTGACTCCGGTCATCACAGAGGCAGACAAGGCTCTGCAGGCACTCCGCTGGGCTGTGGCAGAAATGGGCCGCCGCCTGCACCGCTTCTCCGAGCAGGGCGCACGCAACATCGATGAATTCAATGAGAAGCAGACCAAAGAAGAAGACATGCTCCCCAGAATCGTGATCGTCATCGATGAGCTTGCAGACCTCATGATGCGTCAGTACAGGAAAGATACAGAAACTATGATCGCTCGCATCGCGCAGATGGCACGTGCCGTGGGCATGCACCTCATCATCGCCACCCAGCGCCCGAGCGTGGATGTCATCACCGGTCTCATCAAAGCAAACATTCCTACCCGCATGGCCTTCCGCGTGGTCAGCTCAGTCGACTCCCGCACGATCCTCGATTCCATCGGCGCAGAAGATCTACTTGGCCAGGGAGACATGTTGTACATGAATGCCACCACCGCCAAGCCCACGCGCATCCAGGGAATTTATACATCCACCAAAGAAGTAGAGCGCGTGATCAATGCCGTGAAGATTGCCGGAGGAGGAAAACTCACGGAACAGATTGGACTCGGTGAAACGGATGAAGAAGGAAACGCCTTGGGCATTGCTACTCAGGGAAATGCGATGATTGACTTGGACGCCGATGACAACGGCGGTGATGAGATGTTCTTTGAGGCCGTTCGTGTAGTACAGGAAACAGGAAAAGCTTCCGCTTCCCTCCTCCAGCGTCAGCTGAAAGTAGGTTATGCGCGTGCAGCAAGACTCTTGGACATCATGGAAGAAAAGAACCTGATTGGCCCTGCGGATGGTGCCAAAGCTCGTAAAGTCTATATCGATAAAATGGCTGGGGCTCCAGCAGAACCTGAGGGAATTGGGGAAGGGATTGGATAGATTGCTAATTTTACAATACATTGTAAAATACAATTAGCTCAGTTCAACCTCAACAGTTCTTTCAGGAGACGTTCATGGAAATTCCCGTCGCGGTGCTGGTACTGATGGGCCTGCTGGTGATGGGGCTACTGATGGTAGCCGCGGGCCTTGGGTGGTACCTGGGGCAACGCTCAGCCATCCCCAAGGGGGTCCATGTGCAGACTACCTCGGTCTACAGCTTGGAACAGGTTCCGCCAGGCAGGTACCAGCTGCGCGCCCTGTACTACATGGCGGACCCGAGCAAGGAATATGGCTCAGAGGAAATCCTGGAAGGCCCCGGTGTCATGACCTTGAGTATTGGAGGCCAGTTCATCCTAGTGGCCTTTGAGAAAGAACAGTACCAGGGGCTTAGGACTCCCGTATGTGATGTGCGGATACAGGTCTACCGAGACCCAAACCGGCCCCTCATGTGCTTCCGACGAGTGAGCTGACTACATGCCCACCCCCAAGCGGGGTGGGCGTTCGTGATTGTTAAATATATTCAACATTGTGCAATTCAAACAGTTCAGCTAGCCGCTTGTTCCTTGAAAAGGAGACTTCGGTGAACATTATCGGACTCGTGATCGGCAGTGGCTTTCTCCTCATCTTGGCACTGCTGGGAGGCATGCACTACCTGCGGTTACACAGAAGATATCTGCAACTTCGACAGAAACAAGAATTCTTCAGGCAGCCCAGAGACATTTGTGACATTCCCGCCGGCGTCTACCCTATCATCGAAATGTACTGCAGGTGTCGGTACGGTCCGGCGTTCGGCAGCGGAGAGATCTTCCCAGGATTGGGCCTCTTGTGCCTCCAACTCGATGAAGACACGGTTGCATATCTCTCCTTTGGTCGTGACAACGTTGTAGGACTCGTGACCTCATTCCCTGCCGGGAAAGTCAGACTGTGGCACGATGATCAAGGTGTTCCGTACATCGAACAAGTGAGTTGAACCACTGCCCACCCCCCCACACGGGGTGGGCGTTCGCTATACTGTCATCATGAAACTATTTTTGGCCACTACAAACAAAGGCAAAATCCAAGAAATTCAGGAAGCATTGCAGCATTTGGATCTGGATTTTGTGACACCTGCGGAGTATCCAACTATTTCTGCACCGCAAGAAACCGGCAACACATTTGAGGAAAATGCTTTGCAAAAAGCACAGTACTATTACGATTATTCTGCACTGCCTTCTTTGGCAGATGATTCCGGAATCATTGTGGAAGCCCTAAAAAGTGAACTTGGGATTCACACGCGTAGATGGGGAGCGGGACCACAGGCGACAGATCAGGAGTGGATTGACTATTTTTTGAAGAGGATGGAGAAAGAAGAAAACAGACGAGCGGCTTTTGTCTGCTGCCTCGCGTTTATAGACGAGCATGAACAAGTGAAACTGTTTCACGGGCGTGCGGAGGGGATGATTACACGGGAATTGGAAGCAGACTATTTACCGGGACTTCCTTTGTCTGCGTGTTTTAAGCCAGATGGATTTGATCGAGTGTTTTCGGCGCTGACGGTGGAGGAGAAAAATGGAATTAGTCATAGGGGGCGGGCGTTGATGGAATTTCGGGGGTTTTTGGAAAAGAATAAAGGATAATTTTCACAAACCAGAGCGGGTCTTACACCCGCGGTGTTCGATGATAATTGTGCGTATGGTTTGTTTGTTTACAAAATTTCCAAAAATTTTAGATTTCCTTCGGATTTCGTACTTCGACTCGCTCAGTATCGCCCATACTTCTAATCTTGAGATATCTGCGATAGACCCTGAGTCGGATCGAAGGGCGATATTCGGATTTTCAATATTTCCACATCGCGGCCAAGTATGGCCACGCTGAGGCAATTTTCATAAACCCGTAAAATCCAACGCTTCAATCTTCCCCCACACATCCCGTATCAACTTCCTCATATCTTCTTTCTCCGCATCCGTAATCTGAAACGATCTCTCGATGGGATGTTCTTCGCGCTCACCGATGAAATCTAGAACAAATGCTCTGGGCTCCAGAGATGGCAATGATGTTTCTAAGAGCACTGCGTAGAACTGCAATTGTCTGAAATAATCTCCATCGCGGATTTGTCCTTCGGTTTGCGGTCTGCCCGTTTTGTAATCGATCACTACTCCCGCAGCGGCTTCCGGATGATCACGATCGATGCGATCGATTTTTCCTTTGAGGGGAATATCACCCAAACGAGTGACGAATGTTCCTTCTATACGTTCGATGTACGGAGAAGATTTCTGTAAACGAGATTCAAAATAGCGGGGGAGTGAACCTTCTCCTAAGTACAGGAGTCTTTTTAACTCACCGTCCTGTAAAAATTCCCGTTCGATGAGAAAGTTTCGGAACTCCGCTAGGAATTCCTCGCTACTCATAGGCATTCCTTTCTGCATTCTGAGCCCCCACTCACGCAGCGCCCAGTGAACCGCATTTCCGTAGGCGAGTGCGTACTCACTTAACTGTGGCACCTGGAGCAAATCGATTCGCAGGAAATGCATGGGATCCTCCAGGAAACGATTGAGGGCACTGGCAGAAAGTGAAAATGCCTGGAGACGCTCCTGCAGGAAATCTTTCAATTCATTGTCCATATCACGCTGAGGTGTCAGTAAAAGCGTAGAGGCCTTTTCCGGCTCCCGTAAGCCACCTTCCAGCTCTGTCATGGGTCCTGCTTCTGCAAAGAAAGCAGACGGCGCTACTTCTTTGGATCTTTCACCGGCAGTCAATTCACGAGGGCAGGTGAGTATCAGCTCCTTTCGCGCACGGGTCATGGCCACAAATGCTACGCGGCGCTCGTCCTGATGCTTTTCGAATTCTTTCTGATCTTTCTCCCAGCCGAAGAGTAAATCTTCGGGGATAGAAAGTGACCCCGGACTTCGACGCTTGTCCCAATGACCCTCACGGAAGTTTACTAAGAACACCACATCGAATTCTTTTCCTTTACTCTGGTGCGCGGTCATCAGCTGAATACCTTCAGTCACGAGGTGTGGTAGATCGTAGGAGATGCGAAGCTGGCTGTAATCTGGATTGCAGAATAAATCCAAATCACGCATTAAGTCATCAAATTTGAATGCAGGCTGCTCAATCATTCGGGACCGGACTCGATCGAAAAACTCTTGGAGGGCAGCTAAATCAAGTGGATGAATGGCGGCGTCTTTAGGGATCAATCCACAGTCATGCAAAACCCGTTCGACGGTTTCCAGCACAGTGCGCGTGGCAATCTTCTGATGAAGATCCAAAAACAAATCACGAATGCGGATGATGTCATCGTGTGCTTTCAGAGTGAATCCCTGGGCCATGGATTCATGAGAGTCGAGTGACAGAAGTACATCAAGCAAAGGCTTTTTCGATTCACGGTGAACATGATAGAGCCGTGCCAAGTCTGCCGCAGGGCATCCGAAACACATCGAAGAAATGGCATCTGCTAACAAAGAACTCTTCTCGGGATTCTGTACGGCTCTGAGGATCGCGATTGTCTGCATCACGAGTGGATGGCTCAGGAGATCTGCTTTTCCGGACATGCGCACGGGAATGCCGCGAGAAGTCAGCACATCGTAGATAGGTCGTAACTCACTATTCGTTTGCGTGATGACTGCAATCTCCTCAAGTGGCGTTCCGCGCTCGATCCGTTCCTGAATCAAATCCGCAAGCAGCCACGGCTCTGCCATGTCGCTGGGTGCACGAATCAAGAATGGCTCTTCACCGTGTTCACCATTTGCCGCTGTGAGATCTTTGGAAAGGCCATCGATTCGTCCAATCAATCGCTCGGTATTTTTTGAAATCAATCTGCCGGCTGCGTCTAAGATGGATTGAGTAGAGCGATAGTTCTCCGTGAGCGTAATGATAGTGCACTTCGGGAACCGCTCATGGAAGCCAAGAATATTCGTGAGGTTCGCACCTTGGAAACGGTAAATCGCCTGATCGTCATCACCTACAATGAAGAGGTTCGGATCCACTCCCAAGTCCGGA
Source organism: uncultured Candidatus Peribacteria bacterium (assembly GCA_964628805.1). Classification (GTDB taxonomy): domain Bacteria; phylum Patescibacteriota; class Gracilibacteria; order Peribacterales; family Peribacteraceae; genus CAZVOK01. Next base: position 177,598 of record CAZVOK010000001.1, on the reverse strand, counting down.
TATGTGGTGAGGAGTTCAATCACTTTATTTTGTGATCCGTTCGTATCCTGAAACTCATCTACCAAAATGTACTGGTACCGCTCCTGTAGGCTCGCGAGCATCCATTCTTCTTTCTGGAGCGCGCGGATCACGAAGAGGATCATGTCATCGTAGTCATACCGGCTCGTTTTGCCGAGCATCTCTTGGTACAGATCAAAGATCTTCGTGAATTCCCGGAACTTCCGCGCTGCGAGCATATTTTTCTCGTGTGCTTTGGTTCCAGGCTTACTTTTCTCACTCATCTGCACATCATATTCCTCAGCTACTTTTACCAAGTCTGCGTAGGATTTTCCTTCGCGTTTCATGAGGCTGATGCGATCCAATAAATCACGCGCACGAGCGTAGGGATTTTTGGGGTTCACAATTGCCAAATCCGGCAGCAGTTGATCCACAATGCCGTTGATCATTCGGTAGCGTTCTATGTCTGTAATCTGCTGCTCTGCGGACCATTCATCAAATAGCACCGGGTGATCATTGATGATGTCCTGACAAAATCCGTGAATGGTTCGCACATTGATGCCGTACGCATCCGGCCCGATGAGGCTTCGCATGCGGTCCCGCATCGATACCGCTCCGCTCACAGAGAACGTGAGACATAAAATATTGCCCGGGCGCATCTGTGTCTTTCGTAAGATATTCGCCACACGCATGGAGATGGTCTGCGTTTTTCCAGTCCCCGGCCCCGCAATAACCATCACCGGCCCTTCGATGGTATCGACAGCTTTTTTCTGAGCATCGTTTAACTTCGCGTATTCCTCCTCAAAGCTCTTCATGGCACGCTTTGCTTCCTGTCTGGCCTCAGCTTTGCTTTTGGTTAAAACTGCCTCGGGGGTCATGGGGGGATGCTAGCAAGAAAATGACTTCTTGAGGAATAAAGAATTACGAGATTTTCATTATCGTAAAACGCCGCAGGGGCGAAGCCCTGCTCCTGTGGTGGAAATAACCATAATATAATTATTTCCACCACAGGAGCACCCCTTCATGGGTGCGACGGTTTTAGAGTTTTCGTACTTCTGACTACTATCCCCTCAGAGCGGGCGTTCCGCCCGCATTGTCATGATTTCACGTAGATTCAAAGCCAAAAGCAGTCACATCCCACTTGCCCGAAGCAGATGACCACAAATAACGCTCTGGTTCTTCTACAAATCCCGCTCGTACAGGATTCAAATGAATATATCGAAGTGTTTCAAGCACATTATCCGGCATACGAATATGAAAACCTCGCTGCCATAAAGGTCCTTGGCTAAGTGTATGACTGACACCGGATTTAAATACTCTCATCACATCAGAAACTTTTATAGGATCCACCGTTCGCAGAAGAAAATGGCAATGATCGGGCATGATGACAAAGCCGTATAGGAAAAATGGATACAATTCCTGAACACGGTATAATGTTTCGATTGTCTCGCGTGCGAAATGCTCGTTTGAAAATAGTGGCTTTCGATTCTTTACATTCGTTGTCACAAGCATGGTGACGTCATACTGAAAAGGGTGTAGTTGACTCATGCCATTATCCTGTAACACATGCGGGCGGAACGCCCGCTCTGATTTGTGGAATTATTTGGTGCATTTATTTATTTGGCTTATGTAAAACAAAAAGAGCGTTCCACAGTCTCATGGAACGCCCTTTCTAATCTTTAAAATTTAAAGCTTGTACTCCTTCGCACAATGATCACACTTCTCAATTTCTTTGCCATCTTTTACGAGCTCCACAAGTGTGCCCATATGACACTGCGGGCAAGTCTTCCCCGGCTTGAACGAATGCACAGGTGAGAACCCAATGCGCTTGGGGATACCTCCGTGCTCACGGATAGTGAGTGACCTCGGGTGATCGCGCATTTTTTGGAGGACTTTGGCTTCGATCTGGCGGATACGCTCGCGAGTGACGCCGAATTCCTTTCCTACTTCTTCCAGCGTGTGGCCAATTCCATCACGAAGCCCGAAGCGCATTTCGATGATCTTGCGTTCGCGAGGTGTGAGGAATTCCAACATTGCGTGGACGTTCTCTTTACGCAACTGGCGGTTGGTAGCTTCAAACGGATTCACTGCTTCTTCATCTTCAATGAAGTCTCCAAGCTTGCTGTCTTCTTCGGAACCCACCGGGGATTCCAGAGAGATGATATCTTGAGAAATTTTCTGAATGTGAGCGACCTTTTTGATATCCATTTCCATTTCTACGGACAACTCTTCGAGTGTTGGCTCACGTCCAAGTTCCTGCACCAAACGACGCTGCGTGTGGGTCAATTTATTAATTGTCTCCACCATGTGCACCGGAATACGAATAGTACGAGCCTGATCCGCAATGGCGCGAGTGATCGCCTGGCGAATCCACCACGTGGCATAAGTCGAGAATTTAAATCCACGTTCAGGATCGAACTTTTCCACAGCGCGGAAGAGTCCGATGTTTCCTTCCTGGATGAGGTCCAAGAATGAAAGTCCGCGACCGATATACTTCTTTGCGATAGAGACCACTAGACGCAGGTTGGCTTCTGCCAGCTGCTGCTTGGCACCGGCGTCACCTTTGCGAATGCGACGTGCGAGCTCCACTTCCTTACGTCCATCGATAAGCGGTACGCGGCCGATTTCACTGAGGTACATGCGTACGGAGTCGTTCGAAATTTCCAAGAGGTCGATCTCGCGTTCTTTTTTCCTCTTCTTACGTTCATCCTCGCTGATGTCTTTGTCGCTATCGACGGCGATACCCGCCGTAGAAATCATCTTCATGGCGTCATCGTCCATGTTTTCATCCAAGCCTTCGGCTTTCTCTTCTTCTACAGCTTCCAAGTCTTCATCGCTGGCATCCACTGCATCATCGTTGGTAGCTACTTCGGCCAAATCCTCTACAGGCTCCGGCATTTCCAGCGTGCTTCCCTTGCTCGCTTTTTTATCCCAAATGAGCGCATCTTTCACATCGATCACCTGGATACCCAGGTCCACGAAGAGCGTGTAAATTTCATCCAGCAAATCCACATCATCCTCCGCGTTTGGCAGAGAGGAGATGATTTCCTGGTGTGTGACGTATCGCTGCTCGCGACCCTTTTTCACCAGGTGTGCGATTTTATCGGGGAATTTTTTCAGGTCGTCCTCAGTAGGCTGAGAGATAAATTTTCTGGGGTGTGAAGCCATGGCGTGAAGGAAAAAAGCAAGGAGGACTTGCCTGAAGTCCTGCTTAGGGTAGAGAAAAACGGCAGATGAGAAAAGGGCATTCGGGCCGCCGCAGCGGGCTCGCGAAGCGTTCTTATGTATCTTAACCCTTTTGTGTCTGGTTGGTAAAGGAAAAAATGCCCTTAATCAGACTTGAGACTCGAGATTTGAGACTTGAGTAAATAACGAGAGACAAGGCTTTGGAAAGCTTCCATTCTCAAATCTCTAGTCTCAAATCTCAAGTCTCATCAGAAGTTCACATTCGCCGACTTCAGAAGATTCTTGTACTCCGCGGAGAGTGCCTCCTCTTCCTCTTTCCTCCCCTCTTTGCGTGCCAAAATGAGCTTTTGCGTAATCTGCTGCTGTTTTTTTCGCATCATTTCTTTGTTGGCAGTTACACAATTGCGTTTGATCTCGCGGATGGCCAGAGCCTGCGACCATTCGGAAAAGCCGTAATTTTCCCCAAAGAGCCACAGGATGGATACCTTTTCTTTGTACTCTTCCGGCAAATCCAAGCTTTCGATGGGCATGTGTTCCAGATCCCCTGCTTTTTCCAGCGCTTCATAGAGCGCCGCCGCCATGCCCTCCTCCGGTTTTACCAGGCCCTCCATGAGGTACCGAAGCTGCGGGTAAAACAGGAACATTCCCAGCACAATTTCCATGTTGGAAAAAGAAGGACCCGCTGCGGATGGAACAGGAGCATTGCTGGGTACCGGCGCCACTTTGGGAGCTTGGGCTTTCATCTGAAGCAAATCCTGAGAGAGCGCTGTTTCTGTAGTCGCAAATACAGCTGCGGCTTTGGAAATATATTCCTGACGTTCCACGGCGTGAGGCAGTGCCAAGAGCAGCGTCATCACTTTTTGCAGTGCCATCCGTTTCAGTGACGGCGACGACAAATCCATTGCCTGCATTTTCTGGAGCACAAAATCGATGTACGGAATTCCTCCGGACAATAATTTTTCTTTCAAGAGCTCCGGCTGACTGTTGGCGAGTTCATCGGGGTCTTTCGTAGGCAAAGCGACGGCAAACACCTGAATTTCCGCTTCGCTGAGCAACGTAAACGCACGCTCCGCAGCCTCCTGCCCGGCACTGTCTTGGTCCATGCAGAGCGTGATACTATTCACATACCGCTTCAGGAGTTTCACGTGCTGTTCGGTGAGTGCCGTACCGCTGGCGGCTACTACGTTTTCCACTCCCACTCTGTGGCACGCGACGACATCGAAATACCCTTCTACTAAAATAGCTCTGCGTTTCTCGCGCATGGATTCCTTGGCAAAGTTGAGTCCGTACAAGACGTTGGATTTGTGATAGAGCGGTCCATCAGAAGAGTTAATGTACTTCGCATCATCATTCCCAAGCGTCCTTCCTCCAAACGCAATGGCAGCTCCCTGGCCATCGAAGATCGGGAACATCAACCGATGACGGAAGCGATCGTAGATTTTTTCGTCTTTCAGATCTTTCTGCGCACCAAGGCCCGACCCGACAATGTCGCTGCGAGAAAATCCTTTTTTCAAAAGATGCTCGTAGGTTGCGGAAAAAGAATCCGGTGCATATCCCAGCTGAAACTTTTCGATGAACTCAGGAGCAATACCTCGTTTTTTCAAATATTCCTGAGATGACTGAGAAGTAGACAATTGTGACCTGTAAAACTGTACAGCTTCATGGATTGCTTCTTTCAAGCGATCTTTCTCTCCTTTCCTTGGCGCATCATGAGGTCGATCAGCCAAAGTCACTCCCGTACGCTCAGCCAAGTCCCGCAGTGCCTGCGGAAAATCCACTCCTTCTACTTCCTGGTAGAAACTGAAAATATCACCACCTTTTTGGCAGGCGAAACAGTAGGCAATGCCTTTATCGGGAGAGATGAGCAAACTCGGGTTCGAGTCTTTGTGAAACGGACACAGCGACACAAAGTTTCGTCCTTTTTTTTGAATCTGGCAGTACTGCCCCACCAATTCTTCTATGCTCAGCCGGGATTTGATGTCTGAAACTGAGTCCATTGGAGAATGAGTATAGCTTGGATTAGAGTACTGGAATACTGGACTACTAGAATACTAGGAAAAAGCCAAAGCATGTCATCCTGAGGTGGCCCGCCATCAGAGAATATGCTTCGTGGCCCCGCTGACTCATTGTTGTTTTGCCGATCACTCGGTCACTACTCTTTGAACGAGGGCGGGGCACCTCAGCATGACTAAAAAGGAGAATAAATCAGCGGGCCCACGAAGGGCGGCATGCGGTCCCGTGAAAGTTATCGCACAGCGTCGCACTTCGAGGCTTTTTTCATGTCTTATTATTCTGATCCGAAGGACTGTGTAAATTATTTTGATTTTCAACGCACCTCAGTGTGACAAATTTATGTAAATTCCCAACCCTATCCCCAACCCCAACCCTAAGATTTCTGCACCACCCACCGCGGCAATCTATTCTTCAGCTTCCCCTCCCGCGCCAAGCCCACACCAACTGCTACACCTTTATAAAGAAGGACAACATCACCTAAAAGTGACGGATCACACGTGGTATCTTTTCCATCAAAAAGCAGATTGAGCTCCTCATCTCCAATGGTCGTCACATTGCTTGTAGCTTCTGCTCCGCGGAGAGTGGCAATTTCGTGATCCAAACGCAGGCGGAAGGTATCCACTCTGCGAGCGAAGGGAAGGCCGATGGAGTAATCGGCCACGGGCATTTTGAAGCTGGCTACTTCTTCGGTGGCAAGAATCAATTGGTCCTTTCTTTCGAAGAGTCGTTCATCTTCGCGCATGAACGATGTGCCGTACTGATCCTCCAGCACTTTTCCCAGTTGCTGTCTGCGGATCTTCGGCAGTTCTTCTTCCTGGAGCCGCACGATATCCATAGGTTCCTTGTGACGCGTAGGTGCGAGCTTGCGAATAACAGCACAGAAAAATCCTTCTACGTCGTACGTGTGCGGCCAGAGCCTGACGCACGGATACTTCTCCGCAGCGCCAATCTCTTCCTGCACTTTGTAGGAATCCTCCACCCCCTTCTTGAGACTTTGAAATCTAGGAGCGATACTCAGTGGATCTACTACTTCGATCTTTCCTCCAAACTCATTCATCATCGCGGCCACTACTCCTTCGTTTTCTTCGGGAGTGAGCGTGCATGTGGAGTACACGACTACCCCGCCAATCTTGGTAGCATGAATTGCTGCAGCCAGAAGCTCTTTTTGGAGGCTCGCCATTTTGCCGATATTTTCCGGGGAACAATAATCCAGAGCATCCGAATCTTTTCTGGCAGTTCCTTGAGCGGTGCACGGAGCATCGCACAGCACTCGATCAAATCGCTCCGTCATGTGTTTCGCAAACCACTGTCCCACTTTGCGCGTGACTAAAACATTCGTAACGCCGAGTCGATGAAGTGCGCTTTTGAGTGTCCAGAGTCTCTTCTCCTGCACATCATTGGCAATAATCACTCCCCTGCCCTGCATCTTTGCTGCCACTTGTGTAGTTTTACTTCCAGGAGCTGCGCTCATGTCTAAAATTTTCTCACCTGCCTGAGGATCCAAAAGTTCCACCGGCAACATGCTCGCGGCTTCCTGCATGTAGGTGTGACCAAGCAGATGCAGCAAATCTTTTCCCAGTGCTTCTGAGCGATCCACGCGATCGATGAAAAATGCTTCTTCGCACCAAGGTACCTGTTCCATCTGCCAGCCTTTCCCACTCCCCCACTCCTTGAAGGTATCCACACTCGTCTTCAGCGTATTCACCCGCATGCTTTTACGCAGCGGCTTGCTGCTGGCTTCTTTCAAAGCAGCAAGGTCTGTGAAACCGGCATAGCGGTCGAAGGGATGGGCCATAGAGGAGGATTATACAGTTATTTCGTCTTCCTCCCACACTTCATTCCGAATAACTTCACAATTATCAACTTTTTCACAGAACTGATCAAAAGTCATTTCAGGAAGTTCACCTGCATGTTTTTCAAGTGAGTGAGCATCTAATACATTTCCTAATCGAGATATAATAAAGGATATTAAACTCGTAATAGCTGTCGGATTCTCTCTAAAGATTTCCTTCAATTGTGCTCCTGTACGAATCTCTGTAGCGCCGGAAAGATCATGCACTGCCTCAGCTACGGCATTTAAATGTCTTAGATTTCTCATATAACCAGCTTACAACTTACACTACCAAGCTCACCAGCTTTCCCGGCACATAAATCTCTTTTTTTAAAGAAGACTTAGCCAGATATTTTTGCACATTTTCATGAGCCTTGGCAGCCGCCAATATTTCCTCTTTTGTAGCACTTGAAGATATTTGAATATCCGCACGCAGTTTTCCATTGACTTGAATGGCAATAGTCATGGTATCGGACACAAGCATTTTTGGATCGAACGCCGGCCACTCTTGTTCCATCACAAATCCTTTCTGTCCGATCTTTTCCCAGAGTTCGTCCGCCAAGTGTGGGGCGATGGGACCCAGGAGCAACGCGAGATTGGTCGCCACTTCTCCGTACATTGTTTCCGATTTCTCAATCTCATTGAGCAGTTCCATCAAGGCTGCAATGGCCGTATTGAATCGCAACGCTTCGATTTCCTCAGATACTTTTTTTATCGTCTGATGCAGTTTCACTTCCTGCGATTTCTCTATTCGAGGTTCTTTCTCAGTACCCTTCATTTCCACATACGTGTTGTAGGCTTTCCAAATTCGCTGCACGAAACGATCGATGCCTTTGATACCCGTATCACTCCAGTCTCCACCATCGGTAAACGGCCCCATGAACATGAGATACATGCGGAACACATCGGAGCCGTGACGCTCCACAAACGAATCCGGGCTCACCACATTGCCTTTGCTCTTACTCATCTTCGCACCCTGGTTCGTGATCAATCCTTGATGCACAAGCCTCTGGAAAGGCTCTGAGTGAGATACAAACCCAAAATCATGCAGCGCCATCATCACGAAGCGGGCGTAGATAAGATGCATGCACGCATGTTCGGGTCCACCAATGTACATGTTCACCGGTAACCACTTTTTCTCCAGTGTGGGATTCACGAAATGCTTTGGATCTCCTTCCATCAGGTAACGCAGATAATAGAATGAGGAGCACACGAAGGTGTCCATCGTATCGAATTCGGGCGTCCAACCTTTTCCGAAAATTTTCTCGGTACGCTCGATGAATTCTTTGGATTCTGTGAGTGGAGATTTTCCTGTGGGTTTGAACTCTACGTCTGTGGGAAGCAGCCACGGCAAATGTTCTTCCGGTACAGGATGTGCGTTGCCTTCTGGATCGTAGACCACTGGAATCGGCGCACCCCAGTAGCGCTGACGGGAGATAAGCCAATCGCGTAGGCGGTAGTTGATCACTCCCCTGCCCCGCTCTTCATCCTCCAGCCACGCGATCATTTTTTTCTTTGCTTCGTGCGTGGCAAGTCCATCCAAAAATCCGGAATTCATCGCAGTGCCTGTTCCAGCAAACACCTCTTCAGGAACATTGCCACCCGCCACTACCTCCTTTATAGGAAGCTCGTACTGTTTTGCGAATTCAAAGTCGCGCTCATCGTGACCAGGTACTGCCATAATTGCACCTGTGCCGTAGTTCATGAGCACATAGTCCGCAATCCACACTGGGATCTTTTCTCCATTCGCAGGATTGATGGCAAAAGCTCCAGTGGGCACACCTGTTTTATTCTTATTCAATTCCGTGCGCTGCATCTCGGTTTTCTTTTTCACTTCTTCGCGGTACGCATGCACGCTCCCCCACTGGTCCTTGGGAGTGATTGTTTCTACCAGCGGATGCTCCGGTGCCAGCACCATATACGTGGCTCCAAAGAGAGTATCGGGACGAGTAGTGAAGACCGTAACCGTTTCATCGTGACCATCCAGATCAAACCGCACTTCCGCCCCTTCGCTCCGTCCAATCCAATGCTGCTGCATGAGCTTGGTTTTCTGCGGCCAATCCAAGTCCTCCAAGCCATCCAACAATTTCTGCGAGTACTTCGTGATTTGGAAAAACCACTGGGTCAAAGATTTCTGAATCACTTCTGTTCCACAACGCTCGCACGCTCCATCTTTCACCTGTTCATTCGCCAGCACCGTCTGGTCCTTAGGACAGTAGTTCACATTCGCCTCCTTCTTGTACGCCAAGTCGTGCTTGAACATTTGCAGAAATAACCACTGCGTCCACTGGTAGTACTCGGGGGTAGATGTATTCAAAGTCTTACTCCAGTCGTACATCATCCCAATGCGGCTCAGTTGCTCTATCATCGTCTCTACATTTTTGCGTGTGGATGCATCGGGGTGCACTCCCGTTTTGATGGCGTAGTTTTCAGCGGGGAGACCGAAGGCATCGAAGCCCATGGGTTCAAACACGTCTTTTCCTTTCATCCGCATGAACCGGGCAAAGCTATCGGCCGGGGCGTAGTTGTACCAGTGACCCACGTGCAATTTATCTCCACTGGGGTACGGGAACATAGCCATGGCATAAAAAGGGTCTTTCGCTTTTTTCAAATCCACTTCATGCAGCTTGGCTTCCACCCATTTTTTCTGCCACTTGGGCTCCGTACTGGAGGGGTCGTATTCGTTGTACATATCTGCATGGTAGCGATTTCCGGGAAGAATTCCCAGAGTAGACTCTTTGCAAAAAGCACATCTACGAGTAGCATCTCGCGCCGCAATGAGAACTATTTCGGCTCTCAATGGCTATATCGACTATCTGGCCCCCAAGCTGGAGCCAGGCTATTTCATGACTGCTGCCGATATACGAGGCGCTAAAACCGAACTTCTGCAGCAGTGCCTGAATGAAATGAAAGAGCGAGCTGATCATGTACAGAGAGCGATGCTCAACATGAGCCGCGAATCATTGAATAACCTTCCTTCAGGAGACACGCTGGATGATACAAACACATCCATCAAATTGTTGTACCAAATGCTTTCCAACGCACGCGCCGTAAAGCAGCTTCTGGGCCTTGCCCAAGTGCGCGACAGCGAGACCTGTACGAGTTTTCACCCCATCGCCCTGAGGCCGCTCCAAACAGAGGGCGATATTCGCGTGTTTGTGGAAGAGAATGGCCGGAAAAAATTGGCAGCCGGGCCGGTACTAGAAATCGGATTGCAAACAGCACACAAAATGAATGCGCCGAATACAGTGGATGAATACCGAAAGATGTTTTTCAGACATGACATTGAGAAACAAGTACTGGTAGATGGCGCAACAACCCTCCACATTCCTGTGGGACTCTACTGCGAAGAGAAACGCACCTACGAAAAACAACAGCCCCCTGTCACGGAAGAGTTCAATGGAAGACAATTAAAGGTCAATAAATGGGCCATGGGATTGCAGGAACGAGCCATCATCCGCCTGGGCTGGAAGGTGTCGCATCAGAAAGAAGTCACCATCAACCTCATTGAACGCCTACTACAGAAATCAGCCGATAGAGCTATTGTGCTGGATTTGAAATAAATCTAAGGCTTTTTTGGCTTAACTCTGCTATACTCTGCATCCGCATGTCATTTCCCTGTGCATTTAAGCCAGAGACATGTTTTAACCCATGGCAAAGCTCCCTCTGGTCGCCATCATCGGCCGCCCCAATACGGGCAAATCCACGCTTTTCAATAAAATCGTGGGCGAACGTTTAGCCATAGAAAGCGACATTGCCGGTACCACGCGCGATCATATTTCGAGCAGGATCACCACCGATGACCTGGATTACCTGCTGGTAGATACCGGAGGTATGGGAGGCGGAACGGACGATGACGAACTGGAAGATGACGTGCACTTGCAGTCACTCCTGGCGCTCACGCACGCAGACATCATTATTCTGACTCTGAATGGCCGCGAAGAAATCACCGGCAGCGACCGTGAGATCATGGAGCTGCTGCGAAAGAAAAAGCAGAAACACGTGCCGGTGCTGCTGGCTATCACCAAATGCGATAATGAACGGACGATCGATACCATCGGGCCTGAATATTACGAATTGGGAATCGCCGATGAAGTGTTCCCTGTAAGCGCCTTTCACAGGTTGGGCGTAGAGGAGCTGGAAGAAGCGATTGTGAAACACCTGAAAAAGAAGCACTTCAAGAAAGCGGAGAAAGAGAATACAGAAGAAAGTGCATCCCCTCGTGTGGCAATTATCGGAAAGCCGAACGTGGGAAAAAGCTCACTCGTGAATGCCATCATGTCTGAAACGCAGCGGTCTGTGTCGCCTCGTTTAGTTTCTGATATCCCAGGCACCACTCGCGACAGCGCCGATACCATCATTCGCCATAAAGAGCAGGAATATATTTTTGTGGATACGGCAGGACTCAAGCGCAATGCGCAGACAGAAGAAGGTATCGAAAGCTTCGCGATGATCCGTACCATCCAGGCGCTGGAATCCTGCGATGTGGCAGTGCTGCTTTTAGATGCCACAGTTCCAGTATCCAAGCAGGACAAGAGAATTGCGAGCATGGCGGTGGATGCAGGAAAAGGAATCATGATTCTTTTGAATAAGACAGACTTGATCACCTCAGAGCAGAAGAAAGAAAAACTCCTGGAGATCCAGCAGCAGTTTTTGTTCTGCAAGTACGCACCGGTGCTCTCGGTCTCTACCAAAACCAAAGAAGGACTCCTGAAAATGTTCCCCATGATCGACATGATCCGCAGGAACCGTCTGCTCCGCGTGCCAACCAAAGAACTCCACCACTGGTTACTGAGTGCCATCAGTACACAACCCATGAGCGCGCTTCACTCCGCCAAGCACATTACACAGACTAAGGATCCTCCACCTTCTTTTGTGATTTTCGTTCGTCACCCCAAATACGTCCAAGTGAGCATGTTGCGTTATTTGGATAACCGCATCCGTGAGACTTTTGGATTGGAGGGAGTGCCGGTAAGGTGGATTGTGAAGGCGGGAGGGGGAAGAAAGAAGGACGAGGAGTAAATCTCACCAGAGCGGGTTTCCAACCCGCGGTGGTCGATGAAGATTTTTGTAGATGCCTCATCTTAGGTGTCTTGAATCCCCTCCCTTAATCCCTCCCGCCGGGAGGGAGATGTTTTGTGTGTGTTTGTTTTTGTTTTTCTCTTCCCCCTCTCTTCGCAAGGGGAGGGGGCCAGGGGGTGGGAACGCCGGAGGCCCACACACCTCAAAATCCCCCTCCATTCCCCCATTACTCAACGTTCCCCTCTTCGCTTCCCCTTGCGGAATTCGCCACATTTTGCTATACTATTCTAATGCCTCACTGAGCCTAATAAGGTACCGTGAACGCAGCAAATATGGTTGATAAACACCGCTTAAAGATCGGCGTGATGGGTTCCGCTTCCGGCCCTCAAACAGAGGACCCGGTAGCACGTGAAAAAGCACGAAAACTGGGCCATGAGATCGGCAAGCGCGGGTTTATTTTCATCAATGGCGCCTGCCCCGGCCTGCCACACGATGCGTGCTTGGCTGCCAAGGAGGCAGGCGGATTTACCCTGGGTATCTCCCCAGCGTTCTCCGAATTCGAACACATCAACGAGTACCTTTCCCCGCACGATAATGACATGATTATCTACACCGGGATGGGCTTCATGGAACGCGATATCATTAATATCCGTTCCGCAGATGCTGTGGTCATTATCGGCGGAGGCATTGGAACGCTGAACGAATTTACGATTGCTTATGATGAAGGCCGTCCCATCGGTATTGTCACAAACTCCGGAGGCATCAGTAACTCCATCGAGCACATCGTGGTAGAGCTCTGCAAACGCGAGATGCCACAGAACTTAGTGATGGATGATGACCCCGCGAAGCTTTTGGATAAACTGGAAGTAGTAGTGAAAGCCTTCCCGCTTCCTGTGAGGGAAGATGGACGGGTGAGAGATTTGAGGAAGGGGCGAGGATGATTGAGTCTTCTATATTTTGACTAAATTAAATAATATGTTATAGTATTTACATGGAAAAATCTTTTCAATTGAATGACGAGGAAGTGCGGAAACTCGTAGAGGTTTTTGCTGATCCAGACGAGCAACCGAAAGCCTCCAGGGAACGAGAAGAGCTTTTGAGGAAATTAGTTCCACTTATACCATCAGAATACCGAGAAGCATTTTTAACTATTACAAAACCAAAAGGCGCAGCAGCAGATTTGGCTGCAGAAAGGGAGTGCAGCAGAGAACGTATTCGGCAATTCAGAGAAGAAGTAATGGAAAGAATGCAATTGTGCTTGAAGGCTCCTTGGTTAGCAGAATTTAGACACAATGTTCTCCAGGGAATGAAAACCGAGCTCCCAGACATTACATATATTTCCTGGTCAGAAATTCAAGCAGGCAGGAAATTAGACCAGTCTCAAAAAGAGAGGATTATAGCGCTACGGCAGGAAGGAAAAGCTGCAGGAACAATCGCCGAACTTATAGAAGCACACCGTGGCGCCGTGAATTTTGTTCTAAAACAGATCGGTGAGAATCCTTATCACGAAAGAGATATTTTACATACGGAATTCATTCAAGCCCATGCCACATCACAAGGCCGAACGTCAGAAGCTGCAAAAATTTTAAAACGCTCTGCAGAAAGCATACGTAAAAAATGGAAGGACGCGGGACTGGACACAAGCAAAAAGATTATTTCAGATAAAACATTCATTGAGGCTCATAAAAAATATGGAGGCAATGCCAAGGCAACGAGCCAGGAAATAGGATGTGATCTTGGAGTTGTATACAAACGATGGAAGAAATTAAAACTACCAACTGACAAACAACTATTAAGGGCAAGATTCCAATCCCGCAAAAAGAAATAGAAACCTACAAATACTTCGCCCTGTTCACGTTGTGCTCCTCATTCGTTTCCGCATACCGGATCTGTCCGTCTGTACCGTGTAAGTAATACAGGTACGGACTTTCTTTAGGCTTCAGTGCAGCTTCGATGCTGGAAATACTTGGGCTCGCGATAGGCCCCGGAGGCAAGCCGCGATACTTCCGAAGATTGTAATCTGAATCCACATCCAAGTCCGTCTTCGTAATATCCGCCGTCGGCTTATTCAAGATGTACCGCACAGCGGCATCTACTCCTAGTCCCGTGCCTCCATCAAACCTCTTCCACAGAATACCCGAGACCATCGGTCGTTCATTTGCCTTACGCGTTTCTTCTTCTATAAGTGAGGCCATCGTCACTATCTGATGCAACGATCTATCGGACTTCTTCAGGTCATCCCTCATTCCCGTGACTACTTTCTTTTCAAATGTGGAGAGAAGACGGTCCAAAAACGCCTTGGCGGTGAATCCTTCGCTCAGGACAAAGTACGTATCCGGGTACAAGTATCCTTCCACTTTTCCGCCTCTGTCTGCCAGTACTACGCCTGTGGGCAAGAAGTTAAATGCAGAGAAATCACACGAGCGTGCGCACTGCTCTATGTCTCCTTTTTGCGTCAGGCCTTTCTCTGCAAGCAACGCATCGATGTCTTTCACCGTGAAACCTTCGGGGATAGTGACGATGGTTTCGCCAGTCATGCCACCCTCCAGAGCATCCAGGATCTCTTTAGGTCCCATGTCTGTCGTCATCACAAACGTGCCAGCCTGGCTTTTGCCGCCACGTCCGTGGAACTTGGAGTACAAAAGAAAGGCAGACGATGACCGAATGACTTCTTTCTCTTCCAGAATAGAAGCAATTTTTTTCAGTGAGGAACCGATGGGAATTTCCACGGGAACGCGCAATGCAGCGGAAGCATCCACGGGACGGAGAGACCATTTGTACCACAGAAAAGGCAGAGCAATGACGACAAGAGCAATAATAGCGAGGCGGGACTTCTTCATAGGTGATGATGATAACAAATGCTTTGCAGAAAGGCCAAAGAGCAATCAACAAAGTTCAAAGCAAGGAATAAGCGCAAAGAAAAAATTTTAATGTTCATACTTCAAATTTGCTTTGATCTTTGCATATTGAAAGATTGAGCTTTCCCAAAAGTTACTCCTGCCCCGGCATCTGCAATCCCATATCGCCCATGAGCGCCTGCATTTTTTCTGCGGACACCACCTGCGCTTTTTTCATCGCACGGTTCAGGGCATCTTTCACGAGGGCTGGGATAGACTCACGAGGAACTTCTGGAGCAATCTCGATACTCACAATTTCCTGTTCACCGGACACTACTACCTTCACGCCGGAGGCCTCAGCCTCTACATGAATGTGCTTCAGTTCTTTTTTGATACGCTTTGCCTCGCGCTGCATGCGGAAGAGATCGCGAGCTTGGGAGAAGGAGACCATAGGATGAAAGGGTAGCAGATGAATGATCAGAAATCATTAATTTCTAGAGGGTGTCACTAAGTTTTTCATATAACGTCGCGTATGGGCTACCAAAATTGTTAACCGATGAATTTCACGTGCAACTTCTCGGCGTTCATTGTGCTGCTCACGCCGTTCTTGAGCATCAACATGCACTCCTACGCTCTGCGTGATTAGCACTCTTTCTTGTTGCTCTAAGACATCTTCTAATCCTTCCAAAAATAATTTCAGTCCCTCCTGTAGAGCAGAAATTCTGTCCTCAAAATTGGGGCCAACGTACGGCATTTTTTCTCCTAAAGCCTTATACACAGCGCTGTATGATCGATTTTCCATCCGCGACAGAGTAGCAGCGAATAGTCCAGAGGAAAGATTTTCTGGTGTAGAAGCCCAAAGATCCTCTAGGGGATGCGCTTTCTTTGACAAAAAATTGGCATATGGAAGGATGTGGAAAGTTTCTACACCTCTTGAGGAGTCTGTCATGACGTGGGCTCGCTTCGGTCAGGGCGAACACAAGGTCTGTGCCGCTCTGATCCTGGTAACCATCGGGATCATCTACACGATCCTGTGGAAGCCCAGCCACGCCGGCGACCAGAGCATTCGGCAGGAGATGGCCCTCGACCTCAGCGACGACGCCCTGGGCCTCTCGCCTCACGGACCAAACGGCCTACCCTCGCGGTAGACCGAGAGAAACCACCCACACTACCGGGACTACGGAGTCCCGGCGGTCGCTTCGATGTGATTTTTTGCTCACGCGAACCCCGCCGCCACGAGTGTGTCGGCGGGAGAGTTGTTGATTTCGGCCTCCTTAGAATATCAAGGCCGCCTACCCACTCTCCACACAGTGACTAAGCCCATGAGAAGACCCAGACAAATACCGGCGAAGAAGAAGTATGGTGTCCAGTTTCTTGGCTTGGGTTCCTGTTTAGTAACCCATCCTTCGCGAGCTGCTTCTTCCATAAAACCGTAATACCAATTCGACGTCGCCACATCGCTGAATGTCGGAACCGCTGGCGGGGTTGCAAGGATACCTTCTGACTTCGAAGGTTTTGGCATGACCTTCAGTCGCTCTGGTCCTAGTTGCCTCGGCTCGCGCTCACCCACCCATCCATTAGGGTCGGTATCCTGCCAGAGAGCGTAGGGCATTTTCTGATGCCCCACGCTTTGCACTTTCTTGGCGAGGCTGGACTGCTGCGGCTGGGTCATGAGTCCCGCGAGGACGATGGCGGCGAACATGGACGTTCTCCTGTGAAGGTGTGAGGGATCGACCAATCAACAAATGTATAGTATCACATACATCCATTTTGGACAGTATTTATACAGCTATTTCCCAATTCCAATGCGATCCTCAATCTCTTGGTTTACGAAGATTTTCTTCCGCCCATACTTCATCCTACTGTACTCCTTAATTAACTCAGCCAACTTCTCATTCCTATCGCTCTCGTCGTAAATAGTCGCCATACTGAACGGACGACTCGTCGTATTATTAATATTCAGTTTCACGTAGCAGTTGAAGTTCGGAATGCCAATCACATCCTGCTCGCTCAGCACTGGTGCCATTTCTTTGGCCATGTACTCGGCATCTTCTGCGCCGATCTTGAAGCTCAAAATAGTACCTACGTTACCGAACACGGCATCACGCATCTTTGAAGATGCCTGTTCGTACTCAGAAGTCTTTCCCACCAGCTGACCAATGTACTGGTGCGCCATGATGAGCCCTAATTCGTACTTACGAGCTTCGGAAAGGATCGTGGCAAAAGCATCTGTCACGAAGTTCTGGAATTCATCCACGTACAGGTAGAAGCGGCGGCGGTCTTTCTGTGGAGTATCTGCACGTGAGAGCGCGGCCATATTTACTTTGTTCACGAAGATAAGTCCTAGGAGCTGGGCATTGATGTCGCCGATCTTTCCTTTGGAGAGGTTCACCAAGAGAATCTTTCCCTCGTCCATCACCTGGCGGATATTGAACGCACTCTTCGGCTGACCGATGATGTTGCGCATCGTCGTATTTGTCACAAACGGTCCGAACTTCGCGCTGAAGTACGGGATCATTTCTTCTTTTTCACGAGCACCCGTCTTGGCGATTTCATGTTCCCAGAAACTACGGACCACTACGTTCTTGCACTTGCTCACTTTGTAGCGTTGAAATTCTTCGTCTACGAAGAGTCTTGGGACATCGATGAGCGTGGCTCCTTCCTCTTCATCGTCCATCAGAGTCAGACACCCGTTACGGAAGTAGTGCTGGATGCGTGGTCCGAAGATCTCGTTTCCGAAGAGCTTGATGAAGATCTCCATGGCATCCAAAGACGCACGATCTTTTTCTTCATCAGTTTTCGCTTCCAAAAGATTCAATCCCATCGGGCGATCGCCATCAGCTGGGTTGAAGAGGATCACATCTTTGGCACGCTCCTTCGGAACATGAGCTAAAATATCTTCAATCAAGTCTCCGTGCGGATCCACCACACAGAGTCCCTCGCCACGCGCAACATCCTGGCGAGCTTGGTAGTTCAAGAGTGCGGATTTACCGGAACCGGATTTACCGATGACGTACTGGTGACGCGTGCGGTCTCCGTCCATAAAGTGGATTGGAGTCTCCACCGCGCGGTGACGGTTCACTCCAATGATGATTCCTTCTCTTCCCATGTCGGGAGGAGGAGGCAGCACCTTGTAACTGATCCACTGGATATTTGGAATCTTGTTGTAGCGGCTATCGGGGAAGTGATACAGCCCTGCGAGTTCTTTTTCCACAAACAGATCTTTCTTGTGCAAAAATCCATTCATGCGGTACTTCCAGAGCCAGTGAATGAAGTACGCGTTCCACGCAAGCGGGAAGAAATCCACGAACATGCGGCGGTTCTGGAACCAGTTTCCGTAGATGTCCTTGAACACGTTGAACGCCACCTGCATGCCATTACTGAGGTCCAGAGCGCGTCTCCATGTTTTTGCAGTCGCGATGATGCGGACCGATACATCGAACCCGCTCATGCCGGCTTTCTCTCCCATGCGCTTGTAGAGCTCTTCTTCCGGCTGAATCATACGCACAAAGCTATCACCTTTGTCTGCTCCGGGAGCGTAGGAGGAATTTTTGTCATCACCCAAGGCCACCCCTCCCATAATATTCATGAATGTGGAGACCACTGGGATATGCCTCGTCCAATGATCGCTCTTTCCTTTGAACTTCGTACTCGCATACTCTTTTACTTTTCTGCTCCACTTATCTGAAAATACCGGAGTGATGACCACCTGCACCGCTGCTTTTTCATCGGGACCGATCTTACTCATCACGTTGGCGATGTCGTTCAGCGGATCATCCTGCATCTGATCGTAGCAACGGATGGGGAAGAAATACTTCCGGCGCGTGATCATGTTGTATCCAACCATCTTGTATCCCTTGGGCCAGATCTCCGGAGTCGGTTGCTCTACTACTTCGGCCTCCGGATAGAACGCCGTGATTTGCTTTTCTACGATGGACACCAAGCTTGGCTGCGTGAGCACGTAGAACACGAACTCGCCTTTATGGTCGTACATTTCAAAACTGATGGTCGCGTAACGGAAGACCCAGAAGTGCAGCGACTGCCAGAACGTAAGATCTTTCACTTCCCAGAGCGCGCGGTAGAGCTGCTCCATCATGGCTACTTTTTCTTTGAAATCTTTCTCGGTTCTCTTCTCCTGATCGATCTTGCTATCGCTGCGTGGCAGGAGCACCTTCATACTCACAAGGCTCTTGCCCTTCCACCAGGCGTAGTAAAAGCGCAGGTCGAACACAAAGAGCTTGGAAAGCAGTCCTAAGCTCAGAAGTATCGTAATACTCAGGACCGGATCGCGAACAATCCATCCCCATGCCCACTGAAGCAGGTTCGAATCCAAAAGCAGACTCACTCCCTGTAGAACAAGGATCGCTATGGGCCAGAAGAGGAGACGAAGGAGGGTGATCACGGGGTCTTTTTTGTTAACTCAGAAAATACACGATAATCAGCTTATTATAGCAGAAAACGAGTGTTTGGGGTAGACAAAAATACCTACGGATAACTGTCTCTGGGTGGCGAATATTGGCTTCCAAAAGCTCTATAGTGCTAATTTACGAGGCTAATCCCGCACAGCTCCTCACCTGCATCATGAGTCTGCGCGTTTTCCCTGAACTAGAAGCAAAGAGCCACACGTACTTTCCTTCCTTCTCCGGATGATACGTAAACACGCCTTTGCCGAAGAATGTGTGATTGACCTCCACCTTCAAGCCGCCAGGACCACGAATCTCCTTCAAAGTGACTCCGTCTGGAGCAGCAACCTGTGCATCTTTTCCAATGAGCAGCATGCGAGGAAGCCCTGGATCCAAAGGTAGGCCCGAGAAGAGCCTTTTTTGCAGCACTACTTTTGCCTCACACGGAACAGACGGCTTTTCTGAAACCAAGCTCGCATCCCCTAGCCTCTCGAATGTCGCACGAAATTTTCCGGCACTCCGTGGAGAGAGAGCCGTGAACGCAGCAAGACTCAAATCCATATCGCGACCTTCCACAAATGGGCCGCGATCATTGATGCGGACAATGACGCTCTTTCCGGTGGTCACATGCGTGACACGCACGAGTGTGTTGTGCGGAAATGTTCTGTGTGCCGCCGTCATGGCATTCATATCAAATGTTTCTCCAAACGCAGTTCCCTTTCCATGAAATTTTTCTGAGTAGAGACTCACTTCATGATCTTCCTTCAAAAGAGCTGCATCAAAACTTTGGCTTAATGAAGCCAATTCCTCGGTACTTAGATTTTTCTTCTTCACCTCTTGAACGGATGTATCGGCGCTACTTGGCTCCAGAAGATTTTCCAATTTCAAACGAGTCACAATACTCGGCAGCGCTTCCACTGTCAGATCATCGATATCATCGATGTTCCGTGTGCGAGAGAGCCAGAGTAATGCCTCACTCAAACTGAGTGGATCTTCCGGAAAAAAATTTACGCTGTCATCCAAAATCCCCCGCTGCTTTGCGTACGTAATTTCTTCATAGCCAGGAGTACCCTTCTGCACATCGTCATATCCTTTTTTCAGAGGAGTGATGACAGGACGACGAATGGCAGTCCACATCTGCACAAATCCTTCTCGACGTGTCACTGTACCCTCAGCATGTGCGTCAAATATTCCAAGTGGAAGAAGAAACAAAATCGTGAGTCCGAGCGAAAGAAATCTTTTCATAGGAATTGAGTGTCTTCAATGAGGCGTGTTAATGCAAGAGTAGAAAACGTAACCTTGTGAGTATTTTGGCTTATTTGTAACGAAATATTTGAGTATAATTTTTGTTCGATTAAGGGATTTTGAGGGGATAAATGTGGTGAAATAATAGTAACAATCTAGCGTGGCCATACTTGGCCGCGCGGGCTATGAGAATATTTTTGGTATTTGCCGCTACACAAACCTTCATCCCTAACCCTTCCCCCGTGGGGGAAGGGAATGTTTATGTGTGATGTTTTGTGTGTTTGTTTTTTGCTGTCTCTCAACCAGATCCTACTACCCGCGTGGAGGGAGCAGCTCACGAGGCAAACCCGCGGCCATCCGCCTTCGCCTCTGGGCTACGGCGGACAGGCAGGCGCTCCTTCCCTCTCCAAGAAAGACAGAGAGTGGGCCTGTCCGGCGTAGCCTTGTTCGTGTCTACTTTCTATGTAGGGCGAAATCGGATAGACAAAAGAAAGTACCACGGGGTACTCACTCCCGTGTCATTGTTCTTAGCCACCGCGGGCAAGAATGCCCGCTCTGAGGGATGAAATAATTGAACACGACCGCAGGCAGAAAGCCTGCTCCCGAATCAAAAGAAAAAAACTTACAACACCCCCCACCCCTCCCCTCTCACTTTCAATGCATACACTTTCTGCACTTCTCTCCTTAAAGTTCCAAGTGTCTTCGGTCCTAAAACCCCCGCTCCTTTTGTTTTCGCATCTCCTACAATTCCACGAGCCATCTGATACGCAAGAACTGCATTTTTTGTCTCCTGTCCGAATGTCTTCGTCACTCTATCCTTTGGCAAGAAACCATTGGAAGCCAAGAACAACTGCAAGCGACGAACCTGTTCGCCTGTGTCTCCTTCTGCAAGCATGTTCTCCACCACGTATCCTTTGTCTTTTAAGACTTTATCCAGCTGACGCATGGCCAGTACTTCCTCAGCACGCTTTGCCACGAGTTCTTTTTCTTTGGCAGCCAAGAGTGCTTTTTGTGTGACAGGACCCAATGTTCCTGCGCCAATGGATTCCATAGATCCCACGATTCCTTTGGCTTTCTGGAAAGCGAAAATTGCATCGCGGAGAGTAGCGGATCTCTTTCCATCCGTGCGACCACGGTAGAATCCTAGGAAGCGTAAAAGTCTCTGCGACTCTGCGATGGACGTCACGGTATCCGGCTTGTCTTTCTGCGTGCGACGGCGCTCCAAGACGGCCGTGAGGAACACGGCAGTTTTTTCAGACACTTTTTCTGCAGATTCATCACTCAAGCCGAAGTCCTTCTGGAACTTGGCCACACTCGCCTTGGTTTCCTCTCCGTAGAATCCCGTAGCACTGCGGTTGAAGTACCCAAGCTCTGCGAGCGACTGCTGCAGAATGCGAGCGGACATATCTTTAGCTCCCACTCCCGTTTCGTACACGAGCAAGTCATGCTCAGGTTTTACGAATGCCTTCAGCACCTCCATCGGAGCCTGGAGCGATGTGATGGAAAAAGATTCCTTGGGAGCTGAAACAGAAGGTGGGTACACCTTTCCCTTCACACGACGTACGCCAAAAGCCAAGGCACGGGCGAGGCCTTCTTCACCTTTTCCCACCCAAATATCCAGACGGTCTGCACCGGTGGCCAGGGATTGAATAGCCCCACCACGATCATGCACAGAAACAATTCCAAGACCTGGAATTTCTACACGCGTTCCGAATGCGTAGCTCGGTGGAGCGGCGATCATGCCTTCATATACAGGAGTTCCATCGGCCCCATGGGTTCCGTTTCCGTTCAAAATCTTATCCGCTTCAAAACTTCCCTTCACGTAGCAGCACTGTCCCGGCAACGGTGAGTAGTACGCGGTGATGATGAAATCCTTTTCAAACGCACTCGCCTTATCCGGAGCGGAGGCAATGGGGGCGCCCACGGCTCCTGTACTGGTACAGATGCAAATAGTACTGACGGCGATGCGGATACGAAGAGGAATGTGCATGTATGTGGGTGTGAATGGTATCCAAGTATTGTAACACATTTTCAATCCCCTGACTGGTAGCAGGTATTGACTCTTATATAAAATATGTTAGTATTTTATTACCTCTGTTCGCCTGTGGGTTCAGGTAAGAGGGTAGGGCCTTAAATAAGCCGATCCTCTACAACCGCACAGTGCCCGCAGAGGCAACAAGAAATGTGATATCACATTTCTTCCAGCCGGCATCCTCGCAAGGGGGTGCCGGTTTTTTATGTGACGATAAACGTATCTTCCACCCTCATGCCGAACTTTCCCGGGAAATACACTCCGGGCTCCAATGTCACCACTTCATGTTTCAGAAGCGCCATCTCCGGAGCTTTCCCGGAGAGCGTTGCTCCTTCATGGATATCGAGCCCTACTCCGTGGCCCAGCGAGTGGCTGAAGTACTGCTCTATCCCCTCTCGTTTCAGAACTTTTCTAACAGCGCTATCTAGTTCACGATTCGTCACTCCTGCCCTGAGTAACTCAAAAGCCGTTTTTTGTGCTTCTACCAACGCCACGTACACCTGCTGTTCCTCCAAAGAAGGACGAGCGGTGAAAAATACCTCGCTCGCATCACTGCAGTATCCTTTGTACTTAGCACCGATGTCGATCTGCACAATGTCCCCTTTCTTCAGCGCTTTGGATGTGGGGCGATGGTGCGGAATGCTCGTGTGTGTGCCAAAGGCCACGATGGAATCGAACGCCATGCCTTCGGCGCCCAGTTCCAGTGCCCAGATGAGAATTTGACGAGCAAGCTTTTCCTCGGTGATGGATGAGCGGAGCACCGAAGGAATACGACGCAGAAGTTCCTTGGTGATGCGCTTAGCCTTCTTAATGTACTTCAGTTCTTCTTCGGACTTCGACCTTCGAAAATGCTCGACAGTATCACTCTTTTGAATAAATTTTGTATTCTTAAATTTCTTCTTCCAGTGGCCAAAACGGAGCACGTTTACTGACTCTGCTTCAAAGCCGCATTCCGTCACCGCTTCCATCATCTTCGGCAGATCGCCAATGTCCCTCACGGAGAGGGATTTGGAAGCCAGTTGGTCTGCAGTCTCCCTGTACCGAGAATCCACGCACAGCACGAATCTTTTGGGTAGTACCAGCAAAATGCCGCTGGAAAGCTGCATTCCAGTGAGGTAGCGGATATTCGTGAGGTTACTCACCAAAAAAGCAGGGAGATGCGCTTGTTCCAGGAGAATTCGTGCAGAAGGCTGCATAGGGGCGTATATGCAAGAAATACAGGAACCCATGGTAGCGGCATGTGCGGCAAACTTATCATGGTCAAACTTGTTATTTTATGCTATTATAAAGAGAAATAGTGACCCCCCCTCTCGTTATGATCACTTCACTGACATCCTACGCATTCACGGTTCTCACTACTCTGTGGTTTGCACTTCCTTCCTCCGTGCAAGCCGCGGTGTATAACGGTGGAGGACTGGGTGCGGGACTCGGGGCATCAGCTGGTATCAATGGTCCATCAAAGTTGCCTATCCGCGCACTCATCATCAAGGCACTCGATTACGTGCTGAACTTTTTGGCACTCGCCGGAGTGATTGCGGTAGTAGTGGCGGGTATTTATTTGATTGTGAGTAACGGCGATGAGGAGAACAAAGAGAAAGCAAAGAAGATCATCATCTACGTCATCGTGGGACTCATCATTGTGCTCATGGCAAAAGTCATTGTGCAGATTCCTCTGAACGCACTCTCGTAAGGAACAATGCAAACGCTCACACACCAGAGGCGCATCGCTTGTTCCATCCTGGGCGTGATGGCACTGGCCAGTGTGATTTCTACATGTACTGAGTATTCACACGCGCAGGTGGTAGAGGATGCTTCTTCTGAACAAGGAATCATCCGCGCGACCGCAGATATTTTTGAAATGCTCGCCCTCAGCGATGAACGCGATGCACAGTACGTGTGGATCCTCACCAAAGACGGAGCCTTTGTGGAAGCAGGACGAGAGATGAATTTCCGCACGCGTTTCACAGAACCCGGCTTCTACATGCTGGATGGTTCGGTAAATTCCACAGAAGGAGAATTGCTCTATAGAAAAACATTCACCATCGAAGTGCCGGGAAACTTTGTAGCTCCGGAACCAAGCAGTCAGCTACTGCAGTCTATTCCTGCACTTCGTGGATCATCCATCAGTATTCCGGATGCCACAGAAGTAGTGACTTTGATCCCCAGTACGGATCGCGTGCGCAGCATGAAGCTGGATACGGATACAGAGACAGATACCGATGGAAATGGCAATCCCACAGATGACAGTGATGCAGCCATGACACTCGCCGCTTTTGATGCCTCGCCTCTGCACCTGTGGATCGCCACCGGAGAAGCTCGGGACATGCAGGCGGAATTTTTCCTGATGGACGGATCCACAAACATTCAGTTGCTCTCACTTGTGGAAGAAGAGGAAGCGGATGCAGCTATTCCTACGGGGGCTTCCATGCAATTTGAGGAGAGGAGAAATGGCGAAGTGAAGTTTTCCTTGGATAATGAAAACATCACCGCTTCTTCCCCAGTAGTCCTCTACTGGAATTTTGGAGACGGATTCCAGAGCATCCTCACAAGTCCTACGCACAAGTACCTTCGAAATGGAGAGTACGCGGTGACTGTGAAAGCTTTTGACTTGCGTACCGGTCAGCCACTCGTGTCCGATGAGGGTCGCATCATGGTCACGTCTGTACAGGAGATCTCTTCCGGAACAGCCATCGGTTCCACCAGTTCTGAGTCTTCCAGTGAAGAAACTGCTCCAGTAGTAGAACCAACTCCTGCAGCCGGTAGCTCCTTCCCATGGCAGCAGATTCTGCTCTTGGCTCTCCTGGGAATCGTCGCTGTTATTGGCGGGCTCTTCCTGGTGTGGGTGATTCGCAAAATCCTGGGCGGCTCCGGACAGCTCCAGAAAACACTGGAAGAAGTGGAAGCGCGCATTATCGAGAAGAAAGAAAAGTCCGATAACGTGATAGACGTGGCTCCTCCGCTGCAGATCAAGAGAAATCCTAAACCTTCTGAAGCGAAAGAAGTAACTCCTGAGGAATCACCTTTGCCTCCGGAACCAACTCCGGAAGAACCTTCTCCTGAACCAGAACCAGAGCCTGTACTTCCAGAAGTGAATGAAGAAGAAGCTCCCGCGTGGCTGAAGAAGGGCCTACACACAGAAGCACCCGCTGAGACGACAGATGCAAGTGCTGCGCCAGTGGTAGATGTGCCCACTACACCAGAGCCTCCTGCTCCAGAGGAACCCACTTCCAACACTTCAGCATCAACTGCCGAGGAACCCTCTGTTGCCCCGGAAACACCTGCACCTGCTCCCGTAGAGTCTCCTATTCCTCCCGCACCAGTGGTGGAAGAACCGGAAGAAGTAGAGGAACCCGTAGTACCTACTCCTGAACCTGCTCCAACTCCCGCTGAATCACCTGCACCTTCTCCTGTCGCATCAGCTCCGGTTGCTACTCCCAACGCACCTGCCGCTCCCCTGACACCTGAAGAGCTCGCACGCCAGGAACGCGAACGAGAAAGAAAGCGCCAGAAGCGTCAGCGCTACCGCGAGAATAAAAAGAAGCGCGAGGCAGAATCGAAAGAATCCAATGTTGCACCTTCTACCGTAGCATCACCTTCCATCCCTCCTGCTCCGGAATCTCCAAATGCAGTGCCTACTCCAGTGAAGCCTCCTGTGACTGAACCCGCAGCACCAGTGCCTATGCCTGCTCCAGCTGCCGCAGAACCTGCGCAGCAAGAAATGACGGCAGCTCCTTCAGAGCCAACTCCCGTAGAAGCAACACCTCCAACACCAGTTACTCCTGAGCCTCCTGCTCCAGTAGTAGCTACAGCCGCAGAATCCCTTCCTACACCTGAGCCAGTGACAGCACTTCCTACCAACTTAGAAGGACTTCTTCCAGAGCCTGACACAACAAATGATAATGAGGTGGCTTTTGTGATTCAGGCGGATAGTTTGAAGAAAGATGAGGGGGCATCGAATACGAATAACACAACAAAATAGCTTTTATGTGGAAATGGGGCGAGCGATGGGGATCGAACCCACGACCCTCTGGACCACAACCAGATGCTCTAACCACTGAGCTACGCTCGCCATGAGGCGCGGGAATAGTAGGGGGATTTTGGCTGGTTTTCCAGTGCTTCTTGCCAATTAGTCGCGTAAAGCCCTCTGTAAAAGGAGTGCTGCGGCAGGCTGCTCAAAAACTGCACGACTTAACGTAAACTCTTCGCTTCCTCCTGAGTAGTCACCTTGTTGAAAAGCCATTAAAGCTGCAATAGCCTTAGCTCTTTTATCGATAAGATCATCTATTTCTACTTTCGTAGGATTATTAAGATCATCTATTTCTACTTTCGTAGGATTATTAAGATCATCTATTTCTACTTTCGTAGGATTATGAGGAGCAAGTGTTTGCTCCAGCTCTGCTCTACCTGCCTCTGCTTCCTGTAGAGCCATTGCCTCATCTGCATGTCGTGAAGAGATACTCATAACACTATTATGCTAATTTTTTTAAAGAAAGCAATAACCCACTTTTACTGAAATAACCCTGTCTCAAACCTCACCTTCTCCCCCTCTTTTCTTACCCTCACCACCTTGGCCATAGAGGTAGCCACTGAGTCTTTTTGATCAAAGAGAAAATTCCCAATCCCATACAAAATAGGTTTGCCTTGGTAGATCTCCATGTCGCTCTGCACGTGGCTATGCAAGCCAATCACCACATCGGCGCCTGCATCAATGAAAGATCGAAGCAGGGTTCTATCCGCGTCACTCACAAGCGCTTGATACTCGGTTCCATAATGCAGATACACAACGTTCAGTTTTTCATTGTTAGCTTTACGCAAATTGTCGACGGTTGATTGATACTCAGAAGCCAGATACTTATGTGGGATGCCTGCTACAGGATTCACCACTTGAGTTATAGGGAACAGACGAATGTCTTCCCATTCCGTTAAACCGGATACGGGAATTTCATTTGCATCTTTCAAAAGTTTCTCTGTCAGTTCCACTCCCTCCACTCCCCTATCGAACATATGATTATTCGGGATGCCCCAGTGCGTAGCGAGGCCAGCGATTTGTTGAAATACACTGAGTGGATTGCAAAACATAAATGGATTGGAATTCCCCCTGCACGAATCAGAAAGTGGCCCTTCTAGATTCACCATCCGCAGTCCACTCCCCTCCCAGAATTCTTGTAGAGCTTTGGATAATTTCGGCGCTGCTGGTAAGCGAGTGATTGTCACATCTCCTCCAAATGCAGCATCATCAGCATTCAAAGAATCATTCTGGTACCACACCATCGAAAAATGACTGGTGGTCTGCGCTACGTTTTCTTCATTTAGAAGGCGCGCGGCATTCGTGTGCATCAAAATCGATGGATTGTAGAAATGATTTTTCTGAGCGAGTGATGCGAGGATCCAGAGACATCCCGGACAATCGCTCTGTTCGGGATTCTGCAGATTGGCGATGCCTTCCAGGTCTCCTGCAAAAAGCACTTTTGCCGTCTCTTCATCTTTTTTATCGGCTTCCGCAAGCCTCAGGTAATGAGAGAAATCGCTGCTCACTACCAGCACCGTTTCTTCGTTCAAAAGCTTTCCAAGGGCTTGCTGCAATTCTTCCTGATGTGTTTTCCAGGAACGTTTCTGCGACAGCAGTACCGGTACGACTTTGGTGTTCGGAAGATAGTGGTGAATATATGGGAGTACCGCTCCAATGCCGTGCTCATCTGTAAATACATCCGATGTTTTAGTCACTCGGGTCTCCCTGGAGAGTGACCGCACGAAAGAAAGATCCACGTCCACTTTTCCGAGCAATGTCTGAAACGATGCATCAGTTATGCACAGTAACGTAGGACACTGATGAAAGTGGTCCGGCGATAGCAGCAGAATGGTCTTTGGCTTTTGAAGGGAAATCGACCGAATACCTGTCGCAATGCTATCTGATGCCGTGAGGTGATGCGGAACGATCACAGCGCCGATGCGATGATCTGTAGGAGAGAAATTCTTATCCGCATCGTAGATTCCCTGCATTACTTCATGCAGTGCATCGGGTGGTAATTTGGATGTGATAACGGAAGAAGCTTCCTGATCTGATACATGCACGAAAGAAGCCGCGCTCAGCGCGGCTCCTATCATCAATGCAAGAACCATACTCTTCTTCATTTCTTCGGAAAGAGAGGGGCGAACCAGGGATTCACTTTGGGCCAGGCAGAGAGACTCGTGTACTCGTAGGGAGTGTAGGGGTCTTCACCTGTGTAGAAGTTTTTCTGCCAATCCTCATCGGTCATGCGCTGACCTCCATACGGCTGAGTGAATTCGTACTGGGAGTACGTGAAGCCGACTGTCAGACGCGGGCCGTTTGCATCTTTTACTGCCACAAAAATTACATTCGGCACACCTGTGCCTTCGTACAGAATCTGTGTGATGTTTTTTGAGTCGCCACCCGTATGCACATCAGCAATCAGTGCTGCCCGCTTATCTTTCGCAGGGAGAATGGGCCCTTCGATAGGCTCTGGAAGCGCATTTTCCAGGGCTGCGATGATTCCATCACGCAGCATTTCCCAGTCGCTCTCGCCGTCTAGTTCGTAAGTAGTACACGTCTTCGTATCATCAAACGGATCCGGACTTGTGACTGTTTTCACCTTTTCTACTAGCGCCTGGTTTTGAAGTTCTTTCACGGTGTACTGCTGCACAAGATCCAGCGCAGAAATATAGGATTCCAGAGCGAACATATTCCGCAGACTTGAGTACCCTTGCTCTTTCAAAATGCTCTCTGTTCTCTTCGCTAAGTATGACAAACGATCATAGGCTTGTAACTGTGGCTCGATATACCCTTTAGGAGGCTCAGGAATTTGGCGCGGGTCGCACGCTGGTGGACCACCACCAAGTTCCGCGAAGGACTGCTTGGCGTACAAAAGCGTGGCATGGCGTAGCTCCGTCCAGAATCCTGCAGCTGTCTGCAGAGTTTTTGCAGGCCACAAAGACCCCTGCATGAAACGTGGCAAAGAATTTTTCTGTTCTTTTTCCCAGTTAAACAGAGACTGGATCGTCCAGAGCCACCCTGTGTAGATATTCTCCTGCCAGTAAGAATCTCCAAGGGCGGCTGTTTCCTCCGTGAGTTCCTTCATCGCTTGGTCGATAGCCTCTTTCGTTTCAGGTTTGTAGAAATTCAAGGTAGGGATCTGGCTCCGTGCGTAGTCGGAACCCAGAAGCGTCATCACT
Source organism: uncultured Candidatus Peribacteria bacterium (assembly GCA_964628805.1). Taxonomy (GTDB): domain Bacteria; phylum Patescibacteriota; class Gracilibacteria; order Peribacterales; family Peribacteraceae; genus CAZVOK01. The sequence continues at coordinate 147,841 of CAZVOK010000001.1, read as the reverse complement.
TCCAGAGACGATGCCATGGGTGGGAGCTTCTGTGTGTACCCAGGCTTTATTGCCTCGTCCCCTTGCGTCAGCTGTCCGGTCCAGTAGGAATCGATGATAAATTTCCCGCTGAAGAAACGCATGCCTTTGGTGAGAAGAAGCACGTCGCTTGTCTGTTCTTCTCCTACCTCTTTGTACTCTGCAGTTATATTTTTGATACGAGGATTTTTGGTTTTCGCCAAATATTCCATGATAGCTGCTTCTTTATTGGACGCCGTCTTAGACACTTCCAACGCCTGCAAATAATCCGCAGGCATAAGATCATCACTACTTCCTACCAGGAAATTGATGGCGGATTCCAGTTTGTTGTAATCCTGAAGTTGCTCCGGATTCTCAGCCAATAACTGGGACGTTTTGAAGGCATACTGCGTGAGAGGAGCGCTTTTCACAAAGAATGGCAGTTGTGAGTACCAATTGATCCCACGGAAGTACTGACGCCGAAGCGAACTTCCCGTGTAGTGACTGCGCGGTGTGAATTGAGAAAAATCCACCTTGAAACCCACTTCATTGTCCTTTGCATACTGTTCATATTCAGTCTTAAAAATCTCAGGAATACCCGCGCTTCCGGCAGCGTACACGGTCTCTAGATCCTTCAGCACTGCTTGTTCAGATACAGCATCTAACTTGAGTGTTTTAACAAACGCCCTTGCAGTTGTCATAGTATCAGCTGTCTTATCTTTAGTAGCGAACTCACTCATCACTTCAGCCGGGTCTTTCATGCCGCCTTGTGGATCACTGTAATCTTCCTGTGTAAGCGGCTCTCCCGCCGTAGCAAAAAGCGTGTGGGGAACGGCGAAGTAGTTGCGCACCTTCGTCCACTGCTCTTTGTCTGCACCATTTGCAGCTGCCTTTGAGGCAGCCTGCTCATAGAATTTCTGCGAGAGGGCCTTCATGGCTGGGAAGAAAACTTCGTTTTCCATTTCTTTCAGTAGTTCTGTGTAGAGAACATTGTATGAATGAAAGAAAATGTCTGAGGAAAGGAACAGCGCATTATTCAACCCACGCTCCTTGAAGTCATTGCGCTTCATGCTTGTTCCATCTTCTTTCGTAGATGCAGCAGTGTCGTAGAGGGAAAGGAATTCCCGGTATTTATCGCTCATATATGTAGGACGGATTTTAGTTTCCAGAAGTGGTTTCATCACAAACTTTTGCTCCTCAAGCATTTTCTTTTCGGCTGTAGAAAATTTGAACCCAAAAGCCTGTTCCATCTCGTCCATATTCTGGATCTCACTGAGGGAAAAATTTGCTGCCAGTTCGGCCGGAATAGTTACCTGCGTTTCATGGTACGACACTTCTCCTCCTGATCCTGAAAGACTGACACTAGAAGAAGATGTAGTGTCCGTAGGCGTATTCGATGCCGGGGAGCAAGCCGCTAAAAGAACGCTGAGAACGAGAATACTGGAAGAGAGGCGTTTCATGGGTAAAGAAAGGAAGATGCCACGGATCATAGCAAGTCCTATATATTGCACCAGTAGAACAAGAAAACATGAACACGTTGTCATTCACTTGAAAGCCTCCAGAAATATATTACATTTCCTTTCATGAGTGAGATGCCCCCCTCAGTCGTAGAAACGTTTCCGCATGAAATTGTATTGGAACCGGGACTCTGGCGCATTCGTCTTACAGAAGTGGATCCAATTTCTTGTAAGACTCTCTCCAATGGAAAAACTATAGAAGGACCTCTGCAGCTCAATAGAATTCATACGGGACCCGGAACAGTGAGCCTCACAAAACCAATGTTTATTGGTGCGGGGAATGATGTGCCTGTAAAAGTCACTCCACCTGTCTCGCAGATTTTCAAACACGGCGAGACGTATTTTGTTACTCTAAATAGTCATACATTCCGTTTTGAAATTGTAGGAAAAGTAGAACAAGAATCAGAAGAAAAAGTCGAAAAAGCTACAGGATGGTTTAGAAAGAAATTTGGCAGAATCTTCTGAAACCTCTCATGCTACACTGCAAACGATGCAGAAATTTTTGAGTTCGTACGGGTACGAGATACTGATATTTATAGCAATTTTTTGCGCCGTACTAATTGCCTTCGGTCACAGCATCTTCCAACCCTTCGCGCCTCTTGATGACTATCATTTGATCGTCCAAAACCTAGCAGTGAGGCAATGGTCATTCTCCTCGCTTCAGTGGATCTTCACACACTTCGATCCCGAGCTCTACATTCCCATTACCTTCCTCAGCTTTCAGTTAGAGCACTTGGTAGCCGGCATTTCTCCGTGGCTCTACCACCTAGATAATCTGATTCTTCACACGCTGAATGCATTCTTAGTCTACAAGGTATGCAAGCACACTCAGGGCTCTCAGGTGATCGCCCTCTGCTGCGCGCTTATTTTTGCAGTGCATCCCATTACCACCGAGGCTGTGGTGTGGGCATCTGGACGCAAAGATCTTCTGGCTACCTTCTTTGGACTCTCGTCGCTTCTGCTAGCCATCCGATCCATCGAGAAAAATTCTGTAGGAATGTACATCGCCTCAGCAATTCTTTTTGTCCTCGGGCTGCTTTCAAAAATATCCATCGCACCGCTGGCACTGCTGCTTCCCTTCTTCCTTTCAAAGAATATTTCTCTGAAAGATCGATACAAAATTTCTAGCCCCTTTCTCATTGCCACAATCATCTTGGGAATTGTGGCAGTTGCCGGAAAAGAATCAGTTGTCGGGTCCACTGCTGTTATTGATCGACTGCTCCTGAGCTCTACGGCGTTAGTGGAACTACTTACTCGAATACTTCTGCCAATGAACCTCAGTGTGTACTACGCACCGCCTTTTCCTGTTCTTTCTGGAGTCAGTATTGCGTCTGTCATAATTGTGGCCTGCTTGATGGTCAGCGTATGGTTCTTCAGAAAAAAATTTCCTGCCGCCGCTTTAGGATTGAACTGGTTCATTCTATGTGCGCTTCTCCCTGTTCTGAATGTCACAACAGGCTTCCGCGCCTCCGGCTCCACCTTCGCGTCCGATCGATACGCATATCTGGCACTCATAGGAATACTTTTAGTTGTGGGTTCCGTTGCCTCTTGGTGCATCGAACGTCTTGATGTCTCTGCAAAAAAAGTACTTATCGCAGGTACAGTCATCCTCTGCGGGATTTTTGTAATCGCATCTAGAAAGCAGACACTCGTGTGGGAATCTGCCACCGATCTCTATTCAAACGCCGTAAAAGCAGAGCCTACATCCGTTCATGCTCGCATAGCACTGGCAAGGATGCTCCGAGAAAACAACAAGGACATCGACGCATTTGAAGTACTCAAACAAGGTTTGCAATTTTCCAATGACGCCGCACTGCACCTTGCGGCAGCAAGCCTGTATGCAAAGGCAGGACAAATAGAGGATGCTGAAAAAAGTTTTGAGAAAGTAAAAACCATGGAGCCGGAAGCAGCTGAGCCTTTGTATGGGCTTGGAGTGCTGGCGAACTTCAAAGGACATACGAACGAAGCAGAACAACTTTTTAGAAGCGCCATCGAAAAAGAACCTAAGTACACACGTGCACGGATGGCGCTGGCGGATTTATTTCTCAAAAAAGGTGATTCTATGGGAGCGGAAGATGAACTTCGAAAAGCATTGGTTTTTGATGAGTGGAATGCAGAACTTCTTCAAAAAATATCAGAGATTTTGGCTATAAATGGCAAAAAAGAGGAATCAGCGGCTTTTCAAGAAAAGGCTGATTTATTGAAAGGAGATCTTCCTTAAAATACATTAAAATAGTATAATATAATCATGTCAAATGTCATACATCCACCATCCTCTCCTGACGATGTCGATACTGTGAATCTGAAAAAACCACGAAAAAAGGATGACACGCCTCTGCCTGCTAAAGTTGAAAGTCTTACTCGGACAAATCTTCACGCTGCATTTGAGGAACCTCGTCTGGAAAGAACTCCTTATCAAAAAGAGTGCGCTCTGGCAACAGCTGCTTTGATTGATACTTTAAAAGTATTTGCGAAAGAAGGTCGAACTACAGAAGAAGTTCAGGCTCTCATTGCAGAACATGAAACACGATTCCCTGAATTAAAAGCAGATTTACCAGATATTCGTGCAGACAATATTGCGAGTGGTACGTGGATCGTGCTAGTAAGCCTCCAAAGACGAACGGGTAAGTATGAAATAACGATGATGTAAAACTATTTAGGCCGCCTCATATATTTCCGAACAAGATCCTTGGCAGCTAATGCCGCTCCTGTGAGTGTTTCTTCTTGTTGAACTCTATTTCCTCCTTTGCGAACTTGAGCATCTTTTTCAGTTGTTGCCGGAGTTTGATCTTGTGCTTCACGCTGCACCGGTTTCATTTCTGTACTATCACTTAAAGCCTGACTGCTTACTGTAGGAGCTTTGGCAGCGGCTCTCGCTGTCTCTTCAGCAGCCTCCTTTGTCATTAAAGCGTCCACATAACCTTCATCTGTATCTGCAATAACTACTTGTATATCTGCTCCTTCTAATCCTCTCTGTTTCAATAATGCAGTGATTTTTGTGATTGTAGTATTTTTCAGGCCATCTATATCGGTGCTTACTCTTTCTGCCAATCCCCTTTTTACAACAATATGCAAAGGACCAATGTTTCCTTCTCTCAACCATGTACTTACTTGATCTGATACTTCTTGAGGGTAATTTTTTTCTGTTGCCATAAAAGTAGGGGGGATTTCCCATCACTTTACTCCTACGTACTACGGCAGCCAGTATTTCGCAGAGTTTATCAATATGTACGCAGCAGGCTGAGCAAAAGTCATCTATCTCCGTCCCGACTTCCGCTCATCTTTCGCCAGCTGTACCAAGAATGTTTTCTCTATAAATGAGACTGCATCGGTGTCATCGCTTGCGGTCGATACTTCCGAAGCGCGCACGCGCCTGGGAGGAACCACGCACCAATGACGCTCCAGTTTTTCACCGGCAGGCTCCAGCCACTTGAACCCTCCGCCCATCCACCCCGCAATGCGCACATGTTCGATACTTCCTTCTATTTCCTTTCCGGCATCCGCAAAGAGTTTTTCTACGCGTGCTTCCAGGGTGCGCACATCGCAGTCGTTGGACGAAGTGAGGAGTGACACTTTGATGGTAGAAGTGGAGGACGATGCGAGCTTGGTAAAGGTCATACTTTCTTTTGTGGCTTTCCCCTCCGTCCATCCATCGGACACTGTCACATACCTGCTTAGGAATGGGATGTATACTTTCACTTCATCCACAGGCTTTGGAGGTAAGCGGCGGGAAAAAGTGACCTTTGCCGCGTCGGCAGAAGAAGAGACCGAGGCTGCTACGAACACAGACAAAGCGAGAGTTCCGAAAAAATGGGAGGGGCGCATAGTGGGACAGATGGTAGCACGGGGACAGCGACGCTTCAAAAATTTCGACGTGCGTGAATAGCGATTTTCCTCTTCATTCAGCGATGAAGCACGGTATAGAACACTTGGCATCCGTGGCGTGAAATGGTACGATAGACCCTAATCGGACGATCCACGGTTTTTTCCTCACTTTTGTATGGCTGAGCCACAATTCCGCACCCCCAAAGGCACGCACGATGTCCTCCCGGAGGATCATCAGTATATGACCTTCATCAAGAAAGCCGTCCGCCACCGCGCGCGTCAGGCCGGGTTCAAACGGATCGATACGCCTATCTTCGAGTACCGCGGCATCTTCGAACGCGGCATTGGGGAGCACACGGATATCGTGGAAAAAGAACTCTTCAGTGTGATGGGAAAGAAAGATGCAGAGGAAAATAGCGATGCAAAGTTCGCCCTCCGTCCAGAGCTCACCGCCGGCATTTGCCGTTCGTACATCGAGCACGGCATGCACCTGTTGCCGCAGCCTGTAGAGCTCTACAGCATCGGGCAGTGTTTCCGCTACGACCGCCCTCAGAAAGGACGGTACCGTCAGTTTCACCAGTTTGACTTTGAAGTGATCGGGCTCCGCGACCCGAGCTTGGATGCGCAGCTCATTAAAGTAGTCTGCAACGTCCTCAAGGATTTGAAAATTTTGGATCGTCTCACTCTGCAGATCAATAACATCGGAACAGCTGATGACCGCAAGGCGTTCCTGGAAGCCCTGAAAGATTTCTTCATCGGAAAAGAGCGCCACTTGCCACCCGAAGATGCAGGCAGACTCATCACCAATCCTCTGCGTTTGCTCGATTCCAAACATGAAGACACGCGCATTCTTCTGAAAAATGCACCGCAGCTCGATCAGTTCATGACCGAAGACAGCAAGCAGTTCCACGCAACGCTCCTGGAATACCTCGATGAGCTTGGTGTGAAGTACGTTTCGAATCCAAACCTCGTCCGCGGGCTCGATTACTACACACAGACCGTGTTTGAGTTCTGGGACCAGAGCACGGGTGCACAGAATGCCGTGGGAGGCGGCGGCCGGTACGATGGACTCATGGAACTTCTGGGTGGTCACCCTACCCCAGGTGTGGGATTCGCCGGAGGCATGGAGCGCATCATTTGGCACATGAAGGAAGCAGGCGTGAAGGTGCCAAACAAAGACCAGGTGGATGTGTTCGTAGCCCAGCTGGGACCTGAAGCTAAGAAGAAATGCTTAAGTTTGGTGTCAGAGCTCCGCGAAAAAGGCGTGCACACCGTGGGAGCCTTGGGAGAAGCGAGCCTCAAGAGCCAGATGCGCCTGGCCGATAAATTTGAAGCAAAGTACGCGCTGCTCCTGGGAAAGATCGAGGTAAAAGAAGGCACCATCATCCTGCGAGACATGCAGGCCGGCAAACAGAAGCAGATCAAGATCGACGACGCCATCCCGCAGATCATCGAACAATTGGGCAAAAAGAATTTGGATACGTACACGATGAATGATCACATGGGAACCGTAGACGAGGATTAAGTGCATCAAAAAACGTCGCGTAGGGGCACGGCATGCCGTGCCCGTCGCGGCGTTTTTTGTGTTAAATATCCAAATTCGTCACCGTCTTCGCGTGCGTCAAAATAAATTTCCTGCGCGGTGCCACTTCATTGCCCATGAGGGTGGTAAAGACCATGTCTGCCTTTTCGGCATCATCCATGGTCACCTGCAACATAATGCGGTTCTCAGGATCCATGGTGGTCTCCCAGAGCTGCTCCGGGTTCATTTCTCCCAGACCCTTGTAGCGCTGGATGTTCACACGACGAGTAGTCTTTTTAGCCTTGGCAGCAGGCTTATCCTCGCTGGCTTCTTGGTTGTCTGTGAGTGCTTCTTCCACCGATACTTCTTCGTCATCATCTTTCACATCTTCATCATTGATCCCCCACTCCTTCAGAACGGCTGACTTTTCTTGGTCGTTATAGGCGTAGCGAGACTGCTTATCTTTCTGGATCTTGTACAGTGGTGGCTGCGCAATGTAGAGGTATCCGTTGGCGATGAGCTCAGGGAAGTAGCGGTAGAAGAGAGTGAGAAGAAGCGTACGAATGTGTGCGCCGTCTACGTCGGCATCCGTCATGATGACGATGCGGTGGTAACGGAGCTTCGTGATGTCCTTCACCTCCCCTACTCCGAGCCCGAGTGCGATGATGAGGGCTTTGATTTCATTGTTCGCGAGCATTTTATCGAGACGTGCCTGCTCCACGTTCAGGATCTTTCCGCGGAGTGGAAGGATGGCCTGGAACTTACGGTTACGGCCTTGCTTGGCGGAGCCTCCGGCGGAGTCTCCCTCTACAATGTACAGTTCACACTCGGCGGGATCACGGTTACTACAGTCGGCGAGCTTTCCCGGGAGTGTCATGCCTTCCAAGGCACCTTTACGAATCACGCTATCGCGGGCGGCGCGTGCAGCCATGCGAGCGCGGGCGGCAAGCAGACATTTGGCGATGATCTCTTTTCCTTCGCTTGGGTGCTCTTCCAAGTACTGGCTCAGCTTTTCATTGACCACCGTTTCCACGGCAGTTTTCATCTCGGCATTTCCCAGCTTCCCCTTTGTCTGACCTTCAAACTGAGGTTCTTTCAATCGCACCGCAATGACAGCCGTGAGCCCTTCACGCACATCGTCTGCCGTGAGGTTCTCATCCTTCTCCTTCAGAAGTCCGTACTGGCGAGCGTAGGCATTGATGGTGCGCGTGATGGCAGCCTTGAATCCTGTCAGGTGATGGCCTCCTTCTCCGGTGTGAATGTTATTCGCAAAACTCACCACGTGTTCCTGGAAGGCCTCGGTGTACTGAAGAGCCACTTCCACAAAGCCGTCATCGGTATCTTTCTCAAACCAGATAGGATCACCGATGGTCTCCTTGGTTTCATTCAAGTGCTCTACGTACGCGGCAATGCCTCCTTCGAAGTGGAAGCAGTAGAGACGTGGGAACTGCTGATCTTCTGCAGGGCGGTTCTTGCGAGCGTCCACAATGGACAACGTGATACCGCGCGTGAGGTAGCTCTGCTGGCGAAGGCGCGTGAGGATGGTATCGACACTGAACGTGACGGTATCGAAAATCGTATCATCGGGCATGAAGGTGATGCGGGTACCGCGCTTGTCTGTCTTTCCTTCTTTCTTCAAATCATACATCGGCTTCCCGCGGGCGTACTCCTGTACGTGAATGTGGCCATCGCGGAAAACCTCAGCCTTCATGTTCACGCTCAGCGCGTTTACCACAGACGAACCCACTCCGTGCAAACCTCCGGACACCTTGTATCCGCTGGCATCTCCTCCGAATTTTCCCCCGGCGTGGAGCGTTGTGAGCACCACTTCCAAAGCAGGGCGCTTGGTGACAGGGTGCAAATCCACCGGGATTCCACGTCCGTTATCTTCCACGCTCACGGATCCATCGTCATTGAGCGTCACATTGATGGTATCGCAGTGTCCGGCCATTGCTTCATCGATGGAGTTATCGACAATTTCCCACACCAGGTGGTGCAGGCCTCGAACATCTGTAGAACCAATGTACATGCCCGGGCGCTTTCGCACAGGCTCCAGTCCTTCGAGCACTTGAATGTGCTCCGCAGTATATTTTTGATCAGCCATAGTATGAAAATTGTAGAGGGAATTTTGGAGTCTAGCAACGCCTGGGAAGGGCTTATTCTAGGGAAAATCCGAAACTCGAAATCCGAAATTTGAAGGAAGCTCGAAAGGCAAGGAAAGCTCTTTTTTTTATTTTTTAAAAGTTTACTAAATTTTTGAATTTTCTTCGGATTTCGAGTTTTGGATTTCAGCCAATTCTCCGTCAATTTTCCCTTGCACAAGGCTCCCCTCTCCCTTATTCTGGCGTCCCCATGGCAATTTACGCTATCAAACACGGCGAAGAATCCAATGACCGCTTGCAGCAGAGGTTCAAGAAACAGGTCCAAAAGACGAACCTGATAAAGCTCAAACGCGCCAGGGCTACCTTCAAGAAAAAGCCAACCAAGCGCCTCCAGCGTATGAGGGCCTTGAAACGTGAGGGGTACCGTGCGGAGAACAAGAAGAAGCAGTTTTATTCCAATATGTAGTTTTTGGGGGTGAAGGGGTTTGGTGTGATTTTTTGTTGTATAAGAATTTCAGAAGTCTAAGCATGTCATCCTGAGGTGCGTCCTTTTAAGTAAGCATCAAATCGTATTACTACTATAAATGCGACCGTTCGAAAAGCCTCGAAGGACGACATGCGGCCCCGTAGAAGTAATCGCAAAGTGTCACGCTTCGAGGCTTTCTGATTCTTTATTTCTATTGTTTTAATTGCTCGATCATTAAATCTTCGCAACACACCTCAGCGTGACAAATTTTAGTTAATTAAGAAGGATCCAATGCCGCCTTACTCGCACTCAACTCCGCCAACTCAGATGTGATAATAGACTGACGAGTTCTGTTATACGTCAGCGTCAAATCATCCAAAATGTCTGATGCATTCTCTGATGCATTCTTCATCGCGACCATGCGAGCCGAATGCTCGGATGCAGCGGATTCCAGCACTGCCTGATAGATCTGCAATTCAATGAGCTGAGGGAGGATGCGATTTAAAGTCTCTTCGCCGGAAGGTTCGAAGACATAATCTACGTTCTCAACCTGCTGACTGAGATCTTCCATCCCTGCAGAACGTGGCGGGAACATTTCCTGGATCATGGTCATGAGGCCGGACTGCGTGAATGGGAGCAATACTTTTACGGTCGGCTCCTGCACCAGTGCGGAGATGAAATTACTGTAGACGAGAATCACGTGATCGTAGGTGCCGTCCAAGAAACCATCCATGGCGATCTTGCTCACAGGGCGGATGTCTTTGAACTTGGTGTGGTTGGAAAATGCAGGAAATGCAGCCACCATATTCTGGCCTGTGCGAGCCAAAAATTGCTGTCCTTTGCGACCTACTCCCACGAACTCCAATTGCACATCTTTCTCATTCTTCATAGCTTGAACGTATCGTGCAGTAGCGCGGAGGATGTGTGCATTGAGTGCGCCGGCAAGTCCGCGGTCTGACGTAAACACAATCACGAGTGCCTTTTTGAATTCTGTTTCCACCAAGAATGGATGTGTGCGGCCGCTCCTGGAAATCTTTTGCAGAAGGTTCCATGCCCGCAGGGCGTAGCGTTTCAGGAGCTGCGCGTTCTGCACGGCTCTTCGCATTTTAGATGCAGCTACGAGCTCCATCGCCTTCGTCACCTGACGAGTCGATTTGATCGCTTTCATTTTGCGCCGGAGATCGCGGAGGTTATTTGCCATTTTTGGGGATTAGGGGTTTCGGCCGTCGCTCTCTGGAGCTATGGCCGACAGGTGGGATTAGGGATTAGGACTGTCAATAATCCTTCCCCGTAGTCTTCTGCAACTTAGGCGGTATAGCCTTTCTTTTCTTTCATGGTGGAAGCAAGGCGTGGCAAGAGTTCTTCAATGTCCTTGGTGAGTTCTTTTTCAAGCGTCTGGATGGCATCTGGGTGCTTGGTTTTCATGAGGTCTAAGAATTCACGTTCGAAGTTACGGACCTCGGAGACCGGCACGGTATCCAAGTGACCGTTCACAGCGAGGTAGAGCACTGCCACCTGTTCGCCGTTTGTGAGAGGGGCGTACTGGTCCTGCTTCAGGATTTCTACGAGGCGTGCACCACGGTCGAGCTGCTTGCGGGTAGAGGCGTCCACATCGGATCCGAACTGAGCGAACACTGCCAGCTCGCGGTACTGAGCCAAGTCCAGGCGGAGGCGTCCTGCCACTTTCTTCATGGATTTCACCTGAGCGGCGGATCCCACGCGGGACACGGAAATACCCACGTCCACCGCTGGGCGAATACCTTTATTGAAGAGGTCTGTCACAAGGTAAATCTGACCGTCGGTGATGGAGATGACGTTCGTCGGAATGTAGGCGGAAATGTCTCCGGCCTGTGTTTCAATCATTGGCAAAGCCGTGATGGATCCTCCTCCGAACTTCTCATCCAAACGTACAGCGCGCTCCAGCAAACGAGAGTGGAGGTAGAACACATCTCCAGGGTACGCCTCGCGACCTGGTGGACGGCGTAGCAGCAGAGAGATCTGACGGTAGGCCCATGCGTGCTTGGAAAGGTCATCGTACACAATCAAGACATCGCGGCCTTTGTCCAAGAAGTACTCCGCCATAGCCACTCCGGCAAACGGAGCGATGTAGGAGTAAGCAGCGGGTTCAGATGCTCCTGCGGCTACCACGATGGTGTAATCCATGGCGCCGTGCTTCTTGAGCTCAGACACAATCTTCGCCACTTTGGATTCCTTCTGGCCGATAGCCACGTACACGCAGATCACCGGACGATCCGTATTCTGTGTGTGCTTCTGGTTGATAATGGCATCGATAGCTACGGCCGTCTTTCCCACCTGACGGTCACCAAGGATCAACTGACGCTGTCCGCGACCGATTGGAATCATGGCGTCGATCGCCTTGATGCCGGTGTGCAAAGGGTTATCCACGGACTTACGCTGGATCACGCCCGGAGCGATTTTCTCGATAGGATACATGTCTTTCAAATTCAGCTTCGCGCCATCGTCCTTTGCCTGGCTCAGTGGAGAGACTACACGGCCGATGAGACCTTCTCCCACGGGTATAGAAAGTATCTTTCCCGTGGATTTCACCGTGTCTCCTTCTTTCACCTGCGTGTAGTCGCCGAAGATGATGGCTCCCACAGTGTCTTCTTCCAGGTTGATAGCGCTTCCCATGATGCCATTGCCGAAGTCCAACATTTCAGAGGCCCCCACGCGGGAGAGCCCTTCGACCTTGGCAATACCATCACGTACCTCCACCACGGTGCCCACGTGTTCGTGCTTGGCATCGTTGCGGTAGGTATCGATGCGCTCCTCGAGCGTCTTTAGGAGTGTCTGACTGAGAGTCATAAGAAGAGTGGAAAAAGCGGGAGACTAAACTAAGAAAGGGAGACGGGTTCCAGGAGCGTTTCGCGAGCGCGTTCGAGTGCGCCGCGGAGGCTCCGATCAATGCGTTCATCGTGGAGAGAGACCACAGCACCACCGATGAGTGATGCATCGGCAGTGTTCTCTACTTCCACTGTTTTACCCAAGTGCTTCTGAAGAATCGTTTCAATATTTTTAGCGGCAGGTCCTATATCTCCTTCCGGAGTGGCCACAGTAGCGATGACGGAAGGCGCATGAACTTTCCAGAGGCGCTTCACCTCGCGCGTGAACTGCGAGAGATTGATTCCTTCGCGGACCAGAAACGGAATAGCTGCATCACACGCCTCTGCGTACTGCTTTGCGGGAAGGTCTTTCACTTCCTGTACAAAGGCCAGTGCAATATCGTGGACACGGCTCATTTCAGGAGGGCGGGAAGATCTTTCTCCAGGTTCTGCACGATCCTCTTCTGATCATCTTTGGAGAATTCGCGCTCTAAAATCTTCTGCGTCATGGACATGATGATGGACGAGAGCGACTGCTGTGCTTCTTGGAAGATGCGCACACGCTCGTCTTCCAGCTGCCGGCGTCCCTTTTCGAGCATGTTGGCCACGTCTTTCTCTGCGGCTGCCACCATGTTTTGGCGCAGCAGGTCAGCATCTTTCTTCGTCTTTTCCATGAGTAAGCCCGCTTCTTCATCTACTTTCTTCAGGCGGGCCGTACGCTCAGCTTCGAGCTTTTTGTTCTGCTCTTCGATGGCTTTCGCATTTTCAAGGGACGCACGAATGCGATCATTGCGAGCATCAATGGCGCGCATAAGAGGCCTATAGACGAAGTATGTCAGGATCCCCAGGACAACGAGGAAGTTGACCATTTGGGCCACAATGAGCTTCACATCGACGCCAAGCTGACCAATGAGTTGTTCCATGGAAGAAGGAGTGAAAATCGAGAGGAGAAATACTTGCTCAGAAAATGATTCATCTAGATGTGCGAGTAGAAACTGAGTTCTCACTCATGTCTCAAATCTCGCGTCTCAAGTCTATTAAACGAATTTCAAGATGAGAGCCACAACCAAAGCGTAGATAGCGATAGCTTCAGCGAAGGCGACTGTGAGCACCAAAGAAGTCTGGATGCGACCTGCAGCCTCAGGATTGCGTCCGATAGCGTTCATAGCGGAGGAAGCGATCCATCCGATGGCAAGAGCAGGCATGAAGCCTCCAATGGCCATAGTGATGGCAGCGGCAAAGTTGCGGTCGAAGAGCAGCTGAGCGGCTTCAGAAGTTCCGGCTACAGCGATTGTAGGTTCCATAAAATGTAAGGAGGAAGGAAATGGATGGAAAAAAAGTACAAGGAATAGTACAGAGGACCACAGGGAAATCAAGGGGCTAAGAGGGCACTTTATCTGGCGAGGTTTTTGGATTTTTGGCGATGACAGAAATCTGGATTGAGTAGCAGAGGAAACAGACGTGGCAGATGAGGCAGAGGTATTTTTAACAGGAAAAAGAGGCGCAAAGCCTCTGCCTCATCTGCTTCCTCTGCCCCCTCTACCACATCATGCAGTAGCAACCGCCAACCTTGGATGCTCTTCCTCCGCATGATCCCCATGGCCTGTGGCGCCCATTTTCAGGAAGACGAGTGTCAGCATGGAGAATACGAGTGCCTGCACAATGCCCACAAAGAGCTCCATTCCGAGGAACGGCATGGGAGCAACGTAGGGCATCAGGAAGGAGATGACTACGAGCAGCACTTCACCCGCAAAAATGTTTCCAAAGAGACGGAAGGTGAAGGAGATGATCTTGGATACTTCTCCCATGAGTTCCAGAATTCCTACGAACATGCCGATGGGATCTTTCCATGGAGCTACGAAGAATTTACCGAGGTAGGAACCAACACCCAGCTCACGCATGCCGTAGTACTGCACGCCGATCATGGCCAAAATGGCTATGCCAAGCGTCATATTCACATCCGCGTTCATGGAGCGGAAGAGTGGGATCATGGCGTGATGCCCATCGTGTTCGCCTTCTATGAAGATGCTTCCCACTCCCGGGAAAATACCCATCCAGTTAGCAACGACGATGAAGAGGAAGATTGTCGTCACCAGTGGAAAGAACCGACGTGTCTGACGCTCATCGCCTACTACTCCCAGGAAAAAATTGTGAAAACCCTCTACGATCATTTCTGCAAAACTCTGAAATCTCCCCGGCACCTCGCGGTAGCGCGTGCGCCACACAAAGAGTGCGAATACCGTGAGGACCGCTATAGCCAGCCATGCCATGAGCATGGTATTTCGGAGCTCAAAATCGCCGATGTGACCGATGGTCTCGGAAGCGAGCGTTGGTGTGTGAATCTCTGCAGCAGCCATACGGGCGAATGGTGAGGGAAAATAGAAGAGTAGTCAACCGGCGGACCTTACTTTTGCCTGCCTAAAATCTGCCGGACTTTTCGCTTCACTCCTAGAAAAGAAATAGTGAGAGCGAGTGCAAAGCCCAGAAGCATGAGAAACGGGCCGGTGTTCCAGAGCTTATCCAAGTACGCACCGCCAAATCCCAGTAAAAACGCAGGGATGGCGATGAGGTACCCGAGCTCCCAAGCGAAATTCAGAGTCTCCCAAAGGGATAATTCTCCGTTCTGAGACGTTTTTTTTGGGTCTGAGGGCGAAGGAGTCTCAGGCATTGGTCTCAGTCACAGGGTAACCGGACCGACGCGTACGGTAGCGGCGGATGGTGTGCAAGCGAGCGAGTTCGCGTTCCAAAATACCCACTGCCTCGGCAAAGCCTTCTTCGTCTCCGCGGCGTTCCTGTACCAATGACTCTGCGAGTGTCTTCGCCTTTTCCACGGCATCCATATCGAGGGCGTCTACTAAATCAGCCGTGTCGGCCAGGATGTGGACATCTTTTCCGTGCACTTCTATGACACCGCGCGATACCGCCAGGAGTTTCTCCTCTTTACCTTGGCGAATGAGAATGGACCCTGGTGTGAGGACAGATAAAAGTGGAATGTGGTGCGGCAGAACGGTGATTTCGCCTTCCATGGTAGGAAGCGAAATGGAATCCACTTGTCCTTCGAATACCGGGCCTTCGGGCGTCAGGATATCTACTGTGAGCATCGGAAACCGGAAAAGGAGAAATTAAGAAACTTTCACTTCATCGATACCGCCCTTCATGTAGAACTCGCCTTCTGGGACTTTGTCGTAGTCTCCGTTCAAAATCGCCTGGAAGCTTCGGATGGTGTCCTTCAGCGGCACGAACTTTCCGGCAATACCCGTAAATGTCTCGGCGACGAAGAACGGCTGAGAAAGGAATCTCTGGATCTTGCGTGCGCGTGCCACCGTGAGTTTGTCTTCTTCGGAGAGCTCTTCCATACCGAGGATCGCGATGATGTCCTGGAGTTCCTTGTAACGCTGCAGCACTTTCTGCACAGCACGAGCCGTGTTGTAGTGCTCTTCCCCTACTACTGCTGCAGAGAGGATAGTGGAGTTCGAATCGAGCGGATCTACCGCTGGGTAAATACCAAGCTCAGCCAGTGCGCGTGTGAGCACGATGGTGGAGTCCAAGTGACCGAAAGTGGTGGCTGGAGCCGGGTCTGTGAAGTCATCTGCAGGCACGTACACAGCCTGTACGGATGTGATGGATCCTTTGTTGGTAGAAGTAATGCGTTCCTGCACCTGTCCCATTTCATTCGCGAGAGTCGGCTGGTATCCCACGGCAGAAGGAATGCGGCCAAGGAGAGCGGAAAGCTCGGCACCGGCCTGGGTGAAGCGGAAGATATTGTCGATGAACAGAAGCACGTCGCGCTGCTCTTCATCGCGGAAGTACTCGGCCATGGAGAGGCCCGTGAGTGCTACGCGGAGGCGTGGCCCTGGTGGCTCATTCATTTGTCCGAACACGAGTGCTGTCTTTTCCAAGACTCCGGATTCCTTCATTTCGTAGTACAAGTCGTTTCCCTCGCGCGTGCGCTCCCCTACTCCGGCAAATACGGAATATCCTCCGTGCTCAGCGGCTACAGAACGAATGAGCTCCTTCACAATCACGGTCTTTCCTACTCCGGCTCCTCCGAAGAGTCCCACTTTTCCTCCTTTCAAGATCGGACAGATGAGGTCGATGACTTTAATGCCTGTCTCCAAGATCTCCGTTTCCGTCTTTTGATCGGTAAAAGAAGGAGCAGCGCGGTGGATGGGGTACATTTTCTTGGTTTTCACCGCAGGCAAACCATCGATCGGCTCACCAAGAGAGTTGAACATGCGGCCGAGGGTCACATCTCCCACAGGAACAGAAATAGGCGCTCCCGTTTCCTCTACTTCCGTGCCACGGGCAAGTCCATCGGTCGATCCCATCGCCACGGCGCGAAGCTTATTGCCCTCTAAGTGCTGATGTACTTCCAGCACCAATGTCTCCTCCCCCACCTTTACCTTGAGTGCGGAGTAAATAGCAGGAAGCGCTGCACCTTGCGGAAACTGACAATCGACAACCGGTCCTACGACTTGAGAGACTGAACCTGGCATGGGAGAAAGTAGGAAAAAAGCGAATGGATCAAATTAAAGTGGGAATACGGTAGCGGATGAGATGATACGGCTCAAGGGTCTTTGAGGGGACTTTTTTCAGAAGTAGCAGACGGGACAGAGGTTGCAGATGAGGCAGAGGATTGGAGGATATTTTGTCTTAATTTTTCCAAGAGAAAACCAATCCGCTGAATTTTGTCATCTGCTTCTTCAAATTGCTCATATGTGAGGTGCTTCAATTCATATGCTAGCAAACATTGATAATGGGCCTCTTCTAGAGAACCAATGGCAATATTCCAAAATTGGGCTTTGTCATTTTTTGTTCTTCGACCTGAACCCTCTGCAATGCTTGTGGGAACACTAGCACTGGAACGCCTAAGCTGTTTTGTAAGTGAAAACTGCTCGTGTGATGGGAAGGCTTTTGTTGCCTTATAAACCCATACACACAAAGAATGTGCCTCCTTCCAAACTATAAGTTTTTGATAAAGACGTTGTCTCACAGTAATACCTTGCAAGAAAAACAATCTGAGAAAAAGACACTATAAATAAATGAAATTACCTAGGGAGGTTTTTTCTCTTGGGAAAGACAAAAAGTCCGTTCTACTGGTTACTGGAACGCCCTTCCTCTGCCACCTCTGCCTCATCTGTTTCCTCTGCCACTTCCCGCTATACAATCCCCTCCTCCTGCTCTTTCTTCCCAAAAAAGTGATACCTCACTAAATGAATCACCGTAGGCAAAAAAGACAAACCAATCATCGCAAAAATCACCAGCGTGAAATTGTGTTCCACTGCCGGAATGTTCCCGAAGAAATATCCCATGCACGTGAAGAGTACCACCCAGATGATTCCTCCCACGACGTTATAGAAGAAAAATGTGGGGTAGTGCATGCTGCCAACCCCTGCCACAAACGGAGCAATGGTGCGGACAATGGGCAGAAATCTGGCAAAGACAATGGCCTTAGCGCCGTGCTTTTCATAAAAACGCTGTGTCAGGAGAAGATGCTTTTTATTCAGCCAGCGTCTGTCCTCCTGAAACGCTTTCATGCCGATTCTTTTGCCGACAAAATAATTCACAGTATCCCCCAGAATGGCAGCGATGATCAGGAGACCCATGAGGAAAAAAAGATTGAATGATCCCTTGGCGGCAAAAGTTCCTGCTGCAAAGAGCAATGAATCTCCCGGCAGAAATGGCATGACGATCAGTCCCGTCTCGCAGAAAATAATGGCGAACAGAATACCGTACGTGAGCGTGCCATACTGAGCGATGATCGCTTGCAGGTGCGTGTCTAAGTGCAGAAATATATCAATGATGGCCATCATACGTCACAGAGAAAAGTTCGAAGTAAAATCATCTCTTAAGGAAATCCAATGCCCGCAGGAGCTGATCATCCTGTGCGCCTTTGGATACCACGATATCCGGATTGATGCCGTTACGATCAATAGCGGCCCCGAGCGGCGTCTGCCACTCGGCGATGCTCGCCTTGAACTGCGATCCATCACTGAACGTCCACACCTGCTGCACAGTCCCCTTTCCAAACGTTCGCTCGCCGATGATGGTGGCGCGCTTGTGATCCTGCAGCGCACCGGCAACTATTTCAGACGCACTGGCGGAACCTTTGTTCACCAGAACCACTACAGGCAGTGACGCATCGACTACCGGGTCCTGCTCGGTCATTTCTGGTACGGTTTTTCCTTTGGCGACCGTGTTGATGTAGGTACTTCCCTTCGGCAAGAAAGCGCTGACGGCGCGCTCGGAAGCATGGAGCAATCCTCCGGGGTTGTTGCGCAGATCCAGGATAATTCCCTTGGGAGAATCTTTGGCTGCCTCGGCGATGGTATTTCGCAAATCCGTATCGGTGGTGATGCCAAACTGTACCACTTTCACCTGAGATACACCGTCGTGCTTGATCACCTGAATTTCATACAGTCTCACTGTGTCGCGTGTGATTTCCGTATCAAATTCCTGGGACCCTCTGCGGATATGCAGAAGCACCTTGCTCCCCCGTGGTCCGCGGATTTTACTCACCGCTTCATCCAGGCCGAGTCCCGTAAGGCTTCCTGTTCCAGCCTGCAAGATTTGATCCCCCGGCTGCAATCCCGCATGTTCGGCAGGAGAACCCGGAAGAGGAGAAATAATGGTCACTGTTCCATTGACGAGCTCCACCGTGGCACCAATACCCGATATCTCACCGGACAGATGGTTCTGGAAGTTCTGTGCCAAGTCCGGTTTCATGTAGACGGTGTACGGATCATCCAGACTGTTCACAAGCCCCTCCACGGAGTTGAATCCCTTGCCGGATGAATTGAGTTTATTCTGGTACAAATACTCTTCCTGAAGAATATCCCACACCGACTGCATCACATCTTCCTGGGAGAGTGTTTTGGGTTTACTTCCAATATTCACACGCACCACAGGGACCTCGATATCCACTCCTTCGGATTTCAAGACATTCTGCAGAAGCTTTCTGGCCTCATCACCGTCGAGCGTGTCACCGGCTCCAAAGACTGTTTTTCTGAGCGGCTTCGTCCACTTTTTTTCGATGGCGATGGAAGCGGCCTTAGAAAGCTCTGTGCCTCGCACATCGCTGAACCTACGTGTCTGCACTTTGGACTTTTCCAGTGCTTCCAGTACTACCAGCATCTGCACAGCCTCTCCTTTGGTGATTGCTTTTGATGGCTGGAGATCTTTTCCAAATACCTCGAGCGCTCCAAGTTCCTTCGCTGTCTGCACGTACGGCGCAAGGGATGCAGGCACTTTTCTGTACGGAAGCTCTTTGGTGTCTTCCATCAAAGTCACAGACAACGCCTTGAGGGATCCACGGATAAATTCCCCGCGGGTGACGAGCGTGTCACTCGGCGTAGAAATGTATGTGCTCATATCGGCTCCCAGGGCAGCAGGTGCCAGAAGAAGCGACAAGCTCAGTGCGGCAAATGAACGCACAAAGAAGCGAAAGGACAAAGGCAGTGTCATACTATGAAGTGGGGAGGGCAAGTCGTAGGAGAGAATCCTACAGAGCCTCCTTCTCAGTGACAAACAAATCACTCACAATAACGTGACCTCTTTCTTCTTCATTGTCTTTTCGTTCAAAGAGCCACGTGAGGAGCCAGAATCCTCCTACGACATAGAGGAGGCACGGAAGCAGCACCAACGATACCCAGTGCAGCGGAGATGCAGGCGGCATATTCAGTACTTCTCCGAGCGATTGAGGATTCCCAGGAAGAGCGTTCGGGAGTGACACTACGAAGTTTGCAAACGCGTGTACGACAGATGCGATGAAGAGTCCGGAGAAAAGCGACACGGTCTGGAACACGCGCTTCTTTGGCAGATCCAAGATGCCATGCACCAGGTTTACTACCGGATACACTTTCTGTGGATGCTCTTTCATCAAAGATTCCGCAAACAGTGCGCGTCCCAGGAAGTACCCCATGATGCCTGTGGAGACGATGTGCACCATACTTGTGAGGACCGATCTCCCCGCTACGTTACTGAAAAATGCAGGCCAGTTTGGTTCCGATACCATGACAAATTGCTTCACAAATGATACGAAGTACCCGGAGCTGATGATGTTCTCTGCAAATGCAAAACCGATGGCGACAATGATAGAAAGCTGGATGACGTCATCGATGCTGGAAAACACCGCCTGACCACTCTTGCGAAGCACCCAGTACTTACTTCCTTCTTCAATGAGTCCCACAAAGAGGAACGTAACAAACAGAGAAAGAAGTGTGGTGCGCACGGAGGTCCCTCCCCCCAGCTGTCCCATCACGAGTGACTGCGAGGTAGCATTGAAACTCTCCGGGATAATTCGGAAATAGAAGAATTGCAGCTCTACTCCGTGACGCTGGAGAGCGTCATAAAAGAGGATGGGAGCAGTAGACATCATGCCCGCAAAGAACATGAGGAATACCCGGCTGATCTTTTCCCGGTGATACGGCAGGAAGAGCAAGCACCACAGAACTGCAGGAATAATGGCGAAGAGAATGGCAATTCCATGGGTCATGCGTTCCGCAGGAGTTTCTTGCCAGAGAATATTCAAAGAAAGCCAGAACAAAAATGTTCCCAGCACCGTGGCCTTTATCTTGGTATCCCACGGACCAAAGAGCAGTCTCCAGGAGACGCCGAGTAGCACCACTCCCACCGCTACAATGTACGCATTTTCCGCAATGCCCGGCTGCAGAAGAGCTTCTGTGGCTCGAATGGAGCCCACTGCGAGAGCTGTTCCCAGCAAACACCCAAATACCCAGTGTTGCGGGTGATGACGAAATCTTCCTACCAAATCCACACTCACTAAAACCGCAAACGTCAGGAGCAACGCAGCCACTTCCGGGCGGGAAACGTCGATACTGTGGATCCATGAAAACATCTGGATATTATACCATTTTTTGTGGTCTTTAGGTAGAGGGAGAAATGGCTTTGGGAAGCAGGGATTGGGGGTTAGGGGTTAGGGATTGGGACTCATTTTCTTTTGACTCCTTCCCAACCCCCAATTCCCAATTCCCAATCCCCTTCTCCAGTTCTATAATCCCAGCCTCATTCGTCATTACTCCAATCCTCCATGCCCGCTCAAACACTCGATCAACTCGTCTCCCTCTGCAAACGCCGAGGATTTGTGTTTCCGGGATCGGATATTTATGGAGGATTGGCCAATACCTGGGACTACGGACCACTGGGCGTGGAGCTGAAAAACCGCATCAAAAAAACGTGGTGGAAGACCTTTGTGCATAGACGCCCGGACATGGTGGGGCTCGATGCGTCGATCCTCATGAATCCAAGGGTCTGGGAAGCATCCGGTCACGTGGGGTCTTTTACTGATCCGCTCGTAGACTGCAAGAAGTGCCATCAGCGCTTTCGTGGTGATAAGCTTTTGGAAGAAAAGTTGGGAGTGGAGTCTGTAGCTGGCATCAAACTGACTGATGTGCAGCCGAGACTCGTGAAAGAGAAAATCCCCTGCCCGGCCTGTGGCAGTGTGGATTGGACGGAAGCCAAGCAGTTTAACCTCATGTTCAAAACTCACCAGGGAGTAGTGGAGGAAGATGCGGCTCTGGTGTACTTGCGCCCGGAAACAGCTCAGGGAATTTTCGTGAACTTCAAAAATGTGCTGGATACCACGCGCATGCGTCTGCCGTTTGGAGTCGGGCAGATAGGAAAAGCCTTCCGCAATGAAATCACTCCCGGAAATTTCACCTTCCGCACACGCGAGTTTGAACAGATGGAGATTGAATACTTTTTCGATCCTGAACGACAGAATTGGGAGGACGTATTTGCCACGTGGAAAAAAGACAGCTGGGAATTCATCACGCAGACTCTCGGCATTTCCGAAGGCAATTTGCGCCTTCGCGATCATGAGAAAGATGAGCTCTCGCACTACTCTAAGGGAACCACAGACATTGAATATAACTTCCCCTGGGGCTGGGGAGAGCTGTGCGCCGCAGCGGCGTACCGCACGGATTATGACTTGAAGCAGCACGAAAAATTCAGCGGAGAGGAACTCAAGTATACGGATCCCGATGAGCCAACCAGGAAAATTGTCCCACATGTGATGGAGCCTTCATTCGGTTCGGACCGTATTACACTCGCCGTGATGCTCGATGCCTACACCGAGGAAGCAGTGGGCGAAGGAGACACACGTACCGTCATGAAATTCAAGCCGGGAATCGCTCCCGTGGACGTAGCCATTTTGCCACTTAGTAAGAAAGAACACCTCTTAGGAAAGGCAGAGGAGCTCTATAAAAAAATCATGCACGAAACAGATTTGGTGTGTGACTTTGATGTCACGGGAAGCATCGGAAAGCGCTACCGCCGTCAGGATGAGGTGGGGACACCGAAGTGTGTGACCATCGACTTCGGGACGATTGGCGAGGATGCAGCACAGGGTGAAAAAGATACGGTCACCATCCGCGACCGCGATACGTTGAAGCAGGATAGGATGAGTATCGAAAAGCTTTTGGAGATTCTGTAAAAATTACTGAAGCCGACCGCAGGTCGGAGACCTGCTCCCAGAGAGAAGAAGATTCTATGAATCTTTTTTCTGGGAGCGGGTGTCCCACCCGCGGTCTATGACAAAAACTCCCGGCCATGCATTTCTGCACAGGCGGTAAAAGGGTCTACTTCTGGAACAGAACGTATTCAACAGCTCCCAGGATCGCCTGGGCTACCAGGCACAGGACCAGAGCAGTCTGGCAGTTGGAGCGTGTGTTGGACCGAGCCAACCGTCGCTGCTGCCTGTCCCACATGTCTGGGATGCTTTTCTTGAGTTTCCAGTTCTCACTGAGAATCCACAAGATCGTCATCAGGAACGTAAACGCCATCATGGCGCCAATGACCATCCTAGCCAGGGGAACGTGGACCGCAAGGGCCCGCCACTGTTCGCTCACTGGCAGAAACTCCCAAGTAAGGCGTAAAGACCGGATTCGACCCAATTTGTAAAATAAACAATTTTATGAATTATGTCAACATACGAATTTTGTGGTTATGGTCATTTTCATGATATAAAGCCCCTACATTCCTCTCCGATCGCTGCGGTCCTGGTCCCTCACGGGACATCCTCCGCCCCAGGCGATAAGACGATTGGAAGAAGCCCCAAGGAACCCCTCATCACCGTATTGATTACACTTTGGTTTTTGTGCCATTCCTGATAAGGAATGAAAATCCCAATGACCAATGACCAAATCCTCCTGTCGGCCATAGCCGCGTAGATCACAGCCCTCCCTCGCTAAGATAATAGAATAATTGCCACTTCATTACCGTTTACGCGGCGACGGCTGAAACCTCCTTACTCAAGTCTCTAGTCTCATATCTCTAGTCTTCAATCCTAACCCTAACCCCATCCCCAACCCTATTTATGTACATCCCGTCCGAAAAAGAGCTCCTCTCTGCCGCCGTTCACTTTGGTCACCGCAAGGAAAAGTGGAATCCAAAGATGTCCAATTACCTCTTTGGCGTCCGCAAGGGCATCCACATCTTCGATCTTGCGCAAACACGCAAGCATTTGGATGAAATGTGCGCGGCTCTAAAAAAGTTGCAGGTAGAAGGAAAGACAATTCTGTTTGTCTCTACCAAGCAGCAGAGTATCCCGATGATCGAAAAGATCGCCGCCAATATCAATCAGCCGATGGTGACGAAGAAGTGGATCCCCGGACTCCTCACCAACTGGCCGACCATCAAGCGCCGTCTTCGCTACTACCTGGACCTCCAGCAATCTTTCCGCACCGGCGAAGTAGAAAAGTACACAAAGAAAGAGCAAACCGCTCTTCGTAAGGAACTTGCTAAATTGGATACAGCCCTGGCGGGAGTGTCCAAAATGAACGGCCTTCCAGACGCAGTCTTCATCCTGGATGCCGTACGCGACCGCGTGGCTGTGCTGGAAGCTGCCAAACTCAAGATCCCCATCTACGGAGTATGCGACAGCAATGCCGATCCCGATCACTTCACTGCGTTTGTTCCAGCCAATGACGACGCTGTGAAATCCATCGAGATGATCTTGAACACGGTGGAAAATGCCCTGAAAGATGACGAGAAGAAAAAGAAGACGGATGATGAAGAGGAGAATGCATAATCTCTCTGATCATTCCTTTATTTGAATCCCCCCCAATCCTCATGTCCGATGTTTCCGCTTCCGCCGTCCAAGCTCTCCGCGCCCGCACGGGTGTTTCCATCCTCGCTTGCAAGCAGGCCCTGGAAGAAGCCAACGGTGATCAAGAACTCGCCATCGAAATCCTCCGCAAGCGCGGTATTGCCCAGGCTGTGAAGAAGGCCGACCGCGATCAGTCCGAAGGAGGACTCTTTGTAGCTCAGAAAGAAGATAAAGCCGCTCTCATCTCCATCAAATGCGAAACCGATTTCGTGGGACGCAGCGATGCGTTCGTCGCACTCGGTCAGGAACTGGCTGAGCTTCTCCTGGAAAAAGGAATGGATGCCGGCAAGGCTGCCGCTGAAGAAAAGATCCCGGGTGCCGTGCAGCAGATGGGAGAAAATATTTCCCTGGGAGAAATGCAGGAAATTGCCGCTCCTCAGGTAGGTACCTATGTCCACAGCAACCGCAAGATCGCCGTCATCATCGGGCTCGACAAAGCCGGCGCCGATGAAGCGGCAAAGGCCAAGGACGTAGCCATGCACGCCGCAGCCATGAACCCTATGTACGTGCAGCCGGATGAAGTGCCTGCAGAACTCCTGGAAAAAGAGCGCGAGATCTGGAAGGAACAGATGAAAGACGATAAGAAGCCTGCCGAAATCCTCGAAAAAATCATGATCGGCAAGGAGAAGAAATTCCGCGAGGAGAACTCCTTGGCCAAGCAGCTGTTCGTAAAAGACAGCTCCAAGACCGTAGAGCAGTACCTGGGTGATGCGAAGATCACGACGTATGTGAGGGTGACTGTGTAAATTTAATATGAAGTTCCAAGTATCAAGTGCCAAGTTCCAATTAAAAGACTTGGCACTTTGAACTTGGAATTTGGAACTTTGTCAGACGCCATCACAATTTTTTCCACGGCATCTCAATCTCATCCAGTGGCACATCATCCAAGGACTTCACCATTTCCTCTTTTTTCTTGAAGAGTCCAAAGATCTTTTCTCTCATGAAGTAGACGATGAGGAAACCGATCCCGCCTATCCAAGCGGGAATGAGCCACATCATGGGAGATGCAAAGAATCCCTGTTCCTCCGGTGGAGGTGGAGGAGGTGGAACGGAGATGGCAATCATGCATTCAGGCGTACACACCACTCCCCCGTCACACTGCTCACTGGAATCGATGACACCGTCTCCGCAGCGAGCGGCAGAGCAGTTCAAGCGGCAAGCGTTCGGTAATGCATCGCTATTTCCCGTACCATCATCGCACTCTTCTCCGCTTTGCATGAAGCCATCGCCGCAGGTGGGAGCTTTGCAGGTATTCGTACAACCGTCATTGTCATTCTTATTCGAATCGTCACATTCTTCACCCGGATCCATAACACCGTCTCCGCACACGGGAAGCATGCATGTCATACGGCATTCCGCTCCAGGAGTATCGGCATTCAGAGGTCCTGCATCACACTGTTCATTTTCCTGCAGCACTCCATCTCCGCACGATCCAACCGTGCAGGCATTGGTGCAGGTATCCGTAGAATCTTTATTGCCATCATCGCACTCTTCGCCTTCGTCCACTACCGCATCACCGCAGTGTGACACTCGGCAGTCCAACCGGCAGCCCGGTTCGGTATTGGAATTGCGCACCCCTTCATCACACTGCTCTCCCGCTTGCACGATGCCATCTCCGCAGACAGGAATGCGGCACTGGTTGGTACAAAGATCCGTGTGAATTTTATTGCCGTCATCACATTCCTCTCCGGCATCTACAATATCATCTCCGCACAGAGGAAGTTCGCAGTTTGTACGGCAGGCGTTTGGCTGAGTGTTGGAATTTTTTGTCCCATCATCACACTGTTCCCCGCTCTGCAAAATGCCGTCTCCGCACGCAGGAATCTTGCATGCGTTGGTGCAGCTATCGGTGGTGATGCCATTTCCATCGTCACATTCTTCTCCGGCATTTTGTACTCCGTTTCCACATAGGGATGGAGTAGTGACACTGGATACTTGTGCGGAGGAGGAGACTGAGCTTACAGCGACAGGCACTGCCGCAGAGGAACTAGCTGCTGTTGCCACGCTGGAACTACTTCCGGGAGTAGATCCTGTTCCAGATGCCACCGCTGCAGCAGAGGATGTGATCGACGATGAAGAAGCAATCATTGTAGCTCCTGTTCCAGTCCCAGCCACAGAGGAAGAAGACACTGCCACAGATGACTGACACGCAGGCATCACTCTCACTTTGCACGTGGTGGGACTGCAGTAGTTTCCACACTGCGGCGCATTGAATTCTTTTTTTGTGGTCAGCTGACCTGTAGCCGGGTCTATGGCGTACACCAGCTGCGATGGCGGTTCGCATTCTTCTCCAAGGTCCGGAGAAATAGCTCCATCGCCGCATCCACGACTCTTGCAGGAAGCTGTGCAGGTTTTTCCTGTTCTTCCATTATCAAATCCCAAGTCGCATTCTTCTCCGGGGTTCAGTGTTCCATTTCCACACAAAGCCGACACCGATGATGCAGTGGATCCTGTTCCTGTAGCGGCAGAAGATGAGGACACGGGACATCCGGCAGTACCGTACGGCTTACCCACACAATCCTGAATGACATCTGCAGACACACTCTGAAAAAGAGTCGCCCCTGTGAGGACGCTGACTGCAAAGAGTGCCAGAATGCTGAGGTTTTTGGTGTTCATGTAAATCTGGTTATTATAGCAGATTGTATGGCCTTTTGCCTAGGTTATTTAGGGATTAGGGTTGGGGATTAGGAATTGGGGATAAGGAAGCTTTTTTTAAAAGAAACATCATTGTCCTAATCCCTAATCCCCAACCCCCCCAATCCCCACGTATTTACTTTTCGTGCAAAAAAGAGTAGAATACTGAGAAATGAGCAAAGGAACTATTTTCATCGCCGAGGACGACGCCGTTCTCCGAAACCTCTATGTGAAGAAATTTTCCATAGCGGGCTACGACGTGCGTACTGCAGATGACGGCGAAAAAGCCGTGGAAGAAATAAAGAAAGCCGCTCCGGATATTCTGATCTTAGATATCCACATGCCAAAGATGGATGGCTTTCAGGTACTGGAACAATTCCCGAAGCCCCGTTCCTTCCCCATCGTCCTCCTCACCAATTTCGACCAATCCGATTTCAAGCTCCGCGCAGGAGAACTGGGAGCGGATGATTATTTTGTGAAGAAAGATATGACCATTCGGTCTCTTTTGGAAATGGTAGAACGATTGCTTAAAAAGAGCTGATAGAGAAATCCCAAATCCCAATGACCAATTCCCAATTTGATTTTTTGGTGTAAAAAAATCCCTTCATTGGGATTTGAAAGTTGGGATTTACTCCTCAGAGTCGGAGCCACGCCATCACTCTCCACAACCACGGCATATGAGCCGAGCCTGTCATAGGCTCACTGACGAGCACATCCGCACGAAGCATGTCGCGAAGCTTCACGATGGAACGCTGGGTTTTTCCATAGAGGAGCACATTCACTTCACCCATGGTATCCAAAGAGGACGTGAGCAAATTCGCAGAGCCTAAGCACGCCCACATGCGATCTACAAGAATCAGTTTTCCGTGAATCATGCGCGGGAAGAAATACACTTCTACGTTGGAAGCCGTCCCTTCTGCCATGATTTTTGCGATGGATTGACGATTGACGTAGTACAGATGATTCGAGTTTTCGGGCAATACTATGGTGATGCGTATGCCTTCTTTGCTGCGTTTGGTCAGAAGCTCCACTACCTCCGGATCTGTCAGATACGGATGCTCTACCACAATAGATTCACGTGCTCTCAGGAGCATCTGCATGATGGTGGACCTGATGTCTCTGCGCTCTCCGTGATTCATCACAAGCCTCACCGCACTCTGAGGGCGGCGGATTTCTCCGTGAGAAAGATACTCCTCCACAAATGACCGTCCCCGCAGTTCTACCAGGTAATCATGCCAACTTTCATGATACTCATCGGCGATATTCATGCCCGTGAGCAGAAGAATTTCATCGTCGATGATGTAGACCTTGGCGTGATCATTGTTCTGGCCGTGTGTGATGCGGATATTGGGGTGGCTCCAGAAACGTTTCCACAAAGGCGTATCTAGATCTTTGGTTGCCAGAAAATCGCTCTGGAGCTCAAACAAATCTCCCACGGTCTCTTTGGTGATATCCACTTTCACTCCCCTGTCGGCCGCTTCCAGAAGAGTCGCCGCCATGCTTCGGCCGAGGTTGTCATCTTTCCAAATGAACATCTGGATCACGACCGTGTGCCTGGCGCGGCGAATGAGTTTTCGGATACGAGGAAATGCCTCTTGGTCGATCCACACGCGGGTGGTGAAGTACTCCTCAATACGGCTGATGGTCGCATCGGACTGGAGCAGCACTTCTACCCGAAGACGGTACAAAAGCTGCCATCCATGCACTTTTCTGTGACGTTCCCGGCCAAAGGTATAGCGCATGAGGCCGCGGACAAACGACCAGAAAGAGCGCCGCTGGAACACAGATAAAAGTCTCATATTAGCGGCAGTGTACTAAAAAAGGCCTCCAAAACAGAAAATGACCAGAAGAAACAGGTACGTTTTGAGCGCATTTCATGCTATAATGGTACGATAGTTTCACTCCCCCGCGCTACTGAACCTTTTGCTTACGCCTCACGATAAAACTCATGGTTGAACTGCTCATCCTCACAGGAATTCTGGTCGCAGTGGTCATTGCCACCGTAGTAGGCCTGTGGATGGCTCGGAGGAGAGCTGAACATCACCGCGAAGAGGACTTGGTGTTCCTGCAACTTTTGATCCCCAAGAAAGAAAGTAAAGACGACCGCGAAACGGAATCGCAGCAGTTTTCCGGAAACGATTTCAAGGAAGTCTTGGGAGTGATGGACCACTTGTACCAAACACTCGCGAGCCTCTATAACGACCGGTTCAATAGACTCTGGCGCGGGCAGGAATTTTTCTCCGTGGAATACGCGGCACTAGCCGGAGAAATTCTCTTCTTTGTAGTGTGCCCACGCCGCATTGCCCCACTCATCGAAAAACAGATCACATCCTACTACGCCGATGCCATCATTGATGAAGTGGAGGATTACAATATCTTCACGAAAGAATCCGTAGTAGTAGCCGATACGCTCTTCCCATCCAAGCACTACACGAGTGTGTTCAAAACCTATCAGCAGCTGAAGAGCGATCCGCTGAATGCCATCACGAATGCGTTTTCTAAACTGAAAAACGATGAAGGTGCCGCCGTGCAATTTGTGCTCACTCCTGCGGCTCCAGGCTGGCAGAAGCACCTGCACAAAGAAGCACAGGAGCTCATCAACCCCAAGAAAAAGAAACGCGCATGGTGGAACCCTGCTGCCATCCTCAGTGAGCTGCTCGATATGTTCACCAGCTCCGCATCGGATGACACAAAGCCCCTGGGTGGCGACGATGCATCGCACGATCGGGTCTCGCAGGCCGTGGAGGAGTACAGCAAGATCGTAGATGAAAAAGCGAATAACCCGGGCTTCCACTGCACCATTCGCTTGGTAACATCTGCACATTCTAGGGACCGAGCGCAAATGCTCCTGGATGGCATCATCGCATCGTTCTCGCAGTTCAATGACGTGCGAGGCAATAACTTCCGTCGTCCACGTTTCCCTTCTACCAAAGCCATCGTAGAAGGATTCATCCGCAGGGCCGCACATCATCCGTGGAAACTCACCATGGGGATGCATCACTACTTACTGGGAACCACCGAGCTTGCAAGCTTCTTCCATGTACCGAACATCAAGTACAACCGCGCCGAGACCATCAAGTGGCAGAACTTCAAGTTAGCTCCTGCGCCAAAAACTATTCCGGAGGAAGATACCGAAAATCACTCGACCCTCTTCCTGGGTCACAATAATTTCCGTGGTGAGAAGAAAAAGATCTACATGAAAAATGAAGATCGATTCCGTCACTTCTACATCATCGGACAAACGGGAACCGGAAAGTCCTCCATTATCCAGCTCATGGCGCGTCAGGATTTCAATAACGGAAAAGGCGTTTGTATTGTGGATCCACACGGATCTCTCATCGAAGACTTGCTCCCCTACATCCCCCGCTCCCGTGCGGATGACGTGATTTACTTCAATCCTTCGGATACGGAGCGTCCGCTGGGACTCAATATTTTGGAAGGAAAAACTCCGGAAGAAAAAGATCTGATTGCATTGGATGCCATGAACATGATGGTGAAGATGTTCGGAGAGGAAATCTTCGGACCTCGTATTCAGGACTACTTCCGTAACGGATGTCTGACGCTCATGGACGATGACGAGGAAGGCGGCGCCATTACAGATCTTGTGCGCCTCTTCACCGATGACGAGTGGCAGAAGTACAAAGTGACGAAAGTGAAAAATCCCATCGTGCGTTCCTTTTGGGAAAAGCAGATGGCCAGTACGGGCCAGCGTGAGAAACAGGAAATGATTCCATACTTCGCCGCGAAGTTCGGACAGTTCACCACAAACACTCTTATCCGTAATATCGTAGGCCAAACCAAGAGCGCGTTTGATGTGGCAGACGTGATGAACAGCGGAAAGATTCTTCTCATGAACCTTTCGAAAGGTCTCATTGGAGACATCAACTCTCAGCTTCTGGGTATGATGGTCGTGAGCAAGATCCAGGTAGCAGCCATGCGCCGCCAGCGTCAGAGTACTGCAGAGCGTAAGGACTTCTTCCTCTACATCGATGAATTCCAGAACTTCGTGACACCGTCTATTGAATCGATCCTCTCGGAAGCTCGTAAGTACCGCCTTGGGTTGATCTTGGCTCACCAGTACATCGACCAGCTGGAAAAAGACAGCAAGCTCAGTGGAGCCGTAAGCCTCAAGGGCGCCATCTTCGGAAACGTAGGAACCATGATGTTTTATAAGATCGGCCCCCAAGACGCCGAAGTCTGCAGCAAAGAAATGGCTCCGGTCTTCAGTGAGCAGGACCTCGTAAACATGGACGCTTTCAAGGGTTCCATGAAGCTCTGTGTGGACGGCCAACCAAGCAGGCCGTTTACGATTGATGTGCCACGTCCATGGTTGGATACCCAGTACACCAAGGACACCCAGGCAGCGGAAGCCTTCAAGCAATTATCGAGGCTCAAGTACGGACGTGCGAGGGATTTTGTGGATCGGGAAATTGTGAGGCGTATTGGAGCGTAAAATTGTGCCAATTTTCCCAGCGTGGCCATACCTGGCCGCGATGTGCTGTCTTTGTCTCTTTCTTTTTTTGCCATTTCACAATTCCATAGGCAAAGGCGTCACATCCCATTTCCCACTCGCAGACGACCAAGGATATAAAGAAGAATCTAACACTATTCCTGCCTTTATAGGATTGGCATGAATATATTGAAGTACAGGACTCAGTGTATCTGGAATTTTTAGGTTAAACCGCCGCTGCCAGATAGAACCAATGCTCAGGCTATGACTCACTCCCATCTTCCAACGATCCATAACTTTCGAAATAGTATTGGGTGCGGGAACTTTCAAAAGCAGATGGCAATGATCGGGCATAATCACAAATCCATAAAGCAGAAACGGATGCAATTCCTGAACACGGTATAATACATCAATCGCCTCACGGGCATATGCTGGATCGAGGAATATTTTCCGCCTTTCGCGAACATTTGTTGTAATGAACATTGTTCGGTCATTTTGAATCGGGTGGCGTTGGGTCATGACGTTATTCTTGCACGACCGCGCGGCCAGGTATGGCCACGCTGAGGTATATAAAATGATTGATGTCTGTTTATTGAATGAATGCTGCGGAAAAATCCGTTCCATTCACTCGTAGAACGCCCACGATTCTTTACCGATTCACCGCCACATCACTCACCGGCTTCGCCCTCACAATGAGTCGTTCTTTATTCGAACCAATCGGCCAGCAGGTGTAGAGAATGAGCTCTTCGCCGCGGCCTTGGAATGGACGCGTGTCTGTAGGCGAGATGGTCTGCTGTCCTGTGACTTCGTAGATGAAATCGCGGTCGTTGTAGTGCACGTATACGCGGTCGCCTGCCGTGAGCTTATTCACGGTCGTGAAGATCTTTGTGTACTTAGAGACATCCCACGCGTAGCCGCTACTGTGACCGTACACCATGATCTTTCCATCGGTGCCCGGGTAATTGAAGAGGTGTCCTACTCCGTACTTCAGCGGCTCCAGCATTCCTTTGCTGGAAATGGCATCGGCAGGATGCGACACGCGAAGGTCTGTGATTCCCAGTGTAGGGATCGTGACGAAGAAATCTGCACTGCCAGATGTTCCTGCAAGGGTACTCGTGGGAACCGGGCGACGTGCGAGCATTGCATGTGGAGTCGTAGATCCATCGGCATTCACAAACGCCGTGAGCCGCTGACTCTTCACGGTTTCAAACCTGTAGATCATGTCGAAGAACTGTCCGCGGGTCATGGATTCTCCCAGGTACAGTGTCTCTTCTTTGGCGATGAGGTTTTTCTCCAGAGCTTTTTTCAAATCATCCGCAAACCACTCGCCTCCGTCTCTTTTGGGGGTGGATTCACTGTACACACGCATCATGAGCACTACGGCTTCTTCCACCGTGACAGATTTCCCTGCGCGGAAGGTGCGGTCCGGGTACCCGGTGATCAAATCTGATTCATACGCAGCCTCCAGGTACGGCGCGTACCAATCGGACTGGGACATGTCTTTGTAGAGGGATGTCTGGGGCAAGTGACGCTGGTACCAGCTCACACGGGCTGCGTACTGCGGGCGCGCTTGCAGAAGAACCTTGAGTGTTTCTGCACGGTTGATGGCACTATTGGGACGACCGGATCCATCGCTGTAGCCCTGCACTACTCCCCTTTCTTCTAGATATTCAAAGGCTACGTTGTAGCGGGTATTCTGCGTATCCGTGAATGCTTCCACCTGGGCCACAGGAAGAACGACGATAACCGCAGCCAGAAGCAAAGAAAGAGCTTTTTTCATAGAGGAGGCTTATCTTATGCTTTTTTTTGACTTTGTCAATAAATGTTTCGTGGAGTAATTTGTGGCAATTGTAGGTCTTTTGACGTTTTAAGACTATTTTGAGCTTTGAATCGTGTATCCGTGTACTCGTATACTCGTGTATTCGGGTTCTCCGAGTACACGATTTACGGATATACGAGTATACGAAAACCCCCAAGTAACCCTATACTCCCCCTACTCATGGCAATGAAACTCGGCATCGTCGGCCTTCCAAACGTGGGGAAATCCACACTTTTTAATGCTCTCACACACTCCAGAGCCGCTCAGGCAGCCAACTATCCTTTCTGTACCATCGATCCAAACGTAGGAATCGTGGAAGTGCCCGATGAGCGATTGAACAAATTGGCTGAGCTTGTGCATCCGGAAAAGATTGTCCCTGCGGCCGTGGAATTTGTAGACATCGCAGGACTTGTGAAAGGAGCGAGCAACAACGAAGGACTCGGCAATAAATTCTTGAGCCACATCCGCGAGACCGATGCCATCTGCCACATGATCCGTGCCTTTGAGGGCACAGAAATCATTCACGTGGAAGGTAGTGTGGACCCTAAGCGCGACCGCGAGACAATTGAAACTGAGCTCGCGCTGGCGGACTTGGATACTCTCCGAAAGCGCATGGATAAGCTACAAGGAGCTGCGCGCACGGGTGATAAAGCAAAGCAGCTAGAGCTCGCCGTAGCTACAAAAGTAGAAGCCGTTCTGCAGACAGGAGCCCTTGCTCGCACTACGGATCTTTCTGATGAAGAAGCAGTGATCGCCAAAGAATTCCAGCTCCTCACCATGAAGCCGATGATCTACGCGGTGAACGTGGGAGAGAAAGAAATGAAATCCTACGACGCAGAGGAGATGAAGAAAAAACTGGGAGTGGAAGGCAGTCAGCTCGTGATCATCTCGGCAAAGATCGAAGAAGATCTACAGGATTTATCTGCAGAAGAAGCAAAGATGTTTTTGGATGAGCTGGGTGTGACCTCATCGGGACTCGACCGACTCATTCGCGCTGCGTACAAAACGCTCGGGTACATCACGTACTTTACTGCGGGCGTACAAGAAGTTCGTGCGTGGACGATTTTAGAAGGATTTACAGCGCCGCAAGCTGCGGGAGTGATTCACACGGATTTTGAACGAGGATTCATCTGTGCAGAAACCATTGCGTATAATGATTACGTAGCTGCAGGTAGCGAACAGAAGGCCAAGGAAACGGGGAAAATGCGGACCGAGGGAAAGAGCTACATGGTGAAAGATGGAGATGTGATGCATTTCAGGTTCAACGTGTAACTATGGTGTTTATCTCCAGACAAGAATCGTTCGA
This sequence comes from uncultured Candidatus Peribacteria bacterium, assembly GCA_964628805.1. Lineage (GTDB taxonomy): Bacteria > Patescibacteriota > Gracilibacteria > Peribacterales > Peribacteraceae > CAZVOK01. The sequence goes on along the minus strand of CAZVOK010000001.1, from coordinate 113,233 downwards.
CTGCGGTCACTGTGGATTTCACGTGGAACCAATCGACCATGGTTCCTGCAGAAATCACTGTCCGAAATGCTTGTACTCCAAACACGTTGATGCTGAAGGCCCCGGTGACCGTGCATCACTTTGCCAAGGCCTCATGAAACCCATCGCCCTCGATCAGAGCGGAAAGAAAGGCTGGATGATCATCCATGAGTGCGTAGAGTGCGGCAAAAAGATCCCCAATAAAGCGGCGCCAGATGATCTTTTGGATAATTTTTCGCCTCTTGCCTAGTCCTTTTTTACAAAAAACTTGTGATTCCAAAAAGAAGGTCTAGGATTTCGAATTGTCTTTCGGCTGCGAAAGGCGCGATTTTTTGTAACTGTGAAAAAACTTCTTTTTCTCTCATCGGCGCTGCTTCTGCTTTCGGCCTGTGGATCCAAACCTACAGTGTATGACGTGAATGGAGATGAACTGGGGAAGATCACTGTGACCAGCAACGTGGAAGCGCGGTTTGTAGACAGTACCGGACGCGCGCGCGGCAGAGTGCGTGGCGAAATGGTGCGCGATGGACAGGGAAAGCACATCGGAGATGTGCGAGTGACAGACATCGATGTGCTGCTCTTCAACACGCAGAAGTCTCCCATCGGCTCCCTAGAATCTGGCCGCGATTGCCACGCGCGGGACGGGACACTGCTGGGTAACGTGCAAGGCAGTGACGACCTGGATCCTCACATGAAAGGCGCTGCGTGCCTGGCATTTTTCTTTGGCAGAGATCGCGCTACGTCTTCATCATCCGCGACCCAGGAGCTGTGACACGTAGGTATCACTAAGCTGCGTCTTTACTGGGATTTTTTCCTGCACGTTCCCCTCGGGAACGATGACTAGTTGATCTTCATGCGTCTCAGGATGCGAGGAAATTTTCACCGTAAACTTTCCTTCTTGGATCATCTGCTGGATTTCTTCGGATGGAACGTGATCGAGCACCTGTTCCATCCCCTGCTCTCGCAGATCTTTTTCCATTGTTTTCATCAGCGCTTCTTTTTTCTCCGGCTGCGATTCCAGCGCCAGCGACGCCTCCGCCAATCGCTCATTTTTCTCCATCTCACGCTCCAAATCTTCGGGACCCTTCACGGACTCACGAAGTTTTTCATACGCCTCAGGGCTCCGCATCCGCTTGCGGATTTTTTCGCGTTCTTGGGAGGGGATGTGGTCGAGATAGGAGTCGGACATGAGGAAATGATAGATGTTTTGGGAAAGTAGGGAAATGGCTATACTGATCCGCTATGCAGACTCACGCTTACTACGTGTATATGGTTCGGTAGCAGTGACGAGAGTTACTACACTGGTGTGTCTAATAGTTATGAAAGGCGTATCCGCGAACACAATGAAAGGAAAGATCCGAAGTCGTATACTTTCAGGAGAAGGCCTGTGGAGATGGTGTATTCGGCGATGTTTGAGGATGTGTGGGAGGCTATTCACTGGGAGAAAGTGGTGAAGGGGTGGAGTAGGAAGAAGAAAGAAGCGCTGATTAGAGGAGATCAGAAAGCGTTAGAGTTCTTTGCAAAAAGAAAAGGCGCGCAGCAAAACATCCTGAAGAAGAACGGTAGCATGTCACCCTGAGGTGGCCCGCCCACAGAGAATATGCTTCGTGGCCCCGCTGGCTCATCATGGTTTTGACGAACACTCGGTCACTACTCTTTGATCGAGGGCGGGGCACCTCAGCATGACAAAATAATTGATTGTATAGCGGGCCCACGAAGGGCGGCATGCGGTCCTTCTATTATTACAACCAAAAACGGTCCCGAGATTATCAGGACCGTTTTTCCTTTTCATGACTTATTTTCAACTACATCCACTCGTCACTCCACAATCCAAACACAGCTCGCACGACCCATTTCTCTTCATGCGGAGCGATCCGCAACCGGAACAGATGGAGCCAGTGAAACCCTGGAGCTTGGCTTTTTCACGGCTGCCTTCGGACTTTTCTAGAGCGGCAGATGATTCTGCAGAAGTATTGAAGAGCGGCTTTTGCTCTGTAGCAGTTTCAAAATCCCCTACGGCTGTGGATCCTTCATCGATGATAGGAAGGCGCATGGCGAAGGCGTCTTTGCTCTTGGTACCGGATTCGTACGCCTGGTCTACAAGCTCACCATTGTGGAACTTCTTGGCCTGATCGCGTGGGAGGAACTTCAGTGCCAGCCAGCGGCCCATGTAGTCCATGATGGATTTCACGATGGGGATCTCGCGGTTGGTGGTCATGCCCATTGGTTCGAACCTTGTGTGGGAGAGCTTCTCACAGAGGACATCCAATGGCACTCCATACTGCAGGTTCATAGAAAGGCTCAGTGCCAGCGTGTCCATTACTCCGGAGAGCGTAGACCCTTCCTTGCTCATCTTGATGAAGATTTCGCCTGGCGTGCCATCTTCGTACATACCCACGTGAATGTATCCCTCGTGACCGGCGATGCTGAACTTGTGGGCGATAGCCAGGCGTTCCTGCGGGAGCTTCCTGCGGCGCGGCACTTCTTTCACGACGATCTTCTCGATAGTCTTCACTTCCTCCACCTTCGCTTCTTCTTTGGTATCGGACTTGTTGCTGAGGGCCTGACTGAGCTTACTTCCATCGCGGTAGAGCGCGTTGGCCTTGAGGCCGAGCTTCCAGCTGAGGAAGTAGGCGTTCTTGATGTCTTCCACGGTCGCTTCGTTTGGCAGGTTGATGGTCTTGCTGATGGCTCCGGAAATGAATGGCTGAGATGCCGCCATCATGCGGATGTGACCTTCGGCGTGGATGAAGCGCTTGCCGATCTTGCCGCACTTGTTGGCGCAGTCGAACACGGGCAGATGCTCCGGCTTCAAAAGAGGTGCACCTTCTACAGTCATACGTCCGCAGATATACACGTTTGCTTCTTCTATCTGTTCTTTGGTGAAACCGATGGCGCGGAGGAAATTAAAGTTCACGTCGTCTGTCTGCTCTTTAGTGAAACCAAGACGCTTCATGGTGTCATCTCCCAGGATCCACTTGTTGAACGCAAATCCGATCTCAAACACAGCGGGCAAGTTCTTCTCTACTTTGGCGATGTCCTCATCGGTGAAACCCTTTGCCTTGAGGCTCGTGCGGTTGATGTGCGGAGCTCCTTCCAGGCGGAGCGTGCCCATCACGTAGTTCATGATGTCTTGCACCTCGCTCTCGCTGTAGCCGAGGGCCACGAGGGCCGGCTTCACAGACTGGTTGGCGATCTTCATGTAGCCGCCGCCTGCGAGCTTCTTGAACTTCACAAGTGCGAAGTCCGGCTCCACTCCCGTGGTGTCGCAGTCCATCAGAAGGCCGATGGTTCCCGTAGGAGCAATGACAGTTGTTTGCGCGTTGCGGTAACCGTACTTTTCGCCCTGGGAGAGCGCTTTATCCCACGCCTCTTTGGCAGCCTGGAGCATGTCCTCGGGGCATTCTTTCTGATTGATGCCCACGGGTGGCACACCCAAGGATTCATACTCACGCACCGGAGCATCGTAGGCGGCGCGGCGGTGATTGCGCATCACGCGGAGCATGTGCTGCTTGTTTTTGGAGTAGCCCGGGAATGTGCCCAAGTGCTCGGCCATTTCAGCGGATGCAGCGTAACTTTCTCCGGTGAGGATAGCCGTGAGTGCTGCGCAAATAGCGCGGCCTTTTTCGGAGTCGTACGGAATGCCCATCTGCATGAGCATGGCGCCGAGGTTGGCGAACCCGAGTCCTAGCGTGCGGAACTTGTAGCTGAGCTCGGCAATCTCTTTGCTTGGGAACTGTGCCATGAGCACGGAGATTTCCAGGACAATCGTCCACAGGCGGGATGCGTGCTTGTACTTCTCCAGGTCAAATCCTCCTTTGTCTTGATCGTAGAATTTCAAAAGATTCAGAGACGCGAGGTTGCAAGCAGTGTTATCCAGGAACATGTACTCGCTGCAGGGATTCGATGCATTGATGCGGCCGTCCTCCGGGCACGTGTGCCAGTCGTTAATGGTGGTGTCGTACTGCACGCCGGGGTCTGCACAGGCCCAAGCGGCGTATCCGATCTGATCCCACAGGTCGCGAGCTTTAAGCGTCTTGCTGGGGTTGGGAGCGCGTCCTTCTTTGGCGGCCTTGCGGAGCTCCGTTCTCCAGTAGAGGTTCCAGTCGCTGTCTTTTTCGATGGCCTCGAAGAATGCCTGAGCAATGCGCACGGAGTTATTGGAGTTCTGTCCGGACACCGTGAGGTAGGCTTCTCCATTGAAGTCCGTGTCGTACCCGGCCTTGGAGAGCGCCAGGACTTTCTTCTCTTCATTCACCTTCCAGTTGATGAAGTCTTCGATATCCGGATGATCGAGGTCCAAACACACCATTTTTGCTGCGCGGCGCGTGGTGCCTCCGGACTTGATGGCTCCCGCAGCGCGGTCGCCGATCTTGAGGAAGCTCATGAGGCCGGAGCTCTTGCCGCCACCGGAGAGTGGCTCCCCGGCTCCGCGGAGCCGACTGAAGTTACTTCCCGTACCGGAACCGAACTTAAAGAGACGTGCCTCGCGGACCCACAGGTCCATGATGCCGCCTTCGTTCACCATGTCGTCTTCTACAGCCTGGATGAAGCAGGCGTGTGGCTGCGGGTGCGTGTAGGCATCCTCGCTCTTCTTCACTTCGCCTGTCGTAGGATCGCAGTAGTAGTGACCTTGTGCAGGACCTGTGATGCCGTAGGCACTGTGCAAACCTGTGTTAAACCACTGAGGACTGTTTGGAGCAGCCATCTGGTGCACAAGCATGTAGCTGAGTTCATCTTCAAACGCCTGCGCGTCCTGAGACGTTTCAAAATATCCGTGTGTTTCACCCCAGTATCTCCAGCATCCTGTGAGACGACGCACTACCTGCTTCACACTGCGTTCAGGACCTTTCATCGGCTCCCCGCTTGCATCTTTGAGCACATTCCCCTGCTCGTCGTACTGAGGCACCCCGGCCTTGCGGAAGTACTTACTCACTACAATGTCGGTGGCTACCTGGCTCCAGTCGGCGGGGATCTCCGCGTCTTTCATTTCAAACACCACCGAGCCATCGGTATTGGCGATGCGACTGAGACGCTTTTCGTAACGCACTTCCTCCAGAGGATCGCTCCCCGGGGTCGTGAAAAAACGTTCGATGGTGAGGCCTTTGCCAAGCGGTTGGATCACGCGTTCCTCGGAACTCTGGGACGGCGAAAGAGGGCGGCTCTGCGCCTGGGACGGGCTCTGGGGGTTCATAGGACAGAAATGGAATGAAACACAATAGGTAGACTCCTTGGAGTCACAAGCATACAAGATATGGATCTGAAATGCCATGGTCAAGGACCGATATTCCGAGGAAAAGGGAGTGTCTACGGTCGGCTTGAGGGAGAGAAAAACTACTCTCAACCGCTGAAAAAAAATAGACTGCCGCGACACAAACGAGGGCGGGCTGCAAAGCGAAGTCGAGGCTGGCGAGGGAAAGTTTGGGTTACATTTTTGCAGTCTTGATGGTGGGAATACTAGAGTAATAGAGTACTGGAATATTGGGGGGCTGGGGCTTTAGGATTTAGGTTCGGATTCTTTTGCCTTTCCCAGTACTCTAGTATTCCAGTAATCCAGTATTCGAATAAACCACAAGTTACAATTCCGCACACTCGCTATGCATTTTCTCGCTCTCGTCGCTGGAACAAACGTTCAAAGCAACGCTGATATGCTGGGAGAAGCCTTTATTCATGGAATAGAGGAATATGACAGATCCAGTAGTGTGACAAAGATCTACCTGAGGGATCTGAATCTAGAGCACTTCACTTTGGAACACTACGATTCTTCCAAGAAAATAGAGAAAGATTTTCAGATACTGAAAGATGCCATCCTGCAAGCAGACGGCATCATCATTGCCAGTCCCATCTGGAATTTCAGCGTGCCCGCACATTTGAAAAACGCCATCGACCGCATAGGGAGCTTTGGCCTGGATGCAGACACGCGCACCAAAGGGCAATTCAAAGGAAAGCCTTTCTACTTCATCTTCACGGGCGGGGCCCCCCGGGCAGCCTGGAGAGGCCTCATGCGTTTTACAGTAGCACACGTGTCAGAATCCTTGCGCTACTTCGGCGGGACCATCGTGGGCCATTACTACGAGGCCAAGTGCACGGAGCGAAAGGGGGTGTTTACGTTGGTGCTCGATAAGCGCCCGGAAAGCCTCGCGAAGGTACGAGCCAAGGGAAAAAAGTTTGCAGGGTTTGTAGAGGATTTCACGAAGACAGGAAAGCTGCCACTGGGACACAGGTTTGTGACGTGGGTATACGCAGAAGCGCAGAGGGTGATGGGAAAACTTTAGAAAGAAATAATTCACGACGGAAAGTATGTCACCCTGAGCGCGTCGAAGGGCGACATACGATCCCTGTGGAAGTTATTGCAAAGTGTCTATGCTTCGACGCGGCTCAGCATGACAAATTTCCTTTCAATCCTTTATTTCTTTTCAATCATTTAAATCCTCACGCCCCTATCAAACAAATTTCCTCATCCATCATTTTATTTTTCTTAAACACCTCCCACGTTTTCGCCCCACCCTCCACAAGCACACTCGTAATGCCGGAAAAATTTTCCGATGGACTCGTGAGTGCCTTCCACAATTCCTCCCACACAAAAAATCCATTGGTAGTGGAAACGGAAAAAATCTTCACTCCCCTGCTCTGAAAAATATGTTTCTTTTCTTCATCAATGCCAGAGCTGCAAATGAGAATAGTTTTTTCTTTCCATTCGTCTGTCAGCAATTTTGATTCAGCAGGCATTCGTAACTGCGCATCAAACACCACTCGATACGGCTGATATTGATCAATTTTTGTATTCAAGATACTTGGCTTATCAGAAGCAAATCTAGGTGTTAACGATGGATTATCTGCAAGTGCTGTTCCTATACCGATGACGATTGCATCCAGTTGGGATCGTAAAAATGTGTGTGACCACTCGTCCTGTTCACCGGAAGTTATTTTCAGCGGCGATCCATCATCATTCGCAATTTTCCCATCACTTCTTCGCGCACTTTTCAGAGTGATCCACGGACGATTTTTAGTACGAACCGTGATGAATCCCCTATTCATTTTTTCACAGAGCGCACGCTCACACGGACCTAGAACTTCCACTCCATTTTTTCTGAGTAGCTCGATTCCATTTCCTGCCACACGAGTATCCGGATCGAGCATGCCGAACACTACTCGCTTCACTCCCCTCTCTAGAATAATGTCCGTACACGGAGGAGTTTTTCCCGTGTGACAACAGGGTTCCAAATTTACGTAGAGTGTATCGGTCGGAAGAATGTCACCTGAAAATTTTTCCAAAAGCATCCGCTCCGCATGAGCTTTTCCAAATGCTTCGTGGTGTCCTTCGGCGATGATTGTTCCATCACGAACAAGGACTGATCCTACCAAAGCGCCATTCCCTACTTTCCCTCGGCCAAGGGATGCGAGGACGAAGCAGCGGTGCATGAACTGCGGATCCATCATAGTTATTTCTTATCCAAATATTTCTGCAACACCGACACGTGCTTCTTTTCGGATATGTCAGTAGATTTTTTTGGCGCCTCCTTCGCCGTCATCATCCGGTGATGCCTGTGGGCGTTCAAAAATTTCCTGTACCCACCCATCCCATTTTCAATAAATTTTGCGACACGAGTGACAGTTGTAGTACTCGCTCCGGTATTCTCTGCCACTTGCCTGTAACTGAGTCCTTTCACTAACTGCTTTGCTACTTCCAATCGTTCACTCCAAGCCTGAAGCTCACTGAGTGTTCCTACATCACGCAATAAATTGGCCATGTCTTCCTCTGTTTTACATGAAAGCATCGCTTCGCACAGAGAGCGAAACCAAGGTTCCTTCTTGAAACTATCGTCGGTGAAGCGCTTGTGAGGAGGCATAAAGAGGAAAGCGCTTTCAGTCTTCTATTGCGCCTTCAATAGCTTGCCTCATCCACATGGCATTGTCACCATCACGACCTGGGTAATCACTTTCTGCAGTCAGATCGCCCAATAATTCACCTACTCTCCTATTGAAATCAGTTCTATCACGAGAAATGGCATCTAAGTGTTTTACTGTATCAACTATGCCTTTCTTCCCTGCATCCGCACCTGCATTGATAATTCCTTCTAAGGCTTTAGGACTCACAAATTTCATAGTAAAGATGAAAAGTATTAATGATTATATTTTACATATTTTTAAATAAATGTCAATATTTCACCCTCGGAAAACTTTTGTATTTTTAAGGTCTTAATCACGTCTTATAGAGAGATCATTACCCTTGATGATACGCGTATAATTTGTATTCCTTTTCTTGTATGACCACCTCCCTCAAAACCATCCTCCTCTCCGGCATCACTGCCGGCGTTGTATCCGGCCTCGTGCTCGCCTCCGCGCAGACGTTTTCTACGCCCTCTTCTTCGGGCCAGGCTCTCAGTAATGACTCAGTGTCTTCTCTCCCCTCTTTTGCGTCCAGTCAGGAGCAATCCATCGTGACGGCCGTACAGAAAACGGAGCCGGCTGTAGTGAGCGTGATCATCAGCAAAAATGTGCCGGTGATTGAGCGATACTACAGGCAGCCCGGTGGCAATAGTCCTTTTGGTGATTCATTCTTCGAAGAATTCTTCAGCATGCCGGAGTACCGCCAGAATGGCACGCAGCTGCGGGAAGTGGGTGGCGGTACGGCGTTCTTTGTGTCTGCAGATGGGCTCCTCATGACCAATAACCACGTGGTGGATGATGAAAGCGCGGAGTACACAGTGTTCTTGAACGATGGACGCCAGCTGAAAGCCACTGTGCTCGCACGCGATACGGTGACAGACATCGCCCTGCTGAAAGTAGAAGGAAACAATTTCCCCTTCCTCCAAGTGTCCAACCAAAGCGAACCGTTTTTGGGACAGACTGCCATTGCCATTGGAAACGCCTTGGCGGAGTTTCGAAACACCGTGAGCGTGGGAGTTATTTCCGGGCTGCAGCGCACCATCATTGCCGGGAGTCCTTCGGGACAGGCGGAGGAACTCACGCAGATCATTCAGACTGATGCGGCCATCAACCAAGGAAACTCCGGCGGTCCGCTCATCGATACCCATGGCACGGTCATTGGAATGAATACAGCTGTCGCAGGAGGAGCTCAGGGGATCGCGTTTGCTATTCCTGCCAGTGACCTGCAGCGCGTGCTACAGAGCTACAAAACGTACGGACGTATTGTGCGGCCGTACATCGGCATTCGTTACACGCCTGTCACTCCGGAATTGAAAGAGAAAAATAAGCTCGCGTATGACTACGGCATTTTGGTAGTCCGCGGTGAGACACCTGCAGACCTGGCCATAGTTCCCGGCTCCCCTGCCGATAAAGCCGGCATCAAAGAGAATGACGTTATCCTGAGTGTAGACGGCCAAAAGCTCACGGAAGATCTTTCTTTCAGCCAACTGATCCAACGTAAAAACCCAGGCGATGCCTTAACACTCCAAGTGTCTACTGCAGGAAAAACGCGAGATGTATCCGTAACACTGGAAGAATGGAAAGAAGAGTAAGCTCTAGGTGTCTTACAGGTACTTCTCCCCTCTCTCTATGACAGCACTGACCTTAGATACGACACAGCAAGCACAAGTACAAGAGTGCCTTACGCGACTCCAGGAATTCATTGCCCATCAGCAGAGTCTCCTCCAAGAGATTGATGCGGCATTTGGTCAGAAGCATTACGCGGAAGTGATCTCCCTCAGCATCCATCAGCTTCATGCCGTCTTACGGCAAACACTCTGGGTAGCCAGCATGAAGGAGGCAGTCTCCAAAGGCGATACAGCGTTCCAGGACCCAGCCCTCTTCGCCACACTCATGTCCCGCGAGACTTTACCCAGCGGAGTGCCCGACCGTGAGCTCTACGGAGCTGCTCTGAAACACTTTGTGATTGATGAAGACACCTGCAATAAGCTCACCCAATACCACGAACAAAGCGGTCCGCTGCTACGAGAAATTTTTTCACTGAATAATCCACCTGCCATCACAGGATCTAGTCTTGAAAAATTGTCTGGAGAATTACTTGAGTTGAATAAAAAGTGTGTACGGGAATTGGCGCGAAGGGGTGAGGAGTTGAGGGGGTCTTTAGCTTAGGAACTCGTGTACTAGGAACTGGGAACTAGATTGCTGTCTTTGCTATTGCCTCCCTTTTGCTCAAACCAAACTCTCCCAGACACGTCGAGGGAACAGCTTACTTCACAACCCAAAACCACCCTCCTTCGTCTGTGGACTACGGAGGGCAGGCGGCCACCTTCCCCCTCCTCCCAATACCAATAAAGACAGAGAGCGGGCCTGTCCACCGTAGCCTTCTAGTGGCCTAGAAGAATGAAGGGCGAAGGTGGATAGCCAAAAGAAAGTACCGACCTTTGGTGGCTGCAGATGAGGTTCTCGTGAAACAACCGCGGGTGGGACACACCCGCTCCCAGAGATGAAGTTATACCAAAGCAATGCGGGCAGAATGCCCGCTCTGGGGGATGAAAATAATTGCACGGGACCGCAGGCAGAAAGCCTGCTCCCGAATCAATAGATAAAACAAAAAGAGCAGCCCACGCTGCTCTTTTAGAATTACAATTTTCAAACTATCTCTTGGCTGTCCCTGCTCTCTCCGCCGCAATCTCATCTGCCTTATTCTTTGGCACTTTGGCGTAGTGACTTGGCTCCATGGAGTAGCTCGCACGACCTTGGGTCATAGAGCGCATGTCCGTAGCGTACCCGAACATTTCGGAGAGCGGCACGTGAGCCATCACCACTTTTGCCGTTCCACGGTCGGAGGTTTCCAGCACTGTTCCGCGGCGGGAGTTGATGTCTCCCATGATATCTCCGAAGAACTGCTCTGGAGTCACCACTTCCACTTTCATGATCGGCTCCAAGATCACAGGATCCGCCTTGCGAGCAGCTTCCTGGAAACCGATGGATGCGGCCATTTTGAAGGCGAATTCGTTACTGTCCACATCGTGGTAGGAACCGTCCTGGAGATCCACTTCTACATCTACTACCGGGTATCCTGCCTGAATTCCACGCGTCATTCCTTCCTGGAATCCCTTGTCGCACGGAGTGATGAATTCGCGTGGGATGCGGCCGGACACGATGTTGTTGGTGAAGGTATAACCCTTTCCCGGTTCCTGAGGGCGAAGCGTAAACACCACGTGACCGTACTGACCGCGGCCTCCGGACTGCTTGATGTATTTCTCTTCGTGCTGCACTTCTTTTTGGATGGTCTCGCGGTAGGCCACCTGTGGCTTCCCTACATTGCTTTCCACTTTGAACTCACGCTTCATGCGGTCGGTGATGATATCCAGGTGCAGCTCTCCCATTCCTGCGAGGATCGTCTGACCCGTCTCTTCATCGGTGCGCACGCGCAGTGTGGGATCTTCTTCAACCAATTTTTGAAGGGCGATACCCATTTTTTCCTGATCGGCCTTAGTCTTTGGCTCTACAGCCAACATGATCACCGGCTCTGCGAAGGTGATGGACTCCAGCTGCACAGGGTTCGCTTCATCGCAGATAGTGTCTCCGGTGCGAGTGTCCTTGAGACCGATGACAGCCCCAATGTCTCCTGCTTCAATCTGATCGATTTCCTGGCGAGAGTTGGCATGCAAGCGCACGAGGCGTCCGATTCGTTCCTTGTTTCCCGTGCGGGAGTTGAGCACGTAGCTTCCGGACTTCAGTACTCCGGAGTACACACGGATGAAGACGAGCTTTCCCACGAACGGATCGGTGGCAATCTTGAAGGCCAGAGCGGTCATCGGTTCATCGTTCGTAGCATGACGGGCGATCTCCTGATTGGTCTTCAAGTCTGTAGCCTTGATAGCAGGGATGTCCGTAGGAGATGGCAGGTAGGCTACTACCGCATCCAGCACCAGCTGCACACCCATGTTCTGAAGGGACGATCCGCAGAGCACGGGGTAGATTTTGTTGGCAACCGTTGCAGCACGGAGTCCCCTCTTCAGCTCATCATCCGTCAGAGCATTATTCTGCAAGAAGAGATCCATGAATTCATCGCCGGCGTTCTCCGCCACTTTTTCCATGAGGGTCAGGCGGTACTCCTGCACCTGGTTTTTCATATCTTCTGGAATGGCAATCTCCTCGCGTGTCTCACCCATTTTTCCAGTGAACGTGTAAGCCTTTTGATCAATGAGATCGATGATGCCGGAGAACTCGCTCTCCGCGCCGATAGGAAGCTGGATGGGAACCGCGTTCTTGCTGAGGCGGTCGTAGATGCTATCTAGGGACATAAAGAAGTCTCCTCCGGTCTTGTCCATTTTATTGACGAAAGCGAGGCGTGGCACATCGTACTTGTCGGCCTGGCGCCACACGGTTTCGGACTGCGGCTCCACTCCCTGGGATCCATCGAACACCACTACTCCTCCGTCCAGCACGCGAAGACTGCGCTCCACTTCGGCTGTGAAGTCCACGTGTCCCGGAGTATCGATGAGGTTGATGGTGCAATCGATCTCCTGACCCGTAATATCCTTGGCATGCCAGTGGCACTGTGTAGCGGCAGATGTGATGGTGATACCGCGCTCGCGCTCCTGTTCCATCCAGTCCATGGTGGCCTCTCCCTCGTGCACTTCGCCGATTTTGTGCGTGCGGCCTGTGTAGTACAGGATACGCTCGGACGTAGTGGTTTTACCCGCATCGATGTGGGCAATAATTCCAATATTGCGTACGTTTCGGAGGTCCATGATGGAGAGGGGAATCGAAAGACACGCGGGAAGACCGCGGTCTTAGTCTAAAGTGCGGAGAATATAAAGAAAAAGCCACAGGAAGGCAAGGAAGCCTTTCCATTCCTTTGGGATTTTATGCCTCTTTCAGCTCCCACCAGTGGGCCTGCGCCTCGCTGAGATGACCAGTTTCTTTTCGCTTTTCCAGCATCTCCAACGCACTTTCCAGGCGCATACGCACCTGCATGTGCATTCTGTGCTGGCCGTATATAGAGGGCAGCATCATGGTTCCCTTACAATCCATACATGCAGGATCCTCCAAAAGGGCCTCTAGTGTGCCCGGAATCACTGCTTCCCGTAGCATAGTTTCCTCAGTAGCGCTCAGTTCCACCTGCACTTGGTGCAGAAAGTTCCACAGACTCATCTCAAATTCCATATCTACCAGTTTCCTGACGTGTCCTGTTTCATAAAAGGACAGTGGCAAATCATCGGCCGGGATATCGGGTGGAATAGAGTGAGGAGTGGGCATAAATGTTTGTGTAAAAGTGTGAAATTGAGCGCAAGTATTATACTCGTGAGTAGTAAAAAAGTCAATGGTCTGGAGGAGACTTGAAACTAGAGATGTGAGACTTGAGATTTGTAGTTAAAAACTCAAACTGAGATGAAATTTGTGTGCTTTTGTAGAGCCTTTATATTGTCTTTTATCACCTCAATTTCCTCTCTATTTGCAGCAAAAGCATCGTGTCAAATGTTTTCTGCGACTAGATCGAAATGGTCCTTTATTTCGTCTTTCCAGCCCTGTTGTTTTTCAAGCATTTCGTTCTGCCAGCCAGCATTCGCATCATAAAGCCTACCTATTTCATTCATAAGCATTTGAATATCTTCTTTTGTTGCCGGAACTACTGGGTCGGTCGACATAGGAAAAGAAGTATGAATCATGAAGTAAGGGAATGGAAGTAATTTATTCCGACCCATAATTCATCATTCAAATCCCCTAATTCTTATTTCGCCAAGTGAGCAAAGGCCTTATTGGCCTGAGCCATCTTCAGCACATCCTGCTTCTTCTTTACGGCATTTCCCTGGTCAGCGGATGCATCGAGCAATTCCAAAGCGAGCTTGTGAGCCATAGGAATACCCTTGCGGTCGCGTGCTGCGGTGAGGATCCAGCGGATGCTGAGTGCCTGCTGACGCTTGGGGGTTACTTCCACAGGAACCTGGTACACGGAACCTGCCACGCGCTTTGGGCGGACTTCTACCAAAGGAGTCACGTTCAGGAGAGCCTTCTGGAACACTTCCATAGGAGCATCTTTGGTTCGAGTTTTAATGATTTCCAAGCTATCTGCAAAAATGCGGCGCGCAATGGACTTCTTGCCCTGCATCATGAGGCAGTTGATGAACTTCTCCGTGAGAGGATCGGAACCTTCGGGGATGTAGGCTTTGATAGGCTTGGACATATGACGGGGATGGGACTGGAAGTGGAGAGAGTAGGAGACTAGAGATTTGAGACTAGAGACTTGAGTTTTAGAGGAGAGACAGAGACTACTCGGGTCTCAGGTCTCAAGTCTATTTCGCTTTAGGACGCTTGGCACCGTAACGGCTGCGGCCTTGCTTGCGGTCGCGGACACCCTCGGTATCCAGCACTCCGCGCACAATGTGGTAACGCACTCCTGGAAGGTCTTTCACGCGACCTCCGCGGACCATCACTACGCTGTGTTCCTGCAGATTGTGACCTTCTCCCATGATGTAGGCCTTCACTTCGTGACCGTTGGTCAGACGCACGCGGGCGATCTTACGCAAGGCGGAGTTTGGCTTTTTAGGCGTCATGGTGGTTACTTTGATGCATACGCCGCGCTTGAAGGGGGAACCCTTCGGGAGCGGAACATCGCGCATGTGGAGCGAGTTCCAAGCCATTTGAAGCGCTGGAGCCTTAGACTTCTTGCGCTTGTCTCGGCGACGACTGCGGATGAGCTGGTTGATAGTTGGCATGGGGCTGTGATAGTAGAGGAATTTGGCTGGAAGTAAAGGGTTCAGGGGGTGTTTGAGACGTGAGACTCGAGATTTAAGACTAGAGAGGAGACAGAGACTACTCAAGTCTCAGGTCTCCTATCTCAAGTCTAAATCTGCGATTCATCAGCATGCGGCTGGGTGACATCGCCCGAGATATAGCGCTTTCTGTACACCTCTCCGGTAGGAATGAGGCGTCCGATGATGACGTTTTCCTTGAGACCCTGGAGCATATCGATACGGCGGGTAGTGGCAGCTTCCACGAGCACGCGGATGGTTTCCTGGAAGGATGCGCCTGCAAGCCAGGAATCGGTAGCCAAGGCCACGCGGGTGATACCCAGGAGGAGCTGCTCGTAGGTAGCCTGCTTGGCGTCTTTGGCAGTTTTGGAGACTCTGTCGTTCTCGTGCTGGAGGTCGCCCATGTCTACCGTCTCACCAGGCAAGAACTTGGTGTCGCCGGCATCGATGATGCGGACCTTACTGAACATCTTCTTCACAATGATTTCCAAGTGCTTGTCGTTGATGGTCTGACCCTGGGAAGCGTAGATGTGCTGCACTTCCGTGACCACATAGTTCTGCACGGCGTACGGACCCTTCTTCTCCAAGAGTTCCTGGAGGTTATAGTGACCGATGTTCAGTGCCTGACCTGCCTCCACGGAGTGACCGGTCTTCACGAGCATGGACTCGCGTGGACCGAATTCGTAGCTGCGCTCCTGGTTCTCCTCGTGGCGGATCTTAATGATACCGCGCTCGATGCTGCTGATTTTTCCGGAGATGGTCACTTTGATGGTGGATTTATCGGAGAGTGAGCGGGCGATGACGGCGCGCTCCTTCACGTCCTGACCCTTCTCTACCACCACTTCGTAGCCGGATGGTACGTAGTAGGTGTCTTCTCCCGGTTCCTCGGCAATCACGTGCACAATCGTCTTTCCTCCCTGGTGCACCACTTTCACGCGTCCAGCGATATCGCTGAGTGTGGCAGGTGTGCGTGGAGCACGAGCTTCGAAGAGCTCTTCCACACGTGTGAGACCCTGGGTGATATCGGCTCCTTCGGCGACTCCTCCCATGTGGAACGTTCTCATGGTCAGCTGCGTGCCCGGTTCTCCAATGGACTGAGCGGCGATGATTCCCACAGGCGTTCCGATGCGCACAGTCTTGTTGTTGCTGAGGTCGCGGCCGTAGCACTTGATGCAGATACCTCCGCGCGTGCGGCAGGTCATCACAGAGCGTACGGAAATGGCGTCGATGTTCTTGCGCTTCGCTTGGTCCAGAATAGTTGCGTCGATTTCCTGATCTTTCTGTGCAATGTCTTCAAGGTCCTCTGAAAGCGTGCGTCCAAAGAGGCGTGCCTCAAACTTCTCTCCGATTCTTTCGGATTCCTCGCGTGTGATGCGATGACCCACGGTAGCGCCGCAGTCTTCCTCGCGGATGATGACGTCCTGTACGGCATCCACCAAACGGCGAGTGAGGTATCCGGCTTCAGCCGTCTTCAAGGCCGTGTCGGACTTACCCTTGCGTCCTCCGTGCGTGGCGATGAAGTACTCAAGCACGTTGAATCCTTCTTTCAGGTTACTCTGCACCGGAAGTTCGATGGTGCGTCCGGATGGATTGGCCACAAGTCCCTTCATACCGGCGAGCTGAGTGACCTGTCCCCAGTTTCCGCGGGCGCCGGAGTCGATGACGTACGTGATGTCGTTTTCCTCAAACTTCAGGAAGCCCTTGATCATTTCATTACTCACTTCGTTTTTGGTCTGGCTCCAGATGCGGATGGCGTGACTGTAGCGTTCATCGGCAGTCATAAGCCCCTTCCAGTAGAAGTTGTTGATCTTTTTAATCTTCTCGTTGGCCTCTTCCATCATTTTCTTGCGCTCCACAGGAACGATGATGTCTGTGGAGGCGATGGAGATGCCGGAGATGGTTGCGTACTCGAAACCGATGTCTTTGATGCGGTCGGCAAACGCTACTGTCTCCTCACGTCCCACTGCTTCCAAGGACACAGAGATGAGGTCGGACAGAGGCTTCTTTTTCATGGTCTGGTTGATGAAGCCGAGTGCCGGCGGAACAATCTCCTGGAAGCGCAGGCGTCCTACGGAGGTCTCTACGATTTCCGTTTCATTCTCACCGCGTGCAATGCGCACCTTGATTTTAGCTTGTAGATCTACGATTCCACGATCATGGGCCATGAAGGCTTCGTTCGGGGAGCTGAAGATCATGCCCTCTCCTTTCTTGCCATCGTGCATGCGCGTGAGGAAGTAACACCCAAGCACCATGTCCTGCACCGGGTTGATGATTGGATCTCCGGCGGACGGCTTCAACACGTTATTCGATGCACACATGAGGTTGGCTGCTTCTTCCTGAGCTTTGTCGGAGAGCGGCACGTGCACGGCCATCTGGTCTCCGTCGAAGTCGGCGTTGAAGGCGGTACATACGAGTGGGTGGAGCTGGATGGCAAGTCCTTCCACAAGCTGCGGCTGGAACGCCTGAATACCAAGGCGGTGCAGTGTAGGAGCGCGGTTCAGAAGCACGTACTTGTTCTGGATCACTTCTTCCAAGATGTCCCACACCTCCTTTACTCCGTCTTGAACCAAGCGCTCAGCGGACTTCACGTTGTGTGCGAGTTCCCCGCGGATGATGCGGCCGATGACGAATGGCTTGAAGAGCTTCATCGCCATTTCTTTTGGCAGACCGCACTGATTCATGCGAAGGTGTGGACCGACCACAATCACGGAACGTCCGGAGTAGTCCACGCGCTTTCCAAGCAAGTTCTGGCGGAAGCGCCCCTGCTTTCCCTTCAACATGTCGGAGAGAGAGCGAAGTTTGCGGCGATCTCCTGCAGTAAAGAGCGTCTTTCCTGCGCGAGCGGAGTTATTCAAGAGTGTATCTACAGACTCCTGCAACATGCGCTTTTCGTTACGGTTGATGACTTCCGGAGCTCCGATCGACATCAATTTCTTCAAGCGGTTATTGCGGTTGATGACGCGGCGGTAGAGATCGTTCAAGTCCGACGCTGCAAAGCGGCCTCCATCCAGCTGCACCATCGGGCGCAGGTCCGGTGGGATCACGGGCAAGCGCGTGAGGATCACCCACTCCGGCTTGATGCCTGCCTGGATGAACGACGAAGCGAGCTTGATGCGCTTCATAATTTTCTTGAGCTTCTGACCCGAAGACTGCTCACGCTCCTTATTCATTTCGTCGATGAGGGTTGGCAAATCGATAGACGAGATGATCTCGCGGAGGGACTCGGCTCCTGTGCCGGCACGGAAAACGTGCCCGAATTTCATGTTCATTTCGCGGAACTTGAGCTCGCTCAGCACTCCTCCCACCTTCAAGTTGTGAAGGTCATCCAACGCATCTTTGTGATTCTGCTTGAGAGAATCGAGCTTATCGGCTGCTTCTTTGTCCAGCGCGTCCATCTGAGCGCGGGAGGCGGAGCTCGCCTGCATCTTCTCCTTAGCCTCATCGTACTCACGCTTCAATTGATTCCTGCGAGCGTCCATGCTGGTCGTCAGTTCTTTCTCGGCCTCAGCCTTGGATTCTTCATCCACAGCAATAACGATGTACGCTGCGAAGTACACAATCTGTTCGAGTGTTTTGATGGGCAAATCCAGAAGCAGTCCGATGCGGGATGGGGAACTGCGGAGGAACCAAATGTGTGTGACAGGAACGGCTAGGTTGATGTGGCCCATGCGCTCGCGGCGAACGATGCTGCGCGTAACCTCCACTCCGCATTTTTCGCAGACGACTCCGCTGTAGCGCACTCCTTTATATTTGCCGCAGAAACACTGGAAGTTCTTGGTAGGACCGAAAATACGCTCACAGAAGAGACCATCCGGCTCTGCACGCTGTGTGCGGTAGTTAACGGTTTCGGCCTTGGTGACTTCTCCACGTGACCAGCCAAGCATGTCCTCAGGACTTGCGATACTGAGCGCGACTGCGTCAAAGGAATCGGTGGCAGCGGATTTCTGGGCTGGATGAGCCATAAATTAAGGGGAGAAAAAACGCATGAAATTCCGCCGCTGCTTGCTCTTGTAGTCTAACCAAGAGGAAGAAACGTCGGGGATGTGGCTGAAGTATAAGGAATAAATGAGGTAGTGCAAGATTAATTTGTGGTTTTTTGGTTAGGTAAGGTAGGTACGGTAAGTAAGGTACGTATGGTAGGGCAATTAAAAGACATTAAAAATGTATAAGTTCCTTACCTTACCTACCTTACATACCAGACCTAATAGACACACCAAATATTCACTCTCCATTCAATCCATTTTTAACCTTCGAAATCCCCTCCCCCACTTTCTTCACCCCATCACTTACCTGCTCCGCTCGTTTTTTTACTTCTTCCGCAGTTTTCTTGGCATCATCAATCCCCCTCTTCGTCATCTCCAAAGTATCTCGCAACGTTGTAGCAGCACTGCCGGTTGTCTGTTTCAACGTTCCAAGTGAATTCCCTGCTTGATTAGTATTTGGCTCACTGCAGCCAAAAAGTGATAGACATAGAAAAACCGGAAGCAATCGAGCAATCTTCATAGCGCTTTAAACGATCGCCGTGTCGTTACTGGATTCCAGGTGCGTATCGGTCGCATCTTCTGCTTTGCCGAACTTTTGGAAGAGCTCCTGGAAGGAACCGCCGGATGCGGAGAGGGCGTCGCGGAGCATGGCAACTTCTTCTTCCTTCATACTGAGAGTAGATGACTCATTGACCATACTTCCTTCTTTGGCACCTGCGTTCATGTTCTCCGTTCCCTGCAGTGACGCATGGAGCACGATGTACGCATCGCACGTCTCGCACTTGAGCTGCAGCAGCATGAAATCATCCGCTGCCATTCGTACGGATGTGAAGTCTACCGGCACGCGCTTGCCGCACTGTGGGCAACGCATCTGCTGGTAAATACGCTGGATAATTTGCTGGAGCGTGTGCGGATCAAAATCCATGGAAAGAGGGAGGAAAAATCCCAAGTCGGGTTGCCCTCTATTCTACCAGTACCGTGGGTGATGCAAGGAAAAAGTGGTGGAAGTGTGGGGTGTCTTTTTGTTCGTGCAAATAGGGGAAAAGAGATGGATGTACGGAAGGTATGGAACGTAATGAAGGTAAGGAAGGTTTTTCCAATGCACAATCCTTACATTCCGTACCCTCCTTACCTTCCATACTTTAACCACCCACTCAACTACCTTCCACCTGCTTCCTCCGCTACCATTCCCCTCTCATGCCCGAATCCCGTAACCGTTCACCGGCCACTCGGCATGGCTTCACATCGCTCCTCACACTTTTGGCTGTGGGAGCAGCGTTGTATGTAGTGACAGCCAATGATGCACCGGACGCTACGGCAGAAATACAGACACTGGAAACAGTCACCTCTTCTTCTGCATCTCTGGAAATCGCCATTTCCAGAGGGACGGCTTCGGGGATGGTGCAACTGACTGCAGGGGGCAGTGCTCCTGTGTGGATGTCGCTCCCTGCTACGTGGACATTAAAGGAGGTGCGAAACGGAGAACTATCGGAGGTGCAGTCACGGACTGCCTCCGGTGCCATGTCTGCCTGGCGGTTTCCGCAGGGAATGACGGTGTCCTTCTGGATGCCAGAAACGCCTGAGCATGTGTCTATTCGTCATAGGTCTCCGTTTCCATTACAGATAATCGTGAAGCACATTGATATGATTGAACAAAAAATTGATACAGATGTGCGTTTATTGTCGGGGTCGACGATGGTGGTGTGGTGATCTGCACGAGCTGAAGTTCCAAGTGCAAAGTTCTAAGTTCCAACAAAGGAATTTTTTTTATAAAAAAAGAAACTCCACACTTGGAACTTCGCACTTCGAACTTGTCACTTTCTTCAGATGCAGAATTACAGGAGTGTCATCATTTATTCCTTTTCCGTCGCACCCACGCCCACCCCGCCGCGGCCCCCGCCGCCATTACCGCCAGGGCAGCAGGGCCTGTCTGCCCAGCAGGAGGATGAGACGTCGCGATAGGCGTGAGGTCTCCGGTGAGAACCGGGAAGTCGATGGTCTGAGCCAAAGAGTCCGATGGAGATCCGCTCTCTCTGCGGCAGTACAAGTCACATCCATCACCTGCGCGATGATTGCCGTCATCGCACTGCTCTGCGGAATCCAAAATGGCATCGCCGCAGCGGGAGAAGGAGCAATTGGTTCTGCAGCGGTCCGGGAGAGAATCATTATTCAGTGCTCCATCGTCACACTGTTCGCCGATGTCGAGCACACTGTTTCCGCAGAACTCACTCTGGTGCCGGCAATCCTGTCCGCAGCCGTAGACGAGCGAGGGATCGTGTGTAGACGGTTCGCACTGCTCGCCCAAAAGTTTCTGTACCACTCCATCGCCGCACACACCTTCTGTACGCAGACAACTACTGGAACAATTCTGCGTGGAGTCACACTCTTCACCGGGGTCTATTTGTTCGTTTCCACACAGAGGAGAAGAGCCCTCCCTCTGGCAGGTGGCACTGCATCCTTCGGTGCCATCACACTCTTCTCCGGAATCCAGAATTTGATTTCCGCAGAGCGCGAGATTGAGTGACTGGCAGGACAACGTGCACGCCACTCCCGGCTTGCCGTTCTGAGCGCCGCGGTCGCAGGTTTCACCGGGGTCGATCTTGCTGTTTCCGCACAGAGCCGCGTTTTCCAGTGAGCACGTCTGCGAACAGCCGCTTCCGGGCTTGCCGTTTAAGTCTCCTTTGTCGCAGGTTTCAGAGAGCCCTTCGTAGTTCACAGCCTTTCCTGCAAACGTCGCCCAGTTATTGACAATAGAGTCTCCGCACTTCGCCTGCGTGCAGCCTTTGGTCCAGCTGATCCCCGGGAGAAGCGGGCAGGATGGATCCCCGGGATTGCAGGTGCAGGTTCCTCCGCGTGTGCCTACGGGCCTATTGCAAGACGCCGGATCAGAAGTGCAGGCAGATCCCTTGTCGCACATTTCTCCAGCGGTCACTACCCCATCACCACAGCGAAGCACACTCTGGGTGCTAGCAGGCGTAGGCGTGGGGCCAGTGGCTACTCTCTCGGACAGCCTGCACTGATTGGTGCAGAGATCCGTATTCAGCTGATTCCCGTCATCGCACTGTTCGCCAGAGTCGAGCCTTCCGTTGCCGCAGCGCGGACCGCCGATGGATTCCCGGACGCAGACTGATGAGCAGCCATCGCCATCACGCGTGTTCCCATCGTCGCACTCTTCACGGATGAGTTGTCCGTTCACTTGCTGGCCTCTGTAGGTAATCATGTTGTTCACAACGGAGTCCCCACAACGCGGGTTCATACATCCCTGATTCCAGAGCATGTCTGGAGGAGGGGTACACGTGGCAGTGTTGCGAGGATCACACAAGCACGTGAGGCCGAATGTTCCTGGGATTCGATTGCAGGAAGCAGGGCTACCGGTACAGACGGATCCTAGATCGCACGATTCTCCGGCTTGGCGGATGCCATCTCCGCAGAGTGTTTGACCCGTGGGGAGACCGGTGGAAGAAGCGCGAGAAGATACCGAGGAACGCGACGATCCGCTGATGGCAGAAGATCCCTGCGACCTTGTAGATCCAGTGGAACCACTTGATCCGGATGATCCATTGGAGCCAGAAGATCCGGTGGACCCCGAAGACCCACCCGGACCGGACGCAGAGCTTGCACCCACAGGCTCACACACGTGGCAATTGGGCGGAGTGCCATTGAGAAGCACGCGGCAGTTGAAGTAGAGCGGACAGCCTCCGGCATCTCTGCAGGCGTTTTCCGTGCAGCGGAGGGTGGAGGAGGTGGAGCCGGCACTGGAAGAAGAGCCAGGATCCGTGGTGGTGCCAACACTGCTGGAGCTGCTTCCGGGATTTGTAGGATCAATGCACCGCATGCACTGCGGGTAATCCCCAGGAGCACCCTGCTGACATGTTTGACCAAAGGGACAGCCGAAGATGGCGCACTCGACACCCAAACACCGCGCTCCCTGTGATGATGCACTGCTGCCTGGGAGCGGAGAGATGACGATACGGTCGGACGAGGAGCTTCCCGAAGAGGCAGATCCGCTGGGAGGGTTGGGGGTAGGACCTGCAGGAGGAACAGTCGTCGGTCCACCACCTCCACCACCGCCTCCACCAAGAGAAGAGGCGGATGAGGACGAACGGGAGACCCCCGTGGATGAACGGGAGCTCACGGAACTTCCGCCCCCGGCACTGCTGCCCGGAGGGTTGCAGGTCATCTGACACACGAGACAGCCATCTCCTGCAATATGAATTCCCCAGGAGCATCCTGCAGGAGCAGTGGGCGGACAGGTGGGAGGAGTGGTCTGACACGCACTGCCCACACTCTGCATGCTCCCTGCCGACGAGGAGGAAGGTGTGGGAGGCGGAGGAGTGAGGGTAGGGCTGGGGCTTGGGGAGGGAGAGGTGCTTGGGGACGGAGAGGGGCCACCCGGAGAGGGGGTGGGAGAAGGAGAAGGAGGAGTCTTGGGGGAGATGGGGGAGGTAGAGGGCGCAGGGAAACTGGGAGGTGAGGGAGGATTGGAGCCGATGGGAGAGGGGGGGAATCCTGGAGAAGGGCTTGGGGAAGGGCTGGTGCTGGGTGCGGGCGCAGGACCACCAGGATCTCCGCCGCCACCTCCACCGCCTCCAAGGGCACTACAGTGACCATCAATGGGTGCTCCTCCTCCGCCGGAAGGAAAACATGTTGGCGGATCGAAGAAATCCGAACAGCTTGTGCCTTCCGGACACCCTCCGGGCTGACTGCAAGGTCCGCTTCCATCCTCGGGTCCTTCGTTGCTGCACGAAAGCCCTCCACAACATCCGCCATTGGCGCCGGAGGTCATGCTGCAGCCTCCTCCTTCCTCGGCGCACGAGGAACTGCTGCCACTGGAGGGTGGAGGCGGAGGAGGTGTGGGATCGCCGGTACAGAAGTAGTTTGCCCCGCCATCGTTCCCGCATCCCTGACCCTCAGCACAGCAAGCCGTATTTAAAGCACCTGTGGTGAGCGCGGGACATTGGACCGTACCAGCCGGACACCCTTCCTTACAGCGCAAGGTGCGGCTTTGAGTGGTTTCGTCCCAACAACATTTTTGTGCCGATGCAGCCAATAAATCGGCCACCGGACCTGTAGCGGTAGCGCAGACTTCATACACGGGCGTGGTCTGGCCCAAAAAATTTGTGTTCTGCCCGAAGTACGAACTTCCCTGAATGAGCACCACACCCAACGCCACCGTCAGAAGAAGGCCGATCGCGACTCTACGAAAAGCGGGCGGGAAGGACATATCGGCGGGTAGTCTAGACTGTGATGCAGCGCTCTCCAAATTCAGAAGTGCGAGGGAGACATGATGGGAAGCGAGTGTCAAAGCAATATGAGATGTGAGACCTGAGACTTGAGATTTGAGAATGTATTAGGAAGTCTGCTCATTTCTCATGTCTCAGATCTCATGTCTCAAGTCTCCAAATGGTATACAATGCTTATCCTTCCAAGGGACACACATGCTTTTGATTCCCATTCACACACCAGTACTGCAACAAGGCGATGCCTTGAGTAAGGTTCTTCGTGAGAATGCCACTATTCAAGAAGAAGACATTGTCGTCGTATCTTCCAAAGTCGTATCGATGACAGCAGGATCGCTCATCGACCTCTCTGCGCTTTCCCCTTCAGAAGAGGCGAACAAGTGGAGCAAGGAAACCGGACGCAACCCGTCATTCTGCGAGGCCGTAGTGCAGGAGGTAAAGAAGATGAACGGACGCATCATCAATGCGTGCCCGGGAGCCCTCCTCACGGAAGTCACTCCTGCGGGGCTCACACGGGGATCCATCCTCATTGCAAACGCCGGGCTCGACGAATCGAACGTGCAGAAAAACTTCGCCATCGGATGGCCGAAAGATCCCGTAGCATCCGCCATGTCACTGCGCCTCGCGCTGGAAGAATCCTTTCCAAAAGAGCAGGGGGCTCACGCCCCTCGCATCGGCATCATCATCACCGATTCCCACTGCCAACCCAGACGCACGGGAGTCTCTGCATTCGCCATGACCGTCAGCGGATTTCAGCCGCTCCAAAGCCAAGTCGGCAGGAAAGACCTCTTTGGGAAGGAACTTCGCATCACCACCGAAGCCCTCGCCGATCAATTGGCAACAGCCGCCAATTTCCTTATGGGAAACGCCGCACAGAGCACGCCTGCAGTGATCATCCGTGATCATGGAATTACTGTAAAAGAGTGGGAAGGGTGGGTGCCGGGGATAAGTAAGGAGGAGGATTTGTTTCGGGGATTGATTTGAACGAAGAAATCCGAAACAAATTCGAAATTTTAGGAAATTTTGTAAATAAAAAAACCAAATCCTACTACCGGCGTGGAGGGAACAGCCCATGAGGCAAACCCACCCACCTTCGCTCTCTGGAGCTACGGTGGGCACGCGGCCTCTTTAAAAGTAGGGTTTCCTGCCCGGCGTAGCCTTGTTCGTATCTACTTTCTATGAAGGACGAGGTCGGATAGACAAAAGAAAGTATCACGGGGTGCTTCCTCCCGTGTGATTCTCCTATAACGACCGCGCGTAGAAAACGCGCTCTCGGAGGCGAAATAATCGCAAAGCAATGCGGGCGGAACGCCCGCTCTGGGATGTGAAATAATTGTGCTATTATTCTTCCTCTCATGCCCACCCCCAGCTACACCCTCACCTGCCTGGAAAAAAAGCTCATCGCGAAGGATGTGTATGAAGTGCGGTTTTCCAAGCCGGACGGTCTCACGTGGAAACCCGGGCAATATCTGCTCTTCGATATTCCACTGCTAGACAATCCCACCGACATCCAAACTCGCGCTTTCTCCATCGCCTCTTCCGCAGAGGAACCGGACCTTTTGTTCGTCATCCGTCTCCTCCCCGGCGGCCGTGCAAGTGAGTGGGTGGAAAAACGTGCGGAGGTAGGAACGGAGGTGCGAGTACAGGGACCGTTTGGACGACTCATCATCGATCCCACAGTAGAGGCACGCTACATCTTCGCTGGTACCAGTACCGGAGTAGCACCCTTTCGCACACACATTGTGTCGCTGCTTCACGCAAAAAATCCCAGCCGAGTAGATTTGGTATTTGGCGTGCGTACCGAGGAAGATCTATTCTGGAAAGAGGAACTGGAAGCTCTTGCCAAAGAACACCCCGCACTTTTTTTGCACATCACACTCTCGCAACCCTCTGGCTCCTGGAGTGGACACACGGGTCGTGTGCAGAGTGTGTTAGAAGAATTAATCCGTGATGCCACCGGCGTGCAACTTTACGCCTGCGGCAATCCGCAGATGACACTGGAGGTGAAGAAATTGGCGTTAGAGAAATGGGGATTGCAGAAAGAGGATGTGCATGTGGAAGGATACATTTAAGTAAGGTAGGTAATGTAAGTACGGTAGGTAAGGTAGGGATTTGAAAAAATCTCGTCCTTACCGTACGTACCTTACCTACCATACCTACCTTACTTAAACCCTCGCCTCATTCATCGTCCTCACAAACGCATCAAAAAGGTAGTTCGCATCTTCCGGTCCCGGTGTCGCTTCCGGATGGAACTGTACGGAGAAGAAGCGGCCGCTCTCGTGCTTCACTCCTTCCACCGTTCCGTCGTTTGCATTGCGGAACCACACGTTCCAATCCTTGGGTAATTTTTCATCCACGGCGAATCCGTGATTTTGCGAGGTGATGATGCAGCGCTCCGTCCCCTCTTCTATGCACGGCTGATTGGCCCCGCGGTGTCCATAGGGAAGCTTGTACGTATCGCCTCCTGCTGCGAGTGCCAGCAACTGATTTCCCAAACAAATTCCAAAGGTCACAATATTTTTTTCCATCGCCCACTTGAGTGCGTTGATAGTGGGCACACATGCCTTTGGATCTCCAGGACCATTGCTGCAGAAAACTCCATCAATTTTTCCCTCGTACGTCGTGATATCAAAATCCCAAGGAACTCGAACTACTTTCAATCCCCTCTTGAGCAAGCTCCGCAAAATATTTCTCTTCATCCCACAGTCATACGCGATGACCGTGAGCGTATCTGCCCCCGCATTTTCCGGCTCATACACTTTCACTTCCTTGCAGCTCACTTCCGCAACCAAATTATTCTCATTCGGATCTTTTAAATCCTTTAAATCTTTTCCATCTTTTGAATCATCCTGAGAAATTCTTCCAAGCATCACTCCATGTTCGCGAAGGAGTTTCGTAAGGGCGCGGGTATCGATGCCGGTGATTCCTGGAATATTGTGGTGCTTCATCCAATTTCCAAGCGAGCTCACAGCCGCCTGATGACTGAAGTCTTCACTATTTGTGGCGACGATGAGTCCGCGGATCTGAATCTCTTCACTCTCAAAATTCTTGGAAAATCCCCATTCATTCAGGTCCGCACTCGGCACGCCGTAGTTACCGATGAGCGGGTACGTAAACACTAAAATCTGCCCCCGGTAGCTAGGATCTGTAAGGCTTTCGGGGTATCCCACCATGCCTGTATTGAACACCACTTCTCCGTCTGCATCGGTTTCTGCGCCAAAGGACTCCCCTTCCCACACAGAACCGTCAGCCAAGATGAGTCGAGCCATACAATAAGGAGGAAAGAGATCCCAGGCATCCTAGAGCATCAAATCTTTGGCCACAAGCAGGGTTTTAAAGGTGTTAAAGATACTTGACATAATCAGTAAAAGACTTAGAATAGGTGTCTTGTCCTTTGAAACCACCGCTCCCCACATCCTCCTCTTTATATTTATTCGTACAGAGAAGTACAAACCGTTGAACGTTTCTTCATTCAGATAATTACTGTCACAACCCCCAAGAGTATTTCGTATTCAAGCCACGCACAGCGGCGTTATCAATTCAGATAAAAGTAAACTGTAAGGAGGAGGCTGTGGGGAATTCTAGACAACCCTCACGGTAAGACCCTTTCCTCGAGGAGTGCAGATGAACCGGTTCAAGTTGATGGCCCTCGCGGCCACGCTGATCGGGGCGCCCATGGTGGGTGCCCAGTCGACGGTGCCGAGCGACGGCGAGATGATCCTGAGGAAGAAGTACGAGCAGGAGGTGGAGAACTACAAGGCCGAAAAGGCCAAGTGGGACCACTTCAATCAGAACCTCAGCCAGCTGACCGGCAAGGTCCAGACACTGAACGCCGAGGAGAAGCGGCTGGAGAACGAGTTCCAGACGGTCGGCGACGAGCTCAACAAGGCCGCCATCAGGAAGTCCGACGCGGACAACCTGATGAAGAAGAAGGCGGCCACCTTGGCCACCACGAAGGCGGCCACCCCTCCGGACGCGGACATGATCGATCTGGCCCAGAAGCTCTACGACAAGGCCGAGGCCGAGTACAAGGCCGCAGAGGCCGCCTGGCAGTCCCTCACCAACAAGATCGCCGAGATCAGCAAGAAGAAGGGCGAGGTGCAGACCAGTAAGACCCAGGCCGAGGCCGACCTGGCCAAGATGAAGCCGAAGAAGCCGGAGAAGGACGAGGCCCTGGCCATCGCCACGGGCAAGCTCCAGAAGGCCAAGGTGGAGCTGGAAGCCATGCAGCGGCTGGTGAACACAGACGTGAACACCCGCAACCTGCCGGCCCTGCCTACCAAGGCCGATGTGACTACTGCCCTCACGGGCGTGGCCACCACCAGCGACGTGACCACCGGCAACAACCGGGTGCTGCAGGAACTGAAGGCGATCCGCGACAAGCAAAACAACCATGACCAGGAGCTGAAGGCCATCCGGAGCCAGCAGGAGGCGCAGGCCAGCACGCTCAGCAACCTTAACACCAAGGTGGACGACGTGTCCCTCAAGGTCGACGGCGTGGGCAACACGCTGCGTGGCCTGAGCAGCACACTCAATAACCGGTTGGACAACGCCGACCGCGC
The DNA here is from genome assembly GCA_964628805.1 of uncultured Candidatus Peribacteria bacterium. GTDB lineage: Bacteria > Patescibacteriota > Gracilibacteria > Peribacterales > Peribacteraceae > CAZVOK01. Next base: position 84,779 of record CAZVOK010000001.1, on the reverse strand, counting down.
CCTGGCCGACCTGAAGGCCAGCGCCGAACAGATCCTCCGCCAGCAGAAGGAGGAGAAGGAGTCCCTGGAGAAGTGGATGAAGAAGAACGCGGACCGGATCAAGGCCCTGGAGGCCAAGGGTGACACCATCCACCTCCACTACCAGCTGGAAGTGGGCACTCCGTTGCCCACCCCGCCGGTGACGGTAGGGCCGTACCAGTTCGGCTACGTCCAGATCAGCCCCGTCTACGGGGCGCCGTACGGGGAATACACCTACAAGTTCCGCCGGGGGTTCATCCCCTGGCACGTCCGTGAGGTGGTCAAGGTCCGCTAAAGGGGCACTAGAACCACAGCAAACAACCGAGCTACGGCTCGGGCAATCCCCGCACCAAGGTGCGGGGATTTTTATTTGCCTTTTTCCATCAGCGCATCTTTCTTTTGGCGGAGCTTTTTGATTTTGTCCTGCACTTTTTCAATCTGGAGCATTAACTCGCGGATGTCTCCATCAGTACCAATTTGCTTTTTTAGATCTTCAATTTCTTTCTCTGCCGATTTAATGTCTGTTTCCACAGTTTTCAACTGAAGTTGGATTTCACCAGTTGTTTCCGGTGAGGATGATTTTTTCAAATTTACAGCCGCAATCGCCTCCGTTCCGCTGCGCACAGGATTCGCTTCTCCTACATACACCTCCTCCAAATTCGCCACGTTCCTCCACTTGGCGGAATATGTTCCTTCCTTCTGATTGCCGCGCGTCAGGAGTTTTCCATCAGCTACCGTGAACTCACGGCCATTGCTTGTGCGGAGCACTCCATTGCTATCTGGCTTGAGCGTTTTTGCTTCGTTCAAAGCGTCTTGAAGATTCTTCTGCACGTCAGGACTGAGCTTTGCGAAAGATACTGCATCGATCTTCGTAAGGAGTGAAACGTGAGCAGTCTCCCTCGCCTTATCCACATTGGAAAAATCCGGCTCCGGACACTTGCTCCAGTAATAATCCGGACTGATCTTCATGAACACTTTCGCACCTGTGGAAGGATCATTCGTCTGGGCATAGAACGTACGGTCGCTGGAGTTGTAGCGGTAGAGCACGCCGGGCAGACCGGACTGCAGCGGTGCCCATTTATCCACGGCAACCGACTGCGCTTCCACAAATTTTCTCTGCTCCTGATACACATCCTGCACCACTTCCACAGGACCACTGTACTGCATGCGGTCATTCACTCCGCGGGTGGAGAAATTGAATCGGCCAGGACGCGTGAAGCGGAGCGTCACCACATCGTACCCCTGTGTGGGACGCAGTGCGCGGCCGGAGCCCTGGGCGCGGCCCATCTCTGTAGTGGAAATATCCACTCCGGCATTCACCAAAAGTTCGTATGCATTCGCACCGGTATTTCCAGATACCGTCACAGTCCCTCGGATGGTATCAAAGTCGATCACTTGGGATCCGTACTCCGGAGGAAGCGTGAGAAGAATGCGGGACGTGAAGTTATTTGGATCATGATTGAACGAGTACACAGCAGGCTGACCGGACACCGTTCTCAAGAACGCACGATTTTTGAGCTCGCCCATGCGAAGTCCCAGTGAGCGCTGCTTGCTTTCCAGATTTTTTGCATCAGGCTCTCTCTGGAAATCAGGAGCCATCGATGCACCATTGAGCTCCACACTTCCAGTAGATGAAGATTCATCCATAGGTGCAGCAGAACGAACACCACGAATGCCTCCATCACGAGGACGGGAAGGCGCAGCTGGCATAGCGCTAGGCATGCGTTGCACGGGAGCATTCACACTGTCCTTCGGATTAAATGGAAGCGGCTGCGCAGTATTTCCCTTGCGAGACGTAGGCGGCAGCGTATTCAGTGGCTCGCGGCCATACTGTCCCTGGCCATTCTGCCACTGCCAGTTCTGTTCATCCAGCGGAGGAAGATTTTCCTGCTTGCGGCGCCACTGTTCGGATTCCTTTCTAGTTCCTACAAACATTGGGGACTCCACATTTCCTTTCATAGATGCCATTACAGCACCAGCAGGTCCATCTTGCTCGGCCGTGTAACGCGTCCACTGCTTTGTCTGCTTATCAAAATCATTCACCACTACTTCACCTTTCTTCACTTCACGGAAGTTCTGAATCTCATTCGCAGCAGAACTCCAGATGAGCGAATACTTGCCCAAGTTATTTTTGTGCATGAGCTCTTCTATATCCGGCATTTTCCAGGTGGCTGTCTGTGGATATCCTGGAACATTCTGCACGTGATTCTTAATCATATTCTGCAAACACATAAGCTGTGCAAGCACCGGACGAAGAGCTGCGGTAATGCGTCCATTGGGCCTATTTAAAGCTCCGTTTCCACCAATGATACTGCGGACTTTCTCCCATTCGCGTCTGTAGGTTTTTCCAATCTGGAGAATATTTGGACCTTCGCGCACAGCTTCTGGAGCTTTTGCAGGAGTCTGCAAAGATCTCTTCTGCTGATTATTGATCCATTTCACATCGTTCAAAAGATCCCTCAAGCCCTGACGATCCAAGGTCATTGGCACAGTATATTTTGCATTGAGCTTCTGAAGTAGTGCAGTCTGTGCCTCCACACGTGGATCCGTTTCGGCCAAAAAATCTTTCACTGTCTTAGACATGTCATCACCTTCGGTTGGCTTATCCTTCTGCATCTGATCTCGCATTTTTTTATCCAACACATCCGCTGCATTCTTTGGAGCGGCAGGAGCTGTATTTGGATTCAAAGGTTTCTGTTCAGGGCTTGTTCCAGGCATGGAAACTGGAGAAGCTGCCATTACTTTAATCAGATCCAATAAATGTTTTTTATTAGTCAATCTGTCTGGCAGCGCCATAAGTTTATCTTCTGCCGGCAATGATTTTCTCAGTTCATTCATAAATATTGCTGCTTCAACTTCAAATTTTGAATTATCCAACGTAATAATTTCCTCTGTAAGTTTTTTCAGCTCTTCTGCTTTCGGCGAATTGACTTTTTGGATTTTGTCCAACGCATTTTTCAGCTGCTGTGCTTCAGGCGAAGGCTGTGCATCAGGCGCTTTAAAGAACACCAGCCTCTGTTCTTTTCCAGAGAAGGCACGTGCCTGTGAGGAAGAAAAAGTACACATACTTAGAAAGATGAAAGGGATTGATCCAGACTCTGGAGAATTTTTTCCTCACGGGAAGCTTCTTGCACTTTGTACTCACTCACTGCATTTTTCTTGAATGCATGAAGCTCGCTCTTCCACAGGTTCATGAGCTCTTCAAAACGCTGGTTATACATTTCAAACGCACGCTCGTAACGCCCCCGACGCTCTTCTTTTTCCTCCTCTGTTTCTGTTTCATACAAAGTATTCAGCACTGGCAGTACCCAGCTAGTCAGTTCCGGTTCTATCTGAAACATCAAGGTGTTGTAGACATCCTGCATAGGGTCTGCTTCAGCATGTTTCACCTTGGTACCTGCCTTTTTTGTAGATGTTTTTGGCATGTGGGTTTTTGTGAAGATTTCTAGATATTATAGCGGAAAATGGGGTTTTTAGCCATGTTTGACGAGATTGGTGATTATGGGTTTATATTGACTTATTGACGTTTTATTGTATATTTAACAAGGTTCCTTGACCCTACCGGCTACTTTTACGAGGTGCTCCGATGACGATGCTCATCCTGACGGTGCTGGCGATCGTGGCGGGGTTCGTGTTCGCGTGGGTGGGGGTAACCCGGATGCAGCTGACCACGGCCTTCTGGTCGCTGGCGTACTTCGCCTGCTCCTGGGCCCTGATCTGTGAGCTGGCCCCGGTCCTCATGCCCTCGGACATTCCCGACAAGCCCTTCTGGCGGTGGCTGTCCTGGGCATTGACCGTGGCCCACGCGGCTTCCTGCATCGTGGTCTGGGTCTTCGGCGGACTGCTGCTGACGGCTGCAGTTGCCGCCTGGGTGAACGGCTGGACACTGAACAACCACGGCGTCACTCATGCGGCTGGCGGTCACCAGTACAAGCGGTGCCTAAGCTTCCTGATGGCAGGGGCGATGGTGGTGACGTTCGGGTTCTTCCTCCTGCCCCGGTTCCAACAACTGGAGTCCCCGCTGACCAAGCTCGTCCACGCCGTTCAACACCACAACGCCGTGGAGCAGACCAACTCGTTGTCGGCCGGGGACGACCCGTACTTCAACTTGCTGGTGGAAGAAAGCCTGCTAGACCAGGCAACGAAGGACGTGTGGAAAAACGAGGTGGAAACCCGCTACACCAAGACCGGTGCGCCCGGTACCCTGACGGTCAAGAAAGTGAAGGCTGTCACCTACTTCTGCGAGAACGACAAAGGCATTACCGCCGTGATCGTGGACTTCGACGGCGAACTGACAGACAAGGGCAAGACGGAGCCCTACAACGACATTGGCGTCCGGTTGCCTTACAACTGGCCTGAGGAAGAGACGAAGGAGTGGGCGAAGAACTGGACGTCCCTGCTCATCCAGAAGACCATCGGCAAGAAGCCGCTGCCCAAGCTCAACCCCGTCACGGGATCGCCGGGGCCGGCCAACGGCCTGCAGGCGGCACCCCTGTTCTTTAAGCGCATCAAGTAGCTACAGTCAAAACCCCCGCGCGGAGTCCCTGGACTCCGCGCTTTGCGTTACAAAGGATCTTTATTAACGAGTTCCGTACCAGGCGCCAGCGCCATGGTTTGATCATGGAACTTTTTATATGCCTCAAAAATTTCTTTATTGGATTTCTTCAAAAACTTTTCTGCAGGACTCTTCGCAATGATTCTTATTTCCGCAAAATTACTTGCGTACTCCACAAAATCTCCGGAGATGCGAGCATGGAAATCTCCCAGGGCATATTTTCTGTATTCATCCTTATTTTCCATTTCTTTTATTTTCAGCTGCAGTTTTTGCATCATCTCGCGCTTTCTTTCTTTTTCCTTGTTTTCCTTTGAAACATTTGTATTTTCTGCACCCAATTCATCTTCAATAAAACTTCCAATCGTCTGATTATCCCCAGCAGCACCATTGTGACCCTTGCGTACCAAACGCATGTACGCCTGTGCGGCCTCCTGATTTTCCGGCTTTCCAAACTCATGTTGTGGAGAAGTACCAGAAGGAAATTTCGCGATGGCATTTTCTACAATTTCTACATCTTCTTTGTTTGCAGGATCTTTCGCTGCACGCTTATAAAAGAGGAAACTGATAGTCTCATTCAACCACGGCTGCACCTGTGTTCCGCGTCCGCAGAAGAGCTGCTTGTAGCCATTTTTCACTCCGTTTCTTTCGGCAATTATTTTCATCTGCGTATCAAATGCGCTTCCTGGCTGGGCAGCCAAGCACCACTCACCAAAGCCTCCGCACATGTTGAATCCTGCAGAAAGTACTTTCAGCGGCATCTCGTACATCATGGTAAGAACTGCAGCTTGATCTGTAAGCACTTTGGTCTCACGTGGGTGCAGCTTGGTAATAAATTCAGCCATGGTAGTCACCTGCGAATTCATGGTAGCCACTTCATCTCCCACTGTAATTCCTAACTGTTTATTGAATGCATTTTGTCCTTTTTTCACACCGTTCTGCATCCATACAGAAGCTGTGTGCAGTGGATCATCATCTTTAGAAAGAAACTTCCTTCCAAAGTAAGCAAGCGCCACAAGCATGGCTGCAGTCTTGTACTTGTACGCTGCATAAATTCCTCCAGCCATCAAAATCAGTTTTTCAGCGCCACCCATGTTGTTCCACACATCAATGTATGTGCTTGCTTCTTTCTGCAATTCCTTATCCATATCGCCACGTACTACATTTACTTTTTTACGCGCATCGCCAATGGCTTTCTGCTTCAAGTCTTCCAGATCAGCCAAGTCTTTGCTGAGCACCTGCAAGTCCGAAGCATCAATAACACCAAGTTCCAACGCTCCTTTGAAAAGAGAATCTGGAGCCTGTTTTTTTAATTCATCAGGAGACGTGCGCACTGCCTTGAGTCCCGCTAACTGATGGAAACGGAGCGTGCCCTTGTAATCATTCAGAAGACCATTCGTAATGGTAGGATTCGGTCCGCCAAGTCCATAGCGGCCTTCCAAAGCTCTCTTTGCAATCTTCAGAGCTTCTGGATCTTTTGTCAGCTCATCTTTGTTGGTAACACCAAGCATTCCACCCATTGCCTTCGTGAAGGTACCTACTTTTCCAGCAGTATTGATAGCATCAAACTTCTGCTTCAAATCTGCATTTTTATCTTGGGCAATCCCCTGTGGAAGACTCTGAAGATTTTCAGGAATGTATTTGCCTACATACTCTGCGAAAATCCTCTGCCGGTCTTGTATATCCAGCGTTGCCATGAAATCCAAAACTTCAGACATTCCGTGATTTCCAAGACCTCTTTCTTTCACTGCAAGCTTCTTTACATCATCAGCGCTCTGTCCTGTAAGGACATCCTGATAACGCTCAAAGACAGCAATCCAGTTGGCATGCTCTACCAAGTGCTTCAATTTTTCAAAATTCACCTTTCCCTTAAAATACTGATTCACTTTCTCTCCCAAGTAAGGAATTCCCGTAAAGAATTCAGACGCCTTGTAGAGGAATTTATAGACATCCTCTTTAGAAATAGATGGCACTTGTTCCTTCCAAGCCTCAACCAAACCATTTGCAAGACCAGAAGGAAGATCCACTAAAAATTTTCCAGATGCACCAACTATCTCACCCGTAGCTTCTGTGAAGCTCTGAATATTTCTCTTCAAGTACTCACCTGCATCTTTAATCTTATTCGCCACTTCCGTAGAAGTAGGCAAATCCAGATGGCAGAGCCTCTTCTCTTTTAGAGAAATTTTTCCAAGGCCGTACGTGTGGAGAAGAGTTTTCATAACTGAGAAGAATGAAGATCTGCGTAATCTGCTTTCATAGCCTCAGGAAGCTTGGCGGCAATTTCTTCCAAGATTTTTGCCCCCTGTGCTTCAGCATTCGCATCAGCTTTGAAGTTTGCATGTGCGGTCATCCAAGCGATGATTCTGTCTGTATCTTCTTTCTCGCACGCATCTTCGTACTCTGCCTGCGACTCCGGAGTCTGCAGTGAAAGATAATTCGCCCAAAAGGCATCGATGCACGTAGCCGTCACTTCACGCAGGAACTGCATGTCCTTGGCACTCGTAAGTGCAGGAAGTTCCATGGCAGCCTCACTGACCATCTGGCTGAAGATGTGTGGGAAGCCTGTGGGGGAGAGGGTGTGGGTGTTCATAAAATTCTAGGGATTAATGTCCATGACCGTGGCCATGTCCGTGATCAGAAGCATGACCTGCATCAGTTTTAGTTTTCCATACAGAACCTACTGCTGTTCCTACCGCAGTACCAACTCCGGGGAAAACAAATGTTCCAATCAGTGCTCCAAGAAACACTGCTTTACCACGCTTCTTTATAACATTGATTGTTGGCTTAGCGACTTTGTCATAAGTATTTGTAATTGCCCATTTTGGAGCATCGTAATACACACCTTTCACTACTTTATAGCCAGTTTTGGCAGTTCCTACTGCGGCATATGTAGGAGCTTTCCAGGACCATGGTGCCACCTTGCGTCTCCAGAAGTCCGTCTTCTGATCCGCACGCTCGATGATGTGATGGATTTCGTCTGCTTTCTTCGCAGGTGCATCACCTTCGAGTAATTTCTTGAACATTTTTCTCTTTTCTTCTTTCGTAGGAAATTTGCGTACTGCTTCTGCAGCATCCGGACCCAAATACTGAGCCATGTCTTCAATATTTTTAGAGAAAATAGCCTTCGATAATTCTTTCAGCTGAGCTTTCACATACTTCGTATTCTGCAAACGAATAGCAGCAGGGCCTTCGCCTTCTGCTAGTTTCTTTATTGAGAAATATGCTTTTAGCAAAGCTGGATATTTTGCGCTTTCCCAACGTACTCCCCATGAGTCTTGGTCGCTGCCTACAGTGACGCCTGCAGCTTTTGCCACCTGATACACAATACGACGACTTCTACGTTCGGCATCGAAAGAAAAATTCCCCGTATTTTCCCACCAGTTCCAGAACTGATCTCCTCTATCTGGATCATGTCCGTATACACTTTCAATCAACTCCTCTGCAGTCTGGCTTACCTCTTCATCCAAAGTACTTCTGACAAGCAGGTAATTTGCTGCTTTTTTGGCATCTACATCTGTCATGCCTTTGTACTTTTTGAAGTATTCTTTTACTATAAAGAACTGGGCATTATCGCCAATTGGGCCTTTAGCATTTTTTGCATCTTTTAATGCCTTTTCTTTTTTGTCGATTTCATCCTGAATTTTTGAAGGCTCTTGTACATCGAAATCTGCAATAGTTTTTATCTTTGCCAGCATGGAGTTAACATTCAAGCCAGATACCCATTTCGTATCATCAATCGTGACCGTTGCGGGAGTGGCGGGAATAGCAGGAGTAGTTGCGGTAGCGGGAGAAGCAGGTACTGCAGGGGTAAATTTGAACAATTGTACAATATCCATTTTTTTTGCCTCCTTCTCATTCAAAAGAAATAAAGTTTCTGCCACTGCCTTTACATGGCCTTCAATTTTTACATACTCTTTAGATGCCTTTTCTGCTTCTTCTTGCTGTGCTTCCAACCATTGAATCGCTCTGTCCGCGCGAGGCGATAAAGGATCAAACGGACCAACTGTTTTTCCGTTCACTGTAAGACTTACTGGAGGATAAGTTTTAGAGCCTGCAGCCGCTATACGAGCGGACTGAATGGCAGCATCTAACTTTGTGGTTTCAGCACTTACTTGCCCAGGAATATCCTGTGCCTGCCTCCGTGAGAGAGCAGATGTGACAGTGAGTCCTGCAGGTATTTTTTGAATCAAATCGGACAAATTTTTCTTCTGTCTCAAGACACCTATCTCTTTTTTTGATTTTTTCGTATCGTGATTGACCTTCAAAAGATTTTTCAAATCCGGATGCTTATTCATGAGTCCATAAGCAATAGCTGCGCCCATTGGATTATCACTTCCTTCATACAATGCAGTACGATCTTGATTATCCGTGCTATCTACCATTTTTGAATGCAGAGCATGCAGCTGGATATTTTCACCGGCAATAGGCCTCATTCTATCTTTGCCCAAATAGCCAAACACTTCTGAGGCGATATAAGCTGCCACAGGAGCAGGTGGGGTGCCAGTCGCAGGTACTAAATGATGCGGAGAGCTATTAGCAGGAGATCTCACAAGCAGATTCCAGTAGGGGTACTCACCGTTCACTTCAAATAAAAGAAGTGATGTTAGCTGCGCCGCATCGCAGGAGCCGATACGCAAGTTTTGTAAATTCGCAGCAGGAGCGTCATTCGTAGTTTCTGCTGAAATCAATGCATCGATGTCCACACTGTACATACCTACCAGTCCCGTATGGTCTGTAATTGTTTCCTCAAATTTTCCGTAGCCATTGTCCGGACTGACAATACCAAAATTTGTCGCAGCAATCGCCTGCGCTTCGGCAAGTGTCAGCTTATATTTAGGTGAACGTCCAGGAATGGAAATGCCAATGCTCTTAAGTTCCTTGGTCGTAAACTCATGCTCCAACTCATGGACAGTAAATTTCTTTTTTCCTTTCCAAAAAGGATGCGACAGATCGACACTTACCTCTCCTAAAGTTCCAATATTTTCACGAACAGTATCAGGTGGTACTACTGCATCTTTATCCAATACAGAAGACTGCGTTCTGAAAATTTCGTAGAGCACATCTGCTGGAATGCTCTCTTTCACTGCATCAGCAATAGCTCTGATTTTCAGAATATCATGCGATTCTACAGCGCCATGATGTTCTGGATCATGATAATTAATCCGACGAAATGCTGCGGTAAGCTTTTTTTCAAGCTGTTCAGTGAAATGATGCTCATCCAAATCCTCACGCACTCTGCTCACTACTTCAAACACTTTTGCGGCAATCTGCTTTTCGCTGTCATGCAAATCTATACCAAGCATATGCTTCAAAAGCATCTCCTCTTCGGTGCGAGTAGCTATAGTTTTTACATGCCCAGGCAGCTCACTTCCTATGTCCAGATCCTCCATATCAGTGTCACCTCCGGCTGATGATGTGTGTGTATCTGCAGACATAAATCTGTTTATTGTATCACAAAACGGCTCTTCATACAATATGGGCAAAACCTCTTAATGATGGCCGTGACCCCCTCCATGACCATGATCATCATGGCCGCCATGTCCATGTGGATCAGAATGTGTCGCTTTTGCCTTTGGAGCCCTTACAAAGCGAGGAAACTTGGGTTTTGGATGGTGAGGAGAATCGTTTGGAATAGCACCCCGAAGTTGCAATAGTGCGCGCAGACCCATACTGCTCCAGGAACCATTATTGGCCTTTGCAATCAACTTTTGAAGCTCTGGCGATGGCCCGTGGTGGGCATCGTGGGCGTGGTCATGGCTATGGTCTCCATGATCATCATGATGCTCGTCGTGCTCCTCATGTTCTTCATGCTCTTTATGACCGCCGTGGCCTTCTTCTTCATGGGCTGGTCCTTGCGCCGAATGAGAAGCATTTCCATCTGGAGCCACATTATGATGCACATTAACAGCACTCGAATGGGATGCATCACTTCCTGAATTCCCGTGGTCAACTGGGGCCACAACCAGCGGCACAACATCTGATCCTGTCGCAGAAGTCTGGCCATGTGTATCTACAGGTGCAGTATGATGAGTGTCTGCAGCTGGTGCAGCCACCGGAGAAGAATGCCCTTGAGGTGTTGCGACTACTGGCTGATGCGACATCCGTTCTTCCAATAACTCCCTCAAGCCCTCATAAATTTTATCCAGTGTTTGAGGATTTTGCATAAGAGCAGACATGTCGCCACCTTCGGGCAGTAAATTTTTCTTCCGTACAATATCCATCCACGTGTCTCTGGCAGTTTTTTTCAGTACATAAATATTCCCCGCCCACGCCTGTACCCAAAGATCTAATGCTTCAGGTGTGACTTTTTCGTGTGATTTATAAAAAGATTTTTCAGCTTCAGAAGCATTGGCAGGAATATGTCGATCCCCCATCCAGAGCAAATTCAACAAAGAACGGCCCATTACTTTTTGTACACCTGGCACAGTAGAACTCACTGAAGACTGAACAATCTTCGTGCGTAAAACCGTGTCTTTAAATCTATCCAGTCGCCCTTCAGATTCAGCACTATTCAGCATGTGCAGGAACGTGAGCAGAGTGATCAGTGTGCGCTACTCCGTTTGTTCCAACATGAGAATCCGTATGTGTAGGAGGAGGAGCAACAGAATCTTCAGGTGGCTCTGCCTGAGTGAGTACTTTCGTAGCCATTCCATTCATGAGGAAACGGAGGCTCGTAGGACGAAGATATTTGGCAGGGTTTGCAGCTACTAATTCTGCCGCAGGAAGATTTGGATGATTTTCCGTAGGTGCCACATACTCAAATGCACCAGCTGCATTCTTCTTCAAGAAGACACGTACAGGCTTTGGGTCTACAAGTATTTCGCAATCCAGAACCACATTGCCTCCACTGACCATTTCTTTCAGAGAATCTTGTATTTCGTTTTCCTCATATCGATGTCCATAAATAACAGAAGATGTGGGAACACTCTTATCATCAGGATTCTGCTCCGCCTGTAACATTGCCAATGCCCTTTCTTTATTCAAGGGACCGTCGCTATTTTGCTGGCCTGGGAATTTTGCAAACGTCACTTCTACCTCGCCATCTTTATCTACATAGAAATAAAAATGTGAACCAGTATCAGTGTATACGTTTACCGTAGACTGACGGTACGCCACATTTTTTTCTTTGTCCGTGATGGAATCCAGCCAACGCGTTTTCTGCAAACCTGCGTCTGTGGCTGTTACCGCTTTCATCATTCTGGAACCGATAGTGGCGGATCTCAGATCAGCGATTTTTGGGTCCCTGCTTACAAGCTTTGCCTTGTAAGAACTGAGCAAGACCCTAGCTCTACGCTTGGTATCTTCGTGAGGAAGGCTCAGGAGAATTTCCTCAAGCTTTGATTCATCAGGACTGAAAATATATTCCTTTAATTCTTCCTCAGTAGTTGTACCTCCCAATTTGGTAAACAATCCTACCAAAGCATTCACAGATACCTCATGATGCTTCTCTAGGGCTTTTTTGTTCTGACTTGTGGTAGATACAAAGGCTTTCTCCAACTTTTGCTGAAGCTCAATAGCTAAAGCAGCAAGATCAGCCATATCCTTATTCTCTTTCTCTCTTTCCTGCTGGCTTATTTGCATAAACTCATCCAAGCCTTCTTTTGCATCGGGATCAGACAAAGCCCATTCTTGGATAGCCGCTTCTGCCTCTCCAAATGCCCGGTTCCTATCCTGATACTGATGAATAACATGAAAAATCTTGTCTCTTACTCCGAGTATCTGCACCTGAAGTTCGGCCATCTCCGCATTGAAAATATTTCTATCCAATATCTCCCCTAACCTTTCGCGGGTCTGAGAAATTTGTTCTTCTATATTTTGAAGAACGCCTCGAACAGTTTCTACAACTTCTTTACTGGGAAGAGAAGAATCTATGAGATCTGCCGGTGGAGTGTTTTTTAGGCTAGACATTGCCAAATGCTACTCATAAATGACAATTCGTCAAGTAGATGCCTCTTTATTATATCTGAGGGCGTTTTTGTTATAAAAATGAGTGGCTCCTACGCCTAAAAGCAGGGCAGTCATAAAGAGAAATGACTGGCCTAAAGGAGCACCTGAACTAGGAAAGGAACCCGAAAACAGTGATCCTTGCATTAGTAATCCCCCGCTCCCCGCACCTACCCCTTCTTCCTCAGCAGACACATTGTGGTACATCATACTCACTTTCACTGGAGCCTTTTTGGCTGCAGTGCTCTTTTTTATAGTTGTCTTTTTAGCAGCTGACGATTTGGAGGTGCTCGTTGCTTTTACTTTTGTAGCTTTCGCCGGGACTTCCGGAAGCTCACAAATATTCCCGGAGCCGGGAGTAGGCTGAAGTGTCAGGCACCAGTTAGTTCGCACATCGAAATCCGACATATCTGCATACGCATTCCCCTCTTTTATTTTTGGATACAAAATGTATTCAACAAAGGATCCGTCAAAATTTTTCAAAGACAATTCTCCTCCATCGTTATTCAATTTCAGCCCTGATGATTGAGGAAATATGACTTCATAACTCTGTGGATCCACTACACTTCCACTTTGTATTTTATATTTTTTTGTATCAGATGGACTTTTGGAAAAAAAGACGAATGATAAATCTATCGGTTCGTCAGAGGCATTGAATACCTCCACCCACTCCTCTAGTTCCATAACACCTGTTCCGGACTTCTTCGGATGAGAGTAGATCTCCGTAATAATAAGTGCCCCTGAACCAATTTTTTGTTCTACTATTTCCTCTTCTGTAAGAGAGGATTGAGAAGATGACTTGCTACTCAATACACTACTTTTCGAAGAACTCTTACTACTGATACCCCACACTCCCACACCCAATTCCTTTGCTGTACTTTCGAACGCTTGAAAATCTGCCTTCTTTTGAAACTCAGAAGCAAGATACACCCTCGCAAATCCTCGTTCTAAAAGGTTCTTTTGGAGAAATTGCCCGTCTTCTGTGTACACATACGCCAAGATTCTTCCATATGCATCTTTCTTTCTTGTATCAAATTGTAGTTCTATTTTTTTGTTTTCAATCAGGTCTGAAGTGTATTTCTTAGATTCATTTGCGTACCCTAATTCTTTGGAATCTTTACTCGTTAACTCAGGAGCATCCACTCCTATGAGCCGTACCTTCTGCAGTTTTTGCAAAGGATCATTCTGAAGAGTCACTTCGAAAGTATCTCCATCCAAAACACGGGTAACTGTTGCAGGCTGAGATGATGAAAGCAGGAAGCTTATTTCTTCATCATCACCAGCTGTAGGCCAGGTAAGAACTGATACTTCGGCGCCATGAGGATCTTTTAACTTCACCACACCATCGGTATTTCCTAAGCTCATCCCTGTAGGAATAGATATTCGAAGTACCTCACCAGGCAAAATAGTACTTTCCGGAAGAGGTTTGGTAGTAGTTTTGGTAGCCAAGCTCCATCCATTAGTAAAAAGAATGCTACTGCTCTTGTTCCAGAGTTCTACCCATTCTTTTCCCGTATCTGTGCCTTTAGGATTGGGAAAAGCTGCGTAGAGGACTAATCCTTCTCCGGATGATAGAACCGATGAATTACTGGAACTAAAAGAGGACGCTGATGAGCCCGTGGTCCCTCCTCCCCCACTCGCTCCAGAACTTGAGGGGCTTCCGGAAGAAACCTGGGAGGAGGACGAAGACACGGAAGAAAAAGAAGCTGATGAAGATGTACTACTGGAAGAGACACTCAATGAAGACGAAATTGAGCCAGTTACCCTCATGAATTCCACATTCTCCTGTTGTATTACCGTAGTACCACAGTAATTCACTATCGTAGAAGTGAGAGTATAAGAGCCTGGAATGAAGTATTCGTATTGATGCTCGTTGCAGCCGTTCACCATCTCTCCGTCACCCCAATCCACTGCGCACTCGATAGGAGAGATCATTGTTTCATCTAGTTGTATAAAACTTTTGATCAAAAATGATCCGGATGCGTTGGAAAGTGTCTCTACGGAAAACTCCGGATGCCACACCAAATCCTCTCCCGCCGAACCAGGCGACGGCATGCATTCTGGCCCCCAGGAAGAATCTGCTTTTCTGTAACTCACTCCGGGTGGCAGCAGAGGAATAGCTACTTGATCCATCGTAGACCCGGAATATGTCAGTAAAAGTGTTCCGGTGTGACTTAGCACACCTGGATCCATTGAAAATGACCGATACTCCCCTGCTTCAATGGAACCAGTCAGATTAAATGTACTGCCCGAAGACTCCAGTGCCCATCCTGAAAGATCCAATGTGGCAGACGTACCGGAAACGATCTCCACCCAGGCAGAATTTTCGTCCAAAGAGCGTGGCAATACTTCACCTAATTGAATAGAAAATGTATTCGGATTTATTGTTTTCAATAAGGGCTCAAACGTTACTGATGATCCAAATGAAATATTGGAATCATCGTCTATGGATCGGACTGTAAGCTGATATGATTGATAGAGCGGCACTGCTGGGATGGTTAGTCCTGTAGAGGTAGCTGGAAGTTCTGCTGAAACGAGCAAGGTGCCCGAAGCAGTAAGCGTGAGCTCTTGCACTACTAGATCTGTAGAACTACCAGGCGTCCACGAGGCTTTCACAGTTACTCCCGTGTCCTCTTCCTTTCCCTCAGCCGCTAATCCTGTGACTTCCACAGGCGGCTCTGTATCCTCAATAATAGCTTCTATAGGAGAAAATCCCGGTGTCCCAAAGAGTGAGAATCCCTCATCAAAACCCAGGCTCAGAACCGAGGACATCCAGTTATCTTTCACGGTGCCCGCAGCCCAGAGGTCTTTCCTCTGCATGCTCGCTTTCGGCTGACCGCTGACATTGGTTCCCGCGAAGGGCTCGCCTACTCCATCATCTACTTCATCTACCACCTGCCCCTGGGTATCTCTCAACCGCAAGAGGAGCTTCGTATTGGGGAGAGATAGATCACTGACGGCCTGAAATGGCGCAGAGAGAAGCCGGGATGCGCCTTCGGCGTAGCGGCTGATCACGATAAACTGTCCGGAACCAATGCTGGTACCGGTTCCAAATTTGATGAGCGGCACTTCGCCCTTGGTACTCGTGAGTGATGTCAGCGTAAATCCACTGATATCCGTAGTATTTCCTGTCCCGGAGCCAAGCCCTGCCAGTTCCACCCATTCATCGGCGGTACTCAGGTCCGACCCCATCCACATGACTTCGCTGATGACTACTTTGGCTTGTACGCGCGATAAAAATACCGTGAGGAGCGCGCAGAACGTGAAGAATAAGAGCGCCCACGATGGGCTGGGTTGGAGGCGGATAGGCATGGCTCCATGAAAGAGGTTTCTTCGCGAGCGTTTAAGGCTTGACTGAGCATTTGCTTTTGGAAAATGGCATAAGGCTTTAATGGAAGCCAAAAAATCAGTTCTACGACCCAATGGAACGGGTAACCATAAAAAGGAATTTGGGCCTCTAAGAAGAGCAAAACCCTCTGCACTCGCATACACCATATATGGTGTGTATACTTTGCCTACTTTCACCATTCTCTCTCTTTAGATTTCCACTCTTCGACACGCATGCATTCGCTCACACGTGAACACAGGCTTGAAACGCTAGAGAATTAGGACTTGCAGAGAATGGCGGGAACCCTCATTTCCTGCCCTATGATTCTATGGATAACATTCTACCCTTCGGAGCGCTCCTTGTAGGAGCAGCCCTCGGTGTCACAGCCGGATGGTTCTGGTTTAGTCAGGGGAAAAAGATTTCTTCTGCTCTCCAGGCCCAGATCAACGAAAAAGAACGTGAGCTCAGTAAGCTCGATAGTAAAATTGCCGAAGCCAAAAGCCAAATCCGCAGTGCGGAAGCTGAGGCAAAGGCAACTGCCAAAGAAATTCTGAGCGAGGCTCGTCTGCAGGCTACCGAAATGGAAGCTAAATTGGAAAAAGAGCATGGCCGCTTGGAAGAAAAGGAAAAAGCCCTGGATGACAAAGTGAAAGAAGTAGAGCGCCAGCGCGCTGTGGTCAGTAAAGAGCAGGAGACTATCACCGCGCTCAAGCAAGAGCTCACGGAATCCTCCGCCAAGCACCGCGAGGCGCTGGAAAAAGTAGCCAAGCTCACGCAGGAAGAAGGAAAGGCGCAGCTTCTGGAAGAACTGGAAAAAGAGTTCTCCTCTTTCTACGGCGCACAAATGAAGCTCCGTCGCGAAGAAATGGAGCAGGAAGTGGAAGAAAAGGCCAAGAACCTCATGGCCGAAGCCATGCAGCGCTACGCTTCTGAAGTAGCCAGTGAATCCACAGCTACCGTGGTGCAAATCCCCAGTGATGACATCAAAGGAAAGATCATTGGAAAGGAAGGCCGCAACATCACTGCCTTTGAACAGGCTACGGGCGTAGACGTGATTATCGATGACACTCCGGGTGCCATTGTGGTCTCCGGCTTTGACCTGGTCCGCCGCTACATCGCGAAGCTTTCCATGGAGAAACTGATCCAGGACGGCCGCATCCAGCCCGCTCGTATCGAAGAAATTGTGCAGAAGGTAAAAGAACAGGTGAGCAAGATGATGCTGGAGTTCGGAAAGCGCGCCACAGAGGAACTCGGCATCGCCGGTTACCCTGCAGATCTCCTGAAGATCATCGGACGCCTGCGTTTCCGCACGAGCTACGGCCAGAACGTACTGAAGCACTCCGTGGAAATGGCCAGCCTCGGCCGCATGCTGGCGGAGGAAATTGGAGCCGATCCGCAGATAGTCGTAGAAGGCTGCTTGCTCCATGACATTGGAAAGGCGCTGGATCACGAGGTGACGGGTACACACGTGGAGATCGGCGTAGAAATCTGCAAGCGCTACAAGATCCGCCCGGAGGTGATCCACTGTGTAGCTGCGCATCACGAAGATATCCCGATGGAAAGCGCTGAAGCCTTTGTGGTGGCTGCTGCCGATGCCATCTCCGGTGCCCGCCCCGGTGCACGCCGTGAATCTATAGAGGAATACTTCAAGCGCCTCCGCGCATTGGAAGATGTGGCAAAGAGCTTCGAAGGCGTCCACCGTGCATTCGCCATCTCCGCAGGTCGCGAAGTACGCATTTATGTAGATACCGCCAAGGTGGATGACCTGGCACAGGAAAAATTGGCCAAAGATATTGCCAAGAAAGTAGAGGAGGAATTGACGTATCCGGGAGTAATCAAAGTGAATGTGATTCGCGAAAGGAGGTACGAAGAGTTGGCAAAATAATTGTGAATGTGTAACCCGTAGGGGCACGGCAAGCCGTGCCCCTACGATGATGTACACGCGGTAATTTGTATAAATATGAATATATTTTGTATCAATTTTGTATACAAATTATTCGGCCAACACATAACGTTTCCTCGTTTTTTTGATCATTTGATCCAATTCCAATTTCTCTAACAATTCCTGTAACCACAATCGATGTTCATCGACGCTCCAATCAATCGCAATCAATGGACCAATTTGTTCCAATGACAATCCCTCACTCGCATCGCGTAACTGCTCTACGATGCGTCCGCGGAAAATTCGATTGGGAATAAATTTGCTTCCCACAAACCGTCCCGGTTCTTTGGACACTACTTTCTTCCTGGCGATCTTCTTCACCTTGAATGCCGAGTTACAAAAGTCTTTCATGGGGCAGATCTCGCACTGGGGCGTGATTTTCTTGCAAACAGCGGAACCGAAGTCCATGAGGGCGGCGTGCCAGGCCGAGGGGGTAGTTTGTAGTGGGTAGTTTGTAGGTACATTTTTTGTGTCCAAAGCGATCGTCAATATTTCCGAAGCAAGTGGCAGTAATTCCCGGTCATTCTTCTGCCACACTTCTTTTCCTGTT
Organism: uncultured Candidatus Peribacteria bacterium; assembly: GCA_964628805.1. GTDB lineage: Bacteria > Patescibacteriota > Gracilibacteria > Peribacterales > Peribacteraceae > CAZVOK01. The sequence goes on along the minus strand of CAZVOK010000001.1, from coordinate 66,445 downwards.
TCTTCATCGACCCCTTCAGGCCTGATGAAGACGCGGTGAATGATTCTACGAATATTTGTATCGATGCATGGCGTGGGAATATTGAACGCGAAATTGCGGATGGCACCTGCGGTGTAGGGACCGATACCTTTGATGGCCAAAAGCTCTTTCATTTCTTTCGGGAATTTTCCGCCGTGCTCTTCTAGGACAATTTTTGCCGCATCTCGCAGACGCAGAGCTCGGGAGTTGTAGCCCATTCCCCGCCAGGCCAAAATCACATCTTTGTTGGATGCATTCGCCAGATCTTTGAGTGTCGGAAATTTCTCCAAAAATTGCTTATAAATAACAATCACTCGGGGTACCTGTGTCTGCTGCAACATGATCTCGGAAACCAGGATCATATACGCCCGCTGTGTATTATCTTTCACCTTCAAATCCCGCCACGGAAGTGTGCGTTTATGCTGGGCGTTCCATGACCACAAAGAACGTCCGAAAGCCGCTTCCTTCTGCGGTTTTTTCATATCTCTGAAAACTTAGTAAAGAAAAGCATCTTGTGAGGGTAGAAACCGTGGCAGACAATGCCATCATGGCAGACGAAGGTATCACGCTCCAGACAGTACTGGATCATATGCAAGCCCATCGAAATGACTTATCTGTTCAAATGAGCAGCCTTAAGTTAGAACTGAATAAGCGCATTGATAATTTGGACGAAAAATTATCTAACCGAATAGATAATGTATCATTCCAGATTGATGCTATCGACAAGCGATTGGATAGAATTGAAATTGATACAGTTGAGCAAAAGCATGAGCCACGGATTCGACGGTTGGAGGAGCATACAGGCCTTGTACAAACTGCATAAAACCTTCCCTCAGACGGTCGACATATATCATTATTCGCGCTACCCTGAATATTCTCTTTTATGTCTTGGTCTTCTTTTCATACACCACAGGATACAACCAAACGAGGTGGCGGCTTGCGCCTCATTGCAGCGCTCCTGTTTCAACAAGCAAAGAAATATCCCGGCACGTACGTATTTCTGATTTTCCTGATACTTTCGGTTGCCATTGTGTGGATCGTGGATCCGCTCTACTCCAGCCACGCCATCGATACATTGATGTCTGCCAAAGACGGAGCCGAGGTAAATTACTGGATGCTCTTTGGATTGTGGGGAGTGATATTCGTGTTTCATGCGCTGCTGCAAACACTCAATAAATTCACAGCGTGGAAACTGGACAATCACATCGTGCTGGATAGGCGTGAGGAAGTGTTTGATCATGTGATGAGGCTGGGGGTTTCTTTTCATACAAAACAAAAAGCCGGTGAAGTGGTAAAAATTTTAGATGAAGGAGCAGACACCATGGTGGATTTACAGCGACGACTGCTCATCGAAATTATTCCGTCGTGCCTCAGTGCTACGGCTTTCCTCATTATCGGCTTTACTATCAGTCCACTCTTGGCAGGGATTCTTTTGATCGGCCTTGTTCTGTACGTCGGCATTGCGATTGTGGGAACGAACCGCACATACAAGCTGCAGCAGGAGGTCAATAAACTCTGGGTGAAGTCTATCGGCCGTGCGTACGATGCCATCACCAATATTTACTCGGTAAAATCCGGAGCGCAGGAAGCACGCGAGCTTTCGGTGATGCACGATGTTCATCAAGAGACGTACAGAAAGCAGCAGGCGGTGAATCGCAGGTGGGCGATGGTAGAAGGCATCAACTTTTTCTTCCTCACACGCATCTTGCTGGTGTCCACAGGAATCTATCTTTATACAAAAGATGTCCTGACACTCGGCGAAGTGTATTTCTTTCAGTCATCTTTTTTCCGTGTGCTCACTCCGTTTGAAATGATCGGGAGTTTGCTTCCGCAGTGGAACAAACATGTCGGAAAAATTCGGATGGCACAGCAGCTCTTGGAAACCCCGATGGATGTGACAAATATTCCGGATGCAAAAATAATTCCAGACCTGAAAGGAAACATTATTTTGGATAACGTGTGTTTTTCGTATAAACCTGAGCCTCTGCTCACAGAAAAAGAGGAAGAAACTAATCCCGTGCCACAACTTCTGACAACCCAGCACGATGAAGACGAAGAAGCAATGTCTTCCCTCCAGGAACCTCGAGGCACAAGTACGATCGATCCAATGGAGGCAGAAGATCAAAAAGCTCCTGATGCCGAAGACCGCCATAGCGGTGAAGTACTGCACAATGTAACGCTGGATATCCGCCCCGGTGAGCACATCGCCTTTGTGGGACGCTCAGGAGCAGGAAAAACCACACTCGCGATGCTACTGAATCGATTTTATGACGTGACGGAGGGAAAGATTACCATCGACGGCATTGATCTGCGTGAATTAGATGTTCATTGGTGGAGAAGCCAGGTGGGGCTCGTGCTGCAGGAGAACATCATGTTCAATGATTCGATCGTGGAAAATATCCGCTACGCGCGCCCGTCCGCCACCTTGGAAGAAGTACAAGAAGCGTCCAGGCGTGCGGCTGCTGCGGAGTTCATCGAAAGTCTACCCAATGGCTACAACACACTGATCGGCGACCGCGGCATCCGGCTCTCCGGCGGACAGAGGCAGCGCGTAGCTATCGCCAGAGCCATCCTGAAGAAACCTTCGATTGTAGTCTTGGACGAAGCCACAAGTGCTCTAGACTCCATGACTGAGAAACTCGTGCAGCAGGGCATCCAGGAGCTCATCCACGATAAAACCGCCTGCATCATCGCTCATAGACTATCCACCGTACGTTCCGTCAACAGAATCGCCGTGTTCGATAACGGCCACCTCATCGCCTGCGCGCCTCATGAAGAGCTATTGAAGACGTGTGACATATATAAGGAGATGGTGGAATTGCAGAGCGAAGGGATGCTTGCTGAATAAAATATGTCATTCGCATGTTTTGCACATTATTAAATTATATGTTATAATATTATTTATGAATGAAACACCTTATCTACAAGATAATGAGTTACTGGGACAAGCATTAAGACTGTGTCCTCCTGACGCCATTCATCCAATGATCTATGAAACGCTCAGCGACCCTGACTTCCTGGCAGCGCTTCCTCCTTCAATGAAAGAACCACAAACACTTGCCAAATATCTCGAACATTCAAGTCGATTTGCAAATATGGTGGATAAAGAAAAAATTTTAGGAGCAGAGGTCCATTTGCCCCCCACCTTTCATGAGAATGGCTCTCCTCGAAGAGGTGAAAGTGGACGTGAGCTAAATCTCAAAATTCTCTCTGAAGATTTGCATATTGATCCAGCATACGTACTGTACTTTCGTCGTACTCAGCCAACGGAAAAGCCTAAACCTGAATATTATTGGACGAGTGATTATGGGGAAGTACTGAGAGGCTTAACTCAGGAAATACAAGGAAAGAAAAGATCCTTTTCTATTGTATTGTGTTCAACATTAGCAGATATCGCTCAGGATGGCGGAGTTATGACCGATATCAATGATGACAATGGTGTCGCGGTACGCAGGATAAACATCGGTCAATATGATCAAATGAGGGCAAAGTTTATTCTAGGGCAATCATCACCACAGCAGCCAGAAGAAGCTATCGCTGGCATTTGTGAGTCTCATCATGATGGTATGATCAAAATCACCATGTAAGTCACTAGTTCTACGATACATATGCATCCAAAGCACGAATTGAGAATTTTTTATGTATTGGGCATTTTGAATTAATTCTCCATTTTCAATTTTCAATTCTCCATTTAACACGTCCAAAGTCACTCTTCATGGATAAGTCGCATTGACGCTTTTATCGGTATTCTCTAGACTGCCGCCGCTATTGCAGGTTATTCTTGTATTTCACCTAGCAATTCTCTACCCACCTTTTTCCCTCTCTTCGTATGGCTGATGCTAAGAAGTTCGACCGAAGCAAGACTCACGTAAACGTGGGTACGATTGGTCACGTCGACCACGGAAAGACCACGCTCACTGCGGCTCTTTCCATTAACTTCTCCCCAGAAGGAGAAAAGAAAGATTACTCCCAGATCGATAACGCTCCAGAAGAAAGAGAGCGCGGTATCACGATCAACACATCTCACGTTGAGTACGAATCCGCTAAGCGTCACTACGCACACGTGGACTGTCCTGGTCACGCCGACTACGTGAAGAACATGATCACGGGCGCCGCTCAGATGGACGGTGCCATCCTCGTAGTATCCGCAGCTGACGGACCAATGCCACAGACTCGCGAACACATTCTCTTGGCTCGCCAGGTGAACGTTCCGTACATCGTCGTCTTCATGAATAAGGTAGACATGGTGAAGGATCCAGAACTCCTCGAGCTCGTAGAAGTAGAAATCCGCGAACTCCTCACCAAGTACAACTTCCCAGGCGACAAGACCCCTATCATCAAGGGTTCCGCTCTGAAGGCTGTAGAAGGAGATGCTGAGCAGATCGGCAAGCTCAAGGAATTGGTAGACGCTCTGGACAGCTACATCCCAGACCCAGTCCGCGAAACCGATAAGCCATTCTTGATGTCCGTAGAAGACGTGTTCTCCATCAAGGGACGCGGAACGGTGGCTACAGGTCGTATCGACACAGGAAAGGTGAATATCAACGATGAAGTTGAAATCGTGGGTCTGCGCGACACAAAGAAGACTGTGGTCACAGGAGTAGAAATGTTCCACAAGCTCCTGGACTCCGGTATGGCTGGAGACAACGTGGGACTCCTCCTCCGCGGTATTGAACGCGACGATATCGAGCGCGGTCAGGTATTGGCGAAGCCAGGATCCATCACTCCTCACACAGACTTCGAGTCTGAGGTGTACATCCTCAGCAAGGAGGAAGGAGGCCGCCACACGCCATTCTTCAAGGGTTACAAGCCTCAGTTCTACATCCGCACGACAGACGTGACGGGATCCGTAGAATTGCCACCAAATGTAGAAATGGTCATGCCAGGTGATAACATCAAGTTCAATGTCACCCTGGGTCAGGCTGTCGCCTTGGAAGTAGGTACTCGCTTCGCTATCCGCGAAGGAGGCCGCACAGTTGGCGCCGGTGTTGTCACGAAGATCATCAAATAAGCCTTTATTTCCAGGTCAGGCGGGGGTACTATCCCCCGCCTCCGCCTGGAGGAATTCTCTACCCCTTGCTCTTTCCCCTTCGCTCTCATGAATCCCCCAGCCAAGAAAACAGCAGCAAAGAAGCCAGTAGCCGCAAAATCTGCGAAGGCAGCACCAGAGGTAGATACGAAGAAAACAGCCAAGAAAGAGCCAAAAATCTCACTCATCCGCATCCGCCTGAGTGCTTTTGACCATAACGTGCTGGATGAAGCAGCCGGGAAGATTGTAGAAACAGCTGAGCGCAGCGGAGCCGTAGTCCACGGCCCTATTCCTTTGCCTACCAACATCCGTAAGTTCACGGTCAACCGCAGTACATTCGTCCACAAAGACGCCCGCGACCAGTTCGAAATGCGTACACACCGCCGCCTCATCGACCTGAGCGAGACCACATTCAAGACTGTGGAGAGCCTCCAGAGCTTGAGTCTGCCGAGCGGAGTGGATGTGGAGATTAAGATGGGGTAATTGAATTTCTTTCTCACTTTTGAAGATGAGTGTTGAAGATGCCTTTTTGCCGGACAACGATGATATAGATAATCTATTTCGACAAAAACAGAATGTGCTCAGAGAAGGAGGACCTCCTGTTAATACGGATTTGATCCAGGGATTTATTGATAGTGGCTTAAAGCCTAAAACGAATGGAATGGTCTCAAGTTACATTGCACGGTATAGAGCCTGGCATGATGCGCTTAACGCAGAGATTACTAAAATACCTACAGAAATAGGACCCCCTGTAGATGAAGAGCTTCTTTGGTCTTTCTGTACCCACCTTTTAGAAGGAACTCCTGACGAAACTACCGTACGAAGAAACATACGTTTATATAGAAACTGGTATGACGCCTCGAATGAAATGTTGGAACGAATGCATGATCATTATGATGACACAGCTGAATAAAAAGAATTGAAGTAGGGATCCCCTCACCTAACCTCTCCCGCCGGGAGAGGGATGTTTTGTATGTGTTTGTAGGGCGTTCCCCACCCCCTATCCCCCTCCCCTTGCGAGGAGAGGGGGGGATGTTTGTGTATTGTTTGTTTCAATTCTTTTTTGAAGTCTTTCTCCCCTTCCTCCTCGCAAGGGGGAAGGGGTCGGGGGATGGGGGAACACCGGAGACTGATGCTTCAAATACGACCGCGGGTGGGACACCCGCTCCCAGATATAAAAAATTATTCCAAAGGGACTGCGGGCGGAACGCCCGCTCTGAGATTAAAAATAACCGAACACAACTTTTATTCACTCTACTTCCACTCTTTCACCTTCAAAGCCTCTTTAGCAGCCGCCTGCTCCGCTCTTTGTTTACTATTCCCCTTCCCCTCCGCCACTTTTTCTTCACCGATGAACACTGCGCAGGTGAAGCTCTTATCGTGATCGGGGCCTTCTTCTTCCACTACTTCGTAGTGCGGGGTGATGCCCATTTTCTCCTGGGCCATCTCCTGGAAGTGACTCTTCTCATCGCGGTGCTTTCCTTGAGCCAGCAAATTCTGCAAATCATTCAAAATGAACTTGCCACAAAACTCTTGAGCAACTGCGTAGCCTCTATCGAGGTACATGGCTCCGATGAGAGCCTCCAGGGCATTGGCGAGTGTAGAAGTCTTGCTGCGACCGTCGCTGGCCTCTTCGCCGCGGCTCATGAAGAGATATTCGCCAAGCTTCAGTTCTTGCGCCACCTGTGCCAGGTGATCGCCCTGGACGAGAGCTGAGCGCCAATTGGTGAGTTCGCCTTCGGATTTATTGGAGATCTGAAACAAGTGTTCGGTAGTCACCAGCTCCAACACCGCATCGCCGAGGAATTCCAAGCGTTCATTGTGCCCGTGCGCATTCACTTCCTTCACGGCTGAACGATGTGTGAGAGCCTGCAGAAGCAGCTCTTTATTGCGGAAGCTGACGCCTATGAGTTTTTCCAAAACAGTGAAGGAGGCGGGCTGGGGGGACATGGAGGGAGTGTAGAAAGATGGCGGGAGAAATGGAAGGACATTATTGAGTCTTAGATTTAAAGGATGGCAAGGATTTAAAAGATTTAAAGGATTAGGAAAAACAAGAGCCTGTCCTTTCAATCCTTTAAATCTTTTATTTCTTTTAAATCCTAACGTTCAATCCTATTTTTTATGCGCAATCGCATTCAGCACCCCATTCACAAATTTTCCGCTTTCCTCTGTGCCGTATTCTTTTGCGATATCAATCGCCTCGTTCATCACCACTGCCAACGGTGCGTCGTTGCCAAAGAGGAGCTCGTAGGCGCCTACCAGCAGGATGCAGCGTGAAATAGGATCCATGCGATCCATGGGCCACTGTGGCGCGTGCGTCTGCACGGCGTCTTTCACTTCTTGTTCTTTGTCCAGCACACCCTTCAAAAGAGCGGCAGCGAAGTCGCTATCCATTTCTCCCAGTTCCGATCCATCGCGCTTGAGGGCTTTTTCCGGATCGCACCCAGGATGCTGCTCACGTTCAAACAGAACCTGCATGACGGCGATGCGCGAGAGATGACGTCTGCGGGCCATGGGATTGGGGATTAGGGTTAGGGATTAGGACTTTTGTAAAACGAAGATCGGATAATGAGGATTTCCTAATCCCAAATCCCCAATCCCTAACCCTCGTTAAGCCTTGATACGTGTAATGTTCTTCAGAGCCTTATCAGCTTTGTTCTTGGACTCCGTAGGCGTCCCGTAGGGCGAATTCTGCAGATTTTTGAGTCTCCGCATTTCCTTGGTGACGAACGTAGAGTACTGACTCCGTCCGGCAGCTTTGGCCTTTCGTTTTTTGGGGGTAGGACGCTTTGACATGAGGAATAAGGGTGAACGAGAGCAGAGATTACTGGGAGGGTTGGCGGAAGTAAAGGGTTTCTTGCCCCTTGAGAGGGGTTGGGGATTGGGGGTTAGGGATTGGGATTTCAAAATAAAAAAGGCACCATTGTCCTAATCCCCAATCCCAAACCCCTAATCTCTATTTCCAGACAACGCCGTCATAAACCTCAAGACGTACAAGAAGAGATTGAAGAGGTCCAGATACAGGCTTAAAGCGAGCATAAAGGGGTTTGCACCCAGCTTTCCTTGTTCCTGCAGACGCTGAATGTCGTAAGCAAAAAATGCGGCAAATACGGCCATTCCAGCTCCTGAAATAAGGAGTTCCATGGGGCCTGTGCGCAGTCCTGCAAAGAAGATCTGCAGAATTCCGAGGCCAATCAGACCGAAAACAGCGAAAATCAGCCATCTGCCGATGCTGGAGAAGCGGAAAGACGTGGTACGTGCGAATACGGCCGTTCCTAGGGCCATAAACACTGTAGAGGCCAGCGCATTGAAGAGGATGGATGTTCCGTTGCTGTAGCCCGCTACCACCGAAAGAATGTACGGCGTGATGGAAATACCGGAGAAGATTGGGAAAAGCACGAACATCAGGTAATTCAACGGCGATGTGCGGGACCACCAGGGAGCGGAAATAATGAGGCCTAGCTGCAGTAAGAGCAGAATCAGCTGCGCTCCAGTGGCAAACAGGACAGGAGCAAACAAGGCGCCGATGTATCCGCCTACGACCGTGAGGCCTAAAGCGAGGGCCAAAAGGGCATATGTTTGGCCTTCCACTGAGGAATTGAGGGTAATGGGGGTGCTTTGTGAGGTGGGATAAGTGGTCATGGGAGGAGTATAGCACGAGGGGTTTGTGATTGGGGATTGGGGGACTAGGTTTTTTGTCTTTATCTAATCCCTAATCCCAAACCCCCAATCCCTCATCCTAAAGCCAAAAAGAGCCCAATTTGCCCCTTCAAGAATCACAGATTTTCTGCTATAATAGAGAGATTTATGGATATCGCTGGAGCAATACAGGCAAACCTGGGTCCCGTGTGTGCCATCGTGCCGTGCACGGGGGGTGGAGGCGGTGCCATGGGGCTCGTGGTATATGTGCAGGATAAAATCATCGATGCCATGGAAATCGGCTTTGTGGCTTTGGCGGTGATGATCCTTCTGACGAGTTCCTTGAACATGGTGCTGTACAGTAACGACGAAGCAGCCGTGGCTGATGCACGAAAGTCTTTTTACTATGTGATCACAGGCGGCATGGTGGTGGGATTGGCAGACTTGGTGGTTCGTACATTCCAGGCAGGAAATGGGAGTCGCATAGTGCAGACCGCACCAGCAGCTACTGCAGCGGGTCACGTCATTTTTTACTTCCAGGCGCTCCTGGCACTGGCACTTATTGCCAACATCGTGATCCAGGCCATGCGTCTCATCGCATCACAGGGGCAGGAAGATCAAACGGAGAAAGCACGAAAACAGCTCGTGATAGGATTTATAGGTGTCGCACTTATGCTGCTCATCAATCCTCTCCTGGAAGCCCTGGTACCGGGTGCCAGAGCAGGAGTGATCAACGAAGAGATGATTGGTATTGCAAACTTCATGCTGACGATCTTTGGACTCATGGCTGTCACTGCCGTGGTCATCGCCGGAATCATGCTCGTGGTGTCCATCAATGAATCCTTGAAAGACACGGCAAAGACCGTCATCCGCGTGACCGTCATCGCTACCGCTGTGGTGATTGCTGCTTATTCGATAGTCGCTTCGCTGATTACCTATTTCTCATGAAGTTTCCTTTGTCCGTATCGGCCTTGTGCGTCTTCGCTCTGCTAATCCTCCCGGAAGTAGCTTTGGGACAGGGAGTATTTGATGCGGTGATCTCCAGTGTAGGAGGAGCCCTACCGGGCCTCGGCGGATTTACCGGTCCATCCTCGGGAGGATTTGTGGCCATCGCCTACACCATCATGCTGGCCATTCGTCCGATGATCTTCATTTTCGCATCCGTGGTACTGGCCATCGCAAGCTTCCGCATGATCACGGCTCAGGAAGATGATGGATTGGAGAAAGTGAAGAAGATTTTCGGTGCGTGTATTGGAGGCATCGTCCTCGTGTTTCTGATAGAGCCGTTCATTGCAGCATTTTATGGTGTGCGCGGAGAAGTGGCGCAGAACCCCAGCATCGGAGTGCCTATTGTGGAAGAACAAGTGCTCGGCATCATCAACTGGGTGCTGACACTCGCCGCAGTGCTGGCCATTGTGATGATCATCACGACTGCCGTGAAAGCTGTAGCTCAGGCGAATAACGAAGATGGCATCGCTTCCATGCGCAAAGCGATCTACGCCGTGGCTGCAGGCATTGTACTCATCCTTGGAAAAGAACTCTTGGCCGTTGCCATCGGCGCCACGGGTACGCCTACACCCGCACCCATTATTCAGATTATTGTGAATGTACTGAACGTCGTCCTGAGCTTCATGGCACTCGCCGCTGTCATCGTAGTGGTCTACGCCGGTACCATGATGGTCCTGGACTTCGGCCGCGATGAAGAGATTTCCAAGTCAAAGTCGCTCATCATCCGTTCCCTCACGGGGCTCGCCGTGATCCTCATCAGCTACGCACTTGTGAACTTTGTGATTGCGGCAGGACTGGGGTGAAATTGAAAATTGAGAATGGAAAATTGAGAATGATTTTTTGATGCTTGAGCAATGAAAGATCTCCCCCGCATTGGACGTGCGGGGGACTTGTGGTTGCTAGTTCTTTCCTCGGTCCACCGTGAGCTGGAACATCAGCGGGATCTTGGAGTCATAAGAATGATACCTGCTCTGTTCCGTGAAGGTCTCTTCTACGGCTACAGAGAGAATCTTGACGCCCTCCCTTTGAGCCCAGGAAGAGAGCTCTCTCATGAGTGAGCCGGAGTAACCGAGGGCTTGCTCCCGGGTAGCCGCTTCCGGTTGGGACCCGAGGGACCCGATGCGGACGACAGTAGCGGTTTTGTCCGCAGTGACGAAGATGGGCCACTCGACTGGGTCTCGGCCTAGAGGTGTGTACTTGTGGTAGGCGACCACTTCGACACTCTGCAGTAGATGAGCCTGCTCAGCTTTGGCGTTCTGCCGCTTCACATAGCTGATGCTGCCCATGATCACCAGCGTCAACGCACCGGCGACGGCAAAACCCTTCAAGGGGAAAGGGTCCGTCCTGTTGGTAGTATCCGGCATGTCTTGTCCTCTGGAGAGTGACGGAAAAGCAACCGAAGAAAGTATAGGAATGTATACTTAACTTTTCAATCGATCTTGCATGCTTTGCACTATTTCCACGGCTCGCCTGATCTCTAACACGTCATGTGTGCGAATGTAAGAAGCGCCATTGAGCATCACCATCACCGATGCAGCAATTGTTCCCGGCAGCCGATCCACAGTTTTCAAATTCTCTTTTCCAGCAAGAAATGATTTGCGTGAAGGACTGAGATAGAGAGGACTTCCCAGATCGGAAAATTCTTTGAGCCGCGCAATGATTTCAAAGGAATATTCAGGAAGGCTCGAGACAAAATGGCCCAGACCTGGGTCCAAAATAATTCGATCCTCTTTCACTCCTGCTTTCACAGCTTCTTCTTTTTTTGCTCTCAAGAAATCTTTCACGGTTGCAATCACATCATCGTACTGTGTATCGGCGATGGTGGTGCGAGCGGTGGAATCTTTGGAGTACATCAGTACAAGTTTCGGCTGTGAAGGATGCGCGGCAATCACAGAGAACATCGCTGCATCGCCTCTGCCTGCAGTGACATCGTTGATCATGATTACTCCTTGATCCAAAGCTTCTTTTGCTACAGCAGACTTGTAGGTATCGATAGCGAATTCCGCATTTGGGAATTGTTTCTTCAGCACTTCCAACACGGGAATAGTACGACGCAGCTCTTCCTCGAGTGACACATCCGGCGCCTTGGGACCTGTTGATTCTCCACCGATTTCGATAATATCTGCACCATCGGCAAGCATCTGTTCCGTCTGTTTCAGCGCAGCATCAATGGACGTGAATTTGCCACCGTCGAAGTAAGAGTCTGGTGTGACATTCAAAATGCCGATGATCTTGGGTGCATCCATGTGATCACTGTACCGTAGATTCAAAGGATTTGTCTTCTGAAGATTGGATTTACTACACCTTCGCAACGCGCGTAGAAAACGCGCTCTGTGTTTTGGAAATCTTCCATTCCCAATCCCTAATCCCTAACCCCCAATCCCTCATCGCCACGCCTTCTCACAATATTCCCTCACACACCGCTCACTATTAAAGTATCCCATCAAAGAAATAGACCTGCGCATGCGCTCAATCCAGCGGGATTTGTCCTGCATGGTGTAATCCGGGATCACTTGGTACTGAAGCTGAGTGTACAGATCTTCCGCGTCCATCATGCGAGTGTCATCAGGGTTCAAGGCTGATGCCAAGGGCCCGATTCTCCAGCCGGAGCGAGAATCCATTCCGTAGCCTTCCACCCACCAACCATCGAGCGTGGAGAGATTGATGGTACCGTTTAAGCATGCCTTCATACCAGATGTTCCGGAGGCCTCATGCAAGCGCATAGGAGTGTTTAACCAAATATCGCTTCCTGCCACCAAGTGCTTGGCAAGCGCAGGATTGTAGTTCGGCATGTAGACGATCTTCACGGAATCTTTAAGTTCTTCAGACCTTTGAATCATGCGATGAATTACTTCCTGGGAAAAAGGATCGTGCGGATGAGCGTTGCCGGCGTGGATGATCTGCAGCTTGCCTCCTGCCACTTCTTTCAGGCGCATGAGGTTTGTGTAGATGAGCTCCGGACGCTTGTACGGTACCACGCGGCGCGCACTCGCAATGGTCAGAACATTTGGATCTAGCTCCGTACCCGTACGATCTTTCACCTCCTGCAGAAGTGTTTGCTTGGATGTCATGTGAGCATTCCACAGGGCCTCAGCCGGAATATGCTTCGATCCATCTGTGAGGAGTGATGGATCGTGACGCCAACCTGGAATGTACAGATCAAAAAGCGCTGCCATTACGTCAGACGTCCACTCGATGTGATGCACGCCGTTGGTGATGTAGTCCACGTTGGGATTCCCAAGCATCTCGCGTGCCACTTGCCCGTGCACTTTGGAGACTCCGCAGGTGTAGCGGCTCAAAGTCATAGCGAGGGTCGTCATAGAAAGCGCATCCTCCCCTGCAATCTTCTTGATATGCCAGGGCAGCATATCGCCCACAATCTTCCACGCGTGATCGTAATCAAATACATCGTGCCCTGCTTTCACAGGCGTGTGCGTCGTAAAGGCGCAATTCTGCCTCACCGCGTCATCATTGAATCCCCTCTCTTTCAGAAGTTCGAGTGTGAGGAACGCGCAGTGACCTTCGTTCATGTGGTATGTACCGACATCTTGGTAACCAAATGCGCGGAGCATTCTTACTCCACCGATTCCCAAAACTACTTCTTGTTTAATACGCATCGATTGATCACCTCCATAAAGATGCTTGGTGATCTCGCGGTCTTCCGCAGAATTTTCCGGGAGGTTTGTGTCCAAGAAATAAATGGGCACAGAGTGTGACCCTGGCGCCTGGCTCTGGCTTGGGAGCATCAGTTCCCACACACCCACATGAACCTCTCGGCCTTCGAGCATGACCGTGACGCGATGCGGAAGCTTAGTGAGATGCTCCTCAAAGTTCCACGTCACATCGGCGTAGTTCTGTGACCCATCGGAGTTCAGTGACTGTTTTAGGTATCCAAACTGCCACGCCATGGTCATACATGCAGCATTCACTCCAAGGTCCGCACAAGACCGCATAATGTCCCCGGCAAGCACACCCAGACCTCCTGCAAAAGTCGGAATACCCACCTTTGGGGCTATCTCCATGGTGAAGTAAGCGACGCGGAGGGAGGTGTGTGTGGATAGGGACATTTCCTTATATTATAGCAAAAAAACGCCATTTTGCCCATAGGGAAAACAGAGCCTAATTTCTACCTAAAGCGCCCTCTACCGCAAAGCATCCACGCATATGCCATCGAGTGTGGTCACGGCAATGCTGTAGAAGAGGCAGGAAATCACAGCCTGCATCCTCCAGTGCGTCTGCCATCACGGGCAAACGATCGAATGCCTGTTCATCATAAATGCCTTGAGCGATAGCTATAACAGTAGGAGTTCTCCATTCAGGCTGCCAAGTGACAGGCCGAAAAGGATTCCCAAGAAGCTCATGTAAAATTTCTTTTCTTATAGTTGCATCACTCAATTCTTTAGGGAGCGTTAGCCAGTCATTATCAGGATCATGCGCATACATCAAAGATTCTCCACGCCCAACTTCACCCTCGATACCAGTAAGATGTTCCAGAGCATAATCTATGTACTGTAAAAAATGAGCTACTTCAGGATCATCTGAATATGTAGCCAATGAATCTATTATTTTGTGTATGGTTCTAAAATTTGTACCTGTTAATTGATCTAACCTATATCTTCCTGTGAGATATTTACATATTTTCTCCACTCTATTCTTATTTCTTTTCTTTCTCAGAGAAGCGATACCTCGTTGAGCTGTCGCCATAACTGCTAGTAATTCTTGTTTAACTGATAGTATTTCAGCATACAATATTGGATCTACAGGAATAGATCCATTTTCCCACGCCTCTTCATCTACACCATATTCTTCTAATATTTCTCTACTCATTAATTAATACTTTAATTGTAAATTGAAATAAGTCAACTTTAATAGATAGCCTCTATACCTAAAAAAAATGCAATAATCAGTCATTCTTTTCTTCACATTCATGCCCACCCTCGACCCCCACATCTTCCAACCTTCGCTCGCTGCGGCTGAGCTACGGTTGGCAGGCCGCGCTTTCCCCATTTTTACATGACTTTAATTGATCCTCATATTTTTCGGGCATACGACATCCGTGGCAAAGCCCACACGCAACTCACCGAAGAAGCTTGCCGACTGATTGGTCAGGGCTTTGGAACGGTGCTGCGCGAGATGTATAAAACTGAGCATCCAAAAGTGGTACTGGGTCGTGATGCACGCACTCACAGTCCACTACTGGAAAACGCAATGCGGGAAGGGCTTATGAGTACCGGATGTCATGTCCTGCTCATCGGACAGACGCCGAGTCCTATTAATTATTTTACAATTTGTAATCAGAATCTGGACGGCGGCATTCAGATCACGGCGAGCCATAATCCCAAAGAAGATAATGGCATCAAACTGCAAGTGCGCGACGCCGAGGCGTACAGCGGAGAAGATTTGCAGACACTCAGACTAAGAATTGAGAATCAGAATTTTGTGACTGGCGAAGGAACTGCGGAAGTGATTGATGGCATCACACCGTACATCGTGGTGCTGGAAAATTTATTTCAGGGTGTTGGCCTTGGGAAAACCATTGTGGTGGACGGAGGGAACGGAGTGGCAGGGCCTGTGTACACAGAAGTTTTGCGCCAAGTGGGATGCACCGTGAATGGCCTCTTCATAGAACCCGATGGTGAATTTCCGAATCACCCGGCTGACCCAAGTAAGAGAGATACACTCAGAGATTTGCAGAAAGAAGTAGTAGAGAAAAAAGCATCACTTGGATTCGCGTTTGATGGCGATGGCGACCGTATGGGGCTGGTGGATGAAAACGGCCGCATCTGCAGTGCGGATGAAGTGCTGCTGCTGCTCGCCAAAGATCACTTGTCCCGGCACCCCGGTTTCCCCGTGGTCTTTACCGTGAGCAACTCCGGAATACTGGAAACGGAAATAAAAAAATGGGGCGGGAATCCCGTGATGTGCAAAGTGGGACACTCGTTTGTGGAACACGCGATGCGAGATGTGAATGCTACTTTGGGAGGAGAACAATCCGGTCACTTTTTCTGCGGAGAAAATTATTTCTCGTACGATGACGCACTTGTGGCAGCATTGAATGTACTGAAAAGTATTGGCAATACTCCCCTCTCCGCAATTGTGAAAGAATTCCCCGCAGTATTCCAAGCCGAAGAAAAACGTCCTTTTTGTCCGGACAGTGAGAAGACACGAATTGTTTCTGAGCTGACTGCAGAGTTTTCCAAGAACTATCCTGTGAATACTCTGGATGGCGCGCGCGTTGATTTTGGAGACGGCGCGTGGGCGGGAATCCGGCAGAGCAATACGAGTCCGTGTTTGTCTGTTTGTATTGAGGCGCGGAGTTTGGAGAAATTGAAGGAAGTGGAGGAGATTGTGTGGGCGGAGATGCGGAAGTATCCGGAGGTGACTATGTGAGGGGTTAGGGGTTAGGAATGACAAAAATACTAATCCCCAATCCCTAACCCTAATCCCCTATTTAAACACAAAAATTCACCCCCACTCACGCCACCCTCTGCTATACTTGCCCCATGTGGCCCTTCAAGAAACGTGAAAAGAAGAAAAAACGCATCGTAGAGCGTGTGGTTGTCGGTTTAATCATCGGCGGAGCTATTGGTTCCATAGTAGGTAAAAAAATGATGGAGAAGCATGAGGACGATGAAGAATCTTCGCAAGAGGATGCAGAAAAGAAGGACTAGGAGCTTCGAACGCTTGCCTTCCTGCAAAGCGAGTTTACTATGCGCGCACTTTTTCCCCATTTCATTCTATGGTTCATACCGCATGGGAACGCTCCAGGTACGAGCAAGATCAGGTAGAAACAGATGCTTTTCGCGAAGGACTGAAGAAAAGAATTTTATCCCCTGAAGAACGTCATAATGCGACACTGGATAAAAAACTTGCCGAAGTTGCCGTACATGTTGATGAAATTATAAGCAGAACTTATAAGAAGTAATCATTGAGGAATACTACTCATCCAGCTCCCCCACCAAACTCCGCTCCATGATCTCTCTGAGTCTGGACGGAGTTTTGGATTGCGTGAGGGCCCACATGAGTTTCACGAGCGCACATTCAAAACTCATATTTTTTCCGGAGATCACTCCCAAATCTTCGATGGTAATTTGTTTTCTGTAACGCTGCAGATCCACCGTTCCGCGAAGTGTCTGGGAAATGATCACCACGGGAATCCCCTGTTTCTTCAGCTCCTGCAGCCACGGGAATGTTTGCTCCGAGAGCATTCCGGAGCCGTACACACGGAGCACGATGCCGCTTGGCTTAGCGGCAATGACAGAATCTAAATAGCTTTGAGGAATACCCGGAGTAAGAGTTACCACCACTACATTGGGGTCGAACGTAGGTTTGCATTCGAGTGTTCTCTTGCGACGGACAATTCTCCAGGGATGCAGTTGCACCTCTGTGCTGAAGTCTGCAAGCGCGGGAAAACGCGGGCTATCGAATGTTTGCAGTAGAGACTCATCCACTTTCTTCGCACGCGTACCGCGGATGACTTTGGGGCCCAGAGCCACGCACACTTCGGCAATATCCAGCTGCGCGGCGCGGATGGCGAAGATCAAATTCATACGACCATCTCCGGCGATGTCGTTGAGTGGTAGCAATGCTCCCGTGAGCACTACAGGCTTTCGTAAATTCTGCAGTGCAAAACTCAGAGCAGATGCAGTGTAGGTCATAGTGTTGGTTCCATGGATCACCACAAAGCCCTCGTAGTCTTCGTATATTTCCTCAATCTTGGAAGCGATAGTCACCCAGTGTTCCGGGGTCACTTCGGAGGAACCGACGTTATCGATGGAATAAAAATCCAGCGCCACTTCCCTCTGCATTTCCGGAATAGCTTTGTGGATCATCCCCAGGGATTCCATAGGCTCGATCCTCCCCGTCTTCTGGTTCATCACCATCCCAATGGATCCGCCGACGTAGAGTACTGCGATCTTGGAGCGTGGCATTCGCGAGAGTATAGGCAGATAGTAATCCTTGTGGAAATAATTGTACACATAATTTGTTCAGATTTTGTTGAGTAGGAATGCTCATTACTACATCAATAACCACCACCCTCAGAGCGGGTTTCCAGCCCGCGGTGGATCACGATGATTTTATAGGAGTAGGAATCCCCTCCCTTAATCCCTCCCGCCGGGAGGGAGATGTTTGTGTGAGCTGTTTTGTTTGTTTAAAAATTTTCCAAGTTTTGAATTTCCTTCGAATTTCGTACTTCGGCTTGGCTCAGTACGACCCATAATTCTACACGCCAGTTATCTGAGATAGATCCTGAGTCAGACCGAAGGGTCGATATTCGGATTTACCCAAAGACACGGGACCGCAGGCAGAAAGCCTGCTCCCCAAGCAAAAAAGAAGTACAAAAAAGCCCCGCACCAATTCGATCTTCCCCGGAAGACCGAATGGTACGGGGCAGTGCCTTTCTTCAGCTAGTTTGGCCGAAGAGTTGGCGGTTTGCAGTCGACGAGGCTGCAGACTCCCCACCCTTCGTGCGTATCAGGAGACGCAGGGCTCGTGTGTATGTGTGTAGGTAGCCCGAACTTCGGGCATCGAGGCTTCTGAACCCCAGAAGCAGGGTGGTGTGTGTTTGTGAGGTGGAATCCCTCCGCAGGAGGGAACTCCTATCGCGGTGTCGAGCCGCGGTGGAAGCAGGGAGGGGCTAAGAAGACGGATCTTTCTAGCCTCTCGCTGCTTCAGGTGGGAGAGTGTTTTTAAAGAGCAAATCCAATTATTGTAGCAAATTTGAGCCATTTTTGCAATGCCCTGGATACGGAAACGCAGGCAGGCTAGGATCTGTGCCATGGATGCCTCTGCCGCACATTCTTCGTCCAAAAAGGAAGGGAAACTGGTTTTAGTCATAGGCCCCAGCGGAGTAGGGAAAAGTGCCATTTTGCGGCACCTGCGCAGCAAGCATAAAGGATGGCATTTCCCGAAGTCCGCCACCACTCGTGCCAAGCGCCCCAAGGAAGGCACGCAGCTGTATGACTTTGTGTCCGAGGAAGAGTTTGATGCCCTGCTCCGAGAGGATAAACTTTTGGAATGGGCTACGGTCCATGGCGGCGCACGCTACGGCACACTGGTGGATGAAATTATTCCGTACATTCAAAAAGGCAAAGTGGTGGTACGTGAAGTAGATGTACAAGGGTTCGATGGCATTCGTCGTCATGTGCTCTTCAATACCCAGGAAAAGTCTTCACTCTACAAGATGACATCCATCTTTATTTTCCCGGAAAGCATCGAGCAATTGATACAGCACATCACGAAGCGCTCCCCTACCACCGGCGATGAATTACAGAGAAGAATTGATAGCGCTCACAAGGAACTCGAGTACGCAAAAATGTGCGACCACATTGTGAAAAATCCGGAGGGAAAATTGAATGAGACTATTGCCACCGTGGAACAGCTGATCATGAAGAATTGACGACAAAAACCATCATGTGAAGTTCTGTACACAGACGACTACTGGTCTACATTTTACACACTCACTCAATTGCTTCCCCCTCCCCAGGCTAGGAAAATGCCCTGTGTCTTCCCCAAATTTTTCTATGCCAGTTGCGAAGAAAATATTTGTCGTTATGTCATTCGTTGTGCCGATGGCACTCGCACTGTCGATGGCGCAGGCGTAGTAGTTCTAAAGAAGAGATTTGCCCCGAAAAGCCCTATAAAAAACGAAGCGATTCGCTTTGGAAATGGGGCATTTTATAATTTGAGAGCCATAAAGTAGTAAAATCGCCATTGTGCTGCCAAAAGGTCAATGGTACCGTCTGTCAGCTCCTGGGAGCATTTTTCGATCCTTGTTTCATTCTTACGTGCGCCCGTAGTTCAGCCCGGATAGAACGCCAGATTGCGGATCTGGAAGTCGTAGGTTCAAATCCTGCCGGGCGCACCACTCTGCTTCGCAGAAAGTTCCAAGTCATAAGTTCTAAGTTCCAAATAATACTTGGAACTTGGCACTTCGGACTTATCACTTCCGCTTCGCGGCGTGGGGCTTTAGCTCAGCTGGCTAGAGCGCTTCCATGGCATGGAAGAGGTCAGGGGTTCGAATCCCCTAAGCTCCACCATTCTGGACGTTCGCTCGAAAGAGCGGCTTCCCTGAACGGAGATCGCAAGTCCAGTACTAGGTTTCCGTCGATCCAAGCATAGTTCGAAGCGACGGCCTTCAACATTGCCTCCCGAGTGAGCCACGAACCGAAGGTCAGAACCTCCCGCGCCATTTTCAGGAGTTCGAAGCACTTGATGACCTGCTCAATCCATTGATTGCCTTCATCGTGGGTCGCATTGAGAAGATGCTGCACTTCGTTATGTCGTTGGGTCAGTTCGTTGATACGGCTGTCCAGGATTTCGGCGCAGCCCATTTTTTGCGCAGTTGAACGTTGCTCGAATAGGGCGCCCAATGTGACCTTGATACTTTCATATTCATTGTTGAGCGTTTTACGGAATGCTTTGTCGCTCTCCATGCGTTCTTGGTTTGAGTTCAATAGCGCATGCCGGATTTGTTCCACTGCATCATTTGCCAAATCCAAACGCTCAATTTTCTCCCGAAGTTGCGCCAGCAATGTTTCTTGCGGGACGCAGATGCCGCACTTTGTGCGGGGGTTCTTGCAGGAGTAATACACGTATTCTTTATTGTTCGATTTCTTGAGTTTTCGCTCGGGACTCAACACATGCCCGCAGCGTCCGCATTTTATGAGACTGCCGCAGACGAATAGTTCCCGCAGCGTTTCTGTCTTCGGGCGTGCAGAGCTTTTGGAGCGCTCTGTCAAAGCTTGCTGTGCGCGCTGCCAAAGGTTTACATTGATAGGTGGCACATCCATCGGGGCATGTTCTGGTGTCCACGGATGGATTCCACCCTTGTATGGCGTATAGCCTTTGTAATACGGGTCATGAAGCATGTTCGCAATGTCGGTTCGTGATAGCAGCTTGCCTTCGGGGTGCTTTTTCGTCGGACGCATGCGAATCTGACGCTTTTTATCCTGTGCCCACGCTTCCAGCTTCGTCAGCGAGTATGCGCCCGAAGCCGCCAAGTGGAATATCTGATAAACCCATGGCAAACGCTCTTCATCCACAACCGTCTTGCGTACTTCGCTGCCATCTTTGCCAATCTCCAAATGCGGCTTGAAGCCGAACGGCTTGCGACCCATGTGCTTACCCTCTTTTGCACGTTCGTACATGCGCTGCCCGATGACCGTTCCTTTGTCTTTACTGTCACGCCAGTTATTGCTGCCCTCAATTCCAAGCATGAATATATCGCCCGAGTTCTGGCCGCTATAGCGGCGATTATCTGCGACAGCATCCAAATACGTGATACGCCCATCTACAAGGTACTGCTCAAACATGCCGCTCTCCTGCCTATTGCGGCTGACCCTATTCGACTGTGCGGCCAGCACGCCGTACACCTCTCCATTATCGGCCATCTTCATCATGGTATTGAAGACAGGTCGGTTATTGGGCTTGTAGGCACTTCGCTTTTCATGAGGAAGAATCTTGAGCGGCCTGCCCGCCTTATCCTCCATTGGCAGAGCATTGTAATGTTCGCGGATTTTCTTCTCTTGGTCGGGCAACGACATTTGCTGCTTTTTCGGATCATCAGTGGATTTGCGGCAATATCCAATCCAGTACTGTTTCCGAGGGATTTTCTTTTTGGCCTTGCGCGCCATAAGGATGGGGGGAAAGAGGTATGAGAACGCCTAGAACGGGCATCCCGCCTTCCCATCCGCGAAAAGGAAGAATGCCCGCCCTAGGCGCTGTCTGGCGCAGAGGTCGGTGCGGATGGTAGGTGGTGCGATGCATAGAGTCCTTTGGGACTATTCCTCTCCACATACTCAAGAATCGTCAGGAACTTTGTCTCGTGGTTTTCATACGGCGGCTTCGCGGCTGCGATGTCTTTGGGTACCAGCATTTCGTGGCAACGCAACGCAGAGGCCACGACTTTCAATGGCAATTCGGGAACGGTTTTCTGATGTTCGGGCAATACCAACTCCACTTTCATAACGGGGTCGGCATCGAACTTGTAAGCGTGAATGAGAATAGGGCGACCCTCCCACGCAATGCCCTTCGTCAGAATCGGCAATAGTTTGCTATGTCGTTTCATGCGTGCTTCCACATCGCGCTGCAACTTGCTCCATTTGCCGCCCTGCAATTTCCAATGGTCGGCTTCCTCCCAACTCGGTAGGTATTTGGTGACGGAATGCAGGAACGATGCCGCTGCCGTATCACGCCCAAAGAGGCGGTACACCTGTAACGCTTCGCCTTTGTCGTGAATGGCGGCAGTGCTGTTGTGGCGCTGGCAAATTGCCCTGCATTCCTCTAGCTCATGCAGATACATCCCAAGCGCTCCCGCGATGAGATCAAGCGTATCGGATTGCTCCTGTTCTGGCCGAAATGTTTGCGCGGATGGCTGCAAGGATGAGTCGCATAGTGATAGGGGGATACTTCGTCACTACTCATGTGAGCAGCCGTGCCCACTCTACATTTTTCAAAATATGAAATCAAGAGTTTTTGGCTTACACAAGACAAAACTGGACAGTCCAATACAGTCGTGGACAGTTTTTCAAGCCGATTGCATTTGATGAAAATGGCTGTACAATGCGGCAGACATGAGTACACGTCGTTTCGGTTGGCGCAGCTATTACTTCCGCACTGCGGAAGGGCATGCACGCGCCTGATTGTGAACTGACCAGACGACACCTTGGCGCGTAAAGCACCCTTCCGGTTGAAGGGTTTTTCTTTACGCACCATGCATTCCATTCTTATCCTCAACAACGGCTACTGGTGGTACTCCCTCGGCGACGGGAAGGGGTTGTATTACCTGCGCTGTTAGCAACTTACGCAGAATCCACGCCTTCCTGATCGCCCATCAGGAGGGCGTTTTTGTATTCATTTTCATTTCTCCCCATGCAATCACTTACTTCTCCCCACCGTGCCGACGAGCGCCCTAAACAGGTGCACCACGGCGATACCCTTATGCTCGGAACATCCGCAGGTATTCGTCATGTTCATGACGCGGATGCTTTGCCTTTCGACACTCTTACGTACTTGCTGCGGGCGGATGCTGAACGAACGCGAAGAAATGCAACAGGATTGTTCTTTGTCTTCGATAAGCGCCTGAACAGTGACATAGATGAACAAGCTATCGTTCAGCGGCGCACGGAACGATTGCGCCAACTTCTTGCAGCCATTCTTCCGCATTTCCACATGGTCACGCACAGTGACTTGGAAAAAAGAGGGTTGGCTTCCACTCTTGAGCAAGTGCAGCCGTGCACGACTATTGAGCATGAAGAATTGCGGGAATACACGCGCATTCAGACTGCTCAAGTGCTGCACATGCACGCAGAGTCACGGAATGGCATTGCACATCGTTTCGCCAAGTTCGGCTGGATTCTTTCGCGACGGGGCAACAATGCGCCAGTCGGAGGTGAAGCGAACTTCGACCACATGCTCCCTCGGGATCTCGGCATTGAAAGCGTATACACCGCGCCTGCTTTTCCGCTTGATTCTACCAATGGCAAAGCGCCATACCTGCTGAATGAATCAGACAGAAATGTGCGCATATGCATTCCTCGCCAAGCGGCGGACATAGGCTCGGAGGTACTGAAAGTACAAGGGAGCATCAGCCGCGTCGTTCATGACACGTTGCGCGCAACCGCTGAAACGGTGCTCGGCTTGCGGCCAGAAGTGCATGCTCCGACTGACGAGCTTGCCACTCTGCCTCTTACAAAACCCATGAAGCTGCGAATCAGTGATGAGCGTTTACTGGCTGATTTGCGCGAACTCCTTTCTGCCTCCCTCCAAAAACTTCTCCCATGAGTACCAATTCTCCCATCATCGGCATTATCGGTGGTTTCGGTGCAGATACCAGTGCGGCTTTCTGCGTTCAATTGGTGAGGCATGCACACACTATCAAGCCCTCACATCCGCCAGCATTCGTCGTAGATTTTGTCTCCGTTCCTCCTGAACTATCGGGCAAAGCGATCAATGGTTCTCATGAGGCGGGCGCACTACTTGCGAACGAAGTAAGCAGCAGCATTGCGCGCCTTGAAAAGATTGGCGTGAAGGCAGTTGCGCTGCCCTGCAATACTCTTCATCTCTTTGCGAAATCCTTTGTCCTCCCACCGCCATTGCATTTGCTTCATATCGTTGATGCCGTGCTGCAAGAATTGCACGATACAGGGATCAATCGCATTGGCCTTTTGGCGACACAGCTAACGGTTTCCTCTCGGCTCTACGCAGATCGCTGCGCTTTGGCGGGAGTCCAATGCTTCACGCCTTCCGAAGCAGTGCAACGTCAGTTGAGCGAAGACATCGAACACTTCGTTAGGACTGGCAGCGTTTCGGCTCACACTGCACGTACATTTGCGGCGGCGTTCGATGAGTTTGAGCAGGAGCGAGTTACGGCAGTAGTACTTGGCTGTACGGACTTGAGCGGCATGCTGGAACGCTGTGACTTCAAAGCCCCGATCATATGCATTGATTCCATGGATGTTCTCGCAAAATCGTGCGCAAAGCTGTGTGTTTGATCTGGCAAATAGCGGGGTGGGCAACCGCCCCGCTATTTATTTTGGACATTTTGCTTTCCAATCCTTTCAAAAATGCTCTGTCGCGTGAGCAATTTTCGTTCAGCGGTGAGACTACATAAAACCTGCAAACGACTCACCGTGAGGGGTTTTTGAACGTTTACGGGCTGATTGCTTTACGCTCGTACGGGCTGTGAAATCCTGCGCCACTTCTCGGGGCTGGCCGTGAAATAGATGATGGCCTCGATAAATGCGATGATTCCCGGAATGAACGTCCAGCAGAACAGCAGATAAAGAATGCCCAAGCCCGACTGCCCGAGGTAAAACTTGTGGACGCCGATACCGCCGAGAAACAGGGCAAGTAGTCCCGCTGTGGTTTGGCTTTTCTCTCCTACTTTGAATGTCGGCAAGCCGCACTTGGGACAGGCATGCGCCTCTTTGTGGATCTTCGCGCCACATCCCGCGCAAAACTTATATTCCGCAAGATGGTGGTTTTCCTCTTTGTGACGCTCGGAGGAATGCTCTTTCGATGAATCGGATGGTTTGTGGTTTGCCATAGGGCAAAGGAAAGAAATGGAGCGTCCGTGGGGACTCGTCCCAAGGGTAGCTTTTATATTGCTATATAGCAACTGCTATAAGCAATCGCTGGCGATAGCCTAGGGATTCAACCCTATGGCGGATTTCCCAAAACTCATGGGCATGGCAGAGGCGACGGAATACCTTGGTGTCACGCGCCAGTATCTTGATTACCTTGTAGAGACTGGCCGCTTGCGTTGCCAGAAGCTCAAGACGGGCAAGATTTTCCTGATGAGCGACATCGAGGCATTGCAAAGCGTTCGCGTGAGAAAAGGGCTGGCAAAGCGGCGCAAATAAAATCAAGAAGTGACATTTTTGTGCCGTAAACCAAACAAGCTCTACATATTGCTATTTGTGCGATATGATGGTTTCCAATGCTCGAAGGGCTGAACCCTCGTACTCGGCTTGAAATACAAAAACTCATCTCGGGTAAAGCATCGAAGCTCGGCAAAGAAACTCTCATCCTTGAGACAGAGGCAGAGAGAAAGATGCTGTACATCCTCGCGCAGAGCAATGTGTCGCTTTCACATGAAACTGGCGCAAGTCTGCAAGAAAGGGTGCTTGAGCTGTGGGATACAACAACCATTCCTGTGATTGATGCAGAGGCTACCGATACACCGGAAGATCACGCAGCTTCGCCAAGATGGAGAATTGGTAAAATTGTTGCCCAATCGTTCAGGGGCTTGGCACCCGCATTGCATGAATGGGTTTTTGATCTCGAAGGGAGATGCCATCTGCTCTTTGGTCCCAATGGATCAGGAAAAACGTCACTGCTTGGTGCACTCTCATGGTGCTTAACGGGAAAGATATTTCGTGACGATAGCCCTCCTTCAAATCCCGAGCCTATCTCCGTGTTTTCAGCAACGGAACCGAAGCTCCTTGGCGAAAGGCCGGATGCATTGGCGCTGATGGATGCAGATGGGCAGAGCACGAGCCTGAATGAACGATATTGGGTGAAGCTGCAACTCCTAGGCATTGATGCCGATGGAAATATCCAAGAGCGCTGGCTGCAACGAGACAGCGGCAGCGGGCTTTCCTATTCGGATGACGGTGCGAACTGGACACAGATCAAAAGCATTCAAGAGATCGGCTTGAGCGAGATGGATATTGAAATGCACGTCCTGATGCCCGCACGGGTACCGTACCTGCGCTATGGCAAAGATTCCCACTTCCTCACGCTCTTTTCACAGGTGGTGGGACTGGATGACTTGGAGCAAATCGCCGAGACTGCGGGCAAGCTGCATACCGCACTAGTCAAGGATGCCAATAAGATTGAGCGTGAGGAAATTGCAAAAACTGACAAGGAAATGAAGACGAAGCGCGATGAAATTACCGCACTGGATAAGACACATTTCGAAGGATTTGGTGCGTATGAAACTTACTGCAATAGCACCTCATCCACAGACACGGAGGCATTCGGCAAGGAGCTCGGTGCGGAACTGACGAAACAGCGAAAGCAACTAGCGGACGACCTCGGCATTGAAATCCCCGAAGAAACTACTGCCGAGATAGAGGCAGACCTAACGAAGAAATTGGAAAAGCTTCCCGGAAACGTCGAAGTCGCACTGACGAGTCTTGCCCGCCCCCTTGCGACGATTTTCAAAAGTGCATTGGGGATAGAGGTGAAAACAGAGGAGGAAATCAGAGCGTTGCAAATAAAGCTAGATGCGTTTGAGTTGCATGCACGCACCTGTACACGCGAGCGCCTTGATTGGGCGGTCAAGGAGCAGCAAGATCCAAAGACCAAGCTCATGCTGGCGGCAGCGGAGCATTTTGCAGAAAAGCAGGAGGAGTGTCCGGTGTGCAGCAGACCACTCAAAGATGCGCCACACGTTCAGGCACATTTGCGCGAAATGGTCACATTTATCGGCAAAGCGTATCTGCAAAAACTCATCGACGATCTTGAGAGCTCACTGATCGGAGAGCTTGATGCGATTGTCACCACCGCGCAGCGGCAGAGCGCCGAAAAAGGATTGAAGGAGCGTGTGCAGTCGGATTGGAAAACGCTCAAGGAGGGTCATTTCTTGGGTTTACTCACAACAGTAGCTGCCCGTTTTGATGTCAAAATCGACGCGCTATGTGATGGAGTGGGCGCAGAGGAAAGTGTTGTACATACGCCTTTTGCCGACGGGCACACCACATTCCCCGATGCCTTCAAGAAGCTGGATGCAGCTATGGAAAGCGCAAGAAAATATCTGTGCTGGCTTGAACATCTCCATAAGCATCAGGCGCAATTGGAAAAGGATGTTCTGGACACGCTGCTCAATGCCGATGAGTCGCTGAAAAAGGCACTGGAAAAAGGCGAGGATACGAATGCAAAGGCAAAGGTATACGCTGCCGCCATTCAGTCGTGCAGAGATCTGTATAAGCAGCAGAAAGAGAGGGAAAGGTTGCGGGAGAAAGTTGCGGCGCTGCGTGCGCACGCCGAGAGCACGGAGAAGATCAAGCTCCTCAACAAATATGTGGGAGATGAAATTATCCAGTTCGTGGAGAGCGTGGAGCCGCGCATCAAGGAGTTCTATGAGTACCTATATGATCAAGAGCATTTGACCTTCGACATGCTTACAACAGGCCATCCTGCTAATAGAAATATCCGTAACAATATGAACGTATACCTCAAAGCTGGCTCTCAACGTGTTCCCGCCACCGCATTTATGAATGCGGGTAGATCGAGAGCGCTGACAATATCATTTGTGTTTGCCCTCCTAGATAAATGCGAGGGTACTTGGGATGCTTTGATCCTTGATGATCCCGTGTACTCTTTCGACGAGCAACACAAATCAAGATTTTTAGATAAACTTGTAATGCCGCTGCTCGAAGGCGGAAAGCAGGTAGTGCTTGCTACTCATTACCGTACCTTCTTCGAAGATGCTATTACTACCTTTGAGGGATATCCTTGTTTGAGAATGACACCAAGGAGACGAACGAGCGAAAAAGCCAATTTCGAGTTTGCAGATCATCTTGATCGCTATGAAAAAGAAATGAACGAGCCAACATGTAAGTGGGAGGATATGGGTCCAAATCTCCGAAAATGGATTGAGACCGTACTGGAAACATTCAGTAGCTATTGCCCCGAACCGTTTTTCATCCGCGATAATCTCAAAGATAGCATTAGTGGCTATGGAGCAATTGCGCATCCAAGTATTGCAACAAGTGATCGCGACCAAATTGTGACGATCTTGAAGAGCAGAGAAGTTGAAAGAGTCTACAATCCGTTGGCTCATAAAAATCCGCCAACTGAACCAGAAACTCGTGATGCATTTGCAAAGCTAAAAGAATGCAAAAAGGCCGTACGAAGGGAAAGGCTGCGCTTACGCCAACTTCATTTTCATAAAATTACCAATAGGCAGCTGTCTACTGCTGCACAGACGATATTGCCACCAACACCAATGACACCCCAAAGTGGTGTCGCTGCTGTCATTTGAAGATGTCCTTATCGCGTTCGATGCGTACCTGACGCCAGATACCCATGATGAAGTTCTGGAAGATCCATGGCGCTTGCGCGCCATTTTTTTGTAAAAGCCGTGGTCAGTATTAGGCATTGACCGCTTCTGCTTGCAGAGAAACCGCGCCCGCCATGCGCTCGTATGTCTCGACTACCTCGGTGCGAACGTTGTATATTTCTGTCCACCAACTATTATTGCTATTTCAAAATCTTTTCTGCATTTTCGCGGATTGTTTGTTCGATCCTCCCTTTAAATGGCAGCGCTGCCCAGGGCAGCTTTCCTTCCATTTCCACTTCTTTCTTTTTCACCACGAGCGACCCGGACACAGGAAACCCCATGGCACGGAAGCTGAAGGTTGCCTCATTCCCCTGCCAGTCTTCCTCCAGCTCCGTAATTTTGTCTCCAAATTCCTTCTTGGCTTCTTTCAGCAAATTCTGAATCCGCTTGAGGGCTTCTGCGGGTGGAAGGCTGTGAGGAATGGTGATGGCGAGGTGCGGCATATCTGGAGTGTACGACAAAAATAGTTATCAAAGCCAAAAACTCCTCTAGTTTCTTGCGAAGCGGCTGTCTTCTAGTGCACTCTTGTCCACCTAGGGCTTGCAGCACCCGTAAGCCGATTCGCACCCCACATGACGCTCTCCGACACCTCTTTCGCCTTTGTCGACGTGGAAACCACCGGTGGAAATGCTGTGTATGAACGTGTCATAGAGATCGCAGTGATCATCATGGAAAATAATAAGATCACGCGGAAGTGGAGCACGCTGATTAATCCGGATAGAACGATTCCCGGAATGATTCAATCCATCACCGGAATTTCCAATCGCGATGTGGAATTTGCGCCGACATTTGATCGGATCGCATCAGAACTGTTTGAACTACTGAATGGGAAAGTTTTCGTGGCGCACAATGCACGATTTGATTATGGATTTATTCGGAATGAATTTAAGCGGTCCGGCATCGCGTTTACGGCGAAGACTCTGTGTACCGTAAGACTTTCGCGCGTGCTGTATCCCCGCTTCCGGAATCACAATTTAGATAGCCTCATAGAACGTCACGGGTTTGCATGTGAGAACCGTCACCGAGCGCTGGATGACACACGTGTGCTCACGGACTTCTGGTACCTAGCGCAGAAGGAAAAAAGTGAAGAGCAGTTTGAATGGGTGATCCAATCACTGCTCAAGCGTCCAAGTTTACCAAGCAATCTTTCGGCTACTTCCATCGACATGTTGCCAGATGGAGCCGGTGTGTATTTATTTTATGGCAAAGGAGACAGGCCTATCTACATCGGGAAAAGTGTGGGTGTCCGCACACGCGTACTCTCGCATTTTTCCGGCGATCATTCGCTCAGTAAAGACATGGCTATTTCGCAGCGGCTCCGCAGGATCGAATACCGGGAAACTGTGGGAGAATTGGGCGCCCTACTTCTGGAATCACAACTCATCAAAGATCATCAGCCGCTCTATAACAGACAGCTCAGGAGAGTATCTTCACAGTGCGCCATCAAGCTGATAGAAAATGACGAAGGATTTGATGAGGTGACGATCGTCTCCGGAAACGATGTGCAGCCCACAGACTTCCAACACTTGTACGGCATGTTCCGCGGTGAGCGAAGTGCCACAGAGAAAATGATCGAGCTCGCGGAAGCGTACAGTCTCTGTCCCAGAAAAGTGGGGCTGGAGAAAGACAAGAAGAATGAATTCTGCTTTGGGTATCACCTGAAAAAATGCAAAGGGGCGTGCGGTGGGGAAGAAGAATTCATCGAACACAATCTGCGCTTACGCATGGCCCTCTCCGGCATGCGTCACAAAGTGTGGCCGTTTGATTGTGTCATTGGGATCAAAGAAACAAACGTTCTGACAGATGCTGAGGAAATTCATCTGATAGATAACTGGTGTTACCTCGGCACTTATAAATCCCAAGAAGAACTCCAGGACGCGCTCGATGGAACATTTGAACCGAGTTTCAATATTGATAACTACCGTATCATCGCATCGTTCTTGAAGAGTTTTCCGGCACGGAAAAAACTCAAAGGAGAGTGCGCGGTAGAAATCATCAAGCTCCCGGCGCGTGTACAGAAGAAAGCTTCACATAAGCAACTGAAGCCTGCAAAACGCGCAGTGGAAAAAATAAAACGCTCAGTGGGAATGAGAGATCTGGTGATGGGTTTGTAAGTACATAGTGAGGCTTTCGTCTGTACTATGTATTCCTTACTTTTTTTGCATATGAATAATACATGGATTGCGTTTCAAGAACGTTTTGCGGATTACTCTCCTACTCTTCTCAGCTCCATAGCTCTACTGCTTGTGGGACTCATCGTGGCATGGATCGCCGCGAATCTTGCCAAACGCTTTGTGCGTCGTAGCCGCCTGCACGGAGCTTTGGACAGGTCTCCATCCGTACGGCAAACGGGAAACCCGGAGCAACTATCCAAGATTGTGTGGATGCTCGTATTTTTTGTAGTGCTTCTCTTCTTCCTCGTTCCGTTTTTTGATGTGTTGGACTTGGGACAGATCACTACTCCCTTGAATGAATTCCTCGTTCGCATCTTCGGCTACCTGCCACGGCTCATTAGCGCAGGATTACTGCTTGCACTTGCGTGGGTAGTAGCAACAGCACTGAAACTCGTTATTTCCACAGCAGTACGCGAAGCGCGGCTGGACGACAGATTGCAGCACGCGGCACCGGAAGCAGGCACGCAATCTCTTCCTTTGTCCGGACTTCTGGGCAATGCTGCATTTTACCTGGTGATTCTGTTCTTCCTACCTGCAGTACTGGATGCACTCGCGCTGCCCGGAGTGCTGGTACCGGTGCAGAACATGGTGAATGAAATCCTGAGCGTGCTTCCAAACTTACTGGCCGCAGCAGTACTCCTCGCCGTCGCATATGTGGTGGCCTACATCGTGAAGGCACTGGTGCAAAACGGGCTTGCTGCCTTGGGACTGAACGCATTTCTACACCGCATGGGTATCACAGCCGCCGTCACCGGCCAAACATCTCCATCAGCCGTCATTGGATGGATTGCATTTTTTGCCATCATGCTTACGGCAAGCATTGAAGCTGCACGATTAGCAGGTTTCACTGTGTTCGCTGCCATGCTCGCAGGATTCATGACGCTCGCAGGACAAGTCCTACTGGGTGTCGTCATCTTCCTTTTGGGCCTCACCTTGGCACAATTCGCTGCCAGAGCCATTCGCGGCAGCGGCATTCAGAACAGCTCCATGGCTGCCATGTTCGCACAGGGAGCGATTTTGATTCTCTCCGGAGCCATGGCGCTCCGTCAGATGGGCATTGCCGATGATATTGTAAACCTGGCTTTCGGCCTCACACTAGGCGGCATTGCCGTAGCATTTGCGGTGGCGTTTGGACTGGGCGGACAGGATGTGGCGCGAGACTTACTCCGCAAAGGAGAGGCATCGCTGCA
The DNA here is from genome assembly GCA_964628805.1 of uncultured Candidatus Peribacteria bacterium. Lineage (GTDB taxonomy): Bacteria > Patescibacteriota > Gracilibacteria > Peribacterales > Peribacteraceae > CAZVOK01. Next base: position 34,816 of record CAZVOK010000001.1, on the reverse strand, counting down.
GGCGGGGAAGCAAGGCGGTCAAAGAGGAATGTAGGTTTGTGAAACTCAAAGAATGGCCCCTCTGAAATAATCTTCAGAGGGGCCGCATGTCGCTCTTCAACACGCTCAGAGTGACATGCTTTCGATTTTCTTTTGTCTTCTACTTTATAAGTTGAATGATTTAGAAAAAACCTCGATACTGCTTCTATGCCGTTGATCACCTTAGAAGTATTGCGCGAGAAGCTCAAAGAATGGAAAGGCTGCGAGCTCTACAAAACTGCTACGCAACCGGTGCTGGGCGAAGGCAATCCTAAGGCAGAGATCATGTTCATCGGCGAAGCACCCGGGCAGAAAGAAGATGAACTGGGACGGCCGTTTGTGGGAGCATCCGGACAATTTTTGGATGAGCTTTTGGCGTCCATAGGGCTCAAACGCGCGGATGTGTACATCAGTAACGTGGTGAAATATCGCCCACCGGAAAATAGGGACCCTACTCCCGAAGAAAAAGAACAGTGTATGCCATGGTTACTTTTGGAAATGTCGCTCATCAAACCAAAAGTGATTGTGCCCCTGGGCCGCCACGCACTGGGGCATTTCTTGGCGAAGGCGACTATCACCGAAGCACATGGAAAGGCACACAAGTTGACTGAAGACACATGGGTCTTTCCGATTTATCATCCGGCAGCAGCACTGCATAATGGAAGCCTGAGGCAGACATTGATAGATGATTTTAAGGGACTAAAAGAATTTTTGGATTCGAGAAAATAGGAAAGGATTGGTTTTAGGTAAGGTAGGTAATCTAGGTACGGTAGGTAAGGTATGGATCCTTACCTTACCTACCTTACATACCGTACTTACCTTACTTTCAAGACCACTCTAATGACACAAACCTCCAAGACACCTACAATTTCCACCAATGACTTCCCTCCTCTTCGGCATCATCGCCTCCGCACTTCTCTCGGTCACGTCACTTTTGATAGTTCTTCTGCGTGTGAGTCCACTAAGCTCACCAGAACAAGCGCTTCCTGCGTTCTTTTTCAGCCTGCTTCTGTCTATCAGTTCGGTGGCTTCCCTCGCGCTCTACGCGCTGTGGACCTATTTCCCTCTTCACTACTGGGACAGCAGCAAAACATTGGGGGTCTCGGTACGGCAGGGAATTTTTCTGGGATTGGCGACGACCCTGACGATGCTGATATTTGTCCTGGGTGCGCTCACGTGGTGGATTGTGCTCCTCATTTTCCTAGTGTTTGTGATTCTGGAAGTGGCGATGAACGTGTGATGAGAGGTGGCAGAGGAAGCAGACGTGGCAGATGATGCAAAGGTTTCTGTCACTTATTCATTTTTGCCCATACCTCTGCCTCATTTGCTTCCTCTGCACTTCTGCTTCCTCCCACAAGACACCAATTGTTCTACAGGCTAAAACCCAGTACTATTGGCACCAATGGCCTCCTCCCCTCTTACCGCCGAGTCCCTTGAGGATTACCTGAAGAGCATTGAAGCTGCAGAGTCTTTGCAGACGCTTGATGACATCGAACAGGATATTTTTGGGCGCAAGAGTGGTGCACTGACGCTTGCCATGAAAGAGCTGGGAGCGCTGTCTCCGGATGAGCGAAAAGAGAAAGGCAAAGAAGTGAATGACATGAAAGACAAGCTCACGCAGGCGCTGGATGCAAAGAAGGCTGAATTGAAACAGGCGTCTCTCTCGTCACTCGCAGATACAGATCGATTGGATCTCACACTGGATCTTCCTGCCAAGGAACACGGCCACCTGCACCTGATTCCGGAGTTCATCGAACAAGTGAAAGAAGTATTCGGTCGCATGGGTTTTGCGGTAGCCGAAGGACCGGAGATGGATACGGAGCAGCACAATTTTGATCTTCTGAACTTCCCCAAAGATCACGCCGCACGCGATGCGCAGGACATCTTCTACCTGGATACGCCGCCTGAAGGCGACAGCCGCTACTTGCTTCGTGGACACACCTCTACGGTACAAGTGCGTTACATGAAGGAACACAAGCCGCCTTTCCGCATCATCTGCCCTGGAAAGGTGTACCGCAAAGATGCCGATGCCACACACTCCCCAATGTTCCATCAGTTTGAGGGACTCATGATCGGCAAAGGAATCACCCTCGCAAATATGAAAGCCGTCATGATGGCAGCCATTCGAGAATTGATTTCACCCAAAGCAGAGTTCCGCTTCCGCACCGGGTACTTCCCTTTCGTGGAACCAGGCCTGGAAGTGGACATGCGCTGGCAGGGTGATGATGAAGCAAGCCGCGAAGGAAAGTGGCTGGAGATTGCCGGCTGCGGAATGGTGCATCCGAAAGTGCTGGAAAATTGTGGAATCGATTCCAAAGAGTGGCAGGGGTTTGCGTTTGGGTTTGGAGTAGAGCGCATGATTATGATCAAGCATCAGATTCCTGACCTTCGATCGTTCTATCAGGGGGATTTGAGGTTCTTGAATCAATTCTAGATAATCTCTCAATCCGAATATCGAAATCCTAAATTCGAAGGACATTCGAATGATGGAAAAATTTTGGAAAGTAAAAATTTACCTTAGCTTTTGAGCTTCCTTCGGATTTCGATATTCGGATTTTCCATCAGGCTCTCCACTTCTCCGGATCTTTAATAAACTCCAACACCATATCCCGCTCCTCTTCTGTAATCCGATTCTGATCCACAGCCATCTGTGCCAGAACACTGATGGACGTGAGTGGATGCAACTGCACACGAGACTCAAATGCCTTTTCTTTAGCTGTTGTAAATTCGTAGGTAAAGATCGAAATAATATCACTCACTGTTGCTTTGCCTTCTTCACGAAGTGCTTCCACTGTAGACACGGAGCTTCCGGCAGTGGAAATAAGATCTTCGATCACGACCACGTGCTTTCCCTCCTTTAAATCTCCCTCAATCCTCTTCTTCGCACCGTGCTCCTTGGCCTTCGCACGCACGTACACAAAAGGAAGATGCAAACGATCCGCTACGAGTGCTGCCCAACCGATGGCCGCAGTGGCTGTACCGGCGATAACATCCGCAGGAACGTGCAGACTTTTTACTCTGGCAGCTAAAGCATCTACCACGAAATCACGAGCATCTGGATGACTGTAGATCATGCGGTTATCGCAGTAGATGGGGGCTTTGATACCGCTGGACCAGGTGAATGGTTCACTGGGAGATAGGCGAACAGCCTCGATGCTCAGGAGAAACTCTGCAATGCGTTGACCGTGGGGCATGTGACGATTGTAGGGTTAGGGTTGGGGTTAGGGCTAGGGATTTTTCATTAGAGGACTGTGTAGACTAAATTTGAATATTCGATTATAATATCAATATGACTCCTAACGAACATATCGATACTGATGCGGGATCAGCAGAAAAAGGAAATGAAAAAATTGGATCCAAAAAAGATCCTATAATTTCAGTACATCTCGAGGACACTCAAGCTGGCGTAGAAGGAATTCTTGATCCTGTGATAGCTCGCAGAGAAAAGAAACTGAAAGACCTTGCTACAAAGCGTGAAGCACAAGAACTGAGTCCACATGATTTTGATCTGAATTTTATCCATCAATTGAATCAAGCAGGGTTGCCCCTCACTCGAAAAGACCTGACGCATGAAACCGGCAATCAGGCATTGATACTAACATACGAGGAGTTTCAACGATTGGGCTGCCTGGATTTTGTCCATGTGTCAGAGGGAAGAATATCAATTGATCCCGATGATCTAGATCCAAACGATGTATTCATTCTCTATCCTGAAGAGATAGGTGACGAAGAATAATCGGGACTATCTTCGTCTGCACTCTAGCTCTATTCAGTGTTACTCTATTTTTAATGATTACCCCCAAAATGGAAGAACGGCTCCATAAACTCGTAGAGGTTTTTCTTGAGGAAAATACGAAGATCAATCTGACTGCGCTCCGCACGCCGGAACAGTGCTGGAATGGCAATGTGCTCGATTCAATTTCTTTCCTGGATCTCTATCCCTGGCTTGTGGAGAAAGCAAAAGTCCGAACACAAGATTTGAACAATGTTTTGGATATTGGGACTGGCGGAGGCTTTCCGTTGCTCCCACTTGCGGTCTGTATGTCCGGCACCAAATTCACAGGGCTCGATTCCACCATCAAAAAACTCGCGGCCGTCAGCCGCATTGCCTCTGCCATGGAACTTCCAAATGTTACTGTCCTGGGCGGACGTGCAGAAGAACTGGGACATGAGAAAGTAGAACGCGAGGCGTACGACATCGTCACCTCCAGAGCGGTAGCACCCATCAATGTCCTCCTGGAATACGCGAGCCCTTTTGTGCGGCCCGGAGGATTTGTGGTCCTCTGGAAGAGCATGCACATTGAACAAGAGTTAAAAGATTCATTGCTGGCACGGAGTGAACTCTCGTGCCATCTTATTCATCAGCATCCATACAGTCTTCCCGGTGACTGGGGTGAGCGCCAGCTTTTGGTGTTTGAAAAAGGAAGCAAGTTGCGGGATAAGTTTCCGAGAGGGATTGGGGAGGCGAAGATGCACCCCATTGTGTGAGGGATTGGGGTTGGGGATTTGGGATTGGGTTTTTTTGTCGTGCTGAGCTCGTCGAAGCATGGTCTTTACGATTATTTCCAATGGGACCGCATGTCGCCCTTCGACGCCGCTCAGGGTGACATGCTACGACTTCCTAATCCCCAACCCCTAATCCCCAATCCCCTCCTCACATATTCTTTTAAAGACCAAAACCCCCTATACTCCCCCCATGGCCAAACCCTACACCCCCAACGACAAATGGAGCCAGCGTGCGGCGGCTGAGGGGTATCGTGCTCGGTCGGTGTATAAGCTGATGGAGTTGGATGAGCGAATGGGATTGATTAAGCCAGGAATGCATGTATTGGACTTGGGTGCCGCTCCGGGAAGCTGGATGCAGTACACGGCAGAGAAGATTGGACCCCGGGGGAAGATTGTAGGATGCGACCTTACGCCCATTGTTCCCATCGCCGATAATGTGAAACTGTATCAGCAGGACATTACCGATGAGCCGGCGATGACGAAGATTTTGAAAGATGAAGGAATGGAATTTGTGGATTTGGTTCTTTCGGACATCGCTCCGAATACGAGTGGGATAAAAGATGTGGATCAGTACAGATCCGTAGAATTAGGAATTGCCGTGTTTCACATTGCCGACAGATACTTGAAAAAAGGAGGACGATGCGTGGTGAAAGTATTTCGCGGAGCAGACTTTGATGAATTACTGGGAGAAGTGAGACGCATGTGGGGGAACCTGCGAGTGACAACTGTAAAGGCGAGTAGGGAAAGTAGTAGAGAGGTGTATGTGACGGCTAGAAAGAATTGAATTAGTGAAAATCCGAAATCCGAATATCGAAATCCGAAGGAAATTCAAATGATGGAAAAAATTTTGAATAATAAAAAATTTACCTTAATTTTCGATTTTCCTTCGGATTTCGGATTTTGATATTCGTATTTTCCGCACTACATCTCACTATTCATCCATCTGAATTTCCAAGAAACCAAGATACACTAGTTCCCATGCTCGTTCTGAAAAACGTGTCCATGGTTTTTCAAAAGCGTCCGGTGCTGGACTCCGTTTCTTGCCGTATCGATCCACGGGAGTTTGTATGTATCACGGGACCAAGCGGTGCGGGAAAGACGACACTCCTTTCTCTACTGATTGACGCTGCGCGTCCTACAAGCGGATCTATAGAAGTAGATGGAGTAGATATGAAAAAGGTTCCGAAGATCGCGCTACAACTTTTCCGCAGACGCGTGGGAGTGGTGTTTCAGGATTACAAACTTTTGCAAAATAGAACCGTGCGGGAGAATATTTTATTTCCTCTAGAAGTATGCGGTGCACCGCCACTGTGGAGTGAGAAGCGCGTCGATGAAGTACTGAAACAAATGAGCCTCACAGACAGAGCGAATGCCTTTCCCTCCGAACTCTCCGGAGGAGAAAAAGCGCGCACTGCCATCGCACGGGCAATTGTGCATAAGCCGTTGATTATTTTGGCTGATGAGCCGACGGGGAATTTGGACCCGATGCAAGCACTCACCATCCTGCAATTACTGAAAGATATTCATGCATCGGGAACCACGGTGATTCTGACCACTCACGACTTTGCACTGGTCGATACCCTCCAAACCCGTGTGATCCGCCTGGAGAACGGCAAAGTGATCCGTGACTCTGTGGGCGGGTACGAGAAAGCCAAACGAACCCAGCCCAAGCAAGCTCCTGTGCCCGCAAAGCATGAATTCTTCACCGAAGAGCCCATAAAAGACGATGAACCCCCTAGTGGAGGCGGTGGCAGAAAGATCCACATTACGTCCATAGGCTCGTAAATGTAGGTATTTGTAGCCAAAAGATGCCAAATTTGCTTGTCAGGACGAGACGCTCTCATTACTCTTCGTCCAACTTTTCAAAATGTACGTATGCAGCGAGTCACGCAGTTAAACATCAGCATTCCCAATTCTCCTAATTCTCTCGCAAAGATCGGGGACAAGCTCCGCAGTGCCAACATCAATATTGATGCCATTTCGTGCAGTGAAGGAACGCAGAATTCCATCATCCATCTGATAGTGGATGATGCGGAAACGGCGAAGATCGTTTTGCAGGAAGTCGCACACGTAGAAGCGCAGACTGTTCTGGGAGTCCGCATGAAAAATACCCCCGGCGCCATCGCCAGCATCGGCCGAAGTTTTGCCATTGCGACTATCAATATCAGAAATATTTACGCTACAACCCTCGGCAAAGAAGCGATGGTGTATGTGGTGGTGGATGATGTGGAGGAAGCGATGGAGAAGATGCGGCTTTGAGGGACTGGGGGTTGGGGATTTGGGATTGGGATTTGAATTTTTCTTTTTGTGATTTCCTAATCCCCAATCACCAATCCCTAATCCCCTCTTGACCCCACAAAAAACCACACTAAAATACCCGCAGATGACAACAGCTTGTTACAAGTGGGCCGTCCGCATTCACCTCCTTCCGGAAGGGCAGCTGTTGTAGTTAAATTTTTCTTGGGGCTGGCCTAGAAGATTCTAGCCATCATTCAGGATTCTCTTCAAGGAGATGAGCAAATTCTTCGGTGAACCGTTGTTGAATCTCCATTCACATTCTTTGAGGTACAGATTGAAGGTATCTTTGGGGACGCCATTGAACTTCCTGAGGTGCCTCTTGGCCTGGTTCCAGAAGTTCTCGATGCCGTTGATGTGATTCCTCTTCGACGTGGCAAACGCAAGGCTGTGGTTGATGCGGACGTGACGGTAGCCCTCCACAGCGAGACTGTTGTAGCTGCGGAAGGTGTCGGAGTAGACGATGCTGTCGGGCTGCACGCGCTTCTTGATGATGGGCACGATCGTCTTGGCTTTCGCGTCCTCAATCACTTGGGTGTAGACCTTTCCCCCGCGCTTCAGGATCCCGAAAACCGGTACCTTCCCTCCTGCACCTCGTCCACGCTTCCCTTTGCGCCTGCCGCCGAAATAGCTCTCGTCGACCTCCACTTCCCCGTAGAACGACAGCTCCTGTTCCTGATGCACGGCGATGCGTTCCCGGATGCGCAAGAAGAATGCCGTTGCGGTGTTGCGGTTCACACCTGCTAGCTCGGCGGCAGACCGGGCAGTCACGCCGGCGACGAATAACCTGAGAAGATCTTCCGTCTGTCTGCCGGTGAGCTTGCTCCACTTGAGGCGCATGAAGGGAAGTCTAGGAAAGAAAATTTCCTAGGCCAGCCCCTTTTTCTTTCTAAGACTCTCAGCCCCCTTCCACAAAAAGGGGGTTTTTGTTTCGTTCTTTCACACCATCGTCCCGCAATTGGGTGGATTGTCCCGCAAAAAAAGCGAGGTAATCCTCCCCATTGGAGCAACACAACTGGGGACCTGTTCCACACCCGCCTCACGGAGGTAAACGTCATGTGCCACGTGTCCGAGCCGATCTACGCCTTCAAGAGCCGCAAGACCCAGAAGAAGGAGTACGCCAAGCTGCCTTTGTCAACGCGGGTCCAACGGTGGGCCAAGCGAGCCTTCGCCGGCGAGTGCGAGGCTAGGAAGAGGGGCCAGACAAAGTTCCCCGCCACCAGGATCGAAGCGAGTCTGTTCAAGCATTTGAACCTACAAGATCAGCTAGTGCGGTTCGATGAGGAGGGCCGCCTCTGGGGCACGAACAAGCAAGGGGTCGCTATTCAGCTGGCCCAAGTGGAACAGCGTTCCTGAAGTTGCTCCTGCCGGGAATCCGGGATTGGGCTGCGCGGTATTCCGCGCAGCCCTATTTTTTATGCACTCAGAGCTGTAGGTTTTTCAGAAGGATTATGTGCGGGGAGCTGTAGCATCGCTGGGACTTCTTTTGTATTGGGTCGTACGTAGAGCACTTTGAAGTCTGGCTTCTGTTTTTCTGGCAATGATTCGTCTTCCTGGTGCTTCTTGAAAGTCGGAGCATGATTATCTTTCACGTTGTGATCTATCTCTGGAACTTTGTGATTCGTTTGGAAGTTATTGTAGGTAGAAGTCCTATTGTAGAGCGTGTGCAAGATTCTGTTTCTATTGGCCATAGCCAATGTTCTCGTTCGTTCTTGAATAGTTGGTGGAATGATAATAGTTTGATGGGTATCTACATTGAGGTGAGTATCCAAATGAATGATCGCCCCGCCACCTGGCGTGTGATGCGTGATCATGCTCATGCGGCGGCGGAAGAGACTGTGGAAGAAGACGATTCTTTTTAAAGCTTCCGCCTGGAGACGCGGGCTTTCAGGAGACAGGGGCAGCATCTGTTCTCCATTCCCCCGCTTCGCGAGGGGATGTTCGGCTGGAAAGATATTTTCAAAGTCAGGCCGGTGTTGTAACGCTAAAGCGGGCATGGGAAAAATAAGGAAGAAGATGAAAGGATGTGAGAAAAAATTTTGTCTGTGCGCCGGAAAAACCCAGGTCTGTCATCCACGGGTGTGGAGCAGGCTTGGTGCAATGTGGCGGTGAGGCGATGTGCCACCTCGGGAAGCATTGTGCGTCACGGAATCCGTAAAAGAGAGCGACAAGACTCCGGATGTAGGCAGTACGTACATTTTCCTCAGGCCTTAGCCATCTTTCAGCGGTCGATAAAATACATACTCACGCACAGTAGACTGGAATCTGCTTACGAATTGTTTTTCTTTCCAAGCTTTGTGAGCACTGCACTGCTGTGTAATTCCCGCAGTGCATCCCGCGCGATCCATTTGGCAGACTTATGATCCTGTTTCACCACTCTCTCCGCACACGCGAGTGCTTTCTTGTGCAACTCTGCATTCCTTTTCCCTATCTGACGCAGCGCCCAATTGACCGCCTTCCTCACAAAGTTCCTCTCATCAAACGCGTACTGCTCGATGAGCGGGAAGAATTCTACGAACATCGCATCAGAAGCTTTTTTATCGTGCACAGCTAGTGAGGCCATCATGGCAAACCCTGCGCGGCGTACAAATTCCTCCTCACGGCGGCACCACTCTTTTGCTTTATCGAAAGCAAATGGAGTTCTATCGAAGAGCCCACACGTTTGATCGCAGATATCCCAGGAATCGAAATCCTTCACCCACTTCTCCATCTGTTTCTCCGTTACCTTTGCTGGATCATCTATAAACGCCGCGAGCGTTCGTGCTTCGTGGTACTCAGACTCCCAAAGCTCTAGAGCCAATTCATGATTCTTTTTATACTTCTTCGCAAGGTTTCTAACAACGGGAACAGGAATACCAAAAGCTTTATCGGCTACGATACCAAATCGCTTCATCCCCTCTCGGTTCTTTTCCGTACCGAGTGCACGGAGTTCTTTGAGGATATCTTCGACCATGCGGGAATACTGGAATACTAGAGTAATAGAATACTAGCAAAAAATTATTTGATACATGTATCTGCCTCCGTATCTATCAATGTTGTTCCATAGTGAACCGTCAGAAAGTACTTATTCTGCTCCGCATTTAACGCAATGCCGAGACCCGTGATAGTAAACTTGGGATTCATGATGCTGTTGTAGTGCGGGCGGTGCTGCTTTCCTTTCTCAGCCAAGTAAAAAGACAAGGTAGACCTGATGGATCGGATCAAATTCCTGGTGCAGTCGCGCTGTGTTTCTTTGCAGGAGTAGGTCCCCCATCCGATGTTTTCTGTAAATGTGGTACTCGATACATTTTCAAACGTCAGTCCCCTCTCGGCAAACCAACTCACCATCCGAGGATAATCGTAGTAGAGCGTTTGTCCCGGGCGCGAGTGTGTAATGGTTCCAGCTGATGCCGCTGCGGTAGACCACTCAAGTGCCGTGGCATTGAGTGCATCACTATACTTCACAGAGGGCACACCTTCCGCTTTCCTCAGACGATTGATCCACGAGAGCCACATTCTACTCACTCGCACATCGCTGACTTTGGGGATGTCCATCGCCGATTTTTCGGGACAACTATTCACCGTCTCCGCCTGCACAGATGCATGCGCGACACAGCTGAGGCACAGAATACCGAACACGAAAAGAATGAATCGGGACATCGAGGAAATAGTACCTGAAAATCATGCGAGCTCCTATGAAAGTAGCGTACAATTTTCTCATGAATACACTTGATTCCAAGTCCGCTATCGCCACATTTGCCGCAGGCTGTTTTTGGGGAGTCGAAGAAACGTTTCGCCAGACCGACGGAGTACTTTCCACGCGCGTAGGATACACCGGAGGAACATTGGAACATCCTACCTACGAAATGGTCTGCACCGACAGCACCGGTCACGCGGAAGCGGTGGAAGTGACGTACGATCCATCGAAAGTCACGTACGAGAAGTTGCTGCAAATTTTCTGGGACAATCACAATCCTACAACGGTGAATCGTCAGGGACCGGACGTAGGCTCACAGTATCGCTCTGCGATTTTCTATCATTCCGATGAACAGAAAGAAGAAGCAGAGACATCGATGAAAGCACTAGATGAATCTGGTAAATGGAAGAGTCCGGTAGTTACACAGATAGTTCCTAAGGTGACGTTTTATGAAGCGGAGGACTATCATCAGCAGTATTTGGCGAAACGAGGGCTAGGATCGTGCCATATATAATCTTTGCTTTTTTTGAAAAGGATTATTGACTTTTAAAAATGCATCAGCACAATAGGCCGGCTTCGTACAAAGGCCGCGTATGTGGTTGTCCGAAGCTAGGAATGTAGGGCCGGGCCTTGATGAGTGCGCCTTGCATTCCACATCCGAGATGTCTTTCATGCCATCTCGGATTTTATATTTAAAAATTTAGATATCACTCAACGTAGGTATAATACCCTTATGCATCTCCTCTTTTTTCTACCATTATTATTGCTAACTGCGTGTGCATCCACATCAGTGACTGATGGAAATTCCCTTTCATTTTCTTCAGTACAAGAAACTAGTGACGTTTCAGAATCCTCTTCATCATCACTCGCTCCTCTGGAATCCTATCCATCTGAAAGAAGTTTGGAGCAACTGAAAACAATGCGCTTGGAAGGCACGGACTTCTCACTCGATGCTGTGGAAGCTGACAACGCCGCCTACACACGCCACAAAATCAGCTACCGAAGTAATGGCGTGAAGGTGACGGGTATCTTGAATATTCCCAAAGGGAACGAACAATTCCCGCTCCTGATTTTCAATCACGGATACATCGACCCGGCTATTTATACTCAAGGCCGCGGCCTCAAGCGTGAACAGGATTACATGGCACGCCAAGGGTTTGCCGTCCTTCACACCGATTACCGCGGGCATGCGGGAGGTGATGACAACCCGGACAAGACCGAAGTGTACGACGCCGGCCTCGGCTACACGATGGACAGCATCAATGCCATTTTGGCTGTAAAAAATGCGAACCTGCAGCAGATCGATACCACAAAAGTAGGAATGCTCGGGCACTCCATGGGCGGAGGAGTGACCATGAATGTGGCTGTAGTCAGGCCAGATTTAATAGATGCACTCGTGCTCTACGCCCCTGTACACAGCGACCCGTGGCAGAACTTCTTACGCTGGAGAGCGGACTCCAAGGACCGCGATGTGAAGACACGAGAAATTCTCCAGAGTCGCGAGGAGAATCCAGAAGCGTGGGACGCGATGGCCGCACGTCCGTTACTTTCGAGCATCGAAGATCCCGTGCTGCTCTTTCATGGAACCAACGATAAAGATGTGCCAGTCACGTGGTCTGATGAATTGGAAACGGATTTGAAAAACGCAGGAAAAACTGTGACGTACATCAAGTACTCAGGAGAAGGACATGAGTTTGGTCCGAAGTGGGGGGATTTTATGCGGCAGTCTGCGGAGTTTTTTCGCAGGTCTTTGAAGTAGTTTTTTTGCCTAGTAAATAATCCTTGAGAGACTGCTCTTGTTCAGGGGTAATACGTACTTGCTTGAAAATACTTTTTGCCATAAAGGCATCCACATCATTTGTTTTTCCACGAGTTAGCCTATCTTGAATGGTAGTCATACCACCATTTTCAGGATTCGTAATTTTAATATGATTACTTCCGGAAGGAGCGAATTGAATTCCTATATGTAGAAGCATTTTTTTAAATTTACGATAACTCATGCAGTGACCAATTTCCGCATCCAATAGTTCAGATAATGAACACTCGTCTTGATCCTCCTCAGTAGCATCTCTGATATCAAATTTTACTTTAGGATGTAATCCAAGTAAGAAGAAATTACCTTTATCATCAGAACAATGCTCGTGAGGTAGCTTTGGAGACAATGCTTCTTCAATAGACCACTGCATCCCCTCTTCATACACCATGGCTACCGTATCTGCATTTTGCGGGCTCATTTGGATGTGTCCGATGTAAGGCAACCGGGCAACCAGTACAGGATGTTCACGCAAAAATGCTTTCACTCGCATTCTTCCGGATGCAATCATAGACGTTAATAATTCACGGGAGCCTGCGGGTAGAGCATCCCAATTGATTCCAGCATATGGAGCCAGGGCGGGGCACACGCTGAAATCATCTACAATGTAGTGAAAGAGAGGATCTTTTGATGCTCCTTCTGCGGCAGGACCAAACTTGTATCCTTCTCCTAGAAGAGTCGTTTTTTTTGACCATTGATACGAAGCGAATTCACCCTGTGCATTTGGAGGCTCATGCCAAGATCCTACGCCCTCGTAAGGAAATTCTTTCAGTGATGCTTCCGGCCACTTCATGCCCTTCAATGCCGGAAGCGCTTTTTCAATCGGTTTCAATAGCGCTGCATACCCCGCAGCATTCGCTATGTTCTTTTGCGGCATTATCATCATCTTGGGGTGAGTTTTGTTAACGATGCTATATCGGAGAAAAACGAGACGGTGATACCTGGCATTCTCATTGAAACTTTGCGACAGGTCACTTCGAAAAAAATTCGAATTGTCATGAACGAATTCCGACTCTGGATTTCCCTTTTTGAACAGCATGGCTTTTCCCAGGAAGATGCCAGAAATTACTTTTTCTATCGACGCTTCCACCATGAAAAAGAAAAGGCATCTGATGATACGCTCACTTCTTTGATCGATCGTATACGTCTAGCCCCCGAACTTCATGATTCACTTTCGGCACTACATGAAGAGGGACCGAAAGAATTCGCCGATCAGCGTTCTAACATTAGCAGCCATTTGCCGGCCATTGCTGCAAACTTAGAGAGTTACTACGATAGGATCGCGAAACTTGCGGAGTCACCGGGTGTCGATTCGTGCGTGTTCAATCTGAACGATTTCCATTCCTCGGAATTTTTCAGCGCTCTCGGATATCAGTTGTATCTCGAAGGTGAGGACAAGCGCACCGCAGACGGAGGAAGCTATCACGAGTATGGCAGCAAGTTCAGTCCACGTATCCGAAGTGTCTATAGTGGGATCATCCGGCATGATGATCTGCTCGAGCACGACGATAAGCTGAGGCAACCGAAGACTTCTGTAGGCGTTTACGTTATGACAAAACGCCAAGACGAAGCTGAGAAAATGATCGCTGAACTGCGTGGGAAAGGAATTCCTGTCCTAGAAGACACCAGCTCAAAAGGAATCCGTAAGGCAGCTTCTTATTTTAAAGATGAAGGATTTTCCCATTTTGTTGTGATTGGAGACAACGAACTGGATTCTGGGCTACTCAAGGTAACCAATATGCAAACAAATCAAGATGCACAAATTTCAATTGATTCACTTTCTTCTCTCTTTCCTTCTTCATAATTTCCCTAATCCCTATGCGTATCACTTCAGAAATCAAATCTCCAAACTACTTCATGTCTGCTCCTTATGAGCCTGGACAGATGATTGATTTTACCAATCCTCCAGAAGAAACAGATCTCGATAAATCCAGAAACATACTACATGCAGCTCTTACCAAAGATCAGGATATTGGAATAATTGCAGGGGAAGTAAATGCATATCTTATGACAGTTGGAATCACTCAGCGAGAAGAAGATTTGCAACAGAGTTTATTCGAGTTTACCCATGCAAATTCCTCTCTTGAGGAAATGATAAGTGATGCATACGAGAAGTTGTTTGCCCGCGATGAAACGACTATCCGTGAAAAACTGATGAAGCTACTCGATGCAACTCATGTTCTTGCAAAGCCCCCTCATTTTCCAGCGCAGGTATATTCGCATATCCCCGGAGAAACAACTAAATTGGGTGATGTAGGCACACACTTTGGATATGTTCTAAAAGATGAATCAACGAATGTGGCAAAAGCACCTGATGGGAGGGAATATCCTTTATATCCAAATACAATGTTTTCATTCCCAGATGCAATAAAAATTGCTGGAAAAGCCAGAATGAGAATTTTTACAGCACTGGGCCAGAAGGGATTGCTGAATATCACTGGAGATATTGGCGACTGGGGGAGGCAAAATTACATCGATGGATGTACATCGACTTTGCACATTTCACCAGTCATGAAAGGTGATGCATGCATGAATTCGCTTTATTTTCCCGAAGCCGTAGAACAAACGCAGCATACGCACCCCAGTATTAGAGCTGGCATTGTTTCAAGCGGTGAGGGCATCTGCAAGACGCCAGTAGGAGACATTCCCCTGCAGGAAGGCAATTCATTCTTCCTGCCCCCTGAAACATGGCATTCATTCCACACGGTGAAAGGTAAGACCCTAGGAGTGGTGGCATTCCATCCTGATAGTGATTTTGGTCCCACTCATGAAGATCATCCTATGCTCAATAGAACTCACTTCGCCTTCTTGCATAAGTTAAAATCCGCATTGCGTGTACGACAAGCGGGAAAATAATTTTTCTTTTCCACCCATACATTATGTCAGTTGAATCACAGTCCGATCATCATAGGCTTTACTCCGAGGAGGATGCCGCCAAGTTTCTCCAGTCTCCAACAGCACTTCTTCCTCACTGGGTGGAGTCTCAAGGGCTTGAGGCCCAGAAAGATGATACGGGTAAAATCATTGGATTCACGCGTGAGGCATTGATGGAATTTGCCCAGAAACATTCCTTTAAAATAATGGAGGAATTGCTGGATTGATCGAGAATTAATGCTGATCAATAACAATAGATGTTTCCTTCGTGGAAACGGTCATCGTCGCTCTTCCTCCAATCGGGAAGGTAAACATGGGCGTAGTATGTCCAAAATCCAAACCTGCGACTACAGGCATGTTTCGTAACTCCTGTTTACTAGCGATAATCTTACGAAGTAGCTCAATTGTAACTCCACTCTTAGCTTCAGAGCGCCCAATAACAACGCCACGGATGTGCTTTGCAAAATCCTGATGCAATAAGGACTGCAAATTTCTATCAAAAGCCGCAGGGTGATCTTCTCTGTCATCTTCAATAAATAAAATCACATCTTCCGATGGCTTCGGTATATATTCCGTGCCGTGTAAAAGATGGAATGTTCCTAAATTGCCTCCAATGATGACACCTCTTGCATCCCCCTTCTGTAATATTTGCCAACCGCTGTTAGGAAGCAGCTGCACATCATCCTGCTTTGTCGCCCATAAATCATCCACATACTTTTCATAAGGATGGAGAGTAATTGGATCCTCCTCGAAAAAACATTTCTTAAAATGATTCAATGTGTACTCAAAATTTTGCTTCTGTCCAAAATTGAAAAAATGGGGTCCGGAGTATGTAACTAGATTTGTTTTCGAATAAATGGCTGTTGCCAAAGCAGTAATGTCCGAATAGCCACAAAGAATTTTAGGATTGCTGCGAATTAAATCGTAATCAATGTATCGCAAGAGCTGATTACTATTGAATCCACCAATAACGGTAATAACTAGCTGTACTGAATTATCAGCAAAAGCTTCGTGCAAATCTTCAATTCTATTCTGAACGGTTGTTGAATCAAATTCATCACGTTCATTCACATGCTTCCCAAACGAAACAATGAGCCCCAAATCTTCAAACCTTTTCTGAGCTAATGACTTTAGCTCATTATCCATCCATGGCAACGAAAGACTGCGTGATGGTGCAATCACTCGTACCCCATCGCCCTTCTTCAGTTTTTTTGGAATCATGTTCAGGGTGAATTAGTAGAGAAATTATACCATTACTTTCTTTTCAGAAATTTTAAAACTTACACCTCTCTGTAGATATGCCGTTTCATCGATAAACAGTGGATAAAATGGCTTCGCAGCGATAATGCCGTCATCAATCAACTCACCCTCTTCGACCAGTTTATAATTTGTGAGATTATTTCCTCTAACAGAGGATGATCCTACTATTTCAAAATACTCAACTACATGAGTATTCACCTCTGTATTAGAGGGCAATGATTCTATTATAAACCGAACGAGACTTTGCGTGGCTGTTAATGCATCCATTGAGAGATTGCCATGAGGAGAGGATTCCACTTCAAGAGAGATGCCAAAATTTCGGGGAAGTGCATTTTCAAGGAATAACTTCTGCTGGTCAGCAATTCTGATGAATTTTGTATCGGGCATGAATTCTTGAACGGAGCACAGTAGTTTCTTCATTTCCTGTGAAATCTCCGAAAAAATAATGGACAGCCCCATGCCCGTTGAATCCGTGGAATGGATATCAATCACATAATCATATTGATGACGAAAATCCCGAATCATAAGATTCATAGATCCTCCTTTCATGTGTATTGATATAACTTTCAGCCCTCAGGGTATTAATGTCTTCATCAATAAATCGAACATTGTGATCTACTGCCAAGGCATTAGTGATGTGTGTTTCAACATTATCCATTGCCAAAGATTTCACAATTTCAATTCCTTCCCTCTCATTGCCATGTGTGCCGCCAAGTATTAAAATATTTCCCATAATTAATGCACAATTATTGTTTGTAAAAATCGAAACACTTCCACCATCGCCAGTGTGTCGAGCTTGCAGTACGCGAGCATGTGATCGAAGGTCTTCTGCTTCTCCTCTTCACTTCGTCCATCGGTCAGTGCGCGATACCACGTCAGGGACGCAGTGCCGCCTTCTTGGATGACAAGATCTTTGTAGGAAAGCGAAGGAACAAGCACGGGCAGCACTTTCTTGATCGAACAGCTGCCTCTGAAATCGGGATGGACGTAGTAGAGCTTACGGAAAATATCCATCAGGTCGTACGTCCTGCCGTTGATCGATTGCAGCATCGGCGCAAATTCAGGAAGCAATGCAGCCATTTCGTCATTGCGTCCTTTCTCAAAGCTCTTGTTCCACACAACAACGGTTCCACTCTCGGGGCAACATTCATTCAAGCAGCGCACGATCTCGGCTACGGGATTTTCCATCGAACGCACGAGGCACTCATGGTGTTTCAGTTCTCCATTCTCGTCCAGCACATGCACGGAGAATTGGAATACCATTTGCTGGTACGGCTTATAGCCGTCGAAAAGCGGGATCGCAGGAAAGAACGTTTCGTAATCGAGGAAAGTAATGGGATAGGTCACATTGGCGAGTTCGGCGCGAATGCTCTCCGCTTCAATGATCGGCTCCCGAGTTCGCGCAACCTGTAGCTGGCAGGTCTGTGCGGTCGTCGCCTTATAGTCCAGCGGCAAATCAAGGAGGTTACGAATGCCAGATCGGTACAGTTCACGCGCTTTCTCTCCTTTCACACGGTAGAGGTTAAAGACCGAGTAATCGGGAAGGTCGGGATAGCAGTACTGATGACACGGGCAATCATCGGGCGAGCAGGTGCAGCCATCGCACGACGGTATATCTTCAGAGCTTACTGCCTCCTTCGCCGCCGTGATCTCCACGAGCACCTCTGTCTCTAATGCGAATATCTGTTCAGTGACATCCTCCATGACGAGGAATGCATGCGGGTCAATCTCGCCATGCCGCACGTACTGAGAATTCACATGGATAAGATGCAATCGCCCTATGTCGTACCCAGCTTTCTTGAAGGCAATCAGCTGAAAGCACATGTCCCGATAGTGAATGTCTTCCACGTGCGATGTGCTCTTCACTTCATAGAGATCCCATGCGCGGGTCTCTATATTCCATTGCAGAATGTCAGCCATGGCAAAAAGACCGTCCGCCACGGCTGTTGCTTGAAAGATTGTTTTCTTACCCCCTGCTATAAGCACTTTCGTTTGTTCTTCGGATTTCTCTGTATGGCCTTTCACTAATGCAGCTTCTGGAAACAGTTGTCGAGCATAGCCTTCCACAATGTCTCCTTGCTCCGCGAGCCACTGTAACTGAGGATTCCGATGATGTGCCGCTTCATGTGGCTGATGCTTACGCAGCCAAACATGGATCGGACATTCCAGAAAGTGGCGATAATCCGATTTGGTAAGCATGGAGCAAAGGAATGTAGAGCATAGTAGCAGGCAATTACGTCTTTTGGAGGGCAATTTGGGTATAGGCTAAGAAGCGACTGCTTGGTACACTTTCAGTGCATGGACTCAAATCTCAAACACCTAGATGGCAATTCGATGAATGCACAACAAGATCTTTTGGCATGGCTTCAGCAGAAACTGCCCGAAGCATTTACGGAGGGAAAGATCGATTGCAAGAAGCTCAAGGCGACACTCGGTGAATCGGTCGATACGAACGGCGAACGTTACGGTCTTTCATGGGCGGGGAAAAACGACTGTTTCCGGCACATTCAGGAACCAACCACCGCGACGCTCAAGCCCGTGCGGGATGAATCCGTAGATTTCGATACAACCAAAAACTTGTTTATTGAGGGCGATAACCTGCAGGTGCTGAAAGTGCTGCAAAAGTCGTACTACGGCCAAGTAAAAATGATATACATCGATCCGCCGTACAACACGGGGAGCGATAGTTTCATTTACCCCGACCGCTTTCAGGAAACCCAAGAGGAATACATGGAGCGTGTGGGCGATAAGGAAGAAGGACACGTGACCCGCGACGGCATGTGGCAAAAGAACAGCAGTGATAACGGCCACTACCACAGCAATTGGCTATCCATGATGTACCCTCGGCTGTTTTTAGCTCGAAATTTGTTACGGGATGACGGGGTAATCTTTGTAAGCATTGATGACCATGAAGTGCATAATCTAAGAATCATAATGAATGAGATTTATGGAGAGGAAAATTTTATTGCTGAGCTTGTATGGGAAAAAGGGCGAAAGAATGACGCCAAGTTTTTTTCTGTCGGACATGAATATATTCTTGTATTCGCTAAGTCACAGGCATTTCTTCGTGAGTCAAATACTGTTTGGCGCGAAGAGAAACCAGGAGCAAAAGAGATTTGGGATAAATATCAAAGCCTTAAGAATGAATACGGAACTGATGGTGAAAAAATTGAAGAAGGACTTTCAAAATGGTTTAAAGAGCTTCCAAAAAATCACCCTTCAAAAGCTCTAAGCCGCTACCGACGAGTTGACGAATACGGACCCTGGAGAGACAGGGATATTTCATGGCCAGGTGGAGGTGGGCCGACCTACGATGTTATTCACCCCGTAACGAAACAGCCCTGTAAAGTACCTGAGAGTGGCTGGAGGTTCTCGACGCAGGATGAAATGCTGCGGCAGGTTAAATTAGGTCTTGTGGTTTTCAGAGATGACCATACGCAGCCCCCATTCAGAAAAGCGCACTTGTATCCAATCGCGGGTGAATTATTAGGGAGTACCAATGAAGATGTGGAGTTCGAAGAAGAAGGCACAGATGAACAGGAGCTTTCGATGCAAGTGATGCCAAGTTGCATCTATAAACAATCTCAAGTTGCGGTAAAAGCTCTTAGAAAGCTCATGGGTGGCAAAGTATTTAACAATCCCAAAGACCCAGAAATACTTCAACGTTTAGTAAAATACTGTACGAATGCCAAACAAGGGTCAATCGTGCTAGACTTTTTTGCGGGCTCAGGAACAACAGCACATGCAGTCATGCAGGCGAATGCAGAAGATGGAGGAAGCCGACGCTGCATTTCTGTTCAATTGCCAGAAATATGCGATCAGAAGAGCGTAGCGTATAAAGCAGGATTTAAAACTATCGCAGATATATCGAAGGAGCGGATCCGTCGTGCTGGACAGAAGATAAAGGATGAAACAAATGCAGATATTGATTATGGCTTCAAGGTATTCAAGCTCGACGAAAGCAATTTCAAAATATGGCGAAATAAATTAGCTAACGCTGAAGAACTTGCCGAGCAAATGCACATGTTCATCGACAACCTGAAAGCAAAGAGCACCCAGGAAAATGTCATGTATGAACTCATACTGAAATCCGGCTTGGATCTAAATGTGTCCGTGGAGGCTAAAGACGCCGATGGCATAAAGTACTACGTGCTCAATGGCGGCAAACTGATCGTGTGTCTTGAGGATTCCATGACTCAGACATTAGCTGATGCCGTGATCGCCGCTAAGCCTCAGAAGATCATTTGTCTCGATGGTGCATTCAAGCGGAACGACCAATTAAAGACGAATACCGCGCTTCAAATGGAGGCCGCTAAGATTGATTTCCGCGTTATATGAAAAAATTGCTTTATTCAGAACTGAAATCGGGTGCAAAAAAGAAAGGCGATTTTCAAATCCTAAAACAATTATGCTGGAAGCATGTGAGCGATTACTTATTCCAAACCGAAAGAATTGCGAGTGGGCCGCGGCTCGCGGCTTCTTACAGAACAGAATATGTATTTAATTTAGAAGTGATGAATCATTACTTTTTAAAAAAAACAAAAGACCCAGACTTCACGCCGTCTAATTATGAGGCGTGTGTTGTAAATTTCGATAGTTTGTTTGACATGTTAACCGCTACATATCAATTCCAATTTGATTATGCTGACTCAAAAGAGAGGGATAGGAGGTTATTTTTCTTTGAACATCAGATAAATGAATGCTTAGAAGATTGGAAGTATGAAATGAAAGACGGAATAATTAGGCAATTGCCAGAGGATGGAATGAAGCAATTAATAAATGAGCACGTGCCATTGGGCTTGATTGAAGATGATGAATCAAAAATACAGCATGCGATAGATTTGTTCTTCAGGAGGAATGCATCAGAGGAAGATAAAAAGAGTGCATTAAAAGCCTTATATGAATTATTGGAGATTGTGCGTGAAGACCTCAAATCCAATGAATACTTATCCTGCGAAGAAGACGATATTTTCAGTGTCGCAAACAATAAGCGTATTCGTCACATGCTCGACAAAAGTGATAAATCTAAAACTAAAGTACAAGAAAGTTTAGAAGAACCGTATGTAACTTGGGTGTTCTACAAAATGCTTAATACCATTAAAACCTATTTGAAAATTAAAGCGATTTCTTCCAAGAAATAATGAAGCTTCAATTCGATCCCTCACAGGCCTACCAGATCGACGCGATCAATGCGATTGCCGACCTGTTCGAAGGACAGCCACTCGCCAAGGGCGACTTTGAGATTCAAATGCAGCAACCAGTAGGGCAATTATTTGATGGTGATTTACTTATCGGCAATAACCTGATGCTTGACCAATCCAGTATCGTGCAGAACCTTCACGCCGTGCAGGAACGTAATGGGATTGAGAAATCTGAAATTACTAGTGGCTTTTTTGAGCCATTCACATTCTCGATGCAGCAGGAGACACGACCAGCCGAGGGTCTGCACTTCTCTATTGAAATGGAAACAGGCACAGGCAAGACATACGTGTATCTCCGCACAATCCAAGAACTGCATAAGCGATATGGCTTCAAGAAATTCATTATCGTCGTGCCAAGTATTGCCATCAAGGAGGGTGTACTAAAGAACCTACAAATCACCAAAGAACACTTCGACACGCTCTATGAAAAACCTGAAATGGACTTCCGCGTATATGACCCGAAAAAACGTGGGCAGATAAAGAGCTTCGCTACCACCAATACCCTGCAAGTGCTGGTGATCAATATTGATTCCTTCGCTAAGGAGGAGACGAACATCATTTATCAAAACAGCGATTGGGGCGTACCCATCCGCTATTTGCAGGCAACTCGCCCCATCGTGATTGTGGACGAGCCACAAAACATGGAGACCGACATCCGCAGGAAGGCAATTATGAATCTGAATCCGCTCTGCGCCTTGCGCTACTCGGCGACGCACAAGAATCCTTATAACCTCGTCTATCGCCTCGACCCCGTGAAGGCGTACGACTTGGGACTGGTGAAACGCATCGAAGTCGATAGCGTGCTCGATGAAGGCGGGATGAATGACGCGTACGTGAAGCTCGTCGGTGTCTCATCGGCCAAAAACTCCATCTCGATCAAGCTCGAAATCGACGTGAACACTCCCAATGGCATCAAGCGGAAAACCATGAGCATCCGCAAGAGTCCCAAGGGCATGACCGAGAGTGATTTATATAAGCTCAGTAACCAACGCGAGGTTTATCGTGATGGCTATAGCGTCGCATCCGTGGACGTGAAAGCTCAGACTGTGACATTCAGTAATGGCAACATGCTCACTGCCGGACAGACACAGGGAGGCAACCGCGAGGCTGTCATGCGCTTACAGATCCAAAAGACCATTGAGACGCATTTTGAAAAAGAGCGCATCCTGCGCGATAAGGGTATAAAGGTACTTTCCCTGTTCTTCATCGACTGCGTGGCGAATTACCGCGAGTACCAAGAGGGAGCTGCTGCCAAGGGTAAGTTTGCACTGTGGTTTGAGGAAATATTCAAAGAAGTCGCCAAACGCCCGCAGTACAAAGGGCTGATACCGTACGCGACGGAGGACGTGCATGACGGTTACTTCTCACAGGATAAGAAAGGCATCCTGAAAGACACCAACGGCACCACGAAGGACGATGACGATACGTATGCCCTCATAATGAAAGAAAAGGAGAAGCTATTGTCATCGGACGTGCCTCTCAGGTTCATCTTCTCCCACTCCGCGCTACGCGAGGGATGGGACAACCCGAACGTGTTTCAGATTTGCACCCTCAATGAAACGCGCTCTGATATGAAGAAGCGACAAGAGATCGGACGCGGGTTACGTCTCCCCGTGAATCAAGACGGACAGCGCGTGTATGACCGTGATCTGAACGTGCTGACAGTTACAGCCAATGAGAGCTACGAAGACTTTGCCAAGACGCTGCAAACTGAGATCGAGCAGGATTGCGGCGTGAACTTTGAAGGACGCGTAAAGAGCAAGAAAAACGTTGCGGCTATTACTCTCAGGAAGGGCTACAAGCTCGATGAAAACTTTAAGGCTCTCTGGGAGCGTATCAAGCACAAGACCCGCTATCAGGTCAGGTATGACACCGAGACGCTGATTGAGAATGCAGCCAAGGCCATTGCCGCCAAGGAATTCACGGCTCCGAAAATCCGATACCTGAAAGGAACCATCACCATGACGACTAAAGGCGTTGGCACTGAATTCCGCGACGTGGACGAACGATCCCTACAGCCGACCATCGTGGGAATCCCCGATGTATTGAGCTACGTTCAGGACAAAACGAGGCTCACCAAGGACACGATTTGCCGCATCCTGATCACGTCCGGCAAGGTTTCGGACATTCTCAAGAACCCTCAGCAATTCATGGATACCGTCGTGCATGAGATCAATCGCATTCTGCGCGGAATGATGGTCGATGGTATCAAGTACGAGAAGATTGCCGATGACTATTGGGCGATGGAACGCTTTGAGAACGCGGAACTGAAAGGATACTTGGAAGATATGGTGCAGGTTCAAAACCAAGAGAAGACCTTGTACGATTATGTAAAAGTCGACTCGGACGTGGAAACGCAATTTGCGAAGGATCTGGAGAGCCGTACTGATGTGAAGTTTTATGTGAAACTTCCGGGATGGTTCACCATTGAGACACCTATCGGGAAGTATAACCCTGACTGGGCGATTGTGTTTGAGAAAGACGAACGAATCTACTTTGTGGCGGAAACGAAGTCGTCTCTGGACGCAGACGATCTGCGCATACAGGAGGAAATGAAAATCCGGTGCGGTGCGCGTCACTTTGAGAAGCTCGAGGACGTGAAATTTAAGAAGGTGACAAAATTGAGCGAAATCGTACTTTAAACAATAGAATCGTTAATTCTAATTTCATCTTTATTATATCCCAATATTTTTTCCAATATTGTTTCAGATAACTCTTGGCCTTCTCCGCTTCCGATATATCTAGAAATATTATCTTTGATTCCAGTCATTCTATTAGCAGTAATTATTGCCGGAAACGAACCCTTTACCTCATTTTTATATCTCCGTGCATGTAGGACTGTATTCCAATCCTCATTAAAATTCTCTTTCTGTTGATCAAAGATCGAAAATCCTCTTACTCCCACTTCACTTTTCTTTACACCTAAGGCTTCTCCAAGACGATGAGAAATGACATTTCTGCATATACCAATTTTTATCGAGGGGTGCTCTTCTTCCCGATAGAATTCGCCATGTTGAAGTAAACGGACATATCTGGGCAAACTTGAATAGGTGACGGAGAAACCATTGGAGTCGTTCCATCTCTTTAGCTCGTTGAGCATCACACTTGGAGCACCATCTTCCTGTTGCCCGCAGACAATAGTGTCTATCCGCTTAATCCTATCCCTGATCTGCAATATGCCTTCGACTATCACTATATGGTTTTCCGTAAGACCTGCATCAATTAGTAACTGGGCAAAGGGAGGCAATGAATATACCCAAGATTGATATTCGCCCCGATCCAAAGGTCTGGGCCTGGGAAAGGTCTTTTGGAATCGCTCATATTGAGCGGCCAGAAAATCCGCAAATTTTGTACGCCTTTGAGTCTCTCTGTGTAGCCGTTTTGCATCAGCTACAAAGAATGCTTTCTGCTCTTCCATATACTACAAAAATTTATGATTGAGCAAAAACTCTCGCAATTTCCCTGGCATTATCTCTTCAAGATGATCGAGATCCGTCCGGCGTAGCTCAATCAATGGAAGATTATGCTGTTGATACAGAGCAATTTTCTCTTGCATATTTTCGCGGTACTTCGCGTTATCTTCCATACCCCAATACTCGATATAAACCCGTTCCTCCCCATAAGGAATGAAGAAATCACAGAATCGATCCTTCATCATCGGTAGCCGAGCTTCATATCCATGAGGGATGCGATGCTTGAAGAGCCAGTCGTCAATCATACATTCTGCAAAGCTCCTCACCCAATGCCCATCCAAGGCCGGATAGATTCTCTTGTGCCGCAGACGGAAATCGAATTCTTCCTGTGAGATAGGCGCGTATGTCTCAAACAGACGAATGAGGGCCGGGATCTGCAAGCCATGCAGGTATTCATGCGGATGACGCTTAGTTTTTCCCCAGAAGCTCATTACTTCCTCGGTAATTTCCCGTGGCAAAGGCTTCTCGAACTTTGGGGCCCATTCCACCTTTACCTGAAGAGGGAAGCCGCCACCCCATGCCTCTGGCATAATGTTTCGTTGACCTGTGGTGACGGCTCGAAACACACCATAGAGTTGCAGAGTGGTGTTGTTATGCAAAAAGAGGTAATCGCCGGGTTTAACCTGAAAAACCATCTCTTGATAGTTCTGGTAATCCTTCTCTCCAAACAGCATCCGACTGAAGCATTCACGCATTGTTCTGTCGGTGCAGCGGAAGACATACCCTATGGAACTACTATTCTGCGACATATGTAAATCATACCGGAAATTCCATATGGCAAATCAGAGCAAATAGGCAAGCGGGTCTATCCACTACCAATTTCCCTCTTGCCCGGGCAGAAGGGTCTATTAACACCTGTACGTCTTGGCTGAACGGACGGGTCGCACACCCAATTTTGAGGGGGTGTTTGGGAGTTGTAGAGGGGCTTGTTTTGAGGGGGGTAGGGCAAGCGGATCACCTCCATGAAATGAGACAAATGAGACAGTACAAAGGGGGTGTGTCTCACGCCTTGACTACATCAACATTTTGGCTTATGGAAGCCAAAATAAATAGAGACACATGCTGTATATCCGATTATATCCGAAAATATGATTACAGGGAGTACCTATTGTACGGTGCCATCTGGTTTTCACCGGTTTCCAGATCTTGAACAACACAGTCAACTCTTCTCAGGTCGCCATCTTGCATGGTGTCATCCAAGAGCTGCGGTCTCGGCAGGTACATCGCGGAAAACTCTAAGGACTTGTAGAGATAGCCAGAGAAAGTACCGGTGTACCGATAGTGGTAAATACACCACTTACATTTTTCCCTCAGTTGCCCCGGGTACCACTGCCATCGCCAGAGATATGGATAATGGTTCACCCAATCTCCTGTCATGAGAACGAGGAAATCCATCAGTTCTTCCTCGGCTGCTACGTTTCCTCTCTGTGCGAGACGGACGAGTGCGACACTGATGAGGTTACGTATCTCATCGTCTTCTCCTCTCTCATAGGTGAAAAAAACATAGCGCTTGTCCCAATATTTCCTGAGCACGATCTGCACTTCTTTGGGATCACTGTACGGCAGGAGTTTTGCAATCCTCTCCTCATGCCAGAGAACTTGGAGAGAGCGATCCAGCTTGAGAGTGACACGATCCCAGTCCGTTCTTCCCAGTTCCGTTTTGATATTCTTCGTGATAAATTTGTAGACTTTGGGTTCATGCAAGCTGATCCAGTAACGATTGAACCGAACTGGATTTGATTTCTTGAGAGCCTTTGTTAGTCGTTCGATGGCTTGATCGAAATCCATAAACTCCCTCTATGAAAGCGCATCGCTAGAAACGTGCCAAGAGGACGAGTCCATCACGCTCTTTGAAGCGTGGTGAGAAAGGATGATGGGTGCCATAGTCTGTTTATGAGCGATGAATCTCAGCCTCTTCTCTTCAGATCTGAGGCATCTGAAAAAGATTGCGATCCCAGCGAAGTGATCGGACGATTCATTGAAATCATGCGGGAAATAAAAAATCAAGAACCATTGGATGATCCGAATGTGATCTTTATCGACAAGGATGGGACGCGTTATTACTGACACGAAAGAGGAATTCAACCATTGTCGGACACTTCAATAGTGACATCGCCGCTTGCTCGTGCTTGGCAGCTGAGACGATAAGGATCCATTGTGACGCCCATGCTTTCCTCGCGATCATTGCGCCCAGTTAGATTCTGCATCCCTTCCTTCACGGTACATATACAGGTTGTACAAAAACCGTTCCCACCGCATGCATTTTCCATATAGATACCATTATCCAATGCAATCTGGAGGATGGTCTGACCATCGGGAACTTCAAATGTTTTGACTTGGCCTTCGTAGTTGAATGTGACTTTTGCCATGTGGGAGAAGTACTAGAGTGCGGAGTGCCGTTTCCATGGCAGTGCTCCGACTTGCTTCCAGTCGATGTCCGATTTGCCACGCTGAACTTTTGGCAGATCACACACAACATTGAGCGGCTGCACGACGTGCTCTGGCTCCTTTCCTTGGAGCCACTCCTCAATACTCAGGAAGCTATTCAGGAACATGTTCCGCATGGAATCATCTGCATAGAAAGCAATATGGGGAGTAGCAACAACGTGAGGATGAGAGACAAGCTCCTTATTTTCAGAAAAGTTCTGTTCATGCTCCAGCACATCTAAAAGGGCATATCCGACTTTGCCGCTTTTTAGGGCATCGAGAAGCGCATGGGAGTCGATCAGTGACCCCCGAGCAGTATTGACGAGAATGATGCCGTCTTTCATCTGTGCGAACGCCTCAGCGTCGATAATATGCTCCGTCTCCTGCGTATTTGGTAAATGCAGCGTGATGATGTCACTTTGGGATAGCAGTGTTTCGAGAGGAACATACTGCACCCCAAGCAGATCCACGATCTCGATAGTGCGGCACTGATCGACAGCAAGGATTGTCATGCCGAAGCCGTGGGCGATCTGTGCGACCTTTCTCCCTATCTTCCCCGTGCCAAGGATGCCGATAGTTTTCCCTCTCAGTGCCATCCCCCGCAGTCCGTGATAATCGAATGTGCCGCCTTCAACCTTTTCGTGCCCTTCGCGAATGTGCCGCAATGTAGAAAGGAGAAGCGCGAATACATGTTCCGCGATGACATGGGAGCCGTAGTCGGGCACGTTGCAGGCGGTGATGCCGCGTTCCGTGCAAGCCGCGAGATCGATGTGGTCATACCCGACTGAGCGCGTGCAAAGGAGTTTCAGCTTCGGAAGATTGTCGATGATGTCCTTGGAAAATCGCGTGTTGATGAAGCAAGAGACCGCCTCGGCCTGCTTGCAGAACTCGATGAGGTCTTTGCCTTGCAAGATACCATCGCTAATCACGGCATCGGGAAATTTCTCACGCACAAGTTTGGCATCTTCTTTGTCTACTTCGAGGAAGTGAATGGATGGCATACAAGTAGAGAGGAAAAGAATTATTTCATCAGCCCTTTCAGTTTCTCAGGACTGATTACGCGATCAAATCGCCGTCCTCCGAAAAGGAGAGTGGGAATCTTGATCGTGCGAATTCGCTCCTCCACGATCACGCGCTGCGCATCCAAGCTCTCTTGCACCTCCGCTGAAACGGCCAGCGCTGCAATGCGCTCGATCTCCGATGCGCTATATCCAATTTCCTGCAGAAGAGTTTTGAGCATTCTCTCGGCATCCGTTCTGCCCATACCGATATTGAACTTCGTCTGGAGATCCACGTCATTGCCTTCGGGTTCAGCAAAGATTTTCCCGAGGAGCTGCCAGTCTCCGGCGACAGATGTATCACCCTGCGTGAGCGGTACGCGCTTTGTCGCCTCGACGTAGGAAGCCATGAGCGGAGAGTGCGGGAACTTATAGCCTCCCGTCCCGCTCTTTTTGATCGGATAGAGCAGATACGACACGTTGATAGCTTCCATCGCGCCTGCCTCCTTCATGTTTCCTGTGAGCTTCTTGCAGAACTTGCAACCGGGGTCGATCACTTCAAGGGCGTATGGCTTGCTCTCATCCAGCGGACGATAATAGGTCGCGGTGGGTCCGAGATACTCCTTCGCTTCCCATGTCTTCAGACGATCAGGAATACGGGAGATCGTCTCAGCGAAGCGCACGAAGGGACCAGCCGCCCACTCCCCGATGCGGTTCTCATCAACTGCTTGGAAGAGGCCGAGAGACGCTTGGTCGATGCTGCAGGCTTCTCCTGAGAGTGAACAGGACTCCGCACTCCTCGGATCGCAGGTGTCATAGACCCAGAGATTGAGGCCAGCATTGGCAACGTAGAGGAGACTCCAGATGCTAAGAATAACGAACGCGAAAGAGATCCAGTCGATCCATCGGTTGAGGAACCGTGCGAGGCGCGGATGTGTGAAGACGAGTTTGCCCACAAGTTTGCCCTTCATCTCCTCGCTGAACGTGATGTCACAGGGACGGAACGTCACGCGCCGCACCACACAGTGCCAAGCTTTTGCGGCAAGCGGACGGAAACTCGCAGAGAAGATGGCGAGGATGGCGAAGACGATGAAGGCGGCAATGCAGAACATTTAGAAGGCGGTAAGAATTTTTTTGAGCGCATCGAGGAACTTCTCGATGTGTGCGGGAGTATTGTAGAGGCCAAGCGACACACGTAGGAGTGGCGGGAGGTTCAATTGGTGCTGCAGATAGTTATGGCAGCAGAAGTATCCGCTGCGGCACATGATGTTTTGCTCCGATAGGTAGAGTGCGAGACGGTGCGCATCGATCCCATCGACGTGGAAGCTCACGATAGGACTTGGGGCACGGTTCAGCAGATGGATGCGCGATAGTCCCTGCAATCTCTGGAAGAGCATGTCCGCGAGCTGCCGCTCCCGTTCTCTCGCTCCCTGCTGCATCACAAACCACCATACGGCCGTGCCGAGTCCGAGGATACCGCCCCAGTTCTGCAGTCCCGCTTCGAGCACCGCATGCGCTTCCTCACCTTTGCGCAGAAGGGAATAGCTGTCGCTCGTCACATCTGTGACGGTTCCTCCGCCGATGAAGAAGGGATCGAGCCGGTCGAGGAGAGAGCGTTTGATGACGATGAAGCCGATGGAGGGTCCGTACATCTTATGTCCTGATCCGAACGCGGCATCGAAGTCAGTATCCTGCAACCGTTCCACATCATGAGCAAAGCCCTGTGCCGCATCCACGAGGAGAATACCTCCTTTCTCATGCGTCTTCTCCGCCAATTGCTGCAAGTTCTGTGCCGCACGACCATCAATATTCGACACAGAATTAAGCAGCACGACGCTTTGCTCCAGATCTGATGTCTTGTAATACACGCTGCCGTCGTCTCCGCGTTGCAGCACCAGACGCTCGGCGTTGTGTCTCTTCGCCCATGTCATCGTGGGCAGATTCACGGAATTATGCTCGATGTCCGATGTAACGATCTTCGTAAAATCTTTCGCTTTGAGCTGATGGAGGATGAGGTTGATGCCGTAGGTGGTATTGAGCGTGAAGGCGACGCAGTAGTCTTTCTCACTTTTGCCAGACAGCTGCAGCAGGAGCTTCCTTGCTTTCTGAACCTTCTCATCGACCATCGTGCCCCATTTGTATTTCACGCGGCCGCCACAGGCGTTGTATTGGAGGTAATATTCGGTCTCTGCATCGATGACCTGTTGCGGCCGCAGGGTCTGGCAGGCAGAGTCGAGATAGCAGGAATTCGGCTCTATGTAGTCAAAAGCACAGGCCGATTTCTGATCGGCCTGTGCCACTGCCGATGCGTTTTTCTTTGATTGAAACATTACGAACCATCTTGGCTCTTGACGGACATAAAATCAATGCGGTCGCAATAAGGAAAGATAGGGCTACACTTAGGCACTAATTCGGACTATACTACACTTCCTTTTTCGCTTCCTGATGATCTTAAACTCCGATTTTCTCCTGCCACATTTCAAGGAAAAAATGCGTCATGGATCACGCGACGCATCGCGTCACGTCCTCTGCCCAAACTGCAAGGTACGAACGAAGCTCTACACACTCAAAGATGGCAGGAAAAAGTGCAGCGTCTGCGAAAAGAGATTCGAGCCGCGCAAGAAAACAGACCAAACGAAACTCCAACAGTATGCTGATGTCCTCCTCTGCTTCACGCTCGATTTCACGGCACACCGAGCCTCGCAGATTTCCAAGATCCGCCATCGCCTCGTCTCCGACATCTACAATAATATTCGGTATTTGCTTACAGAGCAGAATCTCGTGCCGGGGAAAATACGGCTCATGATCGATACGGAACCCACATGCCGAGGCATCCACGGGAGTGAATACTGCAAACGCTGCGGCAATTCCTATTACTGCAAGGGCAGACAGAAAGGAGACGCACCGGTCTTCGGCGTGCGGGAACTTGCGAATGGGAAAGTGTTCCTCGAACCCCTGCAGGATGAGCCAAAGGAAGCCAGCAAAGCATCCACCGCCTTCAGCGGCTTCATCTGCAACGGCACCTTTCATCGTTTTAAGGATAATAAAAAACAGCAGGACGGCATGGAGAGCTTCTGGTCTTGGACGGAGGAGCGGCTACGCAAACATCACGGAGTCGATCCTGAAAACATGGGACTCTATCTCAAAGAGTTGGAATGGAAGTACAACCATCGTCTGCTGAGTCCCGATGTCCAAGCAGTGAAAATTGCAGGACTCTTTCCTGCGGATTTCCTCGAAACTTGGTCCGATTGAGAACCTAATCGTGGCAAATCTGAGCCAAAAGAGTGTTCCTGACCCTCTTGCGATCTTTCGCCGAAAGTTTATGGTGCGGGTGCTTTCGAGCCTCACATGCGCGTGCACATCCATCACCGGCCGAAGCGCTCTGGAGCGTTCGCGGTCCACCACCCTTCGTGGTTCGAGCCGATCACGCGCTCCTTGCTCCTCGTCCCGCCTGCCGCTCACGCTCTGGTAGTTGCAGCGACCCGACGGACGGCGCACCGGTAATGGTTTTCTTTTACATCAGAGGCGCGGCGGGAGATGCATTCCAAGATGAATGACGCCGCGCCTCCTTCCCACAGAAATTTACATGCCCTCCATCCACATCATTTACGCCTCAACAAGCGGCCACACGGAGTATGTGGTGGATACGCTCATCGACTATCTGAAGGAAAAAGCGCCGCAGATAGAGGTGGAAAGGCAACGGGTGGAACTCACAAAGCCCGAGGATCTTCTGCGCGGGGATCTCGTTATTCTCGGATCGGGAACGTGGAATTTTGGAGGCATAGAAGGACAACTGAACGAATACATGCATCGTTTTCTCTTCGAGCGCGCGAAGGACATCGATCTCACCGGAAGGAAGATCGCCTTCATCAGCCTCGGCGATGATCGGTATTACTACACAACGCGCTGTACAGAGAAATTCATGTGGTTCCTCAAAGCTTCGCACGCGAAGGCAGGACTCATGCCGCTTATCGTCGTGAACGAACCCTACGGGCAGGAGGAGCGCGTTATGAAGTGGGGAGACAAACTCATCAAGCTCTTTGAACCAGAGACTTCTGTTACTCCTTCCCCTCCTCAATATGTTCCAGCTCCATGACAAAATTGCTCTCGTTACCGGTGCTGCTCAGGGCATGGGCAGAGCTGATGCTATCGCTCTCGCTTCGCAAGGAGCGAAGGTCATCCTCACCGACCGAAAAATCGATCAATGCAAGAAAGTGGTAACGGAGATCCAATCAAAGGGCGGCGAGGCCGCATGCTTCGAGATGGATGTATCAAATAAAGCAGAAGTGGAGAAAGTCTTTGCCGACGTCATCAAGCAGTACGGTCAGATCGACATTCTCGTGAACAATGCGGGGATCTTCGCACCCAAGATGGCATTGGATCTGACTGAGGAGGAGTGGGAGCAGACGATTGCAATCAATCTTAAAGGACAGTTCCTCTGTGCGCAGCAGGCGGCAAAGGATATGGCGAAGCGCAAGTGGGGTCGCATCATCAACATCTCTTCCGTTGCCTCGGGATCAACCGGCATCGGCTTCCCCGGTGCCGCACACTACACAGCATCCAAAGGAGGAATCATCGGCATGAATGAAACGCTCGCCATTGAGTGGGCACAGTACGGAATCACGGTAAATGTCATCGCACCGGGGGCTATCGATACGCCCATGGTAGAGGGAGCGAAGATGACGAAGGAGGCACGGGAAGGACTCTTTGCCCATATCCCCATGAAACGAATGGGCAAGCTTGAGGAAATTGCGGCTGCTGTCGTGTTCCTTTCTTCCGAAGAAGCCAGCTACATCACAGGAGCGACGCTCTATGTCGATGGCGGGTGGCTTGCGAATTGATTCTTCCTATTACCCTTGAATCTCTCACGCCCACTCTCACTTTTGGCCACCAAACTTCTCAAACGACATCATGTCGGAAAGAGGTTTCCTATCCTGTTCTCCATGCGGCTTTGCAGGATGGGCAGGATGCCCGAGCGCAAGACTCCCAAGGAGTTTCTGATTCTCGGGAATGGCAAGCAGCTTTCTTGTTGTCGCTTCATCCACAGTCACCCAGCACACGCCGAGACCCATGTCCCACGCCGCAAGCCAGATATTCTCCATCGCACACACGCCACTGTAGATGTGCTGCTCATGCTCCGACAGCCACTCGTCTACCTTCGCTTGCTGACTCACGGTCACAACAATCACAACCTTCGCAGAGGCGAGAAACGATCCATGATTCGCTTTGTCCATAAGCTTTTGAATAGCTTCTTTCTCTCGTACAACCGTGAAATGCCATGGCTGGGAATTGAGAGGACTCGGCGCGAATCTCCCCGCATCCAAAATTGCAAGGAGAGTTTCATCGGACACCTCTTTGTCGCTCCATCCGCGCACGGCACGCCTCGTCTTGATTGCTTCGATCGTTTGCATCGCTCGCATTCTACTCCCCTCATTCAGTTCTTTCCACAGGTGACGCCTTGATGTATGAAACTTAATCGTTCTTTCACAACCACCTGTCTGCAGAAGCTTTGCATCGCGCCTTCTGTGTATGAGTTACGCTTCGGGAAGCCAGACACATTTTCTTTCGCATCGGGGCAATTCGTTCTCTTCGATGTCCCCTTGATCGAGAATGTGAATGACATACAGCCGCGCGCGTACTCCATTGCTTCTACTCCCTCAGAGCGGGATCTTCTCTTCGTGATCAAGCTCGTTCCAAACGGGAGAGCGAGCCGATGGATAGAGAATGTGCTCGATGCTGGAATGTCTGTTCGTATGCAGGGATCGTTCGGAAATTTCAAGCTCGATCCTGCGCCAGAGAAGCCGTATCTTTTCATTGCAACGGGGACTGGTATCGCGCCAATTCGTTCGCAGATCCTCTGGGCACTGAAAGAACAGAGAGACACGAGGCGCATACACCTTCTCTTCGGCGTCTTGAAATCTGAGGATCTTTTCTGGGCGGATGAATGGCAGAAACTCGAACAGGAACATCCGAACTTCCATGCACACATTTCCTATCTGAGTGGGGACGCCGATTGGCATGGAGAGACCGGCTCTCTGCAAGAGCTATTGCCACGCATTCTTCAATCGATTTCTACTCCCAGCGCCTACATCTGCGGTGCTTCGGTGACCGTCAAAGAGCTGAAGGAACAGTGCTTCGCTCTCGGTATTCCGAAGGCAGATATCCATTTCGAGAGCTACGTTTAACGGTTTTATGTCTCAGAGAGGTCTTTTGTGAAAGGGATGCCTACATCTGTCCACTCGTGTATACTTTCCTCAGCATGAGCATGAAAATTC